>JANQQF010000062.1 GCA_028285035.1 Phycisphaerae bacterium
TCGTTTTTCTCGCTTTCTTATTCGTTCTATTGAAGCTATTTATGGCGTTGTTATGGCTATTCCTACTCATCTCAACCCTCAATCTGTGATCTACTGAGAATAGGTTTTGGTGAGCATCTTGGCAGGATGCGAGACATTATCAGAAGTGAATACGAAACTGAAAGGAGATAGCCCGCTCGCCAAAAGTGGTGGCTGGGATCGGTTCGCCGACCAATCAATGCTGTCATTAACCTTGGATGGGCTAACTCAAATGAACCTTGAGCAATTACAGCAGGCGAACCAACAAATCATACAAAAAGATAGTGGCACAAAAAATCACGATTGGCGAGGATTTTTGTGGCTTGATTACGATTTGAGTGGGTTGCCCTGTAGCAAACAGTCCCAAGGAAGCAGCAAAGGGTATTTTCAAGAGAAAAAAACATAACAGGCCGCCAACTCGCTCGAGTCAGTGCGGTCTCTCATCAAGAAACGATCTGGTCACAACTGTACCCTGGTAACCGCCATACGGTGAATTGCTTACCTGATGCCTTAACTGGGGTAGAAAGTTCATTAGAGTTAGCACCAGAGCAACGGCGTCGTACCGTTTGGCGGATGGATGGCGGAGGCGGGAGTGAAGCCAACTTCCGTTTAATCGTTCAACAAGGCTATCATTTACACGCCAAAGGCTTATCAAGTAGCCGAGCAGCAGCTCTCGCCAAACACGTTTCACGCTGGGATGCCTATGATGAAGTTTGGTTAGGTGAAGTCACGCCTCCTTTCACTTTAGACCGACCGATTCGGGCCTTTGTTCAACGTCGGTGGAAAGAGGATAAATTTTTGCATAGCTACCTCGTCAGCACTTTGACTTTGCCTTCGAAAAAGCATTTTTGGGCCTTATACAACCATCGGGGCGGGGCTGAGGTTGAACAATTCCGCCAAGATAAGCACGGTTTGGCTTTAGGCATTCGGCGTAAACGATCTTTTAATGGTCAATCCGGCTATGTCCTGCTGACCGATCTGGCTCACAATTTACTGGCTGATTTTAAGCATCACGCTTTGCAAGATTCGCCCTTTGCTCGCTATGGTCTCAAGCGCATTGTTCGCGATTTACTTCAGATGCCCGGTCGTCTGATCTTTGACAATCACAAGCTTATTCGGGTCGAGTTGCTAACTCAAAAGCAATTGGCTTCTGATCTTTTGATTTGTTTGGGAAAGTACTATAACTACCATTTTTCCGCAGTTGAAACCTGCCCTGTTTGAACGAAAAAGTTGAAACTCCTTCTATTTGTACAAAAATAAGGCATTACTCTTGATAATGGGTTTAGTTGTTATTAGTCTAGTTGGTTCTTCAATTGAATTTACTTCAAAATTAACAAAACGGGCCATCATAGGCATATTTGGCTTACTTCTATGCTATCTGCTCGGCGGTCGCTTTTATATTGGCGATATATGGGCATATTTAATTGTGCCGATCAGTTTTGGAGTCATCTACCTCACAGTTTATCGACCAAACTTCATAAAACCACCAAGAAAATGGCTTATTGTTAGTAGTGTGATGCTTATCAGCACATCAAGTTTCCATTATGTACAGATCATTCTACAGGCCGAAGCAGATAAGAATTTGGCGATAGGTGGTGGTTTAGTTCTCATGCACGGTTTATTGATTATAGTCACTGGGTCGGTCATTACTTTTATGACAGCCTTATGGTCAAACAAATACGTAGCCTCAAATAACAGTCTATCCTGATTGTTAATCTCCTGATTACGCTCCCTCCAAAAAATTCTAAATACAACTTTAGCAATTTATTTACAACCACATCCTCCCCAATTAGCCCATTTCCTTTAACATTATTAAAATCAATCAGACCACTATACAAATCACGAGACCGAAACAATCAATGACCGAAAAATTAACACCCGACCAAGTTGAAGAAATCGTTAGCAAGGCACTTGATCAAAACAAGAAACCTAATCTCGCTGGAGCCAATTTGAGGGGAATAAATCTTTGTGGGGTCAACCTTAGCAAAGCTGACCTTAGCGGAGCGGACCTTTATAAGGCAGACCTCCGAGAAGCTGATCTCAGTGGCGTAAACCTAACCAAAGCTGATCTTAGAGAGGCATATCTCAAAGATGCCCATCTCGATGGGGCCAATCTCACAGGCACGGACTTAACAGGGGCTGATCTGACGGGGGCATATCTCTGTGAGGCCAATCTCAGTCGGGCCGATCTGAGTAAGGTCAATCTGAGCCAAGCTGATCTCAGCCAGGCCGACCTAAGTGGCGGTTCTTTAGGCGTTCACTACAGTCATCCTAGCTGGACTGTGCCTAGCGGAGCCAACTTAAGTGATGTGACTTTGCAGGAAACAAATTTCAGTCAAGCTCGCCTCGGTGTGACGTCTTTGTTGAATCTGGATTTACGCCAAGCACAAGGGCTTGAGACCATCAAGCATCTCAGTTCTTCATCCATCAGCACCGACACCCTCATCAAATCGCAGGGGCAAATCCCCGAAATCTTTTTGCGGGGTTGTGGCTTTAGCGATTGGGAAATTGAAAATGTAAAGTTGTATCGCCCCAATCTCTCTGCGGAAGAGATTACCGACATCGTCTACAAGCTCCACGAACTAAAGGTGGGGCAGGCGATACAAATGGCCCCCTGCTTTATCAGCTACACAACACAGGATCAGGCTCTGGCAGAAAAACTCCACAATGATTTGCAAACAAAGGGTATCCGTTGCTGGTATGCCCCTGAAGATCTTGTTGGTGGGCGTAAATTGGATCAACAGATTGATGAAGCGATACGCCTGCACGATGTCTTTTTGCTGATTATCAGTGAAGCGAGTATGGAAAGTGAGTGGGTCAAAGATGAGATTAGTCGGGCCATTGCCGGAAAATTTCTAGCCCAAGAAATCGGCGAAGAAGTCTCTGAGGGAAGCCGCCTTTTTCCTATTCGCCTGATCGATTTTGAACACATTGCGGCTGGGTGGAGTGACTTTGGCTTCGGCGATGACATCAACCAATATTACATCCCCGACTGGCGCGGCTGGCAGGATGAGACCATTTATAGCCAACTATTTGAGCGGCTATTGCGAGATATTACGCGATAGCAATTATCTTTAACTAAAAGGTCACTATCATCCCATCTTCCGCAGTTTCGTAACCAAGACTATCCTTCCGCTGAAGCATATCATCATTCATATGGGTCAAAATGAGGCGTTTTGGTTGTATCTTTGGTAGATGTTGTTCCAATGTCTTAAGATCGAGGTGCTTGGGGACTTGCTTTTCATAATAATAGGCTTCACAGATGAAGAGGTCCGCCTCACGCCCCACCTCGATCAATTCATCACGCCATTCAGTGTCTCCAGAATAACTAATAGTCCGACCATCAACCTCAATCCGATAGGCATAATAGGAAGCGACACGATCGTGATCAACAACAAACGGCGTGATCCTAATCATATTGAGTTCGGTAGAGGTGACCGGTTCTAATTCAAGAATACGAAGATCAAACTTTGGTTTTGTCTGGGATGAACCAGGGAAAAAAATCTCCATTGCAGTGGGAATTCTTTCTTTGATGCCTGGTGGTCCGGCAATGGTTAAGGGTTCTCTACGCTTGGCAAAAAACTGTGCATCTAGCAAAAAGAAGGGTATCCCCCCAAAATGATCGGCGTGTAAGTGGGTGATAAGTATCGTATCGATTTGATTTGGAGCCAAGCCGTATTGCTTCATTGCAATTAAGGCAGATGTGCCACAATCAATGAGAAAGGTTGAGCACTCAGCTTCAACAAATATACACGTATTAAATCGCCCGCCCGAGCCAAAGGCATCTCCACTCCCTAAGAATTGTAGCTTCATTGGTGTTTTTAAGTCTTAATCCCGACTGCGCAACTTTGCCAGTAAACGCAAAATTTCAATGTAGAGCCAAATAAGGGTGACCAGTAAACCAAACGCCGCGTACCACTCCATATAACGGGGGGCACCGTTTGCCGCGCCATTCTCGATAAAGTCAAAATCGAGGACAAGATTGAGAGCGGCAATAACGACGACAAAGAGGCTAAAGCCGATACCAATCAGGCCACTCTCGTGAATGTAGGGGACGTTAATTCCAAAGAAGCCAAGAACAAAGGAGAGGAGATAGATCAAGACAATCCCGCCTGTGGCGGCCACAACACCTAGTCGGAAATTCTGGGTCACCTTGATCAGCCGTGAGGTATAAGCCAGCAAAAGACAGAAGAAGACGCCAAAGGTCAAGGCCACGGCTTGAATAACAATCCCAGAGTACTGCATTTCAAAAATAGCAGAGATACCTCCCAAAAATAAACCTTCCAAGAGCGCATAAATCGGGGCTAAGAACATCGCCCACGTCTTTTTGAAAGCCAACACAATGGCAATGACAAATCCACCAATTGCCCCGCCAAGGATCCAAGGTGTAAGCGCAGCCACTTGGGAGGGCTCTCGCAGATCAGAGCTTGTCCAAATCCAAACAGCAGAGACAAGCAATAAGCCTAATAATAAAAACGATTTGTTCACCGTGCCCTGAATGGTCATTGCCTCAGCCGTACTGGGCAACCCATCAAACGTACTGTTGCTTAGGGTTGGATTTCCTGTGCGAAATGTCGAACCTCTTGCGGTCATAATAGGTCTCCTTAATATTGAGGTGTTTCAAGAATTTTAGTTGAAGCTTGGCAAAATTCAAATTTCATAACCAATTCACTCTCAAACTATCTCTCTCTCCCAACTATGTTATAATGGCCCGACTACTGTAACCTGGATGGAGAAAAATATGGACCGAAACGACTATAAACACCCGGAGGTGTTGGTCGAGACGGATTGGGTAGCCACCCAGCTTGATGCCCAAAATATTCGCTTTATCGAAATGGACTCAGACCCTGCCGCTTATATGACAGGACATATCCCCAATGCCATCAATTGGGATTGGCAAACCGACACCTGCGATCCATTACGGCGCAACATCCCTGACTCTGCCACGTTTGAAGCCCTCATGAACCGTTCAGGAATCACCAATGAGATGACCATTATTCTCTATGGGGATAAAAACAATTGGTTTGCCACGTATGCCTTTTGGCTTTTGAAATATTATGGGCATCGAGATGCCCGTTTGATCAATGGGGGTCGAAAAAAATGGATTGCTGAAAATCGCCCAACGACAACAACGACTCCCAGCTTTACCCCCACTCACTACACAGCTTCGCCAGCTAAACCCGCCATTCGAGCCCTACGGGATGATGTTCTCGCTGGTTTGTATCAACCCGATGTTGCCTTAGTCGATGTACGCTCGGCCAAAGAGTACTCTGGCGAACTCACTGCGCCAGATCATCTTCCCAATGAGGGTGCCCAGCGGGGCGGACATATTCCTGGGGCAGTCAACATCACTTGGGGGCAAAATGTAAATAAAGATGGCACCTTCAAATCGGCTGAGGCGTTACATCAACTTTATCAGACGAATGGTGTCACCGCTGACAAAACCGTCATTCCCTACTGCCGTATCGGTGAGCGATCTTCCCATACTTGGTTTGTCCTCACTTACCTCCTTGGCTACCCGCAGGTCCGCAATTACGATGGGGCTTGGGCCGAGTGGGGCAATTTAATCGATGTACCGATCGAACGATAGCCATCGCTGGAGAGTTCTATGAAGGATATCGCACAGCTACAACAAGAAATTGATTTAATCAAAATACTGTCAAAAATTGCTCAAGCCTCTCTTGATCCGACAGAATTACAGACCGTGCTCTTGGATGGTGTCGTCCATAAGATGGGGTACGAACGGGCTTTGGTTGGCTTGTATGATGCTGAATTAGATAGCCTTACGAGCTGGCTGGCCATGGAACGAACGCGGACACCGGCTCCAAATATTACAAATCAAATCGCACATATCGATCAAGTTAGCCTTAAATCTGAGCAGGGGCCAATCGCTCAAGCCATAAAAGAAAACCGTATCGTGGAGATCATCGATGGAACAGCGCCAACCAGTGATTCTCAAATCAATCTGAGGCTGGTTCAAGGGGTCCATTATGCGATTTTCCCGTTGCTTCTACGCGATCAACTCATTGGTGTCTTCCTCCTTGATCAGCTTCCAGCACATCAACCATTGTCAGAAGCGGAGCGGCAGTTATTCGAGCATCTGACCATTCAAGTGGCGATTGCTCTGGGGAATATCCAAATTGGACTGATGCAGACGCAAGATGAGGCGATTGCCATCGAGCGCCAACGGATTGCTACAGACTTGCACGACAATGTTAGTCAAGCGCTTTATGGGGTGGCGTATGGCTTACAGGCGGTTAGTCAACACTTGACAACGGAGCCTCAACTTCAGGAGATGCTCAATACCCTCCATTGCAGTGTGGTCGAAGCCCAAGATCAAATTCGGCAAACAATTTTTAACATGCGTCAGCCTGATGAAGTCACCTCCGAGCTGTTTGTAGCTGGCTTGCATCGCCACTTGCGCAGCCTGGCCCATCTATCATCAGTCAGCCTCAAGATCGACCTATCAGCCGATTTTGATCAATGGGATTATGTCATTCGGCAGGAGTTGTATCGGGTCATTCGGGAGGCATTGACCAACACCATCAAACACGCTCAGGCACAACAAGCCATCGTTAAGCTGACCCGCTATCAAGATTACATCGAATTACGGATTGCCGATGATGGCGACGGATTCGCCACCGAAGATCGTGATGATGCGCAGCATTTAGGATTGAATAGTATGACGGAGCGTATTCAAGCTTTGCACGGAACCTTGGAAATCAGCAGTGTGTATGGTGAGGGAACGCTACTGATTGCTCAGGTACCCTATCCACCTGTTAAAAAATCAGAGGTGGAGGATTCTTATAAGCCAGCATCTTTGCTAACGGAATTTAACTCGTGAGTTCTATTCGAATTTTAATCATCGATGATCACGCGATGGTTCGACAAGGCCTACGCTTGGCGCTTCAACTCCAATCCGATTTTGAAATCATAGGTGAAGCTAAAGATGGGTTTGAAGGCTTGGACTTCGTCAAGCGCCTCCAACCAGACGTTATTTTGCTTGATCTCAATATGCCAAAAATGAATGGCATTGAGATGACAAAGAAATTGCAAGACAAATCAGGTCGCAGTCGTATTTTGATGCTTTCAGGGGTCCAAGCCGATGCGCGAATATTTGAGGCGATTGAAGCAGGGGTGGATGGCTACATTGTCAAAGATGCGACAACAGAAGAATTGACAACAGCCATTCGTCACATCGCCAGCGGCGACTCCTATTTTCATCCGATCATTACCCAAGCCCTCCTCCGTTTTTCCCAAGCCGGACCTGCCTCAAATCGATCCAATCGCATCTTGAGCACCCGCGAGTTATCGGTGTTACAGCTAATGGCCACAAGTGCCACCAATCTTGATATCGCAAAACAACTTTTCATTAGTGAAGAGACCGTTCGTACCCACGTCAAAAATATTCTCCGCAAACTCAACAAAACTAATCGTACCCAAG
This sequence comes from Phycisphaerae bacterium, assembly GCA_028285035.1. The sequence goes on from JANQQF010000062.1 coordinate 7,463, forward strand.
CCGTCCTCGATGGCGTCCGCCGCGGGCTTATCGATTTGGAGTAAAAAATCACCCAAATGGGTGAGCCTTCCTCCCTCTTTGCGGGATGAAACCTAAATTTCTATCCATTATAATCCTCAGTTAGGACGCAGCTCTGTTTTACATAAGTCGCTAAGTCTTAAAAATCTAACAATGATTACTTCATTCCCCCAATCATTCATTCAAGGAGGAATCAATGAACTACGGCTTCATTATTAACAACAAGACCTGCATTGGTTGTCACGCCTGTAGTACAGCCTGCAAGTCTGAAAATGAAGTCCCGCTTGGTGTCTACCGGACCTGGGTAAAATATGTTGAGAAGGGTGAGTTTCCCAACTCAAAACGATATTTCCAGGTCTCCCGCTGTAACCACTGTGCCAATCCACCTTGCGTCCGCATTTGCCCTGTCACGGCGATGTATCAGCGACACGATGGGATTGTTGAGTTTGATCCTGATGTCTGTATCGGTTGTAAGGCCTGTATGCAAGCGTGCCCCTACGATGCCATTTACATCGATCCCGAAACGCACAGTGCGGCCAAGTGTCACTACTGTTCCCATCGCACCGACCTCGGGCTGGAGCCTGCTTGTGTGGTCGTGTGCCCCACCCATTCCATCATCGCGGGCGATTTGGATGACCCAGCTAGCGAAATCAGCCGAATGCTCTCCCGCGAACAGGTCAGCGTCCGCAAGCCAGAACAAGGCACAGCCCCAAACCTGTTTTACATTGATGGAGATGATGTTGGCTTGACGCCCACGGCTGGCGAGGCCAATTATATGTGGTCAGAATTAATCACCGAGCAAAATGTGACGAGCAATGGACACGGCAATGGTAATGGCTACCACGGGGAAATCATTCCGCTCCAGACCACCACAAAAACCGCTGCGTCTGGCACAGCCATCCGCACCCCCTCCGCCCAAGGCGTGGGAACGATGTCCCAAGGCCCTATCCACATTGGCGAAGGTACAATGGCTGAGCATATGGTGCAAACCACCTACAACGCCCAGCACAAAGTGCCGTGGCATTGGCCCGTACCAACGTATCTCGTTACCAAGGGAATCGGCAGTGGCATCTTTGCCCTACTCGCCATATTCTTTGGCCTCAATGTGATTGATTTCAATCCATTGCTGGCTTTGGCTGGCAACTTCACCGCATTGCTCTTCATCGGAATTACTACGCTGTTGCTGGTTATGGATCTGGAAAAGCCCAGCACCTTCTTGCGGATCGTCTTCCGACCGCAAATGAAATCCTGGCTCACCCGTGGAGCCTTTATACTGATGGGCTTCTCAGCGATTGGCGGGCTATGGTTCCTGATTGAGGGGGCAGCCTATCTTGGACTGATTGATGGCTCAGTGGCTGCAGCCACCCGTCTACCGTTGCTGGTCATCGGTTTTGTTCTGGCCATCGCCTCAGCCATTTACACCGCCTTCCTGTTCGGTCAGGCGGAAGGGCGTGATCTGTGGCAAAGCACCTTACTCCCGGCCCACTTAGTTATTCAAGCCTTGATGGTTGGCTCAGCAACATTGTTGGTGCTTGGCGTGTTTATTCCCGTTTCAGCCACAATGATGACGGTTTCAACCTGGATTTTTGGTGTCTCCCTGATTGTTGACTTGTTCGTCACGTTGATGGGCGAATTTGGAATGCCGCACGCGTCAGAAATTGCTGCACGAGCAGCTCACGAAATTAGCCACGGCAAATATCGCAATCACTTCTGGGCTGGCTCCATCGGCCTCGGTCACGTTGTCCCGTTCATTTTGCTCATCGTGGCCGGTTTAAGTGCGGCCTTGGCTCCAGTTCTCCTAATCATCGCCGCCATCACCACGATCATCGGCCTTTACCTATTTGAGCACGCCTTTGTAATGGCCCCACAGGAGATACCGAATTCTTAGGCTTTGGAGCTTTAGAGAGCTGAGATTTAGACGAAAAGAGGGCTAATAGTGCTAAGGGTGTAGTGCGTAGTGCGTAATTTGAACTATTCATCACTACGCACTACGTACGTACTACGCACTATCGCGTCTTATAATGTACATCTATGAACATAGCTCTCCCATCGATTATAACCACCTCGATCAACGGAGTGAGATTAAATGAAAGAAAAATTAACACGATTTCTAAATTCTGTCGCAAAGTTAACAAACGGTGTCGAGCCTGCACTCGCCACGGCAACAGCGGCAGGTAGAATAAATAGCGATCCAATTGAGGCGCCCATTCACCAAGCCACCAGTATGGGCACAGCCTCCACCACAATGCCCAAGCCTGTAGTTGAAAATGGCTTGACCAATTACCCCCCGATTGAAAAGTGGGATAACTGGGTTGAGTATGATCCCAAAGCGTGGCCAAAGAAGGTGGCCCGAAATTACACCTTAGTGCCCACGGTTTGTTTCAACTGTGAGAGCGCCTGTGGCTTGTTGGCCTACATTGACAAAGAGACGATGGAGGTTCAGAAGTTCGAGGGGAATCCAGTTCACCCCGGCAGTCGCGGTCGAAACTGTGCGAAAGGCCCCGCCACAAAAAACCAGATTTATGATCCCGAACGCATTTTGTATCCGCTCAAACGTGTCGGTGAACGGGGTGAAGGAAAGTGGAAGCGGGTCACTTGGGATGAGGTTCTGGATGACATTGCTGGCAAAATGCGGCAGGCCATTTTAGAAGATCGGCACAACGAAGTGATGTATCACGTGGGCCGACCGGGTGAGGATGGCTTCATCAATCGCATCATCCAAACCTGGGGGATTGATGGGCACAACAGTCATACGAATATCTGCTCGGCTTCAGCCCGGACTGGCTACGCCTTTTGGGGTGGCTTTGATCGCCCCTCGCCTGACTACGCGAATGCACGGGTGATCTTACTGGTCAGCAGTCATTTGGAGACGGGGCACTACTTTAACCCACACGCTCAACGTATTATTGAAGGCAAAATGGATGGGGCCAAATTGATTGTGCTTGACCCCCGTTTGAGCAATACGGCTTCTCACGCCCACCATTGGCTCCCCACCTGGCCAGGCTCTGAAGCGGCTGTCCTCCTCTCCATCGCTAATTATCTCATTCAAAACGATCTATATGACCGTGAGTTTGTGCAGCGGTGGGTCAATTGGGACACCTATCTAAAGGAAGAACGTCCTGATGTTGAGGTTACCTTCGAGAATTTTGATGTGGCAATGAAAGAGATTTATAGTGAGTTCACCTTTGAATATGCGGCGCAAGAGTGTGGTGTCCCAGCCGAACAACTAGAGGCTGCCGCCAAGGTTGTGGCCGATTGTCAAGGTAGATTAGCCGCTCACGTTTGGCGCAGTGCCGCTAGTGGCAACCTGGGTGGCTGGCAGGTCTCCCGCACCCTCTTCTTCCTAAATGTCTTGACCGCCTCGGTCGGCACGCCTGGGGGTACCAGCGCCAACAGTTGGAATAAATTCGCGCCAAAAGCCCACTCAACGCCCAAACCGCAAAAGAAATGGAACGAACTCCTCCTGCCAAAAGAGTGGCCCTTTGCTCACTATGAGTTGAGCTTTCTCTTGCCCCACTTTCTTTTAGAAGGCCGTGGCAAGTTGGATGTTTATTTCACCCGCGTTTACAACCCATTGTGGATCAATCCCGATGGCTTTATCTGGATGAAAGCCTTGCGCGATGAAAGCTTGATCAAAAATCATATCGCCCTAACCCCAACCTGGAATGAGTCGGCATGGTATGCGGACTATGTCCTCCCCATGGGGCACGCCAGTGAACGTCATGATTTGATGAGCCAGGAAACCCACGCTGGGCAGTGGATTGCCTTCCGGCAACCTGTCCGACGGGTGGCGATGGAGCGAATGGGACAAAAAGTGACCTTCACTTATGAAGCCAATCCTGGCGAGGTGTGGGAAGAGGATGAATTTTGGTTGCAACTCTCCTGGCGGCTTGATCCTGATGGCTCCTTGGGTATCCGGGAACACTTTGAGAGTCCCTATCGCCCCGGTGAGTGCATCACCGTGGATGAGTATTATCAATGGATTTTTGAAAACAGCGTCCCTGGACTACCGCAAGCCGCTGCCAATGTAGGCTTGACCCCGCTGGAGTATATGCGAAAATTTGGTAGCTTTGAGGTGGTCAAAGAGAATTACACCCCCTATGAAAAACCAGTCGCTGGTTTGGAAACAGTTGACAACGGCTTGCCCTCTGATTTTTCAATTGATGAACAAAATCGTATCTTGAAAGATGGCAAGGTTGTGGGAGCAATGATAGAGGGGCAACCTAAAGTTGGGTTTAATACCATCAGCCGCAAACTTGAGTTCTTCCAGCCTACCGTCAAAGAATGGGGCTGGGACGAGCCGGAATACACCCTCCCTCATTATGTTAAAAGCCATGTTCATACAGACAACATCGACCGCTCAAAAGGTGAAATGTTATTGCTTCCGACTTTTCGTCTTCCTACACTCATTCACACCCGCTCTGCAAACGCCAAATGGCTCTATGAAATTAGCCACCGCAATCCAGTCTGGATGCACCCTGAAGATGGACGACGGATTGGCGTCAAAAGCAATGATCTGATCAAGGTTGAGACCGAAATAGGCTATTTTGTGACAAAAGTATGGGTCACCGAAGGGATCAAACCCGGCATCATCGCCATGAGCCACCATCTGGGCCGTTGGCGGTTACAAGAAAATAGTGGTGTCAATCGTAGCTCATCCTCTTTGGTCGAAATTGATGAAACCGAGAACGGCGAATTTTCCATTCGTCAAATTCACGGGGCCACTGCCTATGAATCGGATGATCCAGACACCTCACGCATCTGGTGGGAGGATGTCGGGGTCCATCAAAATATCACCCACGCGGTTCACCCTGACCCTATCAGTGGAATGCATTGCTGGCATCAAAAGGCAATGAACGTGACCAAAGCGGGGCCAAATGACCGCAATGGGGATATCCGAGTGGATACAAATAAATCGATGCAGGTGTATCGAGATTGGGTGGCGAAAACACGTAATGGCACAAATGCCGATGGGTTACGACGGCCTTTGTGGCTCAAACGCCCGCTCAAACCCGATACTAGCCTGTTTTATATTAAAATTTCGCCAGAGACCGTTTCAACTGACAGTTAATAATGATGGTCCTACTCACAATGTAATACAAGCCTCACTGACGAGTTGACAAATTCACCCCATCATTATTCTGTTTCTAGGGTAATGATGGGGTGTTTATTAGTCAATCCCCTTAATTTACATTACAAAGTAGTAGGATGGATTACGGACTTTATAGGATTGTGTAACGACAATAGTCGGTAGCACAATCCCGCAATCTTCTGTATAATGGGAGGAATATTGTTCATTCCATTTTAATAATGCACTCGTACAATCAAGTACATTCACCATTTAACAACAATAAGGAGGTTTTATGAGCGAAATTCGAAGCGAAGACAGCCAATCATCCACTAATTCAACAGTGCAGGCTGTTGTGCTTTATCTCGTCGTTATCGCGATTGCGCTCGTGGGTGGTTATTATTTGGCAGTCGCCTTAATTCCTACCCCAAAAATTGGTGTTATTGATCTATTTGGCCCCGTCGGCAGCATTACCGCCGAAACGATCTCCCGCGAAATAAATTATGCCCGCAATGCAGATGACATTCACGGTGTCGTTTTTGCCATCAACAGCCCCGGTGGTAGCGCCTCTGCGGGTCACGACATTTATTTCCAAGTCCGAAAATTACGAGACGAAAAACCCGTTGTTGCTAGCCTGGATGTTTTGGCGGCCAGTGCAGCTTATCAGGTTGCAGTGGGGGCCAATGAAATTTATGCCAAGCCCGCCTCAATTATCGGGAATGTTGGGGTAATTTTCTCACAACCTCAACCAGAGACGTTGAGTGAGCGATTCACAACAACTGGGCCATTCAAAACAACGGGCGGTAGCCCCACCAGTTATTTGCAAAAGTTAGATCTACTTCACGCTGATTTTCGAGACAGTGTCGTGGCTGAACGATCAAAATCACCCAATCCATTGCAGTTAACCCCAGATCAGGTAGCTACTGGCGAGATTTGGGTAGGAATTGAAGCGATGGAATTTGGTATCATCGATGAGCTTGGCTCTCGCATCGATGCCTTTGATGCTGCGGCTCGTTTGGCCGGCATCGATCAATATGAGATTGTTGATGTTCGAGATGAATACCTGGCCTCGCTTGAAGGGTCTTCCTTAATCTCAGCTTTAGAAATGTATGAAGAGTTTGATTCGACAGAGATTGAGTTTGATCTTTCTGCCGAAGAGACAGATTGGCCAGCATTTTATCAACTTTACGTTCCTCTGGAGTAATTAATGCGAAAATATAGTTGGGCACCCTTTGTCATTATCCCCATCGTCATCATCGCGATCATCCTCTTTGCACGTTGGAACTACTATGGTGCCACTGGAACAGCCTATTCTGCCCCAGATCGCCCCTTGACAGATGTTCCTGTCGAATTAGCCGCCAGATCAGAACGACTGGCCGCTGTCGACAACCCCACTGTCAGTGAAGGTGTCGTCGTTGTAGATTACTCTCACAGCAACGCCTTTTTCATTGAAGAATTGAACACTTTGTTCTCCAAAGTTGTCGCTCGTGGCTTCAGTGTCGAGGTTCTCCTCAATCCAGAGCTTGCAGAGGAGGAAGAGCCACAAGGTTTGGCTGATAAGCTTCGTTACGCCAAGGCCCTGGTTTTACCAGTCCCCCGTATTGAATATACGGCTGATGAAGTTCTGGCAATCGAAAATTTCGTTGAGCGTGGAGGACGGGTCTTCATCATTGGTGACCCCACTCGAACGGTTGTGGTTGAAGCCCTAAACAGCATTGCTAGTTCATTTGGCATCATTTTTTCTAACGATTACCTCTATAGTTTGGAAAACAATGATAATAATTACCGCAATGTTGTCTACACGAATTTCTCTGACAGCCCAATCACCGCAGGACTTGATGATAGCAGCAAAGTCATTCTGTACTCTGGTAGTTCCGTCAATGCCCCTGGCTACGAGGTCATTCTCGGCGATGACTCGGTTGAGTCATCAACCAGTGAGGGTGGTCGAGAGCGAGCCGCTGCTGTTCTGACAACGGAAGGCCAAGTTTTAGCCATTGGTGACCTTACCTTTTTTGGTGAGCCATACAGTGCCGCTGAAAACAACGGCACCTTAATCAACAACATTGCCGACTTCCTGACATCAGGGCAACCAGAATTTAAACTCACCGATTTTCCTATTTTCTTTAATACAAACGTTGATATCGTTTTTGATGATCCCTTGATTTTCAATAACCAGTTTGAAAATGCAGCGACTCTCAAAGAATTCTTGGAAGCTGAAGATCATACGGTCAATTTTGTCAATGAAATGGGCAATGAGAATGATGTCATTTTTGTTGGCCGTTACGATGCACCAGAAAACGTTGCTGAATTTCTGGAAGCCGCTAATATCGCTATTTTACCTGCCGAAGATGAAGAAGAGTTAACCGAAGAAGAACTTGCTGAAGAAGCAGGCGAAGAATCTGAAGAAGACGGCGAGGCAGAAGAAGGTGAGGGCGAAGAAATGGTCGAGGCTGACATCGAAGATGTAGCGCTTGTCAGCGACGCCCCTCTAGAGGAAGAAGAAGAGGATTTGAGCTTCGTAGAAGGTCGCATCCAGATTGAGGGTATTGGTGAATTGGAGCAAGGTGGCTCAAGCCTGTTCTACTTACACCAAGAGGATAATCGTAATATCCTAATCATTTTATCCGACAATTCAGACACGAATGAAGCTGCCTTTGATCTTTTGCTCGATAATGAGCTTATCAATTGTCAAGCGGCTCCCCAAATCGCAGTTTGTCAAACAGAAGATCCCGAAGGGGAAAAATTACCCCCAAGTTTACGAAGCAATCGTATCGACAAAATTCTGGTTGTGGCTGATGATGATGGGAAAGAGCAAAATGATGCTCAAACCAGTGCCTTGGAGTATCAGGACGCCTTTAGCCAAACAACCTACAATACCTTGGTCTGGTCTACCACAGATGAAGGATCACCTGATTTAGATGTTCTTTTGGACCACGACGCCGTCATCTGGACAACGGGCGACTATTGGGACGACAGCATCGGGGCAGATGATACTCAACTCCTGATGCGCTATCTTGAACTGGGTGGAAACCTGATCCTCTCAGGTTCATCGATTGGCTTTGACTGGGATCATACCGAGTTTCTGGCGGGTGTGGCTCACGCCGATTATCTTGACTTTGGTGAACCCAAAGACATAGAAATCAGTTTGCCCGATCACCCCATTGCCTTTGGCTTTGACGAAGATACAGTAATAGAGTTACTTGACACCCCATCTGAAGAGCCGTTGAACTCTGATATCGTCAATTACACCTCAGATGCCCGGGTTATCTTCCGCTTAGGATCTGATAGTCAAGCACCGGAAGCGCCCGCCATCATTGCTTATGAAGACGATCGTGTCAAGGTTGCATACTACGCCCTGCCAGTTTACATGTTACCGCCAGCAGAACGCGCCCAATTAGTTATCAACACAGTTGATTGGTTCACCCGTTCTGCCCTCGATTTACCCAGCGAGTTTGAATACGAGCCTTATGAGCTCCCAGAAGATTTTGGGGATTCTGGCTCTAGTAGTGATGACCCGACGGGTGAAGGTGATGGCGAAGGATCCGAAGATGAGGGTGATGAAACACTTGGTGAAGAAGACGGTGCCGCCGATGATGGCTCAGGTGAGGGCACAGATGAAGGTAGTGAAGAAGATACTAGTGGTGAAGAAAGCGAAGAAGATACTGGTGGTGAAGAAAGTGAGGATACCAGCAGTTAACAACACCTTTTCGCTTGCCTTATAACTAAATGGTAAAAGAACACAGAGAATACCGCGTTTTATCTTACGTCTCTGTGTTCTTTATATCAACACCCTGTTACAACAACTGCCCCAGTCATAACTCTCTAAACTTTTTATGATGGTTCATGAAACAAAAAATTTCGTTTAGTTTTCCATGTCCGGGTCAAAAATTTGGTCACACTAATCTCCACAAAAACAAATGGAGATAAAATATATTACCTTTTGGAGGAGAATGTATGAAAGGAAAGATTTATTCAATTTCTTTGTTACTAGTAATTTCTTTGTTACTAGCTGCTTGTGGGGCTGCCCCAGCCGAGGAGCCTGCCCCTGAAGCTGTACCGCAGGAAGAAGAAGCTGCCGTTGAGGCAGAAGCTGAAGCTGAGGAAGCTGAAGCTGAACCTGTAGAAGAGGCCGAGGCCGAAGAAGCAATGGCTGAGGAAGAAACTGTCGCTGAGGAGGCTGAAGCTGAAGTCGTTGAGGAGTCACAGGCATCTCAGGCTGAAGCAGTCGAGGGTGGGCAAACCTTCACCACAGACGAAATGGTTGATATTGCTCGAACATCCTTTGGTGGTGATTACCGTAGCGTCGGCACCTCAGATGCAGTCAGTTTCCACCCATATCAAACCACGGATACTGCTTCTAGCGGATACCAAGGTCTTATTTATACTGGAGGTCTTCTCCGGCTTGATGAAAATACCTTGGAATACATCCCCAATATGGCTGACAGTTACACCATCTCAGAAGATGGGTTAACCTTTACCTTTAATCTCCGTGAGGGGATGCTATGGAGTGATGGTGAGCCGATTACAGCTCAGGACTTTAAATGGACATTCGATCAAGTCACTAATCCCGACAATGAATATCCTTATTTATCCCAGTTAGAATTCATTACAGGTTACGAGGCTCTGGATGATTACACTCTAGAAATCTCAATTGATGAAATTTACGCACCAGCATTAGGGCAGATGTCTGGCCTCATCACTCCCCTTCCCAAACACATCTGGGAAGAACTTGATTGGAGTGACCCAGAACTCAACCCAGAAATTAATAGCCCCACTGTTGTCTCCGGCCCCTATAAGCTTTCAGAGTGGAAGCGTGATCAGTTTGCCATCTTTGAAGCTAACGAAAACTACTGGTACAACGGACGCCCAAATATCGATCAGCGCATTATTGAAATCGTGCCTGATCAAGATATTTCATATCAGAAGCTCAAAACCGGTGAATCTGACTCAGGAACGATTACACCTGAAAACCTAGAAGAAGCAAAATCCCTTGATAACATCACCGTTTATGAATGGTGGCCAGCCGCCTCTCGCTGGAGCTACATTGGCCTGAACCACCGCGAAGGGTTTGCTACAAGCGATATCAACATCCGTCGGGGTCTGGCTTACGCCATTGATAAACAACTGCTTACGGATGAAGTGATGTTAGGCCAAGGAAAGCGACTGTGCTCAACTTTCCCCGAAACATCCTGGGTCTACACTGATGATGTACCTTGTTATGACTATGATACTGATAAAGCCTTGGAAGAGTTTGCCAAAGCAGGTTATACATTGAATGATGAGAATTTGTTGGTTGATGAAAATGGTGAGCAACTCACCCTCAAATTGATTTATGGTCCGAACACAAGCCAAACCCGCGAATTGATGGCGGTTACGGTTCAGGATTACCTCAATCAAATCGGCATCGATATGCAGATTGATGCGCTTGAATGGGCCAGCTTCTTGGAAGCAACTGATGCCGAAGAGCCAGATTGGGATATGTTTATTGGTGGTTGGCGCGCTACAATTGAGCCACACATTATGTTCACTATCTATTCGGAAGACAGCATCCCGAATTTGAACTCAGGGGCCTACATTAACAAAGAAGTCGAAGCACTGTTTGAAGAAGCAGGGGCTACCTATGATGTAGAATTCCGCAAAGAAAAATATCAAGAAATTCAGCGCATTATGGCCGAAGACCTACCCTACATCTACCTGTTCTATAACAAAACCTGGGCTGGGCTGAATAATCGGGTGCAAGGTATTGAAACCACACCACTTGGCATCACGTGGAATGCAGAAGATTGGTTTATTCAAGAAGATCCTGGGACAAATTAGGCAATAATATAAACAAGGGATAGGGGCAATCCTATCCCTTGTTGCGAAGTAAAAAAGTCTGGTGGTTTATGTTAGCTCGTTATATTGTTCGTCGTGGCATTCAATCTTTTTTCTTAATCTTAATCACAACTCTGATTGCTTTTACAATTTATCAGCAAGCACCTGGCGGCCCAGTTCAATTTCTAGATGAGGACCCCAGCGTCAGTGGAGACGATGTTAGCCGTCTTGAACGTAGTTACGGTCTTGATCGAGGTGTACCACAGCAATATCTCACCTGGTTGGCGGGTGAGGATTGGGTTCCGGCCAACGAAACTTGGCGGAGTGGTCGCTGTCTGGCAGATGAGGCAAAATGTGGCAAAGGCATTATTCGGCTTGACTTTGGTCGTTCATTCTTCTTTAAAGGACAGCCTGTCCTTGATGTGATTGCGGAGCGAATGCCCGCGACTTTCATCTTGGCCTTTACCAGTCTACTTGTAGGGGTAATTGGTGGTATTCCCTTAGGTATCATCTCTGCCCTCCGACGAGGACAACTACCAGATCACGTGATTCGCCTGAGTACGGTTTTACTTAACACTGTACCTCACTGGTGGCTGGGCTTACTGCTTCTCATTGTGTTGGGTGGTTTCTTTGGGGTTGTCCCCCTCAGCGGAATGCAAACCATTGGGGATGGTTCTCTGCTTGATCGGGCGCACCACTTATTGTTACCTGGCATCATTGGCGGTATCAGTGGTTGGATTGGATTCTCACGTATTCTCAGGTTCGAGATGTTAGAGGTTCTCAATCAGGATTATGTCCGTACGGCTAGAGCAAAAGGGCTAGTTGCCCGAGCCGTGATATTCCGACACATCCTACGTAATGCGATGCTCCCCTTCATCACAGGACTAAGTGGTATCTTCTTGCTAGCATTTTCTGGCAGCGTTCTCTTTGAAAACGTCTTTTCTTGGCCGGGAATGGGTCGACTATTTATCACTGCCGTGAATGCGCGTGATTATCCAATTATGATGGCGCTCTTTGTTATTGGTTCAGTATTAGGGATTTTAGGCTTGCTGATGGTTGATATTTTGTACAGTCTGGTTGATCCCCGCGTAAAATATGACGTAGCAAAATAGGAGGTTTGGAGCGTGTTATTTACCCGATCAAAATAGATTTGGCAATAACACAATCTCCGTGATCAACAATGGCTGAAAACGTTTTAGCATTACCTGACAAAAAAGACATTCAAACCACACCTGAATTTAAAGAGCAAACCTATTGGGGTGCTGTTCTGGCGAAACTGTTGCGTGATCGTATCACAGTCGCCGCCGTTATACTTGGCCTGTTTATGATTACCATTACAGTTGCTGCCCCTTGGATTGAGAACAATTTACTTGGTTTTGACCCGACAAAAACAAATCTACGGATGAGAAATGATCCACCAACCTGGGCGGCCGAATCGTGGCCTATGTTTGAAAATTTTACGCGAAGTTGTCAGTCTGATGGCTGCCAATGGTCACTTTGGCCATCAATCCTTAGCTCGTCCGCAGCAGGTATCAGTGATTGTTTTAGCAATGGGTTTGGCGTTTGCCACTGGTTGGGCACTGACCAAGCAGGCCGAGATGTCCTGACCCGAGCCATTTATGGGGGACGTATATCACTTCGAATTGGCGCTTACGTGGCCTTTGTTTCGATCACCCTCGGCGTGTTTATGGGATTGCTTAGTGGTTACTATGCCGCAACAATCGTTGATGATGGCATCAACGCCGTTATTCAAACCCTAGGCAGTATTCCACTCTTGTTCTTTTTGATTATCTTGTTAGGAACATTTCCCCAACTACGCACCCCCGAGGGCTTATCAATCACGCTCGGTTTGTTTGGTTGGATGGGCGTTTCACGTCTCATTCGAGGACAAGTTTTCTCCCTTCGGGAACGCGATTTTATCCTAGCTAGTCGAGCGATTGGTTCATCAATTTGGCGAATTATGTTCCGCCACATGTTCCCAAACGTAGCCTCAATCATCATTGTTGTAGCTGTTTTTGACATTGCCGGGGCAATTATCGCTGAAGCAGGTTTGAGCTATCTCGGTGTCGGCATTGGACCGCCATTGCCAAGCTGGGGGAATATGATGCAGGGTTCATTAGGGAACTTTACAGATGCCCCGTGGCTGGTTATAACGCCAGGCTTCTTCATCTTCTTGACCACCCTCTCCATCTACCTCATCGGTGATGGTTTGCGAGATGCGCTTGATCCGTGGATCAAAAATTAACTCGTTTATTTCTCAACAGCTCAACGGCAAATCGTTGAGCTGTTTTATTTTTAACCTTGGTCTTGGAACTCTCAACACGTATAAACACGTCTATCAACCATCACACGACAAAATAGAGAGAGGATCAAATGCTACAACAATTTATGAAACATAAACAACAGCTTTGGATTGGGCTTGGGGTAGCGTTACTCCTGGCCCTTTTTAGTTCAATGGCCCACATGAGTTCAATGGCCTATGCCCAAAATGGTTATCCCGAGCCACAAGACAGTTACATCAATGATTACGCCAACCTCCTCAGTAACACAGATCGAAGTAACACCCGAGACTTGTTGGTTGATTTGCGCGAAACACACGGTGTGGAAACAACAGTTTTAACCATCGGCTCAATCAACGATTATGAAACAAATGATAGTACCATCGAGTCATTTGCCACCAATTTGTTTAACACCTGGGGTATCGGCGATGCGAAAAAGAATAACGGCGTTCTTCTCTTGGTTGCGGTGAATGATCGCAAAGTTCGGATTGAAGTAGGGACCAGTTATGAAAGCACGCTAAATGCTGATATGCAAGATGCGATCAATGAGCACATTCTACCAAGCTTCAGAGATGGTAACTTTAGCCAAGGGGTTTATCGTGGGGTTCGAGCCATCACCGGGGAAATTACAGGGGAATGGCCAACCGACTTAAGCATCAGCTCATCTTCAACGTCAGCCCAAGCAGACTCATCCAGCAGTTCAAGTTCAGCCCCAGTCATTTCAAGATCCAGCAGTAGCAGCAGTTCAAATGGCTTGCCCTTTGGGGTTATTGCAGGTGGTGGGGCAGCAACGTTAGCTGCTGGTGGATACGGTCTAAAGCGATATGCTCGCTATCGAAAACGACGCTGCCCTGATTGCCAAACCTATATGACCCGTTTGGATGAAAGTGCCGATGATGTTTACCTTGACTCCGGACAACAACTAGAGGAATATTTGAATTCGGTTGATTATGATGTCTGGAAATGTCCAAATTGTAATTATCACACCTTGCATAATTACAATGCGCTTTTCTCAGGCTATGGTCGCTGCCCTAGCTGTCGCTATCGCACCCTGAGCACCACCTCAACGACTCTTGAAGCAGCAACATATCATTCAACGGGTCGCAAACGAATCACCCGTGATTGCCGCCATTGTGAGCATCATGATGAAGAAATTGTTGTCATTCCGATGAAGACTCGCTCCGAAAGTAGTAGTGGGAGCAATAGTTTTGGTAGCTCATCGGGGGGCGGTTCATTTGGCGGTGGAAGGTCTTCGGGCGGTGGGGCTAGTGGTAGTTGGTAGGAGAAAAATGGAATATGCTACATCAACGAAAAATGGGGCGTCGAAAGTTTATTCAGCATTCAGTCATAGCCACTGCTGGCTTTGCCCTAGGAGCGTGTAACGAAATGATTGAGCCAACTTTAGATTTAATGAATGGTCTGGTCGCTTGGTATCCTTTAAGTGGACAGGCCAATGACATCAGCGGTAATAATCATCACGTGATTGTTCATGGCGCAGAACCTTGTGAAGCGTGTTTCGATGAGCAACAAGGGGCTTACTATTTTGATGGGGTTGATGATTACCTTGATCTTGGTCCTAGCAATCACTTTACCATAGAAAATGCATTCAGTGTTTCGTTATGGCTAAATCCGGAGTCACCCGGCCCCATCCTTTCAAATTATCACGGCGGGACAATATATCGCGGCCAGTTTAATTTCAATTATGATAATAATACAGATTTATACATCGACCTTGGATATCAAAGAGGCGAGGGGTTGCGTTACAGAGCCACCCGACGGGGTATGCTCACCTATGGACAGTGGCAACATATCGTCTTAACCTACGATGGAAAAAATCAAAAGGGAAATAAAGCCCAAATTTACATCAATACTGTCGAGGCGGGGCCATACTATATTCCTCACGAGCATCCGAGGAGTAGTATCTTGAGTATTTCCGAACCATTATGGTTGATGGGGTATCCCGGTCGCCCGGTTAGCAAAACTGATTATCCTGATGGGGCATTTATGCGAGGTACCCTAGCTGATGTGAGGATATACCGACGCAGTCTAAATAAAGAGGAAGTCAAGACCCTTTATTTGATGTAGGATACGCTGAAATCGCCTCAACCTATTTAATTTAGAAGATACACGCTTTTGAAGAAATGGGGCTTTGAGTTATACTTCTCTGCCGTAAAGTGACATTTAGACGAAGCATCATATATAAACTAGATAACAAGTGACGAGCGAACATGTTTTCACTCGTCACTTGTTATGTGTATAGACAGGTAGAAAGTTACCTTAACGTCGCTTTTTACCTGATACAAACCACTTATTAATTTAGGAGATTTATTATGCCGGTCACCGCAATTGTGGGTGCACAATGGGGAGATGAGGGTAAAGGGCGTCTAGTCGATGCTGTTGCCGAGGAAATGGATTGGGTTATTCGCTTTCAGGGTGGAGATAATGCTGGGCATACAGTAGTTAATGACAAAGGCGAGTTCAAGCTTCATCTTGTTCCTTCAGGAATTTTTTATCCAACGACAAAATGTTTAATTGGGACAGGCTGTGTGGTTAATCCAGCCACGTTGCTTGAAGAGTTAGCCGAAATTGAGGCAGCGGGGGTTGACACCAGCAACCTATTCATTTCGGAACGTGCTCAAATGTTGATGCCATACCACCGCATGTTGGACGGCTTACAGGAAGCCGGAAAATCCGCGCTCGGTACCACAAAACGGGGGGTTGGACCAGCCTACACCGATAAAAGTGCCCGCCGTGGCTTACGGATCGGGGATATGTTGCGCCCCGAGTGGTTGGAAGAACGGTTGGAGAAAGCAGTGGTCTCCGCGAACTTGCAACTCACTCATTATGGACACGACTCTGTTGATGCAGGCGAAATATTCAACCAAATTATGGGCTGGCGCGATCAATTAGGCCACCGCCTCATCGATCCTCTCCCACAAATCCGAGCGGCCTATGAGTCTGATGCCAACATTTTATTGGAAGGACAACTTGCGGCAATGCGCGATCTGGATTGGGGCACCTACCCTTACGTTACTTCCTCCAATCCAACCGCTACCTTTGCGCCAGTTGGGGCAGGTCTTCCACCGCAAGCCTTGACCAATGTCATTGGCGTGGTCAAAGCTTACACCACCGCCGTTGGTATCGGCCCTGTGCCGACGGATGAAGGTGACACAGAAGCGGCACTCTGGCTACGCGATAAAGGTCGTGAGTATGGGGCTACCACAGGCCGTCCCCGTCGCTGTGGCTGGTTAGACAGCGTAGGCCTCAACCACGTGGCTTACCTCAATGGGTTTACCAATATCGCCATCACTAAATTAGATGTCTTAGATGGACTATCTGAAATCAAGATTTGTACCGCCTACCGCCTCCCCGATGGGACAACGATTGACTATGTACCCGATACGCCTATCTATGAAACTGTCCAGCCAATTTATGAAAGCTGGCCCGGCTGGCCTGAAAATACTACAAACACTGCTCGCGACTGGAACGAGTTGCCGGAGAATGCGCAACGGTACTTGCTGCGAATTCAAGAGTTAATCAACGTACCAATTCAATATGTTTCGGTGGGGCCAGAACGAGAAGAGATGTTTGAGTTGAAGGCATAGCAATAGGAAGTAAGGGGTAAGGAGTAGGGAGTATTCTGCAAGCTTGCCCTCTTGCTATTCTGCTACCTTGCGATAGGATAAAATAATGCAAAACTTTATGGACGAACTCGCGGCCTTGATTGCTGACCGGAAAGCCAACCCCAAACCAAATTCCTACACCAACACCCTACTCAACGAGCCAACAAAAGCAGCCCAAAAAGTAGGTGAAGAGGCGACTGAAGTCGTCATCGCTGCCTTAGCACAATCAGATGAACGGGTGTTGGAAGAAATGGCAGACCTGTTTTACCACAGTTTGGTATTGCTTGAGACCCGTGATTTGAAGTTAGCCGATGTTTTAGCCGTGCTAGAAAATCGACATCGATAAAAGATTAGTACAGTATGTTGTCGTCTAAACCACAATTCACCGTAAAGTTTAGGTGGGTTCGTATTACGTATTGCGTATTTCGTAAGTAGCTCAACCTACTCACTACGAAATATGCAATACGGCGGACACTCACACCACCCTGATTTATTTCGGGTAATCGACTAAAAGCGTAAAGTAGACTTTAACTCATAGTAGTCTCTTTATCCCCCTTGTATGTTTGCTGAAGTTAGGAGATAATAGAAACACCATTCTGTCCTAAACCTCCGGAGTCCCTCTTGAATATCCGTACAAAGTTGTTATTCACCTTCCTTAGCATTGCCGCTCTTGTTATGATTGTTGGTATCATTTCTATTCAAACATCCCGAAACACAGATAGAGATTTTGAACTGGTTGTTAATCAGGGTGCCCCCGCGCTCATTGCTTTGGGGGAAATCCGAGCCGCCTCAAACCGGGCCTTTCAAGAGTCCGTTTCAGTGGCCCTTATTCAGGCAGAGGTACAATTTGTGGATGAGGATGAGACGGAGGAACTGGAAGAGATCGCTGAAGAGATTGCCGAAGAAACCGAAGAATTCGAGGAGTCTTTTGTTCGAATTGACGCGCTGATATCGCAGTATGAAGCAGCGAGTCTCTCGCCAAATGCTGCAATGTTTGGCAAAGATCTGCGTGAAGCAGCCACGATTATTGTCAATTCAGGCCAGATGTTGATCGACTTGAAGCAACAAGGTGATACAGGCGAAGCCATTATCGAGCAGAAAGAGGATCTTGAGGCAACTGAGGATCGCTTTTTAGAGACAATTCAAGCCGCGACTGACGCTGAAACAACAATTTTTAGAGAAGCCCGCAACACAGCAGAGCGTAGCGCAACCGTGGCCATCATTGTCGATAGCATTGCCATCATCATTGCGGTGTTACTAGCCGCCGCTTTAGGTCTTATCATTGCCAGTAACATATCTCGGCCAATCATTGCGCTTAAAGACGCGGCCGTACAGGTCGGTCAAGGTAATCTTGATGTTCAGGTCGAAAACCGCGCTACAGATGAGGTTGGTGTTTTAACGCAAAATTTCAATCAAATGGTTGTTGATCTCAAGGAGACGACGGTTTCACGGACCTACGTCGATAACATTATTCAATCGATGTTTGACTCATTGATCGTTATTACCCCTGACAGAGTCATCAGAACTGTCAATCAGGCCACCCTTACTTTTTTACAATATGAAGAACAGGAGTTGATTGGTCAATCAATTGATATCATCTTAGGCGATGTTTTAGCCAAAGCGTTAAAAGATGGTAATTTTAGAAATAGCGATCTCAACGACTCAACCGAACAAATTTATATACAAAAGAACGGGAACAAAGTTCCCGTTCTTTTTTCGATTTCGCCTTTACCCGACATCCGCGATGGATACGTTTGTGTGGCCCGAGACATTCGTGATCAAAAGCGTTTTGAGGAAGAACTAATCAAGGCAAAAGAAGGGGCTGAAGCAGCAAACAAAGCCAAAAGTACCTTCTTGGCTAATATGAGTCACGAGCTTCGGACGCCCCTCAATGCTATCTTAGGCTTTTCTGAAATGTTGATGCGCAACAACGCCGTTTCGACAGAATATCGGGAAAATGTAAATATCATTTATCGCAGTGGTGAGCATTTATTAACTTTGATCAACAACGTGCTCGATTTATCAAAAATCGAGGCAGGTCGAATGAAGCTGGTTGAGAAAAATTTTGATCTGTATCATTTGTTAACAGATACCGAGGATTTATTCCAACTCAAGGCCAAGGAAAAACAGTTACAACTCATCTTTGAGCAATCGCCCAACATACCACAATTTATCCGTACCGATGAAGTAAAGCTACGTCAGGTACTTATCAACTTGATCGGAAATGCGTTAAAGTTTACACAAGAGGGTGGGGTTGTCTTACGGGTCTCTTTAATGGATAATAATAACCAACTGCTAGAGCGTCGTACCCTTTACTTTGAAATCGAGGATACTGGGTCTGGTATTGCTGCCGAGGAAATACCCAAGCTATTTGAGCCCTTTTCGCAAACTCGCTCAGGCCAAACCTCAGAAGAAGGCACTGGTCTGGGGGTATCAATCAGTCATGAATTTATTTCCCTAATGGGCGGTCAACTCACGGTTGACAGTCAAGTCGGCCAAGGCTCAATCTTCAAATTTGATATCCAAATCGAAGAAGTCAATGCCGATGAGATCACCCAGAAGCAGTCCCGTCGTCGTATTACTGCTTTGGAACCAGGGCACCCTATTTACCGAATTCTTGTGGTTGATGATAGAGACAGTAATCGCCAGCTTATGGTAAAATTATTGGAATCATTAAACTTCGAGGTACAAGAAGCAGTCAACGGGCAAGAGGCTTTTGAGAGATGGCAGCAGTGGCAGCCCCATTTGATCTGGATGGATATGCGGATGCCAGTTTTGGATGGGTATGAGGCTACTCAACGTATTAGAGAAGAGAGTGGCGATGATAATTCGCCCATTATTATTGCCCTAACGGCGAGTTCGCTGGATGAGGAGCGACAGGTTGTTATGGACGCTGGTTGTGATGATTTCTTAAGAAAGCCATTCCGAGAAATGACAATGTTCGATATGATGAGTAAGCATTTGGGATTACGTTACATTTATGAACAAGGCGACACCTCGTCACCCTTAGACAGCCAAGACATCGAACAAATTTTAACACCAAGTTCACTCACAGCGCTCCCTATTGAACTGTTGACAAATTTGGAACGGGCAACAGCAGAAACCAACCTCAGTCAAATATTGAGCCACATCGAAACTGTCAAGATGCACGACGCTCAAATCGCACAAGCTTTAACGACCTTGGCCAAAGATTTTGAGTATGAAAAGATATTAACCCTTATCAGAGCAGTCAAAAACTAATTTCAGAGAGTAACCGATGGTTAATCAATTCCCCGATCCCCAAACAACCAACATCTTGGCTGTTGATGACACACGCGCTAACTTACGCCTCCTAACCAGCATCTTGACAAACAAAGGGTACAATGTACGGCCAGTACCCAGTGCCCGTCTGGCCCTATCATCTGTTGAGGCAAAGCCGCCTGATCTAATTTTGCTTGACATTGATATGCCTGAAATGACCGGCTATGAGGTCTGTGAACAGTTAAAAGCTGATGAAAGATTCCGGGATATCCCGATCATTTTTATCAGCGTCTTGAGTGAAACTTTGGATAAAGTAAAGGCATTTTCCGTGGGTGGGGTGGATTACATTACAAAGCCATTTCAGGCAGAAGAGGTTTTAGCTCGCGTTCAAACACATCTCGCCTTACACAAAACACGACAAGAATTGCAAACACAAAATATTCAGCTTCAACAAGAAATTATTGAACGCAAGCAGATTGAAGAGGCCCTCGTTGTTTCTCGCAACCAAGCTCAAGAAGCAAGCCGATTAAAAAGTGAAATTATATCAAGAGTCGGTCATGAATTGCGAACACCACTCAGTGTTATATTGGGCTATACCGAAGTCTTTCGGGATGAAGGCTTTGGCTCTGTAAATAAAACGCAAAATAAAATTTTAACAGATATTATCCAGAGTGGTCGAAAATTAGGCCAAATTGTCAACGAATTGATCTATCAGGCACAACTCGAAGCCAAAAAAGTAGCGTTAGATATTGAACCAGTGATACCTATAGAAATAGTGTCACACGTACAAGAGAAGATGGAACTCTTGGCACAAGCAAAAGACTTAATGCTAACTTGGAATGTTGCAGAGGAGGTACCAACAACGGTCTTAGGAGATCAGCGCTGGTTGAAACACATTCTCACCAATCTAGTCGGCAATGCTATTAAGTTTACCGAAAATGGATCAATACAAATAAATTGCTTCTGTCCTGATACCAATCATTGGGCATTACAAGTCATTGATACGGGCATTGGTTTTTCGGAAGCGGAGCAAGAGACGATTTTCAAGCCTTTTGAACAAGCTGATGGATCAATTACCAGAAAGTATGGGGGACTGGGGTTGGGTTTGTCAACTGTCAAGCAGTTAACCCAAATGATGGAGGGTGAAATCTCATTTAAAAGCGAGGTTGGCCAAGGCAGCACCTTTACGGTAACGCTTCCCCTCAATCCAGGCAATGAAAAAAAGGTGACTGAAACACAAAGTTTATCTGTTGGGTAAGCGTACTATATTTGGTCCTAACCTACTCCATCATCAAATCAGGCGGGCGCAATCGCTTGGCTAACTCGCTCAATTGAGGGACGCTAATCGGCTTGAGCAACACTAAATCTGATTGTGATTCAAGCAGGTCAGCCGTTGCATAATCCGCTGTCGCCAAAATCACCTTGATTTCCCGCAAACGCTCATCAGTCCGAATATGCTCCAAAATAGATTGACCTGACACCGTAGGCAAATGTAAATCAAGCACAATGAGGTCGGGTATTATCTTTACCAACCGATTGAGCGCCAATTGCCCATCCTGAATAATCTCTGTATCAAATTCAGCACTTTGCAGAGCGATTTCAAAAATATCAGCCTGATATGAATCATCCTCAATAATCAATGCGAATGGCAGTGTCACGAAATACGCTCCTTTGGTAATTGCATGGGTAGAGTAACTGTAAATGTACTCCCCTCGCCCATAGCACTTTTTAATTTTATCTCACCATCCATTAATGTCACAATATTTTTAACAATTGAAAGGCCCAAACCTGTGCCACCTTGAGTACGGGTTGGCGAGTCATCAACTTGATGAAAGGGTTCAAATATCAGCGCTTGAGCTTTAGATGGAATACCAATTCCTGTGTCAGAAACCTCAATAGCCCAACAATTTTTATCAGAAACATCCATCTGAACTTGGACACCCCCCATTTCTGTAAATTTTATCGCGTTACTTGTTAAATTCATCAAAATTTGTTGCAATCGTTTGGGGTCACCGACCAATGTTTGCGGTAACTCAGGACCTATCACCGTTTGCAGCTTTAATGCTTTAGCTTCAGCCGTACCCTGTAATTTTATCACAATCTCATTCAGCAAATCACGTGGGGAAAATGGGGTGGTCTCCAGAACTAATTGACCCGCATCCAATCGGGCTTGATCCAGCAATTCGCTCACTAATTGTGTTAGATAGTGGGTGCTTTCTAACACTCGTGACAAATAAGTGGCCTGTCTGGGGGTGATTGGCTCAAACATTTCATCATGGACCACCTCAGTGTATCCTAAAATAGCTCCCAACGGGGTTCGTAATTCGTGACTCACCTTGGCCAATAGCTGTGTTTTGAATTGATTAGCTTCAATAGCCTCGTCCCGGGCCTGAGCCAATGCTTTTCGGTCACTCAATCGCTCAAACGTTGTACCCACCAATCGGCTCATCAAACTAATAAATTCCTTGTCAACTTGGGTAAACGGATCTTGTCTAGGTTGAGAGCTAGACAAGTTTAGGGTACCAAACCGCTGCTCGTTGACTAAGATAGGGGCACCAATATAGGCTTCTAAAGCAAATTGCTGATAACAAGGGTGACTCTCATATTCAGACTCTTTCATATGATCAATGTCAACCACATTGTGCGCCTTGTATGTAATATCACAATAAGTTTGCCCAAGCTCAAATATCTGGCCCTGACTAAAAGGGGCGGTTGAGGGCTGGAAGTGCAACACAATGTAATCTGTACCCTCGACTTTGCTAATAATCCCGATTTCTAAATCAAGTAAATCTATCCCTATCTGTAACAAGGTATTAAGTTGGGTATCAACATCCGAATTGGTCAATAAGGCCACTTCATACAGGGCATGTAACCGCTGTTGTAGTTGAAAAAGAGCAAACTCAGTTCTTTTCCGCTCAGTCACATCACTTATGACCCCGTAAACCTGTGTACTTTCAGTGGTTGGGTCAAATTGCGGGCGACCACTGTCACGAACCCAAACTGTATGACCATCGGCGTGCCGAATACGATATTCCATCTCACTAGCCTGCCCCTGCACAAATTTTTCAATTTGAACGGCCACTTTACTTTCATCATCCGGATGAATCAGTGAGGGCCAAAGGGTTTCATCATTTAGAAAGGAATCAAGTGAATACCCACTAATTGTTTCAATATTTGTTGAAGTCGCTCCATTACTAATAACCGTTGCGTCTTGAGCGAATTCCAAAGTGTAAACATGATCACTGATAGAGGTCAGCACCCGTCGTAAGTTGGATTCACTTTCCTGAAGCGCCATTTGAGAGCGCACCCTACTTGTGACATTTAATGTCACCCCAGCAACACCAATGACCTCACTAGCCTCATTACGAATAGGCTCATAAAAAGCATCAAAAAAGAGATTACCAACTTGTCCTGTAAATGTACGTGTCTCACCCGCCAAAGCGGCCTGAACATTTTCTATAATTAGAGGGTTATCAGAATTTAAATCATAAATTGATTGACCCACAACTTCATCTGGCTGACGCCCAAGGCTAATTAAGCCCTTTCCACGGGATATTGTAAATATCCCATTGATATCAATCACAAACAGTATTGCGGGTAAATGATCTAAGACAGCTGCCAAATGATCTTCAGCTTCTTTTAGAGCGGCAGCGGCCTGTTTTCGTTCGGTTAAATCTCTCACGGCTGTAATCCGCAGGGTACGTCCTTTGTCCCTAAAATGGCGACTAGCCACTTCAATGTCAAAGGTTGTCTGATCTTTGCGGAGTCCCCTCGACTCATACATTGCCTCAGATTCTGTTGAGATTTTTTCTAAGGCCAGCTCACGATATTCCAAGGCTGTTAAATCAAGCGCTGACTGCCCGATGAGTTCATCAACTTCGTAACCAAACATATTAACAATTGCCTGATTCACATCTAGGATCCGACCGTGATCATGGATAATAACGCCTTCAGATGTGGCAGAGGCTAACGTGCGAAATCGTGTCTCACTTTCAATGAGTGATTCTTCAGCCGCTTTGCGTTTCGTCACATCAGTTTGTAGGCCTATAAAATTAACCACAATCCCATTCTCATCAAATATGGGGCTAATGGTTAGCTCATTCCAAAAGGGGGTCCCATTTTTTCTATAATTCAGCAATTCAACTGTACAAGCAATTTGGGAGCTAATGGCTTGTCGAATTTTAGAAATTGCATCTGGGTTAGTATTAGCCCCCTGTAAAAAACGACAATTTTTTCCAACTGCGTCCTCGGAAGTGTATCCGGTCATTTGTGTAAACGCCGCATTAACAAAGATTAGAGGGTTATCTGATTGTTGTGGATCCGTAATAACCGCCCCCGTAGTCATATTATTAATTGCTGTGACAAACTGCTTATTTTGTTGAATAATGGTTCGATATGCTTGATTTTGGGCCAGAAGTCGCGCTTCAGCTTGTTCACGAGCTTTCACTTGAACCCGAAGTTCAATTTCAGTCATGACTGATATGGCTAGCTCACGAGCAATGTCAACTTCGTGAGGTGTCCATTCTCGAGGTTTGGTATCAATGATACAGAATGACCCCAACTCATCGCCATCTGAGGTGTTCAACGGCATTCCCAGATAAGCAATAACATTCAAGTCGGGGATCGCCAGATTATCTTTCAGCACAGGATGTTCACGGGCATCAGTCACAATCAACGGATCACCGGTGGCCACGACATGTTTACAAAAGGAGTGAGAGAGCGGGGTTTCACGCTCAGAGGCTAAAGGCTCGGGAAGACCAAATAAGCTCTTGAAAAATTGACGATCTTGATCGACTAAAGAGACCAATGAGATCGGACTACCTGTAATTTTACTAGCCAATCGGGTTAAGCGATCAAAGATCTCCTCAGGCGGGGTATCAAGCAACTCAAGCTTCTGCAACACAGAAAGTCGCTCGGGGTCTTGTACTATGCGGAGGACATCAGCTTGTTCCATTAGGGACTCCAGGGGGTATAACAGATTGATAGAAAATTATAGTGATATTTAAATTTACAGAGTTGTTCTTTTGATTATAGGGGAAACGCAACTTTTTCTCAATAAGCCGTTGTGTCTACTTGGCTCTGTGCATTTGCAACACGAAGTCAATGATTTTTCAAAGTCAAGGTTGCAAATCACTTCATGCTTAGTACAATAGTACTAGCTATCTTAACATTGTTAAGAAACGAGATCACAACATGACCCTACGTAACCGTGAAAAAGAAGTCCAGCATACCCGCAACCTCCTACAACAACATCGCCGAAATTTACAATATCTACAACAGCAAGTGGCTCAATATGGGCAGGATGCGCCATTGCCGGTCGCCATACACAATGCCATCAAAGCCGAACAGAAGATCATCGCCAACCTTGAGCGTGAGTTAACCCAGTGGGGAGAGTCGCTTGAGCAAGCACCACAATGGCAAGCCGTGGTTATCGACCCTGATCCGCATTGGCGCGAGATTATTATAAATAACATCGCACAACTCGGCGGGACAGCAGTTGAACAAGATAACATCAATAACACCCGAAAGGATGAATTGCTGGTACATTGCCAGCTCGGCGTGATTGGCATTTCAGCCAAAAATGACCCAACCTCACAAAAGTACGCAGCGTTGGCCACGGAAAATATACTAAATTTAGCCCAGCAGTTGCCCCTCATCCTACTCGTTGATTGGGATAAACGAGAGACTGCCATTGTTTTGCGTCAAGTGGCCCGTGAATATAATATAGAAGCGCCACCAGTGACGATTTTTAAGGATAACTTTGATCCTAGCTGGTTTTCACGGGTGGTTCACAAAATCTTGACACGATGAGGGGGTGCATCTGATGGGAAATCGCCAGGGTCTGACTATCACTTTGTTAGTGGTTGTGTTTGCGATTTTGGGCATTTTGATTGGGGTTGGGGCCTTCTACTTGGGTCAACAATCCAATCAGCCCTCTGAGGTTGCCGCAGAGCGACCCGCCCTGATTATCAATACCCCCACACCGTTAGCAACAGCGCCACCCCCGCCGGCTATCGTCACCAATACCCCAACCCGCACCCCTGAACCGACAGCAACGTTTGGGCCCACGGATACACCCACGCCGACCCCAACCGACACAGCCACCCCGACGGACACCCCAACCCATACACCTACCCCGATTGTGGTAATCACTCACGTGCAGGGGTTAGGCCGGCTAGAAACCACCGAGTATGCGATGCAAACGGTCATCGACCTGGAAAATGATGCCAGCAATTTATGGCAACAGCTAGTTGGTAGCGACAAATTAATGCTCGTTGCCGTAGGGGAAGTGGTGGCTGGTTTTGACTTCGAAAAAATCCGGGGCCAGGATATCGCGGTAAACGGGACAACGGTTCGGATTGTACTACCTGCGCCGGAAATTTTGTATAGTCGTATAGATAATGAAGACACCTATGTCTATGAACGGCAGACCGGTTTGTTAGTGCCCCCAGACAACAGTCTAGAAAGCCGCGCCCGACAGTTGGCCGAAGAAGCCTTGGTCGAGTGGGCGCTTGAACGCGAGATTTTTGATCAGGCTGAGAAGGATGGTCGGCTGCAAATTGAAAATCTACTCAGATCGCTCGGTTTCACCGATGTTACTATTGAAGTGAGAGAACCTGAACTATGAACGAAAATCGTCGTCTCCAATATATTATCTTTGGTGTCATTGGTATCGCTGTTTTAGCTGGCGTGGCTGTGATGACCTTTCTATTTGGGCGCTTGACCAATGTCCCCGAGGCTACCCCAACACCTATCACCATTGTCCCAACCAACACGCCCCTCCCCCCGCCAGTGGTGACGCTGCAGGGCATCAAGCAACAGGCTGAATTATCAACGGTGGAGCAAACTTTTGTCGCCGAAATCTATCAGGAAAGTCTCCCCGAAGGCTGGCTTAATGAGTTTTTGGGAACAAAAGAGCAGTTGTTGCTTTTGGCTTATGGGGATGTGCGAGCTGGGTTTGATTTGGAGCAAATTGAAGATGAGGATTTATGGACCGATGGACAAAAAGTGCGACTGGTTCTACCTGCCCCAAAAATCTTGAACAGCAGTATCAACTTTGATCGAACTCACATCGTTTACTACGAAAACAACCTTATTCTCGAGGAAAACAATCCTAATTTACAAGGGGAAGCCTTAGCCCAAGCTAAGGAAGTGATTGAGCAATCGGCTTTAGAAGCGGGCATTCTCAATCAAGCTAATAACATCGGTCAGCTCTACTTTGAAAACTTTCTTTACTCCCTCGGGTTCACCGATGTCGAGGTCGTGGTCGATGCTCAGATATTTCAAGAATAATGTATAAATAACAAGAGTGCAAAGTGCACTTTGCACTCCTTGTCATGAGCTAAGTTTAGGGGAGTGCTACAGCGTAAAGTTGCCGCTTACAACTCACCATGCAGCCCACGTAGAGCAGCCTCACGCATCACCTTAACCGGAACTGTTTCCTCTCCCATCCAGGTTTGCAAGGCAAACGCCCCTTGATGAACCAACATCCCCAGTCCATCGACAGTCGCTTGCCCCGCATCTTTGGCCTGTTTTAAAAACGTTGTCTCTAAAGGATTGTAGACCAAATCATAGAAAATTGTATTATTCGGAACAGGCACCTCATCCGGCCAAGGCGAAGCCTCGATTTTTGGATGCATCCCAACTGACGTAGTATTAATGACCAAATCTAGCTGATCATCTAAAGCAACTAAGGTATCGGGGGTCAGTGCCTTGAACCCCAAATGACTATCAGGGAACGCCTCGACTAGATCAGAGACAAGAAAAGCAGCCCGCTCAGCCGTCCGGTTGAACACTATGATTGAAGCGACCTCAGCTTTGGTCAAAGCATAAACGACAGCTCTTGCGGCCCCACCAGCCCCCAAGACCGCAACACGCATCCCTTTTGGGTCGTGCCCAGCCTCTTCCAGGGCTTTGATAAAGCCTCTGGCATCGGTGTTATACCCACAATATCGTCCATCTTCGATATGAATTGTATTGACCGCCCCCGTAATCTGGGCGGCCTCGCTCAATTCATCCAAATGTCGCATGACTGCCTGTTTATGAGGCACCGTCACATTAGCCCCAACAAAATTCAAAGCCGCCAATCCCTGCAAGGCACCCTCAACATCTTCAGGGCGTACAGGCAACGGAACATAGGCCCAGTCGATACCCAACTCAGCAAAGGCAGCATTCTGCATCGCGGGGCTAAAGCTGTGACTGACAGGCCAGCCAAGTAATCCAACTAATTTCGTTTTCCCGGTAATCTGATGGCCCATCCAGTCACACCTCTATGATTCCCACACTAATTCAGCCCCTAAATCATTGAGTGTATCAACGAAACTAGGGAAACTTTCATTTAACTCTTGCGCATCTTCAATGATGGTTTCGCCATCAGCGACCAAGCCAGCAATAGCAAATGACATTGCCATTCGATGATCACGTCGGCTTTGCACAAGTGCCCCTGTTAGCTTTTGAGACCCTTCGATCTCAAATCCATCGGGATGGGGTTTGATCTCAGCCCCCAATTTACCCAATTCTTCGACCACAACATCAATACGGTCGCTTTCTTTAGTGCGCAATTCAGCCGCATCTCGCACCAATGTTCGGCCCGATGATTGTAATGCAGCAACAGTAAACACCGGAAACTCATCAATCATTCGTACCACGACCTCGCCGCTCACTTTAGTCCCTTGCAAGTTGCTCGTTTGGATCGTCACGTCGGCCACGGGTTCATTCGCCTCTAGTCGTTCTTCAGAGAGATCGATCCTGCCCCCCATTCTTTGGTACATTTCCAAAATCCCAGCCCGGGTGGAATTGGTGTTAACCCCGTTGATTTGGATATGGCTGTCTGGCACAAGTAGACCGGCTGTCATGATAAAGGCGGCTGAGGACATATCACCAGGTACCGTAAAATTTAGCGGCTTCAAACTAAATCCTTCAGGATTGAAAGTGATAACACCTTCTGTATCAGAGAGTTCCGCTCCCTGACCACCTAGCATTCGTAGGGTATGATCGCGGGCCGGGCCAGGCTGGCGTAAAATAATTTCGCCCTCCGCCCCCAACGCAGCAATCAATAACGAGGTCTGTAGCTGAGCACTGGCTACAGGCATTGTGTAATCCATTCCAGCCAAGCGTGCGCCTGTAATCGTCACTGGTGCGCGACCATCGGTGGTTTCAACCAGCGCTCCCATCTCACGCAGAGGTCCAGCCACTCGCTCCATCGGGCGACGTCGTAAGCCTTCATGTCCATCAACCACCGCCGTAAAAGGCTGGGTCGCCAATAGCCCCATCAACAATCGCATGGTTGTTGCTGATCCACCACAAAAGAGTGGCTCCGTTGGCGCAGTAAAGCCGCTCAACCCCTTCCCATGTACGGTCAAGGTGGCTCGTCCTTTGCCTGTCGGCTCAACTTCAACTTCAATACCCAAGGCTCGAACACTATCAACCATTCGATCCGTTACCCCAGCATTAAGCCAATTATGAGCTACCGTTTTTCCCTCAGCCATCGCTCCTAGAATCAGGGTACGATGTGAGATTGATTTATCACCAGGGAGAGTCAATTCTCCCTTCAATGATTTTGCAGGATGTACAATCAGTTTCACAAGATTTCTCGTTTTACTCGTGTTTCAAAATGAGTCTTTGGTATATCTTCAGCCAGTTTAAACAAAGTTACTAAATTAGCGGTAAATAGTAATTAGTGATTGATTATTAATGCCTAAGACACTAATTACTACTGACCCAGACGTAACTTTCTAAACTTTTCAAGCTGGTCCATGGAACAAAGAATCTTGTTTAGTTTTTCAGGTCCGGGTCAGTAATTACCAAATTACCCAAGATTATATTGTTCGGCCAACTGCGGCTGCAACACGTCGGCTTTCTTCCATCAATTCGGCATAGCGATGCAATTTCAGTGACTGTTCCCCATCACTGGCGGCTTCAGCCGGGTTTGGGTGAACTTCGATAATCAGGCCATCAGCCCCGGCTGCAATAGCTGCCCTACTCGCCGCCTTAACCAAGGTCCATTTTCCGGTGGCGTGACTTGGATCAACAACCACCGGCAGGTGGGTCAACTCTTTCAAAACGGGCACTGCATTGATGTCCAGCGTGTTGCGGGTATACTTTTCAAAGGTACGAATACCGCGCTCACAGAGGATAACTTTGTGATTACCGTTTGACATAATGTATTCGGCACTCATTAAAAGCTCCTCAATCGTACTCATCATCCCACGTTTGAGCAAAACGGGTTTATTGGTCTTTCCAACCGCGTTGAGCAACGCATAGTTCTGCATATTGCGGGTGCCAATCTGTAAAACATCCGCGTACTTAATCACCAACTCAACCTGATCAGGAGACATCACTTCGGTGACAACATGCAAACCTGTTTTTTCACGGACTTCCGCCATAATCTTCAGGCCTTCTTCACCCAAGCCTTGGAAACTATAGGGGGAGGTACGTGGTTTGAAGGCCCCACCACGCATCATATGCGCGCCTGACTCTTTAACCGACTCGGCGGTCTCCATCATCTGCTCCATATTTTCCACGGAACAAGGCCCTGCCATCATAATTACTTTCTCACTACCGAAAACGTGGCCGTTAACCGCAATCTGGCTGTCCTCTGGCTGGAAGTCGCGGCTGGCCAAGCGGAACGGGCGTAATACAGGAACCACCCGGTCTACCCCATTCATTCGTTCCAAACCACCTTTGTCGAGCTTGCGCTCATCCCCAATGATACCAATCACAGTTCTTTCCT
Organism: Phycisphaerae bacterium; assembly: GCA_028285035.1. The sequence continues at coordinate 38,237 of JANQQF010000062.1, forward strand.
CCCCTTGTGAAAGATGCGTTTTGAAGCCTTCCCCTTGAACACGATTCATCACCGCGTCAATATTTTCCTGTGGTGTATCCATTTTCATAATGATAATCATAATACTTTTCTCCTTAGTCAGTCACTAATAAAAATTTTTTGGCATAAAAAAAGAGCGCATCCCTATGTGTAGGGATGCGCTCTGCGAACAACAAATGAGGTGTCAACTCAATCTCGTGTTAGTGCGCCCCCCGGACCACTCCAAAAATAAAAAAAGCTAAAATAAAAATAAAAAACGCCCGCAAAATCAGTTGCGAGCGTAGTAGCAAAAAAAGCAGCATTTGAGACAGCTTGACGAAGCTGTTTGTTTCGGGGCAAATTCGATTGGGTGCTACTATTTTGAGATTGTTTTGCTAACATTTTTGATTATTTATCTAGGTATTTGGCAAAAAGTTTTGATAAAATAAAGAATTACTCAAAAACCAAGAATCGTCTCGAATATGGTTAATTTGGCGCCAAATCTAGAAGTAACCGGCCAGATTGATCTAATTTTGAACAAAAATTGCTAATTGCTATTTATCGTTTTTTCTAAAAGTTCTTGCTGGTTACTAAAAATAAGGCTTGGTTGCCAGATGTGCGGCATATTATCACACTCAAAGCGTTGTGTCAATATCTAATTTCAAAAATTTATCACAATGTGTCACAACCAGGCACAGCATCCAGTTGATAAAACACCTGTAGACCGTGGTTTATTGCCACCTCAACCATCAAATCCGCGCCTTGTGATGCCCCATCAACCCGCAGAACAGCATCACAATGTGTCAAAATACGCTCAACAATGGGATGAAAAATTTCATTGAAGGCCTTATCACCCACTTTTTGAGAGCCTGCCAATTTAACGAGTGGTAAAGCAAACCACTCTCCCACCACAGGAATATGACCAGCCTGAAACAGTGGGAGGGCGTAGGATTCCATCGCCGCCAAGTTTGCAGCCATCTTATCTGGATCATCATCTGTTCCCGATCGATAGGGGCCAGCAATCAAAATCATCAATGAGTTCGAATTATTTGACATCGATATGTTCTTCTTGTATATGTTTAATTTCTAACAAATTATTGATTTTGGCGTATTGCAACAACATAATCGTTTTTCCATCCACAATTTCCCCTGTCTCAATCATCCTCATTGCTTGAGTAAAAGGAATTTCCAGGACTTCGATATCTTCGCCATCGTCAACCAAACCGCCCCCATCTGAGATACAATCATTTTGGCTATATTCCGCCACAAAGAAAAAAAGCTTTTCGGTCACGGAGCCGGGACTCATATAGGCCTCAAACACCTTACGGGCCTCGCCAATTTGATAGCCAGTTTCCTCTGCAGTTTCCTTGCGGATACAAGCCTCGGGACTATCCATATCCAACAAGCCAGCGCACGCTTCGATCATCATCCCCGAGTGACCATTGACAAACGTTGGAAACCGAAACTGCCGGGTTAACACCACCGTTTTGGCAACTTTATTGTACAATAGAATGGTGGCTCCATTACCACGATCATACGTCTCTCGACTAACGGTTTGCCAAGTTCCATCCTTACGTTGATAATCAAATGTTGTTTTTTTCAGAATATACCAATCATCCGCCAAGGTTTCGATATTTCTAATAATAATCTGCTGTTCCATAAAGTCATTCGCTCCTAAAGGGTTATCAAAATCTTTATCGATTGTAAGCGCGACCGAAAATGAAAACAAGGGACAATCTTTAGAGAAGTAATAGGGCCACTTTCTTGGCAAGGAACTCATCAAAAATGACACGACTTTCTGAAATCTATTTACTCTCCCTCATCCAGCTTGATGAAAACGCTCCCCACTCGCTTTATAAACAACTCTATCAAGGCTTACGTCAAGCGATTGTTAACGAGCAACTTGCTCCCAGCACACGTCTCCCATCTATCCGAGATATGGCGTCGATGCTCAATATCTCCCGCAATACCATCACAAACGCGCTGGATGAACTAATTGCCGAAGGCTATCTAGAAACTCGGCCCGGTGCAGGTACTTATGTGGCCCCTCAAATCCCTGATGATTTGTTAAAAGTAGACTCAGCTGCCCCATTTACATCGCGCAAAATCAGCGGACCTCGTCACTACTCCGAACGCAGTCAACGAATCACGAATAGATCACAAAATTGGGTTATACATAATTTGCAAAATCCAGCCTTTCAATATGGCCTCCCCGCCCTCGATCACTTTCCCCACGATATCTGGGGACAATTAACCGCGAAGCATTACCGCAATGAAGTGACAGCTCAATTTGATTTTGCCTCATCCTCAGGGGGTTACGGCCCCTTACGAGAGTCTATCGTAGAGTATTTGCAAAGTGCCCGAGGGGTACAATGTACCACTGAACAGGTTGTTATTGTCTCTGGTGCACACCAAGGCATTTATCTCGCAGCCCAGATTTTGCTTGATCCTGGTGACAAGCTTTTGATTGAGGAGCCAGGGTTCACTAGCGCCCATCGCACCTTCATCAGCGTCGGGGCAGAATTGATTCCCGTGCCCATAGATGACCAAGGAATAAACATTAGAGCAGGGGCCAAAATCGCCCCTGATGCTAAAGTTGCCTTTGTCAAGCCTTCTCGCCACCACCCCATTGGCACAACGATGTCTTTGGAAAGGCGACACGCTTTAGTTGATTGGGTGCAACAGGTCAACGGCTGGTTAATCGAAGATGATTATGGCGGTGCGTTCACCTACTACCCACGGCCTTTGCCCGCTTTACAAGGGCTGGATGACACACAACGAGTCATTTACATCGGCACCTTTAGTAAGGTCCTCTTTCCTTCGCTGAGGTTAGGCTATTTAGTTGTCCCTGAGGATTTAGTGGATAAATTTAGAAGCCTACGCAGCATTATTGACAGTTATATTCCAACGATAAGTCAAGTCATTTTGGCCAACTTTATGGAGCAAGGACATTTCACCCGACATTTACGCCGGATGCGACAGCTTTATGCGGATCGCAAAGCATTTTTTATCGATGAGGCTGATCAGGGCTTTGGTGAACGCCTACGTTGGGAGCGCGATGCTGCTGGGACCAGTATTGCCGCGTGGCTCCCTGAGGGTGTTGACGATGTACGCCTGCAACAACAGTGTGCCCAACAGGGCATTACTGTGATGCCAATTTCGCCCTGTTATTTGACCGAAGCAAAACGTTCTGGTCTTGTCTTTGGTTATGGGGGGTGCGATGAAGCCGCGATACGAACAGGATTACAACAGGTTAAAACAATCTTAACATCTCACGATTACATAACGTAAGATAAGGTAAACCAAAACTCGTTATATAAAACAGTCCCAATCAATTTGCTAACAAAGGAGTTACGTCTGATACACAAGGTTGAAACAGCAACACTATCTATGGCATCATCCTCAAATAATAATAGGCCGTTGCGATTTCGACGCCGTTTACCTCCAACATTATCACCTTCCTGATTATCGCTCTCGCGATTTCGGTTGTTTGGTTTGTTGCAATGTTACATTATCGTCAAAGAGTTCTGGCGCAGAAACTCAAACTGTCGGTTTAGCTAACATATGTTTGACTGAATCTGTTGCCAAAGATATGCTTCCAATATCCCGTTATAGATGAGACCCAATCATGTCATCCATACAATTCAGACAAGCAAAAACAACAGATTTTCAGGCCATTGCCAATCTCATTGTTACTCAAAATCAACACCCGGAAACCCATTGTATTCATAGCAGTGATCCATCTAGCTCTACTGAGGCTGTTCAGCAAGAAATGATCAAGCTGGCAGCCAATCAGGAGTTATACTTTGCTATGGCTAGCCAAGACAATGAGATCATCGGGGCTTTTGGGGCTGAAATTGATCCGGAATTAGGTCGAAGCTGGTTGCGTGGCCCATTTGTTGATAAGACCCAAGATTGGGATAAAACTGCCACGGAACTCTTGGCCTCTCTAATGAACATTCTCCCCCCGAGTATAAACCGTCTCGATAGCTTCTTAAATATTACTCATCATCAAGGAAATCAGTTCTATTTGCAACACGACTTTGAGCAAAAGCAACTGGTTCATGTGTATACCGCAAAACCGATGAATGATGCTAACAAGCCGACTGTCTACTGTCAACCACTCCAGCAAAAATTCCACTCCGAATTTATAGCCTTGCACGATACCATCTTTCCTGGCACCTACTATACAGGGCAACAAATCATAGATAGGCTTAATGAGACCGAACAAGTTTTCGTTTATATTGATGAGGCAGTGGTGCAGGGATACATCTATGCGACCGTTCATAAAGAGGCGAATGAAGGAATGATTGAATTTGTTGGGGTCAATGCCGAGGCAAGGGGGCAAGGAATTGGGAGAAAACTTCTAGCCACAGCTATTAGGTGGCTATTTGAAGAAAAATCAACGCCACAGATCAGCTTGACAGTCCTGGACAACTTAGCCAATGCCCGTGCTTTGTATGAAAGCGTTGGTTTTCACCTAACCTATACAGGAGTCAATATGCGAAAAATTTTATCAGAAGGGGCAATAGAATGACAGAATTTTCAGATGAACAATTAAAACGATTGGAAACAGAGCGAAACATCTGGGTGGCCACTGTGCGGGCGGATACACGTCCCCACTTAGTGCCTGTTTGGTTTGCTTGGCACAACGAAAAAGTCTACTTTTGCATTCAATGTGAAAGCGTCAAAGCACGTAATTTACAAAAAAACCCACAGATTGCGCTTTCATTGGAAGATGGGAGTAAGGTAGTTATTTGTGAAGGAACGACTACGCTCATTCCATCTCCTTGGTCCGAGGAAATTGCGGCCATCTTTCAAAAAAAGTATGACTGGAATATCTATACAGATGAGGAGTACAACTGTTTACTTGAGGTTACGCCCAAGAAGTGGTTGACTTGGTAGTTAAAGAGTTTGTAGAGTTTGTAGGGTTGAGATAGCAAAAAAGCTCATTCTGGCTCCAACGCAGAGCATTGGAGCCAGATCAGTAGAACTCTACAAACGCTACTCCCCACTATAGGGCGAAACTTCAGTATCCACGTTCAGCTTGTCCCCAACTTCGTCAAGCTCATCCCGCCACACTTCCAACTTCAGATTAGGCGGGGCATAAACAACAGCATCCATTGTAAACAAAGATCCACCACTCATCGGCGCATCAATCACATCAGTGTCCATTGTTTCGATATTGATCCCCTGTTCGGCCAGATGATGCGCAATATCGTGGATAATCCCTTCGTGGTCCGCGCCGCTCACCTTGACCCGATAGGCATTCCAACCGACATACCTGGTTGATACACCACGTTTCGTCTCGCGAGTCGAAATTTTATATCCCTCATCAGGGAGCTGACGCATTGCCTCACGTAAGGCGTCAAACTTTTGTTCTGGGACGGATACCATCATCAGAATGGCAAATTCACCCCCCAAACGGGCCATCCGACTGGCCTCAATGTTGGCATCATACGTTATCATACGTTTTGTAATATCTTCAACCAAACCAATTCGATCCGGTCCAGTAACTGTCAATACTAAATTTTTATTCATAGGTCACCTCCTTGTTTAGAACCAATAAAAAATTTAATTCAACGCTTCTCGCAATTCAATTGCCAATTCACGAACACTGTCCGAGGAATCAGCCGCCCGCTTCACCAAGGCACTCCCAACAATTACCCCATCGGCAATATCCCCAACAGCCTTAGCTTGCTGACCATTGCCAATACCAAACCCAACGGCTAAGGGGAGATCTGTCTGAGTCCGAACCCGTTCGACAAATTCGGCCAAGTCTGCCGGTAAGGCAGCCCGAGCGCCAGTCACACCTGTTAATGAAACAAGATAGATAAATCCGGTCGCCTTCTCTGTTACTTGCTGAATTCGCTCGGGAGTACTGGTCGGGGCTAACAGATAAACCAGAGCCACCTGATGTTTCTCACACAACATCTGAAATTCCTCAGCCTCTTCAGGCGGCAAGTCAGGCACGATAAAACCATCAACTCCAGCCTCAACGGCGTCAGCCACAAATTGGTCTAAGCCATAGGCCATCATTGGGTTGATGTAGCCCATCATTACGGCGGGTGTATCAATACCCTGCGCCCGAAGTTCACGGGTCATCGCCAAACAATCCTTAACCGTCGTGCCATTTTCAAGCGATGTTTGAGTAGCCGCCTGAATTGTTGGACCATCAGCCAAGGGATCGGAAAAAGGTATACCCAATTCAAATAGATCAGCACCAGCCTCTGCCAATGTTTTAATCGTATCTAGCCCTGCCTCACGGGTGGGATATCCCATTACAGCATAAGGCATAAACGCCTTATGTCCTTTAGCAAATGCTTGCTGAATTCGCTCTATTCCTGTTGTCATAGTTTCACTCACTCTTACATCAAATTATTTTGATTATCTCAATTGTAGGTAACATATAATAACTTGTTGTAATTGGTAAATAATAATTCGCAAATTGATCGCTAATTACTAATTACCAATTACCGTATTATTTCACTTCCGCAGCCCCAGCCGCTCTTGCACTGCCTTTAGGCGATTTTCTGCAATAGGACGGACACGATCAGCACTTTCAGCCAAAATCTGTTCAACATAGGCAGGGTCTTTGGTCAAATCATTGTAACGTTGTTGAATTGGCTCAAGCGTCGCAAGCACTGCCTCGGCGACTTGTTTCTTCAGCGTCCCATAGCCTTGTCCATCAAATTCAGCCAAAATTGCTTCCTCACTCTGGCCTGTCACCGCTTGGTAAATATTGAGCAGGTTGTAAACACCGTGTTGCTCTGGGTTAAAGGCAATATTATTTTCAGAGTCAGTCGTCGCTCGCATAATCGCTTTGCGAAGCACCTTTGGCGAGTCAAGCAGATTCAGGGCATGCCCGGTATTTTCGCTACTTTTACTCATTTTACTGGTCGGGTCATCCAACCCCATCACCCGTGCGCCTGCCTTTGGAATGAGTACTTCAGGCACCACAAAAGTCTCACCATAAAGGTGGTTGAAACGGTTGGCAATATCACGGGTTAACTCCAAGTGCTGTTTTTGATCGGCCCCCACCGGCACATAATGCGTGTCATACAGCAAAATGTCAGCAGCCATCAGTACCGGATAATCGAGCAACCCCATCCCAACACTTTCTTGTTTGCCACTCTTATCTTTATATTGTGTCATTCGCTCTAACCACCCTAGCGGTGTCAGACAGTTTAGCAACCAGGTCAATTCAGAGTGAGCGGTAATGTGACTTTGGATAAAGACAGCACAATGTTCAAGGTCAATTCCAGAGGCCAAATATAACATCGCTACCTCTCGGCTCTTGGCATACAATTCGTCTGGATCTTGAGGCACGGTGATTGCGTGCAGATCAACGATACAAAAAACATTGTGATACTTGTGTTGTTCCGCCACCCAATTTTTAATCGCCCCCAGATAATTCCCCAAATGTAAATTTCCCGAGGGCTGAATACCAGAGAAGACTCGTTTTTTCTCAGTTTGTTCAGTCATAATTTTTCCTTAGTTTTGTGATTTTATTTTACTTCTGTCACACCGTAAACTGCTTCAACAAATGCTTTGATTTTTGCATGATCTTTTCGTCCTTTTTCTGCTTCCACACCACTACTGGCGTCAACAGCCCAAGGTCGAACAACTTGAATCGCCTCAGCGACATTATCAGAGGTCAAACTTCCAGCGAGCATAATTGGGTGTTGTGCCGCAATCTTAGCAGCCATCGCCCAATCAGCAACTCGCCCCGTTCCCCCATAAAGATTTGGATGATATGCCTCCAAAAGTATATGGGGCGGACTCATTGAAGGGGGGGCAGGTAAATATTTAGCGAACAACTCGTCAGCATCCTGTTGTGATTTTGGTCGGATCACTTTAAAGGCTGCTGAGCCGCATTCTAGAACAAATTCAGGCGATTCTTCACCATGGAGTTGAACGCGGTCAAGTTGACAATCCGACAATATCCGGTTAACCTTTCTTAAAGGCTCGTTAACAAACACCCCAACGCATTGGGGGGTTATTTGGGACCTTGATTGTTGGTCTCGCAGGGCGCTAATGATGGCTGCGACCTTTTGTGGTTCTACGTATCGTGGGCTTGGTTCATAAAAAATAAACCCCAAAAAATCAGCCCCATATTCAGCAGCGGCTAATGCATCGTCAATATTGGTAATGCCGCAAATTTTTATCTTTGTCATTTTTTCATCCCTGAGTTTCCGCAAATATTGCAGATTATATCCTTCCAAGTATACTAAACCAAGGTCCTATTGAACAAAAATTCGAAAGCCTTAACCCTCAATATCAGCTTGATTTTGGGAGTTTTTCCAAATATTAATATGGATGTTTCCATATCAAATTAATACTCTATGGGAACCTAACTTAAATAAAGTCTTCCCCTGCACATTTATTGCATTAGCTCACTAAAATATGGCACAAACCTCTACACACTTAGAAACACTCAGTGTATACGTCCCACCTGCAATTACACGCCTGGCCCGCGAAAATCCAAACCAAAAGTTTGAAGGGCTGTCGCGTCGTTTTTATGCTGCCACCCTATTTGCTGATATCTCCGGTTTCACCCCTCTCGCCGAGGCTTTAGCTTCAGGTGGTGTCCGAGGGGCAGAAGAGCTGACAACTATTCTCAATGAAGTTTTTACAACCCTGATCACCACAGTCGAGTCATTTGGCGGACAAGTTGTCAAATTCGGGGGTGACGCCCTCAGTATGATTTGGCCCTGCGAACCGGAAGACCTGTCCGAGGCCGTTTGGCGCTCTGTCCAAGCTGCCTTTGCTATGCAATCGGCAATGACCCAATTTAGCGTTGTCCCTACCGGACAAGGCAATTTTGAGCTTCGTATGAAAATCGGCCTGAGTGCTGGTGAACTCCTGGAAGTTCATGCCGGCGGTGAATTCAGCCGCTGGGAATATGTCCTCGCTGGGGCACCGATGGCCAACATGAGCAGTGCCGAAAACCACGCTGAGGCTGGTCAAATCGTTATGGACGAAGCCTCGTGGCGCTGTGTCAACGGCAAGCAAAACAAATTAGATTTAAGCTCCGAAATGTCTGAGGATGAGCTTTCCTGGTACGTTTTTGGCGAAGAGGTCAGCAGCGGTTTTTACAATATCAGTCACCTCTGGTGCAGCCTCGCCAATAAGCCATTAGATCCCCCTGACTGGAGCAGCCTTGAGGCTTCAGCTATCCCCAAAGTCGCGGCTATTCTTCGCGGTTATATCCCTGGAGCCGTCGCCAGTATTTTGGAGAGTGGCCACAAAGATATGCTGGCTGAACTCAAGCCAATGACCGTCTGCTTTGTTGGCTTCAGCGGTATTGATTACAATAACGATCCCGATGCTGCCCCTCGTCTCAGCAATTTCATGTTAGATGCTCAGAAGCAAATCTACCGTTATGAAGGTAGCGTTAATAAGTTAGCCGTGGGCGACAAAGGCAGTGTCCTCCTCGTACTCTTCGGTGCCCCGCCCTTTTTCCACGAGGATGATGAAGCCCGGGCAGTCGCTTGCGCCTTGGCCTTGCTCAAAGTATCGGCTCGTCATAAATTACAGCTTCGCATCGGCTTGGCCACTGGTCCCTTGTTTGCCGGACCTTTGGGTGCGCCCCAACGTCGTGAGTACAGTGTGCTTGGTGACACTGTCAATCTTGCCGCGCGTTTGATGCAAAAAGCCCAATCGGGTCAGGTCTATGTTGATCAATCTGTCCAAAGTAAAACGGCGCGCTTTTTTGAGTATGAAGGCCTAGGCGAAGTGCAGGTCAAAGGTAAAACAGAGCCACGTCACGTCTTTCTTGCCCTCAGCGAAAAAGAACAACAAGATGAGTTAGTTATGGGTTATCTGATGAGCAATCAGGAACTCACTGGTCGTGATAAAGAGATCAACATTGTTGATGAGTTGGCCGAAAAAGTCTGGAATGGATACGGTCAAATCCTTCTCCTCAGTGGCGAAGCGGGCGTTGGCAAAAGCCGCTTGGCTGCCGAAATTGTTCGCCGCTGGATGGCGAAGGGCGGCGCATCCCACGGCGGTGACTGCGTCAGCTACGGTCGCCAAACGCCCTACTTACCTTGGCGTGGCGTAATCTCATCTATTGCCGGTCTCTCACCACGTTTGTCGGTCATCGAACGTTTAGCCCGGCTTGAACGATTGATGCATCGTTTACCTGTGCAAACTAATGTCAGCCCAGCTATCCACGAAGATTATTGGCTTGAACGTCTCCCCCTTCTGGCTGATATGTTGGGTTTAGAGACAGAAGACACCGAATTAACCGCTTCATTGAGCGAAGGCCTTCGTCGCGACAATATTTTTTCAATTGTTCGCACAGTCGTAATGCAAGAAACGCAACAACGGCCAACCCTCATCCTCCTAGAAGACATCCATTGGAGCGATGAACTATCGATGGAATTAGCGGTCGAGGTTGCTGACGTCATTCAAGATCAACAGATTTTCCTCGTTCTAGCCCACCGCCCTTTGGGTGATCCAGTGCCTTTAACCTATAAAAAACTTTCGGCCAAATCAAATACAACTCATATTTCGGTTGATGAATTGAGTCCTGAAGCTGGGATCAAGCTGGTTGAACGAAAACTCGGAGTCAAAAAGTTACCAAAAAAGTTGGCCGATCTGGTTATTGACAAAGGACAAGGTAACCCATTCTTCATTGAAGAGTTGGTCAATTCACTGCTCACAATGGATGTGATTGCCGTGATTGACAATGAATGCAAGATTGTCGGCGATTTGGACCAGTTGGAATTACCCGATACCGTCCAAAAGGTTATTTTGGCGCGCATTGATCGTCTAGATGAGACAGACAAAGTTACCCTGAAAGTTGCCGCAGCGATAGGCCGCACGTTCCAGCGTGACCTGTTAGAAACTGTCCATCCTTGGGTCACCACGGAAACCAGCTTGGATGAGCAATTGGCTCGTCTACAAGCTGAGGATTTCACTCGTCAAGAAGTAAAAGAAAGCGATCTCGATTTCCTCTTTAAGCACGTCATCACTCGCGAAGTTGCCTATGAAACAATGCTCCATTCACAACGTCGTCAACTACACGGCACTATTGGTGCAGCGTTAGAAAATCGGAGCAATAGCAGCGAAGGCGAAATGGTTGATTTACTGGCCTATCACTACGCTCGTAGTGATAAACGAGAAAAAGCCCTCGAATATCTCCAACGCGCTGGGCAGAAGGCTCTAGCTGGCTACGCGAACGAGGCCGCCATTAGTTACTACTCGGAAGCCTTAACTGTTGCTGATGAAACTCATAATGTTAAAGTACTGTATGATTTACTCGTTGGTCGCGAAATCGCGTATGATCGGCTTGGCAATCGCATTGCCCAGAAACAAGATTTACTACAGATGCGACAGATTGCTTTATCCGACCAAAATATCCAACGCCTCCTCGAAACTGGCAATCGCCAACTACAATTGAATACTAATCTCGGTCATTACAATGAGGCCGTTATGATTGCCGAAGAAATGCTAACCCTCGCCCGAAATAACGATGAGCCAGTTTGGGAGTCCCGCGTCTTAACCAGCCTTGGCATCACTGATTGGCGTCAGGGTGATTATGACAAGGCCCGTCATTACTTGCAGGAAGCGCTTACCATTGATGGTACGGAAAGTGATGAGCAACTACGGGCCACAAAACTTAATTATCTCGGCTTGATCCACACTCAACTTGCGGAGTACGGCCAGGCCCGACAAGATTATCAGGAAGCGCTCGCCTTGTATCGCAACGTCGGTGACCGGGCTGGTGAAGCGGGCTGCGCGAACAATCTTGGGTTACTAGAATCCAGTTTGGGCCGTTATGAAGAAGCCCGGCAATATTACAATCAAGCATTATCAATCTGCCAGACGATTGGAGACCGATTACGCGAAGGAATCAGTCTAAATACGCTCGGGCAGGTAGAAACGATACTTGGCAACCACGACCGTGGTCAGGAGTTCTTGGAGCGATCTTTAGCGGTTCGTCGCGCTATTGGTGACCGTCGTGGTGAAGCCTTTGGTCTTCACGATTTAGGGTCGCTTTATCTAGCCAAAAGCGAAACCGAAAAGGCCATCGAACATTTTCAACACGCCAGTGATTTGCGCCAAACCCTGGGTGAAACTGGCAATTATGTATCTAGTTTAGCCGCTGTTGGCCAAGCCTATCTTCAGGCCAAAAACATCGCTCAAGCCAACGGAAAACTCCGCGAAGCCATTACCCTTTTACAAAATGGCTCCGGCAGTGGCGAGTATCCGCCCCAAAATATTTGGTGGGCCTACTTCCTGGTTTGCCAACAACGTGATCTCGAAGAGGAGTCTCATGATGCTTTGGCCGAAGCTCACCGCTTAGTGCAAGTCAAAGCCGATCAAATCACCGACCCTGACCTCAAAAACAGTTACTTAAATAATGTAAAAGTTCACGCCCAAATCATCGAGCAAGTTAATCAACTCAATCTACCTAGCCTGGGAACGCCAACCTCGCCTGACATTGCCCCATTAGGCATATAACTAACCTTCTTGAGACTTTGTTGCTCTGAAATTTTGCTACCTTGCTATCTTGATTTCCTGACCCACCAACTCCCGCACTTTCTGACCAACATCCTTTGACTTAACCAACGCCTCACCAACCAAAATTGCATCAATCCCTTCTTGTGCCAAACGAGCTACATCTGCCGCCGTATGAATTCCGCTTTCGGCTACAAAACAAATATCAGTGGGTACATCCTGCCGCAAATTAATGCAAGTATTCAAATCGACAGAGAAATCTCGTAAATCTCGATTATTAACGCCGATCAATCGCGGTTTTAATGGAAGCACACGATTGAGTTCTTCCTTATCATGTACCTCAACCAACGCGGTCATTTTCAAAGACCGCGTTAACTCCAATAACTCAGCCATCTCTTCATCCTTCAAAATATTGGCCATCAAGAGCAAGGCGTCCGCTCCAGCGGCTCGGGCCTCGTAGACTTGGTATGGATCAAAAATGAAATCCTTGCGAAGTAAGACGGGGCGTTGGTCACTGTGCAAATGATGTAATCGTGTCCGAATTTGGCTCAAATAGGCCAGCTTCCCCTGAAAATATCGTGCGTCAGTCAAAACAGAAATCGCGACGGCCCCATTGTTCGCATACGTCTCCGCCAACTCAAGGGGGTCAAAATCGCTGCGAAGTACCCCTTTGCTGGGGGAAGCCTTCTTGACCTCGGCAATTAGTGAGATTTGCGTTTGCTCCCGTAATTTTGCAACAAAATCCTTTGGGGTCGGTGATAATGCTGCCTCGGCTCGAACCAGTGCTGGCTCACGTTTCTCTTTTTGCCGGGGTAACTCTTCTTTTCGTTTATATTTGACAATTTCGTTCAAGATTGTCATGGTTAGCTCCTAAGTAGTATTTAACGGCCAATGATTAGTACAATCAAAAAATCTATGACAACAATCAAAGCAGTCCTTTTTGAATACTTAAAGCAAGTTCAGCCAGACATTACTGCATTTTGTACAAAGTTATTGCAAACTCCTTCCGTCAATGGCGTTCACGATGAAATCGCAATTGCTCGGGTGATTGAGGCTGAAGCAAAGCAGCTCGATCTTCCGGTTCAGCTTGTTGGGCAAAATCCAAAACGCCCCAATGTTATCGTCAGCACTCACCCGGAAGGCCCAACCGGCTTACTCCTGGTTGGCCATCTTGATACTGTACCAACTGGCGATGAATCGCAATGGACCCACCCACCTTTTACTGGGCAGCAGTCAGACGGCAAGCTGTTTGGCCGGGGTGCCATCGATACCAAAGGTGGCATGGCAGCGGCTTTGTATGCCTTGACCGCGCTCAAGCAGCTTGATCTGCCTAAGGGTCGCGCCCAGCTTATCTGCGTGCCCGACGAAGAATCCGGAGCCACAGGGACACTCGGGGTGAAATATCTCCACCAACAAGGTCTACTTCAAGCACTGGGCGCGATTTACGCTTACTCCGGCCAAAAGATTGCCCTCGGCCATCGTGGGGTCATCCGTTATCAACTCACTGTCCGAGGTGAGGCCGCTCATACTGGGATGGCGGGCAAACAGACTACACCAGCTCCCGGTCATAATGCTGTTCTTGGCCTCGCCGACCTGTTACTTCGGCTTGAAGAAATTGACCTCCCCTTTTCGTCGCAACCATATTTCCATCAATTTCGCCCTGTCATCACCCCAGGCACAGTTATTACTGGAGGCACAGCCATCAATGTCGTGCCTGATTTTGCTCAGGCGCTGGTTGATATCCGCACCACCCCCGAGTTTGAGTTGGGCGAAGCTCAAACAATTTTGAATGAGTTGATTGCAGCCATTCAACAAGTGCGACCTGGTCTGCATATTGAGTATCAACTGTTAAATCATCTACCGGCTGCTATTTCAGATAACTCAGCCCCCCTCTTTACCGTCCTTGAGCATGTTGTCGAAAATGTTCATGGCTTTACCCCTGAACGTGTTGTCGCTGGCCCAGCCAACGAAGGCTATCTCTTCATCGAACGGGGCATTCCCATCGTCTGTGGCTTTGGGCCAACTGGGGCCAATGCCCACGCGGCTGATGAGTATGTCGACGTTGACAGTTTGGTCGATGCGGCACTCATTTTTGCTTTGACAGCTTATGAATTAGCACAGACATTGTAAACGCGAATTTTAGCGATTGCTCTACACATCCACCTTATAATTGAGGGCCAATTCATCGCCAGGTTTACCACGAATTCCCCAATTAGTTCGAGGTGTTTCAAAGATGGTAATCTCTACATCCTGTGCATCAATCTCAGCTTGGGCCTTTAGATTTCTATAGATTAAATTGATCAGTCTCTTCTTTGCTTCGACTGAGCGCCCCTCAAACATTGATATTTCAATGATCAGGTACTGCTCTGATCGATCCGAAGGGTGGAGAAAATCCTCATCATTCAACAAGATAAATCTATGAAATCTTTTCTCGGGCGGATAGGCTAACGCCTCCATCACAGCCTGGTGAATACCTATTGATATTGCTTCTCGCTTTTCCTGCAAAGCAGTAACGCGACCATATATCTTGATTTGGGCCATCATCTTCTCCAGCAAAATTGAGCAAATGTACCATCAAGCTTCTTGAACTTAGGCAACTTTTTGCGTGAACGCCGCCAATTTATTAAGCGTGTTCAAGGCGGCCCCACTATCAATACTCTCATTCGCCATTTTAATTCCGGCAGGTAAATCATCGGCTTTTTCAGCCGCCACCAGAGCCGCCGCTGCATTCAGTACAACCACATCGCGTCGCGGACCATTACCACGGCCTGACAAAATATCACGGGTAATTTTGGCGTTTTCGTCTGGCGAACCGCCAAGCAAATCCGGCAATTTTGCCGGAGCAAAGCCCAAATCGGCTGGATTAAGTGTCTCGGTCACAACCTTGCCATCCTTTAGACGGCTAACCTTATTAGGCCCTGTTGTGGTCAATTCATCCAAACCACCGTGACCGTGTACAATGAAGGCTCCCTTGCTTCCCAACCCCCCTAACACCTCGGCCATTGTCTCCGTCAACGCGCCATCATAAACGCCCGTCATTTGAGATTTTGCCCCGGCTGGGTTAGTCAACGGGCCTAAGAAATTGAAGATGGTACGAACACCCAACTCACGACGAGGCCCAATCGCATGCTTCATCGCTGGATGGTGTTTCACCGCAAACATGAAGCCAATACCTACTTCATCGATGGCCTGCGCAACTTGTTGGGGATTAAGTTCTAGATTGATGCCCAAGGCGGACAAGACGTCTGCACTACCACTTTTGCTGCTGGCGGCACGATTGCCGTGTTTGGCTACTTTTTGCCCCGTCCCAGCCACAACAAAGGCGGCCGTTGTACTGATATTGAATGTACCTGAACCATCACCGCCCGTGCCAACCACATCAACCAGATCATAAGATGGTGTTGAGGGCAGTACGGGAATCGCATTACGTCGCATTGACCGAGCACTACCGGTGATTTCCTCAACCGTCTCACCTTTCATCCGTAATGCCATCAAATAGCCCCCAATCTGAGCTGGCGTGGCTTCGCCAGACATAATTTGGGACATAACCTCTTCAGCTTCTTCCGCCGTCAGAGATTCCTTACTCATTACTTTATTAATGGCCGTTTTAATCGGCATAATGATGACCGGAGCTGGTGGCGTATCTGGCTGGGCAGCTTTACCAACTTGTGATTGAGGCCCTGGGTCAGAAGCCTCGATTTGCAAGAAATTCCGTAGCATTTCGTGGCCATATTCGGTCAAAATTGACTCAGGGTGAAATTGCACCCCAACAACTGGATACTCTTTGTGACGCAGGGCCATCACCTCCGCATCTTTCCCGCGTGCTGTAATCTCTAAGACCTCTGGCAGTGGTTCCTCAACAATCAAGGAATGGTAGCGAGTAGCGGTTAGGGGGCTGGGCAGGTTATGAAAAATTCCCTGTCCATTGTGTTCAATAGGGGAGACTTTACCGTGCATAATTTTATCAGCCCGGCTCACTTTACCCCCAAAAGCCTGACCAATCGCTTGGTGCCCCAAACACACGCCTAAAATTGGAATATCTTTGTGAAATCGTTCAATCAAGTCAAGCGAAATACCAGCATCATCTGGCGTGCCTGGCCCAGGTGAGATGACAATCTGGTCTGGGGCCATCGCTTCAATTTCGTCCAAGTTAACCACATCATTACGGCGTACTTCAACCGTGTATCCTAGCTCGCCCAAAAATTGAACGAGGTTATATGTAAAAGAGTCGTAATTATCAATGACAAGAATCATTTGGTTCCTCCGTAAAAATCGCAATGTTTAGCTATCGATTTTCCTCTGCGTACGTCACTGCCTCAGCCATCGCTTTGGCTTTATTCCAGCTTTCTTCATATTCGCGCAGTGGATCGCTATCAGCCACAATACCCCCACCTGCCTGAATATGGACCACATCTCCTTGCATCACGGCGGTCCGAATGGCAATACAAGAGTCCATCGTACCATCGTAACCAATATAGCCGACCACGCCTGCATAAAGACCACGACGAGTGTTTTCTAGCTCGTCGATGATTTCCATCGCCCGGACCTTTGGTGCACCACTAACTGTACCCGCCGGGAAGGTCGCCCGTAGCAGATCAAAAGCATCCATCCCCGTTCGTAGCTTTCCTTTAACATCCGAAACAATGTGCATCACGTGAGAGTAACGCTCAACGACCATCAATTCCTCAACATTGATAGAGTTGTACTCACACACCCGCCCTAGGTCATTTCGACCCAGGTCTACCAACATAATGTGTTCAGCGCGCTCTTTCTCATCTGCCAGCAAGTCTTCAGCCAAGGCCGTATCCTCCTCAACGGTCAGGCCCCGCCACCGAGTTCCGGCGATGGGACGCAACTCAGCCACCCCTTCGTCAAAGCGGACGTGCATCTCTGGACTGGCTGAAATGATATGCATCGGCAGGCTACCAATGCCGCCAGGAAACCGCATAAATACCATATAGGGCGAGGGATTGTGCATCCGCAATGCTCGATAGATACTAAACGGATGAGCATCCGTTTGACGGGACAGACGTTGGGATAAGACAACCTGAAAGATATCGCCGGCCGCGATATACTCTTTGGCCTTACGCACAATCTCCTTGTATTCCTCTTGTGAAAAGTTAGACTCGAGACCATTGGCCTTCGTTTCACTAGGCGGAAGCATTTCTGGTAAGGGCGCATTTAAACGAGCCACAACTTCATCAATTCGAGCCATTGCCCGTTGATAGGCCATGCGTACATCACCCTGGGTCAAATCAGCATTGGCGACCACTTGAAGTCGTTGTCGCGCGTGGTCAAAAACAACCACGGTGTGGGCAATCATAAAAGCCATCTCTGGAAAATTAAGGTCGTCTGGGTTCCCATCAGGTAAATTTTCAAACCGTCGCACTCCATCATAGCTCAAGAAACCAACCGCTCCTCCGATAAAGCGAGGTAAATCGGCCAAGCGAACAGGCTTATACTTGTTCATCTCAGCCTTAAGCACATCCAAAGGATCCATATCATCCGTCAATTTCACAGTGTGGCCGTGCCCCCCCGACGAAATATAGACCTCGTTTCCAAAAGTGGTCATCAATCCTCGAGGGCGCACGCCGATAAAAGAATAACGAGCCACTTGTTCTCCCCCTGATACTGACTCAAGCAAAAAACAGGGGCCTTCATCTTGCAATTTCAAATAGACACTTACTGGTGTTTCCATGTCAGCAGGCAAGTCGCGATGGATTGGAATTAAATTTCCTTTATCAGCCATCGCCTCAACCTGGGCCAATGTTGGTTGATACATATCTCTCTCCTCGTAAACCCTAAAAATTTCTTTAAACCAAAAACCTCTCATCCCAAAATGTGTGTAAATATTTCACACGTAAGGGACGAGAGGTCAATTTCCCGCGGTACCACCCCAATTAGACTGTTGTCGTGGCAACAAAAAACCTCGTATGAAACGATACGAGGTACCCTCGACTTGCCAGTCTCACTCATCAGATACGCAGTTGTTTTTAGCAACCTTAATATCTGGCTCCCAGATAACGGTGGAGTCTCCGTCGTCGCCTACTAATCAAAATTTTTGATGTTTGGGACGCAACTCATAGGCCCATTCATTGTTTGCGCTTGTACTGAATTCACACCTAACATCAGCTCTCTGAACACCGCTCTAACAACTACTCTTCCTAATCAAAGTCTTTAGTATTGAATTGAGGAAAAAATTACCACAGTTTAATTTGTTTGTCAAGCACTAATTTGAGTCGCCAACTTAGCGAACATTATCAGACCTTTTTGCCCCGAAAAAAGATTGGTGGTATAGTATGGTTTAGCAATTTATGCGGGACAATGGTGCCTCCAGTGTCGGTCAATTGATCGGACGGGAGGTTTTTTATTCTTGGAGCAGGTGAATTAATGCGAATCGGAATTGATGCTCGATTAGTATTTTACAATCGAGCAGGCATCGGTGAGTATATCGTTCAATTGATTGAATCACTGGCCAAACTTGAACCACAAGATGACACCTTTGTCGTACTCCAAAGTCGGAAAGACAAGTCTGCTATTATCAATAGTAATGGGTTTGAACGGCGCTCACTTTGGACGCCAAGCCATAATCGTTTTGAACAAGTTGGTCTAAGTTTTGAAGTTTCCCAATTGGGGCTGGATTTGCTACACAGCCCCGATTTTATTCCTCCATTTAAACGGAATTGCAATTCGGTTATTACAGTCCACGATCTGGCCTTTCTCCTCTATCCTCATTTTTTAACAAAAGAAAGTGCCCGATACTATGGTCAGATAGATCAGGCGTGGCGAAACACCAATCATATTATTGCTGTTTCGGAAGCCACAAAACAAGACAGTATCAAAATGCTTGGGGTTCCAGAAAACAAAATTACAGTCATCCACGAAGCGGCTAACCCTATTTATCGTCAGGTTGAGAAAGAACAAGCCCGACAGATTGCTAAGGAAAAGTATAAACTCGACAAAGATTACATTCTTTTTGTCAGTACAATTGAGCCTCGGAAAAATTTACCTGGCCTACTCCAGGCGTATCGACGGCTACGAGATGATTACAAGCGAGACGAAGTTTTGGTTCTAGCTGGCGCAAATGGTTGGTTATGGGAAGAAGTGTACGAAACGGTTGATGCTCTGGATTTAGAGTCGCATGTGGCTTTCTTGGGACGCGTTCCCTCTGAAGATTTAGTCTACTTATATAACGCTGCCCAAGTATTTACACATCCATCCTTTTATGAAGGTTTTGGTTTGACTCCACTTGAAGCAATGACCTGTGGTGCCCCAGTGATTGTCTCAAACACAGCCGCATTACCAGAGATTGTGGGTGATGCCGGACTCATGATTGACCCTCACGATATTGAGGGCTTGACAGTGGCCCTCTGGCGCATGTTGACAGAAGAAGATTTACGGCAGAGCTATATCGAGAAGGGCTTACAACGTGCCAAAACATTCTCGTGGCTAAAATCAGCTAAGGAGACACTGGCGGTTTATCATAAAGTTGCCCAAATGTCATCTTAGATCACTTCGGTCGTACCCATCGTTAGCAATCTTTTGCTTCTCACCATTTACTAATTGCCCCAAATCAGGTATATTTTCATTCAACGGCCAAAACAGTGAGTATCTTATAGCTTTGGCGTTGATTATAAATTATGCGTATTTTACTTTTAACTCCACAACGTCCTTACCCTCCTCATCAAGGGACAACCCTGCGTAATTTTAATCTTATTAAAGAATTAGCTAAACGACACACTGTTTGCGTGCTTTCTTTTCTTGAACCCGATCAAAATCCAAATGACCCAGGTCCACTTAATGATTTATGTGAGTGGGTTGAAACGATACCAGTTCCGTCACGTAACCTACCGCAACGCCTACAGCAACTTATTACAACATCCAAACCAGATATGAGCTGGCGTTTGTGGTCTTCTGAATTTAATGAGCGATTGACTGAGCGATTGGCAGAAAAGCCATTTGATGTGGTCGAAATTGAAGGATTTGAAATGGCCCCCTATCTGCCGACGATTGAAGCCGCTCAGCCTCGCCCCCTTATCACCTATGATGCTCACAACGCTGAGTGGATTTTACAACAACGAGCTTGTTTAACCGATCTTAAAAATCCAGCTCGTTGGCCTGCAGCCATTTACAGTTGGATACAATGGCATCGTCTTCGTCAAGCGGAGGCCAATATTCTGCAAAGCGTTGATCATACGATTGCTATGTCAGCCCAAGATAAGGTTGCCTTACGTGATCTAGTATTTGACGCCCCCATCACCGTCATTGCCAACGGGGTTGATTTGCAAGAGTATACCCATTTCAGCGGGGAGCCAATCCACTATGATTTGGTTTTCACCGGTAAAATGGACTTTCGACCAAATGTGGACGCCGTATTATGGTTTGCTCAACAAGTACTCCCGCTCATCCAAGAGCAGCGGCCTGGGACAACCTTCGCCATTGTTGGACAACGACCTCATCCACGGCTGGATGTACTTCATGATCATCCAGAAATTACCATCACTGGATTCGTCGATGATGTTCGCCCTTATATCGCCGGCGCAGAAGTTTATGTAGCCCCACTTCGGGTTGGCGGCGGCACACGACTAAAAATATTAGAGGCAATGGCTCTTGGCAAAGCGATTGTATCAACCACTGTTGGCGCAGAAGGATTTCCAGTGGGCAATCGACAAGAATTAGTCCTCGCTGACACGCCGCCAGATTTTGCCCAAGTTGTGCTGGGACTACTAGAGAACCCGAAACGCTGTGCTGAACTTGGTCAAACAGGTTACACTTTTGCCCACGCGAATTATGGCTGGGACTCATTAGTCCCCCAACTTGAGAAAATTTATGAGACCGAGTTACTAGGTCGACTGTAGTTTCTCAAAATCTCCTAAAAATACTAACCACTTTTTCTTTGGCAGCACGCTAGATTGTGGTACAATTTACGTTAAGAGTATCCTGACCATCAGACCTTAATTGACAATTTCTAGACAACATCAACGAATCTGTCTTCATAAGGTACCCTTTATCAAAATCGGTCAAGCTATATTTTAGTAATATCTCTTAGATACTATACGTCAAGTATAAGATATTATGTTAGGAATCATGCTAACTTAGGAGCGGGAAAATAGGATGTTTCGGAAAGTTTTAAATACAGTGTTCGGGGATCCGAACTTAAAAGAAATCAAAAAGCTAGAGCCTCTTGTCGAAGAGGTCAATCAGCTTGAGCCTGAAATGCAGCAGCTGAGCGCAGATGAGTTGCGCCAGATGATTACAGAATTTCGGGAAGAAATTACCGAAGAAACTCAGGAAGAACGAGCAGAGGTTGAGCGTTTACGACAAGCAGTGGTTGAGGCTCGACGACAAGAGCGACAAAAACTTCAAGTTGAGCTAGAGCAGGCCGAACGGCGTTTACATCGTTTGGAAAATGAAATTTTATTAGACATGCGTCCTCAAGTGTTTGCGGCGGTACGAGAAGCCAGTGTTCGTACGATCGGCTTGCGGCATTATGATGTGCAAATCGTTGGCGGGGCGCTCCTCAATGAAGGTCGGGTGGTTGAGATGCGTACCGGGGAGGGGAAAACCCTCGTGGCAACGACGACCACAGTTTTGAATGCCCTAATTGGTCGTGGGGCACACGTCATCACTGTAAATGACTACTTGGCTAAACGGGACTGTCAATGGATGGGGCCGGTTTATCATTATCTTGGTCTCTCTGTCGCAGTTATTCAAAACGCTGGAATGGGTGGGGTTGATAAAGCCTCATTCCAATACGACCCCGATTATCAAAGTGATGACGATCGCTATCAGCATCTCCGCCCAATTTCTCGACGTGATGCCTATCACTGTGATATCACCTACGGGACAAACAATGAGTACGGCTTCGATTATCTTCGAGATAATATGGTTCCTGACATGAATCGGATGGCTCAGCGTGAATTGCAGTACGCCATCATCGACGAGGTTGATAACATTCTGATTGATGAGGCCCGAACCCCACTGATTATTTCTGGGCAGGCTGAAGAAAGCAGTGAGCTTTATCAGAAGTTTGCGCAGCTTGTCCGTCCGCTCAAAAAAAGCAGTGAGGAAAGCGTAGATGATGATGAGTTAGAGCCTGATGGGGATTATGTAGTTGATGAAAAAGCCCGCATTGTCTACTTGACCGAACGAGGCGTTGAGAAAATGGAACGGGCTTTGGGGGTCGAAAACCTGTATGAAGGCGAGTCAGCCAGTATGACTCCTTATCTCGATAATGCCCTTCGCGCCAATGTTTTGTTTAAGCTTGATGTTGATTACGTTGTCCAAGAAAATGAAGTCGTCATCGTGGACGAATTTACGGGCCGTTTGATGCACGGGCGACGCTACAGTGAAGGGCTCCATCAGGCCATCGAGGCTAAAGAGGGCGTTAGCGTTAAACACGAGAGCTTCACCTGGGCAACAGTTACCTTCCAAAATTTCTTCCGAATGTACAACAAATTGGCTGGGATGACAGGGACCGCTGAAACGGAAGCGGAAGAGTTTGGGAACATTTATGAGCTTGAGGTCAATGTGCTTCCCACAAACGTCGAGTATCAATCGATGCAGGGCACCTTCAATCGAACCAGCAAGAAGATCGAAGGCGGTGAACTGGTCACCTATGAAGATCCAGCCAACGACAAACTCTACTACAAACGAATTGATTACTCAGATGTTATTCTGCGTGACCCTAAAGCTAAGTTCAAAGCTATTGTCGAAGAAATTAAAGAACTACAAGAAACGGGACGCCCCGTTCTCGTCGGGACCATCGCTATTGAGACTTCGGAATATCTGTCTGAGCTTCTCAAGAGAAATGGGGTGAAGCACGATGTCTTGAATGCGAAGCAGCACGAACGGGAAGCAAGCATCATCACCCAAGCCGGTCGGCCAGGCGCAGTAACCATCGCGACAAATATGGCTGGTCGTGGGGTAGATATTTTGTTAGGAGGCAACCCAGAAGGGCTGGCTCGTGACGAATTACGACGCAAAGGCATAGATTTAACCGAGGTTGATCCCAAAGTTTGGGATGAAACATTGGGCAAATGGACAAAAGTTACGGATAAAGACAAAGTACAAGTCAAAGAGTTGGGGGGATTGCATGTCATTGGCACAGAGCGACACGACTCCCGCCGAATTGATAATCAGCTCCGTGGTCGAGCGGGTCGACAGGGAGACCCTGGTTCTAGCCGATTTTTTGTGTCACTCCAAGATGACCTGATGCGCCGATTTGGTGGCCAGAATGTAGCCAATTTGATGGAGCGTTTCGGGGTTGAAGAAGATATGCCGATCGAAGCAGGTATTGTTAGTCGATCTATTGAAAATGCGCAAAGCAAAGTTGAAGGTCACAACTTCGATATTCGGAAGCATTTGCTCAAGTATGACGATGTGATCAATCAACAACGTGAAGTGACCTATGAAGAGCGACGACGGATTTTGTCGAATCCCAACCTAAAGGGCAGTATCACCCGAATGATTGAGGGATATCTTAGTGGCCTTGTCCATAACTTTACGGCCAGTGAAGATCCCGCAGATTGGGATATGGTTGCGCTCCATAGTTCTGCGCGTTCGATTATGCCTTTACCTGTTAACCTCACTTCAAATTCCTGGGATGAGATGACTCCTGATGAAATTGAAGAGCAGCTTATAGAGCTGGCCCATAAAAATTACGACGAAATGGAAGAAGCTCTCGGCGAAGAGGTGATGCGTCAGGCGGAAAGACAGTTAATGATCCAAACCCTTGATCGCTTATGGGTCCGCCATTTGACAGCTTTAGATGCCCTAAAACAAGGGATCCAGCTTCGGGCCTATGGTCAACAAGACCCCTTGGTGGCCTATAAACGCGAAGGATTTGATATGTACGGTCAATTCCAAGAAGCAATTCAGGAAGAGATTGTTCGTCGTATCTATCATACAACGGTTGTCCAACAGGAAGCAGCTGCTCTAAAGCCAAAGAACTTGCAAGCACAACACCCAGACGCTGCGTCAGCCAGTCGCGCCAGCGCTCAAGCGACGACGCCAGGGGCTTCAAACAAGCCAACAGAGCCGATCAGAGTAAATAAAACACCTGGACGAAATGACCCTTGCCATTGTGGTAGTGGGAAGAAGTATAAACAATGTCATATGAAAAGTGACTTGGCAACTGGTGGTAATGGAGCACAGGCTCAAAGTAGCGGTAAAGCCAAACAAAAGAAAGCTAAAGTTAAGGCAAATCGATAAAATTGTAGCGATAAAGATGATTATTCTAGCTGGGGACTACCTTACCCTTTAGTCCCTAGACCAGTTATTGAGTACTGTTGCAATTTCTTGATGATAATGATAATATTGAAACGAGAAGCCCGATGACATGCTCCCCCAAATTCATCCCATTTTATGCTTCAATCGGTAGGAACAGGAGGGTTAAATCTTGACCTCAGGAAATGATGATTTTACTGCTCGCTTAATGGATGACATGGATCCCACACTCTTGGAATTTGTAAAATCAAAGGTAAATTCCTTTATCAAATGGGACCTCGTCCGTTTTTTCTATGAAAACCCCCACACGGCCGACACAGTCGAAAACATTGCAAAATACGCTGGTCGTAATGCAACTGCAGTAAAGCCTGAGTTGGAAGATCTTGTTGAAAATGAGATTATGATCAAACAGGTGTTGAACGACACGGCCATCTATTCACTATCTAGCGATGAAAATATGCGGGCCTTAGTCGATCGTTTCATTCTGGCTTGCGAAGATCGTCACTTCAGAGTCAAAGCTGTGTATCATATCATTCGAGGCATGCGTTAGGCTCCCTAACTCAAAAAACTCTGCAATGTAACGCACAGGACCCCCTCTCGGACAAATCTATTTCCATCATCTGAATTTGATGAGACAAAAGGAGTTTACAGTATCATGGATAGGGTAAAAACTGGAATTGCTGGCCTCGATGAAATGCTAGGTGGTGGCTTTCTCCGTGATACAGCCAACCTTGTTGAAGGTGCTCCAGGCACCGGTAAAACGACATTGGGTATGCAATTTATTTATAACGGCATTCAGGCTGGTGAGCCAGGTTTAATCATTACCTTTGAAGAATTTCCGCAACAATATTACCACGACGCAGCTGAGTTTGGCTGGGACTTTCTTGAGCTAGAAAAACAAGGGCTACTCAAAGTAGTTATGACCAGCCCTGAAGCCAGTCGGGCTGATATTGAAAGTATTGATGGGATGTTAGAAAGACACATTCATGAAATGGGTGCGCGACGTGTTGTTGTCGATAGTATCAGCCAATTTTCTAGATTAACACAAGACCCCATTGAATTACGTAGCTTAGAATTCTCGTTCATCAACGCTTTGAAACGACAAAAGTTAACCTCTGTTTTAACAAGCGAAAGTCCAGTGTTGCTCGGTGAAACGAGCGAAGATAGTCAAACCAGTTTTGTTGTTGACTCTTATCTTATTTTGCGATACGTCGAAATCGAATCAGCCATTCGAAAAGCGCTATTTGTGTTGAAGATGCGAGGCAGTGATCACGCTAAAGATATTCGCCAATATGATATTACCGAAAAAGGCTTTGTCGTTCAATCAAAATTTGAAGGACGAGAAGGCATTTTAAGTGGCAGCCCGAGACGAATGTCTGACTCATTTGTAGAAGCATTTGTAAAACGATAGTCATCGTTGAGTAAGTTCAAAACCTCACTTTACTAAGTTTGCACTCGAGACCCTAATGACCTTGATTGCCATCATTCTAAACATCTATATTTGGGCTGGTATAGGTGTTTTATTATTTTTTCTGTTCTCCATTGCCCGTTTTTTTGAGAGCAAATCTAAACAAAAATCTTATGGCCAGGCATTTCTTGGCTCAATCGTTTTATTTAGTGTAGCGGCAATTCGATATATATTTGTAAATCCTCAAATCGTTGGTGATGTTTGGGGAGACAGTTTGCGATTTATTGCGGGCCTAATTCTAGCTGGCTTTGGTATTTTTCTACTCAGATTGATGACAGGGGGACGACGTACTTAACGTACATCGAATACTCAATGTATATTTTAGGTATTTTAAGCACCTTAAGTATTTTGCTTCTGTTCTATATTCTAGCCAGGTTATCAGAGCGGTTCGGAACCGTCATCAAAATGGCTCCAATTTTTCGTTACTACTATGTTGCTGCAGGATTTGT
The DNA here is from genome assembly GCA_028285035.1 of Phycisphaerae bacterium. The sequence goes on from JANQQF010000062.1 coordinate 64,850, forward strand.
GGCCATTAGTCTTGTTTCTCAAATATTGACTGTAGCCGTAACCGCACCTTGGGTAAAATCCCCCTGGTTTTTGATTTTAAGCTACTATCTTCCCACAGCTATTGGAGTCACCATTGGCTTATTTATTACTTGGCGTTACTGGAGTTGGTTAGTTACTGAACGCGATGGATAAATCTTCATGTCAGAACCTGTTTCCAGTAAGGCATTCTATCTAGCTTTAGAAAATGCTGGCTGGTATCATTTTCAACTTGATAATAACTTTCAGATTATCCCCCCTTGCGAAAAAATTGCATATTTGCTTGGCACAAAAGAAGATGTACTGATTGTTACACCTTTCTCTCAATTTTTTGTCATTGCGGATCGTCCCAATATAGAAGCAACCCTCTCTAACTTACAACATTATAAGCTCTCATCTGATCCATTGATAGTTCATCTTGATACGACAGATTTTGAGCCTATCGAAATTATGTTTCTGCCTCGTGAAAATGAAGGAGAAGAAACATACACTGGTTTTCTACGACCGATTCCTCAACCTATATTAAATTTAGCCAGAAGCATTCCTGAAAATGCACAAGCTGTTACAACACTGACAGCCCATTTAAGCCAGCAAATGATGGCGGTCACTGATCGTAAAGCGTTATTAGAAAAGGTTATTCAAAGTCTCAAACAGGATTTTGGATATGCTTATAATGCAATTTTTTTGTATGACTTTCATGAAACAACCTTATCCATTCAAACCAGTTCGCAAAAAATTGCTTCCTTTGACCAAGTCAAGCAGTTATCGCTTAGCTCAGACACATTAATTGGTGAGGTAGCGGTTTCAGGAAAAGCCCAAATTATTTCCAATGCTGACCAACATCATTATCAGGTGTTTGATTACTTTAACATCGATGTACAAACTGAGATTGCTATCCCCTTAACCATAAGCAAACATGTTCTCGGTGTACTTCATATTCAAAGTCCCGATCAAAAAGGTTTGACCGTTACCGATTTGTATCAATTACAGCCAATTGCCAATCAATTGTCAATGGCGATGGAAAATGTGCGTTTGTTTGAGGAACACGAACGTCGAATGGCTGAGTTAGCGACATTTAATCAAATCGGCATTATTCTGGCCGAACATCGTGATGTCGATACCGTTTTCTCACAAATTCTTGACCGTATCCGCTCCCTCCTCCAAGTTGAGGCTGTTTCATTTCTTATCCTCGAAAATAATGAGCTACGCTTCAAAGCGGCGGTCGGCGGCATATCTGAAGAGTTACAATCCTTTACCCTGACACCAGGACAGGGGATTGCCTGGTCTGCTATTGAGCAAAAATCGACGGTCCGGGTTGATAATGTCAAGAATGATCCTCGTCACTTTAGTGGTATTGATACAGCGATTGACTTCGCCACCCACTCCTTGGTTGCCGTCCCAGTACAATCACAGGATCGAATGTTGGGGGTATTAGAAGTTATCAACCCCTCTGATAATCAGCCGTTTAATCGGGATGATGAAGTAGCCCTAGAATTCATTGTATCATCTCTAGCTATTGTTATCGAAAATAGCCGTCTTTTTTCTAAAATTCAAAAACAAGTCGATCATATTACGGGCTTATTAGAAGCCAGCCACGCCTTGGGTAATCTGGATTTACAAGCAACACTCAATACCATCGTGCAAGAGGCAGGCAAGTTGCTTGAAGCTGATCATACAGTTGTTTATTTGGCGAACCATAAAATGTCAAAAATGGAGGCAACAGCATCTTATAGTCTGGGTGAGATGCAAATTGTACCAACGCCATCGTTCAACTTTGATGAAGGTACAGTTGGTTGGGTTATTAGAAATAAAAAATCTTTACGTATCAACAATGTTCAGGCCGATCCAAGGTTTATTCAGATGACACCACAATCAAAGCTTGTGGGTAATTTGGTTGCTGTTCCGCTGATGGTTCAGCAAGATATGATTGGGGCTTTAGAGGCCACTCACAAGATGAAATCTCAGGATTTCACTGAAGATGATGAAGCCCTCCTCTCAGCATTTGCTAGTCAAGCGGCGTTTGCCATTTACAATGCACGATTGTATCAAGAGTCTGAAAAACAAGTCAAAGCCCTAACAACCTTGACTGAGACGAGCCAGATCATATCAAAGGCGCATCTTTTAGAGCAGCTATTAGATGTTGTATTAGATTTAATCCTGCCCATCATCAACGCCGAGGGTGGAAGCATCTTCTTGATGGACCAAAATAATGAAACATTACAGATTGAAGCCAGTCGAGGGATGTCTGATGAAACAATTAATCGTTTCAACAAATTAAAAATATATCACACAGTTGGCACCTTTGGCGAAGCATATCGTAAGCAAGAGATTATTGAAGTGGCGAACAGTGCCACCCATCCACAGGTTTTTCGGGTGAAAGGTCGCTGGGAGCCGCCAAAATCTTTTACCACGATTCCTTTATCGAGCGGGGATGATTTCATCGGGGTTATGATGTTGCACGGTTTACCTGATGATGACACACGGCCTCTCCTTCAGGCAGTCGCCGATATGGCTGCAGTCGCTATTGATAAAGCTCGGCTATTCCAAGAAACAGACCAGCGTTTAGCGGAAGTCTCAACGTTATACACGCTCGCCGAACAGATGACCCAAACGTTGGACATAACCCGTCTAACCGAACTCTCCACAATCATTCTAAAACACGCTCTGGGCTGTAGTGGCTGTTGTTTATTTTTGCAGGATGAAGCAGCATCAGAAAAATCATTCGACCTAAAAGCCTACCAAGGTTGGTCAGACGGCGAAAGTGCGAAAGCCGAGTTAGACTATATCACTCTACTTGTCCAACAACTCGCCACAAAATCATATCCGACGTTTATCAAAGATGTTACCAAGTGGCATTTACCCAATATTCCTCAATTTACGCCTGTCCGCCCCAAAAGTGGTCCGATTGAACCTCATCTACGTTCAGCCATCATCATCCCGTTGGTGGCAAAAGATGAATTGCACGGCGCTATTGTGATGTGCGACACCCAACCTGATGCCTTTGGTCAAGCTGATGGTCGCCTCCTAAGCATTGCTGCAGCCCAAATATCGGCTGCTATTGAAAATATTAGTCTCTATGACAACCTTGAAAAACGAGCGATAGAGCTTGAGGTCGCCTTAAAAGAGGTTGCAGAGGCCAATCGCTTAAAGTCGGAGTTTGTGCAAAATGTTTCTCATGAATTGCGTACCCCCCTCACCTTTATTCTATCCTATATCGAGCTGATGCTGGAAGGGGTGTTAGGCGACATCCCTGATACAATTCATGAAAAATTGGTTATCGTTGCCCAAAAAACCCAAACGATTACCCGGCTTGTTGAAGATATCATTTCATTACAAAAGGTTGAAACCGGAAATTTACAACGTCAATTGGTTTCACCCCACGAAATTATCACTCGTGCCACGCATGGGGCAGTCGCTCGGGCTGAACAATATGGCATCACTATCACCTCGAGCAGTAGCTCAAAATTACCCACCGTTTATATTGATATTGACCGAATCAGCCAGGTATTTGATAATCTTGTCGCAAATGCCTTAAAATTCAGCCAGTCAGGCAGTGTGATCCAAATTACGGCAGAACAAGATAAAGAAATGATAAAGTTTTCCGTAAAAGATCAAGGGATTGGCATTCCTGAAGACAAACTAGGCAAAATTTTTGACCGATTCTACCAAGTCGATGGTTCCACTACCCGTCGTTACAGTGGGGCTGGACTTGGTTTGGCGATTATCAAGCAAATCATTGAAGTACACGGCGGACGCATCACTGTTAGCAGCGTTGTTGAAGAGGGGACAACTTTTACATTTTGGCTGCCCATTCAACACGAAGCCCCTCAAATCCAATCACCAGTACCATCCTCCTAAAAAATTCAACATAGATTGCCAAAATTAGAAGATCACATAAAATCAAACTCATCTTAACATTGCATGTTTGGTCAAGTATGCTTCAAACTGTAGGTATTCGTGAAAGAAATAGGACTTTAAAGTTGCGCGACCTCAGGCAAAGTATTTTTTCTATGCCTAAAATCGACCTTCATCGCCATCTTGAAGGTAGTCTGCGTTTGTCCACACTCTCAGAAATCGCGCACCAACACGGGGTTGATCTGCCAAGTTGGAGTCCAGAAGAGCTACGTCCTTATGTCCAAGTTGTAGATGATACGCCTGATTTTTTGGGCTTTCTCGCCAAGTTCAAGCTCCTTCGTCGCTTTTATTCCAGCCGCGAAGCTGTCACTCGGGTTGCCTATGAGGCCGTAGCAGATGCAGCGGCTGACAATATTCGATATTTAGAACTACGGTTTAATCCAGTGGCCCAAGCCCTGAATCAAGGATTCAGCTTTGAAGATGTGGCGGATTGGGTTTGTGAGGCAACGCAACAAGCCCAAAAAGATCATCATATTCAAGTCAGACTAATCGTCCAGCTTGGTCGACATGAGCCACAATATGCTTATCAATTGGCTGAAATTGCGATTAATCGACAGGCAAAAGGAATTGTCGGGCTAGATTTAGCTGGTGATGAAATCAATTACCCCATCACCCCTCACTTTATCGAGGTGTTTGAGTGGGCCAGAAATCAAGGACTAAAGATCACCATCCACGCAGCAGAGGCTGGCCCTCCTAGCAACATTCGTATCGCCATAGAAAAGTTAGGGGCTACCCGTATTGGTCATGGCATTCGAGCCCAAGAAGATATAGCGATCATGGACTTGCTCAAACAGCGAAAAGTGACACTTGAAATCTGCCCAACGAGTAACCTTCAGACCGGCACTGTCCCTAAATTAAACACACATCCTCTGCACAGCTTTCATCAAATCGGTATTCCAGTTACAATTAATACAGATGATCCTTCGATCTCTAATACAACGTTAACCGATGAATTTCAAGTTGCTGTACGAGGGGCTCAAGTGCCATTTCGGGCCTTACCTGAAATGGTTCTAAATGCAGCCAGAGCCGCATTTTTGCCTGATGCTGAACGAGCCAAATTAGTAAGCTGGTTTGAAAATGCCTTAAAACAACATTTTGCAAAATAGGTCTGCTTGAGTTTGTAGCATTAAGTGGTTCATAGAGCCTGTGGCCATTACCCCAATTTTGAACTATCGAAATTCAAACAAACGCTACAGCTAAGATCCCCTCGTATACAAAACCCAATCTTATAAATTCTGCCTGCTAGGTTTCATATGCCCTATCTTGGTAACATTGAATTTTATATCGTTAGTGATGGTGTCTGTTGGGTCGATGGCGGCGGCTGCTTTGGCCTTGTACCCAAAGTAATTTGGCAACATCTTCGCCAGCCCGACGAACAAAATCGCATTCTATTTAGTCTATTCTCGTTGCTAATTCGATCTGAAGGAAAGACTATTCTGGTTGATACTGGCTATGGGAACAAATTGGGCGAAAAAACAAGGCACCTAACCGGACTAGAACGCCCAGAGGGTGATCTGATTGCGAGTTTGGATCAGCTTGGCGTACAACCTGAGGATATTGACATTGTCATAAATACACATTTACACGGCGATCATTGTGGTGGCAATACACGGTATGAGGACGGGGCATTGGTACCAACTTTTCCTAACGCAAAATATATGATACAACGACTAGGATGGGCCGATGCCATTATGCCTAATGAACGAACCCGGGGCACTTACTTTCTAGACAATTATCAGCCACTTCAAGCCAGCGGCCATTTGCAAATCATTAATGGAAATACCCAGATCACCTCAGAAGTTCGTACAGCCATTGCCCGGGGCCATACTCGGGCACATCAAGTTGTTATCTTGGAGTCGGCTGGACGGTCTGCCCTATTTATGGCAGATCTCGCCACCTTACATTATCAATTTGAAAGATTAGCGTGGGTATCAAGCTATGATGTTGAGCCTCTTGAGTCGATTGAAAGTAAAAGACAGTGGCAACAATGGGCCTTAAAAAAAGATGCATTACTCATTTTTCAACATGACAAGGATGTTGTTACAGGTAAACTCCAAGCAAATGATAAACGATTAAAGATAGAACCCACGTCTATCTCATGACCAGCATTTAAGGAGGTATTTATGAATACTCGATTTCTAGTCCGACTCGTTGGATTTCTCGGCTTACTTCTAGTTTTCACTTGGCTACCGATCAATGTAAAACTCATCCTCTTAGCAACTGTTATCTTTGCCGAGTTGTGGCATCGACGCGATCTTCGTCTCCTACTATTTATGGTTGGGGTTGCGGGGTCTGTTTACATGACCTTGGTCATTTTTCTGGAACAAGGCTTCGGAGAACCAACTCAATTGCTCTCCTACTTTGCAGATGTTATGTTACTCATGTCTGCTGTCATATATTTCGCGCTATCTCGTTATGATGCCTTCTTTAACAAAAGCCGGAATACCCTCACCACAGATGAGTTGGTAAAATTGGCTGGGGGGGCGCTTCCCCCCGAAGAACAGTCTCAATGTCCACATTGTTCAGCCACCATTCCTCAAAAAGACAAGATTTGCAGTTGGTGTGGTAAATCCTTAGAGTTTGATGAAGCAAATAATCAATCAACGCTGGATCAAGCTCAATCTACGTTTACCAACTCAGATGAGTCTATTCAACCCATCTAATATCCATCAACAGGCAAGACATTTAAAGTCAAAAATCATAGCAGAGTATTGCTATGATTTTTCTTTTAACTCGCTCTCTTTACTACTTAATTTATCAGGCAGATTTTCCTTTTGCTGCTACCCGCGCCAAGAATTTCTCCATTGAGTTTACAATAAATCGTTCATGCGTTCCTGACGCAATTTGATCGACCTCGTCATGAGCCTCGATTTTGAACAAAATTCGACGCCCTTCAACCTCAATAATTTCGGCAGTAGCGGTCACAGTCATGCCAATGGGCGTTGCTGCTAAATGTTCCACATTGACTTTAGTTCCTACCGTAGCTTGCCCATCCTCAAGGGGGATACAGAAATGAGCCGTCCGTTCAATCAAGCCAATCATCGCGGGTGTGGCAAACACATCGACCCCGACATTGCCATAGGCCACTGCTGACATTTCTCCAGTAACAATTTCTTGTACTGTATTCACTAAACCTACTTCTAATTTTTTTGTCATGATTTCTCCAATTTGAGAATTTTATACTGACAATTTACGTCCGTTCCCACTGCTTGATAGACTCTTTAATCAAAGTTCTCACTTGCTCATCAGGTATCTCATCAGGCCCCGCGTAAATTTCACCATTTACCCGGATACGAATACCTCCTTCAGGCGAGGAGGTAATATCAATACGATGAGAGCCCGCCAACGGAGAGACTGCCAAACGATTTTGGACAATTTGGTTGATTTCGCCAGCCAAATTTAAGGTAGGCAAAGGGGCTGGGTCTGGGGGGGGTGGACGACGACCAAACAAACCACCCCCAGAAGGTGTGGGAGGTGGTGGTGGTTGAGTCCGAGGCATCGTTTGCATTGACGCCAAAAAAGCAGCTTCTGCTTCTGGAGAAGGGCGCGGGATCAATGGGTCTTGATCGGCTGGCACAGGTTCTGGTGCGGGTTGAACGGGAGACGGGGTCACTGGAGGTGGCGCAATGGTTGGAGGCGGCGAAACTTGAGTCGTCGCTGGAGGCTGAATTGGGTCGGGCACAGCTCCTACCCGAGGATTATAAACTGATTTCACCCCTGCTTTGGTTGCAATAATCCCATTTGTAAACGCGAGTTGATGCCCTAAAAGTTGCAGGACAAATTGGCCCACCTTTTTATCATCGATATCGGCTAATTTTGTATATCGCTTGCCAGCAATTTCTATGAGAAGTTGGCCATCTTCATCTCGCAGCAATCTCATCAGCTCATTGGATTGTGGCGCATTAACTTGATTAGAAACAGGGTTGGGTGGACTAGCAGGTATGGGGACCGGGGGTGACTGAATTTGAGGCTGATCATGATTGACAGGCTGAGGCAGTCGAGCATCGAGATCGATTGCTTCCGGTTGTGGCTCCGCAGCAGCTATCGTCGAGGGTTCTTCGGACTCTGCTAAGATACCCAAATTCAGGTCAAGTGGTCTAGAGTCGGAATTATCACTAAACACCGACGGACGATGCCCTGATGGAGCAGGTGTTTCTGATGTTTGCGCTTCAGCCTGATTTTCAGGTTTTTCGGGGATGCCGTGTTTCATCTGATTTTTCCTCGTTCGTCGCGTGATTGCAAACACCATATATGCAATCAATAGCCCAGCCATACTCAATGTAAACCCGATCAAACAAAGTAGGCCGCCTCCAGGTATGCTGCCGATAAACTCTGCCATAAACTATACTCCGTACTATGTCTCAACCGAATATCCGAGCAAATGCAACAACTCACTAAGAACCATTGCTGTTGCTCCCCATACATGATGTCCGAAAACATCAAAAAAGGGTATGTGTCGTTTTTCATCATCTGGAAAATCCCATAATCCCACTTGTCGGATAGAGCGATCCATCAACAAACTCAAAGGGGTTTCAATCACCTCTGCCACCTCAATGGCATCTGGCTGAAACACAGGTAGGGTACGGCTATAGGCAACAAAGGGATAAATGCAGAAATTGCTGGGAGGAATAAACATCGGAGACAATGGGCCTAATACATCTAGATGATTTGACCCGACCCCGATTTCTTCTTGGGTTTCACGCAACGCGGTTTCCAGTAGCGTTTCACCAGGTTCACGACGACCGCCGGGAAAAGAAATCTGTCCACTATGAGCACCTTGATACTCAGGACGACGCATCAAAGCTAGGTATAATTCTGAGTCAGCGGATGAGGTCGGCTGTACATTTGGTCGAAGATAAAATAAAATCAACACTGCTGCCTCACGGCAATCATCAGGAATAACCCAACGTTCTTTTTCAAGTCGTGGATGTTGCGGGGCCATCATCTTCTGGGCAATCTGTCCTGGCAATGGTTGTTTCAACGCTTCACGGACTGGCTCAATTGATCGTAACAAATTATTCATTCCCGCATTATCACTCCTTCATCAAATTATAGCACAAACATTATGTTATGGGGATAGGACATTAGCGTGGGCTAATAATTGTGAATTGTGAATGATGAATTATCAATTGGGAATGAAATAAAGATTCATCACCCACAAGTCATTTTACGGAATTAGCAAAACCTTGCCTGTTGTTTTACGGCCTGTCAGCATACGATGGGCTTCTGTTGCTTCAGCCAAAGGAAGTTCGTGTCCAATTCGAACATCCAACTGACCGGCCGCAATCCACTCAAACACATCACCCGCTCGCTTTAACAGTGCGTCACGGGTGGCGACATAGTGAAATAGACTAGGCCGAGTCAAAAACAAAGAACCTTTTTGCATCAAAATCGCGGGATTCACTGGCGGAACGGCTCCACTCGCTTGACCAAACAACACTAAGTAACCGAGCGGTTTTAATACGTTAAGGCTTTTATCAAACGTCGTCTTGCCGACCGAGTCATATACGACTTCGACCCCGGCCCCTTCTGTCAAACGCATCGTCTCTTCTTCAAAATCAGCTTCAGTATATCGAATGATATGATCAGCCCCGGCCCCACGAGAGAGTTGTTCTTTTTCTTCGGTCGAAACCGTACCAATGACCGTCGCACCCGCCTGTTTAGCCAGTTGCACTAACAACAGCCCCATTCCCCCAGCCGCCGCATGAATCAAAACCGTGTCTCCAGGCTTAATTGGATACGTGCTTTGGGTCAGATAGTGAGCCGTCATCCCCTGCAACATAATCGCGGCAGCCACTTTCAAATCTACCGCATCAGGGGCTGGAACTACTTTTTCTGCCGGAGCCACTGCATATTCCGCGTACGCCCCCAAGACAGAGCTGTAAGCAACACGATCACCGACAGCAAACTCGGTCACATGGTTACCGACAGCTTCGACCACCCCAGCCGCCTCGAGACCTAGCGTTACAGGAAAGCTCATTGGATACTGGCCACTGCGCTGATACGTATCAATATAGTTCAAACCCGATGCAGCAATTTTAACCAAAACCTCACCCTCACCCGGCTCAGGCATCGGTACTTCAGCTAGTTGCATCACCTCCGGACCACCTGCCTCTTCCACACGAATTGCTTTCATAGGAATCTCTCCAATTTTAAGAATCGATAAGACGATTTTACACTACGGATGAGTCTGGTGCAAACGATTTGTTAGGGGGAATAGGGACAATAAAACTTGAATTATACTTCCATTTAAGATAGTATAACGCCTCAAACTTATATGTGGGGCAACAAATGCCGGAATTACCTGTAATTCTCCCGACAATAACTACATTCCTTTTGAGGTGGGTGGTATCATAATTTCTGAACCTTCGAGGAAAAAGTGAAATGATAGTCAGTATTTGACCCATTATTTGTTGAGGATTTGTAAATAGGCCAGCCCTAACCGGCTGGCCTATTTGGTTTAATATTCTTCACACGGGTTACAGACCACGGGTGGTGGTTTTTAACAAAAAAAATTAAAGCTTCAAATCAAGGCAATTATTGTATTCCTCCCCCCAAATGTAATCTCTACACTGCAAACGATCACCCGTGATGGGGTTCGCAATACACAAAAGTTTATTTTAAGTATCCGGCTCATCATAATTTGAATTGTCAAGAAAATACTCTATCTTGCATCTTTACTGTTTCATCAAAGAGAACAAAGCGATTCTAATCAATTAATTCACTGTTAATTTGATGCAAATAAGAGCTGACTAAAGCTTGGGTTCGATCTTCAATAAGGGGAAAAGGTCGCTGACCGCTCAAAATTCGCCATTCGGAGTCGGTTAAGATATGATCAGGCGGCGGCTGATTTTCGAGTGAAGGTCGTCGGTTCTCGATCCCTAATGTACTGAGGCCCAAGATATTCTCAACCCAATGATAAGCCAGACGATTTGGCTTGAGAGGAGGAAGTTGGTGTTTGGTCTTTGTATGATAAGGACGGTTTGTAGCTGCTAAATAGCGAGGCAACATCCAACTCAACCAACTCACCCTTTGTGCCTCATCGGCTTCTAACCACCAATGTATTCCTTCATTAAATTGTCCTGATACGACTTTTTTAGGAATGGCTTGAGGTGTGGCTTTAGCTCGGCGTTGAGCATAACGTTTTGCTGTTCGTTGACTATAGTAATTGGTCAGGAGATATTTTGTTAGACTGATTTCATCATCAGCTCGATCTAAACGTTGACTAGCTCGCCAGAGAGAATAAGTCTGAACAGCTAATTGCCGTCCTTTTTGTCGAACTGCCTTAGAACGGGAGACTGCCCTAGTTGTACACCACAAGCGATGAATGTGTAAACTTCTTGCCATTAACGAAGAAGATTGAGTTTGGTTTGCTATCTGAACTAGATTGACTAAGTCCTCTTCTGGCAGAGCACGCCATCGAATCAAAGGATTATAGACCATATTGAACCAATAGAACAGCCTTTCTGCTTGAGCTTGATCTGTTACTGATATAGGTAAACTTTGGGCTAAAGTTGCTTGAGCCTGACAAGCTTTTTCGGCTGCAGTTTCAACATCTTGCTTTAATAAATAGGCTCCAGCTACACGGAGCATCGCTTGACTACTCGCCAAACCGTCTTCAATCATCTGCCAGAGATGATAAGCTTTCTCAAAATAACTGGCTCCTTCTTGAAAGCTCTTTTGTAATAAATTCAATTCACCCAATAATTCAGTTAAAACAACTTTCTCTATCGGTTCATCAATCGTAGACAAATATGCTTCCACTGCGAGGATAATATCTGAGCCAACTGCCTCTAATAAAGCAGCTCGTTCCGTAAATCCTAATAGCAATCCTTGAGTAGCCAACTGAGGATTATATTGAACGGCCCATTGTATCCCTACGACAATATCTTCCCAGGTTTGATCCAAATCAGGTGCAGAATGAGAATCGTTAGTGATCCCAGGATGATAAAGGGCATGACTCATATACCATACCGCATGTCGCTGACGATATCCATTAATGTTATCTGGAAAGTTTACTAATTTTTGTTGGGCATAAGTATGCAAAAGGGGATGGAGTTGGTACACTTGTCCATATCGTTCAATCAAGGCAAAGCGTTGTAGTTGTTTTAGGATATTACCCGCATCTTGTAATGAAAGACCCCACACTGCTACAATTGCATCGATCTGAATGGTATTTGTTACAAAATATCCCAGTTCTGCAAATCTTTGTTGAACCATCTTAGACAACCGTTGATAGCTAAGATCAAAACAAAGTCGTAAACTTTCTGTGCGATGTTGTGGGGTATCCAAATCAAAGATATCCAAGTCAATCTGCTTGGTTTGCAATTCATTTAATATATCCTCAACGGGTACCCCTGTCCGTAATTGCCCAGCCATTAGTTTTACAGCCAAAGCCAAGCCCCCCAAACGTTTGACCAACTCTCCATTTTTAACAGTATATCCAGCCCAACGGGTTAGTAACGCTAATCCTTCTTGTTCAGATAAACCACCAATGGTAATGGCTGAAGCATCCAGACTATCGATAACTTTATTATCACGTGTGGTACAAAGCATACGACTTGTTGGGCTCCCTAGTTGCAAGGTATTTATATCAGGCATAGCCCATAAATCATCAAGAATCAGAAGACACCTTTTTTTACGAAGTCGTGAGTGTAATTTCCGAGCGCGGATCGCCAGTGGCTCTTCCCTTAAGTTACAGCCCAAGCTTTCGGCAATCGTATTTTGAATGGTCCAAACACTATCATTCGCTTGCACGTCTACCCAAATTACACCATCAGGAAAACTGTCTACCAGCAAGTCGGCAAGTCGGGCAGCAAGTGTTGTTTTACCCGTGCCACCTGGCCCCCATAAGACCAAGGATTGACCGTGTACGCCCTTAATTTTTTCGGTTATCGCCACTTCTAAGTCTTGTCTTTCAATATAATAGCTAGGCAGTTGAGGCATTTGAAGTGGTGGCCAATCTAGTTCAGGCGGAAAAATATCACTAAGTTCAGAGGTTGTAATCTTGTGCCCAGCCAAAGCTGCCCATTCTTTCGCTTCCTCAATTGTAAGCTCCTGAGCCAGTACTTCTATTAGGTAAAGTACATAGGGCCGAGGGGGAATCCACTGTCGGCCCTTATAGCTATACGCCGTTTCCCACTTTGAGATTAACTGGGGTTCTACTGATAATGACCCAGGATGATGTTGTGTGTAAACATCATTTAGGTGTTGAACCAAAGTCTGTTGACTCCAACCTCTCCTTTGGCGTAAGGTTTTCAATTTTTGCCCAAATTTCGGTAAATCTATCATCTGTTGTGTACTAGTCGATGTACTAGTTTGGTACATTACAATCCTCTCGTTTCTGACATATGCTATGGCTACAAGGTAATAGAGCAATGTCGACATTCCTACGATTGGTTAAAGGACTGAGCCTAATAATTTATTAAAACTTGCTCGTTGGGGAACGCGCGCGCATCACTGCGGTGATGGGGATCCCTACTCAATGAGACTCTGTAGAAAGGAGACCCATTGAGATGACAAGTTTGTTACAACGCAGTCGCCGAATGACTATCGCTTTGGCTTTGGCCTTAGGTTTGATGGTTTTAACAACTGTAGCCACACCTTTGCTGAGTGATGAAGTAGCGAGTGTAATTGGTGTAACCGAAGTATCGGCCGACGGTACTGAAGGTCACGGCGGTTAATCGCTTCGAATAAGGGGACTTCAATGAAGTCCCCTTATTTATCCAAATTATTCTTATTGAGTTTTTTATTGACCGCTTCTAGATTTGTCATTATCATTTGTTTACAATATTGATAGTCTAGTTCATTCTCTATTTTTTCTAACCAATCCCAGGCTTCTTCAAAAGTGTGTTTCGCTTCTAATAAGCTACCTTTTTTGAGATACATTATACCAAACCCATCAATTGTGTTGATTAAAGCAGGAACATTTCCAAGAGATTTTTTATACTCAATACTCCGCAAATACGCTGCTTTTGCGTTTTCCCATTGCTCGAGGCTTCGATATGTTATCGCAAGATTATTTGTTACCATACCTAAGCTAAAATAATCTTGAACTTCACGACATTTTTTTTCCGCCGCCCAATAATATGACAAAGCTTCATTGAAATTTTCTTGTGCGAAGAACGCATTCCCAATATTAATTTTAACAATTGCTTGATAAACGGTATCATCAATCTCTTCAAATAGACTTAAGGCATGTTGATTAGCCTCAAGTGCCTCTTCAAATTGATCACTCTTCTCCAATGCAACACTACTGCACATTAAACTGCGTCCCATCATTCGCTGATTCTTATCTTGTTCCCAAATGTGATAGGCCTCTTTAGCGTGTTTAATAGCTAGTTCCCATTGCCGTTGATCTAAAGCGACTAATCCTTGAACATATCGACTGAATGCCCATTGGTCATCTTTCTGGGGTAATAATTGTTGTATGGTTTCGACCAGACACTCTGCTTGATCAAAATTCCGTTGTAACCGAGCCACATAAGCCAGTTGATTAAGTGCTCGAACTTGGTTGGCAATATCTCCAAGATGGGCAAAGAGAGTACCACTAATTTGATGATGATGATGTGCCTCATCATATTTGCTTCGCAGTTGATATAATAATCCCAACTGTAGATGAAGTTCAGCCTCGGTTATCTTATCCTCTTGCACCACACTCTGTCGAATGCCTTCCTCTAAATAAGGAATCCACTCATCTCGATAGCCAGCTAACTCCATCTTTGGGGCCATTATGACTAACAATTCGCGAACCTCAGACCAAGTCTCAGGTAATTTCAGGGAAAAACTCAAGATGCGAAGTGCTTGTTCTGCTAAATCGCGGGGCAGAACTAGTCCGGCTTGCTCTATATTTTTTAGGGCAAACTCGGTACTTTTATGAATATAACCACGAAAAATAGCAGGATAATCAGCCATAGGTGGTTTTGTCATCACAACATCCATTTGGCAACCTGTTCTTGCAAAAACGTACGGGTTAAATTGTGGATTGTATATCGACGTTCCGTTAAATTCCCGTAACTATCAACTAGGTTTAAGATAGCAAGATGGCTCAAGGTATCTCTGACCACGGGCTCTTCGAGTTCAGTAAGGTGGGTGAGATAAGCCACATCACCTCCTTTTTCCGGGACTAATGGCATAGCTAGAAATACACGCCGCGTAATCTCATCCAAACCGTCCCAGGCTCGCCGATAAATAAAGGTGTAAAGCGATTCGATCTTATGCCCCTGTGCTTGCTCTAAATCAGCCAACACCATATCTAAAGGATGGACGTGGGTTTGCCCCACGACAAGGCGGATAGCCAGGGGGTTACCTCCTACTAATTCAAAGATTTTTTTCAGGTCCTCATCTTTAGCTGTTTCTAAGTGAGGTAGGTTATGTAGTCGAGCTTCATGTCGAATTAAACGTAATGTATCATCTTCAAGTAAGCCAGGTAAATTGTAATGATAAAGCCCAGACTCATAATGGAGAGATTGCCGCGAAGTTAGAATAATTTTACTGGGTTGGCTCAAATCTCGAAGGGTAGGTAGTAAAATCTCAATATCAGCTATGGTTTCCAAATTATCAACTACAATTAAATGTCTGCCTTCTTTTAATTTAGTTCGTAAAGCGATAAGGCTATCTTGAAGAGATAGAGGAGCTTGTTTGGTTAGTTCAGGCATTAGTTGAGCCGCTAATTTGTCAACTAAATCTTCTGTCGTTAAGGCTGGCTGGTGAACTGGCTTGATGCCGCCGCCCAAATTGAAAATTTGTTGACGAGCACTGACCCAGGCAAAATCGTCAAATAGATTAGCCTGAATCATCCGCCGAGAAAGAGCATCTGCCACAGAGGTTTTACCTAGGCCTCCCATCCCTGTAATAAAGATGAGCCAAGGTAAGTCTGGGCTGACTACCAAGTCGAAGAGAGTTTGCAAATGAGATTCCACACCAATAAGTTCAGTATAACTCGGAGCTTCTAGTCGTTGTTTGAGCCGAGTACAGTGCTCTTTTCTGAGGGTTTTCTCTTCATCATAAATAACTGTCGTTAAATATGATAATGCCTCTTTTTGCATACGATAAGCAGTTGACTCTGCTACATTTAGGGAATTTGCCACCGCGTGCATAATACGATTATCTAAAAACCGTTTACGTAACAAAGTGGTATGTGACTCATACTCTATGGCTAGTGTATCAAGGGCCCACAGCAGCACTTCATTAGTTGCCTGACGTACCCTCTTACCAGATTGATGTTGTTCACGATAAATCAATAAATAATCAATCGGGCTACGCTCAACATTAGGTCGATGCCAATCCTGTAAAGCGGTGTGAACATCTTGTCGCAATTTTTCGGATGATAATGCATTATCCATCCCAATATCTCCTCAATCAGTATATGAAGCAAAGCATTTACAATGTTAATAGATTTTTCTAATATACTGGTTTGACATATCATGAAAGGTATGAGTTTATACAAAATTATAGGAGATGAGAGAGTTGTGAGAGATAACTGATAGTATGTAATGTCGGACTGAGTATATTATAATATATACTTTACAATATGCCTAACCTATGTTGATACAGTTATTTATAGAAAGAATTTGTCAAAATGACACAATTCACATTAGGCGATTTGTTACGCCATCATCGTACCCAGGCCCTGTTTACCCAAAAAGAACTGGCCAAATTGATTGACTATGACCACACTAGCATTTCTCGTTTTGAGCGTGATGAGCGTCTTCCATCTCAATCCTATTTGGTTCAATTTGCTACCACCCTTCAGTTATCGGACACGACTCGAACGGAATTATTTGATCTTTATTACGCTAATATCGGTGAACGAGATGAAATTGATATACCTTCCATCATCCAGACACACCATCGCGAGTCTTGGGGCGAGGCACCTGATGTAACTCAATTCTATGGTCGAGATGAAGAGTTAAGTAAGCTCAGAGAGTGGTTAATCAACGACCGTTGCCGTTTGATTAGTTTGCTGGCGATGGGAGGAACCGGTAAAACGATGGTAGCAACCCGGCTCGCTGCCGAGATCTCTGATAATTTCCATTATGTCATTTGGCGAACCCTACGTAACGCGCCTCCAGTTGTTGAAATTTTAATTGACCTTATTCAATTCCTCTCCAATCATCAAGAGTCAGTCTTACCTATTAATTCTGATAAATTAATTGCCCAACTTTTGAGTTACTTGAAACAACATCGCTGTTTGATCATTCTGGATAATGTAGAAATGATCTTACACGAAACCCAAGCTGGTGACTATCAGCCTGAGTATGAGGCTTATGGCCGCCTCTTTCAGCAAATTGGGCAAAGCGAGCATCAAAGTTGTTTACTCTTAACCAGTCGAGAGAAACCTCGTGATATTGGCCCTTTGGAAAGCATCGAAGGTCCAGTACGAACCCTGAAATTATCTGGTCTTGATCTAAACGCAGCGACCCAGGTTTTAACTGATCGAGGCTTATCTGGAACCGAACAGGGCTGGAAACGTCTCGTTCATCACTATTCTGGCAATCCCTTAGCCCTAACCCTAGTCGCTGAACTGGTGCGAGAGGTCTATGATGGGGATGTCGATGAGTTTCTGGCTGAAGATGAGA
The DNA here is from genome assembly GCA_028285035.1 of Phycisphaerae bacterium. The sequence continues at coordinate 82,361 of JANQQF010000062.1, forward strand.
TCATTTTTGATCAAATTAGCGATGTGATTGCTGAGCAATTTGACCGCTTATCCAAGCTAGAACAAAGCCTGATGTTTTGGTTAGCCGTCGAACGTGAGCCAGTTTCTCAGCAAACATTGCGTGATAATTTAGCGCAGCCTGTACCTGCTCGTACGATTATGGTGGCCTTACGCTCCTTACGACGACGGGCCTTAATCGAAAAGACGGCTCCAGGCTTCACCCTACAAAACGTGATTATGGAGTATGTGACCGATCGTCTGATTAATCTTGTCTGTCGTGCAATTAATGAGGGTCGTTTTACCATTTTGCATCATCAAGGCTTACTCAAAGTCCAGACAAAAACCTATATTCGACACAGTCAAAATCGGCTCATTCTCCAACCCATCATTGACAATTTGTTGATGACATATGATCTAACAATCCTTGAGCAGCATATCAATGATTTGTGGGACAGCTTACGAGCACAAACCTTATTTCGATTGTCTTATGCAGCGGGTAACCTGCTCAATTTACGGTTACGTTTAGCCTCCAATTTGACGGATATTGATCTCTCCCATCTCACGATTCGTCAGGCCTATTTACGAGGGATGCAACTCCGTGATACAAACTTTAGTCACGCTCACTTTATCGATACCCTCTTTTTTGAAACCTTTGGCCTCATTTTGTCCGTGGCCTTTAGTCCAGATGGTCGGCATCTAGCGGCTGGTACCGCTAATGGTGAGATCAGGTTATGGGATCTACAGGAAGATCAACAGTTGCCCCCCTTAATCGGACACACCGACTGGGTCAAACGCTTAGCCTTTAGCCCTGATAGTACGATGCTATTGAGTGGCAGTGTGGATCAGACTGTTCGAGTGTGGGATCTTACCACGGGCCAATGTCACTACACATTGAGCAACCATTCGGCTGCGGTAACAGATGTAGCAGTTAGCTCAGACGGCACGCAAGGTCTCAGTAGTAGTCTTGATGGAACCGTTCGGCTGTGGAACCTCACCACAGGCCAAGAGGTTTCGTCTCTACACCGTAAGGTTCCCTTACGTGCTTTAGCTTTAAGCTCAGATGGGCGATGGCTTTCCACAGGGGATGAGATAGGCCAGATTCAGTTGTGGGATTTCCCACGTCAAAAGCTAGTCGCTACCCTAACAGACCACAACGACTCGATCCGCGCCCTCTGCTTTAGCCCAAATGGTCAATATCTGGTCAGTGGCGGTAGTGATCAGACCCTGCGTTTATGGGATATGCAAACCCAATCGTGTCGTCATACCTTGATTGGACATACCCAACGCGTATTAGCGGTCAGCTTTAGCGCTGATGGCTCATTGATTGTGAGTAGTAGCGATGATCAGACGATTCGGGTGTGGAACACCAAAACAGGTGAGCCTGTCAACATCCTACGTGATCACAACGATTGGATACGGGCTGTAGCCTGTCATCCCGCAAACCATACCTTTGCCAGTGGAAGTGATGACCAAACCCTCCGTCTGTGGGATTTGTCCAGCGGCCACTGCTTCAAAACTCTACAAGGGTACACCAATATCATTTGGTCAGTCGCAGTTAGTCCAGATGGGGCAACCCTTGCCAGTGGGAGTGATGATCGGAAAATTCATCTGTGGGATGTCGAGACGGGGCAACTTCTACAGACACTCAGCGGTCATACGGCCCGTGTTTGGGCGATTGCCTTTAGTCCTGATGGAAAAACATTAGCCAGCAGCAGCTATGATCAGACCATCAAAGTGTGGGACTTGCAGCGAGGAGATACCCGTCATATCTTACATGGTCACACCGGGCAAATCTGGTCGGTGGCCTTTAGCCCCGACGGACAGTTAATTGCCAGTGGGAGCGATGATCACACCATTTGCCTCTGGGATGCTATCACTGGAGTTTGTCGTCACACCCTGCACGGCCACACTGCCGCCGTCCGCCAAACAATTTTTAGCTCCGCTGGCCATTTATTCAGTTGTAGTGAAGATGGTACCATCCGCCGTTGGGATGTGTCTCAAGCCACCTGTTTGATGACGATGACCGGGCACACTCGCTGGATTCGGGCCTTGGCCTTGAGTCCAGATGGTAAGATCATTGCCAGTGGCAGCGATGACCGTACCATTCGCTTATGGAATGCTGATACTGGGCAACTCTTACAAACCTTATCCGACCAATCTGGCCGAGTCGAAGCCCTAGCCTTTAGCCCTGATGGCCGCTTTTTAGCCAGTGGTGGTAGCGATCGAATGATTCATCTCTGGCAAGCGGACTCAGGCCAACACCTCAAAACATTATCGGGCCACACCGACCGAATTCGGGCCTTGACGTTTAACCCAACGCAGCCAAATCACTTAATCAGCAGCAGCCAGGATGAAACCATCAAAGTGTGGGATATTGACCAAAACCTCTGCCGGAAAACCTTTCACCCCGACCGTCCCTATGAACGAATGAATATTACCCAAGCCACAGGGTTGAGTGCTGTGCAGCGAGCAACCCTCAAACGTCTGGGGGCCATTGAAACCAATGATTAACAACTGAGGCTAAAGGCGAACAGAAGGGCCCTTCCATTCACCCTACCTTTATGACCTAACTGGAGAGGACCAGCCCTCACCCCAACGACCTATCTATCAACTTGTGATAGACAGATGCCGCCCATCACCAGCTGACCCAGCACTCCCCACGGTACTCCCTGGATCATTGAAATTTATGACTATCATTTGAGCCTCCCATGTGTTTCAAGAGGCACCACGCGCGTCGTACCAAAATGAATTTAATCAATCTGGCCAGCGGTCAAGGTTTGGGGAATGCTTTTATCCCCAAACTCATAACCATCCTTATCCTACACCCATACCATTTGCCTATCCGCCAAATATTTGCCGATGGCTTTGCGCAAATTGTAGTAGGCAAACGTGAGAGACTTTTGAGAGGGTATTAGGGGGAGGATGTGGTATGTTAAGGATGTTAGGATAAGAGTAGCTCTGGCATCTCACCTCGATGGTTTATCCGATATCAGTAATGTTTATGAGGTTCGACTATCCCAGATAATGATCGAGTTGGAAAGTGAGACGGACAACGCTTGGGGGTCACGGTCCGGTAGCTGGGAATTTATGTCTTGATGGGGGTTAAGATTACGCCAGCGGCCACAAAAATTTATTTACCTCACAATTTGGTCAATAGCAGTTTAGCTACAAAATCAAAAAGGATTTCTGTATTGATGGCACCCAAAAAAGGAGAGACGGATGAATCCCCAATTGCTATTTAAATTTAAATACAATCGACACGATTACAGAGCCTTACTGGCTAGCCTTCTGCTAGTCACAATGCTCAGCTTATGGTTATATCCTAAACCCGTCCTAGCCGATGCTCCAACCTTTAATATTAAACATAATTTTGGGACAGGTAACGATCAAACCTGGATAGTAACCATGGGAGATATAGATGGGGACGGACATCTTGACTTAATTGTTGGTAATAATGGTCAAAACGAGGTTTATCTAAATGATGGAACGGGTAACTTCTCAGGCATCCGTCGTTTCTTTGGCACCGGCAGTGACCCGACAAACAGTGTAGCGGTGGGCGACCTGAACGATGATAGCCACCTCGACCTAGTTGTTGGTAACGATGATGATCAAAACGTAGTTTATCTGAATGATGGCAAGGGCAATTTTTATAACGGTACCGTTGATGATTGCGACTCGCCACCTGAAGATGTTTATTGCTTTGGCACTGGTGCTGATTGGACAAAAAGTGTAGCAATGGGGGATATCAATGGTGATGGTGACCTTGATTTGATTGTTGGTAACAATGGTCAAAACATGATTTATTTAAATGACGGCTCAAGCAGTTTTTCTGACGTTGGCCATCCCTTCGGTCCATTTGGCAACCCAACCCTAAGTGTGGCAGTAGGGGATTTGGATAATGATGGTGATCTTGACCTGGTCACTGGTAATGATGATCAAGATGATAGTGTTGATTTTAGTCAAAACTGGATCTATTTGAATGATGGATGGGGTAACTTTTATAGTGGTCCGATTGATTGTGATGCACCACCAGTAAATGTTCGCTGCTTTGGTACGGGCAGTGATCGTTCAAGAAGCGTAACGGTGGGAGATGTGGATGGTGATGATGATTTTGATCTAATCGTCGGTAACTTTGGTCAAAATATGGTCTATTTGAATGATGGGGCAGGGGATTTCTCTGGAGCCAGTCGCCCCTTTGGTACAGGGGGAGATACAACTACCTCAGTGTCCTTGGGGGATATTAATAACGACGGTCATCTGGATCTAGTTGCTGGCAATAATACTCAGAACCTGATTTACCTCAATGATGGAGATGGTAATTTCTCCGGACCCAACCTCCTATTCGGGACAGGTGAGGATCGGACCAGTAGTATGGTAGTAGGGGACGTTGATGTTGATGGGCAGCTCGATATAGTTGTAGGTAATACTGCTGGTCAGAATGTAGTCTATCTAAATGATGGAGGTAGTGGTTTACCAGGAACTCGCCACATATTTACCAGTCACGATCGGACGAATAGTATCTCAGTAGGAGACATTGATGCTGATGGGTATCTCGATATAGTCGTTGGTAACTATATCGATCAAAATAAGATCTATCTGAATGATGGCGAGGGGAATTTCTCTGATGACCGTTATCTATCATTTGGGCACGTTAATGATAAGATTCACGATGTAGCAGTGGGGGATGTTGATGGTGATGGTTATCTCGACCTAGTCGTTGGTAACAATGATCTAGCTGATGTTAATATAGACAATCAAAATCTAATTTATCTGAATGATGGTGAGGGGAATTTTTATAACGGTACCGTTGATGATTGCAACCTACCTCCCGAGAACGTTCGCTGTTTTGGCACTGGTACAGATCAGACCAGAAACGTAGCATTAGGTGATGTCGATGGCAATGGTCATCTTGATATTATTACTGGGAACTATAGTCAGACAAATATGATATACCTAAATGATGGCACGAAAAACTTCTCTGGAGCAGGTCATCCCTTCGGTACAGGTGAGGGTTATACCTTTGATATAGCAATAGGTGATTTAAATGATGATGGGCATATTGACCTAATCGTTGGTAACAATTATCAAGATGGTGATGAAGATATTGAACAAAACATAGCTTATTTGAATGATGGCGAGGGCAGCTTTTATAGTGGTGAGGTCAATTGCGCCTCACCACCTGAGAATGTTCGTTGCTTTAGTACCAAGGGATCTGATACTGATAGTGTAGTGGTGGGGGATATTGACGGTAACTGGCATCTCGATATAGTTGTTGGTAACCTAGCTAGTCAAAACGAGATATTTCTAAATGATGGGGAGGGTAATTTCTCTGGGCCTAATCATTCTTTTGGGACAAGTGGTGATTATACCAGAAGTGTGGCAGTGGGGGATGTTAATGGTGACGGTCATCTCGATCTGATTATTGGCAACTCTACTAACCCAATCTCCCTCTCAGGTCATCAAAATCGAGTTTATCTGAATGATGGACAAGGTAACTTAACTGACTCCGGTCGTTCCTTTGGTGCAGGCGACGATATGACCAATGAGGTAGCGATGGGCGATGTTAACAATGATGGCTCGCTCGATCTAATCCTTGGCAACATTGCTCAAAACGAGATTCACCTAGGGCAACCCCCAGCAGCCCGACTGCCCAACAACCCACCCCATGTAGCTATTAAACACCCTGGGGATACACCAGCCGTCAACTTTTCTGCTTCTCCTAAAATCCTAGATAAAGATACCATTTCCATCACGTATACTCTCTTTGATCTCGAAGGTAACCCTGCCAATATACGGGCCTACTACTCGCCCAATGGTGGGGGAGTATGGCAGCCAGTCACCTTGACAAATGATACTCAAACCACCAACTTGGTTGCATCACCTTGGCCAACGGGGACCAGCCATACATTAACTTGGCAGGCTGATGCCGATCTGATCAAGAATAACAATGTTGCTTTTCGCATCGAAGCTTATCAGAATCTTAGCAACAATCCTGGCCCCTTTCAACGACCCTACATCTCTGCTCAAACCTTCCCCTTTCGGGTTGAGGCCGCTGAATGGTTTGTCAAGGTGATCAGCGGAACTCAATCCGTTGAAGGCGCTGCAATTTATCAGGCTGGTCAGTTGGTCACGAAAAGCGTGAGGGACTCCAACCTAACCAGTCGGGCTGGCTTGGGTAGTTTGGAAAACCCAACCCCCGGCCAACCCATCGTGGCCCTCAAACAAATGAAAGAGCAACCCACCATTCGGGAAGCCCACAGCGGCTGGGCCTATCGCACCTATCTGACCAGCCTCAATCTAGATGATGAGGGTCAGCCTCAGCCTGATACCATTGGCGAAGAATCGGGCGAACAACGTATCACCATTCGGGTGGATGATCCACTCATTCTCTTTAACATTGTGGCCTCGATAGAGTGGGATGCAACTGAGGAATACATTGCAAACATCGAAGATGCCTTCCGCAAAGCGTCTGATTATCTCTACGATGTGACCGACGGACAGATGGCCTTTGGTCAAGTGGTGATCTACGATAAGGCTGCGCATTGGGCTGATGCTGACTTTCAGTTTTCAACGAAGAACACCGTTCGACCGTATGCCTTCATCGGAGGGATTAACTCAACGGATAAGGCCCATACCATCCGCGTGGGTCGGTTTTGGACCCGACAAGGGGGCAATAGTGGGAAGTGGAATGAGCCTGATGGTTATCGGACCCTCATCCACGAGTTTGCTCACTATGCTCTTTATCTTGAAGATGAATATTTTGTTCGCAAGACAGATGACAATGGCAACTTGGTGCCTGATGAAAATGTGTCTTGTACTGACCTCCTCATCAGAAGGAGCCCATCTGGTGATGCCACCAACGCCAGCGTGATGTTTTATCATTACCACGCTAGCGAATTCGCTGGGGCGGGTCGTTGGAATGAGAATTGTCAAGGAACCCAGCAGCATTTGGTCAATAAAAAGTCGGATTGGGAAACCATCGTTGAATATTATGGGGGGCCGGGGTGGATTATCAACACCCCGCGCCATCGAGGGGACAAGGTGATGGCTGGTCCAGATAAGTTTCCAACACATTTGCTGCCCTTCCCCACCATCACGATTAGCAATACTGGTCAAACAGATGGCGAAGCCCTCCAACTTACGATCATGGATAAAACAGGCCAGCCCATTCACAATGCCTTGGTCGCTTTGTATACGCCTACAGATCAGGGCACCATTGCCATTGACCAAGGGTTAAGTGATGCCCAAGGAAAGATCCAGATATATGGGGCTTTGGAGGGAAACACTATTCAAGCCGCAACCTTTGATGGAGCTTTAAGTGGCAGTGTCTCTGTCATTAAAGATCAGACCACTTATCAACTCAACCTCTTGCCAGCCACCTTAAAGCGTCAGGCTTTACCCCCTTCAAGTCGAACCCCTTATCTTAATCTCATTCCAAGTTCAGATGGTGATACTTTGGCGCTCGAGCTACATGGCCTTAATGAGGATGGCAATCTGAATGCTTCGGTCGTTCCAGGTGAAGGGGCGGGCATCGCTCAATCAACCCCCCTGGCCTATAGCCCCACCGCTTCGGCCCACACTGGACAGGTTAATTTTGCGGGGGTGGGTTTGGGCACTGGACGAGTCCAGGTGAATGGCATTTCTAGTGGCCGTTTAATCCAAATCAACAGCGACTACAATTTGCAACAAGCCCATAATGATCAGCCAACCAGCCTCTACTCCGAAGATGGTAACTTTGAATTTCATCTGTCCGTGGATAGCCTTAAATCAGATCAAGCCTACGCTACCGTGCTTCCAACTGGATATGTCCCAGACCCCTTACCCAACGGCTTATCCGTCATCGGCAGCGCTTATGAAGTCCGACTGTCTGGCGCAGTGACCGAGCTGGAGAAAGAGGGCGTCGTACGACTGCACTACCATCCTGAGGTGATGGGGACGTATACCCAAACCACGATCTTCCGCTGGCACCCCAATCCGGATGGCACGGGCGAATGGCTTGACTTGGGCGGCGAGCCAAGTGACACCGACAATGCCTGGTCAATCACGGCCCAACAGCTCGGCATTTATGCTTTGATGGGGGTTGAAGTTGCCCCGCTGACAACGAAAATTTATTTACCTCTCATTCTGAAATAAGTAGAGACTTTTGAGAGTCATATTCCCTAAAAGTGTGATACATTTAACTCATAACAATGTTAAGGGCGTATCACACTTTTATATTGTACTTTGACCGCTTATTAAGGAAGGAGAGACTACTGATGAATAAATTCTATTCATTACTTGCGCAGTGCTATGCCTTTATTTTTAATTTTCAGCGAAAACCATTTGTTGGCAATTGGTCTATTGAAATCATAACTCTGATGTTGGTTGTCTCTTGGGGGGCAGTTATAGTTACGATCCCCAAATCGGGTGTCGACCTTGCTCCATCACAAAATGAGGCAGCTATTACCGTTCGTCCACAAAGTGCCAATATTATGGGGTGGCTTGATCAGGCGACATGCACCCAGTTTAGGGGATGGGCTGGCGATACCAATGATCCAAATTTAGCGATCAATGTCCATTTTTATGATGATCTCATTGAAAATGGTGGTGTATTTATCGGTGGTGTCGGAGCAACGACCTTACGAGAAAGTGCGGTATGTGAAGCGTTAAAGGGTAGTAACTGTGAGGTATGCCCAACAGATCAACCTCAGTGTCAACACGGGTTTGTGTTCTCCACGCCGAGTACTTTATTTGATGGCCAGCCCCATAACATATACGCCTATGGGGTCAATTCGAATGACAATCGTAATGCTCAATTATTAGGGACACCTAAATCAATTATTTGCTCTGCTGCCCCGCCGCCTACGTTTAACCAAACTTGGACCTCAATTGCTGACAATACCTCTGCCCTGGCTTGGGGGGATTACGATAATGATGGCGATCTCGATCTTGCGGTCGCCAATAATGTGAGTGACGATAATCGTTTATATCGCAATAATAACGGGGTTTTATCATCCGAAGCGATTTGGGAGTCAGTGGAAAAAAATGCCTCCACAAGTCTAGCTTGGGGGGATTACGATAGTGATGGCGATCTCGACTTGGTCATTGGTAATGCTTGCAATCAGGTTGAGGGTGATCCTCCGTCTCAATGTAAAAATCGAATCTATCGTAATGATAATGGTCACCTGACAACGAGTGCTGTTTGGGAAGCATCTGAAATAGATGTCACAATCAGTGTGGCTTGGGGGGATTATGATAATGATGGTGATCTCGATCTCGCTGTCGGGAATGGTGGAATAGATGATTATTTAGGTTATCCCATTCCCGATGGTGGTCAAAATCGAATTTATCGCAATAATGGTGTTACAGAAGATGACACCCCTGTTTTTGAATTGATTTGGTCGTCTCCTGAAATCGAGCTGACGTCGAGCGTGGCTTGGGGGGATTATGATAATGATGGTGATCTCGATCTGGCGGTTGGGAACGCAGATATTGAGCTTGATATCGACCTCACTGGCATTGATATTTTTACGGGTGAACACAATCAATTGTATCGAAATTCGGGGACGATTGACGGTAACATCCCAAAATTTGACCTGATCTGGACGTCTGCTGAAAGAGAATTAACGACGAGTCTGGCCTGGGGGGATTATGATAATGATGGTGATTTGGATCTCGCAGCGGGCAATGTAGCGGGTGAGTTTGAGTTCGGTTCTGACGGCTTATCAGCCAGCCCTAGAGGAGAAGCTAATCTCATTTATCGTAATGATAACGGAACTTTATTGTCTAAAGCTATTTGGACCTCAAACGAGGAAGACTTCACTTGGAGTATCGCTTGGGGTGATTATGATAATGATGGATACCTCGATCTTGCGGCTGGCAATGGGCGCGTCGAGAATGGGTCTGGGGATCCTCTGCCCGAAAAGCTGTCCAATCGCATCTACCGTAATGAAAACGGCTTATTAAGCCCTAAAGCGATTTGGTCTTCCGAGGATTTAGATGACACGGTAGGGATTGCTTGGGGCGATTACGACAGTGATGGTGATCTGGATCTCGCTGCTGGGAATGGGAATTTTGATGCTGGACAGCCTAATCGCATCTATCGTAATGATAGTGTCAGCTTATTAACCGAGGCAAGTTGGTCCTCTAGCAATGAGGCGGCAACGTGGGGGGCTACGTGGGCTGATATCAATCAGGATAATGATTTAGACTTATTTTTTGGAAACGGCGGCCGCTTTACGCCACAATCCAATGAATTGTACCTCAATAATAATGGAGCGCCCGTTGTAGATAACAGTTGGACAGCCAATCTGACAGAGTCGACCTCAACATTGGCCTGGGGCGATTATGATGGGGATGGCGATTTAGATGTTGTTGTGGGGAACTATGCTGAAGATGATCAGATTGAGCCTATTCGATTGTATCAAAATATCGATGGTGTTTTAGCTCCAAATCCTATTTGGGAGACTTACCAATTTCCGTCAGTTGTTAGTCTGGCTTGGGGGGATTATGATGGCGATAGTGATTTAGATTTGGCTGTCGGGAGTCGGGGGCAGTCGCATGGTGTATTTCTTAATGAAGACGGCATTTTCTCGGCCACGCCAAATTGGACCGCCCCACTGAATGAGCGATACATCACCTGGAGTGTGGTTTGGGGTGATGTGGATGGCGATGGTGACCTCGACCTTGCCGTGGGCAATAATGACAAACCGAACCAGATTTATCAAAATAACGGTTTAGATGGAAATGGCTTGCCGATTTTAGAGCTAGCTTGGTCATCCAATGAGTCTAGTGAAACCCGAAATCTGGCTTGGGGCGATTATGATGGGGATGGCGATCTTGATCTCGCTGTCGGCAATCAAGGTCAACCTAATCAAATCTATCGCAATTCAGGTGAAGGCCCTGATGACTCACCCAATTTAGAGCTAGTTTGGTCATCCAATGAGTCGGGTGAAACGCAAAGCATTGCTTGGGGCGATTATGATGGGGATGGCGATCTTGATCTTGTTGTCGGCAATGGCCATACCACCACCCCTGATGGTTCCCCACTCCGTCAAACCAATCAATTATATCGTAATGACGGCCTGTCAGCTGATAACAAACCAATTTTTAACTTAGCTTGGTCTTCTGATGAGATTGATGCGACGTTGGGGGTGGCCTGGGGGGATTATGATAATGATGGTGACCTTGATCTCGCCACCGGGAATTATCAAGCCCCCAATCGTTTGTATCACAATCCGCGGCGTAATGACTCATTAGCGGCCAATGATCCACCTTACGTCAGACTATCTCGTCCCGAACCCACGGCTGATGCACCATTTTTCTCAACGTCTCATATCATCAAAGCCTCAAAGATTTCTATTCCTTATACCTTATTTGATCCTGAAGGGGATGTCGTTCCCCTCATTTTTCCAGAATATTCGTTAAACGGGGGAAGTGCATGGCTGAAGGCGACGCCAAGTGAGGCAGGAGGTGATGGGGTCACGAATGTGACGGCCTCGCCAGACGGAACACCCCACACCTTTGTTTGGGATGCTGAGGAAGACCTTATCAAAAGTGACAATGTCGTTTTTCGAATTAGAGCCCAACCAAAAATGACTCATAGCCCCATCTATTGGCCAGCGGTGGCTAGTCAAAGCCCACCATTTCGGGTAGAAGCTGCTGAGTGGTTTATCAAAGTTGTCGATACAACCAACCAATCTATCAGTGATACCTTGATTTATGCCAATGGTGCGACTGTTCCAGAATCGACACCTAAGCCAACCTTAACCAACCGAGCAGGTTTACTTAATCCGGGTGTACTTGAGCTTGGGACAAATTTGGTTGCGTTAGCTCCGGTTTATGAACAGCGTACGTTACGTTTGAATCATGATGGCTGGGCCTATCGAACTTATCTGACCAATCTAAACTTGGATAATGAGGGCAATCCAAATCCTGACACAGTAACAGGACCAGGTGAACAACGTATCACCATTCCTCCCAACAACTCTCTCACATTGTTCAACATCGTCGTTTCGATTGAGTGGGACGCAACGGAGGACTATATTGCGATGATTGAAGATGCCTTCCACAAAGCCTCGGATTACCTCTATGATGCGACCGATGGGCAGATGGCCTTTGAGCAGGTCACAATTTACGATAATGCTGAGCATTGGTCGGATGCCGACTTCCAATTTTCGACGAAGAACACTGTACGCCCCTACGCCTTTATCGGGGGAATTACGTCCGAGGACAAAGCGCACACCATTCGTGCTGGCCGCTTTTGGACCAGACAAGGGGGCAATAGCGGGGCTTGGAATGAACCAGATGGCTATCGTACCCTAGTCCACGAATTTGCCCATTATGCTCTTTATCTTGAGGATGAGTACTTTGTGCGAAAGACCGATGAAAACGGCAACCTGAAAGCTGATGAGAATGTAGCTTGCACTGATCCTTTGATCAAAAAGAGCGCATCAGGCGATGCAACCAATGCCAGTATTATGTATTGGCCCTACCACACCAGTGAGTTCGCTGGGCCGGATGATTGGAATGAGAACTGTCAAGAAACGCAGCAACATTTAGTCAATGGCAAATCCGATTGGGAGACGATTGCCGAACATTATGGAGGAACAAATTGGGTGATCAATACCCCGAGCAGTCGAGGGGACAAGGTGATGGCTGGTCCGGATGCATTTCCGAAAGACCTGTTGCCCTTCCCGACGGCGACCATCAGTAATACCGGACAAACGGTGGGAGAGGCTCTGGAGTTTAGGATTGTCGATCCAGATGGCGACCCTGTTCATAATGCTTTGGTGGCTCTCTACACAACAAGCGACAAGGGTACGATTGCGATTGATCAGGGTTTGAGTGATGCTGACGGACGAATCAGGATTTATGGGGCTTCGGTTGATGATACTGTCCAAGCAGCAACCTTTGATGGGGCAATGAGTGGGCGTCGAACGGTGGTTGAGGGTGAGACAAATTACGAACTTAAATTGAGTCTGACTGATTTTGGTCGTCGCAACTCAACTGCCAGTAATAGCAACCCTCATCTCAACTTAATTCCTGCTTCAAATGGAGATGCCCTCACCTTGGAAGTTCATGGTGCGGCTGAAGGAGGCACTCTAAATGGATTAGTCATCCCTGGTGATGGTGGTGGTAGCCCCCAATTTACGCCCTTAGCCTACAGTTCGAGTGAAGCAGCCTATAGTGGAAAAGCAAACTTTGATGGTGTGGGACTGGGTACGGGACAAATTCAAGTGAGTGGAGGAGCAGGTGGGCAGGTCATACAAATCAACAGTGACTATAACCTCCAACAAATCCAAAAGGGCCAACCAAGCAGCCTCTACTCGGAAGATGGCAACTTTGAATTTCATCTGCCGCCCGATAGTATCATCGCCAATGATGCCTATGCCACCGTTCTGCCTACGGGCTATGTGCCTGGTCCTTTACCAGATGGACTAACGATCATTGGGAATGCATATCAAGTCCGTTTATCAGGCGCAATGACCCACCTGGAAAAAGATGGGGTGGTCCGGCTCCATTACCACCCTGAAGTGATGGGCACGTATACCCAAACAGCGATTTACTACTGGCATCCCAATTCGGATGGGACGGGTAGATGGATCGCCTTGGGGGGCACCCCCAGCGACACCGATGATGCCTGGGCCGTCACAACCCGCCGACTGGGCATCTATGCTTTGATGGAGGGTGAGTTTGTGCCTGAGGTAGGTAATGAACGAATGTATTTACCAATGATCGAGAAAAATTAACGTTAGGCCAGTTGAGAGGAATTTAGGAGTCTGTGTTTGGAAAATTATGATAAATTTGAGGTGGATTCCGTATCATAGTTTATCTGTTTGGGTATCTATGCCTTACTGGGTGTATCTGTCAGCCCAGCGCCGGGTGCTGAGACGGTGTATTTGCCGGTTGTTTTGAAATAATCTTTGCAAGGAAACTTGAGTCTATGTTTAACGTGAATTGCATTAGCAGGTCGAACCAATATCTTTCCACCCTATTGAAGCTAATAACCGTGATGATTGGTAGTTTTTGTTTGTTTCTGCTCTCCCATCTCTCCCTTATCCTGGCCGACGATCCAGTAACGCTTAATGCGGATGCAGTTTGGCGTTCTGGTAGTAACCGTTTCGGAACTAGTATCGCTTGGGGCGATGTCGATAATGATGGCGATCTTGATTTGGCTGTGGGATATCAGGGGAGTGGGGCTAATCGTGTATATTTGAATGAGAATGGTATCTTGCAAACTGATGCAGATATGCCCTGGACCTCTGACGATGAAGTTAACACATTTAGTGTGGCTTGGGGTGATGTCGATAATGACGGTGATCTTGATTTGGCAGCTGGTAATTATAATAGCCCAAATGTATTGTACTTAAATGAAAATGGTACACTGCAAAGGGCAGCCATTTGGTCAGATGCAGTGAATGATTTAACGTTTAGTGTGGTTTGGGGTGATGTTAATGGAGATGATTATCTTGATTTAGTCGTTGGCAATGATCTTGGACAAAATAAAGTTTATTTAAATGAAAACGGCACACTTCAAAGTGAACCAGGGTGGTCTGATCTGATTACTGATAGGTCGTATAGTGTAGCGTTGGGTGATTTTGATCAAGATAATGATTTGGATCTTGCGGTTGGTAATCGAGGGAATCCGAATAAAGTTTATCTTAATCAAGGCGGTGTCTTACAAACGACACCTCATTGGACGGATGCTTTGTCGGACACGACGTGGAGTGTGGCTTGGGGCGATTTGAACAATGATGGGTATCTTGATTTGGCGGTTGGGAACCGAGGAGAATACGAGAATTCGCCGGGGTGTCAATGTTATATTGGGGGGAATAGTAAGATCTATCTCAATCTTTTAACCGATACCTTGGAAATCAGCCCTTCCTGGACATCTAATCTAACAAATAGTTTTACTTATGATGACCCGGTTTCGGGGCTAGCCTGGGGTGATGTCGATAATGATGGTGATCTTGATTTGGCTATTGCCAATGGTGGAGAGATGGGTATCAATCGGCAAAATAAAGTGTTTTTGAATGAGGGGGGAACATTACAAACGTCAGCAGATAACCCTTGGACGGCGACTGATTTCGGTACAACCATTGACATTGCCTGGGGCGATGTGGATGGCGATGGTGATCTTGATTTAGCTGCTGCCAATGATGGAACCGAAAGTGCCCTATATCTCAATGAAGGTATTCCTTTACAACTTCCTGCCGATAATCCTCAGATTTTTCATCTAAAAATAGATACTATGTATACACCCACCCATGACATCGTTTGGGGGGATATGGATGGTGATGGTGATTTAGATTTGGCTGGTGGTGGAGATACCGTAGGTAATAGCGTGTACCCCAATGTTGATGGCATATTACAATCATCACCCAGTTGGACCTCTCAACTAACCGATACCAGAAATGTGTTGGCTTGGGGTGATATGGATAACGATGGCGATCTTGATTTAGCCGTTGGGAATGCTGCATCATCTAATCGGATTTATCGAAATCAAGGTGGGGTACTTGAAAGGACACCTGTTTGGTCAGATGGAGTTGATGATGATACAAGGAGTGTGGCTTGGGGTGATGTGGATGGCGATGGCGATCTTGATCTTGCTGTTGGGAATTGGGAAACGCCGAGTAAGATCTATCCTAACATAGACGGAAGTATATCTAGTACTGTTATTTGGTCTGATACGGTTAACTCTCGTACGTTGAGCCTGGCTTGGGGTGATGTAGATCGTGATGGTGATCTTGATCTGGCGGCAGGAAATTCACTGTTCAATGGTGATGGTTCAAATATCGTCTACCATAATCATGGCGGCACCTTAAGCTTGACTGATATTTGGAGTGACTCGCTTTCAGCAGATACCAGTCATATCGCTTGGGGCGATGTGGATGGCGATGGTGATCTTGATTTAGCCGTTGGAAATACCCGTCAAAGAAATTTAGTGTATATCAATGAGGATGGTCGTTTAAGTGTGCCTAAAGCTTGGTCTGATGAGGCAGCTGATATTACAACCAGTATCGCTTGGGGTGATGTGGATGGAGATGGTGACTCTGATTTAGCTGTCGCAAACTGGGGGCAATCCGATGATAAGGGTGAACCGCTTCACAATAAACTTTATCAAAATATTGGCGGCTCTTTGCAAAAACCTGTAATCTGGTCAGATGAACTTGATAGACGAACGCTTGATATAACTTTAGATGATATTGATCGAGACGGTCGATTTGATGTGACAGTATTTGATCGTGACTCACCAAAGGTCACAATTTACAAAAACAATCCACCACCCAATATTCCGGCTCAAAATGAGCCAACAACCATCTATTTGCCACATCCGGCTGGGATAGCTGAGGCACAACTATACTTTTCGCCCCGTCTCATTAACTCACCTTTCATCTCGATCACTTACATTCTGACCGATCCTGAGAATGACCTAGTTCTAAAAATTATCCCCGAATACTCTCTTGATGGCAGCAATCAATGGTTTCCCGCCACCCTTGGTCCTGGCGGGGATGGGATTATGAATTTGCCAGCTTCGGCTACAGGAACCACTCACACCTTTGTCTGGCATGCGGCAGCTGATCCGGTTATAAAAAATGATCACGTTACCTTTAGAATTCGGGCCATCCCCGACTATAAAAAGAGTCCAATTTTATGGCCAGCTCAGAATGCGCAAAGCTCTGGATTTCGAGTACAGGCCGCCGAGTGGTACGTCAAACTTGTTGATGTTGATAACAATCCCGTACGCAATGCTCAAATTTATCTAAATGGTCAGTTGATGACTGATAGCGTGGCCAATACCTCGCAGACTAATCGAGCAGGTCTATTACAGCTACATACGCCAGTAGCAGGGCAACCCATCATTGCGTTATGGTCCGCTTACGAACAACCCACCTTGCGAGAGGGCCACGAGGGCTGGGCATATCGTACCTTTTTAACCAACCTCAATCTTGATGATCAAGGGCAGCCCCAACCCGATTTCGTTCAGACACCTGGCGAACAACGCATTACCCTTAGCATCAGTAATTCCTTGACTCTGTTTAACATCGTCACTTCCATCGAGTGGGACGCGACGGATGACTACCTGATGGAAATTGAAGATGCCTTCCGTAAAGCCTCGGATTATCTCTACGATGTGACCGACGGGCAGATGGCCTTTGGGCAGGTGGCAATTTATGACAACGCTGAACATTGGGCTGATGCGGACTTCCAATTCTCAACCAAAAACACGGTTCGACCTTACGCCTTCATCGGAGGCATTACCTCAGAGGACAAGGCTCACACTATTCGAGTCGGTCGATTTTGGAGTCGCACTGGCGGGAATGGTGGGCAGTGGAATGAACCCGATGGCTATCGTACGTTAATTCACGAGTTTTCCCACTATGCCCTTTATTTAGAGGATGAATATTTTGTGCGTGGGGTTGATGAGGCTGGTGATTTGATTGCAGATCAGAATGTCTCCTGTACTGATCCGCTCATCAAGAAAAGTGCATCTGGGGATGCGACCAACGCCAGCGTGATGTACTGGCACTATAATGCGAGTGAATTCGCGGGGGCGGATCGTTGGAATGAGAACTGTCAAGCGACCCAACAACATCTAGTCAATGGCAAATCGGATTGGGAGACGATTGCCGAGCATTATGGCGGGGAAGATTGGCTTATTAACACCCCCACCAGCCGAGGCACCGTGATGGCCGGACCCCAAGAATTTCCCACGGACCTTCTCCCTTTTCCAGAGATTACCCTTAACAATACAGGTCGAACGGACGGCGAAGCCCTACACCTCACAATTACGGATCCATCGGGGCAGCCTGTCCACAATGCCTTGGTGGCCCTGTATACCTCTTTAGAGGGCATCACCATTGCCCTTGATCAAGGCTTGACAGATGGTCAGGGTCAGATCGACATTTATGGGGCTACCGCAGGCGATACGATTCGGGCAGCTACATTTGATGGTGCCTTCGCTGGCGCGAGGGCAGTTGATAGCAAGACGTCCTACAGCTTAGTTTTGAAACAATTGGGTGGGGGTAATGTCGCTCGGTCATCGACGACAGCGGTACCGCATTTGGGGTTGGCTCCGCACACTAACGGAGATACGTTATTCCTGCAAGTTTTTGGGCTGGCAGAAAGCGTACTCCCCCTTAATAGCTTGATCATACCGGGTGAGGGAGCGGGAACCCCACAATTAACCCAATTAGCCTACAGCAATGCCGCAGACTCGTATGTGGGTACGGTCAGCTTGAGTGGGGTTGGCTTGGGAACTGGACGCATACAAGTGAGCGGTCCTGCGCTCGCGGCCTCGATCAACAGCGATTATAATCTGCAACAAGCCCAAAAAAGCGAGGTAAACACCCTTTTCTCTGAAGATGGCAACTTTGAATTCCATCTGCCTGTGGACGCGATTAGTGCCGACCAAGCTTATGCCACCGTCCTCCCGACGGGTTACGTGCCTGGCCCTCTGCCAGATGGCTTATCCGTCATTGGCAATGCTTACGAAGTGCGGCTGTCCGGCGCGGTAGCTGAATTAGAGAAGGCTGGCGTGGTCCGCCTGCACTATCACCCCGAGGTGATGGGGGTGTACACCAAGACCGCCATTTACTTCTGGGATGCGGCCAATGAAGAGTGGGATCGACGGGGTGGTGACCCCAGTGAGACAGACAATGCCTGGTCGGTGGCCGCTCAACGGCTGGGGATTTACGCCTTGATGGGCCTTGATGTTACTTCAGCCCCACCGACCGAGACAATTTATTTGCCGATAATTCTGAAATAAAAGAGACTCTTGAGAGTCTTTCCCCACAAAAGTGTGATACATTAGACCCATAACACTGTTAAGACTGTATCACACTTTTGTCTAGTTTGTGTAATTGGTGGCTGAAAATCAAAATGTGGTTATCAGAACACAGATTTTTTGATTCCAAAAATATGTCAAAATTATTATCTACCTCGTGACCCAAGGGGGATTATGAACCAAAAACAATTGAAAGGGTTTAGTAAATGCATTATAAAAACCATCACTATTCCCGTCATTTTATTAGTGGTGTTTATTTTGACCCCCGCAGCTCAAGCCCAGCTAGGAACTAAGGTGAGCATCATTGGATCGGATTCATTGACTAATAGAAAGGGTACTAACAGCGTGGCGTGGGGGGATTGGGATAATGATGGTGATCTTGATCTCGCTGTGGGAAATGATGTTTCTTTTGGTGGAGTTAATCAAGTGTATGAGAACGAGGGGGGGCAACTGGGATCAACCCCCGCTTGGGAGTCGACGGGGGATAGAAAGGGTACTAACAGCGTAGCGTGGGGAGATTGGGATAATGATGGCGATCTCGATCTAGCCATTGGGAATGGAGCCTCCGGTGGTAGTGTTAATCAAGTATATGAGAACGAAGGAGGGCAACTGGGATCAACCCCCGCTTGGGAGTCGACGGGGGATAGCAAGTATACTAGAAGTGTGGCATGGGGTGATGTGGATGGCGATGGTGATCTCGATCTCGCCATTGGGAATGATGGAGATGTCAATCAAGTGTATGAGAATGAGGGGGGACGACTGGGCTCAAGCCCCACCTGGGAGTCGATCGGTGATAGTAAGCGGACTTATAGCGTAACGTGGGGAGATTGGGATAATGATGGTGATCTCGATCTCGCCGTAGGAAATAATGGAATCAACCAGGTATATGAGAATGAGGGGGGGCGATTAGGAGATAGTCCTGCTTGGGAGTCGACGAGGGATAGCAAAAAGACTAATAGCGTAATGTGGGGTGATGTGGATGGCGATGGTGATCTCGATCTCGCCGTTGGGAATTTATATAATGTCAATCAGGTGTATGAGAATGAGGGAGGACGGCTGGGGGCCAGCCCCGCCTGGGAGTCGATCGGTGATAGTAAGCGAACCGAGAGCATAGCGTGGGGAGATTGGGATGGGGATGGTGACCTCGATCTCGCCGTCGGGAATTATGGAGAAGAAGTCAATCAGGTGTATGAGAACGAAGGGGGACAACTGGGGGCCAGCCCAGCTTGGGAGTCCGATGATAGCAGGTTGACCTATAGTGTGGCGTGGGGGGATTGGGATGGCGATGGCGATCTCGATCTTGCTGTTGGGAATTGGGATGACGTTAACCAAGTGTATGAGAACAAGGGAGGTAAATTAGGGATCAGCCCAGCCTGGCAGTCAACCAGTGATAGCAATCGTCGTACCTATAGTGTGGCGTGGGGGGATTGGGATGGCGATGGCGACCTCGATCTTGCTGCCGGGAATGATGATGTTAACCAAGTGTATGAGAACGAATGGGGGCAACTGGGGGCTAGCCCCACTTGGCAGTCGACCAGTGATAGCAATCGTCGTACCTATAGTGTGGCGTGGGGGGATTGGGATGGCGATGGCGATCTCGATCTTGCTGTTGGTAATTCGAATTGGACTGATGTCAATCAGGTATATGAGAATGAAGGGGGGCAACTGGGGACTAGCCCCGCCTGGGAGCCAACAGGTGGTAGCGGGGATACTTATAGCGTGGCGTGGGGGGATTGGGATGGCGATGGCGATCTCGACCTTGCTGTTGGGAATGATGAGGAGAACCAGGTGTATGAGAATGAAGGGGGGCAACTGGGAACCAGCCCCGCCTGGGAGTCGGATGATAGCAGGTTGACCTATAGTGTAGCGTGGGGAGATTGGGATGGCGATGGCGATCTCGATCTTGCTGTTGGGAATGGGGATTTTTTTGGTGGGGAAAATCAGGTGTATGAGAACGAAGGGGGGTACCTGGGGACCAGCCCAGCTTGGCAGTCGACGAAGGATAGAAAGTATACCTATAGTGTAGCGTGGGGAGATTGGGATGGCGATGGCGATCTCGACCTTGCTGTTGGGAATGGGGGAAATGTCAATCAGGTATATGAGAATGAAGGGGGGCAACTGGGGACCAGCCCCGCCTGGGAGTCGGATGATAGCAGGTTGACCTATAGTGTGGCGTGGGGGGATTGGGATGGCGATGGCGATCTCGATCTTGCTGTTGGGAATCAGGGAAATGTCAATCAGGTGTATGAGAATGAAGGAGGACAATTGGGGACTAGCCCAGCTTGGGAGTCGATGGGTGATGGCAAGGATACCTATAGTGTGGCGTGGGGGGATTGGGATGGCGATGGCGATCTCGATCTTGCTGTTGGGAATGGGGGATATCCTGGTGAAGTCAATCAGGTGTATGAAAATGTCGGTGGCGACTTTAGCCAGACCTTGACAATTGTTCCGCCGAAGGGGGCTGGGGCCAACTTTTATGGCTCATCAACCATTTTGTCTAAACCGACAATCGATATTGTGGTTTCCCTGGCTGATCCGGCCAGTCAGCCGGTACGGATGCTCCGGGCCTATTTTTCGCCCACTGGAGGGGGGCAGTGGTTCCCCGCTACTCTGGTGAACACCCAAATTAGGAATTTGGCGACCTCACCCTCCGGCATCACCCATACCCTCACTTGGCAGGCTGATGACGATTTGATCAAGAGTGATAACGTAATCTTCCGTATCGCTGCTGATCAGGGGGGGGCTGGCCCTTTTCAATGGCCTTCCGCCTGGGCTCAGACCTTTCCCTTCCGGGTAGAGGCGGCTGAGTGGTATACTAAAGTCATTAGCGGTACCCAACCCGTCGAAGGAGCTGCAATTTATCAAGCAGGACAACTAGTCACTAAAACGGTAAGTAGCTCCTATCTAACCAATCGAGCCGGTCTAGGTAGCCTAGAAAACCCGATTTCGGGGCAACCCCTAATTGCCCTCAAGCAAACCAAAGAACAAACCACCACTCGTGCCGCCCACGATGGCTGGGCCTATCGAACGTATCTGACCAGCCTCAACTTGGATGATGGAGGCAATCCCCAACCTGATACGATTGGCAACCCAGGCCAACAACTCATCACCATTCGTCCAGACGACTCACTGACCTTGTTCAACATCGTCGTCTCCATCGAATGGGATGCGACGGAGGAATACATTGCGGATATCGAAGATGCGTTTCGCAAAGCCTCGGACTACCTCTATGACGTGACCGATGGGCAGATGGCGTTTGGACAGGTGAGCATCTATGACAATGCTGAACATTGGGCGGATGCGGACTTCCAATTCTCAACCAAAAACACGGTGCGGCCTTATGCCTTTGTGGGAGGCATTATCTCTGAGGATAAGGCCCATACCATTCGTGTTGGCCGGTTTTGGCGTAGAGAGGGTGGCAATCGCGGGGCGTGGAATGAGCCGGATGGATACCGAACTCTCATCCACGAGTTTGCCCACTATGCCCTTTATTTAGAAGATGAATATTTTGTTCGTGGGGTTGATGAAGATGGTAATTTGATTGCAGATCAGAACGTCTCCTGTACTGATCCACTCATCAAAGCGAGTTCGGCTGGGGATGAAACCAACGCCAGTGTGATGTACTGGCACTACCACGCGAGTGAATTCGCTGGGGCGGATCGTTGGAATGACAATTGTAAGGCGACCCAGCAACACTTGGTCAATGGCCAATCGGATTGGGAAACCATTTCCGAGCATTATAGCGGGGCAGACTGGACCATCAATACCCCCAGCAGTCGGGGCAATGTGATGGCTGGGCCAACCAAATTTCCGACGAACTTGTTACCTTTCCCAGCCATCGCCATCAACAATACGGGAGAAGTGGACGGAGAGGCACTTCAAGTTACAATTACCGATCCCACAGGAGAACCCATCCACAATGCCTTGGTCGCCCTTTATATCAAAAGGCCAGAGGGTACAGTGGCCATTGACCAGGGCCTAAGTGATCCTGCCGGTCGAATCGAGGTGTATGGGGCGCAGGTTGGCGACATCATCCAATCGGCCACCTTTGATGGGGCCCTGACAGGCAGTGCGCCGGTTGTTGCGGGGTCGACAACCTACGACCTCAAACTCTTTCCCCCTGATCTCAGTCGGGGGCAGGCTGGGGCAACCAGTGGTCCGCCTTATCTCACCCTCAGACCGAGTGCTGATGGGGACGCCGTTTCCCTAAAGGTGTATGGTACCTACGCCGGCGGCACGCTCACCGCCATCCTGATTCCAAATGAGGGTGGCGGATCGCCCCAATCCGCCCCACTGGCTTACAGCCCCACGGATCAGGCCCACATTGGGCAAGTAAATTTCAACGGTGTCGGCTTGGGCACGGGCAAAGTCCAGATCAGTGGCCCAGCCCTGTCCGCCATCATCAACAGCGACTACAACCTGCAACAACTGCACAATGACCAATCGACCACCCTCTTTTCCGAAGATGGCAACTTTGAGTTTCATCTACCCGTGGACAGCCTTGCTGTGACGCGAGCCTATGCCACAGTGATGCCCACGGGCTATGTGCCCGGTCCGTTGCCCGAAGCGATGTCCGTGATCGGCAGTGCCTATGAGGTGCGCCTATCCGACCTAAGCCCCGAATTACAAAAAGACGGCGTAGTCCGCCTTCATTATCATCCCGAAGTGATGGGCGTATACACTCAGACCGCCATCTTCCGCTGGCAACCAAATCTAGACGGTAGCGGGACCTGGCATTCTCTCGGCGGCATCCCCAGTGACACTGACAATGCTTGGGCCGTATCTGCCCGCCGACCGGGGATTTATGCGCTGATGGGGGTTGATGTTACACCGCCAGCTGGAACTATTTATTTACCAGTGATTGTGAAGAATTAAGTGAGGTGAGATGAGATTTCAGCATAAAATGATTACAAAGTTGGTCGCTAAGCTCTGTATTCGGCAACAGGGTAGAGGCGACGATAAGGCACGCTCATTTGCAGTTGACGTCGCCTGTAGCCTATTTCAAGCCTTCCCAAAGGACGAAACCAAAGCAAAGTTCCCCTCTCTGGGAGGTAGAGGGAGACTACTCAGCCTGACTGTTATGAATTTCCTCAAGCTGGCGGGCAGCCTATTGGGCCTCATTTATCTTCTTTCCCCGACTCTGGTTTCCGCTCAGGTGCCTACATTTGACGAGAAGCATAACTTCGGCACCGGGAGTGACTCAACTTTCAGCGTGGCGGTGGGAGATATGGATGGTGATGGCGACCTCGATATCATCACCGGAAATAGCAGCCAACAAAATGTAGTGTATCTGAATGATGGGGCGGGCAATTTTGGGAGTAGTCGTAATTTTGGCACTGGTAGTGATGGGGGTGGCATAGCGGTAGGCGATATAGATGGCGATGGCCACCTTGACATCGTTACTAGTGGGGTGGTGTATTTGAATGATGGCGAGGGGAATTTTGGGTCCAGCCGCAACTTCGGCACCGAGGGTCACTCAACTTCCAGCGTGGCGGTGGGGGATATGGATAGTGATGGCGACCTCGATATCATCACCGGTAATTTTTATCAACAAAATGTAGTGTATCTGAATGATGGGGCGGGCAATTTTGGGAGTAGTCATAACTTCGGCACTGAGAGTGATTGGACCAGTGACGTAGCAATTGGTGATGTTGATGGCGACGGGCACCTTGATATCGTCACCGGAAATAGTGACCAAAATGTAATTTATCTCAATAATGGCGAGGGGAATTTTGGCTCTAGTCGCAACTTCGGCTTAACTTATAATAGTGTTACTAATAGTGTGGCAGTGGGTGATCTTAATAACGACGGTCATCTTGATATCATCACCGGAGATGCTTATAACCCATATGTTATTGATGAATTCGGGGATAACGTAGTCTATCTCAATGATGGAACGGGAAACTTTAACACTGGTCACTACTTCGGCGACTTGGGTGATAATACTGAGAGTCTGACGATTGGCGATGTTGATGGCGACGGTCATCTCGATATTATCACCGGGATTGGAGATGATTCAGCTAATGGCATTAACGGGCAGAATGTGGTCTACCTTAATGATGGTGAGGGAAATTTTGATATCGCTCGCAATTTCGGCACCGGGAGTGACTCAACTTTCAGCGTGGCAGTCGGCGATGTCGATGACGATGGTGACCTCGATATCATCACTGGAAATGAGGGGCAACAGAATGTCATCTACCTCAATCACGGGCAGGGTAATTTTGGAACCAGCCGTTACCTCGGCGGCTTGAATGATAATACCACTAGCTTGGCAGTGGGTGATGTTGATAGTGACGGTGACCTCGATATCATCACCGGGATTAAATATGGCGAACCTATTGATGCCGCGAATTATGTGGTATATCTGAATAACGGAGTGGGCAATTTTAGCTCCAGTTACAACTTCGGTATTTGGAGTTATGATACCTGGAGCCTAGCAGTGGGTGATGTCGATGATGATGGTCACCTCGATATCGTTACTGGTAATAGTGGTGATAACGTAATCTATCTCAATGATGGGGTGGGTAATTTTGGAATCCACCACAACTTTGGCACTGGAAGCGATCAGACCATCAGCGTGGCAGTGGGTGATGTTGATAGCGACGGTGACCTCGATATCATCACCGGAAATAGCGGTGATCCAAACACAGTCTACCTCAATGACGGGGTGGGTAATTTCACCCCCCATCACAACTTCGGTACTGAGGATGATTGGACCCGTGACCTGGTGATCGGTGATGTCGATGGCGACGCTCACCTTGATATCATCACCGGAAATAGTGGCCAACAAAATGTGGTCTACCTTAATGATGGCAATGGCAACTTTGGCACTGCCCGTAACTTCGGCACGGGGACCGATCGGACCACCAGCGTAGCAATCGGCGATGTCGATGACGATGGTGACCTCGATATCATCACCGGAAATATTAGTCAGCAGAATGTGGTCTACCTCAATGATGGCAATGGTAACTTTGGCATCGGCCACAACTTCGGCACCAGTAGTGATCAGACCATCAGCGTGGCAGTCGGCGATATCAACGGTGACGGTCACCTCGATATTGTCACTGGCAATTATAGTTATGAGCGGAACAAGGTCTACCTCAATGATGGCAATGGTAACTTTGGCACTGCCCGTAACTTCGGTTTCGATTATTTTGTTGATACCGGTAATGTGGCGTTGGGTGATGTCGATGGCGATGGTCGGCTCGATATCATCACCGGAAATGAGGGGCAACAGAATGTTATCTACCTCAACACATTTCGCTCCACCTTAGGGCTGCTCAACACCCTCCCACGGATTACCATTCCCCGACCGATCTCAACGGGATTGGCCAATTTCTTCTCAACGCCGGTGATCCTCAATCAACCCACCATTTCTTTCACATACACACTTTTCGACGACGAAAGCGATCCTGTCCGTTTCATCCAGGCTTACTACTCACCCAATGGTGGCGGTCAATGGTTACCAGCAACGCTGACACCTGAAACTCAAACCACCTACCTACCGACCTTGCCCTCTGGTATCACTCACACGCTTACCTGGCAGGCTGATGCCGACCTAATCAAAAATGACAATGTTGCCTTTCGAATTGAGGCCTACGAAGGATTTGCTAGCCACCCTGGTCCTTTTCAGTATTCCTATGTCTCGGCTCATACCTTCCCCTTCCGGGTGGAAGCCGCTGAATGGTATTTAAAAGTTATCAACGGGACCGCTCCAGTAGAGGGTGCCGCAATTTATCAGGCTGGTCAATTGATTACAGAAAGTGTGGGCGGTTCTAATTTAACCAATCCAGCCGGTCTGGCTCGTCTGGAAAATCCGACCGCTGGACAAGCTATTGTCGCGATTAAGCCAACCAAAATGCAAACCACTACTCGCGCTACCCACAACGGCTGGGCCTATCGCACCTACTTGACCAGCCTCAATTTGGATGGTGAGGGTACCCCTCAATCGGATGTCATTGGTGAAGAGTCTGGCCCACAGCTGATTACCATTCGGGCAAATGACTCACTGACCTTGTTCAACATCGTCGTCTCGATTGAATGGGATGCAACAGAGGAATACATCACAATGATTGAAGACTCATTTCACAAAGCCTCGAACTACCTCTACGATGTGACGGATGGGCAGATGGCGTTTGAGCAGGTGACGATCTACGACAATGCAGAGAATTGGTCGGATGCGGACTTTCAGTTTTCAACCAAAAACACGGTGCGGCCTTATGCTTTTGTGGGCGGCATTACCTCTGACGATAAAGCCCATACCATCCGGGTTGGTCGATTTTGGAGTAGACAAGGGGGCAATCGGGGGGCGTGGAACGAACCGGATGGCTATCGAACCCTCATTCACGAATTTGCCCATTATGCCCTCCATTTGCAGGATGAGTACATTGCCCGAAGTGTCGATGATGATGGGAATTTGAAAGCAGACGGAAATGCCGCCTGTACCGATCCGTTGATTAAAAAGAGCACATCAGGCGATGCCACCAATGCCAGCATCATGTATTGGCCCTACAACACCAGTGAGTTAGTCGGGGCAGATGACTGGAATGAAAACTGTCGTGAAACCCTACAACACTTTGTCAATGGCAAGTCGGATTGGGAGACGGTGGTTGAGCATTATGGTGGGACAGGCTGGATCATCAATACTCCGACCAGTCGAGGTGGGGTGATGGCTGGGCCAGATCGCTTCCCCAATGACCTGCTCCCATTTCCCGAGTTTACCGTCAACAACAGCGGGCAAACCGAGGGAGAAGCCCTTCAGGTCAAAATCATTGACCCTGCGGGCGAGCCAGTTCACAATGCATTGGTGGCCCTCTATACCTCGGAAGAAACAGCAAGGATCGCTATTGATCAGGGCTTGAGTGATGTCTCTGGCCGGATCGACGTTTATGGAGCCGAGGTGGGGGATACGATCAAAGTGGCCACCTTTGATGGAGCCTTGAGTCGAAGTGTAGAAGTGGTTGAAGGCCAGGATGGCTATGACATCCAGTTGGTTCCAACAGGTGCCAAGCGTAAAGGCTTAGCAGGCGGTTTGACCACTCCTTATCTGAACCTGATCCCTGGTGCAAAGGGTGACTCGATGTTTCTTGAAGTGCATGGGACAAATGATGGGGGCAATCTCATTGGGGTGCTTGCCCCTGGGGAAGAGGCTGGAAGCCCACCACCCGCCCCATTAGCTTACAGCCCGACGGAGAACGCCTACACTAAACAGTTTAACTTTGATGGGGTCGCCTTAGGCACCGGCCAAGCCCAGGTGAGTGGGGTGGTTGGCAGCCAAATCGTGCAATTAAATAGCGACTATAATTTACTCCAAGTGCAGAAGATCCAAACCGCCACGCTTTACTCCGAAGATGGCAATTTTGAATTTCACCTTCCCGTAAACAGTATTGAGGTTGACGAGGCATTCGCCACCGTCCTGCCCACTGGCTATGTGCCTAGCCCGTTACCCGAGGGGCTATCTGTCATTGGCAATGCCTATGAAGTGCGACTATCTGGTGCAGAAACCGAATTGGAGAAGGATGGTGTGGTGCGGTTGCACTATCACCCCGAAGTGATGGGGGTGTATAGCAATACCGCGATTTTTCATTGGGATGCCTTCAACCAGACCTGGGATCGTCAGAGCAGTGAACCCAATGATACGGACAACGCCTGGGCGGTCACGGCGAGGCGGTTGGGCATTTATGCCTTGCTGGGCGTTGATGTGACGCCGCCGGCTGGAACGATTTATTTGCCAGTTGTAATAAAGGAGTAATGGAGAATGTTGAAAAATTTGACCTATGTTGTGGTTTTGGGAATAGGTCTTCTTATTGGATTTTTGACCTTGCTCTCTCCACCTAGTCAGGCCGACACCTTCACCGTCACCAAATTCACCGATACCAACGATGGGGTGTGTGATAGTGATTGCTCTTTGCGCGAGGCGATTATTGCGGCCAATAACAATGGACAGCCAGATACGATTACGTTGGGGGCAGGAATTTACAGATTAACAATAAGTGGGTCTGATGAAGATGAGGGGATGACTGGTGATTTGGATATTACAGAGCCACTGACCATTACTGGATTAAATTCTGAAGTAACAATCATTGATGCGGATGGTCTGAATGATCGTATCTTTGATCTTAAGGGTGAGGCTAAAACTGTTGTAATGGCTGATTTTACAGCCCGTTTAGGCAACGAAACTGGTGGAGATCATGGTGGTGGTATATTAAGTCAGGAGGTCGATTTAACGCTTTCCAATACGAAAATTAATAGTAATACTACACGTGGTACTGATCATTTTGGAAGTGGAGGTGCAGTGTATTTCTACTCGGGAACATTGAGGTTGTTGGGGGGGGAGTTTTCCGGTAACGCAGCACCCTTAGGCCATGCTGGAGGCTTGTTTATTAGTTCAGCATCCCTAATCCAGTCAGGGTCCACAATTATTGGGCATAATGGCTCTGACCACGCAGGGGGTGGATTATCTCTTTCAGACAGCGAAGCAATATTCGAAGATGTTCAGATATTTGGGAATAGTACGCTGGGAGGACATGGAGGTGGGATGGTAATATGTTGTGGCTCAAAGGCCACCTTCAATGGCGGTCAAATTTTTAATAACAGTGCAATTAATTATGGAGGAGGAGTTGCACTTAAAATACATGCCTATGATCAGAGACCATCTGTATTTACCCAAACAGATGGTACAATTGCCTACAATTCAGCCGCCTCACAGGGTGGTGGAATATATGTTGAAGAGGGAAGTGCAATTTTAGAGGGAGGTCAAATAAAGAATAATTCTGCTGATTATGGCGGTGGAGGTGTGTCAGTACATAAAGGAACTCTTATCTTAAATGGGGGGCAAATTCTAAGTAATTCTGCACAAGGTGGCTCTGGTGGTTTTGGTGGAGGCATCCAACTTCTAGGTCAAAATAAAAGTGTCTTCTTCAAACAAATAGATGGTGTTATCGCCCATAACAAGGCTAGTAATTATGGTGGAGGTATCTATTTAAATAGTGGTGATGGTTTAATAAGTGGGGGGCAAATTTTTAGTAACACTACTACTCGAAATGGTGGTGGAATAGCGGTCTTTGATAGCAAAATCACAATTAGCGACGGTGAAATTATTAGCAATACAGTAGGTCTTGGGGGAGGTGGGGTTTATATTTACAGTGCCGCATTTGTTACGCAAACTGGGCAAAGTCTAATCGCCTACAATTCTGCCAATGATGGTGGAGGAATATATATTGGAGTAGACTCAATATTTCTTCAAGCAGGGGGGAGTATTGCCCAAAATTCAGCTAACCAAGGAGGAGGGATTTGGTCTACGAGTACTTCCACTTTAAGTGGGGGGCAGATCTTAAACAATCAAGCCAGTAATAATGGTGGGGGCATATATCAAAACAGTGGTGATGTTACTATCAATCAAAGTTGTATTATCGGAAACTCAGATACCAGTCTTTATCATGCAGGTGGGTCTACCTTATTGGCCACAGAAAATTGGTGGGGTGAGATTGATGGACCAAGCGGTGTTGGTCTAGGTAGTGGCGACTCGGTGAGTAATAATATAGACTTTTCTAATTTCCGTACCGTACCCTTTCCCATGTGCTTGGAACTAGCCATCATCAAACAAACCACACCAACAATCGCCGCCGTAGGTGAACCCATCACTTACACCCTGACCATAATGAATGGTGATATTATCACCGTGACCAATTTAATCATCACCGATGCCATTCCGGCTGGAGCGACCTATGTCAGCGGGGGAACCAAGGTGGGGGATGTCATTCAGTGGAATTTACCAAGTCTGCCGACCAACACTAATGCAGAGGTTCAGTTTGTCGTTACCGCTGATCAAACCCTTGTCAATGACGACTATCGTATTGAAGGCACCGTTTATGGCGACCAAAGTGCCTCAGCCATTGGCCCCCCGATTGTCACCACGGTCCTGCCCAACCCGATTTATACAGTTGATGAACACGGCGTACCAATTTCAGGGACGACCATTTATCGCAACAGCCAGCCCATTTCCAGCAGCGGTAACGAGACAACCTTGACCGATGGACAGGGGCTGATGACTACCACGGCACTCAGTGTAGGTGATTATCTGGTGGCCTTGTCTTCGCCATTGCACACCAAAGCCACAGTCAGAGAGGCGCATGAGCTTGAGGGGGGTGGAAATGTCGCCTATCAGATTTATAAAACCAGCCTGTTACTTGATGCGACTGGACAGCCGCTGCCCTATCAAGTCCCGAGTGTGGCCCAACCTCACACTTTGGTCATTCAGCCAGATAATCCTTTAGTTCTCTTTAATATCGTCGTATCCATCGAGTGGGATGCTACGGAGGATTATATCAATACCATAGAGGAAGCGTTTGAAAAAGCCTCAGACTACCTCTACGATGTGACGGATGGGCAGATGGCTTTTGGTTGGGTGTCCATTTATGATAAGGCCCAATATTGGGCTGATGCTGACTTTCAATTTTCCACCAAAAATACCGTTCGACCTTATGCTTTTGTGGGGGGAATCATCTCAGAGGATGAAGCGCACGCCATCCGGGTGGGTCGATTTTGGAATAGACAGGGGGGCAATAGTGGTGTGTGGAATGAGCCGGATGGCTATCGCACCCTCATCCACGAGTTCGGCCATTACGCCCTCCATCTACAAGATGAGTACTTTGTCCGCAAGGTTGACCCCAATGGGAATCTGACCGCGGATCAAAATGTGGCTTGTACGGATCCCTTGATCAAAAAGAGCACCTCTGGCGATGCTACCAATGCCAGTATCATGTACTGGCACTACAACACCAGCGAGTTGGCTGGGGCAGATCGCTGGAATGAAAATTGTCAAGCTACCGAACAGCATCGGGTCAATGGAAAATCGGATTGGGAGACTGTGCTTGAGCATTATGGCGGGCCGGGCTGGACGCTCAACACCCCCAGCAGTCGCGGTAGCGTGATGGCTGGGCCGGATCAATTTCCGACAGCGTTACTCCCCTTCCCACAGATCGATATCACCAACAATGGTCAAGCGAGTGGACAAGCTCGGCGTGTAGTCATCACCGATGCGGAGGATCAGCCGATTAGCAAAGCGTTGGTGGCCCTCTACACCAAAACGGACGAAGGGACGATTGCCATTGATCAAGGCTTAAGTGATTTGCTGGGTCGCATCGATGTGTATGGCGCTTTGGCCGATGATACCATCAAGGTCGCCACCTTCAATGGCGCGTTGAGTGGCAGTGTCAATGTGGTTGAAGGGCAAAATAGCTATCAACTCAAACTGTCTTCAACAGGGGCAAGACGCCTTGCGTCTGCGACGACACTGACCACGCCCTATCTCAACCTCATCCCCAGCACAGATGGCAAATCCTTGAACCTTGAGGTACACGGCACCAGCGAGGAGGGCAATTTGACCGGGCTCCTCATTCCAGGTGAAGGTGGTGGTAATCCTCAATCCACCCCACTCGCTTACAGCCCGACTGACAGTGCCTTCACGGGGCAAGTTAGCTTTGATGGGGTCGGTTTAGGCAGTGGTCAGGTTCAGGTCAATGGTGTCACGGGGGGACAAGTGGTCCAAATCAACAGTGACTACAACCTGCAACAAGCCCAAAACAGCCAACCAACCAGTCTCTACTCCGAAGATGGCAACTTTGAGTTCCACCTACCTGTGGATGGCCTCCCCATCATTCAAGCATATGGGACCGTTCTCCCTACTGGCTATGTGCCCGGTCCTCTACCCGACGGTTTATCTGTCATCGGCAGCACCTATGAAGTCCGGCTATCAGGTTTAGTGAATGAACTGGAAAAAGACGGCGTGGTTCGACTGCACTATCACCCCGAGGTGATGGGGGTATACAGCGACACCGCGATTTACTTCTGGGATGCGGCTAACAGGGAATGGGACTTACAAGGCGGTGACCCCAGCGACACGGACAATGCTTGGTCGGTCACGGCTCGGCAGTTGGGGATATATGCCTTGATGGGAGTTGATGTCACCCCACCAGCTGGGACGGTTTATTTGCCGATGATCGTGAAATAAGAAAACGTAAAGTGGCGTGAAAGGAATAGATATGTCTCGACAAACCGAAATAATCAATCTGATCATCAAACACCATCGGCGCTTGGTCAAATTGCAAGAGCAGAGTGCCATTACAGGGATTGCAACAGATCCCAGCTTGTTGATTGAGATCGAAGATATCCAAGATACGATTAAAGCGTTGGAGCTAGAATTAGAAACCGGGCAGGCAACCCCATCCGGCTCACCATCCACTGAGCAACCCCAATCGCAGCCCAAAACGACAGGGGATCAAATTTCTATTGGAAGCATTCAAGGTAGCAATTTTGTCGTTGGCAGTGGGGGAACCGTGAATGTGGATCAAGTATTGGGGGCGGCCTCCTCTGACGCAAACCACCAAACTGGTGTGGAAAATAGTCCCCTACAGGCTATTTATCAGCAGATAGCAGATCGACCATCTGATGCCAATGTTGACAAAGGAGAGCTTATCAAAACTGTAGATCGAATAGATGCTGAGATAAATCAAGGGGCGCAGATGAATTTAACAAAGTTGAAGCGACAGCTTGGTAAATTGGCTCGCATTGCTCCAGATATTTTTGCCAGCACAGTTGCTTCTGTTGAGGCATCGGCTACAGGGGGGGGGGCTGATTTTACACGTTTAGTTGAGCAAATTCGTAGTGAAAACAATTTGTAGAGAGATCTGAGAGTCTATTTTGCCAAAGTAATGATAAGATAACCTTGGAGGTCAACCCGCATGGGCGACAAGATAGAGATTGGTGACATTTCTAACAGTGAAAATTTTGCAGTGGGCAGTGATTCCCGGGTCAATGTTCAACAACAGGAGACTGGGCATCCCAACACAGCTGTCCCGACCACAGAGTCAACAGAGGCGGTGTCTTCCAAAATCCCATCGCTGCCTCAACCTACAATCGGCATCGTCACTGCCTTGCCGAAGGAGTACGTGGCGATGCAAGCTGTTTTGCAAAGCCCCAAGGAATTTAATCTGACGGGTGGAGGCGCGGGGCGCCGCTATTTGTTGGGTCATATTCCATCAACAACCGGTGGCAGTCATATTGTAGCCCTAACGTTAGCGGGTATGGGCAATAATGGGGCAGCGACCCGCGGAACGCTCCTTCTGGAGCATTTTCCAACCATTCAATCGATCATCATGGTTGGAATTGCCGGTGGTGTCCCCAATCCCAATAAAGCCGAAGACCACGTTCGTTTAGGGGATATTGTCATTTCAAATCAGGGCGGGGTGGTCCAATATGATTTTGATAAAGAGCTTGTCGATAAAATCATTCATCGCCACGCCCCTCGCCCACCGAGTGCTTTATTGTTGGAAGCGGTTGAATTGTTAGAAACAAAGCGATTAACCGGGGCGCGACCGTGGTTAACGTTTATTGATACAGTGTCAGAGCAATTGAATATCACACGGCCCGCCGATGCGTTGGATGTTTTGGCTGATAGTAACAACCCAGAGCAAGTTAGGCCACACCCTGTTGATCCTGACCGTCTTGCCGGGTGCCCGCGGATTCATTTGGGGCCAATTGCTTCGGCGAATAAATTGCTTAAAAATCCGTTGAAACGAGATCAGTTGCGTGATCAGTTTGGGGTGAAAGCGGTCGAGATGGAAGCGTCTGGTATTGCGGATGCTACCTGGAACCGTGAGGCGGGTTATCTGGTCGTCCGGGGAATTTGCGACTACTGTGATGCCAATAAAGGAGATGATTGGCAAGCCTATGCTGCTGTGGTCGCGGCTGCTTACACCCGATCTTTATTGGAGTCGATGCCAGAGATGTCTTCTGTGACCTCCTCCGGCAATTCCCCCAAGCTAATTCCTACTTTAGAGCCACTCACCTCATTTCAGGCCATCTATCAGCGACTTGAAGCTCGTTCTGAAGATGAAGATGTGGATAAAAATGAGGTTATAGAATTGATACAATACCTTGAAGCGGAGGTTCCCAAAGAAAATCAAGCCAATCCAAAAAAAGTTGAGCGATGGTTACTTGAACTCTATGAAATAGCCCCGGACATTTTTACAGCTACGCTTACCTATCTACGTTCTCCAGAAGCAAATTTATCGCCAATATTGCATTATGTGGTAGAGACAGTACAAGAACGGGTCAAGTAAGATTACGTGAACAGAGTCAGCGAAACATCTTGAAACGATTAGCGATCTAGAACAAGGTATCAGCCATGTCAATATATCAAGATTACATTTTTGTCTTATGGGGGAATGATTTTGAGGAAGCCGCCGCCTCAATTTTTGTTAGCGAATTACGGGAGGCTGGGCTACGGGTCAAAGTCGTTGGCTTAACCGCTCAACGAATTAATGGCTGTCACGGATTAGGCCTCATTCCCGACATGACCCTAGAGCAAGCCCTTCCCTTAGCGTCTCAGACCCGTTGTCTGATTATTCCCAACACCGCAACCAGTTTGAAACGGCTTGAAAATGATCCCCGTTTACGAAACTTCTGTGACCAAGCTCAAGCAAATGAGGCGATGTTTGTGATTGGGGATTTGCACCAGATAGAATCAATGGATTTAGGCTTTTTCTCTGGTACATTCCCTGAGTTGGTAACTTATCCTGATGGTGAGGAATTGGTTACCTTTGCCCGTGAAATGGCCGAGAGGTTAGTTGAAATTTAGTAATGGAGCAAGCTAATTATAAGCAAAAGAATTGAATCTATTCCAATAGCAACGTTTATTTACTGACTATTCTTAAGCACCATTGAAATAAAAAAGGAGGAGGCTATGAAACATCAATATTACCGTTGGTTTAGAGGTTTATTGATATTCATATGGGCTGGGTTGTTTGGTTTGTTAGCTTATATAACATTGCCTTCACCCTCTGTTTTAGCTCAAAACTTAGTCTGTCCCTGGGAAAGCCACGCTCCACCTCTAGGTTCAGAGGTTTTTACATTGACAGGTACAATTTCTGATCATCTTGGACATCCAGCTAGCTGTGTTCAGGTCTTTGCCTTTAGCGGGATAGGCTCTTTCTCAACGAACACTGATGAAAATGGTGAGTTTTCACTTGTGGTAGCGAACAGGGAATATGACGTCGTGTTTAATCCAATACCTATGAGCGGAGGCCCAGCTTCAGATGTCCGACGGGGGGTCGATGACCCGGAAGACCTGACACCTATCATTGAACTACCAGCCGGAAACTTAATCTCAGGTAGAATTCTTAGCGATATAGGTGAACCCCTTGATCTAGGAGATCAAGGAGTCAGTATTTTTGCCTCTAACCAGGAAACTTTTAGCGGTTTTGGGCTACCTGGCACGTCTCCTACAGGAACTTTCCAAATCTCACTGGCCTCTGGTCCTTGGGAGTTGACGTTTACACCACCTAACTTTAAAGGTCTAGCACCAGTGGCGATTACGATGACCATAACTGAAGATATTACCCGTGATATTTTTTTAGCGTCAGGGTTTACGCTGCACGGGAAAGTGTTAAGCGGTAATCTAGGTATCCCGAATGTGGAAATTTTTGCGTTAGATACGTCCAGTAAAGAAAAAGGTCAGAAAAAGGAATTTGGTTTTAGTCCTTCTCGACTGGATGGGGGTTACTACGGCACATTACCAGAAGGTGTTTATGATGTTTCATTTCTAGCTCCACCTGACATGGGATTCGGCTCAGTCGTTGAACTTGGTATCGAGGGTCCACCTAATTCTGGTTCCCCCGAGATCTTTAGGCAGATCGATTTAGCAGTTGGATATACCATCTTCGGTACTGTAAATTGTCGTTTTGGTCAGCCCAATTTTTTTGTTCATGCTGCTCCTGAGCAACCAATTGCTGGCATAATAGGAGGATGGGGAACTTTTACTGGCGCGGGGGGAGCTTATGCTTTGGCTTTGCAACCAGGCAGGTATGATCTTGAGGTTTCGGCTCCAGAGAATAGTGAGTTACGACCTCTTAAGATAGAAACCATAACAATTACCGAAAACATGCCAGTAAATTTTACATATCCCTGCGTAGAAGGCTTGACTTATGCTAGAATTCTTAATGAAAAGGGAGAACCCCTACCCGATGCTAAAGTATTCCATAATGGTACCCTAGCTATCGATGATTTAAGCGGGGATACATTTGTTGATGTTAATGGAAATTTGGTTTTAGAACACGTTCAATTAAACGATAAGATTATAGGTTTGGCCCCCGTTCATATTGAGCCAAGTTTTCGTGATCATCATGACCAATGGGCCTATCGAATTTACAATACCACCGCCCCTCTTGACCCCGAAGGGAATATGCACCCCTTCACCGTGATTTCCAATACAGGCCCGCAAACATTAACAATACAATCGCAAAATACGCTTATTTTGTTTA
This sequence comes from Phycisphaerae bacterium, assembly GCA_028285035.1. Next base: position 119,449 of record JANQQF010000062.1, read on the forward strand.
ATATCGTCGTCTCCATTGAGTGGGATGCAACTGAGGCTTATATTTCTGGCATTGAAGAAGCTTTTCGGAATGCCTCCGATTATCTTTACGATGTGACCGATGGACAGATGGCCTTTGAGAAAGTCTTGATTTATGACAATGCTGAACATTGGGAGGATGCTGATTTTCAGTTTTCAACCAAGAACACTGTTCGGCCTTATGCTTATATTGGGGGGATTACATCTAAAGACACGGGGCAAGCCATTCGGGTAGGTCGCTTTTGGAATAGATATGGCTCCGGCGAGAATGCAACCTGGAATCAGCCTGATGGTTATCGGACCCTTATCCATGAATTTGGACATTATGCCCTGTATCTGGAAGATGAATACTTTGCTCGGGGCAAAGATGAGGATGGTAACTTACAAGCTGACAAGAATGTCGCTTGTACCGATCCCCTGATCAGAAAGAGTTCATCTGGTGATGCGACCAATGCCAGTATTATGTACTGGCACTATAACGCTAGTGAGTTAGCCGGGGCAGATCGCTGGAATGAGAATTGTCAAGCTACAGAGCAACATCGGATCAACGGAAAGTCAGATTGGGAAACAATTATTGATCGCTATCAGGGTGACACCTGGACACTTCATACTCCTAGCAGCAGAGATAACATTATGGCTGGTCCTGAGACATTCCCTAGAACATTATTACCTTTTCCAGAAATTATTAGTCACAACAGTGGCAATGCTGATCGAGATCCAATTAATATCAATATCCAAAGTGATCAGAGTGCACCAATTCACAATGCTCTCGTTGCTCTATATACAAAGAATCCAGCAGGTGTGACCGTTGCCATTGACCAAGGCGTAACCGATTCACAAGGCAGAATCAAAATTTTTGGTGCACGATTTGGAGATTTTGTTCAAGCAACCACATTTGATGGTGCCTTATCTGGAAGGATCGAAATCGATGATCGGACGGATTATCAGTTTCCTTTATTTCCTTCAGGTGTCCGTAAAGCAATCGCTATAGCAAGTAGTGGGGTTGATACCTCCTATCTAAGCTTGATACCGAGTAGTGATGGGAATACATTTACCATTGAGCTATTTGGACCAAACGGCATCGGCAATTTATTTGGTATTGTCATTCCTGATAAAGTCGGAAGTACGCCACGATTTACCCATCTGGCTTATAATGCGGATGAAACCACCTATGAAGGACACGTAGAGTTTACTGGGGGAGAAGAGGGAAGTGGGCAAGTACAAATTAATGGGGTGGTCGATGGTCAGCTTATTTTGATAAACAGTGATTACACCCTGCAACAGGTACAGGCCATTACACCCAACATTCTCTACGCTCAAGATGGTAACTTTGAATTCCATATCCCCGCCGAGGGAATTTTGGCAGACCTGTATGCCGCAACCTTACCTACTGGTTATGTGCCGGGCCCCTTACCCAAGGATTTATCTGTCATCGGCAATGCTTACAGTGTCCGTTTATCAGGGGCCTTAGCTGAATTAGAAAAAGATGGAATGGTTCGATTACATTACCATCCAAATGTCCTGGGGCATTATAAGAACATCGCGATTTATTTTTGGGATGCCAATTTAGGGTGGCAAAATATAGGTGGTGAGGCAAGTGAGGTTGACAACGCGTGGTCAATTGCCACCCGACGTTTAGGTATTTATGCCTTGTTAGGTGAGCCTGCCTATACAATCTATTTACCTATCATCATCAAGTGAGATGCTAGAGGCTAGACACTCTGTGGGTTGGAGCAGGATAAAAAATGAGTGCGTTTCAATTTTTTGTAATACTAAAATGGATAATAGGCATTGTTCTCTTGATGAGTGTAGTCTTTTTTGGAGAAATGAAGTCACCACTACCCCTAAAATCCAAAGTTGCGACTTCTTCTTCGATTTATCCTTTGCCTCAATTTAACACGGAATGGTCAGCTTATTTATATGCAACCCCAACAGGTTCTGGCAGGGATTTTATTGCTAATTTAAAGACTAACAATATACAAGATTGTCAGGATGTAGAATTTTTTGCAGAGTATTTAGGATCAGGTGACCACGTAGTATCTGTGGTTTTTGACGCTTACAAAATTTCTGAGGATTTTTATCAAGGAAGTACTGGTGGTGGTTTTTTCCCTGCTGATCATTTTTTTCGAGATATTCCTAGTGGGGTAGCCGATTTAAGCGCAATTTGTTCTTCTCTGTCTTTATCAGATATATCAACCCTAACAGTCAAATTTATAAATTACCACGTTTCAGGAAATACCGCTGGTGTTATCTTTACTGACGATCGTGTTGCAGAACTTTCTTTACACGATAACAGCTTATATACTAACCAATCCATAATAGCTATGCCGACAATTGGTCTTCCAGAACCACTGCCAGATCAAGTCCGACTGCTAAAAGGGCCTTACTCATTTCGTGCCCCTCCAAGTGTTGAGCATAGTGATCAGAATATGGCTCTACATTTATATTACTCTGATGAAGATTTAGGAACGATTAATCCGCTAACCATACGAGTTCTTGAATGGCAGGAGACGGGTTGGATTATTCATAATAACCATACCCTACACTTTGATGGTTCGAATTATTCTTTGAGCATTCCAACTAGAAACTTTACAACATACGCTTTAGGTGCTGTATCAATATGGTGCGATAGCTTTTTAACAGATATTGGTTTGGAAAGCATGAGTAATATCAATCAAGTCTTAGAGAATGATGGTAAATTAAAGCTAGATAATACCTTTATGTCAGGCACAATTGTAAGTAAACCATACAAGCCATCTCCGCTTCTTGAACAATGGCAGTCCATTTCTTATATGACAAATGTGCCATTTAGTGCCTCACTAACTGTCAATATTTTGAATGTTGATGGGTATACTGTAATGACCAATATCGCCTCTGGTCAAGATTTATCCCTACTTGATCCAGAAAATCATCCCAGTTTGAAATTGCAACTTAACCTCAAACCTAGTGCTGACGGAATATCTCCTGAATTAGACGAGTGGTGTATTGTAGCCAAAACTAAAGACTATAAAGTATATTTTCCGGTAATAGCCAGGTAACTAACAATTTTTAGGGTGATCACGGATTAAATGCCTCAATCAGACAATCAGCTAGACAACAGAATCGATGCTAGTCCAGATACAGTAATTGAAGATAGCCTTGTTACCCAAGATAAGATCATCATCGGTAATATTCAAGGCAGTAACTTTGCCATTGGTACCGGGGCTAAAGTCATTATCAATCAGGTCAGAACGGCGGTCGAAGTAGCCAAACGGGACAATGAATTGGAGCAGGCTGCTCTGGCTGAAGCTGTAATTGATTATATTAATAAACTCGATCATCAGGTCGAGCAATCCAAAGACGAATTAGCTGAGATTGAACCTTATAAAGCCTTATTGCCCTATCGATTAGCTGATGCCTCACTCTTTTTTGGCCGAAATCAGGCTAAACGTGACTTGTTAACGAGTGTTGCAGGCAAAAGGCGTGGTCCTTTAACGGTGCTCCACTCGGTATCAGGCAGCGGCAAAACCTCGTTACTACAAGCAGGTCTCGCCGCCACCTTATTGGCTGATGAGCATCTGCCGCTCTATGTTCGGCCTTGGCGTAAGTCACCAACTGAAGCCATCAAACACACTTTATTACCCAATATGATTTCTACCCCCAACTTGGCCCAAGTTCCACTGCGTACCTTCTTATTGGAAGTATTGAGAGTCCTTAATCCAAAGACAACTCTATTTATTTTACTGGACCAATTTGAAGAGTTCTTTCTCTTGGGTGATGAAGCTCAACGTGAGAGTTTCATCGATGAGTTGGGGGAATGTATTGATGATGAGACCTTACGTGTTCGATTTGTATTATCGATACGAAGTGATCGCTTTGCCAATCTTTCTGAGTTTAGGTCGCGTATACCAACTATTTTTGCGAATGAGTATACTCTAAAACCATTGACCGTTCAGGAAGCAGAACAGGCCATTCGTCAACCAGCAGCACTAGCCAGTCTGATTTACGCACCAAACGTTGTTCCACATCTGGTCAATGAATTACAACGTCAAGATGGGCAGCAAACGCATATTATCCCCGCCCAACTGCAATTAGTATGTTGGGCCTTGTTTAGTAGTTTAGGTGAGAATCACCAAACCATAACTCAAGCTACAGTAGAGGAAATGGGTGGTGTTCCGGGAATTTTACGTAACTATCTAAAGCAAGTCGTCAGTCGAGAGATTATTGCTGAACAGCGAGACTTGGCTCATAAGATATTAGAAGCCTTAGTCCGCTCTGATCGTACTCGGGATATTAAGACTACAACCGAATTAGCTCGCCTGATAGGTTCTCAACAAGAGCTACCTGAAGTCTTGAAATTGTTGGTCATTAGTCGCCTGTTACGGGTGATTGGTGATGAGACATCCAATGAGGACGAGGCTTATGAGTTGGCTCACGACTATCTGATCCCCCAAATTGAACTTGACCCTAAAACAATTGCTCGCAAAGTTGCCCAAGAGTTACTGGATCAGGAGGTGGAGGCATATCAACGTAATCTAAAATTTTTAATTACGGGAGAGAAACTCAAAACGATTGAGGGTCAAGAAAACAATTTGTATTTCTCCGTAGAAGCGGAGGAGTTATATCGACGTAGTAAGACGGCCAGATGGTGGAACCGTATTACACTTCGGGGGCTAATTATCGGAGTTTTGTTAGCACTCTGTAGTATATTATCATTATGTCAAAGTTTGAACACTGCTCAAGGACGATTAGATAACGCAAACAATGCTTTGGTTACAGCGACTAAGGTGATCTTTACCGCCCAAGAAGAAGCAGCAATTGCCGCCGCGAGCCAAGCCACAGCCCAAAGCGAACAGGCAACTGCCGAAGTAGCTGAAGCGACGGCCGTTGCGGCAGGGGCCACGGCTGATGTGGCCAGATCTACAGCTGAGGCCCGCCAGGGTACAGCGGTGAGTGACTTGGGCACGGCGGAAGCAGCTGAAGCCACAGCTATAGCAGCTGAAGTGACAGCAGGCGTGGCTCGATCCACCGCTGAAGCACGGCAAGGCACAGCAGTGAGTGAGCAAGCCACGGCGGAAGCAGCGAGTGCGCAAGCCGCCCAAGCTCAGGCCACAGCCGCCGCAAGTCAAGCGACCGCAGAAGCGGGTGAGGAATTGGCTATTTCAGCCGAGCAGACAGCTCAGGCTGAACGGGCTGCAGCCGAGGCTGCGGCACAGGAGGCAGCAGCAGCAGCAGAACAGGCGAGACAGGCACAAGCTGCGGCCGAAGCGGCTCAGGCTGCAGCTAAAGAAGCTGAAAAAGCGGCTGAGGAAGCCGCTAGACAGGCTGAGAGAGATAAATTAGCTGCTGAAGAAGCGGCTAGGAATGCTGAAGCAACTCGGGTTGCTGTCGAAATCGAAAAGGAAGTGGCAGAACAAACCTTAGCTGAGACCGAACGGGTTGCAGCAATTGTTAGAAAAACAGTGAACTGTCCGACAGGGATGAACCCTCGCGCTATTACCTTTGATGGGACAAATATCTGGGTTACTAACCTGGCCGATAATACGGTGACAAAATTTATCGACTCTGACTGTAATCAAATTGAGACCTTTTCAACTGGCTCAGCCCCTACAGCAATGATATCGGGGAATGGGGCAGTCTGGATTGCGAACCGTTTTGATAACACGATTCAAAAGATTGATATTGCTACAGGCATAACAACAACACTGTCTATCGGTTTACCAGGAAAGGGAGAACCAACTGCCTTGCTGTTTCAAAGTGGCATAATTTGGGTTGCTTCTGATAAGGAAAATTTACTCCACAAGTTTGACCCTAACACAAGTACAATTTTAGCCAGTTATAATACCCAAGATGATCCAACTGCCCTTACCTTTGATGGGACTTATATTTGGGTGGCTAATGCCAGTAGTAATACAGTATCACGAATTGATAGTACAACTGGAGCAACAACGATCATTGCGGTAGGGGCTAGACCCGTTTCTCTCAGTTATGATGGAAATTTTGTGTGGGTGGTCAATCGTAATAATGACACCTTAACCAAAATTCAGGCTTCGGATGGGACAGTGATGGGTACGTTTAGCACACCTAATTTTCCTGATGATGTAATTTTTGCTGATCGAAATATTTGGACGGCCAATATGGATGATAATTCCATTACGCGACTAGACCCCAATACGGGTACGATTTTATCAGAGGTGGCGACAGGGCGCACCCCAACAGCGATGGTCTTTGATGGGGGAAATATGTGGGTTGTGGCCGAAGATGATAACCTTGTCCAGAAAATTCCTATTACAATCCAGCTCACTGATCCTGAGCCAGTTGATCTTATCTATGATGGCACTTATCTATGGACAGCTAATAAGGCAGGCAATACCATTACAAAACTGGCCCCAAACCTAAATGAACAGCCACGCTCTTTTAGTGTTGGCCAAGAGCCAGTTGGTCTAGTTAGTACAGGGGCATATTTGTGGATTATCAATCAGGTAGATGATACTGTTAGCAAAGTCAGGGTAGCAGATGGAATGACACTCGAGATATTTGCCGTAGGTAATAAACCTATCGCTATAACCTATGATGGTACTTATATTTGGGTTGTCAATGAAAATGATGACACACTCACACGTTTAAATGAAGCGAATGGAACAAGTGTATCTTTCGGAGGTATGGATGATCCGGTAGATATTTTGTACGATGGTACTTATATTTGGGTCACTAATGAGGGGGATGACACCCTAGTTAAACTTGATAGTGATGGCACTCCAATCGTTACCTATTCTCTCAGTCAATCTCCCCGTAGTTTTTTGTATGATGGGATTTATTTTTGGGTAGGATATACAGACATAGGGTTGACCACCAGCCTGTTGCAAATCCGAGCCTCAGATGGCATGCAAATCAGTGACACATCATTAGCTAATAATGGTAGCCCGGTTTTGGCATATGATGGCACCTACCTATGGGTCACCAGCCCCAGTAGCGACATTGTCACCAGGGTGCTAGTCGCAAATCCAACTGTACAAACCGCTTTTCCTGTATGTGACAAGCCCAGTGCCCTATTTTACGCCAACAATGAAATCTGGTTAGCTTGTCAGGATGATGATTTGATTCAAAAGTTACCCACCGATGTGGAACACGTTGGTATTGCCTCACTCCCCCTATCACCGTTATCCCCTGACTCTATCATCACTCATCTTTATCTACCTCTTATTTTTAAATAATCTTGTGTTGCCTAAAAAGAGAAACTCTTGAGAGTCTGTTCTGATGAAAATCTGATAAACTAACTTTAATTAACACCATAATTTTGTACAAATAGAGGGTGATTCAACTAGTTGCTTCAAACAGGGCAGGTTTCAACTTGGTGAAAACGCCCAGAAAAAAGAGAAAAGAGGTATCATAAGAAAACATCATTAGAGTTAGAAGTAAATAGGAGTTTTCAAATGAGCCTCGAATTTGGATTAAGTGACAAAGAATTCAACACACAATATGCGCCGTTAGGGCTGTTATTGGCACTCTATAAACAACAAAAGGTCTTAGAACCACTTAAAAAAGTAAAAATGTCGATAAAAAAGGTAAATTTTTCAAGTACAGATAAGCTAGAATCAGTAGATCACGAAAGTTGACAGAAAGGGCAACTTCGGTAAAAAGGTAGTTGCGAAACAAACCCAAAACCGAAGGAGCCCAAGCGAATGATACAACAAGAGAAATTAAAGGCCAAAGATATCCGGCACCAAACGATGAACACGTTGAAAAAACACTTGTCAATTGAGACCAACGGCTATCGGTGTAGAACGGAAATGGTGTTTGATGTGCTGCTGAAAGCGAGTGCAGAAGGGAGTAGCATCGAAGCGGTCTGTAACGATTTGGACGATGTGGCCGATAGCAACACGATCCGAGAGCAGTTGAATGAAGCCCTGCCCATTGAACAATTACGGCAACAAGAGAACGAAGTGAATGATGCCTTGGCCGAAAGTATCCCGGCTTCGATGAAACGCAGTGGTTTAGAATTGGCCATAGATTTTCACGATGAGCCGTGTTATGCCAAACAAGAGGCGTTGCGAGCCGTGACCTGTCGGGGTCGAGCCAAACAAGGGACCACCCATTTCATTCGTACCGCGACGGCTTATGTGATTTGGCGGGATGTGCGGTTAACACTGGCTGTTCACTATGTCTTGCCCGAAGAAAACACACTTGACATCGTAAAAATCCTGCTCAAACGGCTCAGAACCCTGAATTTCAGTTTTGCTGTACTCTATTTGGATAAAGGGTTTGCCACTGGGCCTGTCATCACCTATCTGACTGCAAGAAAACAACCCGCTATCATTGCTTGTCCCATTCGAGGTAAGCAGGGCGGAACCCGAGCCTTGTGTAAAGGTCGGGGCAGCTACTTCACCCACTATACCTTTACCGATGGTACCTCTGCCAAACTCGCTCTCCTGGCTACCTTAGTCCCGAACAAATCTGGTCACCGTCGCCGCAAATGGCTGATCTTTATCGTCATTCACCTCACCTGGTCGTTGCGTAAAATCTATCGCCGTTATCGACGTCGCTTTGGCATTGAATGCAGCTATCGGTTGATGCGCTCTGTTCGGGCTAAAACCTCTTCTCCTAATCCAGCCCTGCGTTTTTTCTTGCTGGGTCTCGCTCTCATTATGCTCAACACCTGGGTTTTTCTACGCTGGATTTTTATCAGAAACCCTGGGCCTGGGCCTCGTCGCGTTGATCCTGACCGTTTTAGATTTTATCGTTTTTCTCGCTTTCTTATTCGTTCTATTGAAGCTATTTATGGCGTTGTTATGGCTATTCCTACTCATCTCAACCCTCAATCTGTGATCTACTGAATTTAGTTCAAATTAGGAGATAATGATGTCAAATACTGAAACCAAACAAACCCAACCAGGTGTAAATTTTGTAGCACCGAACCAAGTCCTAAATGCAAGGTCTGCTTTTGCAGCCCTTACCCCAAACGCGCCCTTCTCTGCGCATCCACTAGGGAACAGCACTCTCAAACCTTATGTGGCAGCGGGTAATAAGCAGATTGCTCAAGAAGTAATTACGGCTGAAAAAACAAGGATGGCGATTGAGCTTACAAATAAAACTTTGTTCTATTCAGTAATGGACTTGACACACACAGCCCAGATGGCGATGGCTGTAGCCAGCACCGTGGGTGATCCAGAATTAAGAGTGTTTATTGAAGATTATGTTCGCCAAGGCCTGAATTGGTCGACCCAAGCGCAGGCTGGATACATGGAGACGATGCGGGGCAAGCTGAACGAACATATTGATGAGAAGGTAGAACCCGGTTTTGGGGATCGTTTAAAAGCCTTCTTCGGTCTGGTCTAAGTTAAGAATCTAAGAATGTTAAGGGGGTAAGTCATGCGGCGTAATCAACCAGAGGATGTGGTCGAAGATATTGTTGTCACCAGTGTAATTGTGGCCGGAACAATCGCTATTATGGCTGGAATAGCCATTGCGAATTGGCTCAAGACACCAACCGATGAAAAGTTACGCCGCCTGACCCCACAAGAAACTTGGGGCGAGTTCATTCCTTAACCTCCTTGTTTTGGCTTTATCATCGTAGTCTGGTCAGTCAGATCTCTCTGCCGAGTAGATAAGGTTAGGTATATGGTCAAAATAGGCATTGAAATTGTTGTGGAAAGGTGGATTGGATGGTTTGAGGTTAAGTTTAGCATATTTTGCCGACTCCGCTGGCCTCCTGGTTTTAGCGTTCACAACGAGGGACGATTGCCATTCGTCCTTCATTTATGAACAGCTAAGGCAAAACTGAAAGGAGGTGACATCCTTATGAGTCCAACCCACTCCCTACTTGTTAAATCCTATATCGACATCTTTCTTAAAGTCGCCAAAGAAAACCTGGAAAGAGATGGGGATCTTATGGCTATCTTATCCGTAAAGCTGGCTGACAATCGTATCGAGTTAATCCAGTTGGTTGACTTTATGTTTGCTCAAAACTCGATAGAGCGGCAAGCCGTCCTATCTGAGTTAGGTCAACAAATACGAGATAAGAAGGGTCATATTCACGAAGCGGTCTTACTGAGCGGTGCCTGGTGTGTAACAGGTCACCCACTAGAGGCCGCCTCTGCACCACCCAGTCAGCACCCAGCCCGACAGGAGGTAATCACGATCTTCGGGCGTAATGCTGAGAACACTCGTAGTACCGTGGTGATACAACCCTACATCCAGGATACCCAGCAGCGGTTTGATTGGCAAGCGTCACTGATTGCTGACTATAACCAACCTGTAACCCAGGCTACCCGACCACTCGGGGTGATTGATGCGCTATTTGAAGTTGACTAATTTTACCTGTGACCAAGTCTTGATGGAAGTAGTGTGAATCTGAGAAAGCCAGCCGCGATGTTGAGCAACAGACCTTGGCCAAAATGGATAATTGCGCCAAGGTCTGTCTATTTTATGAAAGGATGACAATGATATGACAACAAAACTGAAAGTTAATTTTGCTTCAGATGCCTTTCAACATGAACCGTTCTCTGTTGAACAAAAAGGGTCCGTGTTTGACCAAGTTTCTAGACTGCCTCAGACCAAGGCGAATAAATCTTGGTTAATGATTGCTTGTCCAACAAGTTATATCTGGGAACCTGCCACGATTCGCCAATTGATCACGGCTTTGTTTGCTCTAAATGGCCCACTTACATTGAGTATTGTGGCAGAACAGGGGCGTTTACGATGGATGATTTATGCGCCTAAGTCAGAACGACCAACGATTCGCCGTTTGATCTATGCCGTTTGCCCTCAAGCAGATATTCAGCCGGGTGTTGATCCAACACCACATCCGGCCTATCACTTTCCACTGCAGTTGGGCGCTCCCTTTTTGTACCCGTTACAAGAGATTGAAGCCTTTGGTGCGTTTGATCCGCTCGTGACACTGTTGAGCGGGATGCGGGAGTTGCGGGATGAAGAACAGTGGATTTACCAACTAACCTTGCAGCCGCTTGACCGACAGCATCGTGAGTTAGGCCACCAATTTTTGGAGGAGATATGGGATGGCTTGGATGCCTCTACATCTCGCATGTTAGAAACCAAACTGAACGGACCGCTCAAAGAGGCTCGAATCAGGATGTTGATCCAGACTGATTCAGCACAACGGGCTCACACATTGGCCGGAAGTAGTTGGCCGACATTTGTTCAGTTTGCTCGGGATGGCGGGAATGCTCTGGCTGTACCGGGTCCGGGAACCTTTGCTGCAGTACTCTCGCCAGGTGAGGTAGGCACCTTATGGCATCTACCCAATGAGTTTTTACATATTGCTGGAATTAGTTGGTCAACATCAACCCGCTTACCTATCCCAGAACGGCTAAAATCTGTGTCAACTGGCATTGTTTTAGGGACGAACCATTATCAGGGGCAACAGCATTCAGCTAGATTAACCTATGAAGATCGAGATGCTCATGTCACCGTAATTGGCCGGACCGGAGTGGGTAAAAGTAACTGGTTGCATCACGGTATCCATCAGGATATCCAAGAAAATAAGGGAGTGGGCCTGATTGATCCCCATGGGGATTTATACCTGGACGTCCTATCGTGCAGTATTGAGGCCGAACGAGAAGATGATGTCATTCTCTTTGATACGCACGATGGCGAGGCGTGCCCGATTGGGTTGAATCCGCTCTCTGTACCACCAGGGGTACAACCTTATCAAGTGGCCCGACAAGCCTTTGATTTGATGCGAAAACTATTTGGGGATGACTGGCCAGGAGCTCAAACAGATCGGTATTTGCTGACGGCACTTCAGGCTTTGGCCGAACTACCCAACACCTCCTTTAAAGATATACCTCGGTTATTGGTGGACCCTGGTTACCGCACCCAAGTAATCGCCCAGATAAAGGAGGCGCAAACATTACAAAACTTGTATATCTATGACACCCTCAATAAAGGGGCTCAGGCTAAAGTTGCTGATCCGATCTTAAATCGACTGGATCGCTTTTTGAGTGATCCAGTTTTGGCTCACATCATTTGTCAATCCGATAGTCTTAATTTTCGAGAGATTATCGACAATAACAAAATCTTTCTGGCCAATCTGGGGGCGTTTCTCGAAGAACGAGAGGCCAATACCTTGGGCGCGATCGTGCTCTCAAAATTTCAGTTTGCTGCAATGAGCCGGGGACGGCTGAGCAAGGTTGAGCGACAGGCAAGAATCTTCTATCTTCACGCAGACGAGTTACAACGTCTCACCACTGACTCTTTGCCCATCATCTATGACCAAGCTCGAAAATATGGCCTTTCCTTAACCGGAGCCTTTCAACGGATGAGCCAGCTACCTGGGGAAAATTTTAAGGGGATTGTCAACGGCGTTGGGATCGTGATTGTGTTTAGACCTTTGCGAGATGATGCTAAAGTTTTAGCCCCTTTCTTGGATGAGCGGATTTCAGCCAAAGATCTGGCCGATCTGGATAAATACAACGCCATCGTGTCTAGCAGTTTATATGGGCAAACCTTACCCAACTTTACCATTGAAACAATGAAACCCCTCAAGCCGCTGCCTCAGTCAGATCAGCGTATCGATCGGATACGGCAACGCTGTCAGGTGCAGTTTGGGCAACGTGCGGTCCCCCAATCAGTCGAGGAGGTAGATACCGATGACCCGAAAAATATCGACTTCGCCGGATAGTGCGGATAAACGCACTTACACACGTCCGTTTATCCGTAATCCAGGTAGCGTCCCTCAACGTTGGCGATTTGAGGAACGGGATCAGACGATGTTGGAAACCATTTATCGTTATGAAGGGATGTTGACCACGTGCCAACTTGAGGCTTTGTATTTTTCGCCAAATCTGCCAACGGAAAACGTGCGCAGTGCCAAGCGCTCTGCGGAAACTCGACAACAGCACCTATTTCATAAAGGGTATTTGGATCGCTTGCCAGCCCCGAGCTTGGGGCCAGGTCGCTCAACCATCCTAAATGTTTTGGGTAAGGCTGGGGTAGATTTTGTTACGATGCGTTTGGGGGTGGATCGAGCACACGTGGATTGGCGACCTAAAATTGTTAAAAATAAGGCGTCCTCCCATCTCCATTCATTATTGGTCAGTGACTTACGGATTACGATGGAGCGTATCACTAGATTGACCAATCTAACTCTTGAAAATTGGATTGGAGAGCGAGCCTTCAAATCCAAGACGATGGCTGATAAATTACCGTTTCTCTCAACAGGCTACACCAAATCGGCTAAGAAAGCCCCAGATGGTGCATTTTTGATTGAGTATCCCGCAGCAGACTATCAAGGACAGCCTGTGAAACCTGTTGGCTTTTTTGTCGAAGTAGATCGAGGAACAGAAAGTAATGCGGTTTGGGCGGAGAAGGTCCGAGCGTATGAGCAATTTCGACAGAGTGGCTTAGCCGAGCATTATTATGGCGTGAGCAATTTCCGCATCTTGACGACCGTTTCAACCCCTCAACGCTTGGAGAATTTGATGAAGACCACCTCAGACATTGGTGGTGGTCCCTTTTATTGGTTCACGCTGCAAGACAACATCGATATTTTTCAACCGTGGCGCATTCTTGATGAGATTTGGATAGTTGTCGGTTGGGTAGGGCACTACTCATTAAAATCACTCAAAGTTAGTCCGAAGAAGTAGGCAAGGAGACGAAAAAATGGCAATGTATCCCAATCCGCCCATTCAATCACAATCCATCACCGTATGGCGTTGGTTCTCGGGGCAGGGCGATCCGATTTTGGCAACCTCACGCTTAACCGTGGCGCTTTCCTTTGTGGTCATTGCGTCCGCAGGAATACTTGGTTTCACCGCGTTACGGGATCTCTTTATCTCGATCAATCTGTTTCACCCCTGGCTCGGCTATTTATTCCCCATCCTCTTTGATGCAGCAGAAATCACTTTTGCGATTTCAATCTTGAATGCCCAACTGCAAGGAGAGGAGGATCGCTTTGCTTGGGCCATGGTGGTGGTGTTTACCTTATTTGGGATCGGGGCCAATGTAGCCCACGCCCTTTTTGCGCAACTGACCGGACACATTACCTCGGAACAAGCGATCTTAGCTGTCATTTTTACCAGCCTGTTCCCGTTAAGTATCGCCTTGGTCACGCACAACTTGAAGACCTCGATCAAACGTCAGCTCAAGCGGAACGGGATGATGATGACCTTGGCTCAATTGGAACAGGGTATTCAAGAGGGGCAACTCAGACTGCAACAAATGACGCTGTTGAATACTGCGATTGAAGCAGAACAAGCTAAGTTGGAAAGCCAGAAAGCGGCCTTGACAGAGGACATTGCAACGCTTAAAAAAGAGCGACGAGAGACAAAACGCGGCACCTTTACACCAAAAAGTGCGGAACCCAAACCAGAAACGGAACAAAAAGCGTATGTGTATCTAGCGGAACAGGTTAAACAGGGCAAGCGGAACCGGGAGATTACCGGGGCGGAACTCGGCCGAGTGATCGGAACCAGTGAGAGCTTTGGGCGTCGGCTCAAGAAAAAGCTGTTGGATCAGGTCCGTCGGGATTTGGGTATACCGGAACCGACCAGCTAACAACGGAACTTGATTTCCCAGCGGTAAGTTGTACCTATACCGTTGGGGAACGCTCGGTGAAATGCTTTCATTAAAGCGGGTGATATAATCACCGATTATGATGAGGCACCCAGAACATGCAAAACATTGTTATCTATCACCAACCCCTTGGTCTCCCGAAAAAATGGGTGAGACGGATAGCAACCCTTTTTTGGAACGGTTATTCACAGAACCGATCACCCAGTTTGCCTTTGATCAGTTGTGTCAGATTTACTGTTACACAACCCCGCCATTTTTTGACCCCAATTTAGAAGCTGCTGAACGTGGACGATTGATCCGCAATATTGCAGGGTATATCGGGTTGATTGAGGATCAGCACCCCGGCATCGTGCGTTGGATTGCTACGACGCAACCGGACCAAGACATATCAAAAATGGGGTATAAACTGGTCTCTTTTTTGTATGAAACGGGTAATCTTTATCGTAAAACCCGTTGATGAAAGGCTGTTCAAATTTCAAAGGTCAGATGAGGTTATTTTAGCAAGGTAACTCGTTTGGCGTTCCAATCGAACGCTAAAGCATCACTAAATGTAATGACTGAGCTTACATCATTACTGACGTGTCTAAAGTGAATTGAGGGTTTATGTAAAAGTCATCCCTGACTGGTTTTACTTTTTGTACCCCATGTCGATAAATAATGAACACAATAGCTCGATCAGGAATTCTTCTTGCCTGATGTGACCCCACTTCATACCGAGTCTCCGAGTATATCGGGTATTGCCCCGCATGACGATGAAACACGAAAACAGTCAATTTACATTATTTACTTGAATAGTAGTATACTTGCAAATCACGACCATTAATATCACTGGAATGTATAATGTCGAGCATCATTTTGAAGGGAGGCAAAATGAATTTTGATATAAACCAAGCAATTGTTCCTCATATTAAAAATCAATATGAATCTATAGACCAAGTTGCAGAAAGTTTAACTGCGTTGGAGGAACTATTTCGCAGTACGAAGGATAATCGTGGAATTTTTGTTGTGGCTTATAAAGCAATGACCGATAAGCTAGTCTCAACAGTTAGAGATCAGGAAACTGGTGAAACTCAAACCTTTGAGAACTTAGCGTGGATCAAAAAGTATCTGGTTATTTTTGCGGATTTTTATCGCAAATCTTTGTATGGTCATATTCAAGGAAGGGCAATCCCGAAGGTTTGGCAATTTGCTTTTGAAAAGGCGGAAAATAATAAAGGGGTCATTAGTTTGCAACATCTAATGCTCGGGATAAATGCCCATATCGTACACGACTTACCATTGACTCTGGACCGAATCGGGATTGATTTAGCAAGCACCCCCCAATTGAAAAGTATGAAAACGGACCATGATAAAGTCAATCAGGTGCTCGCTGAAGCAACCAACCAGATTCAAAATAAAGTCACCCGCTTTCAGGCGTCGCAGGGGTATAGTATCTTGGAAAAGATTATAGGTCCTTTAGATGAATGGGTAGCCAAATACTATTTTGAACAGCAACGTGAGCGAGCTTGGTATAATGGATTGCACTTGAATCATTTGGCTCAGGCAAAAGTAATAGATGGTCTGTTATCAGAATGGTTTGAATGGGCCTTACAATCCCGCCTGTCAATCAATAGCCTAGATGATTTAAAGCAACAAATAGATAGTAGGGCTCTATATTTAGCAGAAAATGTCGTTTGGTTACGATTACCTAATTATATCCCTGGTTTCAAGGAAGGGGAGGATCAAGAATTTGATCAATTTGAACCAAATGAGGATTTAAAACAATGGATTGATCAAATCGAGTCGAGGACAGAAAGTAGAGATGTAACAGCAGCAGAGGAGGATTGGACCCAGATTATTTAGGGCGTTTCAGAAAAATAATGCCCCAAATATATGGCACACTTCTCATTAAGATTTTGGTATTATTTTAGCGAAATGTTCTAATAGTAAACGATGAATGAATACATACCCACCACCTACTCTACGTAATAGGATATGGTCAGTAGCGTGATCAAGAAATTGAATATAGTGACGTGGGGTATAACCCTGAAGCCATAACAAAATACGAATAGTGTAATGCTGAATAAGCTCCAAGCCGCCGTACCACAATGATGCTAAACTACCAAAACAGATAAAAAAAGCGATACCAGCTTGCCAACTATATTGAAAACCACTAAACAAGCCAAACAAAAGTCCGCCGGCAATACCAATAATTAGCCCCAATCCCAACCAGGATAACAGTGCATATCTGAGGGAAAGCCAGATTCCTTGATTGGGTATCGCTTTGGCCTCCGTTACCTGCCCGCGCATACCTTGAAAAATTATACCAACAAACCCTAACAAGCAAGCCCCAAAGATTGCCCCCATAATGACAATTTGATCTGGACCAGCCCAACGCATCAGGGGACCAGTAGACCATCGTTGTAATAAAGCTCCATCTAGTCCCACAATCCAACCAGCTATTGCCCCGGTAAATAATCCCAAAACCACGCCGAAAACACCCCCCAAAAAAGCATTTCGCCATGACCACTGCAAGGCTTCTACGGGTTGAATTTCTGTAAGAAAGTTGTTTCTATTTCCTCTTATTTCAATAGTGAGGCCATAAATAAGACCCATTGTCAAACCGCCTATCAATCCAAACATGATCCCCCCCCAATACCAGAAAACCAGAACATCTATCAGGCCAAACAGTATGCCCACGATTAATGATTTGAGCCAAATCGGAATATTTGGGAGAAATGAGCGATGGCTCGTTTTGAAGCGTATCCCATCAAATGCCACTAACATCAATCCATTGATTGCTCCCAATAACAGCCCAAATAGTAACCAATTCCCCGGCTGATTGAGAAGTGTATTCTCTAAACCGAACAAAGGAACCCCACTTATACCTGCGACGAGGCCGATTAGTATCCCCCCTGGTAACATACTGCCCATTCTGGAGATAAGAAGATAGAGCCAAGTCCAACGTTCGCTGCCAAGCCAGGTGGGTTGTATCTGTTCAATCAAAAAAATTGATTGATTATGTTTATACATTTGTCCTGCCAGCCAGCCCAACCATAGAGTTGTCGACTCATCAGAATAGAGTGTGTTCTCAGTGTTCTTGCGGGCATACATCCGATCAATATAGGTATCAAACAAATATTTTTGACGGGCTTGGGGTGTATCCAACTGTTGGATATGGTTTGAAGTCGATTTTGAATAGACTAATGTAATGATATTTAACATCAATGGAGTTTGGGCTAACTCTTGTAACCACACATCTTCCTGCAATTGATGCTGAAGATGATTTAATTCAGGCCCCAGTAAATTGAGATAGGTTTCAATTTGTGCTGTCGTCAATGATTGTAATACCACAGCCCCTCTAAGGGTGAGGCGGTTGACTAATGCCTCATAATCAGACACTCGGCTACAAACTACCAAGGGAACAAGATATTCTTGATGAAATAAATTGATTGCTTGAACGCAATCGTCGCGTTGCGCCAAAGCAACCTCATCTAGGCCATCTAATAAGGGTAAAAGCGCATCATGTTCAACCCAAAGACGTGAAATCCGGCGAGGAATTTTATATTTTAGCTGTAGTTCTTCGATGAACCATTCCGCCAAAGGTTGACCCACCCAAGATGAGAGATTGAAAATGACAGGAATGGGCAGGAGTGGGTTTTGTTCCGCTTGCTTAATTAAGTCGCGGGCTAACGTAAGCAGCATTGTCGTTTTACCTGCGCCTGGCTCACCTAAAATAAGTAACGATTGGCCCATTTGATGGTATACATCAATAATTTTTGTATCCGTCTCCAAAGGTTGCTCCTGCTGCTGGGGAACCTTTAGATATAACTCCCACGGATAAGTGATGGCTTCCTGCTTTACCTGCAAACCCAACTCAATAAAAACCGAGTTGTATAGTGAGTTCTCCAAGACTCCATCGATCCAAAAATCATGTACTAATTTTAGTAACGTTTGTCGGTTACGCAGATCACGCCGTTTGTCGGCATCAGCAAACAAAAAAGCGAAAGTCTGCACACCGACAAACTCGGTCAAAAATGTTTGTAAGTTTTTGACTTGGGCCTCATTCGTAACATCTAGCATTGATGCTTCGTTAAAAGCATCCTCTTGGCCGTTCTTTCCATTTGTAGTTGAACGCCCCGCCATAAATTCATCAGCCACGACACATAATGACTCCCAATTATGAAAAGGTGCTTCATCCCAACTGTAGTGCCGCCGTACTACACGATTAGCCTCACGCAAAAAGTGTGTTTGTCCTGTGCCAAGTGGCTGGCCTTCCTGTTCGAGCTTCTCGACATACAACCTGATTAAATTGGCGATGTAGCCTAAGGGGGGACGCAATATCTCACTCTCATAGCGAGAGATGGTTCCGTGGCTTTTCAGACCAAAATAGCGTGCCGCCTTACTTTGTGTTGGAAAAAGGCGGCTTCGTAAACGACTGACAAAGCTCCCCAAGTCATCTGTAAAGTGGGGTAGTGCAATATTCTCGATTTTTTGACCACTCATAATCGAACTTGTGCCTATTTCGTGCCTAAATGTGCCGCACACGGCGGCAAAATAGAGGCAGGATAAATTTCTTATCTTGATTGGGCCAGTGATGGCTCGCGAGTCGGTTGAGGCAACTCAACCAAGGGTACCCTTATCGGTTTGGCCCTCCTAACACTTACGGAAAGGAGGACCACCGAGATGTTGAAAAATCGTATCATTGCTGTTGTAGCTGGATTAGCCATGTTGGTTGGCGTAGCTGGATCAACTGGTATTATCGCCGATGCTTTCGGGCTACCAGTAACATCACAGGCAGACGCTTGTAACAGTACTAGTACAAGTGGTGGTGGGTGCTAATATATAACCCACTTTAATTAAGGCTTGCTTTATTTTGTCACAGTCTGACCCAGCATAGCTTCGGTCAGGCTGTGGCGAACTTGATTAACTTGTTCGTGCAACTGTTGATATTGGCCAACTTGGTCATATTCCACTAATTGTTGTTCCGCGTCTTTCAACCACACTTCGGCGTTTTGCTCATTTCCATTGGCGACTGCATATTGAGCAAGATAGGCTAACGCTCTAATTTCACCTGGCTTATTACCTAAACCTTGCCAGTTGTTCAACGCCATTTGTAAATACGCTTTACTCTCATCCCATTGTTGTCGGCCAAGATAAATTAAACCTAGATTGTCATAGACTAAGGCCAAGCCATAGGTACTGACATATCGCTGGAAGACGGTCTCCGCTTGTCGAATATAGCGTTCGGCCACTTCCATATTATCTTCCAATCTATATGC
The DNA here is from genome assembly GCA_028285035.1 of Phycisphaerae bacterium. Next base: position 139,238 of record JANQQF010000062.1, read on the forward strand.
AGCCCCTATATTTATGCAAATATGGCCACCTGTGAGTTCATCCCCAACAGATTGTGCTTGCTGTAGCGCTTGCTGAGAGTAGTGATGCCCTTCCTGGTAACTTCCCATCTCAATATATAGTGTGCCAAAATTGACTAAAGCAGACATCAAGCCGAAGTCATCTTCTGTTGCCTGCCAAATGGCATAGGCTTGGCTCAGATGATCCTTTGCTTCATTCCATCGTCTTTGCCGGATATATAGCGCACCTAGATGGTTGTAGGTATGCGCTCGGCCATGATTATTGTCGATTGCGTCAAAAATCCCTAAAGCATGACAGCATAATATCTCAGCCCGATACCATTGGCCTCGTTCGACATAAAAGTAACCCAAATTAGTATAGACCCGCCCTTCATTAAAACGATCACTCTGGCGACGGGCCAAGCGGATGGTATATCGATAATGAGTAATCATCTGCTGATAATTACCTTGGCGTTGCCATAGTCGAGCCGATAGTGCGGCTAAGGTCATTTGACCTTGCTCATCATTGGCTTGGCGAGCAGCCTTCAGACCACGACCTAAAATCGTTTGCCAGATATCCCAGTAACCCCGTCGCTCCATAAAGCTAGAAAAGTTGATGATGAGCGGATAAACAAGAGGCCAGCCTTCGACCAGTTCTAAACCAAGGGTAATGGCTTTGATTACCGCTTCCCATTCTTGATCCAGACTGGCGGCATCTTCGGTGTGATGCTCAACATAATCTTGCCAATAGGTCAAGTTGGTGCGAATACAGTGCTGGAGGAAATCGTTACAACGTTGGGTGTCATTTAAGGAGACGATAGCCACTGAGTTACCTCGGTGAAGAGAAAGGTTTCCGTCAGACGGTGGATACTATAGCGATGTGTTTCCAGACCACCGCCAACATCCACTAGAGAAAAGGTGATCAACTCTTCTAACGCGTCACTTAAGGCCTCGGCAGGCAATTCACTAACGGTCAGCAAATGATCTATGGTACTGCCCCGAGGTGAGGCCACGGCCAACGTGAGTAAGGCTTGGCGGCTTGCATCGCTGAGCATCTGCCAACTTTGTTTGTAAATGTAGGTATACAACGCCATTACTTTGCCACTTTGGGCTTGTTTTAGATTGTTCAACACCCGGCTTAAGGGCAGCGCGTGAAGCTGCCCCAGCACTAGTTTCAAGGCCAAGGGATTACCACCCGTGATCTGATAAATTTCGGCCAGTTTGGCTGTCAACGCTTGGGCTAACTCTGCTAATCCTCGACTTTCAGCCTCGTGTTTCAGTAGAGCAAGGGTATCTGTTTGGCTCAGTTCTGTAACATTCAAACAATAGATATCGGCATAGGCGCGTAAGCTGTGGCGACTCGTTAGTAAAAACTTACTGGGATCAACCAATTGGCGCAGAGTGGGGATGAGGGCCTGATAGTCGGCAGCGGTTTCAAGATTATCAATCACAATGAGGTAGGGGTGTCGCTTTAACAAGCGATTGAGACTAGTCGCTTTTTGTTGAGGCGGTGTTCCCAAAGCGTGAGTCTGACCCAATTGGGTCAGTAACAAATCAATCAGAGTCTCACCTGTTAGGGCAGGGCGTTGAGGCGCGTCATCGACAGGGCGGACACCAATAGCTGGGACAAATTGCTCTTGTTTGGCACTGATCCAGGCAATATCAAAAAAACGATCACCCGAGATTAAGTCTCGCACCAACCTATCGGCCAGCGAGGTTTTGCCGATGCCTCCCAACCCCTCGATAGAAATCAGCCTTGGTGTGTCTGAAGACGTGACCACATCGTACAGTTGCTGCTGTAATTGATCCACCCCAAACAATTTATGGTGTCTCAGCGGCTCCAAACGGGACTCAATCGTAAGCTGAAAATCAAATTGGGCTTGTTGTTCCTGAGCTAGGATGGTCTCTGTCAAAGCTTCTATAGCTTGATTTTGAATTTTGTAAAATTGACTGTCTGAGACTGACAACTCCCTGGTGAGATGTTTAACTTCTTGACCCTCTAAATAACGTTGAGTGAGTAGGTGAGCGGCATTAGGGTTACGCTCTGCCAGACGCGCCAAGCCATTCGTAATGAGTGTCTGAGCTAGGTTAGGCCGTGATCTTTTTTGTCCAGATTCACTCAACATAAGTTGCCGATAGCAACGCAAGGTTGTTATCAGGTCAAGACTTTGGCTTTCTGGATTAGTCCAGGTACGCAAGAACTGAGCAAGCGTATTTTGCAGACTCTCTTTATTGAGCATTGATTCATACCACATTCTATGATTTATCTTGACCAAATTGAGAGGTTTTTAACTGGTAACAGATATACTGGGGAATAGCTGTAGTGTAACATAATCTCCTAGATTTTTCTAAATGTAGAAAGTTTTTCGGAATATGAAGCGTTGTGGAGGGATTGTGGAGATTAATGGAGTACTTGTGGAGGCGAAAATCAGTCAATTTAGGGTAAAGTGAAAGATGTCAGGATCAAGCCTGTCAAAGTTGTGTGTCGTAATTAGTGAAAGTGCCTCTTAATTACATGATTAATTTCAAAACTTGCTCGACATATCAAAGCCTTATATTGTTGTCACTGTACCCTATTGGAAAAGTAAATATATTGGACATCTGCAAGGAGGTAGTGTACTGATGACCGACAATCAGAGGCAACCGATCATCTTTTTGGCCTTTGCCAATGATCAAGAACAGGGCAATCGTTATTTGCGGCTTCTCAATAAGGAGGCGAATGAGCTACGCGATTTGTTGGAGGGGGCGGATGCCCCCTTTGAGGTTGTTGTTCGGCAGGGAGTTGGCATTGATGATATCTTAAATACCTTCCAAGACCCTAAATATCGTCATCGCATTGCCATGTACCATTACGGGGGTCACGCTGACAGTTACCGCCTGCTGTTTGAGGGACGTGAGGGGCAGCGAGAAGTGGCTGATGCGACCGGATTAGCTACCTTTCTAGCCCAGCAGCGGGGGTTGGAGCTTGTTTTCCTCAATGGCTGTGAGACCGAGGAGCAAGCGCAGGGGCTGCTTGAAGCTGGGGTCAAGGCAGTTATTGCCACTGACCAGAAAATTCGTGATGATGTGGCGGTTGATTTCGCCCTTCGCTTTTACAGAGGATTGATGTCTGACCAACCGCTACAGCAGGCCTTTGCTGAGGCCGAAGCCGCGATGCACACCAAGTTAGGCGACGATCAAGCCAGAGCCTATCGAGACGCAGGCTTTGATGATGGAATTGGTCAAGTGGCCAGTTGGCCTTGGCGATTACATCTGCCTAACGCATCTGAAGCGATAGCCGACTGGCGTATCTCAACCGTTACTAACAACCCTTATTTTGGTCTGCCTCCACTCCCCCGGCAAAGACGACTACCCAGCAAACCTTTTCGGGGTCTGAGTTACTTCACCGAAAAGGATGCCGCACTTTTTTTTGGTCGTGGCTGGCAAATCCGTAAGCTTTTTGATTTGATCGCCAATCCAGACCTGACCACCAATCCCATCATTTTACTCTATGGCCAATCTGGGGTGGGTAAATCATCGTTATTAGCCGCTGGACTCCTGCCTCGTCTCAAACAAGAAGCCGAAGTTCGCTACATCCGTCGTGAGGACGCCAACAACAATCTAACCACAGCCTTGCATATGGCGTTGTTACCTTCCTTCGGGTCCAGAACCTCCCTCCCAGCGGGGGGGAGAGCTGCTCAAGAACCCAACACCCCACCTACAAACATCGATACATCGAAAATTCCTCCTATCTCTTCAGAGGAGGGGAGAGCGGGGAACTCCCTCGCTGACGCTTGGCTCGCTCAAGAAACCGACGAGCGTCCTTTAGTCATTATTCTGGATCAAGTCGAAGAAATCTACAGTCGGCCTGGCCCAGACCCGGCTCAGGAGTTGGCGGACTTCTTAGCTGTCCTCCAGTCGATTTTTGATGACGCATCTAAAGCTTGGCCCCAAGGCACGTTGGTACTTGGCTTCCGCAAGGAGTGGCTGGCTGAAATCCGTGACCGCTTGCAAGAGCGCAATCTGCCCAATAAAGAGATGTTTATCAAGCACCTCGATAAAGAGGGCATCATCGAGGCCATCACGGGACCAGCAACCACGCCTCAATTAAAAGCCCAGTATGATCTGGAGGTCTTGGATGATGTTCCCATCGTCATTGCCGATGACCTCCTGGCCGACCGTGGCTCAGCGATTGCACCCACCCTGCAAATCATCCTGACCAAGCTGTGGGAGAATGCCAAGGGGAAGCCAAAAGTGTTTGATCGCGACTTGTATGATGACCTTCGTTTGAGTCCTGCCAACTTCTTGGGCCAGCTTCTGGATCAACAATTGACTTTATTAGCACAGGATCATCCCGATGAAAGTGAGTCTGGTTTGGTGCTGGATATGCTGGCCTACCACACCACGGAGTTTGGCACTACTGAGCAATGGAATCGAGCAGAGTTGCTGAAAACTTACCATCATTTGCCAAGCGCAACCATTGAGGAGCTGGTCAGAGCCTGTACCAATCGCTATCTCTTGGTCGACCCCAGCGGGACCGAGGATAAGGAGGCACCCGATGCCACCCGCTTGACCCACGACACGCTGGGGCCACTGGTTCGGGCTAGGTTTGATATCTCTGATAAGCCGGGGCAACGAGCGGCACGGATTCTAAAAAATCGGGTGACTAGTTGGCGTACGACTGAAGGTGCACCATTAGATGAGGAGGATTTGGCCAGAGTTGAGAACGGTTACTTGGGAATGCGGGCCTGGGATAAGGATGAGGTACGGGTAGTCAAAGCAAGTCAAAAGGCGAGAGATCGCCACCGCTTTCGAAGCCGTATATTTCAAGCCCTAACTGTAACCGCGATTATAGTGATAGTTGGTTTATTGATTTGGTCGGAAATTCAGCGGGGTATTGCTGGATTAGCTCTGGCTGAGGCTCGATCTCGCGAATTAGCAGCAAAGTCTACCAGTGCCTTTACCGCCCGAAAGGACACCGAAGCCTTACTATTAGCCATCGAGGCTGGCACCCAAGCAGGCACCTTTGAAGCATTTCAGGCGATTTATGCCCCGTTAGACCGACAGGCCAAAATACAGAGTATCCTACAGCACGAAGGTTCGGTTCAAGGGGTACAATGGAACAGCGATGAGAGCCTGATCCTGATTCGTAGTGATGATAGCACCGTTTGGGTGTGGGATACAGCCGATGGGACAGAAAAGTTTATCCTACCACACGAGGATTTTGTTCAAGGGGCACAATGGAACAGCGACGGGAGCCTGATCTTGACCCGTAGTG
>JANQQF010000078.1 GCA_028285035.1 Phycisphaerae bacterium
GAATTTGAGGATTTACCAAAGATTTTCATTCGATCCATCCCTCAATTTGCTGTTAAATCAGGGTAGTCTGATATGATTACTTATTCAGGAACAACTCTAATTTATGAGGAAGGTAGCACCGTACTAACCTATAATAGTTTTGATATGCAAAAAATAGCCACGAATTTCACGAATTGCCCGAATAAAGGCTAAAAATCAGAGAAATTCGTGGCGAAAACCTATCAACCACGTTTGAATGTAGTCGTCCCAAGGGGCCAACTCACGATTTTGATTAAGATGTCTCTAAAATCTAATCCACAACATAAAGGGTCTGATAGCCTTGGGTTAGCGGGTCGCCATGTGTCTCACCTACAACCACTACATCCTCAACTCTGGCTGAGAAGGTATCAAATTGGGTAATGCTAGGTTCGATGGTGAAGAGCATCCCTGCCTCTAGCGGGGTATGATCACTGGCGGTCAGAAACGGGGCCTCGTGCACATCAAGGCCAATGGCGTGGCCTAGACGATGCCGAAACGTCTCACCGTAGCCAGCCTCTGCTATGACCGCACGGGCTGCGGCATCAGCTTGAGCGGTGGTATGACCAACGTGTAAGGCAGCAATCCCGGCAGCTTGGGATTCCATCACTAGACGGTGAATGCGCTGTAACTCCTCATCTGGCTCACCAAATGAGACGGTCCGGCCATAATCATAACATATACCCTCATAAGCAGCGCCAAAATCAAAGAGTAGGGCTACAGGTGGGTCTAAGCGACGATGCCATTTCTCTTCTCGTTTACCAAAGATCAATTTGTAATTTGGCCCAGAGTTATACATTGAGGTAGTGAATGAAGGGCCGATGGCGCCGTGCCGCCGAAGTTGGAGGTTCACTTCGCTAATGATCTCTAGCTCAGTCATGCCGTGTTTTAGTTGCTTGAGTACCGCCCCAAATGCTTTCTCCGTAACCTCTCCAGCTCGGCGCATCAGTTCGATCTCATCAGGCCCTTTGACCCGGCGCAAAGGATTTAACAAGGCGGTTGCCGAGCTAAATTTGGCTTCGGGGTATAGGCCTTGTAAACCAACCACAGTTTCACCTCGGGTGGAGTCGCTGATCGCAATACGAGGCTTGCTGGGCAAATTAAAGCCATCCAAAATTTGACGCAACATTACTGCCGGATCATCATGATCGCCTAAAACACGAAGGTCAACATCCGTATCTGCCAACCCACCAAACTCAGCCGTCATACGAGGCAGCGCCAAGGTCGGCCCATCGGTGGGCGTCAACCACGCCCCTTCTAGCCACATCCCTGGATGAAGTACGGCTCCAAAACTGGGCATATCACGTGGTACGCCAGTTAAATAAAAGAGGTCGGCTGAAATAGGCAGAAACACCAGATCAACCTGGCCTTGCATATGTTGTTGAAATTTTTGAACCCGTGCTTTGTAATCCATAATGTGTCCTTTCTAAGGGGAATAAATTTGAGGGCTATTGTACACTTCAAGATAAGTCGAGACAACCTGATGTTTGGGTTACGCTATCTAAACGCCCTTTGCTATTTTACAGAGGCCCTACTAAAATCAGGTGATTGGCTCGGTCTTCTGATATCACTCAACAGCAGTTGATGGAACAATATCTATTTAGTCGTCATCAAAAACTAGGTTGAAGACTGACCCAATTTGAACTATGTCACTTATATTTTCCTGGAGCAAATACAACCATAATGGCACAACTCATCTTTAGCATCCTCGTTGGTACCGTCGTTGGCGTAATTAGCGGGCTTATCTTTCGTCCGCCTGTGATTGGGTTTATTTTAGGTATGATCATCGGACTGCGGATGACCCCAATGACAAGCTGGCGAGTGGCCGCACGCGATGGGGCGATTATGGGGGCGGTTATGTCGCCCGCAGTCATTGTGGCCGTGTATTTGCGCGGCTCATTTGAAACCACAACGAGCCTAGATGTGTTGATCTTGAGTACAGCCATTTGGGGAGCCTTGCTTGGAGCGGTAGTTGGTCTGATCTTGCGCCGAGTTTATCTGACCATTGAACAAAGAAATAGATCAAAGTAAAAGACAGTGTTCCATTACTTCTGTAAAAATACCGAATTTCGCTAGAGATTTATTAAATTTACAGAAATCAATGTATACAATCAAGTAACCCCTTCTTCAATTCCCCAAACTTTGTGGTATACTGGGAATGTCTCTTGAACTCAAACTAAATCACAGGTAACCATCGCTGATGACGGACCCACTCAAAATCTCATCGTTAGGCAAGTTGAATGTTTTGCTTGGTGACGAGCCGTTGATTGACCTAGCCCGTAAAGTCGAGGCCATGTTGGTCTATTTGGCTTGCACTCGACAGCCTCACGACCGTGAAGCGTTAGCGACATTGTTCTGGGGTGAGCACACTCAGGCCAAAGCCCTAAACAGCCTATGAGTGCTGCTAGCCCCATTGCATCGGGCCGTGGGCGACCATTTGGTGGTTACTCAACAAACATTGGCCATCAACCCAAACAGTGACATTTGGCTTGATGTACCCGATTTCGATCGGGCCTTGACCAAGTGCAACCAGCTACAAGTGAAATCCAAAATCGTAAATCTGAAATCATAAATCACCACAACGATTGACTTGATACTCACATTCACGGTTCAAGTATCAAGCTCAGTCTATAAATTTTTGAGGCAAAACAATGGATAATACTTTATACTGGTTCGTCTATTGGACTTTAGCGGTTTTGGCAATAAGCCTGACCCTCAACTTGACGTTATTTTTTCGCTTTGCTCGGATAAGTAAGCGTAATCGCTTCCGGCGGGCTGCCCAAAACCTAATGCTCGTTGTGTTAGCGATTGTATTTACCTTATTAGCATTGGAACTGTTCTTTAAGCTCTTTTTTGCCCAAACAGATGGCTTCAATTATACCCTGGCTTCAAAGAACTGGTTTGAACGTCACTGGCACACGAACTCATTAGGCTATCGAGATATTGAATGGACTCCAGAGAAGGTGGCCGGACATACCAAAATCATGGTCTTAGGCGATTCCTTTGTGGCTGGATATGGAATTGAGAAAGAGGAGGACCGCTTCTCTAATCTTTTAGGGCAACAACTTGGTGACAGCTATGCGGTGATGAATGTAGGCGAACTAGGTGCCAGTACTAAAACGGAAATTGAGAATGCCTTAAGCTACCCCTACCCGCCTGATGTCATCATCCTTTCTTTCTATGTGAACGATATTCAGGATACGGCCAAGTCTATGGGGTACAATCGGCCAGCCGCTCAAAATGAGGGACCTTTTCCCGTAGATTATTCCTATGCCCTAAACTTTTTTTATTGGCGAGTCTATCGTCTAGGGGCGCAGGAGTGGAGCGATCAGTATTGGAATTGGCTTTCGGGTCTTTATGATAATCCTGATATTTGGGAAATTTACCAACAAGAGTTACTACAAATTGCCGATTTTATAAACCAGAATGACGGCCGTTTAGTTGTTGTTGTCTTTCCAAATCTAGCTGATGTTGAAGGAAGTCGTCGAATTACTTCGGGGGTAACCCAACTTTATAGGGACCATAATGTTCCAGTGTTAGATGTGACGGATCTAGTGGCGGGTATGGCACCCGCCGACTTAATTGCTAGTCCGGTAGATTCTCACCCCAATGAATGGGTACATAGTCTCGTCGCCGAAAAGTTATACCCACTTGTGATAGAAAATCAATCTTCATCAGAGGAATAATCATAAATATAACTTTCGTAAAAACTACCCCTACCCCAGCTGGCATCAAGCCCCGTCAGGATGGCTGGATACCAGCGAGTGAACCATTTGTTCTTATCCATGACTCTCACTCGCCCGCTGTGCTTCTACTATTTTCAAGAAGTGGCTCATATTCCAAGTGCTGGTCGCATCAGGGATACCATCATTTTGTACCTGTAGTTGAACGACCTGTGTCACCTGTCGGTGAGTGATTTGTTGATTCGTGGTTCCCTTGTTTGAAAACATTTTTTGGCCCCTTCTCCTGCTGAATTTTTGAATAATTTTTATTGATTTTAGTGTATCAATGCACCGTTAGATCAAACATTGTCACAATCGTTAGATCAATTTTTGAATGTCATCAATTTGATGATATGGCTCCAGTATATCGGCCGCCGTGAAGTCAGCGCGATTCAAACGCGAATTAATCATTAATTTCGATGGATATCGGAGGAATTAGAGGGAAATATTGCGGAACGTCTCAAAAGTTTAGGCCAAAGTCGTCATCCTGTAACGTTTCCTGATACGTTTTTGAAACGATGATCTGTTACTTTGCTCCCGACAATTATCAATTTACGAGCGAAGGAGAACAGTCATGCATTCAAAAATAAAGCTTATTTACAAAATTATTGTCTTGCTTCTGCTTTTTGTAATGACCCCACTAGGGCTCAAAGCCGAGATCATCACCCAAGCCATCAGCGGCACCTTGCCTGCGAATGGCTATGTTGAAAATGATTACAAAATTACACCGGATGGTCAATATGTTGTTTTTGTTGGCGACATTGATACGCAAGGAACGTTTGATCTTTATAGTGTGCCAGTAGGTGGAGGAATAAAGCCACTCAAACTGAGTGATGTGAATAACGGAACATCCATTATTAAATTTGAAATTGGGAGTGATAATCGCATTGTTTATAATGCCGCCGAGGACCTTCCTGGCGTTCATGAGCTCTATCGGGTTCATCCTGATGGTACAGGGAAAGAAAAGCTAAATCCACCCTTTACAGATGGATTCGGGTTTGCTGTACTGGATCGTGATGTCAATAATTTCCGGATTAGCCCAGACGCTAGTCGCGTCGTATATACAGCGGATCGCGACACAAATAATGTAACCGAGCTTTACAGCGTCTTAAAAGCGGATATCTTCATGCTTCACAATAAACTCAACGACTCCCTTGTAGCGGGTGGCCATGTCTTTCAAAATTTCCAGATTTCCGAAGATAGCAACCATGTAATTTATCTCGCGGACCAAGATACTGATGAACAAAATGAACTTTACACCGTGCCGATTGGTGGCGGTGTTGTAAAGAAGCTCAATTTTGGGTTAGTTGCCGACGGGGATGTACAGCAGTTCAAACTATCAAATGATTTTGTCATCTATAAAGCTGATGAGCTTGTTGATGGCAAAAATGAGTTGTTTCGGGTGCCTGTTGGAGATGGGACGCGAACCAAAATGAATGCAGATATGGGTGATGATCAGGATGTCTGGCAGTTTGAAATATATCGTGATAGCAATGATAGTAGTAATGATTATGTAATCTATCGGGCTGATCAAGATACGGATGAGGTCTGGGAGCTATATAGTGTTAATCTACCTAACAGTGCGACCCGTACAAAACTCAGCGGTGATTTACCGGACGGGGCAAATGTAAGCACGCAGTTTGATGTTAGTCCTAATGGTCAGCATGTTGTTTTTCGAGCCAATCGATCAGATGTCGATGTCCATGAATTGTATGTCACGCCCATTGGGGGTGGGCCAATTATCAAACGGAATGACCCACTGGTCGCAGGCGGCAATGTCTCCAGCTTCACAATCGCCCCTGATAGCAGCCGGATCGTCTATTGGGCTGATCAACAGGTGGACGGCAAGTCACATTTATACAGCGTTCCACTGGTTGGAGGTGCTGTCGCGGTTTCAAGTGGTGCATCTGTCAAGCTCAGTGATGATCTTGTGGAAAGTGGATCAATTGCGAATTACTCCTTTACACCAGACAGCAGTCGAGTCTTATACAAAGCCGATGTTTTCGTCCAAGGCCAATATGATTTATTTAGCGTTCCTTCAACTGGTGGTATGGTCCAACAGGTCAACGGATCTTTGACCGCTGAGGGGGAGATCACCGATTATCTGGTCACCCCTGATAGCAATCACATCATTTATCGGGCGGATCAAAATATCGATGAGCAGTTTGAGTTATTCTCCGTATCAGAGACAGCGCCTACCGTGCAATTCAGCAACCCTGAAATGACGACATCTGAAGCAAGCTCTGAAATTCAAATTCGTGTTACCCTGTCTGCACCTTCCTTCAAGGAAAGCTCTGTCAATTACATAATTTCAGGCGGAACTGCGACACCTGGCGAAGACTACAATGTGCTGGCTGGGGCAATCATTGCTTCGTCTCAATCTGCTACAAAAACGCTCATCTTCCCCCCCGGCAACACCAGTCAATCAATCCCAATAGCCGTCATGGATGATGATGTATCAGAAGACCCTGAAACGGCCATCTTTTCCCTTGTGACCCCTCAAAATGCAGCAATCGGCACCAATGAGTCCCATACTCTAACGATTATGGATGGTGTCTCAACGCTTTATTTACCTATCATCACCCGACCATAATTGTTTAATATTCTGAAATTCAGAGGCCAACCTATCTTGGTTGACCTCTAATCTTCATCAATCGGGCGCAATCTATAACACAATTACCTATCTATATCGAAAGGAGAGCATCATCGTGAAAATCCGAATTGTAATACTCAACCTCATCCTTCTCATACTGTTTAGTCTTACCACCGCCACTTTCCCAACCCAAGCTAATACAGCAAAATCAGCAGCCACCAACGGACGCATCCTCATGTTTGTAGCCTACAACGATGTTTGGTGGACCGAATACAAAGTCGCCTATGAAGGACTCAAAGCCTTAGGCTACGAGATCGACGTCGTGAGTAGTAGTACAGGCGAAGCCTACACATATGGGGGTGGCGTTGATAACTCTATCCAGACCACCTTTGGTGAGTTTGAAACGCTGTTTCAAAACAACTTTGGCATTGCGTGGGACTCCAATTGGACCGCCCAAAATACAATTCCCCTTGATGGGCGTATTCAAGATATCGACAATCTTGATGATTACGATGCAGTGGTGATGCCAGGCGGAAAAGGCACCATTGCCTATCGCTATGATGGCACATACGCTGCGCTGTCGCCTGAAGATGCTCCCGGTACACACGTCACCACAGCTGAGGAAGTACAAGCCGCAACGGAAAAACTCAACGAATTAATTAATATGGCTTTACAGGCGGGCAAGCCGGTCGGGGCACAGTGTCACGGTGCTCCATTGGCTGCCTTTGCCCGAGTCGATGGCACGGCGGGGGATGGCTTTGATGGGTTGGGGGTCAGTGTTTTGGCGGGCAAATACGCAACAGGCTTTGCCCTCGATGGCACAGTCGCGACAGATTATGCCAATTTGGGGATCACCTATTTGGTCAACGAAAAGCTGGTGCTGGATGGGCCGGATGCCCTACATTATGGGGGCAATGGGATTGATAGGATGGTGACAACTCTTGATTGGCGAGCCGAGACGGTCTCCTACTTTGCATCCACCATTCATAATATGCTCACCAGCTACCCCACTCCCGCCCATCGTACCCGGCCCATCGATGTTTTGGTCTTTGGTGGTGATGAGCCAGCCAATTATTTGCCGCAGCAACCCGCTCGATACACCGATTTGGTCACATTGCTCAACGATGCTGGAGACGATCTCAACATCACGGCTGTTGGGACGGATGATCCAAATGATATCACCCTCGCTAACCTACAAAATTATGATGTGCTTCTCTATTTTGGCCACGATCAGGTTTCTCAGCCACTGCAGGATGCCGTGGTCGATTTCGTGGACGGGGGTGGTGGTCTGGTTGGACTACATCACGCCATTTACAACCACAACAATGGTAAAAATACCCTCATCGATTTGTTTGGGGGTGAACTCCCCAGCACAGTCCTACTCAATAATGAGATGGGATTGGTTTACACCGATGAAGAAAACCGAATGATCAATGTCAACCTTGGGCACTTTGTCTCAACGTACGGGGTTCATCTCACAAGTGGACAGCCGACCACAACGACAAATTACAGTACACCGTTAGGAGTCCCCAATACCAATCTTGACAATGATAACAGCCGAGGCTACTACCACTTCACCATCAATGCTCCAGATGAGCTATATCTGGGCAGCCAATTTAATGACTCAGTTGTTTTCGGCTCAGGGGTAAATCAAATCAATCGACTATTTGCCAATGATCGGACTGTTGATAGTTCCCCCAACCCCAACAACGGACATTATGACACGTGGGGTTGGACCAAACGCTACGACTCGGGCGATGGTACAGAAGGTCGGATCGTCTATTTGCAACCAGGCGAGACAAATGACCGTACCCTCGCCCATCCCGCTTATGAGCAAGTGATCAAGAACGCGATTATTTGGGCCGCATTAGCTAACATCAACCACGCTCCCAATGCAATTTCTGATCACTACATATTAGCTGCAAACGAAACGCTGATCGCGTCTGCGCCAGGTATTTTAGGCAATGACAGTGATGTAGAAACCCTAGTCCTAACAGTTACTGACTATAACCCAGCCACAAACGGCACAATATCAATCAAAGTTGACGGTGCATTAACCTACACCCCAACGCTCGATTTCATCGGAACAGAGGTCATCAGCTACACCATCAGTGATGGGGCGTTAACCGATACAGCCAACATCTGGATTGAGGTGTGGGCGACCGTGGAAAAGGTTTATTTGCCCGTGGTGATACGACAGTAGTTCGAGTAGATTGATGGAGATTAAATATTTGTAGTAATCTCCATCAATCTACAAAATCAAAGAATTTGTTTGAGCAGACCCTGTCGGGGTGAAAAAACAAGGGCTAACAGAAAAGTGGCCGTGCAAACCAGCACGATGGCGGGGCCGGAGGCAATATTGACATAGAAGGAGAGATAAAGTCCGATGATGGCACTCGCTGTACCGATAAATGCACCGATAGCCATCATCACGGGCAGACGGTGCGTCAGTAGGGAGGCCGTCGCAGCGGGGGTGACGAGCATCGCGGTAACGAGCACGATGCCAACGGCTTGAAGGGAAAGTACGATAGTCACCGCAATGAGGAGGAGCAGGAGGTATCGCAGAAACGTGGTCGGCAGGCGAAGCGTTGTGGCTAATAACGGGTCAAAAGACATTACTAGGAACTCTTTGTAGAAACCTATAATCGTGAGCAGGACAATCCCGCCAAAAATCCCGATGAGCCACAAGTCGCTGTTGGAAACACCCAGCACATTGCCAAACAAAAAGTGGGTCAGATCAACGGTGTAGCTCCGCACAGTAGAGATCATGGCAATACCAAGGGCAAACATCCCTGCAAAAACGACACCGATGGCCGTATCTTCCTTGATACCACCTTTGCTAATGACCCCAATTCCAAAGGCCGAAAAAATTCCAGTCGCCAGTGCACCGATGAAAATCCAAAACTGATTACCACCACCCCACAAGTACCCCACAGCCACACCAGGCAAAATCGTATGAGCCAAGGCATCTCCAAAGAAGGCCATTCCCCGCAAAACGATATATGTACCCAACACCGCACAAACGATACCTACGATGATGGCCGCAGTCAAGCCTCGCAACATAAACGCATAGCCCAACGGCTCAAATATCCAATCAACCATCGACGTTTTTTAGAAGTTGAATGGATTGAAATTGAACCAACCTTCCAACCGTCCAACCTTTCAATCTTCCAATCTTCTTTAAGTTATGCGACTCTTCCACATTACCCATGATCTTCTCCCCCACAACAATGACTATCACTAATAAACATCGTTCCGTTGGGCGTGTCAATCAGGCGCATACTGCCACTGTAGGCTTGGCTGAGCAGCTCGGTGGTAAAAACCTCTGCGGCTCGGCCAAAGCCAAGAATTTGCTGATTAAGCAACATCAGTCGATCAAAGCGCTCGGCGGCAAGGTTGAGATCGTGAGTGGCCACCAAAATCGTCACATCTCGCTGACGTAACGTGTCCAAAATGGCAAAAATACTCTCTTGAGATTTAACATCAAGGCCAGTTAACGGCTCATCCATCAACATTAATTCGGCCTCTTGAGCCAAGGCTCGAGCGATAAAGACCCGCTGCTGTTGTCCACCAGACAGCTCCCCAATTTGTCGTTTGGCAAAATCAGCCATCCCCACCAACTCCAGTGAGTCTTGAACGATGTCCCAATCCTGTCGTTTGGGGCGGCGAAACAGCCCCAACTGCCGAGTCCGCCCCATCATCACCACATCCCGCACATTGACTGGAAAGTGCCAATCGACCTGGCTACGCTGCGGCACGTAGGCAATACAGATATGCTCGTCAGGGGAGTTGCCATAAACATCCACCTGACCTTGATTGGGTCCTAACACACCAGAAATGACATTGAACAGGGTACTTTTCCCCGCACCATTTGGTCCAATCACCGCTACCCGTTCACCCACTTGCAGCTTAAATGAAATGTCTTGTAAGGCGACATTGCTATCAAAACGGACCGAGACATTTCGCATCTCCAAGATAGGACGAGTAAGGTCGTGTGGGGGAAGTGGCTGAACTAAAGGTGCCGCAGTTTGTATGAGTTCCATAAATTATCCTAAAAAATGAAGATTAGAGACTGAAACCATAAATCTCCAATCTCTAATCTCCTAATTTCTAATTTTACTGCAAAGCCTCAACAATAGCGGTTGTGTTGAGGCGGATATAATCAAGGTAAGTCTCAGCACCACTACCGGCTTCACCAAGCGAGCCAGTATACAGCGGTACCAAGGTGATGCCTGTATCTTCGGCAACGCGCTCGGCAACGACTGGGTTGACAGTTGTGCCTACAAAAATAGCCTGGACATCAAATTCGCCAATGGCTTCTTGCAATTCGGCTAACTCTTGGGCCGATGGCTCAGCCCCAGTTGTTGTCGCTGGGATGACCGCACCAACAATGTTCAAGCCGTAGCGATCAGCATAGTAACCAAATGAGTCGTGATCGGTGACCATTTCACGGTTATCAGCTGGAATTGTTTCGATTTGCTCTTTGACCCAACTATCCAACGCCATCAATTCAGCCTCATACGCTTCGGCATTTGCTTCATAGGTTTCGGCATTCACTGGATCAAGTTCGCTTAGGGCATGCTCAATGTTGTGTACCATCACCATTGCATTGGCCGGGGTCATCCAGATGTGGGGATCCCCACCGTCGTGAGCATGAGCGTGATGATCGTGTTCATCTTTGTGTGCTTCGGCATTATGCCCGTCTTCGTCATGGTGTTCACCTTCTTCTTCATCATCGTGATGACCTTCACCCTCTTCGTCATGGTGCTCACCTTCTTCATCGTGATGTTCTTCTTCATCACCGTGACCGTGTCCATCCATTTCTTCAAATTTACGCACTTCCACATTGGTTGCTAGAGACACGATGGGAGCCTCACCACCCGCATTTTCAACCAGCTCTTCCAGAAACTCTTCCAGATGTAAGCCATTGATAAATACAACGTGGGAATCAGCCACAGACGTTACGTCTTGAGGCGTTGGGGTGAATGTGTGCGGGTCAGAGCCGATGGGAAGCATCGTGATCAACTCAATATTGTCACCCCCAACATTACGGACCAAATCACCGACAATGTTGGTTGTAGCCAGCACCTTAAGCTTTTCACCCTCACCCAATTCGACGGCTGATAGTTCAACGCTAGCTTCATCACCATGATCATCAGGACGGTGATCGTCATGATCTTCATCTGTATGGTCATCGTGACCTTCTTTATCATGATCGTCGTGATCTTCGTCACCATGATCATCGTGACCCTCATCTGCGTGATCTTCATCACCATGATCGTCATGATCTTCGTCCGAATGATCGTCGTGATCTTCATCACCGTGATCGTCGTGGCCTGCTTCCTCTTGATGCTCCGACTCACTCGGTGCCGCCGCTTGAGGCTGGGCACCACAGGCCGTAACCAACACCATCACTAACATCAACTTCATTAAAAGAAACAACAACTTTACCTTAGACATTCTACTCTCCTTTTTTAGATGAGAAAAGTTTTCAAATACTTGCAAATTTTTTATAGCCAAAATCAATAAATGCAAACAAGTCTCAATTAGAGAAAATTTTTTTTATTCCACAACAATCCTTCTACAGTCACACATGAGACACATTCTCATTTATATACAAAAAAATAGACCTTTCGGCCAATAACTCTTCTAATTGATACAACGTCGCAATTATACCGGATTCGAACCTACTGTCAAATAAAATTTTGGTTGTCTTTGGGATGAATACATTATCTTGCTCAATGTTCTGGTCACCTATAAACTATCGCCCTATTCAAACAAAGTCAGATATTGGGGTAAGCAAATGAGTAAATCGGCCATCGACCCAAATCACACCTTATACGTTGTTGAACGCACAGATTGGCGTGCCTGGCTTGAGCAAAATTACCAAGACGCTAGCGAAGTCTGGCTCATTTATCCTCGCAAACAATCCGACCACCCCCGCATCCCCTACAATGACGCAGTTGAAGAAGCCCTCTGTTTTGGTTGGATTGATAGCAAGACCAAGGCCATTGATGACACCCGCTATGCCCAGCGCTTTACCCCCAGAAAACCACGCAGCGGTTACTCACAAACTAACAAAGAACGCCTACGTCGCCTAATTGAGCAGGACAAGGTCATTCCTAAAATTTTAGATAGCGTCAAGGACGTTTTGGTAGAACTATTTATCCCGCCAGCCGACGTTGTCGCCGCATTGCAAGCAAATGAGCAGGCCTGGAGTAACTTCCAGCGTTACTCTGAAGCCTACCAACGCATCAGGCTGGCCTTTGTTGACACCGCCAGAAAACGGCCCGAAGAGTTTGAAAAGCGCCTCAATCATTTGATCAAAATGAGCGAGAAGGATAAGCAATTTGGCTTTGGCATTGAGAGTTATTACTAGATCTGGTTTGCAAAAGGCTTGTTTAATAAGTGCATTTTACAAGTTGAGCGAATGTACGTTGTTTGGAAGGCTGGAGGTTTGGTTAAATCTCTCACCCTTCCAATTTCACCTCTTAATCAGACTGTATCCAATATAGGAGACATTTTATGAAACTACAAGATATAAAAACCTACGTCACCGTCCCACCGACGGGAATTGGTGGTTCATTTTGGGTGATTGTCAAGATTACAACAGATAATGGTATCGAAGGTATTGGCGAATGTTACGGCATTCCCGTGTCGGGCGATATTGCCGCACGAATGGTAGAGGACACCTTTGAGCGATTTATTGCCGGGGAAAATCCGCACAATGTGGAAACAATGTTCCGACGGGTCTACTCGGCTGGTTTCACCCAACGCCCTGACGTTAGTATGATGGGGGTGTTCAGCGGCATCGAGATCGCCGTATGGGACATTCTGGGCAAAGCCTCGGGGCAACCAATATACAATTTGATCGGGGGTGGGTTCCACGAACGAATTCGCACCTATACCTACCTCTACCCCGACATCCTCTCTCCCTCTGGCTGGGCGGGTGAAGACATCGGCGATGTTTATCACGATGGCGATGCGGCGGCTGAAGCAGCCCTAAAATATGTAGAAATGGGCTTCACCGCTGTCAAACAAGACCCCGCTGGCCCGTACAGCTTCCAAGGGGGACGCGAGCTTTCGCTACACGAACTATCTCGTAGCGAATATAGCGTGAAACGAATTCGAGAAGCGGTTGGTGATAAAGCAGACATTCTGTTTGGAACTCACGGCCAGATGACCACATCGTCGGCCATTCGGCTGGCCAAACGGCTAGAGCAGTATGATCCGCTTTGGTTCGAAGAACCCTGCCCACCCGATCAAATGGATGCGATTGGCCGCGTGGCTCAGGCTACCTCGATTCCGGTGGCAACCGGTGAACGTCTGACTACGAAGATGGAGTTTCACCAAGCCCTCAAAGCGGGTGTTGCTATCCTTCAACCAGATATTGGACGCAGCGGGGGTATCTGGGAGACGAAGAAGATTGCGGTGATTGCCGAGTTGTACAACGCCCAAGTCGCGCCACACATCTATTGCGGTCCGATTGCCCACGCTGCCGCTGCGCACGTGGCCTTCAGCAGCCCCAATTTCCTCATTCTCGAAACGATTCAGACTGAGTTCCACGACGCCATTCTCCAGAAGCCACTGACTTGGGAGGCGGGCTACATGGTCGCCCCCACTGAGCCAGGCCTGGGCATCGAACTAAATGAGCAAGCCGTTTTGGATCAGCCCTACACTACAGGTGGACGGCTCCATCTAGAGATGTCTCAGACACCACTCAGTTCAGCCAATGACAAAATCATCACCGAGCTTGAATAAGGATGAACAAACAACAAGCAAAGCCCGACTATTTGATTGTTGGCAGTGGGTTGGCTGCTTTGAGCTTCGGGGCCTTAATGGCCAAGGCAGGTAAAACGGTCAAAATTTTGGAAGCCCACTATCTGCCGGGGGGGTATGGTCATACCTTTGAGTTAGGTGGTTACAAATTTAATGCTCAATTGCACTATGTTTGGAATTGTGGGGAAGATCGTGCTGTTGGGAAAGTACTACGCCATCTCGGGCTGGCTGAGGTGGTCACCTTTTGCGAGTACAACCCAAACGGGTTTGATCACATGCGAATGCCCGGATATTCGCTGGAAATCCCATACGACTATGATGAATTGACGAATCGATTGCAAAAACTCTTCCCCGAGGCAGCACCCCAGCTTCGTGACTTTATTCAGGCGGTTAAGGGAATGTCGGAGGCGGTCGATCAATTGCCGTCAAACAAATCGCAACTTTGGCGTAATCCGCAAACGCTGACAACCGTTCTGGGGCATACCTCCAACATCGCCAACCTGTTGAAATTTCGAATGGCCACGCTCCAAGAGGTCTTCGAACATTATCAACTGCCTGCCGCCGCCCAAACGCTCTTGGCTCTACAATGGCCTGATTTTATGCTCCCCCCCAACCAACTCTCCTTCATTCCCTGGCTGATGCTCTTTAGCGGCTACTGCCGTGGTGCCTACTACCCCACCCATCATTTTGAGCACGTCATCAATAGTTTGGTTGAGACTATTGAACAAAACGGGGGTGAAATTTGCTACCAACACAAAGTTATCGATTACAAGCTAGAAGGTGATCAGGTGACGGGGGTGTTGGCTGAGGCTCTGGATGGCACAGGGCATATTAGCGAGCATACGGGGCAAACGGTCATCTGCAATATGGACCCTCGGCAAGCGGCTGAGATGATCGGATTTCATCGCTTTTCCAGCAAGGTTAAGGCCCAATTGAATTACGATTATTCACCATCAAATTTTATGGCCTACTGTGTGGTCAAAGATATCGATTTGCGGGATTATGGCTTTGGCGAATGGAATTTGTTTCACACCGAGCAGGCCGATTTGAATCAGACCTTTTATGATATGTACCAACGCGGCGACTATAGCCAGCCCAGCTTTGCTGTCACGGTGCCCACGCTATTCACTGATGATCGCAGCGACTGTCCGCCGGATCACCAGATCATCGAATTTCTAACCGTGGCCAACTATCAACGGTTTCTCGATCTCAAAATCAGTAGTCCACCCAAATATCGGGCCAAGAAGGATGAAATCCTGGACGCGATTTTGGATGTGATGGAGCGCGACTATGTGCCGGACTTACGAAAATATCTGGTCTTTCAGATCACTGGTAGCCCGACCACCAACGAGCGCTACTGCTGGAGTCCGGCGGGGAACTCGTATGGTTCAAACATGACCCCCGAAAATATGGGGCCAGGACGGCTGACCCATCACACTTCACTTAAAAATTTCTACTTTTGCAACGCCTCATCAGGGTATCCCGGCTTTACAGGCACCATCTGGACCGGCTGTCGACTGTACGAGCATTTAGCGGGAGAGGCCATTCTCTAACGATGAAAATAGCCATCATCGGCGGGGGCAGCGCGGGAATGACCACCGCCTATCTACTCCGCCATAGCCACGACGTTACCTTGTTTGAAAAACAGCCCATTCTCGGGGGCAACATTCGTACTCTCAACAAAAATGTAACCGATGTTTCTCTCGATCCAACAATCACCCTCGATAATGGCGTGATTGAATTTCAGGGCGAAAATTTTGTCAACTTTCATAAGCTTATGGCCAAATTAGGGGTGGAAGTCACAGAGGTGGAGGGGGGATCGACCAGCCTTTTTCTGGCGGATGGCCGACATCTATACGCCCCGATGGTTATCCGCGAGAGCAAGCTATCCCGGCTGGAACGCTGGGCGGAATATCTCAAATTGATGGGCCAAGTTCTACCTTATCGACAATTCCAAAGGCGCACCCAAGACAACTTTGCTGGCAGCCCCATTTCAGACTTTTTGGGAGATAAGTCGTTTCATCTGTGGTTCAAACTGTTGTTGATGTACGCCTACTCCATCCCCTATCACCAAATCAATGATTTTCCAGCCGACATCGCCGTGCCTATTCTCCGTCAGTCAGGGCTAGGCACCAAGTGGACCAGCATAAAAAGCGGGGTCTACACCTATTTCGAGCGAATGCTGGAACAGTTCACTGGCACCATTTACTGCAATGCTCACATTCAAGGCATTTGGCGGGATCAGACAGGTGTGACTATTTCGCTGGCAGGTAGCGGTAACCTCACCTTTGACAAAGTCATTTTTGCCACCCCACCCGATCAGGTTTTGCAATTACTACTTGATCCGACCGAGCAGGAATACACCCGCTTTGCTGCGTGGCAATCCAATCATGCCAGCACAATTATTCACAGGGATACTAGTTTCTATCAACGGTTGGGGGCAACATATTACAGTGAGTTTGATCTCTTTCAGAAGGATACACTAGGACACTGCGGCTACAACGCCTATCTCAATCGGCTCTGCGGCGTCGCTGACCAGACCACCCACTATGGGTTAGCCTACAATCTGATTGATTGGATTGATCCAGCCAAAATCATCCACATTCAGCCACATCATACCCCGCTTTACACCACAGAAGCCCTGCAACATCGCCAAGCCATTATCGAAACCAACGGCGAAAATCACACCTATCACGCCGGAGCCTATCTAGGCAACGGCCTCCACGAAGGGGCGATCACCTCTGCGCTTGCTGTCTCCCAATTGCTTGGTGGGGAGATGGTGTAACCCTTATCTAATAAAAGTTACATCTAGCCTACTTTCAGCCAGGTGTTCATCTTTTTAGATAAAACATTTATTCACTTAGATGGATCATCAGCGTTCGCCTGTGAGGTACGATTTCAATCGCGTCAGTTACAGGGACGACCATATAAACTTAAACCAACACACTCAGCGGAAAATAGCAGGAAACCAGCCAATTCGGGGCATCAACAATTTCACTGATTTTGAGATCCGCGACGACACTGCAGAGACAGTAGGCTTGGCTACGGGAGAAACTGTGCTCGGTTTCGAGCCAGTCAATCATGTAACGAACAGCATTTTGAGAATTGACAAACAAATCAGGACCATGGGCGGTGGTGCAGAAGTAGCCTTGGCTGTCCGTCTTGGTGAGGGGACTGGGGGTGATAAATTGTAGCTCGGGGATTGAGACGCCTTTGCGAAGCCCAAAACGGAGGGTGACCGTCATCGGGGCTTCGATGCCCGTTCCGCTGACCTCACCATCGCCTTGGGCAGCGTGACAATCGGCAGTCGAAAAGAGTGCCCCCTCAACATGCACAGGGAAATAGGCGGTCGCGCCGATGGTCAGCCCCCGAATATCAACATTGCCCCCATTAAAACGTGGCGGGGCGGTGATAAAACGACCATCTTCCTTTGGTGCTACCCCCATCACCCCACAGAATGGCTCATAGGGGACTTTGACTTTATCGCTATCCTGAAAATAACACCAGTCGCCTTCCAAACGCCAGTGTTGCAAAAAGGGGAAGTCGAAATCTTCAGCTAACAGGCCAAAGTTCGGTGAGTGGCAATTCCAGCCCCACCCTTTATGTTTTAGATCAAGGATTTCGACCACCAACGAGTCCCCTGGTTGAGCGCCTTTTACAAAAACCGGGCCAGTCAGCGGGTGTACCCGTGATTTATCATTCTTCAAAAGTTGCTCTGCCGTTGAAGTGGGCGTGACTTGCCCGTCACAGGCATCACGACATTCAAAAACAACCATATCGCCTGCTTCGATCTCTAGTCGAGGTGGCAACTGATTATCCCAGAAGGCATGAATATCGCTATCGTCTAAATAATATTCGGTCATTATAATTCCACCTTATTCAAACACATCTAAATCGCGACCATAGACAACCTTGCCATCGTAATGGTCAGTGATTTCTTTGACGAATTCATCATCTGTCATTGGAATAAGTTTCATCTGATGCCCCAAGATCAACAAACCAGGTCGGGTCTCATTCGCAATTTCGGCGAGCTCACGGGTTGAGGTATGAACTTGGCGAAAGTAGGATACAGGAAAACGGGCAGGTGCATTGGCTAAACCTCGCTCACTGTACACCTCATGAAACAAAATATCGCACCCTTTCGCCTGCTCAATGACATTGGGGTGTTTGCAAGTATCTCCGGACATCACAATCGTCTTGTCAGGGGTGACAAACTTTAGGCCAAATGCATCTAACGCGCCGTGTTCAACCCGAAAGGCCGTGATGGTGATTTTTTCATCTTGATAGAGTATCCCTTCATCATACTCCTGAACCTCATACAACAATGGCCAAGTGATCGGTGTTTCGTGGCGCAAATGCTCATCGATGCCAATCTTGTAGGCTTCGACGAGTAGATCACACATTGCTTTAGTCCCCTTGGGGCCATAAATTATTAGAGGTGTTTTGCGAAACATAACCCAAGTAGAAAGCATAAAGTCAACTAAACCCGCTGTATGGTCAGGATGGAGATGGGTCAAGATGAGACGGGTTAGATTGGACCACGCTAAAGCTGGCTCCTTTTGGTTAACAGCGGACAGTCGTTGAGTCGTACCGCCCCCACAATCGATGATAAACGCCGTATCATCGACTATGATCGCTGACGAGGTTTGATATGTGTCTGGCAAAGGCACTGGGTAACCTGTGCCCAGTAAAATCAATTTTGTTTTGGTCATTCTATGTTCGTAATCTCTATAATTTATAGATTGTGTCCAGTAAAGACTAGAACTTCACATTAGGCAAATTTAAGTAAATACCGGTGACCAAGTTTCTCCCCACGCCTCTTGCCACAACCAGGGTTTGTCAGAGTTAGATTTAACCGTGCCCCCTTGCCAAAGATCATATTTTGGTTCGGCAAACTGGTCAAAAAATGTATCAATTCGATCCACCAACTCTGCTAGGGTAGAAGCGTGATCAGAATCATCTGCCAGGTTCTGTGTTTCTGCTGGGTCGTTAACAAGATCATAAAGTTCAGAGGAGAGGGCTTGCTTCTGACTTCCTTGAAAACGAGTCATCAACAGCCAATCGTTTGTTCGAATAGCACGAGTCTCTTCTTGCTCCATAAATATCGCATCGTGACCATTAAATGGTTGATCCCGGAGCATCAGATTTAGGCTTTGGGCTGGTAGAGAGGGAGAGGCATACTCAAGGCCAGTATAATCCAAGATCGTTGGAAACAGATCGATTTGACTGACCATTAAATCTGACTGTTGTAAGGGGCTAATGTGGTCAGGTTGCCGCATTAACAGCGGGATATTGTAAGCGGTCCGATGGGTGTTTGAGGGCCAGGTGGCTTGACCGTGGCCCCAAAAGCCATTGTGGCCTAAGGAAAAACCGTGATCGCAGGTGTAGATAACCAGGGTATCTCGTTCCAGGCCATTTCGTTGTAACGCAGCCATTACTTGCCCCACCCCATCATCAACCAATGACATTTGCGAGAAATAGTTACGGAGGGTAGGCAAATCATTTTGAATTTGCAGGACCGCACTATAATCAAGCCCCCCGCCACTCAGGCCCTGTCGCATCAGGAAACGTTCAATGACAGCGGAGCTTACCCCTTCCCGAGGCACAGAGTTCATAGGGCAATCTTGATATCGCGAGGCAAAACGATTTTTGGCAGGGCCTTTTATGGCTGGCCAATGACCATAGGGGCCATTGTAGGTGAGAAACATGAAGAATGGATCGGCTGCGGTACTGTGGGAGTCGAGGTATTCGACTGCTTTTTCGGTGAAAAAATCAACGGTATGCCCAGGGTAAGTATACTGTTCGCCATTATCAATAACTGTATTACCCCAAAAATCTCGGGTATGCCCATGCGGAAAGGTTACCCAGTGATCAAAGCCATTTTGTGGCTCAAAGGGCATCCCCAAATGATATTTGCCGATGAGGGCAGTGTGATAGCCGTTGGTCTTGAGTAATTCTGGCAATGTCTCGAACTCAGCCAACGCATTCCAGCTAGGGGGCCAATTGGCCATATTTCGATCATCCAGCCAAGTGTGAATACCATGCTGTGAGGGCATCAATCCTGTCAGCACTGAGGCACGACAGGGGGAACACATTGCATTCACACAGAAAGCATTGTTAAATTGAATCCCTTGATGGGCCAATCGATCCAGATGAGGCGTATAAATTTCACGATTCCCGTAACAACCTAGCAATTCAGCCGGGTGGTTATCGGTCATGATCAACAAAATATTGGGGCGCTTAGACATCAAAAATAATCCTCCATTGATTATCTTTATATTTTATTGTCAGTCATCGACGGGCAAAGTAAATTGAAAGGTCATACCGTGAGTTGGATTATTCTCAGCCCAAATACGACCGCCGTGGGCTTCAACAATGTGTCGAGAAATTGCTAAGCCAATGCCAGTACCTACCTGTTTTCGAGCCCGATCTATTTTATAGAATCGTTCAAAGATACGAGGGACTTGATCGGGGGGGATACCAATTCCTGTATCTGACACAGAAACTGTAACCCAAGACTCATCATCGTCATCATCAGAGGCTGCCTCTCCATTGGCTTGGTAAGCGGAAACAGTAATTTTACCTTCATCGGTAAATTTGATCGCATTATGAATCAAATTGGTCACAACCCGTCCAACCATCTTCTCATCAGCCAACACCTGAATTTGGTTATCAATATTCAGGTTTAGCATCAGGTCTTTGCGCTCAGCCTGAGGGAGCAAACGGTTGATTTGTTGTTCAGCAATGTAACGCAGGGGGTATACGGCCAACCTCAGCGGCATTTGCCCCGACTCAATGAGCGATAAATCCAACATCTCCTGAGCCAATTGGTTCAACGTATCAACTTGTATCGTAATACGATCCATCATTTGTCGGGTAGCTTTTTTATCATCAAGCACAGCTCCCTTGGTCAGCGTTTCCAACAATAGTTGGATCGAAGCCAGCGGGGTACGGAGTTCGTGGGAAATGTTCGTCACTAAATCACGACGCGCTCGGCTCAACCGCTGCAACTCTGTGACGTCATGAATAGCCAAGGCTACGGCAATAATCTCTTTATTTGATTTAATAGAGCGGGCGTGTGCCTCCAGAAAGCGCTCTCCCACTGAAAAATACAGGGGGGGTGTTTTCTCACCGGCTAAGGTCAAATCAACCAACTCAAGTAACTGGTGCTGGCGGGTCCATTCGATAAAGGTCATTTTCTTCTTTTTGAACGGGCCAAAAAGTTCCTTGGCTACCTTGTTCGCACTGGAAACACGGTAATCCATCTCAACAATAACAAGGGCCTGGGTTGATGCCGCCAAAAGCCGTTTACGGCGAGTCTGGACATCTGACAGTTCCCCCATCGTCGATGAAAGCTCACGTTGTAATTCAAGCACATATTTTTTCTCTTGACTAAGTTCGGCACGCAGGCGACGATAGGAGACAATATAGCCTGCTAAAACTACCAAGGAAATTGCTCCAACAATCCAGCCAAGCCAAATCATATTCGGATCTCCCTTGATACAATCAAGTTTTGAACTTTTTCCAGCAATTGCTTATTTTCGTTGGGGCGCCGTGTGGCAATTCTAACAAAAGACGGCAAGCCAAAAGAGGTGCAGTCTCGGACTAAAATACCATATTTAAGTAAAATCGAGCGAAATTCGGACCCAGAATGCACCGACAGAACATTATCCGTAATTGGTAATAGAAAAAAATGTGTTGTTGAGGGGATTGGGGCAAAACCCACGGCGGTCAGGTCATTAACAAATGCAGTTGCAGATTGTTTCAGGGCCAGTAATGTGTGTTGTTGATGGCTCTCATCGGCCAAGGCGGCTAGCCCAGCGACCTGCGCCAGCGCATTCACATTCCAAGCCGGTTTTGATAAATTTATGGCTGAAATCAACTTTGGATTATGGCTCACCGCATATCCTAACCGTAGTCCGGCCAGGGCATAATCCTTTGTCATTGAACGGACGGCTAAAAGGTTTCCGAATTTAAGCTTGAGAATCGACTCAGCCTCGCTTGAAAACGCCAAATAGGCCTCATCGATAACAAATAATGTTTCTGGATGGCTTTTAGCCCAATGTCCAATAATATCAACAGGCAGATAAGCTCCAGTTGGATTGTTGGGATTACAGATAAACGTCACCGCAGGTTGCAAGTTCGTCAGAAAGTTACTGATAACATCAACATTAACTTTGAAGTAATCGTCAGGTGAAGCTTGCCAGGTGGTCACGTGTCCGCCCATAAGATGGGACAATCGTTCATACTCACCAAACGTGGGCCCAACAACCAATACCTGTTCTTTAGGGCGTAAAAAGGCTAATGCAATCAACCATAGTAACTCTGCAGCACCATTCCCCATAACAATTTGGTCAACTGATACATTTAAGCGCCTAGCTAAGGCTCGCCTCAATGAAATTACTTCACGATCTGGGTAACGATCTAAGGGGGTCTGGCTTAAAGCCAGTTGAACATTGGGCGAAGGTCCATAAGGGTTACTATTTACACTAAAATCAAGAATATCATCAGGTTGCAGACCCAATGTTTCTAGCTCTGCGAAATCGATGGCCCCATGATAAGCCAGGGGTGTATTGATTGAGGCTAGCTTTTTAGACAGCATATTAATCTCATTTTCTTAGCGACTAAACGCAATATACGCTTGTCAGGAAGTAGTGTCAAGTCCTTCATAAAAATCACAACGACGACGAAAAATATTAATTGGATTTTACAAATATTTAAACAAAACTTAATATCATCATGAAGATTGCTTAATAATTTTTGCTTACCATAACGAAGATTTTTATAATAGCACTTATTATAATTCTATCTCTACAGAAAGGAGTATGAAATGGTTAAATGGGTTGTTGACTGGAAGGCCGCGCTTGCCTATCAAGACTCGGTTCGTCAGGAGCACGATAGCATCTGGGCGGTTAAAATGCCAATGAATTATCCAGAGTGTCGAGTTACCCGTCAAGGCGTAGCTCATATCGCTATCACGGATGATGAAAATCTTGTTGAAGAGTTACGACAAGATGGTGGCGAAGTCCAATTGATGATATAAAACACCGGTCTCTCAATTAGACCGGTGTTTTTATTTTGCAGACTTGTACCGACTGACTCCCTCGAAGCCAGTCGGTATTTTTTCGTTCCCAGTTTACAGGTGATAATACTCTAGCATTTGTTCAACGTCATCCAGTTCAACCAGTTCACCTGTCACGGTAAAAATCACCCGCTCACAAATATTTGTCACACGATCTGCGGCCCGCTCTAGATTATGTGCTACCCAAAGTAGATAAGTGGCTTGGTCCGTGTTATGGACATTCTCAAACATCAGTTTGAGCAGATTTTTATACACAGTGTTATACAAGGCATCCACTTCATCATCCCGCTTTGGGATAGCTCGAGCTAATTCAACATCTTCATTGATAAAAGCTTCAAGCGAGTCATGGAGCATAGCCCGGGCTTTTACAGCCATCAACTGAATTTCAACTAGGGAAATGATCAAGCCTTCCCCTTCCATCATCAGGTTAATTCGAGCAATACCTTTGGCATAATCACCAATACGCTCTAGTTCGGTCCCAATTTCAAACAAGGCTGCTAAGACCCGCAAATCTCGGGCCATCGGTTGTTGGGTGGCAATCAGAGCCAGAGCATCACTCTCAATTGCGAACCGCTTTTTGTTAATGTCACGATCTGCGACAACAATCTGGTAGGACTGGTTTTTGTCACGATCCTGAAGTGCCTTGACCGAATCAGTTAGGGCCATTTCGACGATACTGGCCAGTGTCAGTACATCGTCCTTCAAACGTTGGATGTCGCGTTCAAATACCTTTCGTGGCATAGCTTAATAACCCTCAATCAATGTTGTAAAAATCGTTAAATCGTTTAAATAATTTATACTCGATAATATGATACGTTAAGAAAAGATTGCGATATGTCAAATAACGTAACATACTACCGAGTATAGTTAGTGCAGAAGATTGCGATATTAGGTTTAGCCAAATCGTCCTGTAATATAGTCTTCAGTTCGTTTATCTTTGGGGTTTGTAAATAGTTCATCGGTTGGGCCATATTCAACCAATGCCCCCGCCCGATCATCACGATCCATCAGGAAGTAGGTGGTAAAGTCTGAAGCCCGGGCGGCCTGCTGCATATTGTGGGTTACGATGACAATCG
The DNA here is from genome assembly GCA_028285035.1 of Phycisphaerae bacterium. The sequence continues at coordinate 24,268 of JANQQF010000078.1, forward strand.
TGTAATCCTTGACCAATTCACGCATCAAATCTTCGATTTTCAACGTTGCAATCGGGTCAAGTGCTGAACATGGCTCATCCATCAAAATGATTTCAGGGCGGGTGGCGATGGTTCGAGCAATGCACAATCGCTGCTGCTGACCACCAGAGAGCCCCAAACCACTCTGATCTAATTTATCCTTAACCTCATCCCACAGCGCCGCTTGGCGAAGGGATTGTTCAACCAATTCATCCATATTACCTTTGAAACCATTAATACGCGCGCCCCAAGCCACGTTCTCATAAATAGATTTGGGGAAGGGGTTTGGCTTTTGGAATACCATTCCAATTCGGCGGCGAACTTCAACCGGATCAACATCGGGGTCATAGAGGTTTTTACCACTGAATATCACTTTCCCTTTGGAATAGGCTCCAGGGATCAAGTCATTCATGCGGTTAAGCGCTCGCAAAACGGTACTTTTACCACAGCCAGACGGGCCGATAAAGGCGGTGATTTTTTGACGTTCAATCTGTAAATCGACATTTTTAACAGCCCGAAAGCTGCCGTAGTAACAATGTAAATCAACTAATTCTAATGCGTGCTCTGAAGAGCCGTTTGAACCGTTCGTGCTCATGATAGCCTCCGACTAAAGCGATTACGTAATAGAACTGCCGAAGCGTTTAAGGTCAACAACAGGACCAGCAGCACAATGATGGCCGCCGCTGCAATATTGCGGAATTCATCTTGGGGACGGGCCACCCACTGGTAAATCTGGATGGGTAGGGTCGTAAATTTGGAGAAGGGACCATTGGGGTCAATTGTGATAAAGGTCGACGCTCCAATGACAACCAGCGGCGCTGTTTCACCTAAGGCCCGAGAAACCGCCAAGATGTTGCCGGTCAAAATACCAGGAATCGCATTTGGTAAAACGTGATGCCAAATGGTTTGCCATTTTGTAGCACCCAACCCCATTCCCGCTTGACGTAATGAATGAGGCACCGCTCGAATTGCTTCTTGAGCATTGATAATGATCAACGGCAAGATTAGTAAGGCAAGCGTCAACCCAGCTGACAAAATCGTCCGGCCATTAGCCGTCGTTGGATCCGTTGCTCCAAAAAGGGCACCACTCGTTAACGGTTCCATCACTCGCACAAAAATCGCTAAGCCTAGCATCCCATAGATAATTGAAGGGACACCCGCAAGATTGTTGATATTCGTTTGAATAATGTTGTTAATTCGACGAAGAATGGGATTTCCAACCGCAGACGCATACTCTTCCAGATAAATCGCCGCCCCAACCCCAAGCGGTAATGACACCAGCATTGTAATCAGAATAACCCAAAGTGAGCCAATGATTGCGGTTCGAATACCAGCCAAGTCAGGGGTACTGGATTGTGGCGTGGTCAAAAATTCGAAGGTAAGCCAGCTACGGAATTCAAGTTCCCCATTGGGGATTTCCGCTACTTCTGCTTCAATTTGAGACCGATTAAAAATAGAATCGACCAAATTCCAGCTTTTGGCTACTCGCCGTTCTACAACCCACTCATACACCAGGCCAAGTACATTGGCTTGATCACGTTCAGCAAAAGGCTGATCATTATCTAAGCGACGAATTAGGCCAGATGATAGGTTTTGTTCAAGAATGGCCATCAATGATTCTTTGGGCAAACCATCCAGTGGTCGTGAGAAGGCTGTCTCGGCAAAAAAGTCGAGTGTCCCACTATCAGCCCCTGGGATATAGCGGACAATTGGCTCATTAGGCCACTCGGGATTAATCTCGAACCAGGTTTCTGCTCCTGTAAAAATCTGCCGCAACTCATCCATCGTAACGTCGGTCAAGAAGTCATTTTCTTGACTAACCACAACAGCCAAGGCATCTGTCCCAACACGAAACTCTAAAGCATTTCGGACTGCTTCGTTACAGGCCTGAATTTCAGCAAATTTGATCGGGCGGCTCGCATTCGCAACGCTGATATCACTATTGCGATCACAGAACATTCTAAAGCCACCCGTGGTCCCAACTGATGAGTCAGGAGGCATATTAATATCCCCACTGTAGCCAGCTCGACGGAACTCAATCAACATTTGCCGAGAGAGGGGGAACACAGTTGAACTCCCAGCTAAGGAGAGTACCGTACCTTCACCATATTGAGCAGGATCATCTAAAGTTGCACCCGCTACTTGGTTCGCCTCAAGCAACGTTTGACGACCAACATCTAAAGCATCCTCTGTGGCGGGGAAATAGCCCACTTCATCGATGAAATTGTTGACGTTATTCAAGTAGAAGTTGATAAACGCAGCAACCTCTGGATTGTCCTCCATCACACTTTCAGCCGAGTAAATGAATAAAGGACGAGACAGGCCATATTCACCACTCTCCGCAGTTTCTGCCGAAGCGGACACACCATCAACAGTCAGTTTTTTGAGTGTGTCGGTATTTTCAGCGTAGTAGGCATAGCCAAAGAAACCAATCGCATTTGGGTTACCAATGATTCCATTGGCCAATTCATTATCATCTTCGCTTGAAACAGTGTTAGGGGCCTCAAGCATTCTGGCTTCATCAATACCCAAAATCAAGCTATTGGGATCAACTTGATTTTGCATTGCCACAAAACCAAAGGAGCCAATGATAATGTTGTACAACAGGGCGATCAAAGCTAATACCCCAATGATAGTGGCAATTTGGAAAATTACTTGCCAAGTGAATCCTGTTCGATTCCGCTTCGAAATGAAGCTTTGCATTGCGTCATCTTCAGGATATGTACCAGGTGAATTTTGTAGGTCGCTCATTATTATTCGTACTCTTCTCGGAAGTAATCAACAACATATCGACTGATAATGTTCAAACCAAGCGTCAGAACAAACAAGACCAACCCAATTGAGAACAAGCTGTTGTAGTCGATTGAGTCGTAACTTAAGTCACCACCACTAATCCGCACAATATGCCCCGTCATTGTCTCAGCAGATTCAAACGGATTAAATGTAAAGTTTGGACCAGCCCCAGCAGCAATGGCTACAATCATTGTTTCACCAATCGCACGAGAAATTGCCACGATGAAGGCAGCAGCAATGCCAGAGGCAGCGGCTGGCAGAACAACTTGTATCGCTGTTTCCAGTTTTGTGGCCCCTAACCCAAACGAAGCCTGACGAAGTGAGCTGGGGACAGCACTCAGCGCGTCTTCACTCATTGAGCTGACCAAGGGCAAGATCAAAATCCCAACCACAATACCACCTGAAGCTGTATTAAAGATTTGAACTGTTTCAGCCCCAAAAATACTCCGCAGAAGGGGGGTCATAAAGGTTAGGGCAAAGTATCCATAAACTACCGTTGGAATACCTGCCAGGACCTCCAAAATCGGCTTGAGAATACTGCGCACCCGTACCGAAGCGTACTCACTTAAATAAATTGCAACACTTAGCCCCAAGGGCAATGCAACTAACATTGCGATAACACTCACTGTCAAGGTGGCGTTGAGCAAGGCCCAAATCCCAAATTTACCCAGTTGAGGTTGCCACTCTGTTCCAGTCAAAAACTCGGTAATGGTCACCTCACCCGATGTAAAAAAGAGTAATGATTCTTCCCCAAGTACAAACACAATGCCAAGTGTGGTCAAAATCGACACTGCCCCACAAAAAAACAAAAATCCTTCAATGATTGTTTCGCCGATACGAGGGCGTTTGCGCAGATCGACTTTAACATTAGCTGCATCTTGAGTTGACGTAGTTGGTACACTTACGGCCATAGATTCCCCTTCTTTTTTATTAAATGATAAGTAATTCAAAAATGATTTTGAATTACCATAAAATTCGTAGGAATTTCCTCTAAAAGGTTAGGATTCTTCACGCTTTACTCACCCCTCAGAGCCTCCGAATATTGTACATCAACAGGGCACAAATATACCAGCCAAAATCCCTACCATTCTGTAAAGAAATGGTTAACCAACATTTAAGAGAAGATTAAGTCTGTGTTAACTTCTCTTAACAATTTAATTTTCCCCGTAAAATAGGTTAGGGGCAGAGAGCCCCGACCCTGCCCCTAACAAAATAAGGAGGAGAAGAAAATAAAGTAGTCCCGCATTGAACCTAAATCATCCTAAACTTTATTAGATTGATTTCACAGTTTTATGCGCTCATACCCATAATAACAACCAAATTCTATCCTTAAGATTTAAAGCCGTAATTAAGCCTCGATTAAAGCTCAATTAAAATCCTGTAAAGTATATTTAACATTACTTGACCATAAATAAAAAAGACTGGAATAAAAATCCAGTCTTTTTTACAAAAATGAAGATTATTTATGCCTAAGCAGTTTGTCGAATAAACCCTTGCTCAACCAAGTAGTCAATAATGTGACGGGCATTACCTTCAGGTGTATTGTCTACTGTGTTCAGCGTTAATTCAGGATTCTGTGGTGCTTCATATGGATCATCAATTCCGGTAAAGCCTTTAATCTCACCGCGACGGGCTTTAGCATACATTCCCTTGACATCACGGGCTTCACAAACTTCAAGCGGTGTATCAACATAGATTTCAACAAAATGGCCGTCCTGGAACATTGTCCGAACATCATTACGAGTTGCGCGATAGGGGCTAATCGCCGCACAGACAACCACACCACCGTGCCGTACAACATCGGAGGCGACAAACCCAATCCGTCGAACATTGATATCACGGTCTTCCTGGCTAAAGGTCAACCCTTTTGAAAGATGGGTTCGAATCACGTCTCCATCTAAGACGGTGATCTGGCGACCTTTCTCCATTAGTAAGGCAGTCAAAATATCGGCAGTAGTTGATTTACCAGAGCCACTCAACCCAGTGAACCAGAGGCACACACCTTGGCGGTGACGAGGTGGGTAGGTTTCGGACAGAATTTCAGCGACCTCAGGACGAGTAAACCAGTCGGGCAAAACTTTACCTTTGTGTAGATACTCTTCGCGAACCTGAGTCCCTGAAATCGCAGCAGTCTTTTGATCGTCAGAAATTTTAGACACTTCCTCATATCGCTCCTCATCTGGTAGGTAAACCAAGGCGCGGAACGGAACATGCTTCACCCCAATTTCCTCGCTAAATTGCGCAACCAGGTCCTGTGCGTCATATGGACCATAGAATGGGTTGCCCTTTGAGTCTTTACCAGGACCAGCGTGGTCACGACCAACAATTAGATGGTTTGCGCCATAGTTACGGCGAATGATAGCGTGCCATAAAGCCTCACGGGGACCGCCCATACGCATCGCCAATGGCAATAGTGAAAGAACGATTTTACCTGGCTCGTAGTAATTTTCGGCCAAGGTACGATAGGTTCGAACACGGGTGTAGTAATCAACATCACCAGGTTTGGTCATCCCAACAACAGGGTGTAGTAACAGAATCCCATCTACTTCTTTTGAGGCACGTTTAGTCAATTCCTCGTGAACGCGGTGCATTGGGTTTCGGGTCTGGAATGCAACAACATTCTGGGCTGGATATTCAGCCAACTTCGCCCGGGTTTGGGCTGGGGTCATGCGGAGATCTTGGAAATCGTGATGGGGTGGGATTTGTAACACTTGCAATCGACCAGAAATATTGACTGGCCCCCAGCGGTGCATCTCAGCAACAGCTGGATGCCGGAGATCCTGCGTACCGAATACTTTCTCGGCCATTTCTTCACGATTCCACTCATACATTTCCTGGACCGTCATAATTGCCAACAGGTTATTTTTTGCATTACGCAGGGCAATTTGCTGGCCAATGCGAATTTCATCATTGGGTTCGATAGGCAAAGTGATGGGCATTGGGAAAACATAGCCATTTTCCAAGCGCATGTTGTCCATGACACTTTGCAAATCTGCTTCACCCATAAAACGATCCAACGGCGAAAATGCGCCAGTGGTTAACAGTTCCAAATCACACAATTGACGGGATGATAATTGGATTGAAGGGAGATGACCCGCATACTCTTTCAATTCAGCAAGATCTTCCTTTGGAACAAGAAGATCAACTAGTTTTCCGCCATAGGGTTCGATCAAATTAGATCCGTTTGTGGTACTCAATGTAAGCCTCCAAATGCTTATAAACTTAGATATTCATATTTGTGATGCAGGATAATTTTACTGCTCACATTAAAAGCGAGGGTCAATGACCCTCGTCAAAAACTAACCAAATACTACCTATAAAAAATTTTTCAGATGCCCGATTTTAGTAAAAGTAAATTTTACTAAAAAACAGGGAACAAAACCGACTTCAAAGTCGGTTAAAACTTAAGGTGCAATGATGTTCCCCTGCATATGGCCAGGGATATTTTGATCCATAATGCTCAAGACCGTAGGGGCAATGTCCATCAATTGTGCCCCTTTGATTGGTCTGCCCCCCATATTATTTCGGGGGTCGCAGTAAATCACCAGACCGTCCTGAGCGTGATTGGCATCATCGGGGCCAGTGTCATTTTCAAAGGTGTACAATCCAGGATGCCCCATCGTGCCAACAGAGCGCCAGTTGAGATCACCAAAATAGACCATCAAATCAGGGGCAACATTGTTGACAGTTTTATAAATTTCCTCAGGCAAATAGCAAATATTCCCCATTGGATTGCCTTCGTGATCAACAACTGCATTCAGCTTTTCGGTGAGTTCACGTCGGAAATTGTTATACTCACTTTGCGGAATGATGCCTTGTGGTTCACGACCTTCAATATTAAAGAAAATACGACCATAATATCCACCCGAGCCCCAAGCCTTTGTTTTAGACCAATCGACTTCAAGCTGCTCGAATTTCTTTAATTGCCCGTCACGAGGAATATCTTCTTTGAAGCTCAGATAGCCTTCTTGAAGGAACCATTCATTGAGACAGAAGCCTCCATCCATTTTCTTAGCACCGTGGTCAGAAACAACCAGCACAACAGTATCGTCGTCGAGCCGATCAAGCATCTTACCAACTTCTTTATCAATATATTTATAGTAATCCTTTATCGAATTTTCATATTTGTTGCCGGGTTCATACAGACGATGCGCTGGATCGATGTATTTCCAAAAACCGTGATGAATACGGTCAACCCCCATCTCAACAAACATGAAAAAGTCCCACGGTTTTTCCTGCTGGAGATAATGTAAGACCTTGAAGCGTTTCTCGGTCATCTCATAAATCTGTTTGAGCAGGTTTTCTTTATCATCCGTCCGGAAATTGCGAACATCTACCTCATAATCCTGTCCGTCAAGCACTTTTTCAATTTCATAACGAAGATCATTTGGGTAGGTGTACTGCTTTTCAATATCAGGGGTCAGGAAGCTGCTGATCAGATGACCATTAACAGGGCGTACGGGATAGGTTTGAGGCACACCAACCAAGATAACATTCTTTTCTGCTTCGCCTAAATATTCCCACACTCGACGTTGTTTCACTGCGTTTCCTGTGGCGATAAACATATTATCGTAAGAATAATCAGCTCGATTACGAAAGCCATAAATACCGAGCACGCCGGGATCGGTGCTAGAGGTCATCGAGGACCAAGCAGGTACAGTGATACAGGGTGTTGCGCTCGTCAGGGGGCCATAAGCGCCCTTGTCCATCAGGCGGCGAAAATTTGGTAGTTCATCTTTCCACCAATCAAACATGAGAGTGGGTTCAGCACAATCCAGACCAATCACAAAAACTTTGCGATCTTTTTTACGTCTGAAAAAATTAAACATAACCTACTCCTGTTAATTTGAATAAATACATATTTGTATAGTACCTTTCTACGTTATTTCTCTCTGGGTGAGCGAAGTTTCCAGTCAAATGGTTACCAGGCAAACCGTGTATTCAAATGGTCAAACAATCTTTCATTATGAGGTGTATAAAAATTTTTTAACCGTTCTAAAAGCGCTTCCCCAATATCTGGATAAGTATTAGCGTAATGTTGTTTAAATTCTGGGTACCACTTGGGTAACCCCAAGAAATCAAGCACCTTATCAAAGGCCTGAGTAGACTCGTTAAAAAGCTCTTCGCTGCTTAAAACAAGCATTTGGGACCGGTCAAAGTATCTTTCCCAGGCCAAAAGCTGGTCAATGTAAATACCGCGATCAAGATATGAATAACGCTGATGATTATAACTGTAATAATTCTCATCAGCCAACATTTTTTCTAATTCCCCAGATAATCGTTCTTCTTCCGCATCAATGGCTTCTTCAAATGAAAGAGGGTCTCGTTTATTCTTGACCTCATGATAATAGTGGGAGTAGGCCCGACTAGCTGGTTCGCGCAACAAAGCAATCAATTTAACATTTGGCACTAATTGAGCCACCCGTTTGGGGACATGGGGATGGTACAAGTAGTATGGACTTGCTTCGCCTGTTAAATGATTCTCTTTTCGTTCAAGGGTAAGAGGGAATTGTGAGCGATACCAGCTAAGACCTTCTTGATAATTAAGGTCGAAATAATGAACTTCCTTTTTATAGGAGGGAACAACAGCAGGGTGTTCACTTAAGTAACGATACAGTGAAGTTGTCCCACCCTTTTGGGCCCCGATGATGATAAAATCGGGCAATAACCGTATCGAGTTTGTGACGTAGCGATACAGCAATTTTCCTTTAGAGCCCATACTTCGAGCAAATGTACTCATAATATTCTCGGTCTCTGGTTAAATTGGGGTTGATGTGAGATAAATGTTCATGTTGACGCTGGTGAATAATGATAAGATACGATTATTCGAAATATCCCAAAGCTTTGAGACGCTCTTCCAATTTTTTCTTCTCTTCTGGGGTCATCTCACGCTCTTCTTTATTGTCTTCTTGAGGAGCTACATCTTCCATGAGAGGATTGTGGTTGACAGGACGATTTGCTGGCCCCTTGTCAATAATAAACCACGGTACTTCAACTAACTCGGATGTGTAAATACCATAGGGGTGACCATATACCCACTTTTCACCAAAAGCCTCACCGTGATCGGCTGTAACAACAACTTTGCCTGATAATTCGGCGACAATCTTTTCAACATCTACCAGCACTAGTTCTAAATTATCCAATGTTGCTTGCCAGAGAAGTTTAAGGTCAAAACGCCCTTCTTCTGCCAAGGTCCAGGCCATTGTATCCACAACCCACTTATCAACGGAATGAGCAAAAGATACATCAAAACCTAATTCCTCAACAGATATTCTTGTTTTTCCAATCCAAGGGCCGTGAGGCTGGATATAATGAATAATCAGACGCTTATCTGGATATTTTTCTTTCATCCTTAGCGCTGCATTCGTGATTTCATGGGGAGGCACAGTATCAAGACTATCATCCCAACCGTACTGCCATACATTTTCAACGTGGTGGAAATGTTCAATACCTAAAAAACCAACGACTTCGTGATCAGAACAATGGGGGTTGGAGGAGACGTACACAATATCATCATAGTAGTTTTTGAAATTTTTACTGAGCCAATCACTAGTGCTTGAACCTCGGCTAATCTTTTTCTCCAGCTTACCCTCAAGCGTGTTCATCTGTTCAAAATGATCATAGCGACAAGCATCGAGAATAATTAAATGGTCCCACTCTTCCTCGATAATGCTTATCCCTTTAGGTGGGTTACTCTTATAGTATCGCTTTAAGATATTCCCATATTTTCGAATGATTTCTCGTCTCGCTACATGACTTTTTCCGGTGAGAAGATTAGACAAGACTTGAAAAACAAACTTCGTATTTGAAGCTACAAAACTCATTAAAGGAGAACCCCCTGTTTACCAAACCAAGTTCGAGATTAAAATAATTTATCTCGGTTATCATTCTTAAGCAAAAATAAAAACCAAATTTGATACACAAAAATTGTACCGCCTTTGGCTTGAATTGACAATCTTAAGTTTTTTAGTTTTTTATCCACATTTTTGGCCATTTTAAGTCACATTCAACCTAAAAATGACCACCCAAGAGCGGATTATACCATAAACAGATTTGAATCTGGTTTGAATCAAAAAATACTCCTCGTATTCATCAAGATTTGTGAGGAGGTAGATATAAATTTTTAATTATTGAATGGGGGCAACTGAAATATTATTTTCTGCGAGGAAAAGTAAAAGTTGGGATGAAGGAGGCAAGCTAATCATCGTTTTCTTATCATCACTTCGGTTATGTAAGACAAAGTGATAGGTGCCACCTTTTTCCGCCGATGAGCGCCACATTGCACCGAGCAGAACAGGCTCTTCAATTTCCCAGCCTGTTTCTAGTGCCTTAAGCAAATGATTAAAGCGATTGTTACCTTGCATAAGGCCCATTGCTACAGTCTCCACTGTAATTACTTATTCTGGACAACATTATCGCGGTATTGAATAAGTTGATCCAGAAACAATTCTACTTGTTCTCTTTGTCGTGATAAACTGGCACGGTGTTCTGGATAAACGCTACTCAAATTGAGTCTTTGCTTTAATATTTGAATTTGTTGCTCAAGTTTAGCAATTTTCAAATTCAATGTTCCAACTGTTTCATTCATTAAATAGGTTCTCCTTAAATATAATAAAAAATCCACTTCATAATCAAAGTGGATTCTACATAAAGAGCATTATAATCGGATTAATTTTAATTTAAGGTCTTGTAAAGCAAAAGTTAAATTTCTTTAACGGAGCTTCTCCCCAAAGTTTTCAATGAGATAAGCTATCCTTCAAATCGATAGCCAATACTGCGCACTGTTGTGATTCGCATTGGTTTTGAGGGATCTTCCTCAATCTTTTCACGCAACCATCGCACATGTACGTCTACGGTTCGTGACCCGCCGTGATAATCATAGCCCCATACTTTTGTTAAAAGTAAGTCTCGTGATAAAACCATACCACGATTCTGCATGAGTTCGGCTAGCAAATCAAACTCTTTATGGCTCAAGTTTAACTTTTGTTGGGACTTATACGCTTTACGGCCCACTAAGTCCAGCGTAAGTTCGCCAGCTTCAATTCGCTTTGGCAATGCTTCTTTAGGCTTACGCCGTAAGGCAGCCCGTACTCGAGCAAAAAACTCACCGAGGCTAAAGGGTTTAGTGATGTAATCATCTGCTCCAGAGTCAAGCCCAATAATCTTATCGACCTCACTTGACCGTGCGGTCAACATAATAATGGGGATATCCAGCTCTCGGCGTAAAATTCGGCAGACCGATAAACCATCAAGCTCCGGCAACATAACATCAAGTACGATCAAATCGGGGGATTGGGTCCGGGCTAAATCCAGCCCAATCTGTCCATTACTTGCGGCAATGACGTGATAACCTTCCACTTCAAGATTATAGGTCAGTGTTTGTTGTAACGTATCATCATCTTCAACTAATAATATGGTTTGCAATCTTCACACCTTTACTTTTTATTAGCCCAAACAATAATCACGGCTCAATTATAACACAAATTCTGAAATGGAACAGAGGAAAAGGTAACGAAGTAACAAGATGACGAGCTATTTAAGGAATGAGTCTTTACTCGCCTATCAACTTTCAACAATGCAATCTAATATTTAGCTGAGATAGGTAGAATGACTTGAAACAGAGAACCTTTGCCAAGGACGCTTTCAGCCCAGACACGACCATTATGGAGTTCCACCAACTCTTTAACCACAGTTAACCCCAACCCCATCCCCTCGGTATAGTGCATTAAGATTGGATGATTAATCTTGTAATAACGATCAAAAATTCGCTCAAGATGATTAGCAGGAATCCCAATCCCCGTGTCAGTTACAGAGATACAAAGGTAGGGCTGGTCGGATTTATCCTGCGGGTCAGATTGAACCCAGGCCTTGATCACAATACGCCCCCCTGGCGGGGTGAAACGACAGGCGTTCGATAGCAAGTTATACAAAATTCGATAAAGATGTTGGACATCCACCATAACCGACGGTATATCTGCAGCTATTTTATGCGACAAGTAGAGTTCCTGCATTTCAACAAGAGGCCGAACCTCTTGTATCGTTTGGTGAATTACCTGGTGAACGTTCGCTTCTTCATATCTTGGCAAAACTCGATGACGATTTTCCGTACTTGTTTTCACTGCATTATCCAGGATCTCAACAATTCGCTCGGTGCCACTATAAATAATCTGCTGCGTTTTTCGATGTTGTAAGGGGTAATCCCCCATCATTCCATTCATAATCAATTCGGAATATCCCTTGACCGTTGTTAAGGGTGCACGTAGTTCATGTGATAAGGCCGTAATGAAGTCATTTCGAGCCTGGTCTGCCTTCACTTCACGGGTCACATCGCGGAAAATAGCAATAATGCCCAACCACTCACTATCATTACCACGCCAAGGAATTAACCGCCCCTGAATAGATCGGTCATCTCGTTCAACAAATGTAGGCAGCGCTTGGTCTCGTCGTTCAAAGGAGCTCATAAAATCATCAACTGGCTCTTTGGCATCTATTTCTCGATAGATACTACCAATCGACTGCCCAATTAAGGTTCGGCCTGATTTCCCCAAAATCTGTTCAGCCGCCCGATTCACAAATTGTACCCGGCCAGAATTATTACTGACCACAACCCCATCACTAATTTTCTCCAAGATCGCTGACAGTTGTTGATCTGGGGCTTTTATTCGTTTTTTGACCGTGGTGGTTACTTCCTCTGCTTCACGCTCAAGCTTGATATAGCGATATCGACTTTCCACCAAAATTGCAATTTGTCCGGCCAAAAGGGCAATCAAGTCGACATCATCCTGGCGAATTGATGCTTGACTAATTGGATTACCCACGAGCAAAGCCCCGATCGGTCGGCCTTGAATTAACAAAGGTTGTAACAGGGTTGGACCAACTGATGGTTCATCCCACATCTGGTAGAGTACTCGTAACATCTCAAAATCATCCTGACACAACATCTGGCTTTGGTCAGTAATTGCTGTCTGGAGTGCAGGGCATTTTGCTAAAAGACAGACAACATCATCGGAGCCACTAATGTGGAACGGACGATAAGGGCTGTAAAGGGTAAGCAAACGCGCTTCTTGAGGAAAGTTTGGGTTGAGGACAAAAATTGCAGCCTGATCCGAATGGGTGAGTTGGGCCACAGTGCGAACGATATGCTCCAAAGATTGGCTTAGATTAGGTACCTGGCTAATTGCGTCAATTGCATCCAGTAACCGTTGTCGTTCTTGTGTCAAATTAAATGCCTCTTCAACTAAGTCCTGAGCACCACGTTCGCGATCTGCAAATATGTCTATATTTCGCTGATGAATCACCCAAATCAACAGAGCATAGCCGATGAGCATCATAAACCCGCTCACATTGGTTAATTCAAGTAATTCGAAAAAGTGGGTCACGGCCAAGACAAAGGGGATAATCAGGTGCAACCAACGAAGTTTTGAGGATGTTAAAAATATAAAAACGGCCCCCATCATGGCCATTAGAATACCATTGATTTGAGGCGGCACAGACCAAAATGGTATTGTTACTAACAGAGCAAGACCTACGGAGGTGATAATAAAGCCCAAAAATATCCATCGAATTGGCTGTTTTGTCCAAGGGAACGGTTCGATGAGAATCAACAAAATACACAGGAGGCTAAATAAATTTAGCGCCTGAATAAACCCTGATTGTTGTGTCAATGACAGGCTTATCTCCCCAATAAACACCAATGATCGACTAACAACCAACAAAAAAAGCGGTAGTAAGTTAAACGTTCGAGTTCGTCTGATATAACTTTCTACCGCCATCAATAACGCGGCGATTGCAAAAAGATTGGTCGCCAATACATAAATTTTCATTCAATCCCACACATCAAACGAGGTTTTTATGTAACCCCGTATTATTGCCTACGCTGTTAATTTAGTTAGAAAAGTGCAATGCAAGCCCAGAAATTTTACCTGACGAGTATGTCCTCAGTATAGCAAAGGCGAGCTATAGAGACAATGGGCTTTTAGTGGGAATAAGGGAAAATACCACTAATTACATCCTTAAAATTGACTTCAAGAAGAATTATAGTTTGACTAAAATAACATTAAGTGCTAAAAAGTTTTTCAAAATAAAATTAAATGTTTCGTTTTAGACAAAAGTTTATTTAGAGGCATTTGTCAAAAACTCCACAACCCATAAAATTGTAAGGATGTAAAAATGGGTAGATATTCTAGGAGAGACCGTTGGAAATTCGAAAAATAGTTCTCATTCAACCAGGCCGTGATGGACGTATCTTTGGTCGTGCCCCAGGCGCGCCGTACACTTTAATGCGACTGGCTTCACTTGTTCCAGATGACATTGATGTTGAAATCTGGGATGAGAACTGGGAACCGCTTGATAATAAAATTCGTACCCTCGGCAAACATGACTTAGTGGGAATCACCGCCAAAACATTGGCGATTGAAACTGCTGAGCGCTATGCCAAAATTGCTCACGAAGCCGGGGTTGAGGCCGTGGTCTTGGGGGGTAATCACGTCACCCTCCTCCCTGAAGATGTTGAGCCTTGGGCTGATGTGATTGTTATTGGGGAGGCCTATCGAACGTGGCCCAAAATTATCGAAGATTTTCAAAATGATCGATTGCAGCCCCGCTATGTTGATACAGAGTGGGCGGATCTAACCGGAGTTGCCCCCCTAACTGACCGTGTGATTGAGATGGTCGATGAAAATCGGCGCTATTGGACCCCGATGCTGGAAATCACCCGAGGCTGTCCTCGCAACTGTACCTTCTGCACCGCCATCCGAGTCAGTGGTCAGAAAATGCGCTTCCGTCCCGTGGAAGAAATCGTCGAAGAAATTGAACGACGTAAGATTGATCGCTTCTTTTTAACCGATGATAACTTTGGCTTGTCCTTTGCGATCGATCCCGAATACACAGAAAAATTGTTTCTTGCCTTAGAAAAACTACCTCTGCGCGGCTGGACCACGCAGGCGGAGATGATGGTGGCTGAGTATCCCGAATTGCTCAAACTCGCCAAACGTGCTCACCTCGACAAATTCTTTATTGGCTTTGAGTCGGTGAATCCAGCCAACCGCCGTGAGTTGGGCGGCAAGAGTAAAGGAAAAACGGCGCAATATTTGGAAGCGATCAAAGGTGTCCAAAAGTTCGGTATCGGCGTCGTTGGGCTGTTTGTCTTTGGCTTCGATGAGGATACCCCTGAAGTGATGTGGGATACCTGGAAATTTGGCCGAACCTCTGGGCTGGATAGTATGAGCACCACGGTTCTGACACCCTATCCTGGCACCCCTTTCCGTGCCCAGCTCGAAAAAGAGAACCGCCTCATCCCTGAAAAAACGTGGCGATACTACGATACAGCCCACGTTACCTACTATCCCAAACAAATGTCAGTCGAGACATTTGAGCGTGAGTATGACAAAGTCTGCCGCACTATCTACTCCCCCTATCGCATCGCCCAACGTGGTCTCCGTGCCCTCAGTCGGCACCCCCTCCGCCGAATGCCCGCCAAAGCCTTCGGTAGCTTCAGCACTGACTACGGCTATCGCCGCGAGTTCGCCTGGCGATATGCGTATTCGTCATAAAAAGTTTGTAAATCTATTGTCTAAAAAGCGGTGGAAGCATCCACCGCTTTTTTATTGAATCGCCTCACGTACCCGCAACGCCAAGGTATTAAACGCTTCGCTATTATAGAGCAACTCACTATCCCGAGGGCGGGGTAAATCAACAGGAATGACCGCAGCTACACGACCTGGGCGCTGGGTGAGGACAATCACTCGGTCAGCTAAGAATACGGCCTCCCGAATATCGTGCGTGACCATCACCACCGTTTCTTGGCGTACCTGCCACAGTCGCAACAGCTCCTGATTGAGCCGCTCCCGGGTCAGTGCATCCAGCGCGCCAAAAGGCTCATCTAACAGCAGGATTTCGGGTTCATGGGCCAAAGCGCGGGCAATGGCCACGCGTTGGGCCATCCCGCCGGATAGCTGATGGGGATAGCTATCGACAAATTCCTTTAGACCCACCATCTCAAGGGCCTCAGTCACCCGCTGCGCTGCCTCATTTGTATCGATATTTTGCACTTGCAAAGGAAGTGCCACATTATCGAAAACAGTGCGCCACGGCATAAGATTGGCTTTTTGAAAGACGAGACCAACACTTCTTGAGGGGCTATCCAACTGCTTGCCGTGGAGGTAAACTTGGCCTTGATCAGGCAAAATCAGTCCAGCCAGCATTCGCAACAATGTACTTTTTCCACAACCCGATGGACCAACAATACACAGAAATTCGCCTGCTTCTACGATAAAAGAAATATCCGCAATGGCCTTCAGATGGTTTTGCTGGGTTAAATCATTGGTTGGATATTGTTTTGAAACGCGGGTGGCTTGAAGAATAATATTAGACATTATGAGAGGAGGTCAGGGCGGAGACGCAGCACAAATGACATCTCCACCCTAGTAGTTTTATTCGGCTAGAAATTCATTGGTAAACATACTGGGGACATCGACTTCGCTCTCAATCAGCCCTGTTTCCAACATAAAGGCAGTTGAGTCGGCCCAAGCTTGCTCTGAAGAGCGGCCTAAACTGTCACTCTGCCATAATTCAATTGAAGCTTCCAGGACAAGTTTTTGGGTGGGAGCATCTTCATCACTCATATCAGGAATAAACTCTCGCGATATTTCAAAGGCTTCGTCGGGATTCTCAAGCGTGTACTCAAGGCCTTTAACTGAGGCCCGTACCATTCGGGCCACTAATTCAGGATTTTCTGCAATCAATTTCTCATTAGTGACTAGACCATTGGCCACTAAATCAATATAATCTGAAACCTCAATAACGTTGACATCCTTACCAGCTTGAGTCAATTGAATTGGCTCGTTGGTAATGTAGACCATTGCTGCATCTACCTTTTCTTCACTCACTGCTTCCGCCTGGGTAAAACCAATTTCTTCAAGATTAATGTTGTCCTGATTAAGCTCCGCAGCGTATGCCAAAGCCTCCCAAGCAACGTATGTCGCGCCAAACAATCCTGGCAAACCAACAGATTGACCATCAAGTTTAGCAGGGGCATCAATCCCCGAGTCGGATAAAGCCATCAAAGCGACTGGAAATCGCTCATACCATTTCATCACATAGACAATCGGTAACCCTTGCGCTCGGCCCAAGATTACCTGATCCCCGCTGGCTACCGCAAATTGACGCTCACCTTGTGCTGTGAGCGCCACAAAATCATTCTCGAATCCATACTCCAGAGAAACATCTAAGCCTTCTTCGGCATAAAAGCCTTTGGCTTGAGCAACGTAGTAAGGGGCAAACTGGATGTTGGGAATAAATCCAACACCCAAATCAATTTTTTGCATTTCTCCAGATGGAGCACCACTATTTTCGTTGGCAGCCGGTTGTGGGGCAAGGTCACAGGCGGCCAGGAACAAAACAACTATTAAACTGAACAACAATGCTTTTCGCATTTCTAAGAATAATCCTTTTATGTTTAAAATTTGTAGGGTTTATAGCGTTTGTAGAGTTCGTAGAGCTAAAAATCAATTATTCTTGAAGAACTCAAAAGGCAATAAACATTTTTCCAAAATCAAGCATTTCGCCATTTCAATAACCATTGTTCGACAAAAGCAACAATGGCATAGAGCGAAATAGCAATGACAACTAACGATAAGATTGCTACGAACACAAGGGGGGTGTTAAACAAGCCACGCGCTTGGTTAATTAGAAAACCCAAGCCTTGGTCTGCACCGACAAATTCACCAACAACTGCTCCAATCACCGAAAGGGTCACACTAACCTTCAAGCCACCTAACAAGACAGGTAACGCAGCTGGAACCTCAAGCATCGTAAACATTTGCCAGCGACTTGCTTTCAACGAGCGCATTAAATCACGTAAATCGCTGTCAACCGAGCGTAGACCTACGATTGTCGTAATCAACACGGGGAAGAAAACAATTAAGGCACAAATCAAAACTTTGCTTAGACGGCCTGAGCCAAACCAAATTACCAATAATGGGGCAATGGCAACCACTGGAACAGATTGGGAGGCCACAATATAGGGGGCTAATAATCGTTCGAGCAATTGATTTTTGGCCAAAATGTAACCCAAAATCAAGGCTAAACTGAGGCCAAGTCCTAATCCAGCAAACACCGCAAACAAGGTCGCTTGCGCGTGTCGCCACAGACTTCCATCAAAAACTACACGGTTTAACGTCGTCAGAACGTCGGTCACTGAAGGCAAAATAAAGGGGGGATAATCTCCTAGCCAAATGACCATCTCCCAAACTGAAATGAAGAGGATTAAGCCGATTGGAATCATCAAAACTTCGGGCCGAACTAGCCCTGATAATTGCCTTGGTATCCAATTCTTGACGTTGAATGAAGTCATTGGCCGTTGTAATAAGTGACGACTGTTTTGCATATTGGCCTCCAAAAAAAATACCCCGATTTGATACACAAATCGGGGTCCATTTAACGACATATAGATGGCAACTGATCCCTAAAATCAGCACCAAATACGCCAATACACCATCTCATTTTGAACAAAAAACCGAAGACCCTATAAATGAGCCTTCGGAGGTAACAAAATTGAGCTTGGTGTAAGCAAGAGTAGCTAATCAAATAACACAATTCTATTGATGCGGCATTTCAGTACATCAAAAATTACAACTGTATCAATGATCAGTTATCTTAACCTTCTCCCATCCGGACTATACCGTCGGCTTCGGCTTCTTACCGAATCAGCCTTGTTCAACTGCCTGATGAATTTATTCATCCTAAACAAGGGTCACGGGCTCGAGTCAACCAAGGCTGACTCATACCGTCGGTTGGGAATTGCCATTATGGCTCACCCGACCCCGAAGGTTAGTGTCGAAGAAACTGAGTTTCCTCAACTATTTAATTTGACGTGATTATACGGGCGATTTATTACCCTGTCAAGTTACAAAAATTACAAACAAGTTTTGTAAAGATTAAATTCATAATTAATCAATTTATTGTCAAATCTTCGGGATAAGATAAGATGTCAAAATATTTTTGATACCAATTTCCTGACCGACGGTATGAGTCAACCAAGATTGATTTGTGAGAGGCCAATATTACATCAATCAAAAAAGCTCGTTACTCTTACAGTTGTATAAAGAGGTAACGAGCTTTTGTATTTCCAAAACAGTTTCTTTATTTCCAATAAAAGGTTCCAACTTCACTCTCAGGGCTGATAGCCACACCTGATCCATCATCATTAACTCGCTCAACCACAACAAACCATTCGTATCGGTTACCTGGTGGATCGATTTGGCCATAGAGTGACAATGGCACAGTCCATTCAGTGGCTTGCAAATTAGCGCCTTGATACGTTATTTGATTTTCAAATTGATATCGCATCCGTACAGCATATTGCTCATCTGGAGCCAACTCGCCAACGGGTTGCCAGCGTAAAACAATTGTATTTCCGGCAATATATTCAAACTCTGGCACGGGCTCAAGCAAAACGGGCGCATCATACTTCAATGATGGCGTTGGTGTGGCCTCTGGTGTCGGCGTGGCTTCTGGTGTTGGGGTATCAATCGGTTCAACGACCTCAGGTGTATTTGTAACTGTTGGCTCAGGCGTATCTGTCGGTAGTGGGGTTTCAGTCGGGGGTGCAGGCGTGTCTGTTGGCTCAGGTGTTTGAGTTTCAGTAGGCGTCGGCTCAGGCGTAGGTGTATCTGTTGGTTCAGGTGTATTTGTTGGGGGCAAGGATGTTGAAGTTGCAGTTGGCGGTAGCGTTGGTGTGGCTGAAGCGATCGGTGAAACAGGTTGCTCAATAATTGGGGCTGGAATTGCATCGCCTTCATCACCAGAGCCATCGGAGGTCACACCCGGAATATTCAAACCCGCTACTAAACCTCGTCCAGCATCACTTTGAGTGGCAAAATACCCCCCTCCGAAGCATACCCCAGCACATAACAGAATTGAAACAACAATCACCGCCCATCCTAATACTCGTCTAAAGGGAGACGGCTTTTGTTGAGCCGCTTCAGCCGCAGTAATCACACTTGGCTTGGACGGAGATGGTGGCGTTTTTTCTTTTGTTGCTGCTTCTGCCTTCGGCTGCCCTTCAGATTGAGAAGATGGAGCAGGTGTGGGTACATGTGGTTTCACTGGAACCGGGGCGGGTCTCACTGGAGTTGCCCGTTTTGGCTGTACCCGTTTTGGCGTTGGTGATACTGGACGGGGTTGATTTTTATCTGGGCCGGTTATAGGTATTGGGCCAGGCATTGTCGTTTCTGACTCTGAAGGGAAGGAAACGGCTTCATTTGGCCGATCTTTTGGCACCGTAGTTGGTAAAGGAATATCAACCTTGTCATTTTGTGGTTTTATGGGTACTGGGTTGGGCGGAGCAGCTGGCTTTGGCGTTATTGGGGTAGGCGTAATACCATCCATCTCAGGAATTGACTGCGGGGGAACTTGGCCGCTAACCATCGTTGTTTCACCAGGACGACTCCCGGGTGGTGGAGACATAGGCCGACGAATCGTGACCATTGTATCTCCGCCAAAGGGTGCAGGTGGAGGCGTGGTAGGTTTATCTTCATTCAGATTGTCATTCGCCTCATCAGTGGCTGTATCAGCCTCTTCTGGCGTCTTTTTAGGACTCGAATCACCTGTCTGTTCCCCTGCTCGCTCTACAACTTCAGCAGATAATGGTTCACCATTCTCACCAGGGAATAAGAGATCGCTTGTTGAGTCGGGACGAGCAACAAGCCAAGAAACCAGGGCACGATGAACCTCCATATTGAGATCCACCATTTTCGGCTCTTCCCTATCATCAAAATTAAAAGTCAGATTTGGGGTTTTACCAGCCAGGTGCAAATTAGATAAACGTAATTGAGTAATTTCGGTAGCTGTTAATTCAGTTTGTTTGAGAAGTATCTGTATGGTCTGGTCGAGTGTGTTATCCATGGCGTCCTTTCCGGTTAAGATTTTGTCAGAGCACAAATAGACATCACTGATTCTACCTGTTTTAGAGCAATCAGCAAATCATATAAAAGGCAACTTACTCCATAGTACGCAACTCATAGTACGAAACTCACAGCCTAGACCTTGTCTCTTAGCCGTGATTATTTATCAGACAGGTAAAGTTTTTTGAGAGTTTGGCAATATCTTGAAATAGAATAGTTCAGCAAAATGAATAGTTTTATTGGTCTTGTTTCTAATTTATGGCATCTTGAGTATAACTAAATTAGGTGTGTGACAGAAACAAGCACATTGAACGATAATCCTATTCTAAAATCTTTATTACAATTGTATTATATAACTATAAAAAGTGATTTAAGAGGGACCACGATGAACTCATTAAAATTTTCCCATTTCATTCGCCTGACATTTCTCACAATCTGGACATTATCAATGAGTGCCTTCTTTTTGATCGCTCTAGCCACGCCAACTGAGGCCCATCGAAGTGGGTTTCCCTTCCGCTTTGTGGCTCAAGATGGTGTCGATCAAGATGACTGTGACGATCCGACTGCCCCTTGCCGCACGATTTTGTACGCAATCAACCGGGCAATGCTCGGTGACCAAGTTCGGGTAGCGGCTGGCACATACTTTGTGGATAATGCCGACATTAATCTGCTTCGCAGTCCAGTCATTCCTGTCAAAGGTGGATACCAAAGTAATGATCAATTTGCGGTCCAAAATACAGAAGAAAATAAAACCTATTTGGTTGGGCCAGATGCTAGTTACAAAGAAGATTTAGAGGCAAATGGATTTGTTTTGCTCACTGATGCAAAACAAGTTGATCTTGAAATCACGGACCAAACAATTAACCTACAGTCAAAAATTGCAGAAGTGACAAGCTTTACGCCTTGTCAAAATAATTCTGCTGACGGCTATCCATGTCAAGGCATCGACTTACTGGCTCGGATGCCCCTCAGTTCCTTTAGCTCCACGCCCTCTGCAGCGAATGACATTTGGGGGTATGTTGATTTAGACGACAATCGTGAATATGCCATTATTGGCTTATGGAATGGAACGGCCGTTGTTGATGTCACAGACCCATTCAACCCAGTTGAAATTGGCACAATTTCTGGGTTAGGTACAACGTGGCGAGACATCAAAGTATATCAATTTTTTAATGGTGCAGAAAATCGATGGGACGCCTATGCGTATGTCGTAGCCGACAACGTTAATCAAGGCTTACAGATTATTGATTTAAGTGATCTACCTAACAGTATTTCCTTAGCTAACACCTACACAGGTTTTCAGCGTGCTCACAACATTTACCTTAGTGATGTCGATTACACGACTGGAGTAACGCAAAGTGATAAAACAGCATATGCCTATATTCTGGGTTCGAATTTGGATGGAGGTAGGGCCCATATTTTGGATTTAACCAATCCAACCAGTCCCGTTCAAACCGCTGGGTCTTTTAGTGCTTCCGGCTACGTTCACGATGCAAGTACCCTGATTATAACGGATACCCGTACAGCTGACTGTGCGGGACACAATCCCTGCGAAATTTATGTCGACTTTAATGAAAATACGGTCGATTTGTGGGATGTTACGGATAAATCTGCGCCTGTTCAAATTAGTGTAACCCCTTATGATGGGGCGAGATACACTCACTCTGGCTGGTGGTCGGAAGACAGAATGTTTATCTTTATTCAGGATGAGCTCGATGAATTATTCGTTGGGCATAATACCCGGCTGCGTGTTTTAGACATTTCAGATTTAACCACCCCGTTTATTAGCCGCGTGTGGGAAGGCCCCTCGTCAGCGATTGACCACAATGGTTATACCCGAAAAAACCATTACTACATGAGTAACTATCGACGGGGTCTCACTTTATTGGATGTCGCTGACCCTAATCAGCCCCAACATATTGCCTATTTTGATACCTATCCCGCCGATGATAACGGTAGTTTTAGTGGGGCTTGGGGCGTTTATCCCTATCTACCCAGTGGCACTTTACTCATTAGCGACATTTCAAATGGCCTTTATTTACTTCGAGAGCAAGGCTTGGCGATTAAGGCAAATGGGCCAACCAATGTACCTACGACGGAATTGATTACCTACACATTAACCGTCACAAATAATGGTATCTTCGCCGCGCAAAACATTGTCATAACCAATGCATTACCCAGTTCCTCAATATATCTTGATGGGGGCATGCTTGTAGGAGGTAATGTGGTTAGTTGGACAATTGATAGTCTTGCCCCAGGAGCAGCCCAGCAGGTTACCTTAACCATTTCTCATACAGATAGTCCTATCACAAATGACTTCTATGCGGTTAGTGGACAAGGCAGCATTACAACCAGTCATCCGATCTATACGGCTGGAGAGGAAAGAATTACCACCGTTATTACCTCAGATGCCCTCTATCTGCCAACTATTATAAAATCCAATTAAGGTCTATCTTACGCCTTTGCCATCCCCATTGTCCTAAGGGTATAATGTCTCCCGTTTTTGGGAGACACATACTTTGATCTATCGTCGAAA
This sequence comes from Phycisphaerae bacterium, assembly GCA_028285035.1. The sequence goes on from JANQQF010000078.1 coordinate 47,518, forward strand.
CATTATCATAATAGGTGCATATTTCATATTGACCGTTGTCATGACGTGGCCTACAGCGATACATCTGACGGATGGCATACCGGGCGATGGGTTTGATGGCTGGCAAAATTACTGGAACATCTGGTGGGTCAAAGAAGCATTGCTAGTTAAGCAAACACACCCATATTTCACCTACATTTTATATCCCCCTGATGGCACCAATCTATTTTTTCATACCCTCAACATTCTTAATGCTTTATGGACTCTTCCCATTCAACTTAATGGGGGCCTCGCGTTAGCCTATAATAGTGTCGTATTTTTTAGCTTTGTATTTTCTGGGTACGGGGTTTATTTATTGGCGTTGTATACCCTAAGCCAATTTAAGCGTTTCTCAAAAAATTCGCTTTATCCGGCAGCATTTGTCGGGGGGCTTGTTTTCACGATGGCCCCGTTTCATATGGCTCATCTACTTGGGCATATGCAAGTTTTCAGTATGATGTGGCCACCATTCTATATCCTCTGGCTGCTTCGCACCTTGCAGCCCTGGACAAACACACGGCCCATTCGATATCGTTGGCGAAACATCTTGTCAGCCTGTTTTTTCTTGATTCTCGCCACTCTAATTGATTGGTATCACGCCCTCTATCTAATTTTATTTACGGGATATGTTGTACTCTGGTGTATGTGGAGACAATGGCAAGCCTCACGAGAACATAAAACGGCTTTGAATTTACAAACGCTGATCCGCCCAATATGGCCAGCATTAGCGATAGGCATTGGCTTCGCTATCTTTTTTGTCCCGCTTTTGATCCCAATGATAAATGAAGCCAGAGCTAGACCAGATTTACAGACAGGACTCGCTCAAAATATTACATTATCAGCAGATTTACTTGCCTTTTTTACGCCGTCCGAAATGCATCCCATTTGGGGAGATTGGGCGACAAATTTGGCCAACAACTTCACAACCACAACCTCTGAGCGTCTGATCTTTGCCGGATTTACGCCACTAATCCTCGGTCTTTTTATCTTACTACGCTATAAAGGCAATCTTATCGTTCGCTTCTGGACCATAGCTATAAGCACCTTTTTTGTTCTTGCACTAGGGCCATTTTTACATATTGCTGGTCAACTCATTCACATCGGACCTTGGCCACTTCCTCTCCCTTATCTCGCCCTCTACTATACAGTACCATTCATTGGTCTGACGCGTTCACTCAGCCGTTATGACCTGATGGTGATGCTAGGCCTCGGTATCCTTGTGGCACTCGCCTTGGCCGAGATTCAGCGAATGTATACCCATACCAAAAAACTTCGCTCCATTTACATCTGGCCGAGTTTGGCAGCATTCTTAATTTGCTTCGAGTTTTTGGCAATTCCCTATCCAATTTCGCTGATTCAGATACCACAATTTTATGATCAGTTGGCTCGAGATGAGGCCAATTACAATGTCGCTGAATTACCTATGAATTGGGACCGCCCTACCCCATTACTGCACCAAACAGTCCATGGCAAAAGTCTCTTGACAGCCTACACTTCCCGTGATCATCCCCGCGATTTATCAAAACGTATCCCTGTCTTCCAACAATGGCGCTTTCTTGAGATGGATATTATCGATCAGCCTTTAGACATAATCGCACCAACAATTTTTTTTGACTTTAATCTCCGCTACATAATTCTTGATTATTGGCAAATGCCCCCAGGCCCCGAACGAGAACGTACTGAGAAATGGGTCTCAGCGGCGATACCCAATATAGCACCCATTTACGACGACGGACGTCTAAAGGTATTTCAAACACCATCTAAGGTCGAAACTGAGACTTATTTGTCATTAGGCGATGGTTGGAGTGTGCCAGCCCAAGATGGAAATCTAATTTCGCGTACTCTGGTTACAACCCAGCCTGAGCTATTTCTGCATCATCCCCAAAATCAGTCGTTGACGCTCGAAATCACCGCCAAAGCCAAGGAAAAATCTCAGACAATTGATGTACTTCTTGGTTCCGAGAGTCTCACCTCTTTTGAGCTTTCATCTGAAACATCAACACATCAGATTGAACTACCAGCAAGTTCTGGTGATTTAGTCAAATTGACTCTAATGTCTTCCGCATCAGATGTTTCAGTCTATAGATTGTCGATTGTAAGGTAAAGAGAATTGTCTCACTGCTGTCCGCACGAGGTACAGAGGCTTTCAGCATTGATTGAGGCGTGACAGTGGGTCCCCTCGTTATCCACCCAATCAAATCCAGCACAAATTGCCAGACTGCACAGACGCCCATAACGACTCCGATCGATAGGCCACAGAGTTAAATCAATAGCTCGCCCCTCAAAATGCAGGGAGTATTTTCGATTGGGGTCATCTTGATTTAAGTCATGTTCAAGGAGTGAGTCATACGCATCAGTGACTCGCAGTGAAACCTCACCATCCCACTCATCAAGCACAAGCTGACTTAACCGTGATAACGGAGCAACCATCGCTGGATGCATCAGGATATCCTCAGTGTTGTAAGGAAAGACTTCCTCTTGTTTGTAAATGATTGTTGGATCCAGTAACCCCACAAGCTTATTGTAAGCACAGGTATCTCGTTCGATGCGACAAATCATTGGCCCAGAGGCAATCCACTGTGACTCCTCATAACTACCGCTTGAAGAAAGGTGCTGGCCAACAGATAAATTTGGGATCAAACAAGTGGGCGCGGAAAGAATAGCCGTTGGCACGGGCGTAGGGATGGGCGTTGCCGTGACTAAGGTCATTACCTGAACGACAGACGTTGGGGATGGTAAATTAGCTGTAGGACTGGGAGGGATGGTTGTAGGAGGGGGGAATACAAAAGTGGGAGGCGGGGTGCCGTAGACAACCCGTATCCTCCCACAAGCAATTAAGATACAAAGAGATAAAGCGATATATATCCAAAAAAACCTTTTATTTTGTTTCTGAAACAAAGCTGTCACTAAAGTAACTATCTGGTCGTTCTGTGCTGAGGGCCTGCCAAGCTTGACCTGGCAGCCAAGGATCCCACATTTGGGCTTCAAGACTTGAAACTAAATTAAAGTTACCTACAGCAGGTCGGGCCTGTTCAGAAAGCGGCTCATACAAATATGTTGTTCCACTGGCTGGCTCACCGGGGTGAGCATTCATTAAGACCTGTCCATCCTGGGTCCATCGTGGGGCGACAAAAACTAACCCAGAAGGAGCTTCCAAAATTGTTAAGGTTGATTCTTCCAAATCGATAATCCCCACCCGATCACAGTCTGGTGTACAAAGTGTCTTATGTTCAGCCGTGAAAGCCAGATACCGACCATTAGCAGACCAAGTCAAATCACGGAACATACCAATCTCTTCATCACTCTCTAACCAAATCTGGTTTTGAGATCCATCTGTAGTGATAACATAAATCTTAATCCCCTCAGTGACAGCAATCTGATCCTCATGGGGTGAAAAACTGGCACTATTTGGCGTTAACAATAATGAGCGAGTTAATTGTTTATATCCGTCAACATCCTCAACAAAAATGCGGCTAACGCCTGTCGCGGCAGAGGTGGGTGTTGGGCCTGAGGGCAGTATGACTTCTTCGGTAGCATTAGGATCAGGTGTTCCACCAGCAATAGGTGTACCAGAAGCAACCACGGTTGGTGGCGTTAAGGCAGAGCCATTCCCTCCTGAGGCTGGCCCCTCCGTGCCGGGTTGTACTAAAAGTGAAGGAATGGTAACGATGGGAATATCATCATCAATGTTTTCAACTTCCACAACCATATCAGACACCCAAGCAAAGTCGCCTGCACGCGTGGATACCAACCACCAGGTTGAGTCAGGATTACGACCAACAATCTCTAAACTACTACCAAAAGGCAACAAGCCCAATTTAGTGTAGTTGATACCAGGACCACTACGCATGTTTACGCCACCTTCTTCAGCAAGGGCGGTGGGTAAACCTGGAGTTGGGGTCGGATGAATAACAAAAGCAGCGCCACTACCACCACTACTGCCGCTCCCTGCACCGACAGCTGAAACATCGGACCGAAGCAAGGCAATTTCAGCCAGCAGCATGTCCAATTCACTGTTTGGGGCCTGTTCTGGGGCTACTAATTCGGTAGACGCGTTAATGGCAGCAACTTGTCCTTGTCCTGTAGAGAATTGTTGAAGAAGCCCAAGACTCAAAATGTTAGTAAAGGCGCATATTGCACAGAACGATAAAATGGTTATCAGACCGCCAACGACCATCATTAAGCCAAGTTGGGTACCACACCCACCAGCAACTAGTTTACCGATATGGCTACGCCAAAAAATATTCATTATTCCCACCAATCCTTTCTGGAACGCATATCCAGAAATGTTCCATTATCTCGAATAGCTACGATAAGCTCATCAGTTGCTGTTCCAACAGTCATCTGAGATGACAAACCAGGTGCTGTTGTCGAGTTGCCGTTTTGATAGGCCATTAAAAGGTCTGGATCTGTATTCAACCCTTGATAATGAATGGTATATCCCATTGCAACCGAGCCAGATCTGGCATAAGTGAACGTTACACTGTCTTCTGTTGCATACAAAACAACGGCAACAAATCGACCTTCATAAATATCTGCTTCACGTGATGGAGTCCTAACTTCAGATCCTGGTTCAGTTGCTATCCCTACTAAAATGGCAGGTTCGCCAACAAAGTCACCATTATCACGAATTGTATAAGCAGAGGTAAAGTTATCATCAAACACATCAGAAAAATTAGGGGCATCGGGGTCAATCCCAGCATCTGGAATGTCTATCAATTCAAGGGCAAGCTCAACAGGTTGTGGCTCCCTTAGCATCAAGTTGAGATCAAGATCAGTATCACCTGATACAACTCTTTCGCCCTCTAGGGGGATCAATTCAAATAAACCAAAGGTTTCACCTGGGGCTGATAATCCAGCAGCGGCCATTGATTGATCGCCACTATCTGCTCCACCGGCTTCAATCGCCAATGCGTTGGGATCCATCGCTACTGCTGTAGGGACAGGTGTCGCGTCAATTGCTTCTTCATCTCCAGGGGGATCAAAACCACTAGCTTCAATTTCTGTCTCTTCTGACGCTACGTCCGTAGCTACCACAGCTAATGTTGCCACTTGTTCTTCCAAAGAATTTTCAGCAACAGCCTCGCCATTAGGTTCTGGTGTTCCTTCAGGGGCCTCGGCTAGACCATCAACCGAAGCAGGTGAGTCTAGAACAGGTGCTTCAGGAGGAGGGAGATTTAAAACAACCTCAACACCAGATAGCTCAAGGCCTAAATAAGCGTTGAGAGCTAATGATCCTACAAATAAAACCAACAGTATTAAACTACATAGGGTGGTCGCTCCTAGAATACCTCCCCAGAGCGTCCATAACAAACAACCACCAGCTAAATCACCCTCTGCAGAAGATGCTACATCTGTTTCAGCCATCTTCTCCTCCAGCTAAAAATTTTGACTCAAAACTCACTAGACCAATGTTGTTTATGATTGTACCAAAACCTACAGTCTTAACATCCTGAAGCTCCACCTTCACCATCAAGGCATAGGCGAATAACCTGATCGTTTAGACTAAAAATAATGGTATCGACATAATCATCTTTTTCAACGACAGTAAAAAAGGTTACTGAGCTTGTTGCCCCAGGTGGCGGACCGGAGCCTTCATATCCATAAAAACAGGCTCTTACTGTGTTACCATTTGCCGTTGAAAAACTGATTGGCCAATCATCGGGTATCTTTTCATCGGAATTATTTGTCAACAATAGCTCAACATTAAAGCCCCGATAGTTGGGTTGGGTATCATCAAAATTGCCCGTTTGCCAAGCTGCGCAAGGGTCCCCTCGATCCCATCCCCAAGGTTCTTCATACCGATGCTGGCTACCAAGGGCAAGTTCATATAGACCATCATCATTGGGCACGGCCACTGGAGCTTCGGCTTCATTCTCTGACTTATTACCATATTCTAATTGGGTAATCAGCCACTGCCCATCAATTTTAGTGAGGGTATATGAGCCATTATCCTCAAATAATGTTCCATCAAGTATTGCCCCTTGATGCGTTCCAACAGCTTCATCGCCGTTGATTAAAATTGATAATTGACGTAATGAGATTGAAGAGACATCGAGTGAAAAGAAAGCTGAGTAACGTCTCTCAATATTTGCCCAACCTTGCCAAATCGTATCATCACTTCGATCGTTTGGGGTACCATTACGATCAACCACAATCGCATTGGGTGCGTATAAACTCTTTAAACGTTCTAAATCCTGTTCAGCTGCAGCTTCCGTTTCATCTAGAATAACACGCCGTACCTGTTCTTGGTCGGAAACACCCGCTGGTATCGGTGTATTTGCGCCGTCTTGCGATGTTGGCGTTTGAACTATTGGCGTAATTTCAGCAGACGATTGGCTTGGCGCGTCCGTTGGTGTTGGGGCAACTGTGGCAGTCGATGTTGGCTCTTCAGCCACTACCGCTTGCGTTGCCTCTATTGCTGCATCAACAGTTGCTTGAACATCAACCTCAGCCTGCTGGGTCGCATCAATACCAGCCGCAATCGTCGCATCAATGTCTGTCTGCGATACCTGTTGATTACACGAAAATAAACTTGTGACAAGAATCATCATCGCTCCATACATTACATAATAATGCAAGGAGCGAAGGGGGTATTGTGGCATCATATCTATCTAATCGAGTTTAGTTCTACCACCAATCTTTTTCTGATCTCAGATCCATAAACTTTCCACGGTCTCGGATGACAACTTTTAATTCACTAGAAGCAGCCGTTCCGACAGGTGTTTCAAAATCTAACCCTGGAGCCTGCATTTCCTCAATTCCAATTGTGTTAAATTGGGCTACCAAGTTAGGGTCTGTATTTAGACCCACATAATGCACTGAATATCCATTGGCAACGCTTCCATCTCGGGTATAGGAGATTGTGACACTATCTTCGGAGGCGTATAAAACGGTAGCTCTAAATCGACCTTGATAAATTTCAAAGGGAACACGCGGAATAAAAATATCTTGTCCTGGTGTAACCTTGACTCCCATCATAGCAATGCTATTGATCCAATCAGAAGCACAGTTACAGCCCCAATCCCAATTTTTCAGGGTATATTCAGCGACAAAATCAGGCTCTAATACACCTCGAAAATTCGGGGCCGCTGGATCTGTATCACCAGCCAATGAAATCAATTGTCGACCTTCCGATGAGTCAGTACGTTGCGCTCCACGTAAGTGAACGTTCAAGTCACCGTGCTCAGCAGGTACGCGACCATCACGAGGCTGTTCAAGGGGAATAATTTCATATTGGTTATTGGATGTCGTTGGTGCGGCAACACTTGAGGTTGAGGCTGTTTCAGATGTTGTAAATTCACCTGCAGTTTCACCACTTGCTGTGGTTACCTCACCCACATCGGTTGTAGGTTGTTCAGCTTGAATTTCAGTAGCAGGTTGCACAACATCTGTCGTCGACTCTTCGACAGGTGCGTCAGCCACAGGTACTTCAGCTTCGACTGGTTGAGGAGCTTTAGCAGCTGATTGAGTAGCGATTGCTGACAAGGTTGCTAATTGCTCATGCACTTGGGCATTAGTCGGGGCTAAAGCTACAACCTCACTTACAGATGAGGCAGAAGCAGGTTCTGCACCAACCCCTGGAATAGGGGTAGCTTCTGGTAGCGGCTCATTATTTGAGATCAATTGTGGTGCATCTGGTGGAGATACGACTGATGGGCCGGGAATGGCTGGGGCGTTTGCGGGCAATACAATGTCTTCACCAGCATTAGGTACATTAATCACAACCTCTGCTCCTGAGACCTCCCATCCCAAGTAAGCGGTTACAGCTGTTGAGACAAGCAGCATTGACAGTAACCCCAAGGCACAAATGGTAACGACGCTTAACATCAAACCACCTGCAAACCACAACATACAGCCACCAATTCCTGCTTCTGTTTCTGATAGGTTGTCAAATTCTTCTTGAGTCATACGGAAACTCCTGTTTAGGAACTAACCTAATCAAACACTCAGTTTTACAAACGAATGTTTATAATACTAAAAACAAACTATCTATAATTACTGATACGTGCATGATTATGTTTAATATAATAACATAACTTTAAATTATAATCAAGACACCTTAATAAATATGTTAACTAAATCTATGTCAACTATTTTGGCTCTGATAAAGCACATTATTAGGTGTCTTCAATCCGACGCGAAACAAGTTCTGTCATCTCTTCAGGCGTAATCGTATTGGTTAAAACTACGATCGGAGTATTTGTGGTTTCTAGTTCATGTTTTAATTGTTGCAAAACGTCATAATCCTCAGGTTGAGGTGTATTCAAGATAATTAAATCATGTTTTTCCTGTCGTGCTTTGTCCAATCCATGATCCTCATCAGAGACATCAACAATACCATATCCATTTTCAATCAACATATTGCCAATAATTTCGACAACAGAAGCACTTTTGTCAATAACCAAAACTTTACGTTGTCCATCTTCAGTATCATTATGATTATGAAGTAACCTAGCAATTGAATTTAGCAGTTTTTCTGTATCTAATGGCTTTGTTAAATATGCTTCTGCACCCAACCGAAACCCTTTTTCTTTATCCTCAACAATGGAAAGAATTAAAATAGGAATATCAACGGTTGATTGATCCCCCTTGAGCACGCTCGTAACATCAAACCCGTTCAAACCAGGCATCATAACATCAAGAATAATAAGGTCTGGCTTTTCTTGACGGGCTCTATCTAAAGCTTCAAGACCATCTGTCGCCTCGATAACTTGATATCCTGCTTCATTTAATTCATTGCACAATAAACTACGAATGTTAGCCTCATCATCAACGACTAAAATTCTTTGCCCTGGTTCGCGATCATCAAAAATATCTACGGGTTGATTATTTACTTCGATTTGAGGTTCAGGTTGCAGAATAGGTTGTGGCTCACTATTACTTGAGAGGGGTAACACAAATAAAAATGTGGTACCAACTTCCAGTTCACTCTCAATCCAAATATGTCCATCGTGCTGGTCAACAATCTCCTTACAAATTGGCACGCCTAGACCTGTTCCTGCTGGGCGATCTGTAAGCACATTACCAACCTGCTTGAATTTCTCAAAAATATATGGAATATGTTCATCCGCAATTCCAATTCCAGTATCCTGAACACTAACCAACAGCCAATTACCACTCTTTAAAGATGGAGCCTGATCTGAATCGAATGAGAAATCTCCAGAAACGTTAATCGTCTCAGCAGAGACGGTAATTTGTCCTTCGTCTGTAAATTTAAAGGCGTTGGACAACAAGTTGGTCACCACCTGGATTAAACGATCATAATCGGCCCAAACGGGAGAAATATTTTCTTCGATATTTACTACGATTGGCAGGTTTTTTGCTCGTCCTAGTGAGGAGGTAGATGCTACAGCACTACGAATGACATCCTCAATCGAGATATTAGACATTTGCCACTCCAGTTTCCCAGCTTCCATCTTGGCAATATCAAGAACATCATTGATCAACCGAGTTAATCGCTCTCCTTCGGCCATAATAATATCTAACTCTTCATTAATATGACGAATGGCCCGCTGCCCCTTTTTATCATCCTCTTCAATTTTAGGTATGATATTTCGATCAAAAATTTTACTAATATGTTGAGCAAATCCTAGGACCGAAGTTAATGGCGTACGCAATTCGTGAGACACCGTTGAAATAAACTCAGACTTCATTCGATCAACTTCTTTTTCACGAGTTATATCTCGCAAAACAGTAACAACCCCCAGCTTTCGAGTATCTTCTTGAATTGCCGCAGACGAGGCTTTTAGAATACGCCCGTTTGATAAGGTAAAATCAACAATTGAGTTTCGTTCATCATCACTCAAAGCACTTGAAATCAAACGCTGAAGTTCTTCGATTTGCCCAAGCGGACCACCATCACCAAAACGGGCTGTCGGCTGACTAAAAATCTCCTCAAAAGCAGGATTGACCATTTGGATAGTCCCACCTGCATCGGTCACCACTAGCCCATCGGCAATGTGTCGAATAATCGTGTCCAGCTTGCTCTTTTCTTCATTCATATTGTCAGCCATCACTGCCATCTCTAACGCTTGGTGACGCAAACTATCAAAGAGACGAGCATTTTGCACGGCTGTAGCAATTTGAGCGGCAAAAGATGAAACAACTTCTTTATCGCTATTTTTGTAAAATCCAGGCTCAGTTTTACTAAGAGTCAACAACCCGATGCTTTGTCCGCGAGCAACCAATGGGGCTCCAATCCAAGCATGAGCAGTTTGCATGGTTGTATTACCTTCGTTGTACCAATCGGCTGTATTTTGAGCATTTGGCAACACCAATGCCTTTTGATAATTCATAACCTGATATTCGATGTCACTTTCGCTGATTTCAAAAGTCTTACCAATTAAATTATCTAGGCTGGCCTTCCCTTGATGGGCAGCAATTTCAAGATTATTATCTTCAGCGAGGAAAATTGTGGCAGAGTCATAGGGGATGACCTGAGCCAAATGCTCAAGTGAAAAACTAAAAACCTGTGTTGGCTCCAAGGTAACATTGATAATTTGAGTTAATTGGGCTAATGCAATGGTAACACGGTGCTCTGCTTCAAGAGCCTTGTAACGGGCCAGCTCTTCTGCATTAAAATTGGAGGCGGCAATATTTTGTTGGATTGTTGAAATAAAAATCCCGCACCATAAACCACCAGCAATCGCCAAAACTGCCCCAATTAACTCACCGTAGCTAATACCAAAGATAACAATCCCAATACCGATTAAAATCGAGATACCACGCCACAAATTGATTCCGAAGGTTTTGGGCATTCCAATCATCTACAGCTCCACACCCAAAATTGAGGCTGCTTGTTCTAAAACATAGTCTGGGTTGAACGGTTTGGTCACGTATTCATCAGCCCCAACTTCAGAGCCTCGTTCTTTGTCGATAGCTTGGCCTTTAGCTGTCAGTAGCATCACATAGACATCATCGTGCATTGCCTTGACCTGCTCGCACACTTCATAACCGCTTAGGTGGGGCATCATGACATCCAATAAAATCAAGTCAGGATGCTCAGATGTCGCCACATCAAGTGCCTCGCGGCCATCAACAGCCGAAAGCAATTCCACACCCTCATCAACCAAATCTTCTAAAGTCCGTTCAAGCAGGGTTAAGACATGTGGTTCATCATCTACAATCAAAATCTTTTTCTCGGTCATTTTCATTTATCCTCTTAAGTTGTTCTAGTTCAAGTCGGGTTGAATTTATGATTGATTTGATTTATCAAAATCTGAATACACAACTATGTTGTAGGTATCTTGATTTAATTTTTAAAGGTACAAAAATACTGGGATACGCGTTATGAGTGTATCACATCTTTTAATGAATGTCAGTGGGAATTTTGTTCCAAAGATTAAGACATCTCTGAGGAAAAAGGGGGTAAAATATTACGCAACTCTCGGTAAAACAAAACTAAAACGGGTGCCCTGTCCGGGTTGACTCTCGACCCAAATTTGTCCTTGATGCGCTTCGATAATTCGTTTTGCAATGGCCAACCCTAAACCAGCTCCGCCTGTTTCACGGCTACGACTTTTTTCCCCTCGGAAAAATTGGTCAAAGACTCTAGGCAAGTCTTCTGGGTTAATGCCTTCGCCTGTATCAATCACATCAATCTGGACTCCGTCAGGAACCATTTTGGTAACCAAAGAGATAGCCCCAGCCTGAGCTGTATGACGGATCGCATTCTGTACCAGATTGTATAAAACGCGCTGTACTTTGGCCAACTCAGCTTTAATCAAGGGCAAATCTTCAGCAAAAATACCTTCTAGGGTTACAGCTTTTGTTTGGGCTTGGGCCTGCATACTTTCCACAACATCGGAAACCAAGTCATTGACATCAATAGGTTCCAATTCCAATTGAATTTGTCCTGTTTCTAACTGTGATAATTCAAAAAGGTCATTAATCAAGCCTGAAAGATTGCCAATTTGGGCGCTAATGGTGCGATAGTAACGATCGACTTTTTCCTGATCCGTAACAACGCCATCCGCCAAAGCTTCAACCATCGCACGAATTGAGGTCAGGGGGGTTCGTAAATCATGACTTACAGCAGCAATCAGGTCGCGTCGAGCCTGTTCCATCTCACGTTGTTTGGCAAACGAGCGATCTAGCTCATCAACCATCAAGTTGAAGGCCTCAGCCACTTCCGACAGTTCATCGGCTTCAGTCAACTTTACTCGAGTCGAGAAATCACCAGTGGCAATTCTGTGTGCCCCTTCTTGGAGTTGGGACAGTGATTTTGTCATTCCCGCTGCAAGAAGGTAACCAAAAGAGGCTGATAAAATCCCAGCAAAAATGAGTAACGACCCAAGCAGAAGGAAGTCGTGTTGAGACACAAACATCAGGCGGGAGGTAACATAGATATTGATGATGGTAATGATGATACCCAAACTGTAAGCTAGCAATGTCTTATAACGGATACTTCGCAACCACTTACGACCAACTACAAAAATCAGATAGCCTATGAGTAATGAAGGAAGGCTAGAGGTCAGCAGGAATTGGGTCATATACTTCAGATCATTAGCTGGGGCCTGCATGATGTACATCGGGATCGAGAGGGCACCCCAAAAAGAAATGATCAGCCCTAAAATAGGCAACCACAAATTGCGCCATTGTACATCTATCGTTAAACGTGATTTATTCATCTGTTGCAAATTTGTACCCTACTCCCCAAACCGTTAATACATATTCTGGTTTGGTCGCTTGTTTCTCAATCTTCTCGCGTAATCGACGCACATGCACCGTCACTGTACTGGCATCACCAAAAAAGTCATAGCCCCAAACATTATCAAGCAGTTGTTCACGAGTAAATACTTGACCAGGGTGATTCATCAGAAACCAGAGTAGATCAAACTCTTTGGCTGTTAAGACAACCTCGCCTTGATCCTTCACCAAGACTTGCCGGGTTGTTGGATTAATTGTCACCCCGCTACGTATCAAAGGTTGCGCTTGGGGATCAACCATCGGAGTTGAGCTTGAACGGCGTAGCACCGCCTTAACCCGAGCCACAACCTCTTTTGGGCTAAAGGGTTTTGTGATGTAATCATCAGCTCCTAACTCCAAGCCAGCGATGCGGTCCGCCTCATCTCCTTTGGCAGTCAACATAATAATCGGAATATCATAGTCGCCCTGACGCAAGGTTCGAGTGACTTGAATGCCCCCAACAACTGGTAGCATCAGGTCAAGTACAATTAAATCAGGCGTCTTCTTTTCAATAGCGGCTAAAGCAGCGACCCCGTCAGCTGCCACCTCAACGTCAAATCCTTCACGTTGTAGGTACAATTCAACGACCTCTCTGATATTCGGTTCATCATCAACAACTAAGATATGTTTTCGCTGACTCATTATTCTTTCTCAAGGGATAAGATGACAAGGTAGCAAGTAGCAAGGATACAAGACAACAATAAATTCGGAAGGTCAACAGAGTATTAGGTGTCATCCTTCCTCTGTTACCTTGCGACTTTGTTACGCTGCTACCTTGTGATTTGTTACCCTGTTACTTCTTCAGCAAGTAAGGCCTGAATGATGCGCTCTTGTTCATCATACCGCCCCTCACCAATATGAATATGACGCACATTGCCTTCTTTGTCAATAAAGTATTTGGTCGGCCAAAATCGCTGACCAAACGGCTTTTTGTATGCCCGCCAAGTTTTCCAGTCGTTATCAAGCGCTACAGCATAAGGGACATCTAAATCAACCAACGCCTGCTCAACATTCTTTACATCTTTTTCATAACTAAATTCGGGGGTATGAACTCCAATAATGACCAAACCATCATCTGCATACTCGTGGTGCCATTCCCTCAACGAGGGAATTACTCGTTTACAGTTAATTCAGCCAAAGGTCCAAAACTCCACTAACACAACTTTGCCGTCTAATTCAGCTAACTTAAGTTGCTCAGAATTAAGCCATGTTTCATTATGAAGCTCTGGCGGTTGTCCAATCACCGTCATTCGATCTAACAATGCCTGTTGTTGCGGGGTCGGGCCAGAGGGCTCTTCCATCGCAACCTCTTCTTCCATCGCCGTATCATCCATTTCATCCTCAACCATTGCTTCCTCGGCAACGTCTTCACCCATCTCGGTAGGCTCTTCTTCCTGCATCACTTCTACCTCGGCCTCTTCCGTCACCTCAACCTCATCTTCAGCCATCTCTTCTTCAACAACATCTTCTGATACAACATTTTCTGATACAACATCTTCTTCTACAGCCGTTTCAACTTCTGCTTCTTCAACGACTTCAGTCTGAGACTCCGCTTCAATCTGCGTCTCAATTTGGGCTGGGGCTTCTTCTACATCAGCCCCAGTTGGGCTGGCAGCAACACCACACCCAGCTAGAAGCATGGCTAATCCTACCAGCCAGATTCCAGCTACTTTTAACTGTGTCATACGCAATCCTCCTTTCAATTAATTGATATTTTATAACAGTTAGGTTGAGATACGTTGATTAAAGCGAAGAAATCTTACAAATTTCTTTCAAATAAAAACGCGCAAGGAATACTCCTTACGCGTTCATCTTATAGGAATGTCTAGACTAAATAGATTTATCGACGTTGGATAAATAAATCGTAATCAATTGCTTGGGTCGAGTCGTTCTTGACACGAATGAAGTAAATGGTATTTGAGACGAGATGCCCATCCCAAACCCACGTGTGAGTATCGGTATCTTCATCATAAGCCAAATCACTACCAGCCCCAAGCGGCCGAATTAAATCAGTGTCGCCACGTTGCCAGATATGTTGTTCCTGATACGGGTAGATTTCAACATTAACGTAGTTGGTCACATTACCGTGTCCTGGCGTATGATCTAGCTCAATCAGGTAAGAGTCAAACTCAAAGGTATCATCATTAAAACTGCGATGCTCATATTGGAACCAAACATCCTCACCCGCTTCAAGTTGTCCAATCTGGTGGCCTTTTCCAATCGGTAACGGTGAGCCAATATCTTTTCCAGTCGGTGAGGTCTCAACGCGGCGGGCTGTTACTTTTTGGCTTTCTGGAATGGGCCCCAACTCAATGTTGTAAATGTCGCCTGTCACCAGATGATAGTCAATCCATTTGTTCGTATTATTGCTAATCTTCACAAAATACTTGCCACCATCAACCACTGTACCGTGCCACAAACGCTCACCCGTGATGTAGTCCCCATCACGTGACACCCATTGTCCAGCCCCAAAGTGGACCATATCCTTAGGTGTACCCCGCTCCCAAATGTGGTACTGATCGGCAGTAAACATTTCAAAGGTCACATTACGGGCCAGGTTTGGTTCACCTGGAGTAAAGAACATCGTAAGACTGTACTCTTCAATCGTTTTCTGATCAACTGTTCCCGCTGTAAATGTATACCATTGCTCCGTCTTGGGCGACATTCGTCCAGTGTTCATCCCCTGCAGCAAGCGTAATGGCTGATTAGGATAAATACTCTCACCTTTGGAGGCATCAGGCGCAGCGACTGGCTCAGCCACCGTTTCAGCAACTTCTTCACCACCGCCTTCGTTCACCACTGTGGTCACCTGACCAGCATTTGGATCGATAGGGACCAAGCTAGGCGAGGAAGTGCCAGAAGGTAGCCAGCCCAGGGTCGCTGCTGACATCAACCAGGCAGCGGCTTCGCTTGGTGGTAGACCGTCAATCGCTTGAGCGGCTAACAACCAACTCGTAGAAAAAGGCGACTCATCAGGCTGAGCGGGGAGCTCTACTTCAAGAGATCGTTCTACAATGACAGGTTCCGGCGCAGATGGAGCCTGAAACTCGTCAACTTCAGGCACAATGATCGTGTCTTTAGTTGTTGTTGGTCCATTCACTGAAGCGGCGGGAATGACGGGCTGATCAACACTAACCGGTGTGGTTCCCGTAAGAAATTCATCAATTTCGATACTCTTCTGCCCCAAAGCCGTCAAACGAAATTGCACTGGACTGGGTGACAGATTAAAAATTCGCACATAGTAAACTTCATTTGAACTGATCGGACCAGCCCACAATCGCTCACCCGTATTAACGTCAAAATCGGCACTAGCAGGCGTCCCTAATCCCAAACTGTTGACCGGACCACTAGTATTGGCTAGCCATTGTTCAACTTGGGGAAAATCAAACACCTGGAAATTGACTCGACTGGCAATCGCTCGACCTTCAGCCTCGAAATTCAAGCTCAAAATAATTGAATTGTAGCTCGGATCACCAAGATCCAGCCGACTGTAGGCATACCAATACTCTTGACCAGGGCTTAATTCACCGGTATTCAAGCCGCTGACCAACAGGTCGGCTGTATAGGGGCTGGTTCCCACACCTTGCCCCGCCCACGCCGGAATGGCAGTAATTATCAAAAGCACCACTACCAAAGTCGTGGTTTGTAATACTGTTTTCATAATAAAAATATCCTTCCTTACTAAACAAAACGCTCAATCGATTTTGACTTAATCACTCAATCATCAATCGATCAATCTTCCCTCACAAAATCGGGGTAAGATAACATAAATCTTCACACTGAGCAATTCTTCAGGGTGATCGCCTCTAAATTTCAACAAGCCGCGCAGATCGAGCTTCTGTATCATAAATCGCAAACGTTCGTTTCCCTAGGCGTCCCATCACCTCACCCGGATTAACCAAAAGTGTCTCCTCTATTTGCTCAATATGAGCGATGTGATCGTGACCATAACAAACCAGGTCATAGGCTCCACTTTCAGCCAAGCGCCGTCCCAACCCAGGGTAGTGATTCACACCTATTTTTTGTCCAGCCACCTCAATCTCTGCGAACTCACCGTGTAAAGTGACATTATCACATCCCTGAGCAATGGTCGTAAGCAACCATTTGTCACCATCATTATTTCCCCAAACAACATGAATTGGCCCAGTAAAGCCATCAGCAAGTTGCTTCAAAGAAAATGGCGCACAAAAATCCCCACAAAAAATCAAGACGCTCGCTTCGGTCTCAGCAACTTTAGTTAAAGCATCGGCTAAGGCCCAAATGTTATCGTGAATATCAGACATAATTGCAATTTTCATAAGTCATTGTCTCCTGAAATTTTACAGTAGGCCAGTCTATGTCATTCCATGTTAAGTGGCAAAAGTTTCACTGTATGGTATAATGTTAAAAATCTCAGGCCAGCCAGCGCAAATCCAATAATTGGGAGAATATTGTGGGGCGAAAGGTAAAATTTGTCCTTTCGGATTTACATATTGGTGTCAACGCGACCCAAAACAATCCTAGTCACATTAAAGCCTTCACACCTGACAACCTATTTGCTGATTTTTTAAAGAAAATCGCTGAAGAAAGTGAAACCAAGGGGTATGACGTTGAATTGATCATCAACGGCGATTTTTTGGAATTTCTTCGTGTACCTGCTGTCGATGACTTCGATCCATCTCAGAATTATCCTGATGAGTATTATTTAGATACGTCGGATGAAGCCTCAATTAAACGGCTCAAATTAATTCACAGCCACCATCCTACTGTCTTTCAGGCCCTCTCCGATTTCATGTGTCCAGAACAACCACAACGAAGAATCACCCTGATCAAGGGAGATCGAGATGTTCATTTTTATTGGCCTCGGGTAAAAGGGCAACTCCGTGCTTTACTCCAGGCCTCAGGCGCACGCTCTTCATTATTATTGTTTGCCGAAGAATTTGTTAGCCGTGAGAAAATTTACATCGAACACGGTCATCAGCACGCTGAAACCTTCAATAAATATCTCGACTTTCATGATCCTCGTCAGACGAGCGTACCCGGTCAATTAGATTATCCTCCAGCCTCTCGATTGTTGATCGATCTAGATCGAGATAACACGATTGCCTCTGCTGTTTTACAGCACGTCCAACCGATTACAGCGCTTGTATGGCCTGCGGTAAAATGGAATCAACGGCTGGCGGCAAAGCTTTTGACAAAACTTGCACCGCCTGTACCAATCTCAGTTGCCCTTGAGACATCACTGGAATTTATTGAATTTCAGGATGAAACAGTGTGTTATGAAGCGTTACTACAGTGTCAAACTGATGTTGAATATCGTCATAACTTTTATCAACAAATTGAACGATATCTGTCGCAATTTCATCCCACCCCAAAACCGACCAATGGTCTAGATGAAATTACCGATCATCCCCTCGAAATGATCCGCAAAGAGCAAGCAAGGCAGCATCAATGGTTGCGGCAAGCGGCGCAACGGATAGCTTATCAAGAGGGAGCTCAAATTATTCTGTTTGGGCACGCCCACCGCCCGGCCCAGGAAACCCTCGAGAATGACGCAATCTACGTCAATACCGGCAGTTGGGCCGAAGATTTCTCAACAGCCTCACTTGAAACCTGGCAGGCATTGTTGACGGGGACTGTTCCGGCTGATACACTATCTGTTAGTTTACCTTATGCCAGAATTGATTACTACGAAGACAAGGATACCCCATCTGTTCAACTGCTTGACTTTGCTCGCAAAGAACCACCAAAATCCTATGCAAAAGCAGACTTATCAGAACGGGTTATCAATTGGATCAATCGTTTACGCTCATAATCACAATTTATAGGTAAACAATTTTTCCAGAGGTCTGACACTTAACAATGACACTTGAGCTACATAAAGTTGCCAATCAAGTCAAAGATATGGGCCAAGGGATGGTTGAGCAAACGGCCAGACGCCGCGAAATGCTCGACGAGGCCCAAGCAATCTTGCAACAGGTATCAACTGAGTTTAATGACCTGCATGATCGTATTGATCGCGCTGAAAAAATACAGCAACGCCAACGGTTTGACTGGGTTGGCGCGGCCCCCACTCTAGAAGCATTAGCCGAAGCCTATCCCCTACCTGAGTGTCCAGAACAAATTACCGTTATAGCCAGTGACGGCTCCCAAATCTTGCCTGATCCTCATGAGATCACTCTATATTATCTTATCAATGTTGGCGCCATTATTTACCGTCACGGCTCTAACCAAAAGCCCGAAATTTATCATCCTGACCCGATCTTATGCTATGATCCAGAGGATATCTTAGATGAGCAAGGCCGTTTGATCTCAGCCAGCGAGGTTAATGTCAAACGAGACTTGGCCGAGATGAAGGCCTTGACTGACCTGGTTCGCCAGGATCCGATGGATACCCCTGTCATCGCCCTACTTGACGGGCAGATTACATTACGCGTTATTGATCTTCCTTTCTATCAGCAAGAAAGCCATCAAAATGAATATTTGGAGATGTTAAATCAATTGCGGGATAGTGGAGCCTTAACCGGCGGGTACATTGACCGTCCTCGCAGTACGTTTGTGTTGTCCTTGCTCCATTTGGCATCATTAGCGGCTGAAGACATTACAGAAGATAGCCTCCGCGTCAATCGATTCCGCCACCTGACCGACATCGAATTGTTCGATTTTCTCAAGCCCGGCGAACGTAGTGCAATCTTTGCCACTAGAGCGAAGGGCATCGATAAATACACCTATCTCGGGCACGGCATTCACTTCTTTTACCTCAATGTTAGCAACGATAGTGAGTCAAAGTTAGCGCGTGTCGAAATTCCAGCTTGGCTCGCTAGTCATACTCAAGCTGTAGATATTCTCCACGCGGCTATCGTGCGTCAGGCACGCCTGACCGGGGGCTACCCCTATGTTTTAGCTCGAGCGGATGAGTTGGCGATCATTACGCCAGAAGAGCGGGAGGCCGTGATCAATCTTTTGGCCGTTGAAATGCGACGACAGGGTTTGACACCCAACCTCTCTTTGAAGCAAAATAGCAAAAATGCCTTTCGGGCTAAGAAAGAAAGTTTTCGTCTATGACCACGTCTATTCCAGTAGGTTGGGTTTTACGATCCAGCACCATCGGCTTTGCCGTAGGATGCCGAGTCCAGCAGCCTACCATGCCAAATTTCGGGGATTTAGTAAAAGTTCCATTATCCACTCTTGCAGATGATATCTTCGTCTTTGGCTTAATTTATGATATTCAGGTGCCTGATGACCCTTCTGTCCGTCAGTTGATTTTAGCCGGAGAGATGGAGTCGGTTATGATTATGGATCAGCGTGATAACCGTTTGGTCCCAATTGAGGTGAGTGTTTTAGTGGTTGGCTTCCAACAAGGTGAACAAATTATTCAAGGCTTGCCCCCACAGCCACCCGTTAGTATGGACCAACTCTTTCTTTGCGATGAGGAAAATATTCGTCGGTTCACTGACAAACTCGACTACATTCGTCTCACCCTAAATTCGGCTCAAATCCCAGCCGAAGAGTTACTGGTCGCAAACTTACGTCAGGCCACTGCTGCACGCCCACCTGAAGAGCAACGGGGATTTGTTCTCAAAGCTGGTCGTGAACTGGCTCGGCTGCTGAGTTCAGATCTTGTCAAATTAGATAGTATCTTGCGTCGGATTAAACCATAAAAGATATGCAATTCACCAACGAACAAATTATAAACCGAATAGAAAACAGTCAAGGGCCGCTCTGGTTGAGCAATGCAGATTTGAGTGGGGCCAGTTTACCTGGGGTCAAAATCCCAAAAGCTCGCTTAATTCAAGCCAATTTAAGTGGGGCTGATTTAAGTGGGGCTGATTTAAGTGGAGCTGAATTGACCTACGCCAACTTGAGCGGGGCCAATCTGAGTGGGGCCAATTTAGAAGGGGCTAGTCTAGCTGGGGCTAATGTATCTGGGGCCAATTTAAGTGAAACGAATTTAACTGAGGCAGATTTAAGTCGAGCGACATTAGCCCAAGCGACCTTATCCAAGGCCCAAATGAATAATGTTAATTTAAGTGAAAGCAATCTACAAAGCGCAAATCTTCAAGGAGTTCAGCTAAAAGACGGCAACCTCACAGAGGTTAACTTACAACAAGCTGACCTGACCGATGCTGATTTGAGCAACTGCATTCTACGTGAAGCCAATCTATTAAATGCAATCACGGAGGGCACCGATTTCACCGATGCTGATTTTGAGTTTGCAATTTTGCCTGATGGAACTGTTGACAACTAATTAGAACGCCAAGGATAAGGATAAACCATTTGAATAGGAAACGGAATTGAGATCCCTTCTCGATCAAAGGCAACCTTAATCCCCTTGACGACCGCATCTTGCGTGCCAAAATATCCCGCTTCACTGGTATCAATCCAAAAATAAACGGTCGCATTGATCGAGCTATCGGCAAATTCGTTAAATACAACGAAAGGTTCAGGGTCGTCCTTAATTCCTGGCAAAGAATCGACGACCTCCAGCATAATAGCGTCAGCGAGGTCCAAATCTGTATCGTAACTAACGCCAACCGTAAGACTTACCCGACGCTTATTAATTCTAGAGTAGTTGGTGATGGGATTACTATAAACTGAGGCATTGGGAATAATTACCAACAAGCCATCCCAAGTCCGAATTGTTGTTGAGCGAATTTCAATATCTTCAACAACGCCCCCTTGATCGGCGACAACAACAGCATCACCAATATTGAAGGGCTGTTGCATCAGGAGCAAAATACCAGCCACAAAATTTTCGGCGATGTCCTTGAGGGCAAAGCCAACTGTAAAACCGATAATGCCTAGGCCAGCCACAAAACTGGTCACATCAAAATTAACCTGTGCCAAAGCCCAGACTGTCCCAAAGATTATGATGCTCCAGTTACTCAACCGGGCAAAAAGGAGAGACAATTCTGGATCAACATTACGCTTGATCAGTGTTTTACGAACGCTGACAAACACCAGACGTCCCACATACAAGGCTACAACAAAAATGATTACGGCGGCGATGATGTTGGGGATAAAAATGATGATATCTGTAACAATTTGGTTGAGTGAAGCGCCAAGGAACTCTTCCATATCGAATAATCCTCTCAAATCAAGTTGATGGAACGGCAGTTGATTAGCAATGGCCTGCATTATAAAAAAGATGATAAAAGAAATCAACAATCACAACAAAGGCATAACTTATGGCAGATGATGTTTTAGACGAGTTAGACGAATACTTCCCTCGGGTTGATCCGATTACCCATAAATTGGGGATGGTGATGAGTGGGTCTTTGAGCAAGGGACTCGAAGTGAAACTCGATCCTTCTGCTCCCATCGAGGATATGGCTGTCGGGCGATACATCATTGTCCGTGGGGCTCAACTTAAATTTTTCGGTATGATTACCGACGTCATCCTGGACAACATCAACCCACAAATTGAAAAAACGCCACCTGATGTCAGTGATTTTTTCCTACGCGAAGTCTATTCGGGGAGCAGCGTATTTGGTCGGGTTCACATTTCCCCAATGCTTGTCCTCGATCAAAATACCGATGAACCGCGTCCAGTCAAAACCATTCCCAGCCACTTTTCAGAGGTCTACGCAGCTACCGAAGAGGATGTCAACCGCGTGTTTGGCGACGAGGATGAACGCCACTTCTATGTAGGCGAACCTTTGGATATGGAGAATGTTCACGTTAACCTCGATTTGTATCGAATGGTTGAGCGTAGTGTCGGTGTTTTTGGAAAAAGCGGTACAGGAAAAAGCTTCTTAACACGACTTCTTCTGGCTGGGGTCATCCAACGCAAAGCAGCCGTCAGTATTATTTTTGATATGCACAATGATTATGGCTGGGAAATCCAAAGCGAAAATCGAACAGCTGTGAAGGGACTAAAACAACTTTTCCCCCAGCAGGTTGCTATTTTTACCTTGGATGAAGAGTCCAGCCGCCGCCGCCGTGTGCGTCCTGACTTTACCGTCGTGCTGGATTGGTCTGACATTCAACCCGAAGATTTGGAGATGCTCCGCACAACATTAGACCTCAGCGACCAAATGATTGGGGCGGCTTACAGCCTACGTCGTGCCTGGGGACGTGGCTGGATCAAACGGTTGCTTGATGCCGAAAAATTTGATATCGACGAACTGGTGGAAAATAGT
Source organism: Phycisphaerae bacterium (assembly GCA_028285035.1). Next base: position 70,347 of record JANQQF010000078.1, read on the forward strand.
ACAATCAATCGGGCCAGTCTTGATGCTCTCAGTCGCCGTTTGGACCGCCTAACTCGCTTCGATTTCCTTCGTGACAGTTGGAAGGGCGACTCAGCCCAACGGATGATTGAGTATATTGAAAAAGGAATTAGTGTCGTTCTTGAGTTTGGCCGCTATGGCAATGCCTTGGAAGCGTATATTTTGGTGGCAAATTATCTAACCCGTCGCATCCACCAAATGTACGTTGAGCGTGTCGAGCGAGCCTTGGGTGAAACGGCGCAGTTGCCGCCCCAATTGATGATTGTCATCGAAGAGGCCCACAAATTCCTTGATCCACAAGTGGCCCGACAAACCATCTTTGGCACGATTGCCCGTGAGTTACGGAAATATAACGTCACAATTTTAATCGTAGACCAACGTCCCTCTGGTATAGATGAAGAGGTGATGAGCCAGATCGGAACGCGTGTCACGGCCTTACTCGACAACGAGAAAGACATCAGCGCTGTTTTCACTGGGGTCTCTGGCGCGGGCGCGCTGCGAGAAGTATTGGCTCGACTGGACACCAAACAACAAGCTTTGATTATGGGACACGCTGTACCAATGCCCGTGGTCATCCAAACCCGAACCTACGATAGCAAGTTTTATGCGTCAGTCGGGTATCAAGATGAGGCTGAACAACGTACAAATCGGGCTGATCGGGTTAATTTAATGCGGGGTGAGCCTGAAGAAGGGATTGATTGAGCCAATTAATTGCAACCTCCCAACTTCCCTGCCTCTTGCCACTCCGTTTTATGTAGGCTATAATTCTTAAATAAACTTGAACACAATTTAGTTTGGGCCTAATGATGTAGGAGTATAATTTGTCTGATCCATTTGAAAATAACGAAAACAACAACATCAATTCTGACTCGGAATCCAATTATTCCCTCTCACCTTTTTCATCACCAGAACCTATTTCACCTCAAAATGTTGATCATACACCCGTAATCGGTTCAACAAATGTCAGTGAAAATTCTTATATGAGTCCGGAAATGGAGGATGATACACCTCGTTCTCCGATGTATAAGGTCTCTCCGGCAGAAGCTCCTGATTGGTCAAACTATGTCCCCCCTTCAATTGAAGATGGCCCTTCTTACGAGCGCCCTTTGTTTAATGGCCCTGAATTTGAGATTGATAATAATGAGGAGGAGGATGAACCATCTGGCTGGCAAACCGCCTGGACCATCATCCGCGAAGTTGGCGAAACGATTATTCTCACCTTAATTATTTTCTTTGTCATTCAGGCTTTCGTTCGCAATTTTAGGGTAGTGGGCACGAGTATGGTTGGTAATTTACAAGACGGTCAATATCTCATTGTGGACAAAGTCAGTTACAACGATTTTGTCATGAACACAATAGGTTGGGGCGGTCCTGACCGGGGAGATGTTGTCGTTTTTGAGCCCCCTAATCGACCCGAAGATGACTATGTCAAACGGGTAGTTGCCTTACCCGGTGAGACAGTTGAAATCATCCGTGGGCAAGTATTCATCAATGGTGAGCTATTTGATGAAACGTATGAGCCAGTGCCTGGTTCCTACAGTACCCCCCTCCAAACCGTTCCCGAAGGCCAAGTGTTTGTGCTTGGTGACAACCGCAACAACTCCAATGACTCACATACTTGGGGGCCATTGCCCATTGAAAATATTGTAGGGCGAGCTTGGCTATCCTACTGGCCGCCATCATCTTGGGGCACAATCCCCAACGATGTGCCGACAAGCGAGGCCACCCTCAAAGCATTCGTCGAAAGTTTTGTCCCCGATGCAAATGCTGAAAGTCCATAGTTGTCAATCTTTGTAACAGGGCTTACGACATCTTATGCCAAAAGCAATTATTACCACCGATGACATTCGTGATCTCCCTTCTGGGTCAATTTTCCATATTCCTGTTGAAGCCGTCATCACCGATGTCGCCCGTGAGTTGGCTGAAGCTAAACAAATTCGGCTAGAAGAAAGTTTGGCTGAAAATAAGCCAACTAGTGGGACTGGCCCTACGATAGCGATTGGTTCCGACCACGGCCCTTCTTACCCAATGAAAGAAGCCCTGAAACCCTTTCTGGAAGAGGCAGGCTACAGCATCATCGACTGTGGCACATACAGTCCAGACTCTGTCGATTATCCTGACATCGCCTACGCGGTAGCTAAGCAAGTCGGAAATGGGACAGCTTGGCGAGGCATCATTATTGATGGCGCGGGCATTGGTTCCTGTATGGCTGCAAACAAAGTGCCTGGTGTCCGGGCCGCCCTGTGCTACAATCAAGCTATGGCCCACAACAGCCGTGAACACAACAACGCCAATGTTCTCACCTTAGGCGCAGGGATGATCGGCCTCAACTTAGCCAAGCAGATTATCATCACCTGGCTCAAGACCGACTTTGCGGGTGGCCGTCACGAACGACGAGTGAACAAAATCACCGAAATTGAGCAGCGTTTCTTACGAGGCTGACATTTTTACGGGGGATGGAATGACCACGCTTGACACAACAACCATTGATCATCTGGTTGAAATTATCAGCCAGGAAATCAAGCAAGTTCTACAAGAACAAGGCCAAGTTTTAGCAAACACGACTTCAATCGAGTCCTGTGTTGATTGTATGGGGCAATGCGCGCGGGAGTGCCCCGATCGCATTCGAGCCGCGATCGAGGCGGGGGCAGATCGCTTGACCGCACAATTGGGGATCGATAATGTCAAGTCTGAAGTAGCGCACCTCATTGACCACACCCTGCTCAAACCCGAAGCCACTGTGCAACAAATCACCCAACTCTGCCACGAGGCGATGCTTCACCAATTTGCCTCCGTGTGCGTCAATGCCTCTCATGTTAAATTGGCGGCCCAGTTATTGCAACAATCTGATGTCAAGGTTTGCACTGTCGTTGGTTTTCCACTTGGTGCGACCTCATCGGCAGCAAAAGCATTTGAGACTGAGCAAGCGCTTCACGACGGAGCTACCGAAATCGATATGGTCATCAATATCGGGGCGTTAAAAGGCGGCGAAGATTCTGTCGTTGAGCAAGACATTGCGGGGGTAGTACAGACAGCCCATCGACATGGAGCAATCTGCAAAGTTATCATTGAAACAGCCTTACTGACCGATGAAGAAAAGGTTCGGGCCTGCGAATTATCAAAACAAGCTGGGGCTGATTTTGTCAAAACATCCACTGGCTTTAGCAGTGGTGGGGCCACCATTGAAGATGTTGCTTTGATGCGCCGCACTGTCGGCCCACAAGTTGGGGTGAAAGCATCCGGCGGGATTCGAAACCTTGCGGATGCAAAAAATATGGTTGCAGCAGGAGCCACGCGGTTGGGAGCCAGTGCTGGGGTTAAAATTGTGCAGGAGGCCCAGTCGTGATGAAGAGTTTCTGCCCATCCTGTCAAGCGGGCCGTCTCCAGCGTCGCAGCCTCACCTATTTGCAATGGCACGAAAACGGGTTGCTGGTCGTGAACCGTATGCCTGCGGTGATTTGCGACTATTGCGGAGAGCACACATACGATAATGAAGCGGTAGAGCATCTCCAGCGTCTCTTGTGGTCTTACCCTCCCGAATTTGGGAAATCAGACCAACAACATCAAAATGAGATATAGTTAGGAGTGAATCTCCCCCTAATCACCAAAGATTAAATTATGCAGATTGTGAAAGTCGTTGGGTCCGCCGTGGCCACCATAAAAAATGAAAACCTGAATGGAGCGAAGTTATTGGTCGTTCGTGAGGCCGATGTACACGGCACCCCAATTGGAAAGCCGATTGTGGCGATCGACACGGTCAATGCGGGTGAAGGCGACTTGGTCCTCATTGCCGGGGGATCATCCGCCCGACAAACTGAATTCACAAAAGATCGACCTGTTGATGCAGTGATTATGGCAGTCCTAGACAGCCTTGAAGTTGAAGGTGAAGTCACCTTCCGAAAGGCATAATATGCTTCTGGGAAAAATCGTTGGCACAGCGATCTCGACCATAAAAACACCAAAATTAGCCGGTGTTAAACTCTTGGTTGTGCAATTGATCGACAAACACCAAAATCCAGTTGGGAATCTGCAAGTCGCTGCTGATGCAACCCAAGCGGGCGTTGGTGATACTGTCTTTTTGATGAGAGCCCGCGAGGCTGCAATGTCTCTAGAAGAAACCTTTGTCCCTGTCGACCTAGCCGTTGTAGGAATTATTGATACAATTGACATTGATAAGACCGTTGATGACTTTGTCTTACAACCCGGTTATTCAAGATTTTCTTAACATATACTATGCTCATTGCTAAAGTTGTTGGAACCGTTGTCTCGACCATAAAACATCCAGCTTACCAAGGCTTCAAACTTCAAGTCGTTCAGCCGCTTCATCTAGAAGACCAAACACCTGATCGAGAAGTACTCGCTTTAGACACAGTTGATGCTGGGGTTGGCGATACTGTTTTAGTTATGCTAGAGGGCGGGGCCGCTCGACAAATCACAAAAGTTAAGGACGCACCATTTATCGCAATGATTGTTGGGGTTTTGGACGGTGTCAACCTATCTGAAACCTAACAACGCTGTAATCAAGTAGACACGACCATGGCACACATTCTCATCATCGACGACGACAAAAGTATCCTTCGTTTACTCGAATTCACTCTGCAACGAGCAGGGCATACGGTAAGCACCTATTCGGACGCGGCCCAAGGTTTGACGCAGTCTGAACAACAACATCCAGACTTAATTGTGCTGGATGTTATGATGCCTCAAATGAATGGCTATGAATTTTGTCGTCAAGCGCGGCAAAAGCCTCCTCTAGCCAAAACCCCTATTTTGATGTTCTCAGCCCGATATCAATCGATCGACCGCAAAGCAGCCCTTGAATCTGGGGCCACTGATTATCTGGCCAAAACCACCTCCCCTAATGATCTACTCAAACGTATTGCGGAGATGTTGGCCACGCAGCCGGAGGTCATAGAAGGGGAAGCCATCGGTATCTTTAGTCTACGTGGGGGGGCAGGGGTCACCAGTCTGGCGATTAACCTAGCGACACACATTGCTCAAACAGATCGTTCAACGATACTGCTTGATCTAGCCCAAATGGGTGGACACGCGGCCCTTATGCTGGGGCTACACCCAACCAGCAGCGTGGGCCAAGCCCTTACGACCCTGAAATCAGATCATTCTGCCGATGGTTTAAAGCCCCATCTAACTGGACACGCCTCAGGATTACAGCTCCTGGCCTCAATTGCTAGCTATGATGATCAACTTTTTCTCACAGATGAACGATTGACTCACCTAATGGACATCAGTAAATCAGCGTACCAATTTACCATTCTGGATATCCCCCACAGTCTTGAAGCCAATTTTGCCCCAACCTTACAACGCTTTGACAACCTAATTCTGATGCTAACGCCAGATCGGCCTTCCCTACACTCAACCCGGATAACCTTGCAAGGACTTGTTCGGTTTGGTATTCCTGACGATAAAATTAACCTTGTTATCAACCAAACATTCCCGCAAAATGCGTTATCCCTTGAAACCATTCAAGATACGTTAAAACGTTCCGTTACGAGTGTCATCCCCTTTGATCCCGAAATGATCAACGCCACGAATGAGGGGCAACCATTGGTCAGCCACAGCCCAACCTCACCTGCCAGCCAAGCCATTATTCAATTAGCGGGCAATTTTATAAACTAGAAGAGAGATCTAAGCCTTGACAAACGAACAAACTCTGCGCGAAGAAATCGTACAGGTGGGAAAACTGCTTTATGATCGGAGCCTCATCGTCGCCACCGATGGTAATATTTCGGCCCGCCTGCCGGATGGGAATATTCTTATTACCCCCAGCGGCTTGTGTAAAGGATTGATGACCCCCGACCAGTTGATTATCATTGACTTGGAGGGACACAAAATTGGGCCAAGCACCGCAACTAACAAGGATTTAGTGCCTTCGTCCGAAACCGCAATGCATCTCGAAGCCTACAAACAACGCCCCGATGTTATGGCCGTGGTTCACGCCCACCCGCCCCACGCCATTTCCCTCAGCATCGTTGGCATTAGTCTGGCTGATTGCATGTTGCCCGAAGCCATCGTATTCCTCGGCCTCACACCCACCACACCCTACGCCACCCCATCTAGCACTGAAAATGCTGACGCCATTCGGCGCGTGATCACCGGGCACGACGCCTTAGTCCTGCAACGGCACGGTAGCCTCACCGTTGGCAATAACCCCCTCAATGCCTACTACCGCACCGAAACACTCGAGCAAATTGCCCGCATCACCTACATGCTCAACAATCTTGGTGGCGGACAACCCCTGCCCCCCAACCAGGTCGAAAAACTCATCGACACCCGCCGCAAACTCGGCCTAGCCCGCGCCGCCGATGACATCGAATTCTGCGAAGTGTGCGGGGTTTGTCATATGGAAGGACAACATCAAACACCAACGTCTACCACACCGCCCTCGCAATCCTCCGAAGATCAGCTCGTTCGATTGATTACGGAGCGGGTGATGGCGGAAATGTCAAAGTAGAAAAGTAGCAAAGACGCAGGGTCGCAAGGCATCATAGTCACAACACCAAAGTGTTAAACCGACGAAAGTTTTCACCCTGTTACCTTGTTACAAATTACACATCCCAGTTTGACCAAACAAAAAATCAATGGTATATTCTCCTCCGTTGTCGCGACACTGACAACAACGTTATAACCATAACGTTCGCCCCCGTCGTCTAGTGGACTAGGACACCACCCTTTCAAGGTGGCGACACGGGTTCGAATCCCGTCGGGGGCACTGAGGCTAATCCCTCTAAATCCAAATATTTAATTGTTAATGTTGCTTCTCAATGTTGGCCGCCGAGCGAGAAGTAATATGTACACTTAAGCTGATCGTGAATGAGTTAACTTTCGCCCCCATCAATATGGAGGCGTTTTTGTTTTAGTTGATTGGCGGAGTGTATCCTATCCCCAATACGAAGGCACCAAGGGCATTAATCGTTTCATTATCGCCTTGTTCGTAAAAATACTTTACTAATTTACAGGCAACTGAAACGCCAATACTACGATCACCACGATAGTAAGCGTATCGTGTGGCCCTACGCAGACCCAATTCGTGAGCAAAGTCTTCCACTGCTTTCTCACCTTGTCGGGTTTTCAACAATTCCACCAATTTACTCATAGCCACGATACCTCCTTAGTATGAATTGTGAAGAGTATAATTTTGATTACAACGATTACAAAAAACAGGTGTGAAGCATTAAACTAAGTTCGATTTACACAATCAATTTGTCCCGAGTCTCTTACTTTTCCCAAACACATTCCTGGGCAAATCACCAGCAAAGTGTTTTCCTTCTGACCTTAACTCAGCCGATCCGAAGATGGACCGCAAGAAAAACATTTGCTGCCCTGTGTGGCTCGACCGCCTATATTGGACCAGTCCACAACTGATAGCGGCTACTGCTAACCCTTGCAACACAACTCAGTAAGTCGATGATTTTTCGATTGTGTGGCGAGGGAAGGCGTGTTACAATACATAAAACCTTAAACAAAAAAAGCGCCGTTGGCGCGGCGCTTGATGGGATCAGGTGGGTGTGACACCTAATCGTTCTTCGTGCATATCTTAGCATGTCACTGCCGCCGGGTCAAGGCGGCTTTTTGTTTTCTAGGGGCCCTGTCAGTATCGATTAACAAACCCCTTCTTCTATTTTGACCTTGTAGAAAACCCCATTCAAGAGACCGTAATCGCTCCGATGGAGCAAATATTAGATGCTTATGATGTTGAACTCAAATTTGGAGAAAACCCATAAATGAACCACACCACCCATAACCGGATTGTGAGCTTTATTTGGAACATTGCGGATGATGTGTTGCGTGATGTGTATGTGCGGGGGAAGTATCGGGATGTGATCTTGCCAATGACGGTCATTCGGCGGTTGGATGTGCTGTTAGAGCCGACCAAGGAGACGGTCTTGAGCACGAAGCAGATGCTGGATCAGGCCGAGATTGCGAACCAGGCGGCGCCATTGCGGCAGGCGGCGGGGCAGGCCTTTTACAACACCTCGCCCTTTACCCTGAAGACGCTGCTGGATAACCCTAAGCAGTTGCGGCCCAACTTTACGGCCTATCTGGATGGCTTTAGCCCCAATGTGCAGGAGATCGTGGAGAAGTTCGATTTTCGCAACCAACTGCGTAAGCTGGAGCAGGCTGATGTGCTGGGCCATCTGATCGAAAAGTTTATCGACCCCAACATCAACCTCAGCCCCAATCCGGTGCCCAATGGCAATGGCGGGATTAAGCTGCCGGGGCTGGATAATCACGGGATGGGTTATGTCTTTGAGGATTTGTTGCGCCGCTTTAATGAGGAGAACAACGAGGAGGCCGGGGAGCACTTCACCCCCCGCGAGGTGGTGGAGCTGATGGCCAAGTTGGTCCTGCTGCCGGTGACCGATCAGATCGAGGACAGCACCTATCTGGTTTATGATTGCGCCTGCGGCACCGGGGGGATGCTGACCGAGGCGGAGACGGTGCTGACCGAGCTGGCCGAGCAGCAGGGCAAGCGGGTCTCCATCCACCTCTTTGGCCAGGAGATCAACCCCGAAACCTACGCCATCAGCAAGGCCGACCTGCTGATTAAGGGGGAGGGGGACGAGGCGGACAACATCGGCTTTGGCTCGACCCTGTCCGCTGATGCTTTTCCCAGCCGCGAGTTTCACTTTATGCTGGCCAATCCGCCCTACGGTAAAAGCTGGAAGACCGATCTGGATCGGCTGTGTGGGGGTAACAAGAAGGATATGACCGACCCTCGCTTTGTCCTCAGCCACGGCGATGACCCCGAATTTAATCTGGTGACGCGATCCTCCGATGGGCAGTTGATGTTTTTGGTCAATATGTTGAGCAAGATGAAGCCGCCGCAGGCCTCGCCCTTTGGCAGCCGGGTGGCCACGGTCCACAACGGCTCCTCCCTCTTCACTGGCGATGCGGGCCAGGGTGAGTCGAACATCCGACGCTGGATCATCGAGAATGATTGGCTGGAGGCCATCATCGCCCTGCCGCTCAATATGTTCTACAACACCGGTATCGCCACTTATATTTGGGTGCTGACCAACAAGAAGCCGGGCCACCGCCAGGGCCAGGTGCAGCTGATCGACGCCAGCCAGTGGTTTCGCAAGCTGCGCAAAAATCTGGGGCAGAAGAATTGTGAGCTGGGGCCGGAGGATATTACCCGCATCGCCGAAACCTTCCTCAATTTTGAAGCCAGCGAACAGAGCAAGATTTTCCCCAACGAAGCCTTTGGCTACTGGAAGATCACGGTGGAGCGACCGCTGCGGCTGGCGGTCAATTTGGCGGTGGATGCCGAGCAGGTGACCGCCGCCGGAAGCGAGGCCAAGCTCAAGGACTTTGCGGCCAAGGTGGAGCCATTGCTGGCCGCCCTGCAAGCCGAGTTTGGGGTGGCCCCGCTGGCCGATGCCAATGCGCTGTTGGCCGCCCTGACCCCGACTTTGAAATCGCTCAACCTCAAGCTATCGGCCAAGGAGAAGAAGACTTTTCTCGACCTAATCACCGATAAAGATGAGGCCGCCCCCCCGATTATCAAGAAGTGGCACAAGGATGGCACCCTCGACTACGAACCTGACAGCGAGCTACGGGACACCGAGCAAGTGCCTTTGCTAGAAGCAGGTGGCATCGAGGCCTTCTTTGCCCGCGAGGTCCTGCCCCACGTCCCCGACGCCTGGATCGACCACAGCAAGACCGGCATCGGCTACGAGATCCCCTTCACCCGCCACTTTTATCAATACCAGCCCTTGCGCCCCGTCACCGAGATCATGGCTGATATTCGGGCCTTGGAGACGGAGACGGATGGGTTGTTGGCTCGGATTACGGATTTTGAGGTAAAAACGTGAGTCGCAAAGAGACAGGATTATCGGGGTTAAAGCAAATTCCTACCCATTGGCAAAAAACAACTATACGGGCCATCACTAAGCCAGTTGTGCGTCGGGATCGACCTGATTTGCCCTTATTATCCGTTTATCGAGATTATGGCATCATCCCAAAAGGGTCACGCGAAGGCAACCATAATCGTGATGGTGAAGATTTGAGCAGTTACAAAGTGGTTCGTCCTGGCAATTTGGTGCTGAACAAAATGAAAACCTGGCAGGGGTCACTTGGAGTGTCTGAACTTGAGGGGATCGTCAGCCCTGCTTATATCATCTGTGAATTGGATAACGATCTAAATGGCCGATTTATCCATTATCTACTTCGCTCAAAGCCGTACATCTTTGAATACAATCGAATTTCCTATGGAGTCCGTGTTGACCAATGGGATATGCGCTATGATGATTTTAAACAAATTCCTATTTTCCTCCCCCCCCGCCCCGAACAAGACGCCATCGTCGCCTTTCTGGACGAAAAGCTGGCCGACATCGACCGCTACATCGCCGCCAAGCAACGGTTGATTGCGTTGCTCAATGAGCAGAAGGCAGCGCTTATCAACCAGGCCGTGACACGGGGACTGGATGGGGCGATAGCGATGAAGGAGTCGGGGATTGAGTGGTTGGGAGCGGTTCCGGCGCATTGGGAGGTCACAAAATTAAAATATCTGTTTAGAGAAAACGATGACCGCTCAAAGACGGGTGAGGAAACGCTCTTTTCTCTTCGAATGCATCAAGGGCTTATAGAGCATCACAAAGTATCTGATAAACCGGTAACAAACCGAGAATTAATTGGTTATAAACGAACCTATCCCGGCGAAATTGTGATGAATCGAATGAGAGCCGCCATTGGCTTGTTTGGACTCACCCACAAGTTTGGTTTAGTTAGTCCGGACTATGCAATATTTCAGCCTATCAAATCTCTCCATCAAGAATACTATATTCATCTTTTTAAATCATCCACAATCCAAACTACGTTCCGTCTGGAGTCTAAAGGGCTGGGCACTGGTTCATCAGGCTTTCTTCGTCTGTATTCAGATCGTTTTGGCAGAATTAAGGTTCCCTATCCCCCCTATGACGAACAGCAACAAATTATTGAATATATCCATCAACAATCATTAAATTTTGAGGATGCTATTTCAAAGACCAACCGCGAAATCGAACTGATGCAAGAGCTACGGACGACGCTGATTGCGGAGGCGGTGACGGGGAAGGTTGATATAAATGTAGCTCGGAAGGGAGTGTGAGGTATGGCCCGAGTTGAGGCGCTGGTCACCCCATCCGTAATGCGTTGGGCACGAATAAAAGCGAGACTATCTCTCGAAGAGGCATCAGCCAAGATAAAACGTTCTGTTGATGAAATTGAAGCTTGGGAAGAGGGGACAGCTCGCCCAACGATTGCTCAAGCTCGTAAAGCCTCGGAGGTCTACAAACGTCCACTGGCCGTCTTTTATCTACCTGAACCCCCACAAGACTTCGACACCTTGCGAGACTTCCGTAGCTTACCAGATGCTGATCTACAAGCGTACAGCCCTGGTCTGGCTCTACTTATTCGCCACGTTTACTACCAACAAGCTTGGATGCGAGATTACCTGGCAGATGAAGGTGAGGCACCGCTCGCCTTTGTTGGCTCAGCCTCATTAGCTGTAGCTCCCCGTGATGTGGCTCTATCTATTCTCGACGTTCTGGATATCACGCCTGAAGCGCAAAAGAAGTGTACCTCTCGGTATGAGGCCTTGCGCCTCTGGATCGATAAAGCAGAAGCCGCCGGTATCTTTGTCTTTCGGCAAGCTCATATTGCCCCAGCCGAGGCCAGAGGCTTTGTTCTCAGCGACGATTTGGCCCCCTTTATTTTTGTGAACTCTGCCGACAGTGCTTCGGCCCAAATCTTCACGTTGGCCCACGAATTGGCGCACTTATGGTTAAACCAATCTGGCATCTCCAATTTAGAAGCACCGCATCCATCGTCAACCGGCGAGATCGATCAAATTGAGATATTTTGTAATCGAGTCGCTGCTGAGGCCACGCTGGAGGAAGATGCTTTTCTGGAGGTTTGGCACAATCAAAGAACAAGTAGTTCGCTTGATGAACGGATATTAAGCCTGTCCGGTACTTTCAAAGTCAGTGAGGAGGTTGTCGCTCGCCGTTTATTAGACTCCGGATTTATCGACCAAGCAGAGTACCTAAAACTTCGCGCCCTGTATCAAGATCGCTGGAAGAAACAGAAGGCTCGCAAAAAAGAGAAACAACGTGCTTCAGGTGGTGGGGATTGGTATCGTACGATGGTTGCCTCAAATGGCTACAACTTTACCAGAACCGTAGTCAGTGCCTTTGTTGCAGGTGTTATTTCTGGTCGAGATGCCTCATCACTCCTCAATGTAAAAGTAAATAATATTGGTCGATTGGCAGAAACAGCCGGTATTCCAGGGAACATATAGGTTTTTATGACGACATCCAACCATTATTGTCTTGATACGAATGTTTTTATCGAAGGCTGGAATAAATATTACTCAATGGAACTTTGCCCTAGCTATTGGGATATTTTAGATAATCTGGCCAAGGAAGGTCGAGTCTTCGCCCCGATTGAGGTTAAAAAGGAAATTGAAAAAGTTGATGATGGATTAAAGGCGTGGATCAAGGAGCGACCCTATCTATTCAAAGATATTACCATTGAAATCCAACAAAATCTTCGCAACATTATGGCTCAATATGGTCACTTAGTTGATAACACCCGGCAACGATCAATTGCCGATCCTTGGGTCATCGCTTTTGCCTTGGCTGAAGGGGCGATTGTCGTGACAAAAGAGTACCCAGTCGGTATGAACAGCAGACGCATAAAAATCCCAGATGTCTGTATCGCTATGAATGTCCTGTGGATGAATGATTTTCAGTTTGCCTCTGAAATTGGCATTCGTTTTGAGGCACAGCTACAAAGTTAGGGTCTAACCCTTCAGGTATATTAGAAATTTGATCAATAATCATGATAGAGGAGACCAATCTTGAACGAGATACTTGGCAAAGCAAAAACCATTCGCGAGTTATTTAGCGGGGCCAAATACGCGATTGATTACTACCAACGAGAATATAAATGGCAGGCCAAGCATGTACAGGAATTGATTGAAGATCTGACGAACAAATTTCTGGAACATCACGAGCCTCATAATGCGCGTGAGGATGTGGAAATGTATGGCCATTATTTTTTGGGGGCGATGATTATCAGTCGTAAAGATAATTCCAACTACATTATTGACGGTCAGCAACGTCTGACCACTTTAACCCTCCTCTTGATTTATCTTCATAATTTACAGAATGGTCGCTCCGACGCTGTTAAAATTGATGATCTGATCTTGTCAGAAAAGTATGGACGACGCACTTTCAATATTCACGTTGATGAACGTATATCCTGTATGGAAATGCTGTTTGAGGGGCAAAGTATTGATGAGACCGATCAACCCGAATCGGTTCAAAATATTTTGGGGCGCTATGAGAATATCAGTGAATTTTTCCCTGAAGAATTGACCCAGGCTGCCTTACCCTTCTTTATCGATTGGTTAATTGATAATGTGCATCTGGTCGAAATCACCGCTTTTTCTGACGATGATGCTTATACTATTTTTGAAACAATGAACGATCGTGGCTTGTCGCTCAGTCCAACCGACATGTTAAAGGGCTTTTTATTAGCCAATATCAGTCATAATCAGGAGAAAACGCGGGCAAGCGATTTATGGAAGCAACGTATCACCGAGTTAACCCAATTGGGGAAAGATTTCGATGCGGACTGCTTCAAAGTTTGGTTACGAAGTCAATACGCCGAGACGATTCGTGAGCGAAAGAAAGGGGCTCGGGCAGAAGAATTTGACCGTATTGGAACTGAGTTTCACCGTTTTGTTCGTGACTATCGCGAACGATTGGGCCTGGTAGACAGTACCGCCTATCTATCTTTTATCGAGCGTGATTTCAACTTTTATGCTCGTCAATACATCCGCTTGATAAAAGCTACTCAACAAATTACACCCGGTATGGAATTCGTCTTCTATAATGCCCAACACGGCTTTACCTTACAATATATGGTCATGTTAGCCCCCCTCACCCCGGACGACCCCCAATCCGTTGTTGATCGTAAAATACAGCTTGTGTCACGATATATCGATATCTTGCTCAATCGTCGCCTTTGGAACTTCCGCAGCATCGCTTATTCAACAATGCAATACGCGATGTTTATTGTGATGCGTGAAATACGTGGGGCATCCGTTGAAATCCTTCATGAGAAATTACATCGCCGATTAAATGAAGAAGATGAAGTATTCTCCACAAATGATCGCCTCTATATGCACCAACAAAATCGTAAATATCTGCACCGCATTCTCGCCCGTATCACTGACTATATCGAACAGGAATCTGGAATGCCCTCTCGCTATCTGGAATACACGACGGGGAGTGGCTCCAAACGGTATGAGGTTGAGCATATTTGGGCCAACAAACCCGAGCGACACACTGATGAATTTCCCCACCCTACGGACTTCATTGACTATCGCAATCGGCTTGGCGGTCTATTACTTTTACCCAAGCGGTTCAATGCCAGTTATGGAGATCTGCACTATGTTGAAAAATTAGATCACTACAATGCTCAAAACCTATTGGCTCGGACCCTACATCCGAATTGTTATGAGCACAATCCTGGCTTTCTCAATTTCATCAAACAAAGTGGGCTTCCATTTCAGGACCATAAAGAATTTCACAAGACTGATCTCGACCAACGCCAACAACTATATCGGTTGATTGCAGAGCAAATTTGGGACCCGGCCAAACTTGACCAGGAGCATAACCAATGAAAAAATCAGACACCAGTGAAACCGGCCTAGAACGCCTCATCGTCGCCAAATTGATTGGGCAACCTGAGGGCACTACACCAGATGAGCTGGCCGTTCAGGAGACCCGGGCGGGCTACTTTGTCGGGGCGCCGCATTATGTTGAGGGCGATCCGGCTGATTATGACCGGGATCACGCGGTGGATGTGGCCAAGCTGCTGGCCTTTTTGCAGAACACCCAGCCGAAGGTGATCGACAGCCTCAATTTGGCTGAGGAGGGCCCCTCGCGCCAGCAATTTTTGCATCGGCTACAGGGGGAGATCGCCAAGCGGGGAGTGATTGATGTGCTCCGCAAGGGCTTTAAGCACGGTCCGGCAGCGGTCGATTGTTTCTACGGCACGCCCACCCCCGGCAATGACCAGGCGGCTCTGCTGCACCAGCAAAACATCTTCAGCATCACCCGCCAACTGCGTTACAGCAAGGACGAAACCCGGCTGGCCCTCGATTTATGCCTCTTTATCAACGGCCTGCCCCTGGCCACCTTTGAGCTGAAGAACAACCTGACCAAACAGACCTATGATGACGCTATCAACCAATATAAGCGGGATCGGGACAGCAAAGAGTTACTCTTTCAATTTGGTCGTTGCGCCGTCCACTTTGCGGTGGATGACCAACAGGTCTGGATGTGTACCCACCTGCGGGATGGGACTAGTTGGTTTTTGCCCTTCAACCAGGGCTTTAACGATGGCACTGGCAACCCGCCCAATCCAGAGGGTCTGGCCACGGCCTATCTGTGGGAGCGCATTCTCCAGCCGGGCAGCCTGACCGACATTCTGGAAAATTATGCCCAGATCATCGAGGAGAAGGATGAGAAGACGGGCCGCAAACGACGCAAGCAAATCTTCCCCCGCTATCACCAGCTTGATGTGGTGCGCCGCTTGCTGGCTGAAGCGCAAAGCCACGGTCCCGGCCAACGCTACTTGATCCAACACTCGGCTGGCTCCGGCAAGAGCAACTCTATCACCTGGCTGGCCCACCAACTGGTCGAACTAAAGCAGGCGGGTCAGCCGATCTTTGACTCGGTCATCGTCATCACCGACCGGCGGGTGCTGGATAAGCAGATCCGGGACAACATTCGCCGCTTTGCCCAGGTCTCAGCAGTGGTCGGGGCGGTGACGCAAGGCTCGACCCAACTGCGAGAGTATATCCAAAAGGGCAAAAAGATCATCATCTCTACTGTGCAAAAGTTCCCCTTCATTCTCGACGAGCTGGGCAACGCCCATCGTGAGCGAACCTTTGCCATCATCATCGATGAAGCCCACTCCAGCCAGGGGGGGCGCACCGCCGCCGCCCTGAACGTGGCCCTCTCCGGGGAAGAAGAGGCGGAAGAGGAGACCACCGAGGACATTGTCAATCGGGTGATGGCCGCTCGTAAGATGCTGCCCAACGCCAGCTACTTCGCCTTTACGGCCACGCCCAAGAACAAAACCCTGGAGCTGTTTGGCCTGTCCTATCCCGAAGGGGACAAGATCAAACATCGGCCCTTCGACAGCTATACGATGAAACAGGCCATCCAGGAAGGCTTTATTATGGATGTGCTGGCCCATTACACTCCGGTCAACAGCTACTACCGCCTGAGCAAACGGGTCGAGGATGACCCTGAGTTTGACATTAAAAAGGCCCAACGGAAATTGCGCCGATATGTGGAAAATCACGATCACGCCATCCGCACCAAGGCCGAAATTATGGTCGATCACTTTCACGATCAGGTGCTGGCCAAACGCAAAATCGGCGGGCAGGCCCGGGCGATGATTATCGCCAGCAGTGTGCGCCGGGCCATCAGCTACTACCACGCGGTCCAGGCCTATCTGCAAGAGCGGAAAAGCCCGCATCGGGCCATTATCGCTTTCTCGGGCGAGCGAAAGATTGATGGGCAAAAGGTCAGCGAGGCCTCGCTCAATGGCTTCCCCAGCAACAAAATTCCGGAGAAGATCCAGGAGCAGCCCTACCGTTTTTTAATCGTGGCTGATAAGTTTCAAACGGGGTATGACGAGCCGCTGCTGCATACGATGTATGTGGACAAGACCCTGGCCGGGGTCAAGGCCGTGCAAACCCTGTCCCGGCTCAATCGAGCCCATCCGCAAAAACACGACACCTTTGTCCTCGACTTTCACAACGATCCTGACACCATTCAGGCCGCCTTCGAACCTTACTATCGCACCACCATCCTCAGCGAAGAGACCGACCCCAATAAGCTGCACGATCTGCAAGCCGATCTGGATGGCTACCAGGTCTACAACCCGACCGACATCGATCAGCTGGTCGATCTCTATCTCAACGGGGCGGAGCGGGACCGGCTCGACCCCATTTTGGACAACTGTGCCGCCCTCTATCGCACCGAGTTGGATGAAGATGGCCAAGTCGATTTTAAGGGCAAGGCCAAAGCCTTCCTCCGCACCTACAACTTTTTGGCCGCCGTGCTCCCCTACACCAACGCCGAGTGGGAAAAGCTCTCCATCTTCCTCAATTTCCTGGTACCCAAACTGCCAGCCCCCAAAGAGGAGGATTTGTCCAAAGGCATTCTGGCCACCATCGATATGGATAGCTACCGGGCCGAGGTCCAGGCCCAACTGGCCATCAGTCTGCCCGATCAGGACACCGAGATCGGCCCTGTACCTACCACTGGGGGCGGCGTTCGCCCAGAGCCAGAACTGGACCGCCTGAGCAACATCGTGCGAGCCTTTAATGAGCAGTTTGGCAACATCCAGTGGCAGGATATGGACCTGATCCACCGGGTGATTACCGAAGAAATCCCACCCCGCGTCGCCGCCGACGAAGCCTACCAAAACGCCCGCCAAAACGCCGACCGCGACACCGCCCGCCTCGAACACGACAAAGCCCTCCAGCGCGTCATGATCAGCCTTCTCACCGACCACACCGACCTCTTCAAACAGTTCAGCGACAACCCCGCCTTCAAGCAGTGGTTGTCCGACGCCGTGTTTACGATGACGTATGAGGGGCCGGGGTAGATAACTTTTTTGTTAGGAGGCAAGGATGACGAATCAACCGCAATATGATGAGCCGAGGCAGGTAAATGAGCATGCGCCTCAGTATGATCAGCACGGTCATCAGGTAGGTGGAGATCAATTTAATGTTGGTGGAGATTATATTGTTTCTCCATCTACAGAACCTCCGTGGTGGAAGAGATGGATAACATATTCCCCTTTTATGTTCATACTCATTTGTGGTATCTGTGTTGCTTGTAGTGGGATCATATATCTTTCTTTAGAAGAGGAATTAGGAGGTTTAGTAGCGGAAACTTTTTTCCCTACCGCTACCCCAACTATGACACCTCGTCCTACGCCTCTACCACCCAGCCGAACAGAAATCATCCTGGATGTATCTCAGCGGATGGCTGAAAATTTAGGTAATTCAGATGAAACCAAGCTGGAAATCGCTATCGAGGCTATTCAAACTGCCCTTGATACTTTCGAGGGGACGGGTGATTTAATCGCACTACGTATGATGAGTGCTGATTCTGATACCATCTGTGGTATTGATCCAAAAACTTCACTAAAAGTCGATTTTACAACTAACTATCAAGAAATTCGAAATGAATTAAACAACCTGACTGTACATGGACGAGAGGCTCCATTAGGCGAAGCGTTACTTACAGCGTCACAACATATCAATGAAGAAGAAGCCAGTGGTCGAAGATTAATGATTTACGCTGGAGGCGATGCTACCTGTGGTCAATCAGTTCAATATTTCTTTGAGCTTCTTAATGAGCGATTAGACAATCAAATAATCCGCTCAAAAACATTTCTAATCGTTATGAGTGATACGGAAATCAGCTTTGGCGAGACTGGCTTACAAGAGGTTAGCTGGTCCTTGGCTCAAACTAAGGAGGAGGTAAAGAATCAATCTGAACAAGTAGCGGCAGAGGTAAAAGATGACTCAATTCAATACACACAAATAGCACAGTCCTGGGTTCCTCCCACCCCCGGAAAAACTCCGGTAAAGGTTGAATATACTATTATTCCTACCGAGCCGAATACCCCTATTCAGCCCCTGATTGAACCTACATTTACACCTACCGATATAGCCGCCACTTTGCCCCCATCAGTTCAACCTATCTCATCTGATCCATCGCCAACCCCAAGGCCTCAAGAACCACCGACAGACATCCCTACGATACCTCCTACACAAATAGCATCTAACCCAAATACTCCGATCCCAACTTCTACTATAATCAAGACGCCAACCAATACTTTATCGCCCGCTACGCCTACACCCACTTCAACATCAACGACTAATCCTCCTACCAGTACCCCAACCCCAACATCAACAAGTACGCCGGCAGCGACACCAACCAATACACCCCCCAACACGCCAACGACAACGGCAACAAGTACGCCAACTCATACGCCGACAAACACCCCAACCTCGACGCCGACCAATACACCAACTTCCACCATGAGTCCAACCCCAGAGTTGTTGCAACTGGGTCTTTACTGGCATCCTGATCGGCAGGATTATTCACTTGTAGCGACCGATCTACAGAAATCAAATGCCCAGACTTTAGGATATACACTTGTCCAAACTGAGGGGTACATCTTTGCAGTTGAACAACCTGATACTGTTGAGTTACGGTTATACTGGAACGATGATCGCAAAGATTATTTACTTGCAGCAACCGCAACAGGAAAAGTAACAGCTAGTAATTTTGGATATTCATTTATCGGTATCGAAGGTTATATATACGATTCTGTTCAAACAGATACTGTTCCTCTTGAGATATATTGGAGAGCTAATCGTCAGGATAACCTTAATACAGCAACCGCCGCTGGTCAGGTGATAGCTAACAATGAGAATTATTCTTTTGTCCGCATCGAGGGATATATTCTTCCGTAGAGAACCTGTATGGAAATTCCACGACACTATATGGCATCACCCCCCCTTCACATACTGCGTCGGCGACACCCCCGTCATCTGCTTAAACACCCGTGAAAAAGCACTCACATCACTGAAGCCAACTTCGCCAGCGATAATCTCGACGGAGAGACTTTGTTGGGCAAGGAGTTGTTTGGCGCGGTAGATGCGGCAGCGTGTGTGGTAGCGTTTGGGGGACTCGCCGACCCATTTTTCGAAGAGGGCGCGGAGGTGCGAGGGGCTGACGTGGACGGCGGCGGCGGTTTTGGCGGCTTGGAAGGGGGTGGTGCAGTTTTCCTGTAGATAAATCAGGGCATTTCGTACGGTTTCGGGATAGCTAGCCGAGGGGGTGGCTTGATGCGAGAGGGTGTGAATGCGACCGAAAATAGTGTAGAAATGGCTCAGCGCTTGTAGCGCATGACCCGTTTGGCCGAGGATGAGCGTTTCCCGTAAATTGACAAAGCTCGTCTCCAATTCAGTATCCAGTCCCGGCGACCAATGCTTGACCTCTTGATGCTTGCCCCAAATTGAGGGCCAATTTCCAACCAAGGCAAACCAATGATATTGATGCGGTTCCAAACAACGATACTGACCAGCTTGACCAGGCGGCAAAACGAGAACATCACCCGGTTTCAGAAGCAGGATATCTTGATTTGATCGCCAGTGCGCCCGGCCTTGGGTGATAAAAAAGACGCGAGTCCACCGCTCCAATTGATAGCTGGTAATGGGATAATCGTGCGGTGGTTCACAGTGATACTCCCCCGCCCGTTCGATCCAAAAATCAAGCTCAAAACTCTCAGTGGTTCCATCCCCAACGCGCCAATAGGTAAACATTCGGGGCCGAAGCCCATAATTGGTTCCCCCAGCGATGGGGCGTTGCGGGACTCGCGATGTCGTCATTTTCACCAACAAATTCAGCATTTCACGCAAAACAGATCGTGCGTAATTTCGTATGATAGTACGATATAGCGTTAGAGCAACTTTAAAGACAAAATTGGGCTAGAGTTTAAGCCACGTGATACGTGATGCGTAGACAAATCACACATCACGTATCATATTATGCTTAAGAAGAGTACGTCATTACACTTAGTGATACTGACGAGACATCATTCTCAAGGGAGCAAACTAATGACACGGAAACGTCAACGACGACAACGGGCCAAACCGACTATTCCCTGGCTAAATACGCCTTTTCAGCAATTGACCAGTCCGGTCGAGCCAATGAATTGGGCCTCGGCTGAAGCGATCGAGAAGATCCACGAGGCATCAATGTGCATCCTTGAAGAGGTCGGGATGGCCTTTATGGATCCTGAAGCATTGTTGCTGTGGGAAAAAGCTGGGGCCACGGTCGATCACGCCACCGAACATGTTTGGATCGACCGTGGGTTGCTTCTGGAATTGGTAGCAAAAGCGCCATCAAGTTTCACCTGGCACGCCCGCAATCCTGCCTACAATCTGACCATTGGCGGCAATCATATCAACTTTTGCCCAAATTCTGGAATGCCCTACGCCTCTGATTTAGAGAAGGGACGACGACCCGGCACGCTGGAAGATTACGAGAACTTTGTGAAATTGGCCCATACCGTCCCCTTCTTCCAATTTGCTGGCGGGCCGCTGGTAGAGCCTCAGGATATTGCCCCTTCGTTGCGCCATCTTTATCGCACCCGGGTCATGATTACCACCACGGACCGAGCTATTCGCAACACGGCGCATGGACGGGTGATCCCGAATGATGTCATCACGATGCTCAAGCTCGTTTACGGCGACCCGCTGCCGGGTGCAGTGACAGGCGGCATCGTTAACGTGACCAGCCCGCTTCGGCTGGATGATCGCATGATTGGCGGCATCGTCACCTTTGCTCGACACAATCAGGTGTCCGTCATCACCCCGTTCATCATGGCCGGAGCAACCAGCCCCATTACGATGGCCTCGGCCCTAGCCCAGCAAAATGCCGAGGCTCTGGGGGGGATTGCGCTTACTCAACTCGTCAATCCTGGGGCACCTGTTGTATACGGTGGGTTCGCCCAAAATGTCGATATGCGCTCTGGTAGTCCTGCCTTTGGGGGGCCAGAGGGAGCTTGGGGCTTTTTAGTCGGGGGGCAGATGGCTCGACGATATGGCTTGCCCTATCGCTCAAGCGGGAGCCTGACCAACAGTCAGAAGCCCGATGCTCAGGCTGCCTATGAGACACAATGGACGATGTGGCCTGCCGTTCTAGCGCACAGCAACATTGTATTGCACGGCGTTGGCTGGCTTGAGGCGGGTTTGGTTGCCTCCTATGAAAAGTTTGTCATTGACGTTGAAGCGTTGGGGATGTTCCACCACTTTCTTCGTGATTTTACCATCAATGATGAAGCTCTCGCTGTTGAGGCTATCGCCGAAGTTGGCGTGGGGGGCCATCACTTTGGCTCTGATTTGACGCAGGCCAACTACAAAACTGCCTTCTACGAACCCGCCCTATCCAATCGGGAAGGCTTTGAGCAGTGGGTGAATAACGGGGAAAAAGATACCCTTCAGCGTGCCCATCAAATCTGGCAGGATTTGTTGGCAGCCTATGAGCGGCCACCCCTCGACATTGCCATTAGTGACGCCCTCGATGACTTCATCGCACGACGAGAACGAGAGTTGGATGGTGTTGATTTGTATGCGTAGGCAGCGGCTCATCATTTTCCATTTCATCTAAATACCCCTAAAATGTGTCGGCCAAGACAAGATAGTCATCAACATTTTGCCGATTTTATTAGTGCTCCAAATTCTCTGTCAGCCAATTTACGATAGACAATAAAATCTGCTTATCTTACAAAGTCGTAAATCCAAAATCGTAAATCGTTAAGAGGTCTTGAGAATGCCCCAAGCAAAAAACATTCTGTTTATCATGTGTGACCAACTTCGCTGGGACTATTTATCCTGCTATGGTCATCCCCATTTAGAGACGCCAAATATTGATTGGCTGGCCGAAAATGGGGTCCGTTTTGACCGAGCTTATGTGCAATCGCCAGTATGTGGCCCTTCACGGGCCTGTTTCTACACGGGGCGGTATCAAAGCACATTGGGCGTACGGCACAACGGTTATCCGCTTCGCATCGATGAGTTGGGGCTGGGCGATTATTTGCGGCCACTCGGGGTGCGTACCGCTGTTGCAGGAAAAACAGATCTGCGGCCCGATACGGTGACCGCTGAACGTCTAAACATTGATCTCAGTACGGAAGAAAACACCCTCACCCGAGAGGTCGGGTTTGAACCTTTTGATCGTGACCCTGGCCTCCACCCCACGACAATTTTGCGCAAAACTAATAAGCATCCCCGTTACAATCAATATCTGCAATCGCTGGGCTATGAAGCTGAAAACCCGTGGCACACCTATGCCAATTCGGTTGTGGATGATGAGGGCAATGTGCAAAATGGCTGGTACAACAAAAATGCCAAATATCCGGCCAACATCAAGGAAGAGCATTCTGAAACGCCCTATATGACTAACCGAGCCATCGAATTCATGACCGAGGCGGGTGATGAGCCGTGGTGTCTCCACTTAGGCTATATCAAACCCCACTGGCCGTATGTGGCTCCGGCTCCGTATCACAACATGTACGGCCCTGAGCACGTTCTGCCCGCCAATCGTACTGAGGAGGAACGCGCCAATCCGCATCACCCCGTCTATGCGGGTCATCTCAAATATTGTGGCGGCGAGGGCTTCTCGCGCGATGAAATTCGCGAGACGGTGATCCCGACCTATATGGGCCTGATCAAGCAAGTTGATGATCATCTGGGACGGCTGCTGAGCTGGATGCGAGACAATGGCATTTTGGAAAACACGATGATTATCTTCACCAGTGATCACGGTGATTATTTGGGTGATCATTGGTTAGTGGACAAATATTGGTTTCACGAAGAGGCCGTACGTATCCCTTTGATTATTTACGATCCATCGAATTCAGCCGATAGCACACGCGGCACAATCTGTGATGAGTTGGTCGAGTCGATTGACATCGTGCCAACGTGTATCGACTTTGCGGGTGGTACGCCCAATCCCGAACGACTTGAGGGTCACTCCTTGATGCCCTTTATTCGAGGGGAGTCTGTCAACGGCTGGCGAGAGTTTGTCGTTTGTGAGGAAGATTATGGCCCCTTGACGGTCCGTCATCATATGGGTCTTTCTATTGACGATGCGCGGGCCACGATGCTGCGGACCAAACGTTGGAAATACATCTTGCACGAGAAATTCCGGCCCGAGTTATACGATATGAAAAATGATCCGCAAGAGCGCAATGATCTAGGCACAGCCCCAGCCTATGAGGCTCTGCGGAAAGAGTTCGAGAGCAAACTATTTCGCTGGTTCCGTCAGCGCAAACTCCGCTTCACCCGCACCAATGAATTTACAATGACCCGCTCACAGCCGGGCTGGACTCAACACGTATCTGGGGTGTGGATTGGGTACTGGGGCGATGAACCCGATATTGAAGAATAACGGCAGAGACACACAATTCCGATATGGGAGTAATAGTAATCCAGGAAAGTGTTATGGCAAAAAAATTGTCTCAGAAGGAATTTAGAAGAGCAGCTATATGTTTCGAGTGTGGGGGTGTGGCATCTCAAGATCGATTACATCAATTATTAGCAGATGAGGAAGAACGCGACGTACTAAAGTATTGGAGTGATCAATTTAATATTGAGCCAGAAGAAATCATCACAATTGAAGATCTGCAAACAAAAGAGGAGGTCCATTTTGTAGCTGGCAATTTCAATTGGGATAGCAATTATGAAGCGCTATTTGCACGCATAAATCATTCGTTATGTGATGCAGGCACTGGTCTCCTTTTATATTGGTTTGGAACTGGTTATTATTCAATGGCCAAAAATGATCCTAAGGACCCATTGTTACCTCTATTTTCTACTATTCAAGATAGATTTATATCCAATAAATTTAACTCGTACCAAATAGCGTTTGATCCTTATGAAGAACAATTAGTCCCTGAATTATCTGAAGTTTTAGAGACAAACTTTCACATTCCAACTGCCTTCTTTGCCCCATACAGTACAATGTATGTTGAATATAGTATGGAGAATTACCCAAAACATTATTTTGATTAAGCAATCTTATAATATCTGCAACCCACTATAAACATTCTCTTTTACTGGAGCATAACAATTTATGACAGACGATAGACACTTTTCCTGGACAAAACCAGCCGACCATTTGATTGGTCGGGGCGATAGTCTAGAGACCCCAGCCGAGTTATTAGATACATTTATCACCCCAACCAAAGATTTTTTCGTTTGCAACAACGTTGCTACCCCGACGATTGATCCAACAACGTACGCCCTTGAAATCACCGGCGACGCCATCGAAAAACCACTCAAGCTAACCCTCGATGATCTGCTCAAACTCCCGACCCACACAATTATCTCCTACCTTGAATGTGCAGGCAGTCAGCGCAACCTATTCACCAAAATTCAGGGTAATCAGCCTGTGTCCGATTCTTTTATGATGACCCCGTGGATGTTAGGCGGAGTGGGCAACGCGATCTGGACGGGTGTGCCTTTGCGGGTGGTGTTGGAGATGGCTGGCGTCACACCAGAGGCGGTTGATGTCAATCCAAAGGGATTGGACACCGAAGCCCCTGAGGGGGGCGTCAGTCGGCCCATCCCGATAGAAAAGGCCCTTGATCCCGACACGATTTTGGCCTATATGATGAATGGAGAGTTATTGCTGCCCGATCACGGCTTCCCCATGCGCTTGTTGGTACCGGGCTGGATTGGCTCAAACAGCGTCAAATGGCTTGGCTCAATTACCGTCTCCAAGCAAAAAATCTGGGTCAATCGAAATACCAGACACTATGTGTTTATCGGCCCAGAATGGCCTGAAGAAGAATACAAACCCGCCATAGGTGAGATTATCACCACCCAAAATGTAAAGAGCTCGCTATCGTTACCATGGAAGGCAGAGCTTGAGACAGGACAACAGACTCTGCACGGTGTGGCCCGCTCTCCCCACACTCGGATGGCAAAAGTTGAGTGGCAAGTTGTCAATGAAGCAGGTGAAATCGTCACCGACTGGCAAGAGGCGACCTTGCTTCCGCCAAACATGAAGTATGCGTGGGTTCGCTTCGCCATCGAGTGGCAAGCCCCCAGCGGACGATGGAGCATTCGCACCAGAGCCACTGATGAAGCGGGCAACACCCAACCCGAAGTCATGCCGTTTAATCGCGAAGGATATTTGTTTAATCAGATTTATCCACACCCAGTGATTGTGGAGTAATTTGGAAAATAAACGAATATCTTCTCTGTTCATTATGGATACACTTTGCATATATGTACCTTCTTCCTTCGTACAGAACTAAAACTACCACACAATCACGGAAATGTCCCCGGTCTTTGGCACCAAATTGACACCTTCATCAATTTGATATATTCTTCAGGTGTTCAATCTGGTTAATCAAATTGAACATTTTGTGTTCAGCTACCCTCATTTTGATCAAACAATTACTTTGACGAATTTAACGTGGCAAAGCCTTAACCAGTTTCTCCCTAACAAATTGGTAATGCGTACCAACTAATTAATTGGTACAACAACATAAATTTACAATGGCGTATATTTGTAGCATTAGGAGGTGCTTATGCTTGTGGTTTATAAGCGACATCAAGGTTAGCCTCAACCAATTAATTCACCAATTTTAGCTATTAGAGCAATCAAATAAAGACCGGATAAAAAATGTCAGGTCATGCCCGAATGCTTTTGTCGGGCATCCACTGGTCGGGGGCAGCGAACGATGGATCCCCGCTAAAACCACGCGGGGATGACATAAATCAATTTTACGGGTTTTAACTGCTTAGTCTATAAGGAGAGAAACATGGAAATTTTATTTTTAATCGGACGCATTATTGTGGGATTATTCTATCTACAAAACGCATTAAACCACTTTACAAATACCGCAGCGATGACTGGTTATGCGGGCTCGAAAGGTGTACCAGCCGCGAATTTGGCTGTCCTTGGTACAGGCGTGATGATGGGTTTGGCTGGACTTAGTTTTATCACTGGTCTTTATCCAACGATTGGTGTCGCCCTCGTCGTCATCTTCTTGATCCCCACAAGTGTGATGATCCACAATTTTTGGACTATAGAAGATCCAATGGCCAAAATGGGCGACATGATCAACTTCATGAAAAACATGGCCCTGATCGGCTCATCGCTTATGTTCTTAGCTATACCCCAACCTTGGCCCCTAAGCTTAGGCTTCTAAAGAAATATAATTATTATTTTTTTCAATATCTATAAATTGAGATATTTTCATTCAAAGGAGAGCCCTAAATGTCCGTTAATTATCCTCAAAAAACACACGAGCTTCACAGCCACTCTTTTGACTCCACTGCCTGGAATGGATTCAAATTTCGAGATGATGACATCATTATCTCGACTTATGCCAAATCAGGAACGACCTGGGTTCAGCAGATTATAGCCCAGCTTCTGTTTGATGGGGCTGAAGGGTTGGAAGTGGCTGAAATGTCCCCCTGGCTTGATCTTCGAATCCCACCTACCGAGGTAAAGATTGAGATGCTTGAAGCCCAAACCCACCGCCGCTTCATCAAGACCCATCTTCCTGTCGATGCTCTTGTTTATTCCCCCAAAGCAAAATATATCTACATCGCTCGTGATGGACGAGACGTGGCCTGGAGTTTATACAACCATCACTCTAAGGCTAATGAGAAATGGTATGATGCCCTCAATAACACCCCTGGTCTGGTAGGGCCACCGATTGGAAAGCCCCCGGAGTCGATCAAACAATACTTTGATGAGTGGTTAGATGGGGATGGCTTCCCCTTCTGGTCATTCTGGGACAACATCCGTACCTGGTGGGCAATTCGTGATCTGCCCAACTTACTGTTCCTACATTTCAATAACCTCAAGGAAGACATGCCCGGTGGCATCCGACGTGTCGCCGACTTTCTGGATATCGAGATTAACGAGGAGGTTTGGCCCAAGATTCTCAAGCATTGCTCCTTCGATTATATGAAGGAGAATGCAACAAAATCAACCCCGTTGGGTGGAATCTTTTGGGATGGCGGGGCCAAGGTCTTCATTAACCAGGGGGAGAATGGTCGCTGGCACGATACGCTAACTGACGAAGATAATGCCAGATATGAACGTATTGCGGTTGAGAAACTCGGCGAGGATTGTGCCCATTGGTTAGCAACTGGCCAATTCAAGAGTTGACATCATTAAATTATGACGATCAAATCTCTAGCCGATAAAATTAAAGCCAATCCAAATGTATTGGAGATGATGCGAAATGCCAGTATTGGCCATTATGTCTTTCCGATGCTGCCAGAGCACAGCAACTGGCGTGAAGAACAGATGGCTTGGGCCAATGGCGCGGTGCTTTTTGATCAGTCCTATCACATGACCGATGTTTATGTGGAGGGGCCTGATACGATTCGCCTATTATCCGACATTTCGATTAACAAATGGGACAACTTTGGGCCGCTCAAGGCTAAACAAATCGTCACCGTTTCCGCTGATGGCTATCTTGTGGCTGATGCAATTTGCTTCGGTTTACAAGATGGCCGAGCGGCTTTGGTCGGCAAGCCAACCTCTGGGAATTATGCGAATTATATTGCAGACATCGGCGACTATGATGTCACCGTGACCCGCAGCAGTCGGGCCCTCAAGCGTGAAGAGCGGGACAACTTTCGCTTTCAAATCCAGGGCCCCAATGCTTACGAAATTATGGCGAAGGTGATTGGAGAACCTGTTCCCCAAATGCGCTTCTTTGGTATGTCGGAATTCTCAATCGCTGGCGTCCCAGTCACTGCCTTGCGACACGGGATGGCTGATGCTCCCGGTCTGGAGTTTTTTGGGCCATTTGCCGAAAAGCAGAAAGTGCGTGATGCGATTGTGGCCGCAGGTGAAAATTTGGGGCTGAAAGAGGGCGGTGCCCGGACCTACTCGACCGCGATGGTACAATCTGGTTGGGTCGGGGCGATTATGCACGCAATCTGGGGTGATGACATGGCGGGCTTCCGCGAATGGCTGCCAGCCAATGGGTTTGAGGCCAATATCTCATTGGGCGGCAGCTTTATGTCTGACAACATCGAAGATTATCTGATGGATCCTTGGGATTTAGGCTACCATCGTCTCATCGATTGGCACCGTGATTTTCCTGGGCGGGACGCTCTGCTCAAAAAGCGTGATGAACGACATCGAACCAAGGTGTCGTTGCATTGGAACCCTGAGGATGTTCTCAAAGTGTGGGCCTCATTATTTAGCGACGGTGACCGTTACAAGCACATCGAGTTACCCGCCGCTCACTACGCCACCTTGCCTTATGATCAAATTCTGTTGAACGGCGAAAAATTTGGCATGTCGATTTTCGCTGCCTACAACGCCAGCTTGGGCAAAATGATGTCTATTGGTTTGGTCAACGAAGATGAGGTTGAGTATGGCAAAGAAGTAACGATTGTTTGGGGTGAAGAAAGTGGAGGCACTGGCAAGCCTACTGTAGAGCCACACGTCCAAACCACCATCCGGGCAACGATGGCCCCGTTGGGCAAAGGTTTGATTAAGAAAGATACAACTACAAAGTGAGGGATAATGGATAGTCAGGTCAAAGGGGTCCATCTCGTTGGTAGTGTCCCCTTGCAAAATGAAACAGAGGTTTTTGAGCTAACGAGCTCCCTAATGGGAAACCATATCAAACGAATCCCCGATGGAGAAACGGGCGAGCGAGACCATTGGATTAGCTGGCAATATCCCCTTTTTGCCGCCGCACCTCAATTGGAACCTGTCACCGCCGATGATCTCTATGGCAAAGCAGCAGAACGAGGCACACAGTTGCGGCTGAAAGCGAATGTTGAGGGTGATATTGAGTTTGGGCCTTTGGGTTATGCTAGAGTCGCTAAGGCATCGTATCAAACCTTCAAGCAACTTAAAACGGACGGCGTCATTCCGGCCCATTGCCGCTTTTTGGTCGCCCTGCCCACCCCACTGAGTACGGTGCTGCTCTGGGTGACCCCGGAAGCACAGCCTGCCACCGAACAGGCCTATGAAGCCGCAATTTTACGCGAACTTGACGAGATTCTGGTCACACTCCCGCATGATGAACTGGCCCTCCAATGGGATACCTGCATTGAGTTTGGTGTTCTGGAAGGGGTCTTCCCCAATCGCTTTGGTGACAACGTGGAGGCCGAAATTATGTCCCGGCTAGAACGGCTGGGAAATGCAATTCCGGAAGCTATTGAAATGGGGTATCATCTCTGTTACGGAGACGCTGGACACAAACACTTTAAAGAACCCGAAGATGCTGGTTTACTGACAAAAATTGCAAACGGCATTGCGGCTCGGATGCAGCGGCCATTGCATTGGATTCATATGCCTGTGCCTCGTGATCGAGATGATGATGCCTACTTTGCTCCATTGAAAGATTTAACCCTGCCCAGAGAAACGGAGCTTTATTTGGGGCTAGTCCATATGACGGATGGATTGACAGGAACCCAACGTCGGGTCGAAACGGCCAAACGACACGTGGCGCAATTTGGGGTTGCGACGGAGTGCGGGCTAGGTCGTCGTCCGGCAGAAACCATTCCAGAATTGATGCGAATTCATACGACCGTTGCACAGCCTAATCAAGGGTAATGGCAAATTTTTAGTAAAGGACACAATATGACAGCAAAACCACCTTTTCGAGGTGACCACGTGGGCAGCCTGTTAAGGCCGCAACGGTTACATGAAGCACGGGCTAAATTTCAGAAAGGCGAGATTCCGAGAGAGGCCTTAACCGCAGTCGAAGATGAATGTATTAGAGAGGCCGTCCAAAAACAAGAAAATGTTGGCATCAAAGGCGTCACGGATGGCGAATTTCGACGAACCATGTGGCACTATGATTATCTGCTTAGTTTGGAAGGCATTGAGGAAAAGGCCGAGCATCAAGGGCCAGCCTTCGCGGATGGCTTAACGTTTGGTTCGCTCTTGACCACCGGTAAAATCAGTAATCCCAAGGGCATTATGCTCGATCATTTTCAATATTTAAAGTCCGTTGCCACCGTCACCCCCAAATTTAATATCCCCTCAACGAGTCTGGCCTACCACCGAGGCGGCCGAAAGCTGATTGATCAGGATGTTTACCCAGACATTGAAGAATTTTGGCAAGACCTGACTACAGCCTATCAACGAGAACTTGAGATGTTGTCCGAACAAGGTTGCCGTTACCTGCAGATAGATGACACGACCTTTGCCATGCTGTGCGACCCCAAGGTACGAAATCAAATGGTTGAGCGTGGTGATGAACCGGATGACCTCATTCTACGATACGCCCAAACTATCACGAAGGTATTAGCCGAACGACCCGCTGATCTTGGGGCAACAGTTCATATGTGTCGAGGAAATAATAAAAGCTCCTGGCTGGCTGAGGGTGGCTATGAACCGGTCGCTGAAACGATGTTTGGCAACGTTGAGATCGATGGCTTTTTTATGGAGTGGGACACGGATCGAGCCGGAGATTTCCAGCCCCTGCGGTATGCCCCAAAAGATACAAGAATTGTGCTCGGTCTGATCAGTTCTAAGTTCCCCCAGCTTGAAGCCAAAGATGATCTCAAACGCCGCATCGATGAAGCCGCCCAATATGTTCCCCTTGAGAATCTGTGCCTCAGCCCCCAGTGTGGTTTTGCCAGCACGGTTGAAGGGAATCTGATGTCGGAAGATGATCAGTGGCGTAAATTGGCCTTGGTGGTTGAAACGGCTGAAGAGGTTTGGGGCGAGGTGTAAGGGGACATCAATGCCAGATTGGTCCAATCTATCAAGAGTAATTTAGCCTAAAATACAATTGCACCTGGTAAATATTGAAAAACCCAAGCTTTGAAGACTGGACCAATCTTTTAAGACAAGTTCTAACGACAAATTAAGGAAATAGAATCATGACAGCAAAAGTACCTTTTCGAGCCGACCATGTGGGCAGCTTGTTAAGACCCCAACGGTTGCACGAGGCACGAGCAAAATTTCAGGAAGGTGAAATTCCGAGAGAGGCCTTAACTGACATCGAAAATGGATGTATCAAAGATGTGGTACAAAAACAAGAAAATGTTGGGATCAAAGGCGTCACGGACGGCGAATTTCGGCGGGCATCCTGGCATTATGATTTTCTGCTTAGCTTGGAAGGGATTGAAGAGAAACACGAGCATCAGGGTCCGGCCTTTGCGGACGGCTTTACTTTGGGATCGCTCTTGACAACTGGCAAGATCAGCAATCCAAATGGCATTATGCTCGACCATTTTCAATATTTGAAATCTGTGGCCATGGTCACGCCTAAGTTTAACATCCCTTCGGCCAGTCTGGCCTATCACCGCGGGGGGCGAAACTTGATCGATGAAAATGTATACCCAGACATCGAAGAATTTTGGCAGGACCTGACCACGGCCTATCAACGGGAGCTTGAGATGCTGTATGAGCAAGGCTGCCGTTATCTGCAACTGGATGATACCACCTTTGCTATGCTCTGTGATCCCAAGATACGGAATCAAATGGTCGGGCGTGGCGATGAGCCGGATGGTCTAATTGAGAGATATTCGAAAACCATCACCAAGGTGCTAACTAATCGTCCGGCTGATCTCGCAGTCACGGTCCATATGTGTCGAGGCAATGCCCAAAGCTCTTGGTTGGCTGAGGGTGGTTATGAGCCGGTGGCTGAAACGATGTTTGGCAATGTTGAGGTTGATGGCTTTTTTATGGAGTGGGATACAGATCGAGCCGGGGACTTTCAACCCCTACGATATGCCCCCAAAGACAAACGAATTGTGCTCGGTTTGATCAGCTCCAAGTTTCCTGAGCTGGAATCGAAAGATGATCTCAAACGCCGCATCGATGAGGCCGCCCAATATGTTCCCCTTGAGAATTTGTGCCTCAGTCCGCAATGTGGCTTTGCTAGTATGGCTGAAGGAAACATCATCACAGAAGATGACCAGTGGCGTAAATTGGCCCTAGTGGTTGAGACGGCTGAAGAGGTTTGGGGGTCATCGGAGTAATCCGCTCTTGCTGAATTGGTCCGTCCCGTTTATAAAACTATAATGATAGAAAAATAAGTGAGGCGTTGTGTGTTGAGAATGATTTTTCACGCATAATGCCTCACTTCTTATTGGGTGAAGATTTATGAGTAAACCTAAAAATATCCTCTTTGTGATGTGTGATCAACTCCGTTGGGATTATCTATCCTGTTACGGTCATCCAACCTTGCATACCCCAAACATCGATTGGCTAGCCGAAAACGGGGTGCGCTTTGAGTATGCCTATTGCCAAGCGCCCGTCTGCGGTCCCTCACGGGCGTGTATCTATACCGGACGGTACATGTCGTCTCAAGGGGCGATGTGGAATACTGACCCTGTCTCGATTGGGGAAAAAATGATGGGAGAGTATCTGCGCCCGCTTGGTCTCCGCACAGCGGTTATCGGCAAAACTGATCATCGGCCTGATGTTCGTTCGATGGCCCGGTATGGGATTGACCCTGACAGTGAGCTAGGAAAAAAAATAGCCCATCGTGATTTTGACCCATATGACTTGGATATTGGTCTCCACCCGAATCCGCTCAATAAACCAGGCTTACAATACAATGATTATCTGAACAAACAAGGCTATCCTGGTGACAACCCCTGGAATGACTACACGCAAGCCATAATTGATGATGAGGGGCAGATACGAGATGGCTGGATTTGGAGTAATTCGAAATATCCTTCACGTCTCCCTCAAGAGCATTCCGAGACGGCTTATGTCACACAACGCGCCATTGAATTTATGGAAGAACAAGGGGATGAGCCCTGGTGCTTGCATCTGGGCTATTACAAGCCCCACTGGCCCTATATTGCTAGTGCCCCGTATCACAATATGTACTCTGCCGAGGATATGCTTCCAGCCAATCGGACTAAGGCCGAGCGAGATAATCCGCACCCGATGATGGGGGCCTTTCAGCGGTTACGCTTGAGCCAAGTTTGGGCCAAAGATAAGGCAAGAGAAACTATCATTCCAACCTATATGGGGTTGGTAAAGCAGGTTGATGATTATTTTGGCCAAGTATTAGACTTCATGCGTAAGACTGGCTTGATTGAAAATACTTTGATCGTTTTTACGAGTGATCACGGCGATAATTTAGGCGATCATTGGGCGGGTGAAAAGGACCTACCTTACGATTGTGCCTCACGGGTCCCCCTACTTGTGTATGATCCATCCGCTGCGGCTGATGCTACCCGAGGCAATGTTGAAACTCGGTTTGCTGAACTAATTGATCTATTACCAACCTTTGTCGAAACCGCCGACGGTGAGATTGAACAACATCGCCTTGAAGGCCGCTCGCTCCTTCCTTTACTGCACGGTGAAGCAGACGTTCCTTGGCGGGATTATGCCATTAGCGAGTTGGATTTCACGGGTCGCGATGTATGGCGTGATTTAGACATCCCCTATCAAGAAGCTCGCGGGTATATGATTCGGAATGAGCGATGGAAGTATGTGTTGTATGAAAATTTCCCACCTCAGCTTTTTGACATGCCCAATGACCCTCAGGAGCAAAACGACTTGGGACAATCCCCGGAACACGAAGCCATCCGACGCGAGTTACACAACGAAATCTTCCGTTGGCTACGAATGCGTAAACGCCGCGTGACTGTCACCACTGAGGAGGCAGACTGGCGCTATGGTTCTGCCTTTGAAGATAGTGTGGGGCTATTAATCGGCTATTGGGAAGACGAGTAAGTTTTCCCATTTTTAATATAGTTTCCCCCAAAAATTAGTCTTGAAAATTTAAGTTTAGCCTTGACCTTTTGCAAATTCTGGTTATGCTTAATTTAGTTATCCTGACCCTAAATATATACATATACAAACACCCTTCTAATAATTTAATCTATACTTTACAACTGAAGATCCTCGCTGATCGCCTTATCCATTTTTAATAACTTATATTCATTCACAACACGGAGTTCTTCTCATGCGACTACTAAAATTAGTGATTTGGGATTTAGATCAAACCATTTTGACTGGTATACTAGAAGAAGGCGATGAAACCATTGACCCCCGGGCTCAGAAGGTGATGAGCCAACTCAACGAACGTGGCATTTTGCAAGCGCTTGCCACACAAAATCCCCCAGACATTATTCCTCCGGCTATCGAAAAATTTGGTTGGCAAGATTTATTTGTCCAGGTTGAAGCTGACTTAGGACCAAAAGTACGAAAAGTTCAGCATATCATTGAAACGCTCAATGTTAATCCTCTCGATACCGTCTTTATTGATGAGGATGCGTTTGAACGTGACTCGATTGCATTTCAGGTTCAGAACATCACCAGTTGGTCAATTGATCAACTGAGTGATCACGTAAACAATACTGAGGCAGATGTCACGGATGAAGGACGCAGACGTCCGCAGATGTATAAGGATCAGTTGGCTAGACTTGACGGGGAAAATGAGGCGAATGACTACGAAACGTTTTTACGCAACTGTAATATCGAAATCACAGTCCGCCCTTATACCTCAACCGATGCTGATCGAGTTGAGGAGCTACTGACTCGAACCCACCGGATGAATCTGGGTATCCTGCCTGTTGAAGAAGCCACCGCTCGCTTAAATCAGCCTGATGAACATCACGTGATTGTGGCTGAAATGAAAGATGCCTATGGTGATATGGGGCGGTGTGGGGTGGTTCACCTCACCCCCAATGAAAAGGGCGAGGCAGTCATTGAAAGCTTGACCATCTCCTGCCGGACACGGGCTAGAGGGATGTCTCTGGCGATGTTGATTGGTATGTTACGTCACCCCCTCGCGAAATTTGAGGCATATCAATGCCGCTACATTTTTAATGGGTCTAATCGCCCCCTACGTATGCTATTGATGGGCGCGGGCTTCAAACCTATCAAGGAAACGGATCAGCTTATTTTGACAGATGAAAAGTTGGCTGCTGTTGAAACTCCTGATTGGGTTTCTGTCATCAATAAAGAAAATTCTTATAGCGAGGCTAATAACTAATGAGTTTACCAGACACAGGAACTGCGCCAAGTCAACAAGATTTGATGAATATGGTGATGCCGCTTGTCGAGACAACGTTAAAAAAGAAGGCTGGCACAGTCGGTCCAGATGAAGCACTCTTTGCGACGAATCAAGGCTTTGACTCCTTTTCCTTGATGGAATTCGTCCTACAACTAGAAGAGACGTTTGACATTTCCATCCCTGATGATGACTTGGACCCCGATATTTTTTACTCGATCAATACAATTATTGCTTACTTATCAGAACAATTAGCTTAAAAGAGACAATCTTCCATGCGTCATATCACTGCTGGTATCTTAAATATCGATCAGCCTGAACTCACGATCAATGTTATGGAAAAGTTGGCAAACTTATCTGAAGCAGAGTGGGCTGTCCAGCTCATCTTGGTAGACAATGGTTCTCAACCCGATAAATTGCAAGTGTTGTCAGATTGGTTTGCGACAAACCAGTCTCATTTTAGCGAAGTCTTGTTTATTACCTCATCCGTCAACCAGGGCGTTACGGGTGGGCGTAACATCATTTTAAAATTAACCACCACAAATCGTATCCTGATTTTAGACAATGATGTTATTTTGCCAGATGATTCAGCCTGGTTAGAGACATTGTGGCAACGCTTGGAAGATCATCCCAATGTAGCTATTGTTGGGCCAACGCTCGTTTTCCCAGAATATCCTGATATTATTCAAGTTGCAGGTCTTGCTGTCACCGAGCAAGGCCGAGTTGGTTATCTTGAGAGAGGCGTCCCCGTCGCAGATATTCCCTCAGAGCCAGTTGAAGTTTTCTCAGCACCAGCAGCCTGCTGGCTCATCCGCCGAGAGGCGCAGGAGGCGATTGGGTTATTTGACGAAGTCTATAACCCAGCACAATATGAAGATGTTGATTTTTCGGTTAGATTAAGTCTGGCGGGGTGGAAGGTTCTAGCTGACCGTAGTGTCACCATTCAACATATTGAAAATGTAACGACTCGAAATTTGGCTGATCACCCCTTCGCTCGTTTAACCGTAAAACAGGCTATGGTGTTCAGAAAAAAATGGGCTGACATTTTACCACAGATTGCCACCATTTCTGATGAAGAAATTTACTGGGCCCCCATTCCACGAACAAATGAGTAACAAGAGTAATAATTTATGCCGCCTCATCGGATTACCACAGACTTAGCCCGCCGAGAAGATGCTGAAGCGATTTTAACAATTAATCGACTTGAATATGGCGATGACGATATTTTAGTTACCCTTGAAGATTACATTTGGCGTCATGAGCAGCCCCCGGCCCAGCCAGCCATTGTCCCTGTCATTAGAAATGAAGCTAGCGAGGTGGTCGGCTTTATCTCTCTTACCCCTCTATGTCTGAGAATCAAGGGCCAAGATTATTTAGGGGGCACAGGAACCAACTTAGTCATTCACCCCGATTACCAAGACGGCTTTGGTTACATTAAATTGATACGACGTTTCAATCGGATCTTCAAGGATGAACAAATCCCCATTCACTACAGCTTTATTTCTGAAGCTGTTTATCAAGAGATCAACACTCGGACCACGAATCTTCGCTCGTTCTTACAATGGGTTTATCGGTTATTGCCCAATCAAGAAACTGTCGATGTGGCAAACTATAGTAATCAGTTTGCTTGGACAATTCCATTATTAGCAAAACCACTAAACCTAACCGAAATCGCTGAAACATATCTAGACCAAGTCTGGCCAAGGTTTATACATGAATCAGCCAGCCGTTTAGGAACCGCTGTTTTTTCACAAAAATCACCGCCCGATACCTCGGGAATTACAATTCGTGAGGTCAAAATATTTGATGATGATTTTGATATGTTTTGGCAAAACTATCAGGATAAATATCCGGTGATGCTCAATCGCGGTCAAGCGTTTTTACAATGGCGATTTACCTCTCTATCAAACAGGCAATATCATGCGCTGGGAGCTTATGATAAAAACAAAATTCTATTAGGTTATATTGTCCTTCGAGTCGCTACGATTCGTAATATAAAAAGTGGTCTAATTATGGATTTCTTCACGGCTGATAATATCTTGGGACAACAAGCGGGAAGATTACTTATCGCGCAAGCCGAAAAGTTTTTCCAAGAACAGCGCCTGAGCATTATTCTCTGCCTTATATCCAATTTTGCAACAGAACATCGTCTTTTACGTAAATCTGGCTACTTAAATATCCCAGATCGCTTCACCCCACGCCCTTTCCGTTTTGCCTTCTTTCTTCACAACAAATATGGTTCAAGCCTGCCGGAAATATCGGATAAAGATTGGTTTGTTACCTTTGCTGACTATGAGTCATTTTAAGCAAGTTGACAAAGCAACAGGCCACCATTCATCACGCAGTTTCTTTCCTAAATTCTTGCTTGAGGTCTGCATCGGGCGTATTATTCACTTGCCAATGAAGGCAATAATTTCGCGCAGTCTAGACAATCATCTTAAGTCACTCGATTGCGGAGCTAAATCAATTTGAAAGGATGTTGTTAATGGCAACAGCAGAATTTATCAAAGAGCATAACGCGCAACATATTGTACACCCAATGGCCCATCAGCGAGTCTTGGCAGAGAAATCCCCGATGGTGATGAGCCAAGGTGAAGGGGTGTATATCACCGACATCGATGGAAATCGGATGGTTGATGCGGTTGGCGGGTTGTGGAACGTCAATTTAGGATACAATCGCAAGGAAATCAAGGAGGCTATCATTGCTCAACTTGATCGTTTGCCATACTCCTCGATTTTTAATGGCACGGCAAATGAACCCAGTGTTGAGCTTTCCGCCAAGTTGATTGAGGTGATGCAACCCGAAAAGATGGCCCGCGCTTTCTTTACCTCGGGCGGCTCCGACTCGGTGGAAACTGCGCTACGACTGGCCCGGGTTTACTGGAAGATAATGGGGCAAAAGGACCGCACCAAATTTATCTCGCTTAAACACGGCTATCACGGTACCCATTTTGGGGCGGCTTCGGTCAATGGTGGCACACTCTATCGTCGTAATTTTGAGCCGATGCTGCCCGGCTGTTTCCACATCGAGTCCCCGTATATGTACCGCAGTGCCTTCACTGATGATCCTGAGGAGTTGGGCCGAATTTGCGCCGATTTGTTGGAACGAGAAATCGTCTTCCAAGGGCCAGACACGGTGGCGGCTTTCATCGCCGAACCTGTGCAAGGCGCGGGCGGGGTAATTGTCCCTCCTGCAAATTTCTGGCCCCTCGTTCGTGAGGTTTGTGATAAGTATGGCGTTCTGTTGATTTCGGATGAAGTGGTCACAGGTTTCGGGCGAACGGGGAGCTTATTTGGTGCCCGAGGCTGGGGTGTCGCGCCCGATATGATGTGTCTGGCCAAAGGTATCAACAGTGGTTATATTCCTTTGGGGGCCACAATGGTCAATGAGCAAATTTCAGAGGCCTTGGTGACAAACGAAGACACCTTTGGCATGGTGATGCATGGCTACACCTATTCCGGTCATCCCGTCGCCTGTGCCGCAGCGATTCCCAATTTGGAAATTGTTCTCAAGGAGGATATTCCGAGCAATGCGGGTCAACAAGGGGCCTATTTTATGGAACAACTCAAGCCGTTTGAGGACCGCTTCAAATCCATCGGCGAAGTGCGCGGGAAAGGGCTGATGCTGGCGATTGAGTTGGTTGAAGATAAAACGACCAAGGTTCCGAAAGCGCCCGCCTTTGGTCAGCAAATCGCTCAAGTTGCTCAGAAAGAAGGAGCAATGGTTCGGGCCGCTGGTAACAAGATGATCTTGTCACCGCCGTTGATTATTCAAAAAGAGGAAATCGACATCATCGTTAATGCCCTGGATATTGCCTTTTCAGAATTAGATCGATAGCGGTTTACGCCTCAATCGTATTTGGCTCAGGCTTGCCCTCAGGGTAAAATTTATAGCCATTTTCTGGGGTGGCTCGCCAAGTAATTAAATAGTGAGGTTTTGACGGATTAGGCTCGATTTTATTACGAACGCCCTTTATTACTTGGTAAAGGGCGTCGTCGCTTACTTCACCATCACGCAATTTTTGATCAGGCCAAATCGCAAAAATCAAGTCTGTTTTTGAATGAAATGCTCGGGGGTTATTGACCAAATATTTCAACATTGTGGCTTGCAAATTGGTCAACCCCTCAAGCAACTGTTGCCCTTGATAAAGTTCCTCAGCCTTATCATCGATCCAAATTTTACCCCGACTGCGCCCTTCCACCTGATCGACAAAAGCCGCCATTAGATTGCCTAGAATAGACCAGCCCTTCTCTGTTCTGTCGCAAACACCCTTCATTTTCAGGCGTTCAAACACTAACGGCTGTCGTTTGATCAGATTGTTCAAATGTTTTTGTTGCCCTTTGGACTGGGCCTGGACTTTTCGGATCTCGGACAAAACTAGTTGTTCTTCCTGAGTTAACCCACGCCAAATGCGTTTGAAGCGGTATTGTAGACCGCTCTCGGTCATTAACATTCGTTCAAATCGGCTTCGTTGCTGTTTATCCTTCAGAATTTTTGCCCAACTCG
This sequence comes from Phycisphaerae bacterium, assembly GCA_028285035.1. Next base: position 110,479 of record JANQQF010000078.1, read on the forward strand.
TCCCATTTAACTGATCAGGATTGGCTAACCACCAGTGGCACAGCGCCTTAATTACGATTGGGAAGAAGCCGCTTAAGGCTAAAATGGCCTCAATAACTGTGTCGTCAACATCTGACCTTGTCACTGAAATGATTTGGTTGATCATATAACGGGCATCAGACTCACTCATTCTTCCGACCCAACAAATACGATTATCTAACAACTCATACATATCCCCTAGATCATCAGGGTCGGAGAAGTAGCCAACTTCCTGACGCATCCCTACGATGTAACACAAGGTATCTTTAAAGCTATCTCGCAAACCCCGCAAAGTATTTAGGGTATGAGGAGAAACTGTCTGGCAAAATCGATCAAATCGATTAAGTACTAAGGCAACCTGGATTTCCTCATCCTGTAACAGGGTCAACAAATCCAGCACAGCGCTATGCGAAAGAAACGGATCTTGGCTAACTCGATTTTCAATATAAAGATGAGTAATCGTCTGGGCGACAGTTTTATCAAATCGATCACGAAATTGGTAAAACGTTCGTAAAATGGCTCGATAGATGGTGGATAAATCATTGGCTGGCAAGTTATTAAGATCAACGAGTAGGGCTACAGCCTGCTTGTTTGTATCAGATAAATAGCTGTTTAATACCTCTGGCCGATGACACAAAAAGCCAAGCAAATTTGAACGACCACATCCAGCCAAGCCAACGACCGAGCCGCTTTCCCCAGCAACAATCCAATTGACCAAAGTATTAATTTCTGCTGCGCGGTAGTCGGCTGGATATCCCTGCCATGATCGATTTTGTGCCATTGCCTTTCCTTTCACTGTCCTAAATGTGGCAAGAGGTATTCTAACATTTTTATGTTCTGACTACAATCCAATCTTGATAGTATATCAAACTTGAAAGAACATCAAACCATTTTTTGGAGATAAATCAGGAGCGGAAATAGTCATTTCCATTAAGAATGCCTATAATTTATAACGTTGCTCAGTTATTTTTTTAGATAGACAGTTTCGACGATAAAGAGAATAGAGTAATGTGATGCTGAGGCTCACACCCAATATTACTGGATGCTGGGAGAAATGCCTTCAAAAACGGATGAATGAATGTCTGAGTATAAAGATCCTTTAATTGGTAGACACTTAGGAAAATATGAGTTATATGATGTGCTAGGTCGAGGCAAAGCGGCTACGGTCTATAAAGCTTATGAAGCCGGTCTGGATCGTTTCGTTGCCATTAAAGTCTTGATTCGTAATGATGAGTATTTCTTAGCCCGCTTTGAACGGGAAGCCAAAACGATTGCTGCTTTAAACGATCATCCTCATATTTTAACAATTTATGATTATCAAGGCATACAGCAACCCTTTTATCTGGTCATGGAGTACATTGAGCAAGGTACCTTGGCTGATCAGCTGAGTGATAAATCGTTTAATTGGTGGCAGGCTATTAATATCGCTATCCCCATTGCCGAAGCCCTAAACTACGCGCACCAAAAATCATTTATCCATCGTGATGTCAAGCCCTCTAACATTATGATCCCTCAACTGGAACATCCACTTTTAGCTGATTTTGGTATTGTCAAAGCATTTGAGAGTGATGATGAGCTTTCAAAGACCGGCGACATCTTAGGCACACCAGAGTATATGCCCCCTGAACAAAGCGGTTTTGGCGAGATTGGTCCCTATACTGATATTTATGCCTTGGGCATTGTTTTGTTTGAAATCGTCGCAGGCCGTGTCCCATTTCAGCACAAAAATGTAGTGCACTTACTCAATGCGCAAGTGACCACCCCAGCTCCATCGCCCCGCGAATTTAATCCAGAATGCCCAACAGAATTGGAACGAGTCATTTTGCAAGCCTTAGAGAAATCCCCTGAAGCGCGCTATCATTCGATGCAGGATTTTATTGATGAATTGAAGCATATTCAAGCTGTATATGATCAACCGCCTGAATTTACAACATACCTCGAATTACAGTCATCTATTCAAAACACCTCTGAATACCAAAAGACCATCGATCTTTCGAGCATTATCCAAGAGGCCCTGATTATTGGTCGTACAAATTCAAAGGGAAACCCGGATGTTGATCTCTCGCCGTACACCTTAGAGCCTTATGAGATTTCACGACAACATGCTCGTTTGTGGAAAAGTAAAGATGGCTGGTTATTAGAAGATCTAAACAGTGTTAACGGCACCTATGTCAATGATACACGCTTGGCCCCGTTTGAACGAATGCCGCTCAAATCCACTGATAAAGTAAGTTTCAGCCGCATTGCCTTTACATTTTTTGAGAATCAAGGCGTTTGACAATCGGAAAACTCTGATGTATTCCCATCAACATCTGTAGCTGTCGCGGTGATAAACGGATCAAATGTCCCGGTGAATGTCGTGGTAAAGGTCAACACACCCGAAGCATCAGTAATGCCCGCAAAAGCCCCCAGATAGTGTTCACCCTCCCCAAATCCTGAACTATCACAGGTTTGATTGGCATAAAAATCAAGCGAAAAATCTGTTAGTGTAGTACTGGTTAAGTGGCCTGTAATTGTCAACACAACTGTATCTGTCATCACTGTTATGATGGGATAATTTTGAAATCCGTTGGGGCCTATATCAGAATCATCGACATCATTAGTGGTTACCATCGCCCAAGTATCATTTGCAACACCTAAATCAATCCCTAGTCCATTATTGTCCACAATCTTATTTGCTCGGATCTGATTGTTTATAATGGTGCCTGTCCCTGTGATTTGCACCCCACCCTGTAAATTCCCTGTGATAATATTATTGTAAATGATATTATTTCTATTAACACTACCATTATTCAAAATGTAGATGCCATAGAATGTGTGATTTATGATTGTATTTGTTAGCAATTGATTGTCAGTCGTGCGGGTTGACAATCCCCCTTCTAAATATCCTTCTATTTCAACACCATTAAAATTATATCCAATCGTATTACTAACAACCTGTGTATTAATGCTCAACTCTATATCTATACCATCATCACCATTGGGAATGGCAATACCATTTGGGGTTAGACCAAGAAAGTTATTTTGAATAACATTATCAACGGCTAGGGTTACTCTTCGACCTCGTATAAAAATACCATCTTCAATATTCCCCCCCACAATATTATCTTGTAGAAGATTATCAGATGACGAGTCTACTCTAATCCCAGCCAAATTACTCAATGGGGCAGTCAGAGTAATGTTACTACCAATAATATTACTAATCACATCGGTTTGTGATACCCCATTTGTGAGATATATCCCTCGTCCAACATTACCCGAAATAAGATTGTCATGTATGATCAAATTTGTCACGGGATTACTTAAAGCAGTCGCATAAATTCCCTGGCTGTTGTTACCGATTGAGGCCAAGCCCGTATTATCAGTCCCAATTTTATTTTTTTCAATCAACAAATCTGTTGCCCCACCATCCAGGAAAATTCCTTGTTCATCATTTCCTGAGATGATATTAGCGATGATATCGATATTCGAAACCATATCTGTAATTAATCCAGTCATATAAATCCCGGATCCAGAATTCTCCAAGGCAGCCGTGCCATTGATGTTTGTCCCAATTTTGTTATCTTCAATGCTTATACCCGAGGTTAGGGACACTTTAAGGCCATGTCCATTATCTGAGTCGCCCTGATTACCAGAAATCAAATTGTTGACAATTGTATTATTCCCTGAAATATCTCTCAGTCGAAGTCCATTCAAATTACCGATTGTGGTCGTCCCCGTTCGGTCCGTGCCAATATAATTACCATTAATCACATTAGAATAGGCATTCGTTCCCTTTATAACGATGCCTTCCCCACCATTACCGGAGATAAGATTTCGTTCGGCGACTGAGCTAATCACACCAATCGTACTGTTATTATTTGCCAGCCAAACACCTTCCTCTTGATTCCCCCGATCTACGAGACCCGTTACATCTGTGCCAATAAAATTACCTTGAACAAATGTCCTTTCCGCATCAGATGCTTGAATGCCTTTTTGTTGATTGCCCGAAATTAGATTACAAGCTCCTTGACAGCCGACCGAAGGATCAGCATTTTCATCCCCACCAATTTGGATGTTATTCGCCCCCACTTCCAGCAATATCCCGTGATCTATATTGGGCACGGTCTCAGTCCCTGCGATGGACATCCCGATAATGTTACCTTCGATGGTGATATGTGATGTGTTAATAATCCGAATACCATTCCCAGAGTTTCCCGATAACAGATTACCCGTCTCGGCAGTCGTCCCCCCTATTTGGTTATTGTTGGCACTGTCTAATAGATAAATCCCAGCATTTTTCTCACTCCCCGTGCCGTTCCCCAAAGCCAAGGTGCCAGTCACATCTGTACCAATAAAATTACCTTGTATCGTATTTGATGTGGCTGATGTTCCTGAAAGCAACACACCATTAGGCCTGTTTCCTGAAACGAGATTACGGGTAATGTTATTTTGGGAGGTCAAAATTTCGATACCATTTGAGCCATTGCCCAACGCTACCATCCCTGAGGCATCGGTCCCAATAAAATTACAGGTGATTTGATTACGGCTCCCCTCCAATCGAATCCCACTCCCATCAAATTGATGAATAGCAAGCCCCTTTACTTCGTTGTCATTAGTTGTGAAGGTCAAGCCATTAACAGCACTCCCAGCCGTAGTACCATCCAGAGCCACATTGAGCACGGGAGGCCAACTGGTACAGGTACTGCCCGATTGGGTTAATCCATTCAAAGTCAGCGTTTCGGTGACGGTGGGCAGAGCATCAAGCAAGGCAATAGTATGAGGGCCAGCTCCAGAAATATCAAAATCAACATCGTGCGGGCCTGCATTAAAGTTAGCCGTAAGAATTGCTTCACGTAGGGTACAATGGTTCGGGCTACAGCTACCAGTCACCATTTCATCAGTGGCAACTGTCACAGTCAGGGTATCATCATTCAAAATATCAAGCGGGGCAGCGATTGTTGGTGATAGTTGGGTATTAAAACCGACTGGGTTGGCAATCGTAACCGTCAAATCTTCCGTTGGTTCAATGAGTAGGTCATCGATAATGGGGATATAAGCCAAAGCCGTTTTCTGCAAGGGCAAAAAGGTTACCGTTGTAGTCGGCGTATCCGTATAGTCCTGATTGACAAGTGCCGTTCCATTATTGACACTCCAATATGAAGCCTGGATTGCCTGCTCCGAGGGTAATGACAAGGTCAAGGTGATTGGGGCCAACCCAACTTCTTCATCAATAAAATAGTGACCGACCTCAAACCCTATTTCCGTAACATCATCATCAAAAATAGTCAGCGTTGTTGAGTCAGTAGAGACACTTTCTACGGTTGAGAGGGTAATAGTGAGGGTTTCTGTAATTTCATTAATCAGATCATTAACAACTGGGATCGCCACAACCTGCTCGGTCAAATGCCCGGTACCAAAAATAAGCGTCGTATCGGTTAGGCCATAATCACGACCAGCCAAAGCGGTATCATCAATCGTCTTGACCTGTACCTCAAACGTGCCTGGATAAATGTAGGGCACGGTCACGGTAAGGTGTGTTGTACCCACGGACTCAAAAACGGCCAGATTATTGTGGCTAAACGTAACTGGGGGCAATGGAATTCGGGTCGCCGTCGGTGTGGGGGATGGCTCAGGTTCGGGATCAGGATCCAGATCATCGTTCGGATTTTCTGGGATTGGTTCATCAGAATCATCGCCGCCCGCTGCGGGTGGCGTGGGGGTGGGTGAGGGAGCAGATATCGTTGAGACTGGTGGTAAGGCATCTGTCGTTGGTGAGCTAAATGGGGTAGCCTCAACTGTTTCTGGCACCTCCTCCGTCGCTGGTACCTCAGCCGTTGATGGGGTCCCATCTATCGATGAGGGCAAGGTAGGCGATGGGCTAGATGGTGTTACTGTCCCTAAAGGAGGGGTGGGCTCTTGTTGCACGACTGAAGTTGACGTTGCATTGTATTGCCCTGGGCTGGCTTCCGCAACCGCTTGTAGGTTACCATTTCCACCTGGGGTTGGAGTGAAGGTTGGGACTCGACGCAAATAAATCACATCCCGCTCAGGGGTAGGTCTATTCCATACCGAAACATTTGCCGTTGGAATTGTCCAACAGCAACAACAAATGCCTATCATTAGAATGGATACACCCCAAATTACAGATCGTCGCATACTGCCCCTAAATCAATCATTCCTACTCAACCTCAGTTGTAATATCACCTTCGATGTAAAGCAAGGTCACATCCCCCTGTAATGTTCTTTGCCCCTCATCCGCCAACTGATTATCCAGAGTGCGGACGGCGTAGCTATAATCCCCGCTAGGCAGTTGGATGAGTTCCACCTCATTCGCCTCAATTGGCCCATACATCACCCCATTCAAATCTATCTCAATGGTCTGGGGTAATCGATTAAATACAACAATGTAGGCAGGTATCGCATCGGCCCCATTTGGCGACGCCACCGCAGATGTTGCCCCTTGCGCTACAAAAGAAAGGGCTGTGTCACTGGTAGTAAGGTCGGTAATGATCAACCCTATGCCGTCAGACTCAAAGTAATTATCGATACCGGCATTAAAATTATTGATAAATAATCTTGTCAGTGATGTCGTTGGCAGATCGTTAATCCGGCCAAGTTCAATTTGCGGGCGTGTCTGCGCTGGTGATGTTTCAGGCACTGCTTCGTAAAACGTTACGGGGAGATAAATAGGAAATGTGCCTAAAATCGTTAGCCAAATATCTACGTTATTGTCTGGCCTAATATCAACGTGAATATCATTCACCGGCCATTCAATCGCTGATTGGCCCAGTGTATCCAACGCCACTTCAGGCAGTTGATTTTCACCATTTTGGACCGAGTCGGACCATAGTTGCGAAGCGGTTCGGCGACCTAACGCTTGCCCAGCAAATGTACTCACCCCTAGAAAAACAACGAGAAGAAAAAGCAAGGTAACAATGAGGCTGGTTACCATATATTTTAGGGACCAAGCCCCAATCTTTTTAGTGGCCCGCCAGAGGCGTTGCAGACGAAGATTAGGGATAAGCCAGCCCAGAAATTTATCCAACCGATCTTGATTTGATTTGCCTTGCCGGACTGCTTTCAGAGCCATATCAGCCAATTCGTGGCGACCTGTCAGGCGAAACCATTGTTCCAAATCTCCACGGTACAGGTAGTTCTGCGCTTCCCGCCGGTTCTCTTCACACAGTTCAAAAAGTTGATACCGTGTGTAAGCCGACTCACCATTTCGGAAGGTGTACAGTGGTAAATCTTGGCCTTTAGACCGTAAGCTTTGAAATTGCTTTTGCAGTTGTAGCGCGGTTGGGCGTTGTTCAGGATCATAATGAGTGGCCTGTTCAATAATCACCGTTAAAGCCCCCGGCAGGGTGGGATCAACTTTGTTCAAGGGCGGCAATTGACCGTGAAATTTTTGAAGCTTGAGCAGCAGTCGTTCTTTGGACTCACTTTTATCTTTGAATTTATCTACTGGATTGAGACCACTTAATAAATGATGGAGGGTAACCCCCAAACTATAAATATCCGATGCAGGCTCGGCCTCACCATACCATTGCTCGAGCGCCGTGTAGCCAAGGCTACCAGCTGCTTTTGAGACAGCGGGATCATCGCTTTCCTCCTGCACCAGGCGGGCTTTGGCCAAACCAAAATCAATCAACCAAATGCGCTCATCATCACCCAACAAAATATTCGCAGGTTTGATATCCCGATGTAACACCGGAACGGGTCGGCTGTGCATATAGTGGAGTGCACTACACAGCTCCTCCGCATATTTTAGCAGATACTCCCACTCAAACGACTGCCCACGAGCTTGCAAAGCATCCTTAAGATTTTGGCCTTGAATGTATTTCATAACCAAATAGCTACCGTTAGCATCGACAAACGCATCAAAGATAGCTGGAATATTATCGTGCCCAGGGTGATTTAGCTCAACCAACAATTGCGCTTCCTGCCGAAAATTTGCTTGCTTGATGGGATCAAGCTGGTGAGCGCCGCGTAAATGCTTAACCACACACAACTGACCCGCTAATTCGACGTCCTCCGCCAGATAAGCTATCCCAAAGCCACCGCTACCAAGCGATTTTATAAGTCTAAACCGATTCTTCAAAAGCGTAACTGGTGGTAAATCTGCTTTGGGTTGCTTTGTGGTTCCAGATGAAGCTTGAGTCAGCTCAAGATATTCTTCTGGCGCATCCTTCACTTTAAAGATATCAATCGTTGACTCAGACTCGGTTTGGGAAGAGCCTAATCGAGTGGATGCGTCCTTTTTTAGAAGGGGCACTGTTTTATCAAAAGTGGCCTGTTGAGCGGCCGGGTCAGGCTGACCGATGGGTTCAGGAGGTTGGTCAGAGGTAAATTTAGGAAGTAAGGGTGTGGTTCGATTTGTGTTATCTTGGAACAAATTTTCACTAGCGACGGTCACGCTATCATCGGTCGTAGTCTCGTCCTGAGACACTAATTTCTCCCCACATATGTCACAAAATTGGGACTCTATCCGCCTTAAAGTTAAATGTCCATTTGGACAAGAGAACGTCATCACATTTTTTACCATTACTAGGGAATTACCCGCACCAAACGAAATCCTCGATCTGAAAACCAACTTTCGGGGCGAGAAAGCGTACGATTAATACAAGACAAATCCGACATATCTTCTCGCCAAGAGCCACCGCGTCGTATTCGTCCTACATTACCAGTTAGGTATGACTCATTCCACTCATCAATCTCAGACTGATAGGGATAGGGTTGCGGCAACCGGATTGGGCTATGGGTTGTGCACCATTCCCACACATTACCGATACAATCAAACACCTCATAAGGGCTACGACCGCCAGGATAAATACCAACCGGCGTTGTGGTCATCACTTTTTGGGTACCAATCAGGCCATTGAAATTTTGGGGATCAAAACGATTACCCCAAGGATAAAGCGAGCCCTCTGTGCCACGCGCTGCCTTCTCCCATTCTGCTTCAGTCGGCAAACGATATGTTTCTCGGGTTTCTGCGCTTAACCAGCGACAATAGGCCACCGCCTCATACCAGCTAATCCCAACCACAGGAGCATTTGGCTCAGCAAACCGTCCATAGTAACGCGGTTGAGCCGACCAGTCTTCCTGATTTTTTTGTGCCCAGCCCATCTCTGTCCACCAACGAATATCCTCGTAACCACCTGCATCCCGAAAGTGTTGGTACTCTGTATTGGTCACGGGATATTTCCCAATTTGATAAGCAGCCAAAACCACCTCGTGTTGAGGATGAGATGCCACCTCTAAATGATCTACCCCCATCAAAAAGGGGCCAGCCGGAATCGTGACCATTTCGCCTAATCGGGGATCGCCCAATCGGCCTAAAGCCTGTCCCGCTGCAATCCGCACGCGTAAGGCAATTTCTGGGCTGGCAACCGTTTGAATAAGGGCATCAAACACGCGTTGTAACATTTGAGAGTCAACTTTAATCTTTCCTTCATACAAACATCGGGCCGCTAAAACTGGGTTTACAGCCAGTACTTGGCTCAAAAATTGGTCATCATTTTCCACCAACCCCGCCGCCAAAATTGTCGTTTCTTCCCAGCCTGTCGCTGGGGGGGGAGGTAAAATCAAGTGGTGGGTCCCATCCTGCGGGACAGTAGGCATTTCTGTTTCTAACCAGGGCCAACGCCACAAAGGAATCAAGTTTGTTGGGTCCTGAATAATCATTTGGCGAGCTGCAAAATATTCTTGAAGCAAGAAGTGATAGAATTTAACCGAAGAAAGATCCGGTGGCATTTCCAAGATGTGAGCATCAGCCGCCAGCTTTAAGACTGTATCGGGGGAAGATGGCACTGCCGGCCAATCAGGGTCAAGCTGAATTGTGGTGGGCATCACCGTTTTCACGAGCACTGTTTTGACCCGTGTGCCAAAGCGGGTTCGTTTTCGCATCTCGAAGGCCAGGGTCGATAAACTTGCCTGTAAAATATCAGCATCAAGCCATTTGTCGCGAGGAGAATGTTCTTTGGCCCAACTCAGCAGAATTTCAATAAAGCGCTGCATTAAGCCACTTCGGTTTTGGGTCAGGGTCCCATCTGTTAGAAAAATTTCCATCATCAAGGTAAGCAGATATGGATTTCGAGCCATCTCATTGAGACCTTGCCGCTCATCAAGCTGCTGGATATCGCTATACCGGACCGTCTGTTTGTCTGAGGGTTGCAAGCCCAACATATCAGCCAAATCCTGGGCATCATTTGAGTCTAACTTATTGATCAAAAATTGGTTAATTTGCGAGTCTGTAAAAGGCAGGAGTTCAAGATGAGGGACACCAACCATTGTTTCATCGTAATCAAGTGTTCGACAGGTTATCAAAAAACGATTGCCTGCGGAAGCCCAGGCTTCAATAAACTCGTGCAAGGCTTGGACTTGAGATTGATATCGTTCGCGGGGCATCTCATTTAATCCATCAAAAAGGATAAAGAGCTGGCCATTTTGGAGATAATCCTCCAAATAACTTGCCAACATCGAGGCGCCCCAATAATTTGTCTTTAAAGCCCCCCCCCAACTCCTTTTAATAAAAGTTTCAACTGTCCAATTCGCCTCAAATTCACTTAAATTTAAGAGAAGTGGCAAATACCCTACCTCGTTTTCGGCTAACTGATAAGCGGTGTAAGCCAAAGCCGTTGATTTGCCAGCTCCAGGTGCCCCCAGCAAAATCGCACAAGCAAATTTTTCAGTCGCAGTTACCAAGTCAACAGCCTCATATTCGCGGGCTTCTTTAACACCTCGTCGAGAAGAACGTTGCCGCTGAAAGGGGGCAAACGCTTGATAAAAAACAGGCACGTAATTCACATGTAACGTGTCATATCGCTGTCGAACTCCTTCTCTAAACACCTTTTCCGCGCCCGTCAGGTCCAGCTGATTATCGATCAAATTTTCAACCAACACTGGACTAAGGGGCTGATTTATAATTCGCTCAAATGAGGGTGGCATTCCATTTGGGGTTTGATACAACTGATAGTTCACCACCGCACTCCAAAAGGCAACCTGTTTAGGTATCGGACTTTGTGGCATATGATCCAGGTTTCTAAATTTTAGGGCACCAAGAAGATAGATGGTGAGGGTCTGATAATATTCGGTGCAGTCATTAAAATTAAAAAGATAACCACGCACTCTTTGCCGGATCAGGCGCAACAAGGTGAACGGTTTATGTAATACTTCCGGATAGAGTTTGTCCGCTTCAATTGTATTACCCAAAAATGTTATTTGGTGTAATGCCCAGAAAAAATTTAGCAGTGTCTTTGGAATAGATAAAGTTGGATTACGATAAAAAATATCAGCCGTAATTTTTGTAATGACTTCAGTTTCTAAGCGCAAGCAATCGTGCAAGATATGATCTTCTCGTGCTTCAGCAAAATCAATAACACGGACTGTGCGCGTTTGGGGATCAACCAAAATGTTTTCTAAATTAAAATCGCCGTGAACCGTGCCTTGTCGCACGCTACGGGTTGAATTGAGTAAATCATCCAATTGGGGCACAGGGTTTGGCAGGACCTCATCTTGAATATTGACTGTGGTTTTATCAGATCTTACCTCAGATGGGAATGCCCGCATCATCTCAGCTTGCAGGCGACTATCTCGCGTTTCCATCACCTGTCCATCAAGCGGATCAATCATTTCCCCAACTGAACGAAGCGTCATTGTATGAATTTGATCTGATTTTACCCGCACATAGTAAGGTTTAGCTGTAACAGTTTCTGGTGGTGTCAGGGTTATTGTCTGATTTATCATATCAACTTTAGCCACCACAAAACCACTGAGTTGCACCCAATCCCCTGGTTTGAGCGGCTGTCGTAATCGAATATTCGGATTAATCGAGTGGGGGCGACTGTTAGCCGGTGTTTCAGTATGCTTCAGCAATAAGTTAACAGGGAGGAGGCGATCATAGCTCTGTTTCACAAAAAACTCAGCGGTTGTTTGGTGATGCCCCCACAGCGCATGCATAATATCAAACAATCGCTCTGAAACCTGTTGAATATCCTCAGCTGTCACATCACTACGCTGGCAATATTCGTACAAGCTCATAATCTCAATTTGACCCCAGCCCACCAATTTATAGCGTAAGCCCCCCCAGCCTATCGTAGATAGAAGCACCGGTTTACCAATGACTTCCGCAGCTTCTGGTAAATAATTCAGAATATAACTTTGATAAGCCATCCACTCTTTTTGAATCAAGCTGATGGAAGCAATCTTGGCCACAGTTGGCAGTTCAGGACGGCCCTGCTTGGTGATGGGCCGGACTTCAAGCACATAACCACCACTAAGACTGCTCCCAAATTGTCGACGAATAACAATTGTTTGATAATTTGCAAAAAGGGTCTGCAAAACTTGCTCAACTGCTTGAGGTAAATTTAGGTTTTTTGGATTTTCAACGTGCAGTGCCAATTAGCACTCCTGGTCATTTGCTGAATACCTTAATTTTAACATTTTTTCAAGACCAAAACAAGGGTTTTTTGTTAGGCCAATAACGCAAGAGTTCTCAAAAAATGATAGAGCTTTTGAGGAAATAAAAAAAGAGGCCATTAAATGACCTCTTTGAAATTAACCTATAACCTGTTCTACACGATATCAACAAACAATGAGGCATTCCAGACAACGTCTTCAATGGCCCGTTCAATATCTTCAGCAAAAACAACACCAAGCAGCATAAAGCAGCAACAACAAAGAAAGATAAGTCCCAAGATAACGACGCCAATAATGATCAGATTTCGTTGGTTGGAGAAAAATCCACCACTTTGTTCATCTGCAGCGTCACTACTGTCATCAAAAGAGGGTTGGCCGACCGAAGGGTCAGGATCCATTGGGGGTGGGGTATATGCGGTCTCGGATGCGGGGGGTGGCTCAATACTAATCGAGGTCGTATTTGGCATCAACGTTGTTTGTGCCTGTGGTGGGGTAGGGGCAGGACTTGGGTCTGCCTCAACAAACACTGTTTCATCTTGATCATCTTGATTATGGGTAAAAACTTCGGTGGTTTGACCTTCAATAACATCGGCCACATTTACAGATAAGATGGTATGATCCTCATCCGAGGATACTGGTTCATTCGGTTGAAGGTCAAACGGTGCACCGCATTCCGCACAAAATTGTGCATCAACATCATTTTCTGCACCACAACTTCGACAATACTTCATAGAGTAAACTTCCTCTCTTATCACAGAATTTGCATAACATTGGGTTACACAATGCAGTTTTGGTAAGCTCCTGTAAGTGTTTAACACTTTACAGAAACAGGGCGCGCTCAAAAAGCCTGTAGATTGTACCAAAAATGATTTGAGACGCAACCTCGGTCTCTTAAGACAAAAATATCGCAAATAAAAACTGGAAGATAATAGATTATCTTCCAGTCCTGTTTACTATCGCAAACTTTGAGCAATTTTATTCTTGCGAAACCTCTACGGGGGACCCTAGTTGGGGTAAATCTGCCTCAAGTCGGCCTAAAATTTTCCACTCACCTTCAATCAAACGCATCTCATAGCGAGCAAATTGTTCAACTGTAGAGCCACCTTGGGCCACAGCAAAGACAATATCAACCACATTAAATTGAGCCTCTTCACCCGTAACCACATCACGACCTCGGCCCTCAGTGAGCAAATCTATATCCGACTCAAGCTGAGGATAGTATCGTAAGTCTGTTACTGACAGATCAGCGACACCAAAATTTGGCAAGCCAAAATAGGCCGCATTGCTATTATCGTACTCACGAAGCGCATCACTATTTTGGGCTAAGAAATCTCGCCCTGACCACCCTTCTGATGACCAACGACAAAGGGTTTGGCTGTTGCTACTTGAGCAATTTGAAGCGTAGAAAGCCAATACTACTTTTTCAGGAAAGGCCGTTTCTAAAATATCCTCGGGCGGAGAGCGATAGAAATCAATCGTTGATACTACTGGTGCCGCTATCTTGGTTTGATCAAATTCATCCAAATACGACTCAATAATCTCTGTGGTGTTATCATTAACCCGGTAAACCGTATCACGCAATCGATACACCGATCGAATAGCCAACTGGCTGCGCTCAAATCCATCTCGATCAATGACGGTCACATCTTTTGTTGAGCTATTCAGACTGACTCCCCCATTCCCCCGGAAAAAGCCAATTGGGATATACCGGGCCGGTGCATCTCGAGGAAAGTCCCACTCTTCTGAGTTTTCTCGAAATTCAAAGATATTCAGATCAGTACTATTTTGAACCACGACTTCCCTTTGCCCGGAGACGGTCACATCTTGCATTGAAACTGTTGCTGGAACCTCACTCAAGTAATCCCGATCAGGGGGCTGTAAGGCGTACGGGAAAATGACAGGTGGATTCCCTCGATCATTATCATAGACCACAGCCTGAACGGGGTTAAGCCCATTTTGTAGGTCAAATTCGTAAAAGACCACCCATTCACTAAAAGCATCGCCATCTGTATCAAGCCGAACCACATTGGTCACGGCAATATTATCTTCCAGGTTTTCGGGAATAGCATCTGCAAAGGATACAAGTTGGCGCAAGCCCATCAAATAGGCCCCTTCACGCACCAATGGCAGGGGGTCAGTCCGGGTTACCACTGTAGCAAAGAGTACAACTGTACCTAGGGCAGCGGGAACTAACAAGAAATTGATAAAGATTTGCATGACATCGCCAATACCGGCAATCCCTCCCTGACGCAAGGCCAACAGGACAAGGGTAATCAAAGCAAAGACAAGAAATAGTATGATTCTAATATCGACGCTTAACAAGGTAACCTCCTTGTGGGGCAGTGTTCCACTGCTTCTGCAAAAGGACCAATATTTGCTAAAGATTCACTAAATTTGCAGAAGATAATTTACACAACCCCTTGTGGTCTGATCCAATCTTCGAAATAAGAAATATATCCTACTGAATTCTACCTCATGTAGACATAAAGTGCAAAAGTTTTTCCATAATTACAATTTATGTAAATCTAATACTGTATACCTGGCTATTGATCCAGCCATGAGGCTGTGATACTATAACCACATCCCCTGTTGGGTTTCAGAAACCCAACCAACTCCAACTAAATAAGGAGAAGATATGCCACATTATCAATCTGAAAGAAAGCCTTGCTTCAAATGTAATCAGGCTAATCCGTCCAAGGCTCATTTTTGCCAAAACTGTGGACAATCTCTAAGACATTGGTCGAAACAAAGCAAAATAATTCGACGGCATTGGCTTTTTATTGGCACATTCATTTTCATCATATTCAATTTGTGGTGGACTCAAACATCCGCTTCTCCGGCCAAATCTGCGGCTGCTTTAGATGACCAAGTTGAACTCAGGCGATCTGAGCTGGCTTTGGTTGAGTCAAAGGCCAGCTGTACGGATGTGCCCTATGGCACCATGGTGATGGAGGAGAAGAAGGAGTTAAAGGATCTCCCCCTAAATGAATTGATCATCGCGCTTGAAAGTCCAACATTTGTCGAACCACCAAACCCAGCTGGCCCGACAATGGTCGACATTGGTCTTTTTGTCATGGAAATTACGGAAATCGATCCTAGTGAAAACACGTTTAGTATGGAGGGATTTCTAGATTTGGTTTGGTGCGATCCTCGGTTAGCCTTTGACCCTGAGGTAATGGGGGTTGAGACAGAAATTTTTCTTGAAAAAGCGGCTGAAAAAGAACTTGAACATATTTGGCAACCTGACATTGACTTGGTCAACGAAGTCAGGCCACGCCAGATTGAGAATGAGGAACTTATCATCAAGCAAGATGGGACGATAGAATATCGAGAAAAATTTGCAGCACACCTAGCCGCTGAGTACGACCTGCGCCGCTTACCCTTTGACACGCAATTACTCACTGTCGAAATCGAGTCATTTGCCTGGTCCAGCCGATATTTACAGTTTATTGTCGAGGAAGACATTGTTGGCTTTTCTACTGACTTCTCCATCCCTGAATGGGAAATCACCAGTATCGAAGAACACATCGAAGAAAAGCAAGAAATTCGTGATCGAGTTCCCTACTCGGAGCTCATTACCGAAATCACTATTCAGCGGGACCCCGGCTTCTTCGTCTTCAAAATTATGATCCCATTGGCCATCATAGTCACCATTTCTTGGGCCGTTTTCTGGATGATTGGTGACACCTTGGCTGATCGAATGAGTGTTTCATTTACCGGGGTACTCACCTCAGTTGCCTACCAATTCATCGTCTCCGAAAACGTGCCCCGTCACGTCTACAACTCTTATCTGGACGCGATGATTCTCTTCTCGTTCATCATGATGGCGTTGACCATTGGTGAAAATATTCTTGTAAATAATTTGTATTTACACAATAATGGGGCTGTCGCTGACCGCATTGATCGCAATTCCCGGTGGCTATTCCCTGTCGTTTATTTCGGGGGACTGATTATTTTGGCGGTGATTTATTTGCTCTAAGTTTCCCTAAACAAAAAATCCCAGATAAAATCATCTGGGATTTTGAATTACGTTATTCCTGCGCTATCTTGCTCAGGACACCGCCGCGCTACTAGCTCCGCCACTCTTGCGCTTCTTCGCCACTAGCGCCGTGCTCAACACATCTTCCATTTTATCAGCAAAAACGACGTTGACATCCCGACGTACCTTGCGGGGGATATCGATCATATCCTTTTTGTTTTTGGCTGGGACGATGACCGTGGTGATCCCCGCCCGGTGGGCAGCCAAAATCTTCTCTTTCAAACCACCAATGGGCAAAACCTTGCCTCGTAACGTGATTTCACCGGTCATTGCGACATCGTGACGCACCTTCGATTTTGAGAAGGCCGAAACCAGAGCGGTCGCCATTGTTATCCCAGCGCTCGGTCCATCCTTCGGAATCGCGCCTTCAGGGACGTGCAGGTGAATATCCGACTCTTCAAACATAGAGGCTTTGATCCGATACTTTTTGGCCTGTGAGCGGGTGAAAGAGAGGGCGGCCTGCACCGACTCTTGCATCACATCTCCCAGTTGTCCGGTCAGAGTCAGTTGCCCTTTCCCCGGCATCAACATCACCTCAATCGGCATAATATCGCCCCCCGCCTCGGTGTAGGCAATGCCAGTCGCCACGCCCACCTCATCCTCTTTTTCAGCCGTTTGTTCCATAAAGAGCGGTGAGCCCAAATATTTTTGTAAATTTTGGCGAGTGATAATTTTTGGAATCGGTTTATCTTCAGCCAAACGACGAGTCATTTTTCGACAAAGTCGACCAATTTCGCGCTCCAAATTCCGAACCCCAGCTTCATACGTGTACTCTCGAATGATACCTTTGAGAGCATTATCGGCAATCTTGAAGTTCTCATGCTCAAGTCCATGCTCTTCTAACTGACGAGGGATTAAAAACTGGCGGCTAATCGAGACCTTCTCTTCTTCAACATAGCCGGAGAATTCGATAATCTCCATCCGATCTCGTAAGGGAGAGGGAATGGTGTGTAAGACGTTGGCTGTTGTAATAAAGAAGACATTGGAAAGATCATAGGGCACTTCCAAGTAATGATCCGAGAAGCTATGATTTTGCTCAGGATCGAGCGCCTCTAATAACGCTGCACTAGGATCACCTCGAAAATCGGCCCCAATTTTATCAATCTCATCCAGCATAAACACGGGGTTCAGGGTTTCAACCCGCCGCATATTTTGAATAATACGCCCCGGCATCGCCCCGATATACGTCCGGCGGTGGCCCCGAATTTCAGCTTCGTCGTGGATCCCGCCGAGACTGACCCGCACAAATTCACGGCCTAAGGCATCGGCAATTGAACGACCGAGCGAGGTCTTGCCTGTACCGGGCGGGCCAACAAAGCAGATGATCGGGCTACGCATCTTATTACCCGCCCGTTGCCACACAGCCATATGCTCCAGAATCCGCTCTTTTGCTTTGGGAATCCCAAAATGATTGCCGTCTAACACTCTGGCGACATGGGCAATTTCAACTTGATCTTCAACAAGATCTGCCCAAGGTAAATCAATAATCCAATCCAAATAGGTCCGAATAATCCCGACTTCGGGGGCAGCGGCTGGCATATTCACCAATCGCTTCAGCTCTTTATCCGTTCGAATCCGAACCTCATCCGGCAGCTTAAGTTGTGACAGCTTTTCACGCAGCTCATTAATTTCGGCCAGTTGGGTATCTAACTCGCCCAACTCGTCCTGAATAACCCGCATTTGCTCGCGCAAGAAATATTCGCGTTGTCCTTTATCAACCTCTTGCTGTACTTGATCTTGAATTCGATTTTCAAGCTCCAGTACATCCAATTCTTGGGCCAAAATAATGCTCAGGCGTTGCAACCGTGTGATCGGTTCCGTTGTATCTAAAATCTGTTGTCGTAACTCAACATCCAACTCCATCACCGAGGTGATCATATCAGCCAACCAGCCTGGCTCGTCGATATTCATCGCGGCAACATAAGCGTCATCAGGGATGTTGCGATTAAGTTGAACACATTTTTCAAACAGCGCCAACACCGCTCGCATCAGGGCTTCGGAGGATGGTTCTTTTTCAGTCGGCTCTTTCAAACGACGAACGCGTACGCGAGGATAGGGAAGCTCTTGGGTAAACTCAATCACCTCCACCCGTTGATGCCCTTGCGCCAACACGTTGGTGCTACCATCTGGCATCTTCAACATTCGTCCGATCACGACCTCTGTCCCCGTCAAATACAGATCATGGGGGGCAGGCTCCTCAAGCTCTGCATTTTTCTGGGTTAAAACAATAAGCTGACCTTCATCCTCTAAAGCGGCTTCTAACGCCATCATCGACCGATCGCGTCCGATGAATAGCGGAGTCAACATACGAGGAAATACAACCGTATCACGAATGGGTAATAAGGGTAATTCAACCTCTATTTCATCAATCTCTGGTATATCAAATGCGTTTTCCAACGGATCCATAACCTATAAATTTCTCCACCAACGTTTCATAGCAGTAAATAGTATTTAGTAATCTTAATTGTTGGGAATTGGCAACATAACGATAAGTTATGGTTTACCAAGCTTCACAAAGCTTGATTAAACAGTACAAACTCCATTTAAGACAAGTACTCAATTATAACATCAAACTCAGCCGGGGAAAAAATAAGAGACAAGCTGTGAGGGGTCTGTATATTTATGAAAGGACCAATGGATCGATAGGGGGGAGCGGTAGGTTATTGCGACGCAACCACGCTTCACGAAGATCCGCCGCCAAAAATAGAGACCCAGCCACACAAATGATCTCGGAGTCTGAGCCAATCGACGATAAAGCCGTCTCCAAAGCCGTATCAGCATTTACCGCAGACGTTGTCTCATAACCCAAGTCACGAGCCTGTACGACCAAATCATCCGACTTAGCTGCCCGAGGATGATTAGCACTGACCATCACCATCCGATGGGCCACAGGTAAGAGAACCTCAAGCATATCACCAATCGGGTGATCACTAGAAGCGCCATAAATAAAGGTGATCTTACGTTCCGGGAAATAGTGCTGCAACGCCTCAACCAGCTTTTCACAGGAGTCCCCATTCATCGCACTATCAATCATAACTAAAGGTTCCTGATTTAAGATTTCCATCCGCCCTAGCCAAGCTACTTTGGCGACACCAGCGTGAATAGCATCCACAGGAATTTCAAAACCAGTCCGTCTCCCAAAGCCAGTGACGGCTGCAATCGCCGTGACAGCATTGACGATTTGATGCTGTCCTAACAAAGGGAGCTGATAGGTTTCACCGTTCAAAATGAAGGTCTCACCGGTCAAGTTGCTCGGGCTGTGTTGCCACTTCCAATCCCGTTCTACAACTTCCAGTTGGGCGTTTTGCTCATCACAAACCTGCTCAATCATTTGCATGGCCTCATCAAACTGAGGCGCACTGATGACTAGCGCCCCAGGCCGAATGATGCCAGCCTTTTCTCGGGCAATCAAGGTTAAGGTATCGCCTAAAATTTGGGTGTGGTCATAGCTAATGGAGGTGATAACGGCCACAGCCGGATCAACGGCATTTGTAGCATCCAGTCGCCCCCCCAAACCCACCTCCAAAACGGCAATATCAATATTGCTCTCAGCAAATGCCGAAAAGGCAAGCACAGTAATCAATTCAAATGCGCTCAAGCCTGGCGTATCTTCAAAGTATGGCTTAAGTCGATTGCCTAACGAAATCAGCAATTCCTCAGAAATCAGCTCACCCGCTATTCGAATACGTTCACGAAATGAGTGGAGGTGGGGGGAGGTATAGAGGCCGGATTTATAACCAGCTTCCCGTAAAATGCTCTCGCTGATGGCGGCGGTAGACCCTTTACCTTTTGTCCCAGCGATCAACAAGGAAGGGAATTTTTTATGAGGATCACCAATTTGACTGAGCAGTTCACGCAACCGCTCTAAGCCACCCGAGGGGTCAAAATTGGCAGGGTTAAAATTTGTGTATGAGTAAAAGTAGGCGAGGGCCTCGCTATAGGTTTTGAAGGTCATGTCTAGCTCCCTAAAGCAGTTGTGTTACTGAACCAGACATGAAAAAGTAAATAAGATTCTTTGTTCCATGAGCCATCTTGAAAAATTTAGAAAGTTACGTCTGGGTCAGTCACTATCGTAGTCACGTCACAACACGCACGCCATCTACAATAAGCGTGCTAACTCTTCCTCCGCGACTTCAGGGTCTAGCTTTTTGAATAGCGGGCTGGGTGAACGTAATTCTTGACCAGACTGAAGTTGGCTTGGCTCCCAGCGACCCACGGCTTGGCTGTTATCATAACACAACCCCACATGCTCCCGAGTTTCTTCAGCAAATGTTTGAGTGTACTGTTGACCGAATAGCTCACCATCGTAGCCCAAATAACCGTGTAGCTGTTGACACGTGTGCGGTAAGAAGGGGGCAAACAAAATCTTCAAATTATCAATCACCCGCAAGGTCACATAAATTGAGGTACCCGCCGCCGCTGGATCTTCCTTGAAGACCTTCCAGGGCGCTTTACGGTCTAAATAGACATTGACCGACCGCGTTAATCGTAGCACTTCATCCAAAGCAGCTTTGATCTTCACCTGGCTCAACAATGAGCCAACGCTGTCGAACCCGGCCTCAATTTCAGAAATGATCTGTTGATCCAGTTCATCCAACCCATCTGGGCCAATCGGAGGAACTTTCCCGTCGTATCGCTTGTAGGCAAAGCCAACCGTACGATTGACCAGATTCCCCCACGTGGCAACCAATTCATCGTTATTCCGGCGGAGAAAATCCTCGAACGTGAAATCGGTGTCGCGGGTTTCGGGAGCAATGAAGGTCAGATAAAATCGAATGGCGTCGGGGTCAAATCGCTCAAGCAAATCGAGCAGCCAAATCGCCCAATTACGACTGGTGCTCAGCTTTTGGCCTTCCATATTCAAATATTCATTCGAAGGCACGTCATACGGCAAATTGAGCTGCTTATTGGGATCATCCTCATACATCCGTCGGCCAGTGGCAATCAATTCTGCGGGCCAAATCACGGCGTGGAAAGGAATGTTATCCTTACCGATGAAGTAGTAGGTTTTTGCCTCAGGCTCATACCACCACGCTTTCCAAGCCTCGACATCATCATTATTTTTGGCCCACTCAATACTGGCACTGAAATACCCGATGACCGCTTCAAACCAAACGTAAATTCGCTTTTCATCGTATCCCTCAACGGGAATCGGGATGCCCCATTTCAGATCACGGGTAATGGGCCGTCCGTGCAGACCATCTTTGACATATTGCCGACTAAAGTTGATTACATTAGGTCGCCAATAATCTTTATCATTATCCAAAAAAGCCTCAACGGCATCGCTGGCCTTGGCTAAATCCAGATAAAAATGCTCAGTTTCACGCAACACCGGAGTCGAGCCATCATTTTTGCTGCGCGGATTAATCAAATCGATAGGATCAAGCAACTTTTTACAATTATCACACTGATCGCCCCGCGCCCCATCATAACCACAGTTTGGACAGGTGCCCTCAATATAGCGATCGGGCAAAAATCGGTCTTCGGTCTCTGAGAAAAACTGCTGCTCGGTTTTGGTGTAAAGATAGCCGTTATCTAAACAGGCCTGAAAAATATCCTGCGATACTTTATAGTGATTTTCGGTATTCGTATGGGTAAACAGGTCGTAGGTCACCCCAATTTTTTGGAAGGTTTCCAAGAAGCGCAGGTGATACCGCTCAAACACCTCCAAAGGGGTCACCCCCTCGGCGTCCGCCCGCAAGGTTATGGGCGTTCCGTGTGAGTCCGAACCCGAAACCATCAGCACATTGTTGCCCTTCAATCGATTAAAACGGGCAAAAATATCGGGTGGCAGATAAGCCCCCGCCAAGTGTCCAATATGTAAATCGCCATTCGCGTAAGGCCAGGCGGTACAAACTAAAATGTTTTCAGACATCAAAATCAGTCCTTGTTATCAATATCTATAACCGCTATTACTGCCACGTCAACCAATCAATCGTTAGCGTTGCCGCCAAATTCCAACTGGAGATGACAAACTTACCAAAGCGTCCCTGATCGGTTTTATAGCAGCCGATAATTGGGCGAGATTCATCGACACCCGTGATGGGTGCACCGTATGAAGCCCCAGAACAATCGGCCAAGGTAATATCATTAAAGCCTTTACCAACCAACACCCCAGCTGCGCCGTTGCGTGGGGAGAATGACAGTTCTTCGCCATCCCAAACAAAATCGATACCAGGATCACCATCGCTGACCACTGAACCATCTTCAAAATTGATGGCTTGCCCATTGGCCACCTGCAATTGACCACTACCAAGCGGAGTTGCCGGTGTCGGAGTAGCGCCACCGACCGTAATCGTGACCTCGGCGGTCACTTCGCCATTCTCGTTGCGGGTGACCAAGGTGTAGGTTGTGTCACTGCCAGGCGTAAATGACTTACTCCCCGGCGAGACAACCCCTTCCTCGGCATTACCATATCGCAAGTAAGCCTCGGTTGCATTTTCTAAATCCCAACTGAGGGTGACAGTTTCGCCAAACCCAATCTCATTTCGATCTGCTGAGAAACTGTTGATAACAGGCAGATTTGTCGGCCCAGGTTGGGGTGTAATCGGTTGGGTCGAGGCAGAGCTATCATCATCTGTGTTTTCCAAGGCAGGGGCTTCAACGATAGGCACATCCTCGGCATCGGCCGCTGAAGAGAACTCAGGGCCAGAGGCTACCCAACCGCGGCCACTCTCATCAGCCAAAAATTCGATGACCCACCAATTACCAAACTCATCCTGCCCAATGATTTCAGCGGTGGTTCCTTCAGCCAGTCGACCCAACACTGGATAATCAGTGCTTGGCCCAGATCGAACATTCAAGGCAACATTAGCCGTCATCAAAGGAACGACTGCCTCCTCAGTAGGCGTAGCTGTTGGGGTAGGCTCAGGTGTTGGGGTGTCACTGGACGGGGTGGGGGGAATCAAGGCCGGTTCAGGCGTAGCCGTTGGGGGGACCGTCGTAGCGGTCGGTTCAACAACCTCCGTCGCTGTCGGTTCAGCCTCCGCCACCGCTTCCCCTTCTGCAGTAACGGCAAGCTGGACAAGGTCGCTGGTCAGGCCACCCACGTTAAAAGCAACAAGCTGGATTAGATAACTGCCTGGATCTTCGGGGGTCCAGCTATATGCACCGGAGAAAACATTAACGGGGGGGGATATCGTTTCAATATGGATGGGTTCACCATTGATTGTAATCTCTACCTGAACAATCCCAGCCACATCAGCCGCTTCATATTCGATACTGGCAGCTTCCCCCACCTCAACCGCACTCCCCGCTACCAAGGTGGTGGAGGTGAATTTGACGGTCGGCTTTGTTGGTTCGGCTGGACTGCTGCCACAAGCAGCGAGGCCCAGCAACAACATTATTGTAATAATCCAAACTAGGGTTGATCTCATTTTACGGGTCCGTTTTTGATAAAATCTGTTACTGTCAATTTGTCTGTTTTTTATCATAAACACCACGGCGATCGTTTTGACGAACCACAACGATATCCTGAATCATCCGAAGGGTATCTCGCACTGGATGCACCTTACTTTCCGTCTGATGATACCAATGGATGGGGATTTCGATGATGTGATAGCCTCGTTTTTGAGCCACATACAAAACTTCAACATCAAACCCAAAGCCATCAATCGTTTGGCTGGAAAAAAGATCTTTGGTAACAGATTGATGAAAACATTTAAACCCACATTGAGTATCTTCAAAGCCAGGAACAGCCGTCAATTTAACCAACAAATTAAAAACACGACCCATCAAATGACGATAGCCTGGTTCGTTATACCGTACCGCACCCTTGATCTCACGGGAACCAATCGCAATTTGAAACCCGTTTTGCTGAGGCGGCAAAAATTTTGGTAACTCAGAAATTGGCATAGCCAAATCAGCATCACACAGAAAGGCATACTCGCCCCGTGCCTGTAGCATACCCGTTTTGATCGCATGGCCTTTACCACCATGTTCGGCTCGAATAAGCCGGATGCAGTCGTGTTTAGCTGCAAATGACTCAACCACTTCGGCCGTTCGATCTTTACTCCCATCATCGACGACCAACACTTCCGTAATGTAGTCCTGTTTCTCAGCAAACTCTGCCACTTTAGGGAGGGTTTGCGGAAGTCGATTCTCTTCGTTATAAGCTGGAATAACTATTGTCAAAAATGGAGATTGATTTTGCCCGTTGATTGCTATGTCTCCACATCTCAAGAATTATGAGTGTCTATTTAGGTTGTTGCAGCGCAACAAACATGACGACGCATGATACACGTCGCCCTCAGATTTGGCAAAACTTTTACGTTTATCAACTCGCTCATATTTGCAATAATCCACTCCATTTTGGGCATCCGTTTCCGCTTTTGCTATAATAGCTCGCTCAATAAAAAGGTGTATTTATGCCGGATAAACAGCGACGTCGTCTATTGGCTCTGAGTTTGGGGCTATTTTTATTTTCAATTTATCTCTTAATTTATCGCGGTGGCTTCCACTCCGTCGATGAAGTCTCCATGTTTGCGGTGACAGAAAGTATCGCCAAGTTTGGTCGCTTCAATACTGACCAAATTGCCTGGACCCAATGGACCACCAGTCAGGCGGAAGCTCAGGGCTTCTTCGGCCAAGACGGGCACGTCTACTCAAAAAAGGGGTTGGCCCTTTCCTTGGCTCAGGTACCCCTTTATTGGTTAGCCCTATATCTACCAGGGCTGGGTATGTTACAAACTGTGTCGCTCCTCAATGCCGCGATCACGGCCTTAACTGCCCTGGTCTTATTTATGTTCGTGTGGCGGCTGGGTTACTCGACTATCACTGCCGTTATCTTGGCCTTATTGTATGGCTTGGCCACAATTTCGTTTGTCTACGCTAAGTATTTATTCAGCGAGCCATTAGCTGGCTTCTTACTCCTGTTGGCCGCTTATATGTTATTCACCTATCGTCAAGAAGCAGGCATTCGGCATCTCGTTATTGCGGGTCTAGCGGCAGGATTTGCGGTGCTCACTCGGGCCAACAATCTGTTCCTACTTCCTGTGTTTGGGCTTTATGTGCTCTGGATTGAATATCAACATCATCCTAACGCCCGTCTTCAGGAACGGATAAAGCAAGGCTTCGGCCCTGTTATCAGCTTCATTATCGCCCTACTTATTCCGGGGGCCATGATCCTATTTTACAATGCCATTCGGGCCGGTGATGCCCTACAAACAGGCTATGATCTAACGCTATTCTCATCCAATCCCTGGCTGGGTCTCTACAAATTACTCTTTAGTCCATTACGTGGTTTATTTATTTACTCGCCCATTTTGCTGTTGAGTCTACCCGGCTGGTTTCTTTTTCGGCGTAAATACGCTGCCGAAGCCTGGTTATTCTTCAGCCTGATCGCCATCACCTTAGGCCTATTTGCCTTCTGGTCCTCGGGCGAAGGGCTCTCCTGGGGCAGCCGTTTTCTCGTTCCCCTCATCCCCTTCTTCGTTATTCCCCTGGCCCCTCTAACAGAAAACCTACGCACTACACACTACACACTACACATCTTCTTTTTCATTCTGCTTTCTCTCTCCCTCATCATCCAACTCCTCGGCGTCACCATCAACCCCTGGATCTTTCTGGCCCAGCTCCAAGCCGACTTTGGTGGCGAGTTCTTTTTGGAAAACACCGATGCCCTGTACGACTTTCGCTACAGCCAAATCTTTGGGCAGATCCAGCACTGGTCGCTTGAAAATTCCGACCTGGCTTGGCTCCGCTGGGGATTTGACCCTATCGCGTTTGGCCTGAGTTTTGGACTAACTCTATTTACAGGGTGGCTCTTATTACGAGCGTTTTCCAGCCGCCCAACCAACACTCTCAATCGATTACTTTACTCGGCCATCATTGTTACCCTGTTCATCACTTATGGTCTGTTAGTGCGCTACAATCAAATCGATTTACAATTTGGTCAGCCTGGTGATGCTTACACGCAGGCCCTCAATCAAGTCTCAACGCAAGCTGCCGCAGACGACCAAATTTTGACCGTGGCCCAATATCATTATCACGTGCCAATGAATCGCTATAAGCAAACCAAACCGATTATAGGGTTTGCCCAACAAAGTTGGCCGCTGCCTGAAACGGCTTTACCATTATTGGAAACGGCCACGACCAGTTCTAACATTTGGCTCATCACCCACGGTTTTCCGCCTGCTGCACCCGACAATGCCGCAGAACGCTGGCTCACTGAGAACAGCTATAAGGCCAGCGAAGAATGGCTTGATGATAGTGTTCGTCTGGTCCGCTTTGCTACAGCAGAGTCGCTCACCACCCGACCAATTGAGGCGACACTCGGTGACATGTTCAGGTTGAGGGAGGTTAATCTTGCCAAACAAACTGTAGCTGGAGGTAGCTTGCCCATTGGTTTAGTTTGGCAATTGCTAACGACGTCTAAGACCAATTACAATATTTTCCTACAACTGATCAATGTTGAAGGGGCACTCATCGCCCAACACGACAATCCGCTCAACGGCGGTTATCAGCCAACCTCGACCTGGGGTCTTGATGAGGCCTTCATCGCCCGCCACGCCCTGCCTATCCCAGCTGACCTACCCTCGGGTGATTATCGCCTCATCGCCGGGCTTTATGACCCAGCCACTGGTATACGCCTCCCCGTCGACACAGGCGGCGATTTTGTTGAACTGGGCAACATCACGATAATTGCGCAGGAGTGATGAGTGGCTAGTGATTAGTGAGTGATCGCTCCCAAATTGTTAGCAGGCTAGGTTAATTGTGATTGTCTTTCATCACAACACCCCAATGACAAATAACAAATGACAAACAACGTTCGAAAAATCGACAAAATAATCATTTTAGGACTGACCCTAATCGCCTTTTGGCTGCGTGTTTATCGGCTGGACCATCAAAGCTACTGGATTGATGAGGCGTGGAGTGTCTATTTTGGTAGCTTGGATATTGGTGTCCTGTGGAATCTCCTCCGCATCACAGAAATCAAGCCCCCTTTTTATCACCCCTCGACCGTTTATTGGATTGACGTTTTTGGCACCAGCGAATTCGCATTGCGTTACTATTCAGTCATATTTGGCGTACTGGTCCCGCCCTTGATTTACCGCCTCGGCCAAGCCCTCGGCGACCGCAGGCTGGGAGTCATCGCCGCTCTGTTGATGACTATCGCCCCTTATCAGGTGTGGCACTCGCAAGATGCCCGATTTTACAGCATCCTTACTGCCGCTGGGCTAATGAGTATGTGGGGGTTTGTGATGTTGTGGAAAGAGGGGGGCTGGCGGTGGTGGCTCGTTTACATCATCGGCACCGAGTGGGCCATCTCCACCCACTATCACGGCGTGTTTATCATCGGCGTTCAGGGGTTATTTTTACTGCTGACTTGGCGTCGCCATTGGCGTGGCTATTTGTGGTGGGGTGCAACTCTGATTTTGATGATCCTAATCCAGGTGCCCTGGTTATTGGTCGGCGGTGAGCTATTAGCCAATTACATCAATTGGCTCCCCCAGCCTGGCTTTTTTGAAACCTTCACCCGTAGCGTCAAAGCCTACAGCCTGAACGAACTCGTGCCCAATGAGCAAGCTTTATGGCTAGCCCTCCCATTTGTGGTGACGTATCTTATCGGCCTTGTCTACGCCACACGTCGCCACTGGGCTGATTGGCACGGCTCAGAGATGCTCGCCTTTCTGCTCGCCTTCACCCTGGCCCCCAACACCGCCGCCTGGCTCTACGGTGTTTTTCGCACCCCCGCCTATCTCGAGCGCTACCTCATCACCGTCCAAATCGGCTACATTCTAGCCATCTCAATCGGCATCCTAGCCATTGCCGATGGCCTGCCTCGTTTTATGGGTTGGCTACGTAGCTCTAAGGCTTCAGCCCCTCCCACAAGGAGGGGAGCCGTTTCCCCCCTTGCAGGGGGGACTAAGGGGGGTAGAACTGCACAAGAGCTAGCGCGTTCCATTCCATCACTCACCCTCGCCAGCCTCGTCCTGCTCACCCTTATCGCCATCAACGGCTGGGTCCTATACCATCACTACACCGACCCGCTCTACGCCAAACCCGACTGGCGCGACATTGCCGACACCATCGCCGCCCATGCTCAACCGGGTGACGCCATTTTGCTCACTGGCGATGGCGGTGAAATCGCGTTCGATTTTTACTATGACGGCGATCTGCCCGTCCATTACGACTTTAATCTGCTCAAACCCACCGAACCCGATTATAAAAAGGGTCGACCAGGGATTGACAACTATGAGCAAGTGATGACCGAGCTGGCCACACAATATCGCCGTATCTGGTTCAGCCCCTACGGCGTACCCGATATCGATCCTCAGCTTGAGCAATGGTTGGCTGATAACAGCTATCCAGCCTGGCAGGGGTGGATCGGACGTAAACGGCTGGCCTTGTATCACACCGAGCCTCCCGAGGAAAATTCTGATCCTTTAACAGCCACCTTTACGAATGGAGATAGCGAGGCCATTACTTTGCTTGAGGCCCAACATCCAAACAATCCCGTCACCGCCGGAGATGCCCTCCCCTTACACCTCATCTGGCAAACCGACCAAACACTGGCCGCAAATTATCAACTTTCCCTACGCCTCCTCAATGCCCGGGGGGATATCTTTACTCAAAGCGACTGGCCACCCTTGACCTTTGATCAGCCCACCACGGCTTGGCCTGCCCAACAGCCTATCAGCGACCCAAGGAGCTTGTGGCTTCCCGCTGATGTGCCGCCCGGTGATTACAACCTACAGTTGGTGTTATACGACTCGGCAACAGGCACCCCATTGGGGCAACCGACGTTACTGCCGAATGTAAAGATAACTCCGGCCCAGACTGCTCCCCCCCTCGACTACGTTGCCCTCCCCAATCGAATGAGCCAGCCGTTGGGGCCAATTACACTGGTGGGCTATGCTGCCCCAGACGCGCTGCAACCAGGCCAAGAGATGTGGCTTTGGCTCTATTGGCAGTTGCAAGGCCAATTAGCGGTCGACGCCTCGCTCCAGTTGAGCTTACAAAGCGATGACACCAGAATTGATCACGACCTACCGTTAAGTGATGGTGTTGGGGAATTTGATGGGTGGCAAGTTGGTCAAGTCCGCCGCATGGTCGCTCATCTTCCTACCAGCCCGCGGTTGCTCGGCAACGAAGCCAGCCTAAATATAGCCCTTACCAATGGACCAGCGGTCGCCGAGACCACACTCACAACAATCGCGCTCAACAATCGCGCTCGCAACTTTGATCCCCCTTCTATTCAAACCCCGCTCCATATCACCTTCGGTGATCCCGGAAAAATCAGCTTACTGGGCTATGACCTTTCTATGACCGAATTACAGCCTGGTGGACAACTCCCCCTCACCCTCTATTGGCAGGCCCAACAAGAGATGCAGACTGCCTACACGGTCTTTATTCAGCTACTCGATCAAAATCAGCAGGTCGTCACTCAGATTGACGCCCAGCCTCAGGGTGGCTCTGCCCCAACCACCACGTGGTTACCAGAAGAAATTCTGACCGATGAATACACCCTAACCTTGCCAGCCGAGCTACCTCGTGGTCAGTATCAGTTAATTGTCGGCTGGTATGATGGGGTGACAGGGCAGCGACTGGTAGTCAATGGGGTCGATTTTATGGGGTTGGGGACGATGAGTGTGGAATGATCAATGAAAACTGAGGCTACAATTTGCGCGGCAGCCGTAAAAAATGAATTCAACTTGTTGGTTCAGGTGGGAGTAAATCCAGCGGAGATTACCCAGATGACGGGAATCACTCCGCAAGAGTTGGTGGACCCCGATGCGCGCATTCCGATGGAGGTGTATCTCCGCTTGGAGGAAGCGGCTCCCAAGCTCACCAATAATCCGGCCATCGGGCTGAAGCTGGGGACGGAGATGACCTCAGAAGGCAGTCAAACGGGGATCTTAGGGTACATTGCAGCGCACAGCCCAACCATTCGAGAAGGCTTCCAACAAGCCATCCGCTACTCCAACCTGTTGACCGATGCCAGCTATATGGCACTGCAAGAGATGGACGGGCAAGCCGAGTTTATCTATATGCGGCCCGATCCCCAATATTTCACCATCCAGAGCATTGAGTTGGCCCTAAGTCGCACCGCAACCCTGTTACAGATGTTCGGGGATGATAATTTCCGTTTAATCTCAGCCTATTTCCAATATTCGGCCCCATCATACATCTCAGACTACCAGCGAATTTTTGGGCACGAGCTTTGGTTTAATGAACCTGAAAATAAAATCGTTTTTCCAGCCAGCATCTTGGATCAGCTTAACTCTGGGGCACATTCCTATCTACGCGAAGTTCTCTTGACTCGGGCCGAGGAGCTGTTGGCTGGATTGAATGAGGCGACAGAACTTGAGCAACAGATTCGGAAAGCCATTGTGAATGCCTTACCATCTGGCCCCGTTTCAGTCGATAAAATTGCCAATCAATTTGGGATGAGCCGTCAAACCCTTTACCGTCATTTGAAAGAACAAAATACATCTTTTCAAACGCTGTTAGAGGACACTCGAAAAGGTTTAGCGGCAAATTATCTGCGTCACACAGAATATTCGCTCACCGAGATCAGCTTTTTATTGGGGTTTGCCGAGCTAAGCTCGTTTCACCGCGCCTTCAAACGTTGGTACGGTATGAATCCAAGGCAATATCGAGAAAAGTAGCGTTTCATTGTTGTCTACAATTTCCCCCTTTCCCAAAGATGCACTATCATCCACCTCCGAAATTGACGGAGACAATGCTGCGTGAAATCGTGGAATCGAGCCGATTGGCTCATCCTACTTTTATTTGCCATCCTCGTCGCGCTCTTTACCTGGCGACTGTGGACGCCCAGCCTGGCGGATCGCCAATCCTATCTGCCGGGTGATTTTGCCCTGCAATTCTGGGCTTTCTCCACCTTTGAGGTGCGCGAACTCAGCGCGGGCCGACTGCCGCTGTGGAATCCCTATACCTTCGCAGGCACGCCATTCTGGGCTGATGTCCAATCCGCTGTTTTCTATCCGCCCAGCCTACTGACCTTACTTCTCTCCGCTCCGTGGGGGTTTTCCCTTTTTGCCTTACAACTGGAAGCCATCGCCCATTTCTGGCTCGCTGCTACCTTCATGTATCTTTTCATCCGCGAGCTCACCCAAAACCGCTCCGCCGCTCTCATCGCTGCCCTCACCTTCACCTTCAGCGGCTACCTGACTGGCTATCCAAGCCAGCAACTGGCTGTGTTAGAAGCGGATGTGTGGTTGCCGTTGTTACTTTATTTTCTGCATAAGGCGTATTTGGGGGATCAAAGATTTGAGGCTAACCGAACAGCTCTACCGCCTCTAACTCCCCCTGCTAGGGGGAGAACAAAGCAAACCTCCCCCCTTGCAGGGGTGAATGAGGGGGGTAGAGCTCTCCAACAACCCATCTCTTCAACATCACCGCAAAACACCACCCCCCACCCCCCTCATTCACAATTCACAATTTTTTATCTCCTTCTCGCCGCCATCGCCTGGAGCCTCACCCTCCTGGCCGGGCACCCCCAAAGCGCCCTCATCGTCGCTTACATCAGCACCGTCTACCTGATTTTCCTGCACTTTACAACACATCGGAATACGCAATACACAATACGAAATACCCTTCTACTCGCTCGCTCTTGGTCCCTCATCTTCCTTACCGGCATCGGCCTGGCCGCCATCCAATTTATCCCCGCCGCCGAGTACACGTTGCTCTCCGTGCGAGCCGAAGGCACCTACGACAACATGTCCAACGGCTTTCCGCTGATCGATGTCATCCAATTTCTGCTCCCCAGTCAAATTAGTCTGTACTCGCCGTTGTACATTGGCGTGGCGGGCTTAATTTTGGCCATTTGGGTTGTCCTCAGCCAGCCCAATCGCTTCGTTATTTTCTGGGCCATTGTCGCCGCGCTCAGTCTGCTCATCACCTTTGGTGGCAACACCTTTCTCTATAGTCCGCTCTACCTGACCATCCCCGGCTTCTCTATTTTTCGTGGTCAAGAACGCTGGGCCTTTGCCACCGCCTTTAGCCTCTGCGTCCTGGTCGGCTATGGCTTTCACGCGTTGCAGGCCGCAATGCCGCAGGGGAACAAGATTGCAGTGTCACAAGGAAACAAGGAAACAAAAAGCACGACGCACAACGCACAACGCACTACATCTACCCATATTTCTTCCATCACCCTATATCTCTTTTTCACCGCCCTCCTCTTCACCTTCCTCTGCTTCTACGGTCTCAACGATACCGGCTGGACCCCAAACAGCCCATTTTTTGGACTACTTGAGGCAGCGACATTATTAACCTTACTACTTGGTCTAACGTGGCTTTTGTGGAAACTGGCCCCATTCACCCCACCGATTATCCTGACGACTCTGACTGCCGCCCTGATCTGCTTTGATCTGTTCACCATCAATTGGCAAACCAATCTCTATCCGCAACCGCCCGAATGGCACACTCAAGTACCAAGCGTTGTAGCGGCCCTGAAAGAAGATGCCGCGAAAACGCCGGATGAGCCTTACCGAGTCTACAATGAATATCGGGTCCGCGACCATTCTGGCCAGTTTACCTACGACAACTATGGCATTCCTTTCGAAATCGAAGATTTGTGGGGAGCCAGCCCGCTACGTCCCGCCCGTTATGATCAATTTCTCGCCCCCCCGATGCCTATCGAGCGCACTTGGGAATTACTCAATGTCAAATATGTGATCACGTGGCGCGAAGAACTCTACGTCCCCTCCACCATTATCTACGAAGAACCTACAGCTACTGATACCACTTATGTCCATCGTCTTGACGAAATTGGCCCACGAGCCTGGCTTGTCAGCCAAATCCAAACCACCGACGACTCCACTATCCTCCAAACCCTCGCGGACCCCACTTTCGACCGCTGGAATATCGCCCTCCTTGAACCCAGCAGTATAAATGAGTTACCAGTTCAAGAAACCGACATTAATACTTCACAATTCACAATTCACAATTCACAATTCACTCCCTCCAAACTCTCCTACCAACTCACCACCCCCGCCCCCACCCTTCTCATCCTCAGCGAACCTCACTACCCCGGCTGGCACGCTACGATCAACGGGCAGTCCGCACCCATCCTGCGCGCCAACTACATCCTCCGCGCCGTTCCAGTTCCGGCTGGCGGGCATACGGTTGAATTGACATTTCGCCCCCTCAGCTTTACAGTGGGAGCCATTGTCAGCGGGGTTACATTGGTGATTGTCGTTTTCTTTTTAATCCGTGGTCAATATACAAATTCTCGCCGAAATATCGGATTTTCTTAACATTCCTTTATGCCAAACCCCAAACCCACACCCCCACAAAAAAAGACCCCATCTACCTATCGTTGGCTCATCTTTACCAGCATCCTGCTTATCGCCGCTGGGCTACGCTTCTATCGGCTCTTCGATATCCCTTGGAGCACATTTTTCGACCCAGCCATCAACGGTCTTGATGCGGTCCGAATCTTGCAAAGAGGCGGGCCGGTTATCTTCTTTCCCACCAATGGTGGGCGCGAACCCTTATTTGTATATCTCATCTTGCCCTTCATCACCCTTTTTGGCACCATTCCCTTCAGCTTGCGCGGCCCGATGGCCACCGCAGGGTTGCTCAACGTCGCCTTGCTAATCGGCTTTCTGCAACAACTGCCTTTGACAACCCCGCCTCGTCAACTTCCTCTACAGACCTATCGCCGCTGGTTGGCTATTTTTGGTGGGCTACTCTTGGCAACCTCGTACTGGCACGTCATGGTTAGCCGTCTCGGCCAGCGGCCAGTGTTAGCGCCAATGCTCGCCGTGCCAATGATTTGGTTTTTCCTAAAAGGGTGGCATACAAAAAAAGCGAGGTGGTTAATCGGGGCGGGAATATTGATGGGGTTGCAGGTCTATGGCTACTCTGCGGGGCGTCTGTTGCCAGTGATACTCGGCTTGGCCCTGATTCCTGAATTCTTTATCAACCGTCACCAATTGCTTATCAACCTACGTAGCCTCTTCATCTTCGGCCTGGCCGCAGCCATCACTTTTGCCCCAATGGGCTGGTATATGGTGACCCACCCTAGCCAATTTGCGGCCCGGGCTGGCTCGGTCATGATCTGGAATTTTCTTGGCACTCCAGAGGCCATTGTCGCCGAATTAGGTCGGAATCTCCTGCGAGTGTTAGGTTATTTCTGCTGCGTTGGCAGCTCAAATGCGATATTTGGCTATCCGCATACGCCAGGACTCCCCTGGCTACTAACCCCATTTCTACTTATCGGATTAGTCATCAGTCTCAAACGCTGGCGAGAGCTATTTTTTCGACTTCTGTCACTTTGGTGGTTGATTGGCATTAGTCCTTCGATTATTTCTATTGAAGCCCCACACCCACTTCGGATGATTATGGCCCTCATTCCGACCATAATATTGGTGGCCTTGGGCCTAACGCACACCCTTCATCATCTCCAGCAATATATTGCAAGGGGCTCTGACCAATTACCGTTACCTATTCTCGCAAAGACCTACTTTGCCACCCGTAGAACTCTGTTACTATGGGCTGCCTGCCTCCTCATTCTACTCCCTACACCTTGGCTATTTTACAATCACTTTGTTCGCTGGCCTCAATCACAAACCACCCAAGGCATCTTCAATTATCGAGCAATGGCCATCCGAAACGCCATCTTAGCTCATCCCGATCAGACCATCTACCTACCAATTAAACTTTACAATGATCATCCGTTGTTATTCTTTCTCAGCCAAAGTCACCTACGTCAAGCGCAGCTCAACAGCCCCATCAATGATGACGTAATGGCTATTTTGCCTGAAAAGGGCGTGGAGACGGATCAGTGGGTCCGACTGGCGGACGGACAAGCTACGGTCCTGCCCCCCTTGACCACTGACGGTCTTAGCAAAATTGAGCAGGCCCTTGATCGAGGCACGCGAACCCCGATCCAAACGATTAGTGGCGAAACTGTAGCCCAATTTATCAGGCTGAATGATGACCCGGCCCAATATCTGCAACAACCCACTCAGACCGCAGCAGCGACCTTCGGTCCCATCAATTTAACGGGTATCCATTATGCGCCAAACATCCAGCCAGATGAAGGTCAATTACCCGTCACATTATATTGGCAAGCCAATCAATCAATGTCGACCGAATATGATGTTGTCTTACAATTGGTTGATGACGACCGTAATAGTCTGGGTGATGGAAGTGGCCGTCCTACCGATTGGGTCTATCCCACAACGTTCTGGCGACCTAAGATTGATGACATTGCAAGTTCTCGCTCGATTACCCTTGAAACGGTCCCCCAACCGGGACGCTACTGGCTGGCAATTGCTCTTTTTGATGCCACAACCGCGACCCGTCTCCCACACACCTCACCAGTGGGCGACTCACCCGATACGATCTTTATCGGCCCCCTCAAGGTGCCACGACCATTTGACGCGGCTCAAAGTAAGCCTATCTCTGATCAGTCGCTTCTTGATACTGCGATCAACTTTGGCGACGAAATCACCTTGTCAGCCTTAGCCATCAACAATCTGAACCTCGCCCCCGGTGAAACGCTCACGACACAGCTACTCTGGACTGCCCAGCAGACGCCAAGTCTTGATTACACTATTTTTCTCCATCTGTTGGATGAAGCAGGTAATCTTGTGGCCGGCAATGATAGCCAGCCTCTGACGGGTCAATACCCCACGACGATCTGGTCTCCCGCTGAACAGATTTTGGACCCTCACGCTGTCTCCCTTCCCCCCGACTTGCCTCCGGGTCAGTATACACTTGCGCTCGGCCTCTACCATCAGCCGACCAGCGAACGTCTGCCCTTGGTATTTGAGGATGGTGGTCAGGATATGGATGGTCGGTTTGTGTTAGATAAGGTGATTATTCAGGTGAGGTAAGCTTGCTATATCAAAATCCAGAGTACAATTGGCACCGTGATTAAAGATAACAAAGTCGAGGCAAAAATTATACTACTTACCAACTCAGCATCACTGTTGAACTCTGTTGCCAAAATACCAGCAAACACTGCCGTTGGCATCGCGGACTCGATGATTGCCACTTGATAAGTTACATCCTTTAAGCCCACGCCCCAGGCTATGAATATAGCAATGGCCGTTCCGCCAACCAAACGAAGTACAGACGCACCAGCAATGATTGGCCAGCGCCCGTGCCAGCTTGTCCGTGAAATCTGGATGCCTAAGACAATCAGCATTAATGGCACCGCAGCGCGTCCCATCAATTCAGTCACGCGTAAAACAACCGTCGGGAGGGTAATATCCCATAAATTGACAATAAGGCCTAAGATAACAGCGTAAGGCACAGGCACTTTAATGACGTTGAGCAATGATCCCCCAATTGAGGCTTTACCAGACGAGGCCAAAAAAATACCGAGAGTATTGGCATATACGGCTCCCATCGCCCCCATCAAAATTGCTCGCTCCAGCCCCGGCTTACCAAAGGCAAATTCATTCACGGGATAGCCATAATTGACCATATTGATCAGCACAATAGCGAGGATGAACGCGCTGGTGGTCAGGCGATCAAACCGAAATAACCGCGCTACCCCCCAAGCCACACCTGTCATCACAAGCGTAAAAGTGATAGAGAACAGCAGCAATTGCCATAATTCTGTAACATTAATCGAGGATGTGGCGATCCCAAAAAAAGATAGGGCAGGTGCCGCGAGGTAAATTACAAGTTGGGAGATAGTCCGGGTCTCGATGCCGCGAGTTCGATCAATGAGTGCGCCTAACCCAGCGACACAAAGAATCGGAATGATGACCGTAATCAGGATATTTAGAAGTTCTAGCATATTACCCCGCTTGTTAAGCAGAAATAAGAAAAGGTAGCGACCTCAGACAAAGCGTCGCTACCTTATATCTTTACAAAATGATTTTTAGACGATTAGGGTAGATTTTAATTCAAATGATAATTTCCAGCTAAATCATCAAGTTCATCCAACTCATCAAAGTCACTCTCGCCATCCTCCATAAAATCGAACAGCTCGAAGGCACCGCTAAATAGGTTGAGTTCATCGAGGGCCTCTTCGGCGGCCAGAGCAATGGCTTCGACCTCGCTCTCAACACAGATCTCAAGGGCCTGCCGCGCATCCTGCCCCCCAATCCGGCCCAGAGCCCAGATACAAATCTCCTGAACTTCGACATCACTGTCCTCTTCGATCAATTCGATCAATTTTGGCACGGCATCTGCTACTTCCAGCTCACCACAGGCTCGGGCGGCCTCAAACCGAATTTCTGTATTCGCATTGCCTAACTCGGTTAAAACTCGGGGACGCCAGCGGGCATCGGCATTACGTCCCATCGCAAAAATCGCGCTCACCTGCATCTTGTCGTCGTCATCATAAAACGCGTTTTCGATGATGGCTGTAATTTCATCACCGCTTAAAAACGCAATGGACTCAACAGCCCGACGTCGAACCTCGATATCTTCCCCTGGTTGATAAATGGTATCAAGCAAGGCTTTTTGGATCGGCTCAATCAGGCGCGAGTCAAGCTCTTCCAACTCACTGAGGTAGATGAAACGCCCTAAGGCTGAAGCCACCGCCGCCCGTACAATTGCCGCCTCATCCGTTGTCAGCAAATGCAAAAATGGATTAATCAAGGCCGGATCCTCCATCTCCCACAAACCATTGACCGCCCCTGAACGGACAGCCGCACTTTCGTCTCCTAGGCCTAACAAAAATACCGGGCTAAAATCAACTTCGAAATTTACCTCAGCCAGTTCAACAAGATTTTCAATCACCTCAACACGTCGCTGTTCATCAATGGTAGGCCACTGCTCTTTGAATGTCGTTAAATCAGCCTCATCCATTTTTGACAGCACAAACAGTCCACTCATGTCCAACTTATCATCTGTCTCGATTTGTTTCAATGCGTCTACAAAATTTTCGCTCATTTGTTATTCCTGCCATAAAAAAGTTGATCGATCACTTGGCACGCTCACGGGACGGCCAACTTCATTACCATTTTCATCCACCCCGATTTCTTCTACAAAAACAAACCATTCATACTCACGACCCGTTGACTCATCAGCCAATCCCCAATATTGATCGGGGGGGACAATCCAAAAGGGGTCCTTTGTATTATGCCCACCAAAGCCAAGTTCGCCATCTTGTTGCCAACTCATTCGAATGGCGTACCATTGATTGACGCCTAAAGGTCCTAAATCTTCCCACCTAAGTAATAATTCCTCCGATCGGCCCAGAATTTTGCCGCTGAGTGGCCCTAACAAAACCGGTTTACCAAATACTGGGGTTGGCGTTGGCGTGATCGTCGGGGTTGGGGTATCTGTCGGGACACCAGGCGGCAAATCGGTGGGTGTTTCGGTCGGAGTGGGTGTGCGTGTCGGCGTTCGAGTAGACGTTGGCGTAAAAGTTGAGGTGGGAGTCCAAGTAGCCGTTGGGGTGTTGGTAGATGTTGGCGTAAACGTTGCTGTATTTGTATTTGTGGGTGTAAAGGTTGGTGTAAAGGTTGGTGTGCTTAACAGAATCACGACTTCATCGGCGGTCGCTGTTATTGTATTACCATATCGAAAATAACCAAAAAACAAGCCGCCCAGAATAAGGACGGCCAAGGCCCACTGCCAAATTGGCAGTGAGCGTGACTCTAATTTAGTCCCGCAATGGGGACAGGTGTGCAATTCGCCTGGTGCTCGTAAATTACAAACCCGACAATAAACGGACCCAGGAGTGGCTGGTCTGTGCTGCCCACAGTCAGGGCAAACGTGCCAGTCAGGTTTTACCTGACGGCGACAATTGGGGCAGTGAGACTCAACTGGCATATCAGAACGGATTAGCCCAATCTAACACGGGAAGTGGGTTGCTCACATCGTAATAGGTAATGACTAACATCAACGTCAAAAGTAAGGCCATTCCAATAAAGTGGATAGCCCCCTCTTTTTCTGGCGCAATACGCCGCCCGCGAATAGCTTCAATAATCACAAACAAAATCCGTCCCCCATCCAGAGCAGGCAGCGGGAGCAAGTTTGTAATCGCCAGGGCGGTACTCAAAACGGCGGTAAGCCATAAGACGGGGAACCACCAGCCTTCCTGAATAACTGACTCAACCGCCCCAGAAATTTGCTGAAAAATACCAACGGGACCTGTCGGGCGGGCCGCTTCAGTGGGAATCGTTTTCTCACCTTCAGGCAGATTTCGTTCCTGGAACATCACTGTGGGAAGATAAGCAACCAAGCCAATATATCGGACAGTTTGACTTCCGCCCCAAACAATCGCTTCAGAGAAGGAGTGGAATACCCGCTCGGTTTGGATATTGTCATATCGAATTCGAATGCCCATTGAGCCTTGGCCAGGCGGTGGGTTGAGACGGGGGACGATGGGGACCGTCAAAGTTTCCTCGCCTCGTCTCACTTGCAGAAGTGTTTCCTCTCCTTTGACCTCACCAATGTATTGGATCAAATCACCGGGGAATTCAAAGGTAGCCTCGTCAGCCCCAAAAATAATATCATTGGCTAACAGTCCAGCTTCAGCGGCGGGTGTATTGGGCACAACTGCCTCAACAATCGTATCTGCTGCGCCCGGTTGAGGCACACCACTCATTGCACTCAAAATAAAGAAGACAACAGCGGCAACCAAATTCATCAATGATCCGGCGACCAACACCGCGAAGCGTGTTCGTTTACTTTTACTGGCAAAGCTACCAGGGGCACTGGGGTCTTCTTCCCCAACCATTCGTACATAGCCCCCCAAAGGCACCCAGTTCACCGCATACTCAGTAGGCCGTTCAATCGCATCCACAATCACGGTGGG
Source organism: Phycisphaerae bacterium (assembly GCA_028285035.1). The sequence goes on from JANQQF010000078.1 coordinate 150,636, forward strand.
TTCATTATCAGCCGCATCAACAGCCTCGCCGTCTGAGCTAACCATGTTCATAAACCGGGCTTCACTGCCTTCTTGTTGTCGAGCTTCCATTGGGGCTCGCTCAACAAGGGCAAGCTTTGTAATCATCAGGCGGCCATCAGGGTCAATTTCAGTTTCAGCAATTACTTTAGCCCCAGGCTGAATACTTCGAGGCACGCTGATTTTACGCCCAATAATAAATTCATGTCCATCCAGCGTAATCTTACCTTCGTCTTGCCAAACCTTAAAGGCACGTGGCGGAAATCCAATTGCAAATTCTTCAACAGTAATACCTGATCGTTTTGCGACAACAAAGTGTCCTAATTCATGCACGAAAACCAATACACTTAAAATGATGATGAACGCCACAACCGCTATCGCTATCAATAATATCGGTGCCAATGTTCCTATCCTTTCCAAATTTACAGATCGTACGCGTACAAACTCGTGCGCGTCATTATACCCACGCTTGTATGTCTTGCCAAACAATATTTTAGTGACAGACAAATTAGTAATTTTATTGAGCCATCTGTAGACTCTGGAAGGATGAAAGGGTGGGTAATCTTAAACCATCTTCCTTTTTCTACAATTTGATGATTTACTTCACATTCTTACCATTATTCAAGATGTTGGCCCAAAAAATCAAGTGTTAGGTCATACATTTTACGGGCATCTTCATCACCATCTTGAGCTAGCAAGTAATGACCGCCTCCCTCAAAAATATGGACTTGGTGGGGCACGCCCATTGTAGCCAACTCTTGGGCTAATAGCTCGCTTTGTTGATAGGGCACGATATCATCGGTTTTGCTGTGCAACAGTAGCATTGGCGGAAAATCGGATCGCACGTGGTAGGCACCGGAGTAAATCCAATGACGAAGAGGTTCCTGATTGGGGAACCCCAAGGCACGAAGGGCCTGATCCAGACCAAATGGAGGTGCAGCCATCCCTTGCTCCAATTGAAACCGCATCTCAAATAAATCTGTGGGGCCGCCCATCATAATCACGGCGTTGGCGGCTTCCCTCCGCTGTAGTAAACGTTGCACGTGCACCCCGCTGTAGCTACCTCCCAAAATGACAATTTGGTCGCCATCCGTCTGAGGCAATTGACCATCTCGAACAAATTCGAGTAGTTGAACTAGCTCATCTAAATCCGCCTCAAGTTCAAAGCTGTAGGCTGGTGAAGTCGCGACAACGGCATAGCCTGAGCCAGCCAACGGAAAACTAACTAGGCATTCCCAACCAGTTAATATCGTTGGATATATGGCAAACAGAACGGGGAACGTCTCATCTTCCTCTGCCTCAAAGGGGGTGTAGTAGTAGCTCAGTTGGTTTGGCTGCCCCTCGTTGCTAAACTCAATTTGTCGCCGAGTTGCTTTGCTGGGTAAATCACCTTCCTGGCAACTCAATCGTTCAGGCTCCCCAATCTGCAAATCGGTCCCGAGGGTCACAGGCGTATTTGTCGAGGCAGCCAGCTCGAAATCTATCGTCGTTTCTTGATTGGCCCGTACGCGTGCCTGATGCCACCAATCACCAAACTCAAAGCTCTCGTAGTCGGGTGCCCCAACCACAGGACGATAAGCTCCGGCAGGGATATTAGCAATGAGGTAGTTCCCTTCAGCATCACTGCGGGCTTTGTAGGTTTGCCCGTCATATCGAGCCGCCAGAACCCAGGCTTGATCAATCGGATTTCCCTGAACATCACGGACAACACCCCGCAATGTCCCAGAACCATCAATAGTGGGTTCACCCGCAATTCGCCACCATTGAGCCGCAACCTGATATTGTAATGAGTTGCGCACAGCCCAAATGGCCGGGGTATCGGATAACCAGAACCAGATTAGACCTGCTATCAAGGAGATGAGGATAACGATGAGGGTTATCCGTTTTCGTGACATAATTTATTTGATGTGCTTTCTTTTGAAATATTGCGTAGATTTCCAAATTTTACCACATTATCAAGCCTTAATCTATCACAACAATGGCTTACTGATCTAGTCCTAACTTCCTGAATTTTTTACGATAACTTATGTGACAAGAAATTGGATTTAGCTTTTGAGATCTGAGTTAATTAACACTTTTTCTCATTTTCGACATCTTTGTTAAAGATGGATTAAGATGCCCCAAACTAAAATCAATTTTCTCCCGAAATATCGATTATGTGGTATAGTTATAGGCGAATATTAAGATTCAGGACAATGTGGTTGTGAATGATTAGTGGGCAAAGGGTTATACCATGCCACAAAGTTTAATTGGACAAAAGGTTGCGTCATACTACATCGAAGGAATGATTGGCCAAGGCAGCGGAGGGCATGTCTATCGCGCTTTGGATGAAAATGATCAATTGGTTGCCATAAAAATATTCATTCCTATGAAGACGCTTGATCATCAACTCTTATTGACACGGTTTGAGCGTGAGGCCAAAATCGCCTCTAATTTTAATCACCCCAATGTGGTTCATGTTCTAAAAACAGGACGTGACAAATGGCTTAATTATTTAGCAATGCCTTTTGTCAGTGGATCAACCTTAGAAAGTTATCTGAAGAAAAAAAGCCGCCTGAACGAGGTCATTACCACAGACATTGGTGCTCAAATTGCTGATGCGCTAAATTATATCCATCAAGAAGGGGTTGTCCATCGTGATGTCAAGCCCTCTAACATTCTACTCGATGCAGATGGACGGGCCTTTCTTACGGACTTTGGCGCGGCCCGTTTGATCAATAATCCCGGTTCAGTGACGCCCATTGGCAACGTGGTAGGTACGCCTGCCTATATGCCGCCAGAGCAAACTGATATCGATTATGATCTAGACGGACGAGCTGATTTGTACAGCTTGGGCGTTACCCTATATCGAATGTTGGCGGGCCGGTTGCCTTTTATCGGCACCCCCCCAGAAATGCTGCAAGCTCATATTTCTGAACGAATGCCGCCACTGTCAAAATTCGCCCGGGTCACCCCTGAACTTGAGGCATTAATCCATAAAGCCACCCAAAAGAATCCGGATGATCGCTTTCAGAATGGACAGGTCATGTATGATGAGCTACTCAGGCTAAATAGTGAGATTCGAAAAAATGTAAAACCGTCATTCTGGCAAACAGCTCGGCAGTGGCTAGGTGCTTAAGTAGCAAAGATTTTATTCAACTCAACCTTAAGGATTTTCTATGAACACAAGTGACGTTATTCGATATGGACACGGTACCTTAACGAGTACTTTGAATGGGGTAGCAAAAGAGCATTGGGAAACCCCAGGTGTTTGTGGTGTATGGTCAGTGAAAGATATTCTGTCCCATTTGACATCATTCGAGCTTGTGCTCATCGATGCTATGAACGAGCTATTAGGCAATGAAGAGACGCCAAACCTCGATGCGTTGCGACAAGATTTCTCCAACTTCAATGATGGTCAAGTCGAACTACGACGAGGCAAAACACCTGATGAGGTATTGGCCGAGTATAATGCCGCCCATCAAGAAGTGATGCGCCTTATTGAAAAAGTGCCGGTTGAAACTCGCCGGACCAACGGGGCTTTGACTTGGTATGGTCCTAATTATGATTTAGAGGACTTCATCATCTACACCAACTATGCCCACAAACGAGAACACAGTGCTGAAATCAATAAATTTCGAGACACGCTCGAAGCTTAACGATCTGCTTCAAAACACTTCACTATTTACCATCCGCGACTCACACTTATCATGACCCTAAATCGAGATGAACAATACGAAATTGTAAAGCATTGGCGCGCAGATGGTGGTCAACAAAACCTCGCTGGGTTTGACCTGAGCGACCAGGATTTGACCATCATCGATTTAGCCCAAGCCAACCTCAACAATGCCAACTTTACCGGCGCTCGATTAGCTGGCGCGAATCTATCTCAGGCTCAACTGGTTGGCACGACCTTTCGTGAAGCAAAGCTCACGGATGTTAATTTCCAGCGGGCCAACCTCAGTCAGGCAGATTTACGTCAAACAAACTTAGAAGAGGCTGATTTAATCCAGGCAAAACTCACAGAAGCGAAACTCTGTCTTGCCAATTTACGTGAGGCCACGTTGATTGGCGCTGATTTAACCCACGCAGATTTACGTGGGGCCAGCTTTTATCAAGCGAGTTTGAAAGGCTGCACCTTAACTGGCGCTAATTTAGCGAGTGCAGTCTTCGCTGAAGGGGGAATGGACGGCATTATTCTGGCGGGAGCCAGAAACACTTCCGGTCTCAATTTCAAACAAGCGTCATTGGCCCGTGCCAATCTAGCCAAATTAAATATGGCTGGCTGTTACTTTGGCGAGGCCCTACTCTCTGAGGCCAATCTGACCCAAATTAATTTGAGTGGTGCCTTCCTTGGCAAAGCAATATTTACCCGAACCGATTTGAGCCAAGCTAATCTATCAGGGGCCTTTCTGGGCGGGGCCAAATTGCGCAGTAGTAATCTGAGGGGAGCCATTCTACGGGGGGCCATTCTGACCGGGGCCAGCTTGCTGGATGCAAATCTCACTGAGGCGGATTTAACAGGAGCCGATTTACGCGGCGCAATTATGCCTGATGGCACTCGCAACGAAATGTAACATCAATGAACCTTATACTCAATCCAAACAATCGATTATTCACGCTCGCCCGTAGTGGGCAACGTCAACCTCACATTATGCTCGCCATTGTTTTAAGCTTGGTTATCATCTTTGCCTCTTTAGTGTTTGGGAATATTTTTTATACAATCATAAAACTCATTCAACTTATTCGCCAAGACTTCGATTTTGTTGCATTAGACTTATCAGATGAAGCAGCAATACAGGAATTCTTCTATCCATCAACAGGATTAGAATTACTCATTTTACTAATTTTCAGTTTTGGCCCAATTTTCATTTTGGTTTGGTTAGTATTGCGTTTCTTTGAAAAACGGCCCTTATCCAGTACAGGGATGGAGTGGGGTGATATGTTATGGAAATATGGGCGTGGAGTCCTGGTAGGCTTGGTCATGTTTACAACGGCCCTTGGAATTTCTGCAATATTTGGTTACATCGACTTTGAAGCCGGAGATACTCAAAAGCAAGGTTTATCTGTGCTAGGTAGTGTACTCTTTATCTATCTGGGTTGGACGATTCAAGGCCCAGCTGAAGAATTGATTACTCGTGGCTGGTTACTCCCTGTTATCGGGGCTCGCTACTCACCAGTTTGGGGGATCATTATCTCATCTGTCATTTTCGCACTTATGCACTCCTTGAATCTTAACTTAAGCTTCGTTGCGCTCCTTAACTTATTCCTATTTGGGCTATTCGCTGCGCTTTACGCGCTTTATGAAGAAAGTCTGTGGGGTGTCTTTAGTATCCACGCCGTTTGGAACTGGGTGCAGGGCAACATATTCGGTTTTGAAGTAAGTGGCAATCCTGTAGCTGGCGGTATTTTGGTCAACCTACAAGAGGTCGGGCCAGATTTAATCACCGGTGGACCCTTTGGGCCAGAGGGGGGGCTTGCTGTCACAATCGTCCTATTGATTGGTTGTGGGGTCGTGTGGTGGTTGAGTCAGAATAAAGAGGCAAATGAGCCTATAGCTGAGGCGGAATAAATTATGAGTGAAACAAAGCAAGAAACCGACAACAATAAAAATGATGAACCGATGATTGATCGAACGGTCGAGGCCATTAATCAAGTGGATCAGGATGCGGCCAAGGCGCGAGTCGATCAACTCCGGGAGATGTATCCAGGTGTTGCACCTGAGGCCATAGTCGGAATGTTAATCAAACAAAAATGTTTGCAAACCGGAGCTATCGGTAACGTTTCCTCCAGTGCTTCAGTCATTCCAGGAGTCGGAGTTTTTGTCTCTCTCGTCTTTGGTGGTGATGCTGATGTGGCTCTGACCAGCAAAATGCAAGCTGAACTCGTTCAGGAAATCGCCTTGGCGTATGATAGCGAGCTTGACGATGCCGAAAAACGGGAGGCCATGATTATGGTCACCAAAATGAGCAGCGGGGTCAAAATCTTGTTGAATGAAACAGGAGCTACCATTGCGCAACAAGCAAATGCTCAGCTTGAACGGGGGGAAACCGACAGTAAGCAGCCTAGCCTCGGCGTCTCAGAGGCAGCAGGGCAAAATATGGTTTCGACCTACTTAATCGGCCAACGCGCGGGTCAATATTTTAGCTTGGGGCCTGAGGCTGTCGAGGATTGGAATGAGCAGGTCGAGGCCCTGCAGGGCGCTGACGCTGAAGATTTGTCTACTTGGCTCAATGACACCACCCAACAGTCGTGGCAACTCCTCAATCGTAGTGCTACGGATATCAAGGGCGTGGCTATTGCCGCCGGACAGTCATTGGGTGAATTGGTTGTCGTGAAATCAACGCCATTGGGTCAACAACTGGGCACCACTGTTGAAACGGCCACTCAAACCCTGACAGAGCTAGGTAAACAAACGGGAAGCGGTGTCGCTGGCTTGGCTGGAAAAGGACTGGAAACTGGCGCGGATTTGGCAGGGTTCGCAGCCAAAACAACGGGCAAGGGCATTGAAACTGCAGCGGGATTTTTGGGGTCACTGCTTGGGTCGGATGAGGGGAAGAAAGATAGGGAATAACACCTACTAAACTTTATCAGCCTTTAAAAGTATAAATGCTTATGACTATAGAAGAGATTGAAAGGTATTTAGCTGTTAGTTCCAGCCACTCTGTTTGTGTCACCCGAGACACGATGGCAACCTTAAATGGTTATGTGCGTTCAATCTATTTTATAGACCCCAACGTTGTCCAGATTGAGGTTGAACCATATGGGTTTGATGAGGCTGGTATCTATGCCCACGCGACGTATTCATCTCTTTCTAATACAATTTCCATTATTGAAAAGTACATACAACAGCCTTTGGAAGAATGGCACAACTATAATAGATTGAGACATATCCATGGGAAATCGTAACAAATTAAATTGGCGAAAATGGCTCCAAAAAAATCAAAAGTATTTGACCGAAGAATGTGGTCTACCGCTGTCGGTTCTGGAAACAGAACGAGGTTGGCATTATTTCTTGGAGCATTGTTATTATGCTTCTATACCCAACTCAGGATCAATAGACATTGATATTGATCATCTACCAAAAGAGGCAGCAAACAATTTATATCAATTTCTACAGTTGGATATGGGGACTGAGGCCCATCATTGCCCCGTAGTTGTTAGGCTTCACTTTCTACTAAAACAAGCTTAGAGGAATCAAACCCTATGCAAAAACAACTAAAATCAAATCCCGGTTTCTTTTTAATCTTAGGTATCATCCTTTTGGCCTGTAGTGTCAATGACATCATCAGCTTCGACACATCCTCAGATGAACCGCCACCAACTCCCCTTCCGACAGTGGACGCGAATACGCCCGTACCGGATACACCGGTTCCCCAGGAAGCAGAGCCCCAACCTGCTGAAGAGGCAGCACCAGAACCTGCCCCAGCGGTCAATCCAACGGCAGCAGGCTTAAATCAGGTCGATGGGGCGGGCGTATTCTTTGCCTTTGATCCAGCCATTACTGCGGAAGCTTCATTCGAGACTCGTCCGGCCAGCATTGCGATTGATGGTGGCCCCTCCACCGTTTTACCTGGTGTACCTGATTATCGCATTTTCAATTTTTCAACAACCCGCCCCTCAAGCGTTCAAATTGAGACGATTCGAGATGAGGCGGGTCAATATTATCCAGCATTCCAGGGCAATCAGTTGGCCGAATATGAGGCCTTGACAGCAGCCTTGAATGATCGACCGGTCCCTGTCACGGCCCTAGCCCTTGAACTGCAACCACGTTATCTCAATTTCCAAAATGGCAGAGGCGTTCGTTACCTGACAGTAGCCCAAGACTCTTTTGGCCCAGTGCCGGTCACCAACAGCAGTATAATATATGTCTTTAGAGGGCTCACGGATGATGGCCGTCATCTCGTCACTGCCAATATTGGGTTAGCGACAGCCCTACTGCCCAACGATGAGTCTGGCTTTACGGACAACGAGCGAACCAACTACGATGCCTATCTGGCCGATATCACCAGCCAATTAGCAGGTGTGCCAGAGCAAGAATTTAATCCTAACCTAGCAATACTTGACGCCTTGGTTCAATCAATTCGGGTTGAAGATGCTCTGGGGGGAGAGCCGGAGGCTGCTGAAGAAGCGGTTACTGAACCGGTTGTGATCAATGAAAGCAATGTGACCCAACTGTTTTCCAGTGGTGAGTTAGAGCAACCTGACCTCATTCGATCGCTCAGCTTTTCACCGGATGGCCAATTTCTGGTCTCCAGCGCAGGCAATCAAACCACATTCAGTGTCAATGTGTGGGATGTCAATCAGGGTCTCTTACTCAATAGTCAGTTGGCCCATACTGGCATTGTTTGGGAGGCCGACTTCTCAGCCGATGGGAATGCATTTGCCTCGGTTTCCGATGATAAGACCGTCCGCATTTGGAATACCCTCAACGGCTCATCCATCGGGGCGATTGAGGTACCGAGCGGGACAGGCTTTAGTCTCGATTATGCCCCAACCGGTGATGTCCTCGCCATCGGGGGATTAACCGAGTGGCCCAATGCCAAAATCTGGTTGTTCAACACCAGTGACAATTCACTTCGCTACGAGCTAAGTGCCCCACAAAATGTGGCCAATCTGACCTTCACCCCAGATGGTACTCTGCTAGCCGGGGGTGGCACCGACCGGACCGTTCGTCTCTGGCGGGTCAGTGATGGCGCCTTGCTGACCAACTTTGAGCATGTTGGCCAAGTTTACGATAGTGCCTTTTCACCCGATGGACAATTGTTAGCCAACGGATTATGTTCTTTATCGGATAGTGCAAATTGTACGGCTGGACAGGTTTGGGTTTGGCGCGTCAGTGATGGCGGCCTGGTCTATCAACTTGAAGGGCATTCTGATCGGGTTAGCAGTGTCGCTTTTTCACCCGATGGCAGCCTACTAGCAGCAGGTTCCCATGATGATACCATTTCTATTTGGCGGGTGTCCGATGGCGCACGGCTGCATACCATAACCGGTCCAACCGGCGTCAACAGTGTCGCCTTTTCACCCGATGGGACATTGCTCGCCTCCGGGGATGATGACACAATCTTGTTCTGGCAGGTCGGTGAGGCAGAGCAGTAAGACGAGGCAAAGTAAACAGGTAGCAGGTAGCAAACTAGAGAGTAAAAATTATGACAGACACAAATGGCGTGATGAAATCAATCTTGGATGATGACACCCGCTTGGGCTATGTTCATCTAATTGTATCCGATTTGGAGCGATCCCTTGCCTTTTACCAACAATCAATTGGATTACAGGTGCATCGCCAAGAAGGGGGCACCGCCTACCTTGGGGTTGGTCAAGCCGATTTATTAGCCTTGACTGAGCAGCCAAGAGCGGTTCGAGTACCCCGTCGAACTGGGTTGTATCACTTCGCCATCCTCGTGCCCACCCGACTGGATCTAGCTAAATCACTCCGCAATTTGGTAGAAACAAAAACCCAACTGGAGGGCTGGGCCGATCATCTGGTCAGCGAGGCCCTCTACTTGCCCGATCCCGATGGAAATGGCATTGAAATTTATCATGATCGTCCGCGCTCAACGTGGCAGTATGAAAATGGGCATATCAAAATGGCGACAGACCCCATCGATTATCAAAGCTTGATGAGCGAATTGGCCAAGGATCCAAGCCCTTGGAGGGGTTTACCAGCAGGTACGATGTTGGGGCATATGCATCTGCACGTCGCCCATCTGGCTGAGGCTGAAACGTTTTATCGCGAGGTAATCGGTCTTGGGCTGATGCTCAACTACGGGGGAATGGCCGCCTTTCTTTCCGCAGGGGGGTATCACCACCATCTTGGCATTAACACCTGGAATGGGGTGGGGGCAGCGCCACCCCCCGAAAATGCTATCGGGTTACGCTACTTCGTCGTTCATCTGACCAGCCAAGCCGAGCAAGCCAATCTTATCGCTCGCCTCACTCAAGCCGATGCTCCTTTCCATAATGAAGGTGACGCCCTCGTCGTCCAAGATCCCTCTCAAAACAAAATTTTATTCAAAGTTGATGGCTAGTTGTAGGGAACTTATCGTGCCCGTTGTCCGTTTATCATCCTAGAAGCCTGAAACAAGCCTGAATAAACGGAGATATCTCATGCAAATCTACGATTTGGACACCCTACTTGCTGAGGTCCGGAAGGGTTTATCCCCCAAATACCTCTTCTTCTGGGGACATCAGCCCCGGCCCGATGGTCAAATTGGTAAATCCTGCTTTAGTCAGTGGTGGGAGTCATCGTTCGAGGTAGATGGTATCTTGTATCATACGGCTGAGCATTACATGATGGCTGAGAAAGCCCGCCTTTTTGAGGATGAGGAAAACCATCAGAAAATCCTCAACGCCAGCCACCCTGGTGAAGCCAAAAAGTTAGGCCGCTTGGTGCAAGGCTTCCAACAAGACATTTGGGTCTCCCATCGCTTCGATATCGTCGTTCAGGGCAATATTGCCAAATTTAGCCAAAATAATGACTTGAGAGAATTCTTACTGGGCACGAAGAAACAAATTCTTGTTGAGGCCAGTCCGCGTGATCGGATTTGGGGCATTGGTCTAGATGAAAATAGTAAGCAGGCCACTAATCCTGAGAAATGGAAGGGACTGAATTTGCTTGGCTTTGCTTTGATGAAAGTTCGAGATCAACTAAGCCAGTAATATAGTCAGAATAAATTCAAGACCGCAATCAAATCAATGACTACCCTATTTTTCACCGCCGACCACCATTTTGGTCACAAACGAATTCTAGAATACTCCGAGCGTCCATTTGAGTCGATTGAGGCGATGGATCAAGCGATGATTGAACGCTGGAATGAAAAAGTTGGCCCTGAAGATGAGATTTATCATTTGGGCGATGTAGGCTTGTGTTCGCCAGGGAAATTGCGAAAGATTTTAGCTCAACTCAACGGCAAAATCTATTTGATCAAGGGCAATCACGAAAAATCAGCCCTAACTTGCCGGGAGCGATTTGAGTGGATCAAGGATTATTACGAGTTGGCAGTGCCCGACCCTGACCACGATCGGGGGAGACAGCCGATTGTACTGTTTCACTACGCCCTGCGGGTCTGGAATGCCAGTCATTGGGGCACCTATCATCTCTATGGGCATACCCACGGCACGCTTCCTGACGATCCCAAAGCACGCTCATTTGATATCGGCGTCGATTGCCATAATTTCTACCCATTATCTTATGATGAAGTGAAGGCCATCATGCAACAAAAAGATTGGACTCCACCTTTTGCGGATCGGGAGGCATCATAAGCAGTGGAAGATCGATTCCGATTCCGTAAATTAATAGACCTTTTCGCGATGTTGGTTGGCTATGCCCTGATTGTTGGCAGTCTCATTTTTATGGCAACAATGATACGGGTGGGAGACCAGACTTTCTCAATTGTTTACAGCTTGCTTATATTTTGGGGTATTTTCCTCGGTATGGTCCTGTTTTTTGGCTTTTTCACCTATCTATCCCATAAAAGACAGGCTCATAAACAAAAACGATTTTGGACAGCCTTTGCTAAACAACACAACTTTCTTCTAAAAGCCCGATCGGGCTACCCAAAAATGCTGCTGTTTGATGTTTGGCAAGCTTATATGAAAGGGCAGTATCGTAATCGAGAGGTATCATTTCGGGCTGAATTAGAAAAGAATAAATCCTTTACCAGCATTCGGGTCCACTTCCCCCAAGAGATTCCTCAGCAAGAGCCTCTTGGGGTGGCTATTCTCGATGGCAATTCAGCCCCATTTTTCCGTAATTATATCAAGGCAAACCACGCGGCAGGGAAAATCGAAAGTAATGGGCAGGCCTTAGTCTTTACAGCAGATGGCTTTGTGACACATCAAGAACGTCTAAAAGGCTTGATGCAACTGACCACAGAGTTAACTGATACTTATCAGTATATTTTGCATAAAGGGGGGATTTACATCCCCAAACTTGTGCAGTTAGCTAAAAATGCCAACCAACGCGATTATGTGACCAACCTCAAACATTACACGCCCGTTCAAGCTTTACGACCAATGACACGAGATCTGTTAGAGGACATCGGTCATCAAACGACTCGGCACATTAAACCAAGAATCAGTCAATTGTGGTGTCCTGATTGTCTCACCTATTGTGGCCCCCATGATGTCCAAATCGGGCGAATCAAACTCCCGCATAATGCAATCACCTACTACGGCTGTCGCACCTGTGGCCGTAGCCACGATTTACAAGAGGGGGAGCAAATGGTGACTGTCTTGGATACCAAGCAAAGTGAGGCAATGTGGTGGCAAGACGATACATTGTTTATCAATTGGCAACAACGAAAATCATTATTTGATTTTAAGCGGGTTGAGATTATCAATGCTACGGATGAGGAGGTAGAACGGTTTACGATGCAGGTGGGCAATGATACCGACTCATTTCGCCGAAACCATTACAAACAAGTGCCCTATTCGATCTCAAGCGAATGCCAGCTATCCGAAAATACAAAACGTATTTTGGCACACACCTTTCAAGAATAGACCTATTTACTCGTGATTTTCAATAGGCTTGGGAAGTTTGGCTAACAACCCAGCAATATTATTGGCGGTTTGCCGAGTATAGAACCAGATAACCCCCGGCTTACGGCGGGCATCAAAGACAACCGCTAAAAGATGAGAGCCATTATCGATATCATACACATAGATATCGTAGTCGTCCCCCTCGTGAAAGCTAGATCGAAAGAGCGATTTATTCCCCAGCAAATTGGCCAGCTCATTTGAATTCATAAAATTAGCCGCAATGACCGCGCTAATTTTTGATACCTCCAGCTTATCTGTTTGCCCGACCACTTGCATCGGATATCCCCCTCCAGTCAATAGAAGGACACACCGCGCATTTGCACTGGCATTCAGCGCCTGCAGTTGCTCTCGCACTGCCTTCAAGACAGCCTGGGACTCTTTTTCCTCATCTTTTTTTCGGGGCAAGGGCGCAGGATGCTGACTGGTTGCGTTCTTAACAACCTCTCGAATTTTCTTCACATCGAAAGGCTTGTCCAAATAGCCATCAAAACCAAGCGACTCTGTCGTGTCTCGTAACCGTTTACTACCGTAGGCACTCATCAGCACTACCGGCGTTTTTGGGCTGATACGCCGAGCGGCCCGGGCCAAATCCACCCCGGTCATATTTTTCATCATAAAATCGGTAACAATCAGATCAAACGAATTTTGTTCAATCTTCTCCAAAGCTTCCAGCGTCCCTCGAGCCGTCTCAATTGTATAATCTGGTCCCAGCTTTTTCAGGCTGTAGTGAAGCATCACCAATATTTCTTTGTCATCATCTACCAATAAAATTTGCTTTGTCATACGAAATCTTTACCTTACGACGCTAAGGTTGAATTTTGGATTGTACTCAGCGGCACTAACTAACGGATGCTTCAGGCTTGCTGGCGTAATTCCACAAGGCCATATGTCGCAGACTCATAACGAGGAACACGCTAACTACCAATAATTGGGCAGACGGGCGTAATGGAACGAAGCCCAAGGTAAGAATGAGTCCGACCATCAGGGCTACAACAATTGACCGATATTTATATTGTTTTTGATAAAAACGTAAGAAGAAAGCCCACAAAACAACGGTCACTAGAACGATGAGAGGTGTTTGGATCAGCCAAAGCCCGCCTCCCGTTGCTAGCCCTAGCCCACCTCGAAAACCTGTGTACACAGGCCAACAGTGACCAATAATTGCCATCACACCTGCGATGGGTAATGCCCACGAATTTCCCATCATGATAGTATAGGCAACAGCCCACGCCAATAGCCCTTTTAGGCCATCGACCACTAACACCAAACCACCAGCCCAGCTTCCCATCAGCCGCAAGGTGTTTCGCGCCCCAGTATGCCCACTGCCGTGAAACCGGACATCAGGCCCACCCCACAATTTGCTGACAATCACCCCGGTGGGAAAGGCCCCAATCAAATAGGCTAGTAATCCAGCCAGCAAGGCTATCCCCAAGTCAATCATTGAAGATCAAATCCACAGAGGCAAAACTCCAGGTAGGAGATCAAATTGAAAATGCTGCCCTCGTTCACACAAGATTTCGCCATCACTATGAGCCGGAATACCCTGATCAACCACAATTTCCAGGTGTGTTGCCTGCGTTAACGTCACGACTGGGTGGGAAACGTGGCTGCCATCTCGGGTTTTTGGTAATAGCTTCAAAGCATTCAGCCGAGAGACACCACCAGCGAAACATATATCAAATAAACCATCGTCTAGTTTTGCTTGGGGCGTTAGAAAAAATCCACCGCCTACCCGAGGCCCATTGCCAACCGTGAGCAGGGTAATTTGCTCCTCATATACCTGATCAGCGATGGAAATTTTCGCTGAGTAGGGCCACTCGCCGGTCAGTACAACAAGCAACGCGCTCCACAAATATTGAGCTTGTCCGGTCAAAAATTTTGTCCGGCGCGCCTGTAAATTTGTTGCTGCATCTAAGCCTAGGCCAACGTTATTGACAAAAAATTGGGTGTGCCCATCGACCATAACTCGACCGACATCAATCATCCGCAGCCCACCATCCCTCAGACGTTGACAAGCCACCCTTTGATCCAATGAAATATTGAGGGCATAGGCAAAATCATTACCAGAGCCACTGGGGATCAAGCCCATTGCGGGTGTGTAGCCCTGCTCGCGGGCCAACATTAAGCCGTTAGCCACTTCGTTACAGGTGCCATCACCGCCCAAGGCCACTACTCGCTCATAACCTTGCTGAGCGGCTATCAGAGCATATTCAGTAGCTTCACCAGGAGCCGATGTTTCTTTGAGATCGAAGGGGATGCCAAGCTGTTCGAGGGTTTGGGTGGTTTGTGGAATAGCGGCAGCGGCACGACCACTATCCGCTGCTGGGTTGGCAATCAGTAAGGTTTTCATAAACTGTTGAACCGCTCCCTGATATCCCGTCACATTGTAGCTCAACGGAACTACCGCATTATACCACAGGGCCAAACTGATTATAATTACCTGGAAAATGGGACATGAGCAATTCGACTCTGAAAAGGAAGCTATTACAAAAATGAGCACAAATTATAACGATCTCAGCGATACATATGATCAAACTAAGTTGAATCCTCTTAGACATTATGTCGATCAATTCACCCTACGGCAGGTACTCAAGGATGTTCGGGAGAAGTCTGTCCTGGATTTGGCCTGTGGTGATGGGTACTACACTCGGCTGGTCAAAACAATGGGAGCAACCCAGGTAGTTGGGGTAGATGTATCCAAGGGAATGATCAGCCAAGCCCGCTTACAAGAAAAAGAGACACCCCTGGGGATTACGTATCACCAGCAAGATGTGGTAACGCTTGATCAGCTTGGCCTTTTTGATATTACACTGGCCGTTTATCTCTTTCCCTATGCCGCCACTCACCAACACCTTCGTGGTATGTGTCAGGCAATCTACCGTAATTTATCTGCCGGTGGCAAACTTGTCGCAGCTACCTTCAATCCGACTTTGGAAAAGGCCGAACTGCCAACCTATCAACGCTATGGAGTCACCGTAACTGCTCCAGATGGGCTTCACGACGGAGCCAACCTCATCGCCCGTTTGAATGTCACTGATGGCTCGATTGAGCTAAACACCCACTACTGGTCTCAAGGAACCTATGAACAGACCTTGACCGACACAGGCTTTGAAAATATCATCTGGCATCCTATGCAGATTTCCGATGAAGCTCTCAAGGTATATGGGAAAGATTATTGGCAGCCCTATCTACGTAAATCATTAGACACGATCCTGGTGGCCTATAAGCGGTGAAATGATCATCTATGACAGCCCTTTGACCTTTCATCCAATGCAAAATATAACACCAGCAAAACGTTGTTGAATTTTGTTTCTAAACCTACATCCCCTATAATTGCGCTTAATTTTGGAAAAAACTTTGCTGATATAGCAAAGTTTTTTCTTTCAGGATCAAAGTTTTGAAAAAATCTTTTCCTACAAATCACTCTAAAAAACGTATTTACCCGTTCAAACCTTTGACCCTATGCCTAACCTACCTCCTCCTCGCCATTATCCTCACTTGGCCCACAGTCACCCAATTTTCTACCCACCTCCCCGGTGATGGGGGCGATGATCCGGCCATTGCCTGGAATCTGTGGTGGATCAAACAAGCGTTACTGACCGAGGGGCAAAACCCTTTCCAAACCGACTACATGTTTTATCCCATCGGTATCAATCTGGCTTTTTACACCCTGACGGTCCTCAATGGGGTGACTGCCCTCCCCTTCACGCTCAATTTTGACGTTGTCGCCGCCAGCAACCTACATATGCTTTTCTCGTTTGTGGTCGGGGCCTATGGCACCTTTCTGCTCTCTTATAGTGTACTGAAACGAGTTCAGCCTGAGGCCGACCGACAGCTTCTCTGGCTGAGCGCGGCTTGTGCAGGGGGCTTCTACGCCTTTGCCAGCAGCAAGCTGTTCTACATCGCCTTAGGGCAATTCAACATCGGCAGCACCCACTGGATTCCCTTTACCGTGTTGTACATCCTACGAATGACACAAGCCCCTCATCGTCTGAAAAACGCATTTATGGCGGGGCTGTTTCTCACCTTCCAGGCCTGGACCGAGATGACCTACGCCTCATTCCTGATTGTCTTCATCGGTCTCTACTGGCTCTACACATTCATCCTAAGGAGACCTCAATCGAGAACCGTCTTAAATCTACGGGTGTATACCACGTCTGTGCTACTGCTAGGCGTAACTTTCACACTCGGCCTGGCCCCCATCTTAGCGCAAATGTTGCCTGATATGTGGGTTGAGGGTGATTTTTTTGTGGTGGGGAGTGGCTTTGCCGAGGCGTTCAGTGCCGATTTGGTTGGCTTTATTCTACCCACCATGCACCATCCATTTTTAGGTGATTTGATCAGACAAAGCCAAATTGTTGCCTTTGATAAAGGCCAACATATCTACATTGGGGTGGTATTACTTGGCTTGGTCTTGGTCAATCTACGCGCCATTCTCCATCAATCATCACTACGATTCTGGCTCATTGCTTCATTCATCTTCGCCTTGTTGTGTCTCGGCCCCATTGTCATAATCAATGGTCAGAATACAGGTATTGGGGGCCCGTTTGTTATTTTTCAGCAACTACCGTTTTTTAGAGGCAACCGTTATCCCAGCCGCTACAGCGTAATGTTAATGCTCAGTTTGAGTGTGTTAGCCAGCTTCGGTCTCGTACAGATTAGCCGTTGGCTCACAGCTTCTCGGCGTTATGCGCTCATTAGCCTGATTGCCGTCCTCTTTGTCTTTGAGCATCTATCCCTTCCCCTCCCCCAATCCGATATGCGAGTGCCCGAGCCATATCAGATGATCGCCCAAGATCAAAGCAACTTCACTGTACTCGATATCCCCTTCGCTTGGCGCAACGGCTTTCGTATCACCGGGGCTTTGACCACCCAATTTATGTTTGGGCAATTTTATCAAACCCAACATCAGAAACCGATGCTACAGGGCAATACCAGCCGTAATCCTGAATTTAAGTTCCAATATTTTACCGATGCACCGGTCATCAATTCACTGCTCACACTGCAAACAGGTAAGGATTTACCGCCAGAACGTTGGGAAGCTGACCGGGCGATTGGGGCCAACGTGCTGCGTTTTTTCAACATCAAATACATCGTGGTCCGTCCAGATCCAACAGACAGTCTCATTGTCAGACCACAAGCCACGATTCCTTACATTGAGGACGTATTCCCCGTGGAAAAAATCCATGACGATGGTGCGGTAATTATCTATCAGGTTATTCAAACGCCTATCAAGCCTATCACCAAAATTGATGCAAATCACCCGCTAGCGTCACTCTATTTTGGCGAGGGCTGGGGTGCCATCACCCCAAACAATCCCATCACCGCCCAACGATATCGTACGCGCCTCCTACTGCCTCTATCGTCAAGTGAACAGCAAATCACCTTACGCTTATCACTACCCGAAATCGACACCTCCATTGCCCAAACCGTTTCAATTTCGCTCAACGGTTGGCAATCATCAAGCCAAACTGTCAGCAATGATTGGGCGGAGTATAGGTTTCAAATACCAGGGGGCATTGCCAACAAAGGATTGAATGATGTTTGGCTTCACTTTAATGATTTGATTTCCGCATCATCGGATATACACCCCATCGATGTCACCGTCCTCAGTGCGGGCGAAGAAGTCGGTGGGTTTGGGCACATCTTTGTCAATGGACACGACATTTCGCCCAACGAGCGGGGTTACAATGTCATCACTGTCATTGTGACCGATCAGCCTGAAGTCGCGACCTTCGACACCCATTTAGATGCCCTGGCCTCACCCCAACTTGCCAATTTCATCAATCAATCGATACCCGAGAGTTTCATCGCTACTGCCGCCGCTGACGAGGCCAGTCAAAATTTGGGTGAGGAAGCCGTGTCGGCCTTTCAAGCCATCGGCAGCACCATCGACCCACGCGGCTGTTTTCGCTGTAGTCACGCCCTTATCCACACAATCGATGGGCAAATCCACGAAGCTTTTGATCCCCTGCGCCCCGTCGCGGTCACCACGGGCTTGGGCTTGACCGAGCCAAATATTGCTGCGGTAGTTGAGTGGATTAAGATTGAGGCGGGTGGGGAGTAGTTAGCCCTGATTCCCCAACCCCCTGCCAATGCTCTGCGTTGGCAAACCGTTTGTTCACGGGAGAGAACTGGCTCAAACATTCTGTGTTGAGCCAGAATGTAAAAATCTCCAATCTCTAATCGCTTTTCAAATTTCCCCATCTTCCAGTAAGATACCCCCAACTCAAAATAAATCAATCATAGGAGCATTATGAGTACCATAAATTGGACAACTGTAAAAGAATATGAAGATATTACCTACAAAAAGACAGACGGCGTGGCCCGGATTGCTTTCAATCGGCCCAACGTGCGCAACGCCTTCCGGCCCAAAACCGTGGGCGAGTTGTTTGAGGCCTTTCTCGACGCCCGCGAAGACACCTCTATCGGGGTGGTGCTTTTCTCCGCAGAAGGCCCCTCCACTAAAGATGGCGTCTACTCCTTCTGTAGTGGCGGCGATCAGCGTACCCGTGGGCATCAGGGTTATGTCGATGATGATGGGATGCCCCGGCTCAACATCCTGGAGGTGCAACGGCTGATCCGCTTTATGCCTAAGGTGGTCATTGCGGTTGTGCCCGGTTGGGCTGTCGGCGGCGGGCACAGTCTGCACGTCGTCTGCGACCTAACATTGGCCAGCAAAGAGCACGCCATTTTCAAACAAACCGACGCCGACGTCACCAGCTTTGACGGCGGCTATGGCTCGGCCTATCTAGCCAAAATGGTGGGACAAAAACGTGCCCGGGAGATCTTCTTTTTGGGGCGCAATTACTCGGCTCAAGAGGCGTATGAGATGGGGATGGTCAACGCCGTCATCCCCCACGATGAGTTGGAAGACACCGCCTACCAATGGGCGCAAGAAATCCTCGAAAAATCACCCACTTCCATCAAAATGCTCAAATTCGCCTTCAACCTCACCGACGACGGAATGGTTGGTCAACAAGTCTTCGCCGGGGAGGCGACTCGCTTGGCGTATATGACCGATGAGGCCAAAGAGGGACGTAATGCTTTCTTGGAGAAGCGAAAGCCTAACTTTAAAGATGTGAAATGGATACCGTAGCGAATAACCCAAAATTCCCAACAAATAGAAACAACATCACATAATGTAACTTTTATCGTTACAGTTACTCCAAATAGTTTGGCAATCAAGCCAGTCACGGCTATACTCTCGTCTGCTCAAAAATTTTAAGCCCAAGGGTTACTCGTTCTTGGGTCAAATTCAATCAATTTTACATGGAGAACAATCAATGAGTGATGGTTTGTCAATTTTGATTACTGGTAGTAGCAGTGGTTTTGGTCGTACCACAGCGGAAGATTTAGCGCGCAAGGGTCATACGGTCTTTGCGACGATGCGTGGGGTTGAAGGCAAAAATAGTGGGGTGGCGGGTGAATTACGCCAGTTGGCCGACAGTGAAGGCTTGGCCCTGCACGTGTTAGAGTTGGATGTGACCAACGATACTTCAGTGGATAGTGCGGTGCAAACGGCTTTAGGGCAGGCGGGACAAATCGATGTCTTGGTCAACAATGCCGGGGTCGGTTCATTTGGGATGGTTGAGGCGTCAAGCGTCGAGCAGGCCCAAGCCCTGTTTGAGGTCAACGTGATGGGTGTCCTCCGTATGAATCGAGCGGTGCTGCCGCATATGCGTGAGCGCGGCTCCGGCTTGGTAATGTACGTTTCAAGTGGGTTAGGCCGCTTCCTCTTCCCCTTTGTCGGCGTCTACGCCGCCTCGAAGTTTGCTCTCGAAGCCTTGGCCGAAACCGCCCACTACGAATTATCGCCTTTGGGCGTTGAAACCGCCATCGTACAACCTGGCGCTTATGGCACTACTTTCGCCAGCAATATGATGCCTGCCGATGATCAAGCGCGTATGGGCAGCTACGGCCCGGTGACCGAGATGGCCCAGCAATTTATGGCCAGCTTTGAACACCGTGAATTTGGTGATCCACAGGAAGTGACCGATGCCATCATCAAAATCATCGAAATGCCCGCCGGTGAGCGGCCCCTGCGTACGCCGGTCGGTGACGACTCGGTCCAAGCCGCTGGTCCGATCAATGAGGCCGCTGCCCAAGTCCAAGCCGAGTTGATGAAGATGCTCAGTCAAGGGTAAAATTGATAGGTTGGTGACCTCTCGCCAGTAAAAAACCTAGTCAACAAAAAACAGAATTGGCATCATTGTCAGTTCTGTTTTTATTTTCTTTGTCGGGAATCTATCATTCACATCCAGTGGATGCCTGACAAAACCATTCGGGCATGACATTCTTAAGTCTCTACTCACCTTTGCATAATTGGTTCATTACTTTTCCGTCGCCAAAAAGCCCATCTGTCGGGCCTGATTCCGAATGCTATCAACGAAATGGGTGGCTGCGGCAGAGAGGGTGGTATTGCGACTTAAACGCACCAGGGCGCTGTTTCGATAGATGGTCGGCAGATCAACGATTGGGATTTCGACCACATCATTTCCAATCAATTCTGGAGTTACCTGACTCTGGTTAAAAAACCCTGCGCCAATCCTATTAGCAATCAAATATCGGCCTGTATCGGTCGGGATATCAACTGAATGTGTCGCTTGCTCCGCCAACTGTGTCACGGTGTCAGGGGTCACCTGCCACCAACGGAGGACGATAAATGGATTGCTCAACCGGGCCACATCGGCCTGAGTAACCTGCGCTCGTTGGGCCAAAGGATGCTGCCGATGGGCTAACAGAACGACTGGTTCCTCGAAGTGCAAAATAGGGGTCATATCGGTAATATGGGGACCAACAGGCGGCCAAGCAATAATCGCGAACTCAATTTTGTTATCGTGCAACCATTCCACCAGTTGCCAATGATTGCTTTCACCGACAATACATTTCATCCCTGGATAGGTTTGGAAGAGGTGCTGCATCGCGGGTGCTACAAAGCCACCTGTCAATGAGCGTAAGACACCTACACGCAGTTCGCCAAGTTGTTCGTGTTCCTCCTGAGTGGCCACCTCCACCCCCCGTTGCAGGGCCTCCAGTGCCTGCCGAGCATACGGCAGAAAGCTGACCCCACGCTCGGTCAAGGTCACCGTTCGATTATTGCGAATAAAAAGTGCCCCCCCCACCGCCTGTTCTAAGGCCTGAATTCGGGCACTGATGGTTGGTTGGGCAATCTGTAAGCCCCAGGCCGCCCGACTAAAACTCCCTTCTCGGACAATTCGATCAAATGCTATCAGTTGTTCTAAATTCACAAATTTCACCTCAAGAAATCAAATCATATATCAAAATTTTCGATATATTACATTGATTTTTACCGCTTGAACCTGGATTTAAAGTCAAGTATATTACCATTGTTGATATTACAATAAATTGGAGGGACAAAATATGTCGATCACAATCAATCAAGAACGGCCCGACACCAAAGATGCTATGGCCCTTATCGAAGAGCTTGATGGGATTCTAGGCGAGCTTTATGCGGTGGAAAGTCGACACGGTTACAGTGTCAGCAAACTGGTTGAACAGGGCGTGCATTTCTTCGTCATTCGGCACGATGATCAGCCAGCCGGCTGTGCTGGAGTGCAATTTTTCGAGGCGAACGAGAAGCCACCCTTTGGCGAACTGAAGCGCATGTATGTCCGCCCTACCTTTCGCGGCCTAGGGTTAGCCAAAGCCCTCTTAGGGCATATTGAAACGGTTACGGCGGCACGTGGGATCGATATTTTGCGGCTAGAGACGGGCATTTATCAAACTGAGGCCATTGGTTTATATGAGCGAAACGGATTCAAACGCATCCCGCCCTTTGCCGACTATTGGGATGATCCTGTCAGCCACTGTTATGAAAAACAAATCGTTTTGAATAATGTAGCGCCCGTCCAATAGCTTAGTCAGTCATCCCCATATCCTCTAACTGAATATTACCCCGGCATTAATGAAAAACAGGCAGGATTGACAAGATTTGCAGAATGAAAAATAATCTTGTCAATTCTGTCTTATTTTTTGTCTCAATTTAGGCATTGTGGCAAAAGTGCAATATTATTCACGTACCAGGAAAGGACCCACAAAACCATATGAATCGACGAGAGTTCACCAAATTACTATTTTTAGCCTCAGCTACGACGTTGATCGGTGGCTGCCAGAGCGAGGAAGCCAGCTCTGCTAAAACGTCAGGGGCAGATCAGTCAGCGAACAGTGAAAACGCCGAGACAATTTTGATTGTGGGCGCGGGAATGGCGGGCATCGCAGCCGCACGCACGCTAACGGATGCAGGGTATGAGGTTATTGTGCTGGAAGGGCGAGACCGGATTGGCGGTCGGCTATGGACCAGCCGGATGTGGGAAAACGTGCCAATGGACTTGGGGGCCTCCTGGATTCACGGGGAAGACGGCAATCCGCTGACGGATCTGGCCGATGAGATTGACGCGCCTAGAGCCGCGACTGACTCCAATAATTTTCCGCTCTACGATTTCGACGGCAGTCTCGTAGCCGACCGGATTTGGGGACAAATCGAAGGGTATAACTCCCAGTTTGAAGATGCGCTGGAGGAAGCAGCCGAACTGGATCAGGACATCTCGGTGCAGAGGGTGCTCGATGAATATTTCGATATCAGCACTTTATCTCCCAAAGAGCAACGATATTTCAAGGCGGCGGTCAGCTTCTTTTTTGAGCAGGATCTAGCTGCTGATACAAGCAAACTCTCGGCTCATCACTTTGATGAAGGCAGCGGCTTTGGTGGGGATGAGGTCATCTTTCTAGAAGGATATGATGCCTTGGTCCATTATTTGGCCGAGGGGCAGAACGTTCGGCTCAATGAGGTGGTGACCGACATTGAACACGATGAGACAGGTGTCACCGTTCGGACGAACTCTGGTACGTTTGAGGCTAATCGGGTTTTGGTTACGCTGCCGATTGGGGTACTGAAGGCAGGCAAGGTCGCCTTTGATCCCCCTTTACCCGAAAAAAAGCAAGCAGCAATTGATGTATTGGGACTGGCGGTGCTGAACAAGCTCTACTTGCAATTTGACGAGCCATTTTGGCAACGCTCGCCTGATTGGATCACGTATATTCCTGAGGAAAAAGGGATTTTTATGGCCTGGTACAACTTCTATCGGGCCACCAAGCAACCAATTCTAGCGGGCTTCAATGTCGGCGATTTTGCCCGTGAGCTTGAAGCGCTGTCTGATGAGCAAATTGTGGCTCAAGCGATGGATGTTTTGCGTGTGATGTATGGCGCGGACACACCTGACCCACTCAATGTCCAAATCACCCGCTGGGCCAACGATCCCTTCGCCCTATGCTCATACTCCGCGCCTGCTGTGGGAATGACGGATAAAACTCGCGCTGATCTCGCCGCTCCCATCGACAACCGTGTTTTCTTTGCCGGTGAGGCCACCCACTCTGACTACCCCGCCACGGTGCACGGGGCTTATCTTTCCGGTTTACGTGAGGCCAAACGAATTCAAGAGAGTGTTGGTTGAATTTCGCTGAAAGGAATACAATGTCAATGAAGACACCTAAAATGACCGCGAATGACGTCATCGAGATTGCCAAGCTGTTTGAACGCTATCAAATTGAATTTTATATTGATGGCGGCTGGGGCGTGGATGCCTTGCTTGGTGAGCAAACCCGTCCTCACGCAGATTTAGACATTGCGGTACAACACAAAGATGTCTGTCAAATTCGAGCGTTACTCGAAGCGAGAGGCTATACTGATGTACCTCGGGATGATACTTGGGCGTGTAACTTTGTTTTGGGGGATGCCCAAGGGCGCGAGGTAGACATCCACTCATACACCTTTGATACCGAGGGCAACAATATTTTTGGGGTCGAGTATCCGTTCGGCTCGCTCACAGGCACCGGATCAATTCAAGGTTATCCCGTAAAATGTATCTCACCTGAATGGCTGGTCAAATTCCATACAGGTTATACGCTTGATGAGGATGACTATCGGGATGTCAAAGCCCTTTGTGAGCGATTCGGGATCGAAATGCCAGAAGAGTACGAGCGATTTGAGCGAAAAGGATAAACAATGCCTAGTCCAGAAAGTATCGAAATCAGAAAAATCATTGTCAAAGATGAACTCCGTGAAGATATTCCCCTACACATCAAAAGACAAGAATGGGAGATGGCATCACTTGAACTGCCTTTACCAAGCGATATCGACATCCAATCAGATGTAATAGGACAGGTTCCCTGTTTATGGGTAAGATCAGCGCATGCTATTGACGACTATGTTATCGTTTATGTGCACGGCGGTGGACTGGTCGAAGGGTCGGTCACAACCACCCGCGAGTTTGGTGCCCGTCTGGCAAAAATCACTCGTATCCCGGTGCTGATTGTTGATTATCGTTTAGCGCCGGAGCATCCATACCCTGCGGCCTTGCAGGATTTCAAACAGGTTTACCGAGCCTTACGTGAGCTTGGTTACACGCCTAACCAGATTGTCATTGGCGGTGACTCGAATGGGGGTGGTTTGGCTTTGGCAGGGCTAATTGCCTTACGGGATGAAGGAGAAAGCCAGCCCGCCTGTCTCTTTTTGATTTCACCCGTGGTTGATTTAACCTTTTCGGGCGAATCAATGAAGACCCGGGCCGAAATTGATCCTTTTACTTCTGAAGCGGTCTTAAGACATTGTGCTGCCCTTTACGCCCAAGGGGTCGATCTTCACTCGCCATTAATTTCACCCCTATTTGCTGACTTGTCGAACCTCCCCTCAATGTTCATTCAAGTTGGCGACCACGAAATACTGCTAAGTGACTCTGTGCGATTGGCTGACAACGCGAACCAAAGTGGAACAGCCGCTCAAGTAGAGGTGTGGGCAGATATGTGGCACGTTTGGCATTACTTCGCAGATCTACCCGAG
Organism: Phycisphaerae bacterium; assembly: GCA_028285035.1. Next base: position 176,035 of record JANQQF010000078.1, read on the forward strand.
GCTCAGGAAGCGATAGAGAAAATCCGGGACTTTCTTTATCAGAAACTACAATTAAATTAGAAATTTGGCGCACGAAGAAATTAACAATATCGGTGACAACTTGGGTCGTAAAATCGCCCACCTGGTAGCGGTGGAGGGTAACCGCCCGACGCGCTTTACTAAACATTAAAAAATAATTGCAAAGAAAGTTTTAGGGGATCAATGGATAAAAGTATTCTAGAAATTATTAGAAAAGAGTATAACAATCAAGATCAACAAGGCGTAATCGATGAACTCTCTTCTATTACATTGAAACATGTCATGGCTGAGTCAGAATTCAACTTAAGAAATACAAGGTTAGCTGTCTTACAACTTTCAAATGGAAACCTCAAAGACCTAAAAAGATATGTACAAAGCGCAAAAAGAGATTTTAGAGATGTTATTTATTGGGCCTCAATGGAGTTGAGGAAAGCCAAATAACAATCATTAATGAGCGTTAAGCAAGACGACAGTTATCACCTTGCTTAGGCCCAAATGTACTAGCCTTTTATAAACTCAAGTATCAAGACAGGATCATCAATAATGAATGACGAGTTAAGAAATCTTAAGCCCGGTGATTTAGGTTGGATTATTTCCAAGCACGGCGAAATCTATACTCAGGAATTTCAATTTGATATAACATTTGAGGTAAATATCGCTGCAAAAGCCGTTGCTCTCCTAAAAAAAGCAAATACCTTTGATACATTCTGGATTTACGAAATTGAAGGAAAACGCGCAGGGTCAATTGCCATTTCAAAATTATCAGATCAAGTGGCTTTCATAAATTTTGTTCTTGTTTTGAATGAATTCCGGGGGAAAGGAGTCGCACAAACATTGATGAATAAAGCGATTGGTCATGCACGGGCAGACGGAATGACCATTATAAGATTGGAAACTTATAGTTGTTTGAAAAATGCCAGAAAGTTGTATAAGAAACTGGGCTTTACTATAACAGAGCCACCAAAGCAGATAGCTAAATTTGGGCAGTCATTTGATCAGGAATTCTGGCAGTTAGGTTTATAAAGTAGTACCAGAAAATTTTTGAAGGATTTGAACTATGAGCAAGCAGAAACGCAAAATTATAGAAGGACAGCCTGTTTTGGTTGTGATTGACATCCAAGGGGGTGGTGTAACGGACTTTGATGAGCCACCCGCGATTCCATTTATGTCCGACTATCAGGATTATATGGATCGTGCGCCAGGCCTGATCAGCAAAGCTCGCGAATGTAATATTCCCATTGTGTTTTTTCAGGAAGCACACCGCCGTGATTTGGTCGATTTTGGTCGGGAGCTTGACGGGGCGGAAGATGTGCACCTTCTTGAAGGTGATCCAACCACGGAAATCGATCCGGCGATTGGTATGCGTCCCGATGATTACTTTATTCGCAAACGCCGTTACTCCTGCTTTTTTGGCACCGAGTTTGAAATCCTGTTGAAGGGCTTGAAGGCCGATACCCTCATCCTGATTGGCGGACACACCGATGTTTGTGTCCACTACACCTTTGTCGATGGACATCAGCACGATTATTTTTGCCGGGTTGTCGAAGATTGTGTGGCGGGATCAAGTCAGGCCGCCCACGATGCGGCACTCAATGCGATGGAATATTTGCAAACCGGCGCGCGACGGACAACAGCGGAGATTATTGTAGCGTTTGAGGCATATAAATCTTAGGTTCGTCATTCACGCAATATTGCACTGATAACTAATCTGTACTAAATCTAACAAAATCAATAGGGTTAATAAATCATGACAAATATTATCATTTTCGGAGGAAGCAGGGGCTTGGGAGATGCCTATAGTATCGGTTTACCAGCTAAAGGTGATAACCTATGGTTAGTTTCCCGCAGTCGGCCTGAAAGCTTGGACAGAGATGATGGTATCAATAGGGTTTGGATCAAGGCTGACCTTACCTCTCCCAAAGAGGCGGCTTTAAGCATCGCCCAAGTGCTATCAAATCAAACAATTGACGTTTTGATCTATAATGCTGGTATCTGGGAACAGCTCGCCTTTAGGGACAGTTACAATTTTGCAGAAGTTGAGGCAGAAGAAACTACAAACATTATCGCAGTTAATCTGACCTCCGCGATTACCTGCATTCAAAATTTATTACCCAATCTCAAACAAGCCGATAACGCCAAAATTATTTTAATTGGCTCTACATCTGGGTTAGAGAACCACGGTTCCCCGGAAGTTGCTTATACAGCCTCTAAATTTGGCCTAAGAGGTCTAGGACAGGCTTTACGCGAGAATCTACGGCAGGATGGTATCCCCGTCACGTGTATTAATCCAGGTAACATCGCCGCTGAAATCCCTTATGAAGAAGGGGTTGAAAAAGCGATTGCAACCTATGACGGCACTCGAATTCCTGTCCAGGATTTAGTTTCGATTGTAAAATGTCTTATGGGGCTATCTAAAGTTGCTTGTATTAAGGAAATTGATATTCCGGCCATTACTGATGTAGATTCATAGGGACCTGAGGCCTTATACGAGATAGGGGAAAAAGAATAGCTGGCTAATCCATCAAATATTAGCTCAGTCGTTAAAGAGTTCCTGCGTTCCCTCATCTGCCGGAAAAAGGGACTCGATACGTAACTCCTGGGTAGTCACATTGATGGGGGTGCCGAAGGTCATCACTGTGGCGAAAAAGCTGATGGAGTCGGGGCCTCTTTGCAGGGTAAAACAAGAAACGGGCGTGTTGTTTTCGATATGAAGATCGACGGGAACCTCTGCTGTTTTCAACGATGCGATTTCCTCATACAAGACCCTCAGATCCTCGTTCTGGGTAGAAATCACCTCTTCCAGTAATTGAGCCAGCATAAAATGCTCAATGATGGGCCAATCTTTAAAGAAGGGCCGTAGCCCATCTTCAGCGAAGATTAAACGGTATGTGTTATCAAACTTATCACAAGCGGCCTCCCCTAAACACCAGGCCACCATTCGATCAAACCCACGATTTTTCAGCAGAATGTCATAGGCGGTATTAATTACCACAGCGGGATAGGGCTCGTGTTTAGCCAAGGTCTGCTGCAAAGCATCGTGGACCAAGCCCATTTCGGCGTGATCAAAGGGCAGGTTCTTGAATTCAGCCGAGTAGCCCGCCGCCCGCAGTAACGTGTTACGCTGCCGAAATGGCAAACCCAACGTCTCAGCCAGCTTCAAGATTAAGTCCCGACTTGGCTTAGATTTTCCCGTCTCCACAAAACTCAAATGCCGAGTCGAAACATCGGCCTCCAACGCTAACTCCATCTGGCTCATCTTTCTTAACCGCCGCCAATAAAGCAGGATACTCCCGGCCGTGTTTGTTTGCTCGCTGTTGGGATTTAAATCTAGCATCAGATATTACCTCAGAGGTAATGGATTTTAGAATTAGGTTATGATACAGTGAGGGCATCATTAATTCAACATTTAGGAGGAATCCTATGACAAATCAATTCTCTGCCTCAGCCCTCATTCAGGCCCCAGCCCAGGATGTTTATAACGTGATTGCTGACTATCACGATGGTCATCCCAAAATTTTACCGAAACCACCGTTTGTCTCGCTAGACGTAGAAGAGGGTGGCATTGGGGCAGGTACTGTCATTCAGGTAGGAATGCGCATCCTAGGTCAATCGCAATCATTTCAAGCGGTGATCACCGAGCCAGAGCCGGGGCGAGTGCTGGTCGAAACCAATGACACAGGATATGTCACCACCTTCACGGTCGATCCCCGGGCGGACGGTCAGCAGGCTTACGTAACCATTGCGACAGAGATGACCAAATCGAGTGGGGTATTGAGCACATTAGAGCGGTGGTTTGTCACCTGGCTCCTACGTCCAGTGTATGTGAAAGAACTTGGCCAATTGGAGGAGATTGCGGGGCAAAAGGCTAATCTGAATTAAGTCTGGATTGTGTTGTAAACGATGATATGGTACAATCGAGCAGAACATTTGTCCTGTTTTCTAAAGAAGGATGTCTCAAATGCCATACACAAACACATTTATTACCATTGCAGAGGATTGTCCAGTTGAGGGGCAAAGCGAAGTCCCCACATCAACAAGGGCCAAAAAGCCAATGCATATTATTCAGTATGAGCTATTGACCCAAAATCCCTACACCTATAGTCACGAAGAACTAATCTTTGAAGTTTATTTGGCGAAAGAAGGGATGACCGATATTTCCGAGAATGAACGACAGGCGGTTTGGGATCAGCTCTTTGCTAAAGAACATCCTTGTTTGCGTGTATCCGCCCTAACAAAACGATATGGCTTTGGGGCGCATTACAACGAGGCTGGTAAAATTGCGCTCTACCCCCTGGAGTCGGCTGAATATCAAACCTTTGTCGCAGATGATGAAACCAAAAAGTTGGCGGCAATGAGAACGAAGCGGAAGAAGTAGCCTAACGTCAAGCCTCTACCACTTACAAATGACCGGGTTTTCCACGGTCGGCTGAGGCGGGAATTCGCGTGCCAATACCTCGCCCAATTCCTGCCGCACACTCTCAAATTCTGCCGCAAAAAACAGATTGTTTTGCTCCACCGGATCATTCTCCAAATCAAACAATTCACCCCACTCAGACAGCTCAGGGTAAATCGTATATCGCCATTTTTGGGTATAAATGGTCTGATTGTAAAGCTCTTTACGGACCGTGGGATGATATTCACCAAAATTGTAATCACGAATGGATTGTTTTTCCTGATGAAGCAGCGGTGTGAGACTCAAACCATCAAACTGCACACCCTCAGTGGAGGTCTCGGATAGCGCAAGTAGTGTTGGGGTCAGATCGATATGGTTGGTCATTCCGTCCGCCGTCATCCCCGCTTGAATACCGGGGCCACTCATCACCAAAGGCACCTCAGTGAGTTGGCGATAGGAGGCTGGCCCTTTATGCAAAAGGCCGTGATCGCCCAAATAATCACCATGGTCTGAGGTAAAAATGACGATCGTATTTTCTAGCTGTCCTTGAGCCGCCAAGGTATCCAGAAGCTGGCCCACCCCATCATCGATCATCTCAATCATATCGTAGGTGTAAGCGATGGCCATTTGTAACGACTCATCGCTTATGTCATCTGTTGTAATCGTAGCCCCTGCTTCGACCCCTTCATCGGCGGCCCAATAAAGCTCTCGAAAGCCCTGCCCTTTGGGATAGAGTGAATCACAGTAGGGCGGTCGTCCTTTGAGATCAACCGCAGTTACGTTGGGCAAAGGGATATCCGCTGGATTGTAGCGGTTGGCATACGCCTCCGGAGGATCTAAGGGGTGGTGAGGGTCGGGGTAGGACACGAATAAAAAGAAAGGTTCCGTCTGGTCACTTCTCTGGTGCAAAAAATCGACAGAACGGTCGGTGATCCAACTGTTGTAATGAAATTCCGCTGGCATTGCTGACTGCCAAATTTCATCAAGATCCTCGGGTGGTGGCTGTTTGGCATATTCGGGCTTGAGTAACTCCCGCGCCTCAGGATGATTTTCCTGAAGCCAATTCGCATAATGTCCCGCCAGATGAGCCGTATCCGACTCGCCCAGCAACATATCCATCGTTTGGTAACCATAATAAGGGCCGGTCCACGTCTTTGCCTCTGGCTTATCCCAAAAGGCCCGCGAGTCCGGCATATTCAACTCAGCGGGAGCCAACAACGGCTGGAAATGCTGTTTACCCACCCCGTGGGTCCGATAGCCCGCTTTCGAGAGCAATGTCATCAACGTGGGTACCGACTCCGGTAGAACGCGGCCATTGGTAATCAACTGATGATTTCGGGGATACAGCCCCGTCGCCATTGAGGCTCGACTGGGCGAACAAATTTGCATCGGGGTGATGTGACGAGTGAAGCGGATGCCTCGCTTCGCAATCGAGTCAATGTTCGGGGTACGAACAATAGGATTGCCATAACAGCCTAAACTATCAGACCGTTGTTGATCCGTACAAATCCAGAGAATGTTGGGTTGAGTCATCGTTGATTACCACCTGTTGAATTTACGATTTATGATTCTGGATAATCATAAATCAATTTGATTGCATATTCCGATAGAACGTGTAGATTATAAGTAACACCTATTTTCTGAGCAACCAATATTAGAGGACACACAAAAATGTGGGCATTTCAAAAGCAAGAATTGACGAATGGTCGTGGGCTACAGTTGTTTGCCAATTTTGATCAAAAATCTGCCAGCTTCGCTGACGTAGTCCAAGGCTGGCAGAATAATGCTGAGTTTCGAGCCATGTTTAATCGCCTCTTGGCCGATGTCCCATACAGCGCCTTTCGTTGGGAAACGCCGTTAGTCACCACTGATACCCTCACTCAACCATTTGAGTTTGTGGTGCTCGACAATCCAATGCTGGCCCGTCGGCCTGACCCCGATGCCTTTAGTGAACATTTTCGTAGTAAGCCAGAGGCCACCGTTCTGGAGTTTGCCAATTTGGGCGGCGATGCGATTATGATTGTACCAAGTCCACAGGTAGAGGACACGGCCTACGGTCATCTCGCGGCTTTTGTGCGACACGCGCCCGAAACGCAACAAGACACTTTGTGGCAGATGGTAGGCGAAGCGATGCGCCGACGAGTCGGGACCAAGCCAGTCTGGCTAAGCACTGCTGGGGGTGGGGTAAGCTGGCTGCACGTTCGGCTCGATGATCGGCCCAAGTATTACGGCTATGGGCCCTATCGGCAATAAGCCCTACTCGCTAATATTCGCAACCAACATCACCTGCATCCCAATTTCATCTTTAATCACCCGATCCCCAAGGCCATCAAAAATTGAGCCTGAATTGTAAACGACATTCCACTTTGTCCGATCAAACTCAAGATCAGTGGTCGCGGTCAGTCTTCCATCACCAACAGTAACATCGGTGATATAGACAATCTCATCGGTGATATCTTTAATCGTTAAATCAGCCGTGACCTGATACTGACTTTCAACCTCGGTTGGTTCAGCCGATTTAAGCTCAAGTACAGCGGTGGGATAGGTTGTCACCTCAAAAAAATCGGCATTCATCAGATGATTAACCAAGCGATTGGCCCGATTGCCACTAAGACTGGTCGCCTCCATACTGGTCATATCAATCACAACAGTGCCTCCAGTCAAGGTTGTTCCCTCAAAATTAAGCTCACCTTCAGCAATATTGATAGTTCCCGTGTGACCTGAACGAATGGCATAATCGCCCACCCAAATCACCTCACTGTTTTCCACATCAACCACATAGGCGACCGGAGCATCGGCTTGAACTGCTTCAACAACCTCCGTGGGGGTTGCTTCGGCGGTAGGCTCGCTGGTCGGTGTTTCTGTCGGAACTTCAATCATAGCGGTTGGCTCAACAATCTCGGCCGCAGCTTCAGTTTCAGTCGGCGTTGGTTCTGGCACGGGTGTCTCTGTCGCGGGGGGAATAGGCGTTGATGTTGGGACAAGTGTCAGGGTGGCTGTAGCTGGGGGGAGGTCGGGCGTACTGGTTTCGGTTGGGGCCAAGGTTGGGTCCAAAGTTGGGGCTACAGTTGGGGCAGCCGCTTGTTCAGACGCCACCCCACAAGCAGCAATGATTAACCCAATGACAATAAATGTCAGGGTGTGTTTCATAATTTCACCTTCCAAAGATAAAGAGCCACCTCTTTTGGTGGCTCCTAAAATTTCAGTTACTCGTTACTTATAGCCCCGCTGCCAACTCGGTAATTGCAGCTGAGGCCCCCGTTTCAATGGGGTCACCGTGCCCAAAGAGGGCCGTTTCAAATTCGAGCTGAGCGATTTTCTTAACACTCTCATTTGCCTGAGCCAAGTCTGCGGTAAAGCGATCCACAGGACCGCCCAATCCATCAGTGTTAACCATCGCATCCCCAGCGACGAAAAAAGAGCCAGCGGGATCATATACAGAGATATGGCCAGGTGTATGACCGGGTGTGCCGATAATCTGCATCCCGAAGACCTCGGCCCCATCAACCACAGGCTGAATGGCTCGTGGCGATTGAATACCCGCAATGTCCTCTGCCCCAGCGTACACGGTGGCCCCCGTAGCTGCACTCGCAATATCGCCTAATCCACCGATATGGTCGGGATGAAGGTGGGTGAGGATAATATGATTGACTGCGTTCCACCCAAGACCCGCTTCTTGAATCACCTCTGTAAATTTATCAACGTTGTCAGGCAGACCTGTATCAACGATAGCAATTTCCTCGTTACGAACCAAAACATAGGAATTCACAAACTGGGTGGCCACTTGAAAGTACTGCGCAACGGCCACTTCTTCGGGGACTGGTGCTGCGGCTGGAACCTGCTCTGTGACTGCTTGTTGATTCGCACAGGCTGTAGCTAAACTGGAGCCGCCGAGGGCAACCGCCACTCCTCGTGCCCCAAGGCCAAATTTAATCTCAGTCAACAAAGCAAACACCCCTTTTCCGGCAGACATCAAAAACGTTCGTCGGCTTAATTGTTCAACTTTTTTCATAATACACTCCTCCGTAGTTAACTAAATTTTTTGACCATTTTTTTCAACATCTCTGGCTATTATAGTCAAGGTTATTATTGTGACCAATGGGTCATAAATTCTTATTCGCCCTTACCCTTAATCAGTGAGGCACAACAAATAAAAGAAACCATTTCAGACATTGATGAGGCGCTTAAAGGCCTATAGTGATAATTATCAGCCAACTGGTGTAACTTTTAGCAGATTATCTTTGTATCCATAAGTACAGAGGGGCAACTACCGTTGGGATTAGGTGTTATTGTCTATGGACAGGGAGTCGACCCGTGCTTTAAACTTGTCGATAGATTATCTTCTCCCAAAAGGAGCAATCGATGACTCTGCTCGAAGACACACTATTGGAAAATCGGTATCGCATTGATGGGCTGCTTGGCCAGGGCGGAATGGGCGCCATCTATCGGGGATTCGATACCCGGCTCAAACGACAAGTAGCTATCAAAGAGAACTTTTTCCAAACTCCAGAGGCCACCCAACAATTCGAGCAAGAAGCCCTGATGTTGGCCGATTTAAATCACCCCAACCTGCCCCGTGTCATTGATCATTTTAGTTTCGAAGGCCAACAATATTTGGTGATGGACTTCATCAAAGGACAAGATTTGTGGGAGATCATCAAACAGCAAGCCCGTCCCCTGCCCGAAGCCCAAGCGCTTGATTACATCATTCAGGTCTGTCAGGCTGTAGATTATCTCCATAGCCAGCAGCCCCCCATTGTTCACCGCGACATCAAACCCCAAAACATAAAAATCACCCCCGATGGGCAAGCCGTTCTGGTTGATTTTGGTATTGCCAAAGTCTTTGAAGAGGGGCAACATACCAGCACCGGTGCCCGTGGAATCACCCCTGGCTTTTCGCCTTTGGAGCAATATGGCGGCATCGGCACCAGCCCCGTGTCCGATGTATATTCCCTAGGCGCAACTCTCTACGCGGTCCTCACCGGCCAAAAGCCCCCCGACAGTGCGAGTCGAATGGTCAATGAGGCCGAGTTCGTCCCCCCTGTTAAACTCAACGCTCAAGTCAGTGCGCAGGTATCACAAGCAATTGAGCACGCCATGCAACCCCAACCCGCCGATCGCCCTCAGTCGGTAGCAGCTTGGCAACACCAGCTAGAGACAATTCAAGCTGAAATGCGGATGTCAATCAGTGAGGATGCGCCAACAATCATGACCGCTAATCAGCAGCCTCGGCGAAAATCATTCCTCGCTTCGCTTTTCTCAAAATCGGGCAAAAAAGTTAACACCACTCCGCCTAAAAAACCAATTGTAGCAGCCCTCCTCAGCCTATTCCTTTTGGGTGGTTCAGGCCAAATTTACCTCGGCCAAGTCAAAAAAGGGTTTGCTTTTATAGCCATAACTATCTTCTGGTTCGTCTTAGGCAATGCTTTTCCAACGATAGGGGGACTTGCCTGTCTTTCCGTTGGTCTCGTTCCGATTATAAGTGCTGTCGATGCATATCGTCTTACCCACAAAATCAATGAGGGAGAGACGATTTATGCTTGGCAGGTCGGCGGAGGGCGGTGGATGCGGCGATTTTTTATTGTGATAGTTGCTTTGACATTATTCATCCCAATCTTGGGCATAATCATCAGAATCACCTAAGCCCCATTCAAATTTGCCCAGATATCTCCAACAATGATATTATTACGAAGTTTTGCATATCGAACCCTATAAATTAAACATAGGACAGGGGGTGTTATGGCTTTAATACAATTACCAGGCCTCATCGACGTTCATACCCATTTACGGGTGCCGGGCGGCGAACATAAGGAAGATTTTACCACCGGCACAGCCGCCGCTCTAGCGGGTGGTTTCACCACAATTTTGGGGATGCCCAATACGACCCCCCCATTAATTACACCATCGCAACTGCAAGAAACGCGAGACAAAGCCCAACGATCCATTTATTGTGACGTTGGGCTTTTTGCTGGGGCCAGCCCACAAGAGACAGCCCTCCTCCCAGAATTGGCAGACGGGGCAGTCGCGCTAAAAATTTATCTCAATGACACCTTTGGCCCACTGCGGGTCGAAGATTTAGCGACCTTGCGAGCCTGTTTTCAGGATTGGCCGCGTGACAAAATGATTGCGATGCATGCAGAAGGCCAAAGCGTCGCCGTCGGTATTGGTTTAGCAGCCACGTACCAACGTTCAGTCCATTTTTGCCACATTAGCCGCCAGCAAGAAATCGAGCTCATTGCTGATGCCAAACAGCAAGGGTTGCCAGTCACCTGCGAAGTTGCCCCACACCATTTGTTTATGACCGAAGCCGATGCGGAGCGGCTGGGGGCACTGGGCTACATGCGCCCGACGTTGGCAAAACCAAGCGATGTCACCAGCTTATGGGATCACATCAACAGCACCGTCGATTGTATCGCCACTGATCACGCCCCTCACACCTTGGCCGAAAAGCAATCCGACTCGCCCCCCCCAGGGATTGCTGGGCTGGAAACCTCGCTGCCGTTGATGATGACCGCCGTTAACCAAGGGCGATTGACCTTAGATCGACTCATTGAGTTAATGGCCACGAGGCCACGTGAAATCTATGGTATCCCAGCCCAACCAGACACCTTCATTGAGGTGGATGCTGAGACCGAATACACCCTCACCAATGAGATGATGCATACCAAATGTGGTTGGACCCCTTTTGCCGATTGGTCGGTTACAGGTCGAGTTAAGCGGGTAACTTTGCGAGGAACGCTCGTTTACGACGTGGATCGACCTAAGCCAATTTTGGCGGAGATGGGGAGCGGACAGGTTATAGGGTAATTAGTAATTGGTAATTTAATTTTGTGAATAAGCCCAATATTAAGGATTAAAGAATGAGCCAAACATATTTTATTGAAAAATTGAAGGCAGCGATAGATCAGAATAATTCGCTATTATGCATCGGTTTAGATCCAGACCCGATCAAATATCCGGCGTCATTTGCAGACACCATTACGGCGGATACTCTGACGGATTGGGGAGTCAATATCATCGAGCAAACGGCTGATGTTGTCTGCTGCTACAAACCCAATTTTGCCTTCTACGAACAGTTCGGACCCGAAGGCTTGCAAGCCTTACAACGAACGATTGCTGCGGTGCCTGATCCAATTCCGGTGCTCCTTGATGCCAAACGCGGTGACATCGGCAGCACCGCTGTTGCCTATGCCCGGGCGGCCTTTGAGGCTTGGCAAGCTGATGCCATTACGGTCAATCCCTATCTTGGGCAGGATAGCATCGCGCCCTTTATCGCCTATCCTGGCAAAATGGCCTTTGTCCTATGTTACACATCAAATAACTCGGCTAAAACCATTCAAGAATTTGGCACCGATACCCGACTATTTGAACACATCGCCCAACAGGGTCAAACGTGGGGTGATTTGTCCCAAATTGGTTTTGTTGTTGGGGCAACCCAATCGGCAGCCTTAATCAAATTTAGAGAACTCGCCCCAGATTCTTGGATTTTGGCCCCCGGCGTGGGTGCCCAGGGCGGTGATCTGAATGAGACTGTTCGGGCTGGGCTTAACGCGGAAAAACGTGGATTAATTGTCCCTGTTTCAAGAGGGGTGTTGTACGCTGCCTCACCTCGTGAGGCGGCGGTGGAGCTACGAGATCAAATTAATGTCGCACGTAACAATAATTAAGCGGGTAGCTACCTGTTATACAAGTTAATATTTGGGAGAAGAGAAGAAAATGGAAAAAACATTGGCGCCTTTATTTAATTTTGATGAGCTGATCGAAAAGAGTCAGATTGGCAATGGGCTAACTGAGCAAGACATTATTTCGGTCGCTCAATTTGACCGAGACAAACTCGATTTTGTCTTCAGTCGCGCCAGAGAGATGCAAGAAATGGTGCGACGAGTGGGTACGGCAGATTTACTCAAAGGCTATGTTTTAGCCTGTCTCTTTTATGAACCCAGCACCCGAACCAGCGCCTCATTTATTGCGGCGATGGAGCGGCTGGGCGGCAGTGTTATTCCGATTACCCAAGGGGTGCAATTTAGCTCAGTGAGCAAGGGTGAAACATTGGCTGATACGATCCGGACCCTGGAGCAGTATGTGGATGCCATCGTTTTGCGTCACCCTGAAATCGGCTCGGCCCAACTGTCCGCTGATTATGCCAGTGTCCCTATCATCAATGCTGGGGATGGCGCAGGCGAGCACCCAACGCAAGCTCTCCTCGATTTGTTCACTATTCGGGAGGAGTTGGGCACCATTGATGGCCTCAAAATTGCAATGGTAGGTGATCTGCGTTATGGGCGAACGGTGCATTCGCTTACCCGTTTGCTGATGAAGTACGATGTCAGCTTGCGCTTTGTCTCCCCCGAAATTCTGCGGCTGCCAATGACGCTGATGAATGATGTCATCGATGCGGGGATCAACGTGCGGGAAACGCACGATGTGGCCGATGTCATAAAAAACGCCGATGTGTTGTACGTCACCCGTGTCCAAAAAGAGCGTTTCTCCGATTTGGCCCAGTATGAAGATGTCAAAAATCATTATGAGATTACGCCAGAAATTATGGAGCAGGCCAAAGACAAGATGGTCGTGATGCACCCGCTACCTCGGGTTGGTGAAATTCATTACGCGGTGGATAATGACCCACGGGCAGCTTACTTCCGTCAGGTACAAAATGGAATGTACATTCGAATGGCGCTTTTAGCCGCAGTGCTCGGAAAGGCATAGAGGCAGCAATGCAGCAATCCAAATTAAGATGTAACTTTCTCGATTTTGAGCTAAATTCCCCCCTCGTTCTCGCGTCAGGCATCATTGGCACCAGCGAAACCTTGATGGTGCGGGCGGCAAAAAGTGGGGCTGGGATGATTACGGCCAAAAGCTGTGGCCCCACCCCCCGTGCAGGCCATCCCAACCCGGTCGCCTTCGACTGGGACGGCGGCTTGATCAACGCCATTGGGCTAACCAATCCTGGAGCTGAGGCTGAAGCGGCTTTGTTGAGTCGAACGTATCAAGCGCTGCAACCAATGAACGTGCCCTTGATTGCCAGCATCTTTGCGGGCACGGTTCCCGAGTTCGCAGCAGTAGCAGCCATCGTTGCTCAAGCGGAACCCGATTTAATTGAGGTCAATATTTCCTGCCCCAATGTGGGTGATGAGTTTGGCACCCCATTCTCAGGCACCATCGAGAGTGCTGTCGCCGTGACCACGGCTGTTCGGGAAGTTGTGTCTGGCCCCATCGCCATCAAATTAGCCCCCAACGTGCCTGATATTGCCCGGATTGCGGCGGCGGTTGAAGCGGCGGGCGCGAATGCAATTACAGCCATCAACACGATGCCCGGAATGATCATCGATCCCGTATCAGGGCGTCCACTGCTCTCAAATCGTGTTGGGGGCATCTCCGGTCCTGCCCTCAAGCCCATCGCTCTGCGTTGTGTGTATGAAATCGCTAAAGCCGTCTCGATTCCCATCATTGGTACAGGTGGGGTGTCTACCGGACAGGATGCGGCAGAGATGTTAATGGCTGGGGCGAGTGTGGTCGGGGTTGGCTCGGCGGTCTACTATCGTGGGGTGACAGCCCTGACTGAAATTAATCGAGAACTCGCCGACTTTATGGAAATCCACCAAATTGAGTCGATTCAAGCCTTACGAGGATGCAGCTCATGAGCCAAATCTATTCCCTTCCCCAAGCGTTACCCATTATTGATATCAAGGTCGAAAATGCCTTTACAAAAACCTTCACCCTTGATGGCTCACTTCAAGCGATCCCCGGTCAATTTGTGATGGCCTGGCTGCCTGATGTTGACGAGAAACCTTTTAGTCTAGCCGGGGCTGATCCAATCAAGCTGACCATTGCTGCGGTCGGGCCGTTCAGCGAGGCCGTTCATCGGCTCGACATCGGCGATCAGTTATGGTTACGGGGTCCCTTAGGACTAGGCTACACATTACCAAAAAACACAACATCGCCACAAAAATTAATGTACATCGGTGGAGGCTACGGCGTGGCCCCCCTTCTGTATTTAGCGAAGACCGCTCTCCAACAAAACCATCAAGTCTCAATGATTATCGGGGCACGCAGCGCAGACAAACTGTTGTTAGCGGATGAATTTGCCACCATCAACGTCCCGGTCCATCTCACCACTGAAGATGGCTCAGCAGGCAGACAAGGCCGAGTGACGGATGCAATGGCTGACTTGTTCGCCCAGCCTAAAACGCGACCCGATCAGGTTTACACTTGCGGCCCCACCCCCATGCTCGCCGCCATTGCCCAAATGTGCGAGGCCGAGGCAATTCCCTACCACCTAGCCTGGGAAGCCCACATGCGCTGCGGCATCGGTCTGTGTGGCAGTTGTGAGGTGGGCGAAGGGTGGCTGACCTGTTTGGACGGCCCGGTATTTCGGTTCAATCCGGAGGGTGGAGATTAGAGATTGGAGGTTGGAGATTGGGATGCCTCTAATCTTTCAATCTTCCAACCTTTCCTCCAGTTCCAAGCATTCACAATTTTTAACCACCTTAAAATATCCCCCATTTAGTACCACCGACACCTTGACGGTCCCTGGAGAATATGTTACCGTTTGAGCGCAGGTTGATGTGACCACATCACCAGGAGAGCAACCTGCATCTGGGCGGGCCAGGGCAGTGTTTCACTGCTTCTGTAAACATTATTGATAGTCGTTTGTAATTCATTAAATTTACAGAAACCATTGCACAACCCAGGCTTGGGCAGCCCATCTTTAACATCCACCCAATGACTACAGTCAAGGCAACTTTATGCTAGACATCAAACGCTTTTTATCAGCGCGGATGGCTCTGATGCTGCTATTCGGCTTGATTGCGCTCTATACAATTTATTTTTCGTGGTACACCATCAACCGCCATAACACCCTCAACTCTTACGCGGCGGATTTATCGTTGATCACCCAGCCTATGTGGAACACCGTCCGTGGCGAGGGTGGCTTTATGGAGTTGACCTGGGGTAATCAACAACAACCCCGTTTGGCCGAACATTTTGAGCCAATCCTGATTCCTTTATCCTTACTTTTCTTTATTTGGGGCGATGTCAAAATCTTACTCATTGCTCAATCGCTGGCGCTGGCTTTGGGAGCCTTACCCGTCTTCTGGGTTGCCCGACGGCAGTTCAAACAAACCCTCATTCCGCTTTATGAAAATGCAACATCGGATACAGGGCTAGACACCAAGATTGCGAGTTGGGTCGCTTTGGTCTTTTCACTCGCTTACCTGCTCTACCCACAATTACAAGCCGCCAATATCGCCGATTTTCACGCCGATCCCTTTATCGTTACGCCGCTCCTCTTTGCCTTTTGGTATGGCACGGAGAAGCGGTGGGGCTGGATGTGGTTTTGGTCTATTTTAGCAATGGCTACCAAGGAGCCCCTTCCCGCTTTAACCGCAATGTTGGGGATTTACTTCATATTCTATCATTTCCAAATTCGAAACGAAGCCACAAAATCTCTCACTCAATCAGCTTTATTTCACGGCATCCTGCTGATTGTCATAAGTGTCATTTGGTTTTTGAGTACAACCTATTTAATCGTTTCCCCTTTGGCCCAAGAATATTTTGGAACAGATGGCCCCATTTACTTTGAAAGTCGATATGAAGGCGGTTTGTTAGGACTCATCTCGTTATTAGAGGATCCAGCCCGATGGCATTATCTACTGGGGCTATTCATGGGGGTTGGGTTTCTTGCTCTCCTTGCGCCTGAAATGCTTATTTTGGGCGCACCTGTACTAGCTGCAAACTTCTTAAGCAACTTCTCCGGCCAATACTCTGGGGAACAGCATTACTCAGCCCCATTGGTTGTTGCGTTTATCATCGCGGCGATCTACGGTGTTCAGCGTTTCACAAATCTACTTTCTCTACGCAAAGTTAACGGGCAACCTCTTCGGGTGGCCATTTTAATTGGAGCATCATTATGGCTGTTGAGTTGGTCTGTAGGCTATCAGGCCATTCGCGGTTGGACGCCGTTATCGGCCCGTACCGAAATCTATATGATGAACCCAGTGGCGCGGCAATTACCCGAACTTATTGCCCAAATTCCTGATACAGCCGTTGTCTCCGCTAGCCCGGGCATTCACCCCCATCTCGCGCATCGTAAAGTCGCCTATGTTTTTCCGACCATTGAGGAGGCCGAGTATTTGGTAGTAGATGTGACTGACATTTCCGGAGTCCATCCCAACGATGTTCAGCGAATACTGATGGAAAATCTCGCCGAGGGGTGGCAAGTGCTCGAGGCATCACACGGCTTAATTTTTGCGCAACGCATAGATGAGTCGGTACAGAATGAACTGCCATCCGCCTTCTTTGATTTCACCCGCACAAACCAAACACCACAACACCCTACAAATATCACCTTTGGTGATGACCAGCTTCACCTGATTGGGTATGACATCGAAAACGATCTGGATGATGGGGTTGTTGTCCGATTTTACTGGCGCGCTACAGGTAATCTGCCTGATGATCTAAAACTGTGGCCACTTATTTATGATGATCAGGGACAGCTTTTAAGCGATCCGACCATCGTCCCCATGATTGCCACCGTGTGGTATCCGCCAGCGCAATGGCAAGCAGATGAGATCATTATCACCGAAACCCTGCCTCAAATGCTGCCCGATACCTTTCATATCGGCATTGCCGCCGGTCCTAACGGCAGTTTTGCCAATCCTGAGCAACGCTTGGCCCTACAAAGCGCTCCGCCCAAAACGGCGGGGTTACCCTCACCTTTGGCCGAAACAACCCCCGCCAACCCTGGGCGGTGGATGCAATTAGCCACGCTTCGCCGACAGGGACCATTTCTTGAGAAATTATCTCCAGCCCTCAGCTTACAGGCCCTAACCCCACTTAACATCAGGCTAGGTAGTGATATTCGGCTGACTGGATATTGGCTGGACGAAGAAACATCACAACCAGGGGAAATCTTACCTATTGTTCTGCGCTGGCAGGCGGAGAATCAACCATCCGCCGATTTCACCGTTTTTATCCATCTTCTCGGGCCAGATGGTAGCCTCATCAGCCAAAGTGATGCCTATCCCACCTGGATCACCCCCCTGCCGACCTCACGGTGGCACCCCCAACAACCGCTTTTGGACCGTCACACCTTGAACTTACCCAGTGATCTTACAAACGGTCTCTACACACTTCAACTTGGTCTGTATCACGCCACCACCCTTGAGCGTCTGCCACTCGCTGATGGAAGCGACACGGTTCCGCTCACTCAAATTAAGATCGATTAAAGCTTCTGAAATATATCCCCTAACTATCTTGCCCCCTTAATCTGCCTGTGGTAGCATGCTGCCCCTATGAAGCAAGACAGATTTTGGTTATTCGGTTTAACGCTGATTGCGTTTGCCTTACGATTATTTCGGCTCGGCGAGCAAAGTTTATGGTATGATGAGGGTGTCACTTGGATGCTCTCACAAATGCAGAGCCGATCCCTATTAATTGAGTGGACCGCTGCCGATATTCAACCCCCGTTGTACTATCTTTTGATTTGGCAAAGTGACCTCTACTTCGCCAGCAGCGAGTGGGCCTTGCGCTTCCCATCTGCCGTCTTTGGCATACTCACCCTGCCTGTTATTTACATCCTGGCCCGCCGTTTAGCGCCAACGCATCGTTTCTTTCCCTTACTAGCTGCTACCATTTTTGCCATCTCACCGGTGATGATTTACTACAGCCAGGAAGCTCGGATGTATACGCTTCTTGTGCTTGAAGCCAGTCTGAGCAGCTATTTTCTCCTGCGCGTCATCCAACCGACAAAACGGTTGTGGATATGGATTGGGGGGTATGTCCTTATCGCAGCAATGGCTTTGTACACCCACTACTTCGCCGCATTTCTGCTCGTTGCTCATGGGGCATTTCTTCTCATTACGCTGACGCAACGGAGGTTTCCAAAACATCTACTAGTACAAAGTAGCGCTATGATCGGCGGAGCCATCTTGCTTTTCGCCCCCTGGCTCTCTATCTTAATTAGCAGACTAGGCGATGATCCTAGCTATTGGCCTGGAGCGCTGAAACTTGAGGAGGTTGTTCGCAAGCTGCTGATTACGTTTGCGGTGGGCGAAACGGTTTTTGAGGATCTCGGTCAATCATTGATGTTGGGCTATCTTGGCATCTTTGTCATTTGCATTTTATGGTTATTGGCCGGGTCGAATGAAAATGAGGCAGCAGAAAGTAATCATCAGCCCAGCCAAAATTCTGATTCCTCCAGCGGTAATGTCGCCGCTTATCTCTTCCTGGCCTTGTGGTTATTCGTCCCCATTCTATGTATTCTGCTTTTGTCCTATCAATCACCAAAATTCAATCCTCGTTATACCTTGCTTTCTTATCCAGCCTTCGTACTCCTTCTTGCCTTTCTCCTGAGTCAACTTATTCAGACTACGCAGAAGACTATCCCAAACGCATCCCAGCTTATTCCCCGTCTAATTTTTACCGTTTCAACCCTCTTCGTTCTCGGCACCTCAGGCTTTAGTCTCTACAATTGGTTTGAAGAGCCTGATTTCTCCAAAGATGATTTTCAGGCAATGGCCCAATTTGTAAAAGAACGAATTGCGGAGGATGAAACGGTATTGCTCAGCTCTGGGCATTTATTTCCGGTGTGGGCCTACTACTATGGCTGGGATAATTGGACGCCTTTACCGTGGATGCAGCGACTTGATGTCAATCAGGTGACGACCTTGAACATCGCCTCCGATATTGCGGAGGGAATTCGTGGCTATGAAGGTGTGTGGCTTGTCACCTGGCAGGATGAGGTGATTGATCCCAACAATGTTGTCCCCTTCTGGCTTGATGTTGTCGGAGAACGCCCCAACGACGCTGGCGATTTCTGGGGAGTCGGGCTGGAGCATTGGCGGTTTAAGTCCGCTGAGGTTAATCGCTTATTAGAAGACCCCATTGCTCGGGCGGCTGATAGTCAAAGTGAGCCGGTTGGAACATACAACTTTGCAGACAAAGTTGAGTTGTTGGGCAGTACCCAACTAAATGATAACGAGTTCGTCCTATTCTGGCGCTCCCTACAACCTTTACCCGAAAATCTAATCCTAAGTCTCGATTTAACAGATGAAGAAGGGCACGATTGGGACAAAGACACGCTGGTTACACAACTGGGCAGCGAATTCTACCCACCGTCTCGCTGGCCTGTCGGGGAGATCATTCCCACTCGTCACACTCTCCCGTGGCAATTGGGAGCGCCCCCAGGCTTGTATGTCGCCGAAATTGGTTTGGGACAAACCAGATCAATTGAAGCGGGCACCGCCGCCGCATCTGACTTCGAGGGATGGGATATTTTGGACAGTCAAGGTCGCCCGCAGCGTCGAACGGCCCTGATCGATTTTGTTAACCTGAGCCACCTAGTCGAACCGGAAACGGGAACGCCTCCGATTGCCGAGGATCCGCAGGTCGATTTGCTACCCATCGTTGGAATCCGCCGGGCAATTTTGCCCGAAACCACGGCTGAACCAGGAGACCGATTGCTATTAGCTGCCGTCTGGCAAGCAGGCGAGTACAACGTCGACAACATCTCAATTGCCTTCGATTTGATCGACTCGACGGGGGAAACCTTTCGGGTGGGCAACTCATTTACCCCCAGCCGAAACTACAATCTGCCGCGTTGGAAAATCGGCTCAGTGGTCTTAGGGCAATATTGGCTTGATATTCCGCCTGAGGCGGCCCCCGGCCCGGCTGAAATCCAAATTCACATTATCAATGTCAGCGGCTACCCTTATGACGAAGTCTTTCCGTTGGAAACCATCGAAATCTTGCCCACTGAGCGAAATTTTACGCCTCCCAACGCAATGGATGTATCCCTCGAAGCCAACTTTTCAGAGCAAGCTTATTTATTAGGCCTGGATTGCTCATCTGGGTGTCAGGCCGAGCCAGGGGAGGCTTTGACCCTGACGCTGTATTGGCAAGCAGCCGCAACGTTTGATAAAAGTTACACCGTGTTCACCCATCTTCTGGATGACGATGAAACTGTGTTAGTCAATGCTGACCACGCTCCCCCCAAACCCACTCAAGGGTGGATTGCCAATGAAATTATCACAGATGAGGTAACCTTATCGTTGCCTGCGGACATTTCTCCCGGCACCTATGCCGTTGAAATCGGCCTTTATGACGCAGCGGACCCAGCTTTCACGCGTCTCCCGCTGGTTGAAGGTGAGAATCGCGTGATGGTATCAGGCTTAGCTACCATCAAATGAGCCAGCAACCATACGCCAGAGCAGCGGGATATCTATTTGGGATGTTGGCCATCACCTTGGTTGGTTTTGCCCTACGTTTTCAAAATCTCGATTATCATAGTCTATGGGTCGATGAGGCGATCAGTGTCAATTGGGCCAGACAAACCACGGCCCGTATCCTTGAGGTGGGGTTCTCGTTGGAAGAGGACCGGCTGCCGCCACTGTACTATTTGAGCCTACAGGGATGGACGACATTGGTTGGCTTCAGTGAGATTGGCATCCGAAGTTTGAGCGCATT
The DNA here is from genome assembly GCA_028285035.1 of Phycisphaerae bacterium. The sequence goes on from JANQQF010000078.1 coordinate 196,913, forward strand.
CTTGGGGGTCTTACTCATTCCCGTTACTGCCGCCATCACTCGACACTTATTTAATCGTTCGACAGCCCTCATTGCTGCAGCTTTGATCGCCCTCAATCCATTTCTCATCTGGTATGCTCAAGAAGCGCGGATGTACACGCCTGCGGTGCTATTCAGCACGCTGAGTGTTTGGGCCTTTTTGCAACTCTTTGTCCCGCAAAGCGAAGCACAACGCCGTTCAACAGGGTCCATCCTGCTTTATGCCTTTCTCTTTATCCTATTTAGCATTCTCGGTTTATACAACCACCTCTATGCCGGTTTTTTACTCCCGGCGCTGGGGCTATGGCTCTTGATAGGCTACCCCAGAAAATGGAAATATTGGCTAGGATTTGGAGCCTGCGGACTGATTATCACCTTGCTATACGCCCCTATTCTGTTAGCCATCTGGCGATTTTCCAGCGAAGCTACGCCAGGCGATCCATTGGGTGGTGTTTGGGGGCGGGCCTGGTGGTTACTAAACGCCTTTACCATTTGGCAAGCCGATTTATCAGGTTGGGCTGAATTGACTGTCCCAATAGTAATCGTCCTGTTTGGGATCGCTGCATTTATGGGCCAGAAAAAGCCTCAGCTCTTAATTCTTCTCTTGCTAGTTACCCCTTTTATTATTGCCAACATCCTCTTACTCCGTAATCATTTGGCCTTTTTTGGCGAGCGCTATTTTATTGAGATGACTCCCTGGCTATTGCTTTTGGCCGCGGTAGGAGCCTATCAGCTCACTCGGCTACTGGGCAAGCTATTCCCGATTAATCAGTCGAAACAACACCTCGCTAACCAGATACTCCTGATCGTGCCAACTTTAATTTTATTCGGCGTCACAATCATTCCATTGCCCGGTCAATGGCAAGGGTCGGCGACAAAGGAGTTTTGGCGACAAAGTGTTGATTACCTGGCCAAACACGCCACTGACGAAGATGGTATCTTGATCCATCCCGATTGGGTCCGTTATCCCTTCCAATTTTATTTCAATGGCCCAGGCCAAACCTATGCTGCTTTTAGCAGCGTCAATCCAACGGTCTCGCTGGACGAACCCCTGCAAGGGGTTATCGGTAATCATCGGGTGATTTGGCTAATCCAGGCTCATCTGGATGGGACCGACCCTGACCAGTTGGTAGAACAATGGTTTGCCAATCGATATCCCCTTGTAACCGAGTTATATCCCCCCGGCATCTCGCTCAAAGGCTACGCCACAAACTATCAATACGATACCCTCCCCGAAGCTGCAATGTCAAGCGACATTCAATTTAACAATGGGCTGAAAATTGTGGGATATGAAGCGGACTCGCTTGTCTCTGCCACCGATGAATATTTTCATCCTCCCTCCGGTTGGATTCACGTGACACTGTATTGGTCTACAGATGTGCCGATTGCTTCAGACGTTCATCCCTATGTTCACCTAGTCGGCCCGGAAGGGGTATGGGGCATCAACTTGGATCGCCCTACGGATGCCTTAAAACTATTTCCACCAACGCGTTGGCTAGAGGCTGGCACCTCAAGCAAAATCATTCGGCAGGATCTGGATGTCAATCTCAATCCTGCCACCCCCCCAGGATGGTATGAGCTTGTTGTAGGGCTGAATGACGAAGAAAAGCACTTACTCACCACCGTCGAAATCGAGTAAATTTCTTTTGCCGCTTACTGGCCTTTGTGGTAGGCTACACCCCGTTTTGAAATGGAAGCTTACAGGATCGAACTGATGCAAAAATATCTCGGTAATACATATAATCTATCTACAATTGTGCTGATTACGCTCAGCTATTTTTTAATGGGGTGCTCTGGTGGCCCCTTGCTTTATGACGTTCAGGTCTCACCCAACACCATCACTCCAAACGCCGATGGGGTTGTTGATGTGACCCGCGTTAGTTACAGCTTGTCAAATTCAGCCAACCTATCGATTTATTTTGTCAATGAAGAAGGCGAGCGATTCTATTTTCGTGACAGTCGCCGCCGCTCAGCAGGCGATTACGGCGTAGATTTTGGCGGCGTTGTGGATGGAGCGATGCTACCAAATGGACGCTACACTTGGGTCGTTGAAGCCGTCGCCGATAATGATGAGACTGTTAAAGAACAGGGTGACTTGGTGATTGAGGATGCTGATACTGCCAAGCCCGAACTTGAAAACTTCAGTGTTTATCCCAAAGTCTTCACGCCCAATCAAGATGGAATCAGTGATCGGGTTGATATCAACTACTATCTCACCAAAGAAGCCGAAGTGGTTGTGTACCTCATTGCCCCCGATGATGAAACCCGCTATCCCATAGCCGAAGTCGAACGCGATATCAAGCCAGGTGAACCAGGCTTTCACACCTATGATTATGAGGGTGGGGTTGATTTAGGGGCAGAGCCTCCCCCCAACGGCACCTACACCGTTTATGCTGAGGCAGTTGACCGGGTTGGCAATCGAACGATTGTGACGGACACTCTGGAAATTATTGAAGGGGGGGTTCCTCGAGCTGACATCGTATCAGCCGACGTACAATTCTATAATCCCGAAACGGGCGATCAAGTGATACCTGTTGGTGGAACTATTGCCTTTACCCTCACCGTAGAGAACTTTGGTAGCGTTCCAATTCGAACAACCGGTCCCAATTCGGGCACGCATTATCGTAGTGACGAAAATTTCAACACTAAAGGTGTGTTCGAATCTTCCGGCAGTTGGCGGGTTGGCATCGATTTTGAAGGGAACCCCAGCTATGCCTATCCTTATCGTTGGTCAATCGGCAATTTGGATCAGCTTGAAAAGCGGGTCATCAATAACAATGAAGAATATTTTCTACTGCCTGGAAAACGTGCTTTAGTTACGGGGTCTATTCAAATTGTTGAAGCCCCAACTGACAAAGATCGAGTCACATTTTGGGCGGGCTTGATTCATGAAAATGTTCGAATTGATGTTTTCAATGATCGGGTAGATCCGCAACCGATTGTCATAGGGTTTTAGATGACTGATTTGGCGATTGTTATTGTCAATTGGAACGTCAAAGATATGCTGGCGGCTTGTCTGCGCAGTGTTGAAGCGGACCTAGCCAGTAGTTCGCTTTCTGGGTCAGTGTGGGTTGTTGACAATGCCTCCAGTGATGACTCGGTAGCGATGTTGAAACAAGACTTTCCCAACATTCATCTCATTGCGAGTGAGATCAACCTTGGTTTTGCCAAGGGAAACAATGCCGCCTTACGAGCCATCGGATTCGATACTGCCTCCTCAAAAAACACTGATCTCCCCAAAGCTGTACTCCTCCTCAATCCAGACACTGAAGTTCATCCCGGTGCCTTACAAACCCTTTTTGATTATTTAAAGCAACATCCCAAAGTTGGTGTTGTTGGGCCAAAACTCATTTTTGGAGATGGTTCATTTCAACACAGTGCATTTGATTTCCCTGGATTGTGGCAACTGATAATCGAACTCCTCCCTGTGCCTGGTCGATTTGTGGAGTCACGTCTCAATGGGCGCTACGCTCTCACTCTTTATGATCAAGGCCAACCGTTCCAAATTGGACACCCGCTTGGCGCGGCAATGTGTGTTAAGCGAGAGGCGATTGAGCAGGTTGGTCTGCTGGATGAGAAGTATCATATGTATGTTGAGGAAGTAGATTGGGGCAAACGCATTGTACAAGCAGGCTGGCAGGCGTACTGTCTCCCCCAGGCAACAATTACCCATTTTGGTGGCCAGAGTACAGAGCAAATAAAGCTTAACAGCTTTATCAATTTATGGACCAGCCGCTATCAATTTTACAAAAAGCATTACAATTCATTGAAGGTGTGGTTGGCTGGGAAAATTGTTTCTTTTGGGATGCATCGAAAAATGAAAGCCGATCAAGTCGCGGCTGAGCATCAACAGCTTTCCAGAGATGTGTTGACTGAGCGCTTGGCATGCTATCAGCAGGTAATTGATATTTGGCAAGGAAAACCAAGCTGATGCCCAAGATTGTTGCCGCGATTTTAACCAAAAATGAAGCGGGTCACATCGCTGAGTGTATCAAAAGTGTGCAATGGACTGATAAGGTTATTATTCAAGATTCATTTAGCGATGACGACACAGTTCAAATTGCAGAAAGCTTGGGAGCCAAAATTTTTCAAAGCAAGTTCGTCAACTTTGCTACTCAACGTAATATCGCGCTCGACAATATTCGTCAGCTTGGCGCAGAGTGGGTCTTCTTCATTGATGCAGATGAACGCGTTACGCCAGCTTTAGCTAACGAAATTCAGGAGGTTGTCAAAAATCCTGATATAACTGGCTGGTGGGTACCCCGTTACAACCAAATGTGGGGTCATACGATGCGTGGCGGCGGCTGGTATCCTGACCATCAGTTACGCTTGATGCGGGTTGACACAGCCCGATATGACTTAGGGCGTGAAGTACACGAAATTGTGATGCTAGAGGGACAATCGGGGTATCTAAACGAGCATCTCATTCACTATAACTACATATCACTGGCCGAATTTCGAGCCAAACAAAATCGATATATTGATTTTGAGGCAAAGATTCTGGCTGACAAAGGAATTAAAGCGAAGCCTTGGACTTACATCACGATGCCTGTGCGTGAATTTATCCGGCGTTACATCTCGCTGGAGGGGTATAAGGATGGGTGGTTAGGTGTACAGCTATGTGGCCTGATGAGTTGGTATATGCTGCAAACTTATCTTCGATTGCGAAAGTTATGAGTCTAAATGCTGGACCAAGGCCATACACAAAGCTTGGGCCAATTCACAACTTAGTTCTCCCATATAATTTGCCGCAGGGCATCCCAGCGAAAAATCAGCAACCTCGTAAATTTCCTCCTCAATTTTTATCTGCATTCCCATTCTTCCATATACATTAGCCATCATATTAATCACAAGTTGCTTACCTTGATGCTCATATATGTACGGTTTGGCAAAAATCTCGTTTGAACTATGTAGCCATTTTTGATAAAGTGCATTGAAATCAAACGCTGTTTCAATTTGAGATGTCGTAGCTCCTCCGAGATGGCTAAGACGGATTAATTCATACACCACGTCCCATAAAAAATTCTCTAACCCATCCACAGCAAAATCGAGCTGCTCTGAGGTCAGACCAATTTCATCATTGGCTTGCCTCAAATGAGCATAGAATGTTTTGGATAATTTTTCTGGTTGGCTTAACAACTGATCAGGGGGAAGGCGATTGGGAACACATTCAACGACTCGGGAACGTATCTGTTGTAATGTCTTTCCCGAGGCATCAAGTTGACCAACTGTCCAAGTCTTAGGCTCAAAATATTCAATAGAAAATTCATTGGGTAGCCCCCATTGTTCCCGAAATTTACGCAGAGATAACATAAGCCAAAATACCTTTATCAATAAAAAAGGGGAGGTCTACCTCCCCTGTAATTCATCCTAATTTGTCAATGAGTAGTTAGGCAACCTTTGGATCAATTAAACCATAATGATCATCACCTCGCCGATATAATACATTAATTCGACCAGAGTTACCATTAAAAAAGACAAAAAAATTGTGGCCTAACAATTCCATCTGCTCAACAGCTTCATCTTCAGTCATCGGGCTAATTGAAAATTCCTTAACCCGTACAATACGCCGTTCATCTTCTGCTGCTATTTCATTTAAAGTTTCCTGATCAATCATAGGCATTTCAAAATCAGGTTGTTTGTGTGTGTGACCATGTGATCGATTTTGTCTTTTGCCTTTATACCGAGCGACCTGACGATGGATTTTGTCTGTCACCGTATCAATACAAGCGTAAATTGCCTCAGCACGCTCTTCAGCTCGTAGCAATTTACCATTGGCTCGTAACGTAACCTGTACCACATTTTTGTCACGAGCACTCTTAGTTTTTTCTTGGGTGATCTCCACTCGGGCATCATCAATATCTGGAAGATATCGGTCTAACTTGCCCATCTTTTTCTCCACATATTCGCGAATACGATCTGATATGACAAAGTTTTTTCCTGTTAATGTGACTTCCATTGTTTACTTCCTTTCTGTGAAATTATTGAAATAGGATTAACACCTCAATTTTTATCTTGCTAGGGTTAAGCCCCAAACTGAAAGCACCTCCGTTTGCTTTAAAGCACTGGCACAAGCATCAAGTGTTGCACCAGTTGTACAGACATCATCAATTAATAAAACACGTTGGCTCGCCAACTGATTATCCTGGCAGGCAAAAGCATCGATCACATTTTTCTGCCGGGCTTCGACACTAAGATTAACCTGAGCTTCAGTATAACGAATTCTCTGCAAAGTTGATGTATTTAAGGGAAGGTTTAAAAGGGCGCACAGGTTTGCGGCGAGTAACTCGCTCTGATTATAACCACGTTCCTTATAACGATGGCGATGAAGCGGGACAGGGACAATAACATCGGCTTTCAAAGTATAATGGTGATATGTATCTGATAAGATTTGCCCGAGGCGAGACACAATCGCCCGATGATTGTGATATTTGAGCCAATGAATCGCGTCACGGATTGGGGTGTCTTCAAAATGAGCCGCAGCACGAATCCCATCGATGGCTTGCCACCCTAGTCCAGGACATTTATGTTTTGAAGTATCTAAATTTTTTTCTTGTGGTGAACCACATTTCTGACAAACTGGTTCAAAGATGAAATTTATCTTGCTGTAGCACACTTCACACAACCAAGTATCAGGTTGCTGACAATGTATGCAACGTGGGGGGAAAAGAAAATCGAGGAGGAGTTGACTAGATTTTTGTAGCAATGTGGGGATTGCCATGAATTTGTCACATCCTTGTGAGCTTACCATTAAGATTAATTTGTTTAATCCAAAAAGATAAGTTGATCGCCAATTTGAGTAGCTGAGTCTTCAATAACACCAACCGGCATTTCTAAAATATACTTAGCCTCTCGTACGTATGACCCAAGGCGATAAGGAACCATATTTACATCAGTACGAATGACTTCATAATCTTTATTGACATAAATAACATCGATTGCAAAATTCATAAACAGAGTGTGAATACTCTTCTCATTAACAAGAATGAGCCCTTCACCCATTTGAAGGGATTTTTTACCAAGGAGTCCTTTTAATCGTAACCAGAAATTATTTGCGACAAACCCGTGAACCATCAATGTTGTTTCACGGGTTTTATTTAGAATTTGCATTCGAAGTCGAGAGATAAGAAGATTAGAAGTTGGTTTCCATGATAATTAGGACAGCAGGACCCAGCAGAATGATAAATAGCGCGGGGAAAATAAGAAAAACCATCGGGAAAAGCATTTTAATTGGGGCCTTATTCGCCATCTCTTGGGCACGTTGTCTGCGCTTAATCCGCATTTGCTCGGATTGTACCCGCAAAATTTTCGCCATACTTACCCCAAGTTGTTCGGCCTGAATAATGGCAGCAACAAAGGTAGTAACATCAGGAACACCCATTGTTTCTTCCATTCGTTTTAGCGCATCACGTCGAAGAACACCCAAACGTACTTCTTGAATAACTTTGGAAAATCCTTTGGCCAAATGATTATCCCACTTATCGGCCAGCTTTTGCATTGCTCCATCAAAGCCCATCCCAGCTTCAACGGCAATAGTTAACAAATCTAACGCATCTGGTAAAGCTTTTACGATTTCAGTCTGACGGGCCCGTGTTTTTGAACGCAGCCAAAAAATTGGCAACACAAAGCCAATTAATAAGCCTAAACCACCAATTAACAAGGCAATTTCAAATCCAGAGGATAATAATGTTATTAAAAATAGGAGTACCCCCAACAGTAAGGCAACAAATACCCGTACCCCAAAAAATTCTGTCGCTCCCCAACCATTGGGTCTACCAGCTAACTCCATTTTTAACTCAGCCTCAGCCTTAGATTTTGAAGGAGATAGTCGGCTAAAAAATTCCGCCAAGTTGACCAGCATCGGCTGAACAATCCGCTTGCTGAAAGGCTGAGACATCTCTAACTCTTCAAGAGTTAAGGGTCCGCCCATTTCGGTACGGCCCCCATATTCTTCAAGGCGAAGCTGAACATCACCTTCGTTTGAAGAATCTCGAAAAACAAATTGAATCAATACAAAAATACCAATGATGGTAATTAAGACGATAGTTACTATGAGGATGATTGTACCTAACTCCATTTAACATTCCTCCCCTGGTTATACATCAATATCAATAATCTTTTGAATAGCAAAGAAGCCACTCGCAATCGTAATTACCCCTGCCCCAATCATAATCCAGCCACAAGGTTGTGAACAGAGTTCCTGGTCTTCCGGACATGGAAAAATCATTCGTCCAATATATTCTTGATTCATGGCATAAAGGAGTAATCCCAAGGCTACAGGCAAAAATGAAATCACATATCCTGACAACTGACCTTGAGCTGTCAAAACTTGAATTTCCCCTTTGATACGCACTCGTTCACGAATAACTTCACCAATAATCTCCAGAATCTCGGCTAGATTCCCCCCAACCTCATTCTGAACATTAATCGCCGTGATCATCAAATCCAAGTCATCGCTGGGTAGTCGCCGAAGGAGGTTATTAAAGGCTCGTTCGCTTGCAACACCTAACCCAATTTCTTGGACAACTCGTCGAAATTCTGTCGAAATAGGCGCAGGCATTTCTTGAGCGAGGGCATCCATTGCTTGCAACATCGAGTACCCAGCTCGAAGCCCATTCGCCATCAGGGTAATGCCATCACCTAGCTGATCATCAAAAGCTTTCAGTCGACGTCTTTGGCGCGATCTGATGTATAGTTTGGGGGCAAAATACCCAGCCACCACCCCAATCAATGTCATGACAATATTGCCATATACAAAATAGGCTAACCCAGCAAGGGCAACTACAGCAATCACTGTTAATGCATAGTATTCCGCAACCGTAATTTTCAAGTCCGCTCGGGCTATCTCAATGGCAACATTTTTACCTAGCCCTCGCTCTTCAATAACTTGATTAAGTTGTTGCGTTAAGACCGAACCACCAGAGCTTTCACTACTGCTTTCACTTTTTTCATCAGAAAGTTGTGATGGATCATCACCCAACAGCTTCAAACGCTCTTGGGTATTATCCCCTTCGCCACGTAGCAAAAGAACCACTGTCACGATCAGGCCAATGACAAGAACCGCACCCAAGCCTATCAAGACTATATTCATCCACAACCTCCATCAAACTCAACCAAACGTCTCACGATGTTATACCCTAAAATCTCGGTCCACCAAAAATATTTGCTGGTAAATGTACACCAGCCTGTTCAATGCGTTCATAAAATTTTGGTCGAATTCCTGTTGGCTTTAATCGTCCCACGATTTTTCCATTTTCAATTCCCTGTTGTTCAAACAAGAAGATATCAGACATTACAATAACGTCACCTTCCATCCCTTGAACCTCAGTAACGTTCATCACTTTTCGACTACCATCTCGAAGACGTGACTGTTGAATAATCATATCTACGGCAGAGGCAATTTGCTCACGAATAGCCCGTACAGGTAACTCCATCCCTGCCATTAAACACATTGTCTCCAAACGGGAGAGCATATCTCGTGGGGTATTCGCGTGTGCGGTTGTCAGACTGCCATCGTGACCTGTATTCATTGCCTGAAGCATGTCCAACGTTTCGCCACCGCGACACTCTCCAACCACAACCCGATCAGGACGCATCCGCAATGTATTGATCACCAAATCACGAATTGAAACCTCCCCCTTGCCTTCAATATTTGGCGGGCGAGATTCCAAAGTAACAACGTGGTCCTGGCGTAACTGAAGTTCAGCTGCGTTTTCAACGGTAATGATACGTTCATTTTCGGGAATAAACGAAGACAAAACATTAAGTAGGGTCGTTTTCCCAGACCCTGTACCCCCAGATACAACAATATTCAAGCGTCCCATAACACAGGCTCGGAAAAATTCAGCGACCTCATTCGACATCGAGCCAAAACGCACTAAATCATCAATAACCAGCGGATCCTTTTCAAACTTTCGAATGGTAATCGTAGGACCATTTAGAGCGAGAGGAGGAATAATAGCATTAACCCGGGAGCCATCTGGTAGACGAGCGTCAACATACGGCGAGCTTTCATCAATCCGCCGGCCTAGTGGTGACACAATACGGTCAATCACCCGCATAACGTGCTCATCTCCTTCAAATGTAACCGGCGCTCGAGTTAACTTACCTTTTTGTTCAATAAAAATCTTTTCAGGCCCATTGACCATAATTTCACTAACAGTTTCATCTGAAAGCAAGACTTCAATGGGACCAAAACCAAGAATTTCAGCGACGATTGCCTCAAATAACCTTTCGCGCTCAGCACGACTCAAAATAATATTTTCTTGGGTAAGAATTTGCTCATACATGTCTTGAATTGTTCGTCGTACTTCATCAGTCCGTGAAATATCCATTGCTGGATCAAGCTCAGAAACCAAGCGATCTTGAATCCGTTCTTTAAGTTCCTTTAAGGGATCACGAACTTGAGCTTGAGGTACACGCCTAATTTGAGTTTCGGGTGCTTTTGCCTTAATCGTATTCGAAATTCCTCCGCCACTACTTCCCTCACTACCGCCTGAGGCAGGGTTGGTATCACCTCCACCCGAGTCTTGAGTTTTAGAAATTCGTTTCAATAATGACATGTCGTTTATCCCCTAACCATTACTACACTTAAAGAAATTTTCATCTAAACTTTATCGACCAAACAAACCAGAGCGTACTGGCGCTTCAACCTCTTCCTGGGAAGGATCAACTGCGTCTAGAACGGTCTTACCAAGACCGACTATGGCTTGAGTCAATGCACTATTTTTACTTCCTAGAACAAAAGGGACTCCTTGGTTCACGGCAGTTGTAACAGACCGTTCATCCAAAGGTAACTGGCTAGCAATTGAATACCTAATATTGGCTTCAATATCTTCAGCTCTAATATTAATTCGTTTATCCGTTTTATTTAAGACAAATAAAATTTTATCACGATCATAATCAAGTGCCTCAGTTACCTCAAAGAATAACTTAGCATTCTTAATCGCTGGTATTTCCGGAGTTGTAACCACAATAATTTTATCTGAAGCGTCAAGAACACTTAAAACAACATCGTCAAGAACACTACTCGTATCAATAATAATAATATCAAACATTGTTTTAAGTCGATCAAGCACATTTGTGATTAAACTTGGGGAAATTGTATCGGCCTCTTCTGGGCGTGGAGGGGCCAATAGCGCCTTTACACCTGAACTATGAGCTAGAAAAATATCCTCAATTAATTCATTGTCGAGTTCATCAGCATGGGGTGCCAAATCAGCGAATGTTCTACTAGCATACAAATTTAGGAGTACCCCAATATCACCAAACTGTAGACTTGTATCGACCACTGCAACCCGACAAGCTGCACTTTGTTGAATAGCAATTGCAGTATTAACCGCAATTGTGCTACATCCAACCCCTCCCTTCGCACTAAAAACAGATACAACCTTCCCTTCTGCCTTTGGGGTTGGGTCTGGAACAGCAACGGTTCCAGCAGGAACTTGTGTCATTGGTAGTGCTTGTCTACGGCTAGCTCCTAATTGATAAACACGGCGAACACTACTAATTAACTCATCGCTAGAAAAAGGCTTAATCAAAAATTCACGGGCACCAGCCAGCATTGAGCGACGCAGATAATCGGCCTCACCTTGAACGGACATCATAATAATCTGACAAAATGGAACAGATTGACTAATACGCTCACTGGCAGTAATACCATCAACCCCTGGCATATTGATATCCATCAAGACGATATCAGGCTGCAACTCTAACGCAAGATCAATACCCTCCTGACCATCGGTGGCAGCACCAACAACTTCAATATCCGACTCAAAAAACAGTAGCTTCCGCAAATTCTCTCGAGTTTCAGGGATATCGTCTACAATTAAAAGACGAATTTTCTCTTGACCATCAGGCAAGGGCGCGATTTCTGACATAAATCCATATCCTAGCTAAAAATTATATATTATATTTGTACCTTCATTCCTTAATGAAAGCAAACTCATGCTGGGTTCCCATCAATTCAATTTTCAAAAAGAGTCCGGTAATATAGCTACCGGACTCTTTTTGTTAAGGTTAAACTGATTTACAATTAACTGTGATGAGGGATTAAACGTATGTAAAAGCGCTCAATAGCTTTTGATATAACGCTTTTTTGGATTAGGCATAATTTAATTGATACCTGACCCAGCATCAGTGGCAACACCGGCGTCACCTTCTTGACCAGTTGCATCTTCCACAATATCCTCTACAGAGCCAGCCATCACAAATTCAATTTTAGGTGGAACAGAAATATTGAATCGGGTCAACATATATTGAAGTGTAACCGCTTCGGTAAGGTGATCCGCATTTTCTTCGCCAGCCGCCCGCAAAGCCATTTCAGTTTCAATACTCCCCTTACGAAGCCACAATAAGACTAAAGCATCTTGTGGTGTAACGGCAATGGTGACAACACTTGGTAAGGTTGATGGAGGAGATGGAGCAGATTCCTCACTATCTACCCCTCCATCACCATCTTCAGTAACTGGAGCTTCACCATCTTCACCTTCAGCGGGTGTTGGAACAGCAGCTTGGATCCAAGGTCCAATCCGAATTATTTTCGCAGATTGTATCGTTAATTGCGCAACCCGACGTGGGATTTGTGCTTCACTGGGAAAAACAATCGCCGGAAGATCGCCCTCAAAAAGTTGAAATCGCCCTTCGTCAAGAAACTGACTTAAGACGAAAAAACCTTCACCCTCTTCAATCTCTTGCCCAGCTAAATCTGTAAAAACAAAACTTAACTTATTTGGCAAACGTGTTTGAAACTCTTCATCAATATCCTGAAAAAATGCAGTAGTCAAAATATCAACAAAATCACCAGGTTGGATAGCGTAGGCCACACTTGACTGCTGGTCAATTGGGTAAGCAACCGCAACCCGCCCTGGTGGAATTTGGAAGGAGGCATCCTCACCACTGCCTGAGTCTGTCAGCATATCACGAACAATAGGTTGCCCTTGAAAAATTTGCACCTTGGCAACCTTACCAATTGTTTCAGACTCAAGCGCAATTGCCCCTGGCGGAACATTATTTCGCGGCCAAGCCCGTGGACCGATCGATCCCTGAACAAATTCTGCGCCACGAGGTAAGGGTTGTAATGCCACAATTACATCAACAGTTGGAATCTCCGTTGGGCGTGGATCAACCACAGGGCCATCTGTGACATCCTCGGCAGGTTGCGGGCCACCAATACCTTGCGATACAATAAAAAGAATAATCCCAACCACCGCTAACCCAAGAATAACGGCTAGGATGATTAGTAGTCTTCCACGTTGCATATTTTTTTCTCCTTTTCGACAAGAAAAACGAAAAGGACGCTAGCACCTGTATCATACCACCTTATGCAAAAAAGTCAAGATAATGTAATCTTAAATTTTACATAATCATTAGAAACTTATTCACAAAAAGTACCATCTGCTACTGACCGAATAGGCGTTGCTATAATTTGCCCGAGAGCAAGATCAACACTTTCAATTTGAATAAGGGCAAAATCCTGAATGGTTCCGCCACTCCGGACAGGAATAATAACTTGTTGTCCAATTATGCCAGTTTGAGGATCATTCATGTCAATGTCTAATTGTGTAAGAAGCGAGCTAGAAGGGGTAAGTGTTCCAACGCTTAGCCCTGTCTTTATCCCATAGGGTGGATCAAAGTTATTCAAGGCCATTTGAGGATAGGCTAGCTGATATCGCAGATGCTGGTCAGTTGTCTCGCCATACTTCTTGGTTCCCCATTGAACCCATCCAGAAAAGACATTTTGAGATGTCCCATATGTGACAGATGAAGTATACCAAGGATAGGCTTTACATAATGGACCGACAAAGTTAAGCTCCCCACCAGCACTACGTGCCCCAGCAACGAGACGCATCGTCGTTTTAGCGTAGAGAGGCACTGGATCTGTGAAAGGATTTGAAACAAGAGGGAAACCAAATAGTTGTGGCTGATCATAAGCCACCTCAACCACAATCAAATTATTAGTAGACGTCTCTAGAGAGACATCTAGATCAGTGTATTCCTGCTTTTTAACAAATTCACAATTGAGCTTATTATTATTTCGGGTTAATTTTGCAATTTCATCAGCATAGACTAACCGAGTACCGGCATTCAAGTTTGTACTTGCCCCCCCAATCGGTGTGGTAGGGAACTCTTGGGTATAATAGCTGAATCCAGGGGTATCTGGACTGATAATTATATCATCATACGTGAACTCATCGGTTTCACAATCACAACTGCCAAGAGAATTTCGAGGGCAAGGTAATCCTGTATCTACTACAAAATGGGTAATGATCAAGGTACTGTTTGTTTCAAAGTCAGCATCAATTTCGCCAGAAATCGTTTGTGTGTGTGATAGTACCTGGTTATAACCAACTGAGTCAACATTCTTTTCAGAATAATCTAGATATCCCGGTCTTACCGCGAAACGGGCCAACTCTCGATCCAAATTAACCAAGACCAGATAACTTCTTAAGGCCCAGCCCACTTCAAAGACGCCCATCATCATAAATACTAGTATGGGAAAGATGAGAGCCAATTCAACCAGACTCTGCCCTTTGCTCGTCTGCTTAAATAAATTACGCAATTTTTTCAACATAATCTTTACACCTCCTGCAAATCATACACCTTAAGGAATGTAAATTAAGTAAAGGTCACATTTAGCCTACTACAAAATCAACAAGTACCTGGTGGGCTATTAATCCTAGCGAATTCGGACGTAAATGTTCCCTAAGATTTGAGTGAAAATGCCATCAAGCTCATCAGGCGTTGAGGCGTTATAAAATTGACCACCACGGGCCGTGAACAAGAATTCGCTTCCACTTTTTGTGATACTATGAGGGTCAACCCCTTCAGCGATTGCAGTTAGAAAGTCAGGATTAACCCCAGCCCCAAGGCCAATGGAATAAACAATCACACCATTATTAGCCGCTTCTCGGGCATAGTAGATTGAACAATCATAGTCATCATCACCCGCGGCAACATCTCCATTCCACAAATTGTTATTATCACATACGTCACTAGATGGTTCGCGATTTGGTGAACCGTCCGTTAATAGAATTATCACCTTACGAGCCCCATTTCGATCACAGGCGGCATCAGGATTTGTGGAGGAGCAAGCAGCAGCTCCATACCCGTCTATACCCAATAGTTTTAGACCTTGCTTCAAGCCATCAGCAATGTTTGTCGGTCCTTGGGGCCACTGGCGTTCTACTGTTTCCATAAACAGAGGATATGGATTATCAGGGGTACAATCACCTGGGTTAGCTCGTTTACACTGTAGCGGAACCGTCAAAAGCTTACCTGAGGTCGTTGTCTTTTTCACCTCTTCAGTGAAAGCAACAAAACCAATTTGATCGATTTCAGGATCAAGCCGCCGAGCAAACTCCTTAATTGCTTCCTGAGCACTTCGCAACGGCTCTAATCCACTAAATAAGTCATCATTTAGATTATTTGTTGGATCAGCAACAGTTCCACCAACGACAGTACAATTGCTACCAGAGTTACCAGCCCAATAAGTCTGACTTCTAACACTCCCAGGATATCTACTAGCATAATCTGCAGCTTGGATTGCATTTTGCGGGCAGCCACATTGCTCTTGATTTACTGTCAGGCCAAAGGCCGGGTTACAAAAGTTACAAGACTCACGTGTAGCTGACCCATCCGTTGCGGGTGGTCCTTTACCATCCCAGGTACTACTTTCTACAAAGGCACGGGCTTCACTATCACTCGTTGCATCAGTAAAGACAATTTTATCAATTTTATAACCTGCACTGGCCTGGAATAAGCGTAGCGTATAAAGTCCGCCTAAAGAATTTGTCGATATATTTCCCAACTTAATCCATTGCCAATTATTAGTATCACCATCAATACTCGTAGCTCTAGTGTCTCGGCTTGTGTTTACTGTAGAAGCGCTTGTATTAAGTTGAATTCCTGCAACAGTACTCGTAGAGTCTAAATTTCTAAAGGCTTCCCACATGATGGCATTACCCCAGGGGTCTTGAGATCCGCCATCTGTGTCAGGGGCCAATCCAGCCCAAGTATCGGCCAACGTTCCCCCTCCTCGCACTCGCATCCAAACTTGAGTGGGACCTGACCATTGGGGGTAAAAATCATATTCGACAAAGGGGATATCATTTTTGACCGGACGTCCAACATCATTACCTGTCAAAACATTCTTCCAGCACTTATCATCTGTAAAGCACTCCAGATTAAAAGTACCTCCCTGGAGTTTGGGATCTCCTCCTGCTCCTTGACTATAAGTTGGAAATGGATGGGATTTTATATAAGCACTACAATCGACGGATATACCTCCATCACTATCCTCACAAATATCATCACCCCCAATTTGGCACGTGATCGTACTGCTAGCTGTCCCCGGGTGGCACACATTTGATGACTGATTATCAATATTGCCAGCCTGATTACCTTGTGTATACCCGTTCTCATGAGGAACGAGCAGATTATCTGTATTCCGCGAACCGCGCTGAACGGCCCAGAACCCAGAGCCTTGCAAGTGACGGCTTAAACGCCAATCTCCCTGATTACGAGAATAAAGTTCAGCCTCATGAGATAGATACTTGTTACCATCCGAGTCAGTATGCACGGAGCTACTGCTTGGGGCCACTCGACACAAATTTGAGGTAGGAATTGAGTTGGTTGTACCTGTTCCTGAAATCCATTTTGTATTATAGGGCAGGGGATTAAAGTAACCATTTAGTGGATACTCCGGATTGTCGGGATTTGTTCGAACCCAACAATCAAAGCAGTTTGTTTCATATTCCATTGAACCAGATACGTCAAAAACAACGACAACATCAAGACTTGTAATATTTTCACCTTCAGCCACTGCTTCAACGGGCACTTCAGCAAATCCAAAAAATTGCATAAAGTTCATTCGAACTTCGGATTGGCCCCGTATCTGTATCTTTTGGGCACTTCCAGTCCCAGTAGCATTACAGCCACCATCAACCGTGCTAGTATCATGATATGAGTAGGTGTCAATCATAAACGTGGCTCGATATTCCGTGGGGTTATTAACCAAAGGTGCTCCAATAACAGTCGTGGGTGGGGTAATCACTTCGTCCTCAACGTGTTCAGCAGCAGCGCCAATTCCATTTTCATTTACTAACAACGGTTCTGTTTCGGATCCACTCATACCCACGACCTGTAAATCCTGGACACAACCTCGAACTAAAATTCGTGTATCTCCACCAGCGCCGGTGCTAAAGCCATTCAACTCAATAAACTCTATGGCTCGTTTTATCGCCTCTTCCTCAGCTGGCAATTCAACAACAGAGGCCAATGTGGAGGCATCCGATGTACTCCCAACCCGAACCTGCTCAATATAAACCAGTCCCAAATCCAAGGCCAAGCCCATCATGGCAATCAATCCCAGAAACGCAAAGGTAAAAATGATAATACTCTGACCTTTTTGCTCTCGCCCGGCAATTAGATGAATGTCTTTAATTTTTTGGAGAGATCGTTTCAACATATTAAACTCCATCACGCTATTCTCAATCGATTATTTTGTACAAGGTTGGTATGCAATATATTTAGACGCTAAAACTTTTATCAATTGAATGAGTTTCAGACTTTTTGATATGTTATTTACAATTCAAAAGTGATATCAAACTCTAAAACTCAGGTTATTGTTCTGGCGGGCTTGTTGTCACAACACCACCAGCAGTGGCATCAACTGCAATAATATGCAGATCATTAGTTCGCTCATCCCAACCTACAACCATCCACACAGGGTTTGGACTTCGATTTGTTGTGCGAAGCTGAACAACAAGTTCCAAGCCAGGATTAGTTCGTACTAGCTCATCCCCTCCATAATCTAACCAAAGACCTAGAGCTGCACCGCTATCCAAACTCCAATCATCTAACTGTATGATTTTAGGTGGTAACGTAATTGGAACTTGGTGCTCAATTGTTTGTATTTGCCCATCGGGTGCAACAAATGCAAAAAACAACCTTCGTTCTTCAGGTGAGTAAAATCGGTAATTCCACGTCGTTGGCTCACCGACCTGTTCTTTATTTAGAATTTGTGGCCAATTCGCATTGGCAGACACTAACTGTGCATCCTCTGACCAACTTTTAGCCGCTCGTTCAGCAATAGGGTATTGACCTAGACCTGTAATTTGCACAAACGATATAGTGTGTGTGGGAGCTGGTCCCGGTGTGCTGGTGGCTTCCTGCAAAGTACCTGCGGTGCTTTGTTGAGGGGGTTGCGTTCTTAGGACAAACAGGACAACCGTAATCAAACTGACACAGGCTAATGAAATCGCCCCCAGCAACAAGATCAAATCGCGACGCCGAATTTGTTGGAGCATAAAGTATAGCTACCATCCAGGGTATAAATCAGTTATTTGTATCAAAACGCAGTAAATTCCTACTGTGACCCTTAGGTTTCAAATCTATAAGTTTTAGGGTCAACGCTAGATTTTTTATCTAATGGTTCTGCTTATCCAAAAGAATCAAGTTCACGACACTTATAGTTGCTAACTCTTAATTACAATTGGCAAATAAAGTCCACCAACACCAGGGTCAGTCAAGTCTTCACCGCCATCATTGATTGTAATTGTAAAGGGACCACGATAAGTGATGGTATAGTCAAATTGACCTCCTCCAATACAGTTTGGCGCATCTGATTTCATAAACGTGATATGTCGTCTGTTATTGCCTTCATCCATAGCAATGTCAGGGTCAATAGAATATTCACGCTGGTTATCAGCTACAACATCTGTAATCCAGTTTGTACTGGTAATCGCATATTGAATTTCAGAGGACGCATTGCCATCTTCGCTACACCCATTACTGTCGAGGCCACGCTCTTGCCAGACAATGGCATAACCATTCCCATTCTTCGCCATATTTGGACGTAAGGCTTCCTCTTGAAGCGGAACAGGTGAACCATTCACTGAACTAACAGATACTTTTCGAGGACTTTGCAAATTTTGTTCGGCATCCTCACCGTCCCAAATATAGTTCGGGTCAAGAAAACTATTTCCACCATCACTAGAAGTAGCTTCCATTAGCCCATAATCATTACCTGTCCCAACACTAGAATGACCATCCCAAGCCAAGAAAACATCATTACCATTCACGACAATCGCCGGATTAGATAACTCATCATACTGAAAATTCACATCCACATTTGTCTCAAAAGTTTTCGGATTGGTCCAAATATGATCTCCAGTACTGGCCTTGTGATAACCAATTTTGGCGTCACTTTGACTAACGACCATATGAAGGACTGATCCATCGACTGCCAACTTAGGGCTAGCCAACGCCACGCCATTAACTGAAACTCCTGCGGCGCTACTTGTCCAAGAGGCACCATTGTTTGCCGAAAAAGCTGTTTCAATTTTTGTTGCATTGCCAGCTGAGGGAAGCTCTTCCCAAGCCACATGAATATTCCCAGAGCCATCGATTACTATATCAGGATCATCAACACTATTCACAGTGTTATCGCTTGACACATCTACAATAGGGCTATTGCTTTCAACACAGTTTGGTGATGAAGTCGCTGACAGAGCACAGATTGATAATCGAATTGACTTACCATCTTCGGCTACCCAAGCAACATATACAGTGTCATCGTTCGCTCCAAAAGCAACACTTGGGTTTGATCCTCGTCCAGCGAAATCTGTAGTTAGCCAACCATCAGTAACCGTCGCCGATTTCACATGAACACTATCTACGCCTTCACCAGCAATTATTGTTTGTCGAAAATATGAAACAACGACATACGTTCCATTCGGACTTACCCCAATTGCAGGTGCAAATGCACCGATCGATGATATTGAAATATCTGTTCCATCAAGCACAACATTTGAGGTGAATTGCGTAGCCAAATTTGTACTTGATTCATCTACCGAGGCCTGCGACCCGGTAGGAGATTGTGCTCCAACGAGCGTGACAGGCACTATGGCAATGAGCAAAAGAACAGCGGCCGAAATGACCGAGATACCAATTTTCCGCAAATGCAGTAAATGTCTCACAAATATCTCTCCAAAGTTAATATTAAGATGGGTAATAAACGAATTTTACCCTTAAGGTGTAATCGTATACAAGTCAAGATTAAGCACCAACGGATTTGCCCCAGTATCGCTTGACTTTACTGTTGTTGTTGAATTGGTAGCCAACGTTTCAATTTGTGATGGATCGATAGGATCAATAAAGTGATATTCTGAATAAATCACGTATTCTCCGAGTGGCAGATTATAAAAATTGTAGCTTCCATCCGCTGCAGTAAATGTTTCAAATAATTGTCCACCTTCAGCATAAGCCCAGACCCTGACACCAGGTAAACGTTCACTACTACCACCAAGTCGATGTAAGGTGACCGAGCCACTCATTTGTGTGGTAATGGGTGAAGGCGGGGGCTGGGTAGTACAGACGGTAAGTTTGGCATCATCAAAGCTATATTCTGTGTCATGACAAGTTCCGGCACCACAGGTGCTATTGCTTGTATTATATAAATATAGATACAAGTCTTGATCGGCATAATCTTCGACATTAACGCTGCTAGTGATTGGCAATGTAACATTGACAAATTGATAATCTTGGGTGTGAATACCATCAGCAATCAGTTTAGGATCCGTAATAGCTGAAGCCGGACTAGGGGCAGTAGAAACAATCGCATAAAATTGATCTGCGGCATCATCTGACCCTAATGCATCATCTTTCTGGTAAATGTTAAACGAGAAGTTGGTCGTTGTTGAAATCACAAAACTCGGCATTGTGAATTTTTGATAGAAGTAAGGCTCATTAAACCCTAGATCAAAGGTAGGAGCAACCACTCGATAGAGGCCACTATGCGCTTGAAGCACACTAGCTGCTTGGGTCACGCCCTCATCCGAACCCAAGATCCAATTTTGAGCTGGCACTGACTCAAAACTTACTTCTTCTAGTAAATCTGTACATTGAGTAATCCCGGCTGGAACAGGATCTGGAGCAACTGTTGCGGGATTGGCACAAACTGATGCATCTGTGTAGGTGAAGTTATCAAAGTCGGACGTGGTATAGTTGTTATTCCAGTACGATGCATTAAAGACTCCGGCATACAGAAAGTCGGCCATGTCAACACTGGCCTCGGTATACGGACTTCCCCACTCAGCATCAGTTGTTGGTTTTGCTGACTGTTGTGCATAATAAAATCTAAAGGTATTACTATCGGCTTTACGATTGATACGCAGCCACACGGGTCCAGACGTGAGGTCCACCAAGCCACTATCCTTCCACCCAGTTACATTATTACTAAAGCCTGTACGTACAGAAACCTGGAGCCGATATTGATTCTCAAAGGAGTCCCAATATAAGTTGAATTCAATCTTTCGACTGCGTGAATTTAGGGTATCGCGTAGTTGCATCCCCCCTTTACTATTAAAAGTAACATCACCAACATCTGTCACCCTAACTATAAAATCCACACCTGTCGAGGTTGTAATTGGATTCTGAAGATGCACATAGTAATGACCTCGATTACTAGCATCATCATTGTTTCCATACGTACTAAATCCATCGCTAATCAACCGCAAACTACCATCTGCATTAGCAAAGCTACCGGCTTGTTTTTGGGTCCAGCCACTGTTGTAACGACGTTCTCCCCAAGTAAATCCATTGGTAATTTGTTGAGGGACACAAGTGACAGATACGACTGTGTTAGTAATGTTATTTGTCTCACTTGCCTCATACAAGATGTAGTCTGTTGTATCTGCAAACCCATAGATATCAAAATCACCATATTCATTAAAGAAAAAGTCTGGGTGGGTAACCGTAACTGTATACCCTGGTTGCCCATTCGGAGCTAAGTAATTCTCCCAATACTTGGCATCACCAGGGAAATTAAAGTTGTTTGCATTATATTTTGGAATAAGTGGTGCTGGGTTTTGATAAAAATCAACATCAAAATAGCGGCTTACTGTTACTGGTCTTAGGTTAGCAATGGTCAATGTAATTGGTGCTGTTGTATTGATCTCAACATTTGGCGGAAGCTCAACCTTTGTAATCGCTAAATCAGCGGGAGAGATAGCCATTTGAGTAAAGGCAACACGATCTAGATTAATGGCTTCCGAATACATATGATAGAAAACCCCATAACAGCCACAGGTATCAGGTTTTGTGAAATCGGGAGCAGGGGTAAGCGGCAGGTCCTTCAAAGCATAAGTTCTTTCGGCCGAACCACTACCATCTGTAATCATTGTAAACAGAAACTTACCTGAGTCCGTATCAATACCTACATCTTTCCCATAATATATTTTATAGCTTGTATTAGGCGAGTGGTTGTCGATACGAATGGTAATCTCTGAATTAGGAAGAACTGTATCACCTTCGAGCACCCGAATCACTGGCACAGGTAAAACAGTTACATCTCGCGTTGCTTGTAAAGCCCCTGTACTATCGTGGTGAGAGGCAACCTCATAAAGCTTGGGTCCTGTAGACGCGGTTGCGGCTGTAATCGGAATTCGGTACGGTAATACCACTGCGCCTGATGAACCTGAGTCGAACGTATCTCCACCACCTGATACTTTAACCCGTATATTACCGAAGTTAAGATAATGAATCACATTCGGATCGTGTTGGAACAGACGAATATTGATTGTGGAATCGATTGGCCAGGTATATCCCCCATCAACCGTGATATAAGGACCTGCAGGGGTATTGATAGTGAAGTCGACACTAGCAATCGGGGTCGAGGTATCTCCAGGCTCATAGGTTCTCAGCTTATAAGCCCCATCAGTCCAACCAATTTGAATAAATTCTTCGATCGGACTAAATTGACCAATACCATCAGTGGAGACGTTCGCAACAAGGGCATCTATTCCTGAGGTTACTCCTTCAATACGAATATCATAATTACTATTCGGGGTGTGTCCTTGTAAGAAGGCTGTTAATAAAGCCCCACGTGGGTATTCATCCACCGCTTGAGACAGAATAATCTCTGGGGTATTCACATAAAACTCGCCCGAAGCATGGATTATCCCACCAGGTGAAGGCTCGCTACTTTTTCGAGTAATCAAAGTACAAGGGGTTGAACTCCCCTGTGGACATTTTCCTTCCAGAGATTTAGGAATTCTCCAATTGGTGATATCCAAATCGGGAGTTGTATCCGTAATGCCCCCCTGAATTAAGGTCTCATTTGTGCCATCTGAATAATACACATCAAATGGACCATCAAGTGCATCTTGGTGGTTTACCAGCTTAATTGAAACATTTGAATTACTGGCCCAAACATCTCCGCCATCAATTTGCACGAGAGGGGTGTCACCCTTTAGAACGGTAAATGTACTTGGATTGCTAGCCTCACCATACCAACCGATGGCAACCTGATCAGTCGTCTTTGTTGAATAAAGAAGATAGTCGCCTGCCGTAACACCCTGAGTGATAACACAGGTAGCAGCAACTTCGACACTGGGCGAAGTGACATTATACTCAGTCGCCCCCCCGTCTACTTCACAACCTATCGTATATTTGACGCCAGTCCCAGCGGCAGGGTTAGAACCTGGTACTTTTTCTTCTAGCACAACATGATAGGTACCTATTTGATGGGTACGCAAAGTGATTTCAAGTGGCAAATTCTGCTGTTGTTCGCTACGTTCAGGTACAACAGCAGCACCTGACGAAAAAACACCGCCAGCTTCTTCAGGATCAAAGCTAATGTTGCTAGGGGGCGGAGGGAAGCCTAATGATTGGTCGAGTCCTTCATTCTGCATTTCAACTTCCCCGCGAACGCGGATAAAGTTGCCCCCCAGAATGGTATCAAAAATAGGGTCAATCATCTCCACATTATAGTAAGTGGCCACGACCACATTCAACCCCTGATCCCCAGCATAGTCAGCCTTAATTCCGACTGAAGTTGGATCTGTACTTGTATCGACAAATTGCCCCGAGACAACGACACCAAATGCCCCCCCTAAATCTCGACAGGCTGGATCAATATATTCGGACGATGGGGGTACCCCATCATCACCACAAATTTCACTAACAAATAAGGTCTCACCCCGCTCAATCGCCACGGCTCGAATGGCTGCCGCTCGATCTTCAGGATCACACACCCACGGTTCCCCATTAACTTCACCCTCGGGTGTTGTACAATCCCCGGTGGCAGTGGACAATAAGTTGGGACGACCAGAGATTGCGTAACGAGCTGCTTCGCGGGCAGCGGTTTGGACTGTGATATAGGCCCAGACAATCCGTGACGCTTCTAAAACCCCTAAAATTAACATGAGTAAAATGGGGAGAATAAGGGCAAATTCTGTTAAGGCTTGAGCTTTTGATTTCCGTCGTGAGAGCACCGTTTTACTCCTTCAAAATACATCTGATCTTCTTAAAAAATTTCAAAAAATCAGATTTATCAGGTTCTGTCTTATTACACTTATTAGAGTCTCTCGTTTTAAGGAAAGGATACGGGGTAACTCAATAATGTTGAAGATTATGTTTTATTAGGGGTTAGTTATTAGTCTTAACCATTAATCGAAACTGCTAAAAATTTAAAAACACCCCTGTTTGTAACAGGGGTGTTTCTCATAATCATGTACCAACAAAAAAAGGACAAATTATTCCTGTTAAAGAGGTAACCAAAAATCTATTCGTGTGCCTCGACCGGGAGCACTATCAATATTTAGTTCACCACCCAGCATCTGGGTTCGTTCCCGCATTGTACTGAGACCCATTGTTTTACGATGTTGAAGAGAGGCACTCATTGCTTGATCTGCATCAAATCCACTACCATCATCTTCAACCGATACAGAAACTCGATCGTCACCAATATTCATCTCAATCTGAATATGGGTCGCATTGGCATGTTCTCGAACATTATTCAGGAGTTGCTGAACCACACGGAAAATTGTGATTTCAGCGTGTGAGGGCAATCTTTGATCCTTGCCAGTGATTGTTAAATTACAAGCCAGCCCCGTCTTTTGTTCATAATCTTCAATCGCCTTCTTCAAAGTTGGGGTCAACCCTAAATCATCCAGCATCATTGGACGTAAATCAAAGATAAATTCGCGAACTTTTTGGAAGGTGCCATTTACAGCATTCTTTAGTTCGGTTAGCTCTGTTCTCGCCCGAACCGGATCTGAGTCAAATAAGCGTTCACAAATTTCCGCTTGAAGAATTAGGTTGGTTAAGGACTGCGCTGGCCCATCGTGGAGGCGAATAGAGAGGTCTTGTCGCTCAGATTCTTGGGCGTTGATAATTTTGACAATTCCAGTGGTTTCACCTGAAATCGCTGAAGAACTGCTACTTTCAGCCGCTGCAACACGGCTAGAGTCATCAGATGATATCAATGTACCAGAAACATCTAAAACCTGTCGCAAACTGTTGGAAAACCGATTGAGATTTTCCTGACGGCTTTGCAACTGCTCAACCTGACCTCGCATCATAAAAAGACGCATCTGGGCCTCTTGAGCTGCCGTGTAAATCTCTTTAATATCCTGACGAGGCAAGGTATCGATATTCTCTTCAACCATACGTACTTTATTGGTTAATTGAGCATTACGCTGAGCCAACTTCTCAACTTCCGAGGCACTTTGACTAATGAGAATCTCAATTTCCTTTAATTCCTTTTGAACCTGTTCGTACTCCTGGTTTGTTTGCTCCAGAATGTCTGCCGCTGTAGGCGGTCCCGTCGGCTGTTCTGGTTCCTCTACGATAGGTTCTTCAGGGGGCAAGCTTTGTATATCCATACATCCCTCATCTAATAATCACCAAATATTTAGGGTTTTCAAGAAATAAACTGGACAAAGTAATCAAACGCATACATTCTATTTTAACCACTTCAGTCTAACTCATTTATTTTCTTGCACACCCTTAAGGTTACAAGCTCTAAGGTTGCTCTTCATCGTCATGAAGACGAATCCAGCCACGTCGAACCGCATACAGAGCAGCCTGTGTTCGATCATTCACAGCCAATTTTCGTAAAATACTAGTCATATGGTTTTTCACAGTCTGGCGACTGATGCCCAATTCATATGCCACTTCTTTATTACTTTGACCACGAGCAATATGTTGCAAAATTTCCATCTCACGCGGTGAAAGCGGGGCAAACATATCGTTAGGCATACCATCAACATAAGCGACTTTGTCAAACTGTTGTAATAACCAAGTAGCCACTTCAGGCTTATTAAGCACTTCATCATCAACAACATAGTTCCCCTTGCTTACCTGCCGAATGGCCTCTACCAAGCGACGGGGTGTAACATCTTTAGGGAAATAGGCAGCTGCCCCAGCCCGAACAGAATGAAAAATTTGTTCATCATCGTGATAGGCGGTCAACATAATGATAGAAACTTCAGGCACAGCTTGCTTCAGCTCGCGGGTTACTTGCAACCCATTCATCCGGGGTAAGTTGATGTCCATCAAGATGACATCCGGCGTCAACTGTTTAGCCAGTCGCAGTGCCTCTTCCCCATCCGAAATTTCCATGATGACCTCTAAATCCTCTTCAGCTTCGAGAACTCGACGAAGCCCTTGTCGAAATAACGGATGATCATCAACTAACATTACACTTGTTTTGGCCATTTTCTTACTCCCGTCAAGAAAGTTTATTCAAAAAAGGAAATTCCAGAGAAGTATTTTCCTAGTGGGCGGACCCCTTTAGAAATTTAGAAGAGTCCTATGAAAAATTTAATAAAATCACAAAGTTGGGTAGGCTACTCGTAAAATTACTTGTGTACCATGTCCCGGTTCACTGAGTACTTTTAGTTTGCCATGCAAGAGTTCAGCGTAATCAACCATTCGGGCTAAACCCAAATTACGCCGAGAATTACCCAATTTTTCTGAAACAAGACCATCCCCGTTATCAACGACACTAAACTGTAAGACCCCTTGATCTTCTTCAACGATAACATCAACCTGGCTTGCGTTAGCGTGTCGATGTACATTGATCAGGGCTTCTTGTAAGACCCGAAAAATAGCATTTTCCATAATACTAGGCAGGCGGCCTATATTGGTCTGGATACGTAGTTGGGTGGTTAAGCCTGTTTGTGTTTCATACTGCTCAAGATATCGACGAATGCCTTCTCCAAGTCCAAAATTACTTAATATCGCGGCTGGTTCTAAATTTGTGATAAAATGACGAATATCCGTCAAACCTTGTTCTAATTCAGCCTGAAGTGCATCCAATCCTTCAGATACAGAGTCTTGGCCTCCAGCAAGTAAGTGCCGACAGGAGGCTAATTCGAAGATTGCATTTGCCAAAAGCTGACCAACGCCATCTTCTAATTCACGAGCAAGCTGAGCACGTTCTTCCTCTTGGCTTTGTAAAATCCTTATGCGCGGCCAATGATTATCATCAAGTTGAGAGACATCTTGTTTGGTATGTAGTGCTTTTTGAATAAATTCGCTTTTAGCAGCCAAGCGCAACAAATGTTGACTTAATTCTTGCAAATATTCGCTATCCGAAGTTACAGAAGCATGACCATTACCAACATTATTGGTCACTACACTTTGAATATTCAAAGCATCTTGCGCTAACAGTGATAATTTCTGATCAATGTCTTGTAAGGTATGAGAGGCTCTAGACAGAAACTCTTCTAATGTGGCAGTTTCATCGTTCATTAACATAACTCCCGCAAAATTGCGCCCCTATAGTATACCACAGATGTTTGAAAACAAAGAAGTTCTGTATGATAATCTTACATAACAAAGTAGTTTTAGTGATTTGTGAAAGTAATGCTCAACAAGAATTTTGAGCTTCATCTGAATAGACAGAAAGTTGAGTAACTCTCAACGGATCATAACAAGGTAAATTGATTTATGTATCCGCTTCAACACAGCTTTCATCATCTAAACTTTTCACTTGTTTCAGGAAGTTCTTCGGTTTACTTAAGTACTTGGCAAAAAATTTTGTGAAATAAAAGATTACTCAAAAACTGGAAATAGTTCCAAATATTGCCAATTTCGCGCCAAATCTAGAAGTAAACGGCCAGATTGCTCTTGTTTTGAGCAAAAATCCCTAATCAATATTCATCCATTTTTCTAAAACTTCTTGCGGTTTACTTAACAATAATACCACTTCCCAAAATGATTGGCAAGCACATTTTTACATAACGAGTTTTCGTGAACATTGAAGGGATTTACTCTTCGCCAATACTGTAAACAGTCATCGGGTCATTTGTTATTTCGCCATTCGTTTCAAACTGTATGGTTAGCCGCTTATTCTGCACCATATTTGGATACCACATCGGAAAGGTGACAAGGTAATCAGCTTCTTTTATCAAGATATAATCGAATAATGCTGACTCATCACGGATAAAAGGAATGACCTCAGGTGTAATCAACCCAGCTAAATCAATTAAAGGCCGTTGGGCAAAATATCCAATTGCTCCAATATCGTGAGCAGCAATTAACGAATTTGGCTGTGTGTTTTGATCGATCCAGTGGGCCACAGCAACCATCTCAGTTTCAATAAATCGAACATCTCGTTGGTAGGCCTGAGCACCTAAACCAATGAACCCAATAACCAGCAGAAATAGTGATAATCCAACAACACGTTGTCCGATACGGCCTAAAAATCGAGCCTGTTTTGTCTGCCATTTTTGAGCCAAAACGTGATGAGTCCCCCATAGCCCAAGAAGGACGAGCCAGACAATTGCAGGAATTTGATATCGACCGTGTTGATAAGTGACTGGCAGTCGAATTGCATACAAAATCAAAAAGCTAATCCACCAGGCCCAGATCAAAAATAATTCGGTTTTTCGCTCCCTTATTGTTAGCCAGCCAGCCCAAACTAAACCCGGGAGTAACAATAATTGTGGTCCGATCAGAATTACACGAAACACACCTTGTACAGAGTCGATAGTTGGACCGAAATTACCAAATAGACGCCACCATAATGGATACGTCTGTAATATTGCCCCATACTCGGCCTGTTTGGCGTAAAGTGTATTTGGAAAGGGGTGTCCTGTCAGCCATAAATGTAAGCCAATGTATGGTAGGAGTAGAAGCCCTAAACCAACAACCAACCAAAACCAATTTCGCCAAAATTGCCTCATCTGCCCTTTATTGACTCGAATAGCCACATCTAGACCAATTAAACCAATTAGGCCAAGCCCTTCTGGGCGAGTCAAGGTCAAAAGACCGGCGAGTACCCCCAAACCGACAAGATATCTTGGCTTGAACAAAATAGGGGCAACCTGAAGCGTCAAGGCTAAATATCGCTCAACTAAAAACAATGAAAGCCAAATAAAAAGAATTGTTTCCATTCCCGAAACAGCTACCCACAAATGATGCCACTCGGCTAAACAAAATAGACCAATCCATAAATCAAGATTGCGTTGTTTTGGAAAAAGTAGCTTAGCTAGTCGAGAGGCAGTCCAGGCGATTAACGCCAGGAAAAGCAGCCCTAAGCCATATGTCCATAATTTAAAGGGCACATTCAGAAGATAACCAATTCCTAATAAAAGCGACCAAAGCGGAGATGTCGAGCCTGCGCTGGGTGCCCCAGGGACAAAGGCAAGTTGCCCGCTATCAGCAAGATTACGGGCATAGGTTTGATGAATCCAGGCATCATCAAGGGGGAAGCCTAGATTTCCAGAATCCAGCATGGAATAGAGAAGATACACGCTCCCCAAGACAATAGCTCCCAGAAACCAAAGCAAGATCGACTTTATCATAAGGAGGACACCTCAAAGATAAGAAATCCGTTAAACGTTTTGACTAATTTTAGTCGAGGGTGTGTCTCTTCTTGTTCGTAAATCTCAGCTAACGGGGCGGGACGATTGGGGCCTAGAATTAAGTAATCAACCGCATACTTATCCACAACTTGCAAGGTTACCTCTACATCCTCATAAGGAACAACAACACTTAAACCACCGCCATGATATTGATAGGCTGGGGGGTTATTAATCATCACCAACGCCTCGGCATTCTGCTCAGTTACCCAATTTGCAATTACCGGATATTGCTGATCGGCTTGGTTCCAGACATCATTTTTTAGAACTCGATTGTAGTAAACAAGACCACTTAGTCCCATGGCTATGAAGAGCAAGCCTATGCCGAGAAATTGTTTAGCAAATGTCGTCCGCCAGTGATAACGCCACTGCCCTACCCAATTTAATGTAGTATCAAGCCCAACCATCGCTAGGGCATAAATAAAAGGAAGTAAGGCCGCTCCTGAATGAAAAAGCCCACCGAGGGCACCAGGAAAGGCAAAAATGAGGGTCATCGCAATAAAGAGCAATACCCCATAAAGGGTAATCAATTGCACTAAATGATGCTGTCGTAAACGCCACAAACCAGCGAGGGTTAATGGCGTGAGAAAAATCATGAACCATTCGGCAAGCACCCGTTGTGCATTTGCAGACAAGACCCATAAACGCCCTTGCCAAATTTTGGGCCACCCTTGATCAATAAAATTTTGCAAGGTCAATTCTTGATTATAACCAAAGAGGCCGTTGTACGAGCTAAATAAATCGGTTGAAGTTAGAAGCCATATCGTTTTTGTACCGCCCGTTGGGAGGGGGGTACCGATAGCTAACCAGTTGCGGATGAGCCAGGGAGCAATAGTCAAGCCATAACCAAGTAGAATCACTGTAAAAACCCGAAGGATTACTGAATATTTAGTAAGCAAGAGAGGGAGCAGAACAAGACAAATTGTGATGAACAAAAGGGGACCATCAGCCCTGGCTAGATGCCCTAAACCGATAAAAATTCCAGATAAAAATGGGTAGAGGTAATGATGGCTTGACCGCTTATCATTTTCAGCTTGGGACGCCACTTCACTGTCAGCGGTCAAGCCAAGCCAAGCAAAAAATAGAGCCAATGCGCCAGCTAGGGCAAAAGGGGTGAAATTGTCAATGGCGGTCCAAAAGGGAAAATAAAAAGCGCTAAATAACATAAATAACGAAGCTAAACGAGCTTGCCAGCGCTGCTTTGACAGTGAAAAAGAGATCCAATAAGTTAGGGGGATCAAGAGAGCCGAGAGAATAATGAATGGGATTTGAGCCGTTCGATAACTCATTCCGCCAAAAATCATGCCAGTTGCCGCAATCATTGAGGTGAGGGGCATCCAGTAAAGATGGCTGGGACGAGGAGGAGCCAGAGCATCTCCCAGGTAATTCCAAATAAATTTTTCCGTAAACCCTTCGCCTTCCACTAAATTCACAGCGTTGACGTAGGAGTATGAGGCGTCCATATAGTTAGGTTGTTGTTGGGGGAGCGCCGCGAGGGTGCGAATAAGTAGCGCACAAATAAATAAAATGATGATTTCTCGCCGGATAGGGGGAGATAAAATTTTTTGATAATTAGATGCCATCTTAGATAAAAAACCGGAGATACACTAATGAGGCTAACCACAATAATGTATAGTTGAGAATAGTATGCTGATGATGTACTGCTGCAAAAAGAATAGTAGCTACAACAAGGCCGCTGGTCAAACGCAACACTCCAGGTAAATCAACATAGGTTGAAAATGGTAAGGTAATCATCAATAAAAGATGTAGCCCCAAAATAATAGCAGTAGCTGAGATTGGTTGTTTGAAGAAAAATTTAACTAATGTGAAAGATAAACCAAGACAGGGAATTAAAATCAATGGCCCAAGCAGTAGAAGTACAATCAAAAGAGTCTCAGTATTCTGCAATCCAAATGACAGTAATCCCCCAAAGGGTATGATATTAAAGCTTGTGGCACCAGCCCCCCCTGAACGAAGACCAAAATTGCCCAAGGTTATCCACAGAATTAACTGTAGAAGTAAAAACGGTGTCAAACTAATAAAGCTGATTTCAACCCATATGCGCCATTGGCGTTTTGCTAGGTAGTACAACAAATAACCGGCAACAAACAAAATGGCCGTTTCTTTTGCCAGAATAGCCAGAGCAAAAAAAGCCGCCCCAATTCGATAACGTTTTCCTTCCAGAAGGTATATGCTAAATAAGGAAAATGTTAAAGACAGTGGTTCATTGAGGTCCAACCGTAGGCTCACTAATTGGCCAACAAAAAGTCCAACAGGGAGAGCATACCAAGTACTCAGTCGATGTGAGGCTAAAATTAAGGCCATTGTCTGAGTTCCTGCAGTCAAAGCGACGATATTTATCCCAATCAAAATCCAGGGCAATAGTGAAACTTGCCCAAAACTCAAGGCTAAAGCCAGAAGCGGGTACAAAATGCGTTGGTATCGATACGCAGGGACATCCAAGTATGGAACGGCCCCTAATGGATCACGTGCAATTTGGTAGACAAATTGGCCATCATAGCCAACAGTGCCATTAGGGTCACTTTGTCCGTAGAGCGTGCCGAGACGGACAAAAGCCATTGGATCCCATTGATTAGTGGCTAAGATGATTAAGGTAAACACAACAGTAAAAATCAAAACAAGAATGGTTGGCCAAAATGTACGTCTCGATATAGACATTGGTAAATTTTTTCCTTCAAAAATCGCAAGGTTGAGTAGGTGTGAAACTTGTCGTTGTGCGTGGGACACCTCGTTTGAATAAAAGTAGCCCATCATCATTAAAAATTAAACCATAATTTTCATTTGAGAGAAATTGATTTAGTTGTAAACAATAGTCCTCAATATAGTCGTACGGAATTAAATCACCTTGCAAATCAAAAGCGACATAATCGGCAGATATATTTTCTTGGGATACCTTGGGTAGAATAAAAATCCATGTTCGCTGACTTAAATGCGGGGCCAAATTATTTTGAGCCGCTACAGATGCATTTGGCGGAATTTTAGCAAACATCGTGTGGGCTATCCGATGATGTTCGGTCACCTGTGGCCACTCAAAATAATTACCAATAGGGGTATAACCAAATTGGACTTGGTAAACCATAGTAACAATAAGTATCATTGCAAGAAGCGCATTTTGCACAAAGGTAGACGAAGCATATCGCAATCTTGAGCTGGCAAAATTTACCACATGTCTGACCCCATTGATACTTGCCACCACAACGAATGGCACAATTGAAGCTGAGTAATGAAATCGATCTAGCTGATAATTAGGAGGATAGGCTGAAAGTGTATTAATCAATATTTCAGGGAGAGCGATCAGCAAAACTAGAGGGTTAAGTAAGGCTGTGAAAGCCACTGGCATAGTAAGACGTATCCAATAATTTAATCGATCTCCTGAAAAAATAAATTGTAATACGCCAATGGGATTGAGCATCAAGCTAATTATCACTTCCCCCAAACTGTCTCCCCACTGACCATAGCGCCCAAGTTGAATATTATCACCAATCGGGCTAAGCGCGGGAATAATAAAAAAGTTCGCTAAAAGAAACCATAAAGCAGCTATACCTCCAATTATAAAGCCCCAACGAATTTGCCGTTGAACAAAAAAAATATATCCACCCAGCAAAAGTATCAATAACGGTATATTCTCTTTACATCCCATCGCCAGTAAGGCCATCAGCAAGACCCATCGATACTGTTGACGATAAACAAACCATAAAGTCCAGCTTAACAGGGGTGGGGCCAAGGTAACACCGTGAAAATCAAATAGTATCGCTCCTTGCAAGGCAGGAAAGAGAAGATAAATAATTGTGTAAACGATTCCAGCTAGGCCACTGTCTAATTTCTCATAAGCTATCAAAAAAATGGGGAGCGCGCCTGCAGAGACAATAATGACTTGGACAGCTAATAAGGTTTGAGGATAAGGAGCCAACGCATAAATGGGTGTCAGCAAAAGAAGTGTTGGTTCAAGATGTGCTGCCCACCGACTCGTAATATTTTCTACGGTTGTCATGGCTAAGGGATAGCCATGCACAGTATTCCACATTGCTTGACTATAGTTTCCCAGATCAAAACCAGCTGTCTGAAACGCTCTATGCTTTTGCAGCGCATAACGAATAAAGAAAACGTTATAGATTGCTAAAATTAGGCCTAACCCAATTAGCGCAAATGTGATTGATTTCAGGGAACGCACATTATTTATCATCAGGATAGTCTCAGGTGTTAGCGTGAGGGTTGGTCCAATGAAATCAAATAGAGAAAATAAGATCGAGCCATTGTGAGGATCAGTTGAATAGGGTATTTCATAGATAGGGTTGGTTAACCATTTGTAGTTTTTCTTTCAACACCTTTTGTCTATCTTGAAGTGCGGCCTGAACATCGCTGGGCAGTGTCTCTCTAGCTAAATATAAATCCTCAGTCTCCTCTGGATCATTAACTAAATCATACATTTCATACTCATCTTCAACATCATCATACCCAAAGTAATGGATCAATTTATATCGCCCTGCAATCATCACGACACTGGCATTGGTCAAAGCGGTCTGTTTCGGATTTTGTTTAGCCTCAACTGAATAAATAACACGCTCCTCATCCCTCTGCAAGTTCACAAATGGAGGCATAATCTGACCTTCAACCCAGTTTGGTATGGGTTGATCTGTGGCGTGTAGCAATGTTGGTAATAAATCAATACAACTGGTTGGGGTATAAATATCTTCTTGTTCTTGCTGGTTCGGCTTGGAAATTATTAATGGTACATGGATGAGCGACTCATACATTGTCGGTGTAACGTGACCGTGAATACCTCGTTCAAACAACTCCCCATGGTCGGATGTGAAGACAACATAGGTATTATCTAAAATCTCTGTCTCCTCCAGGAAATCATACAATCGTCCAAACTCTGCATCAGCATAGGCTAGATGTTGGTCATACTCTCGCCTCTGAAAAATCAGCTCCTCTTCGGACCGATACCCTGAAAAAAAGCGAGGGGATTTGGTCTGAGGGAGCCAATCATCATCAAACAATTCCGTGAATTCACGACGAGGCCGATAAGGATCGTGCGGGGGATATAAATGGAAATACCCTAAGAAGGGCCGAGGCGAATTAGAGATTAACGCCATAATCCCATTAATAGCGTGCTCAAGAATAAAAAGCATTGTTGTCCGGGTAGTCTCTTGTACTCCTTTTGGAAACAGATCTAAATATTGTTGATTGAAATTATTCTGTTGCATACGTAATCTTATTCTGTCTAAAATTCCGAATAAGAGCGACCCTCGAGATGGATATCCAGTTAAATCGTGATACAAGTAGTCATCAGTCAGGTAAGCGGTACGGGCATCATTGGGGAAGATATGAGGCAACATTTGACTATCGAATAAGGCAAATTTGCTAGGATCAAGCAGAAGATCAATGTCCTCCCTAAATTGATCAAGGAATAATTGAACCATCAAATTATGAGTGTAAGCCATTTTATAATAGGTGTCACCAGCAAATGCATTAAACAGATTTTTCTGACGATAAGCGGCAGAGACTGTACTATCGAGCGAAAAGGCGCGATGCGACCAGGGATAACTGCCAGTCAAGAGGGAAGCTGTACCAGGGACAGTATAATTCCCTGCAGCGTAGTGGGCGTGATAAACTGTCGATTTCTCGGCAAACCGAGCTAAGTGGGGGGTTGTCTCACGCTGATAGCCGTAGAGTGACATATGTTTGGCTGAAAGTGTGTCAAACACAATGATTAAAATATTTGGCACATTTTGTGTCTGGAATAAAGGGTTGGCTTTGCCAACAAAAGTTGGCTCCTTATCTAGGAAAGGGAAAAGCGGTATCAAGGATAATAATTTAAGAAAATCACGTCTATTCATCCAAGTTCTCCTCAAATATTACGAAATACCACAATTGCAACACCAATCAAGGATAGGGGGACGTAGATATACAAAAATATCGTTAATCTTTCGAGAAAGAAATACAGCCGCTCTTCTATTTGTTGATAGCGATAGAGAAGATAGGAGATTAATAAAGCAACCAGCACCACTTCACTCCATAGCCACACTTCTCCAGGTAATATGAGATACCAATCAGTGCTGTACTGAAAAATGGCCAATAAAATAGCAGTAATTAAAACTAGGGTACCCCCACGAGTCCCAAATTTATTCCGCAATAAATCCGCTGGTAAGATAGCAGCCAGAATGATCAGGCAACACAAAATCACCAGACTCTCCAAAAGATTGAGAGTAAAGGTATAAGCAGCGATATTCAAAATATCCCAAACGGTTAAGTGGAGTAGCCAAGCAGGTAGCCGATAGAAAAATATGAGGATTGACCAGCTATAAATTGCCACAACACACGAAGCAAAAACAAGCGTAATATCTTGAAGCGAAGCAAGCCGATCTTTAAAAATAGCCAAGGCTCTCTAATCTTTCTTCAATGACTTTTTGATCTTCATCAGTAAACGCAGGGGGAGGCTGTGAGCCATTTGAGCCAAGATAGTTATCAATAGCCAAGGCTGGAAAATCGCGATAAGATGGGTTAGGAAAGTTATGTAGCCCTTGATTCGAGAAGATGACACCAGGCACAGCCTGTGGGGCAATGCAATGATCAGCTCCCCAATGATCGTTATTTGATTCAAGGGTATCTTTTGCCCAACCTCCCAACCCTGTTTGCGCGGAAGCCCGGTAGCCTGGCGAGAAGCCAATTACAAGGTCTGGTCCATAATTAGTAAATGGGCCTTCAAAAGCTTCTGCCTGAGACCAAACTTGTTGTATGACTGGCCGACCATCCGGTCCTCTCCAAGCTAATAACAAGTCTCGGAGCTTATTGAAAATTTCCTCTTTCTGATCCGCTTGAATCAAGCCTTGCCCTTCTCGATCCTTCAGATTTAAGTAGATACTATTGAGACCAATTGCATAAGCTTGTGTTTGTGACCAATTTACATGCTTGAAACTGCCCGTCTCATGGGGTTCAGTGATCGTCAGAACTCCTTGTTCAATTAACCAACGATTGAGATGTACTTTGTAGTTAAAATCGGCAAAGCCATGATCAGAGACCACAATAACTCGAGTTTGGCTATGATTTAGGTCGGCAAGACGTTGTGTCACTCTTCCCACTAAGACATCCAATTTTACATACCAATTTTCAAGAACATCTGGGCGATCCCGCCAAAACATATGTTGTACTCTATCAAGAGAGTCGAAGACTGAAGCTAGAATACCCTCCTGAAAATGTTGCAATTGATTGAATAATATTTTTTGACGAGTTTCAAAGATCGAGTCACATAAATCAAGAAATTGATCATCAGAAATACAGTTATCTTCCAAACCAATGGTATCTTGAGGCCACCCTAGGGTAAGAAATGGCCCGTCTTGCTGCCAAGTTCGCTTAACAAATCCTCGTGGGGTGGCATATGGCCAAGGGGAGTGCAAGGGATGTAGTTGCAGGGGCAAAGCATACAACTTAACTTCAGGGTGTATCTGGGTAAGAATGATACGCGTCAAAACCCGAATCGTCAGATAAAAATTTGGTTTAAATGGAATGGATAAAATTGGACTCCACTGTCCTGTAATTAACTCGACAGATTGTTTACCCACCGTCACCCGAGCTGATCTATCACTCACCACATCCACCTGTAAATTAAGGCTCATTTGCTGAGCGCCCCTACGTTTCTTTTGCACTGGTCCCCGCAGTACACCTGTGTAACGATTTGATGTCTGTTTGTTTAGCAATTCGACGGCCGTTTTATGACTTTCGGAAAATGGATCAGCCTCTGATGAGAATAGTATGCCCACACCTAGCCGACCATGAATGTCAGGTGTACCTAATCCGGGGAAGGTTCGAACGGGTGACCCTAAACGCGCTGGAAAGGTAACAGGCCACCATAAAGCTGTTGCTGGAAATCCTTTATCCACTGCGTAATCGAAGATAGTCTGGGCACTAAACGGAGGAACAAATTGTGTTCCAGCCAACCCTTTTTTTGTTGGTAGTAAAGACACATTTAAGGCATATGATTTTGGATCACGATGAACAAAATCAAAAATGCCGTGTGCTCCTGGATTGAGGCCTGTAGCGATACTTGTCCAAGAAACCTCACTTTGGGGTGGGTTAGTCACCTCAAAACGGCTATATCCTTTCGCCGCCACGTACTTGGTCAGGTTTGGCAATTTACCCTGCTCTACCAATTGTTCAAATATGGTCGGATCAAAAGCATCAAAGCCTAATACTAACGTTTTCATTATTCAGGTTCCATATCGCCGGCTTGTTGCTCAGATCGGCCCAATCGCTCACGGAAAAACCGTTTACTTCGAGCGAATGCCTGTCGGATTTGAGCCGAAAAAAACAGGATAATGCCAGAGAAAAAAGTAAAGACAACAGCCAGAAGTTGGAACAGCATTCCGCCTGAATTAGGATCAATATAAGCTAATGCAGCTTGAGGCCATAGTATTGTGATGATAAATGCAAAGCTAACTGATTTAATGAGTATATGTTTCATAATTAATACCTTTCGAAATCATCAAATATCCCGATGCGCCCCTTCCAGACTGTCGTAGGGTTGCTCAGCAGATGAGGATTTTTCTTGTTGGTTGGTAAGTTGTTCAACTTGCCATGTCAGTAAGGCCACCTGTTGCGCGAGTTCAGTTTCTCGCTCAGATATTTGTGAAATAACAGTTGAGTAGTGAAGTACAATCAAAAAGAGAAATGATGAAATAACCATCTGCATTGTTGTCAGATGATGGAGCTGAAGCAAGATTGAAATCTGATATAACACTTCAGGAAAAATGGTAAACAGAAAAATAACAACTCCTGACAAAATCCACAACAATGAGTATTCCTCGCGCAGCCGACGACGACGAATTAATTCAAATGTCATAGACAACACAAATGTACTTAAAACAATTAAAACAATTCTTTGAATTACAGTCATTTTGTATCTCCTTCCCAGACAGTGGCTTTAAATACATCAATTGATACAGCTAACAGCACTTTTACCATATAGTAAAGACCCTTAAAGAATGAGATAGATGAGATTCCCCCCATACGTTCCCGCATAAATACTGGTACCTCTATAATATGAAATCCTTCTCGGAGTAACATAACAATTGCTTCAGGTTCTGGATAATCACGAGGATACATGTAGGCCAAAAAATTAATAACATCTCGATTAACGGCTCGAAAGCCCGAGGTAGTATCCTTAATGGTTTGGCCTGATAAAGCAGATATAATAGTCGCTAGAATACGAATACCAATTAAACGTGTCCACGGAGCATCATACTCACCACCCTCAACAAATCGTGACCCAATTACCATACCAGCCTTTTCTTGAATGAGTGTGGTTACCAAGCGTTCAATCTCCTGGGCAGGGTGCTGTCCATCACCATCGACCTGAACTGCAATATCATAATCCATTTTAGCCGCAAACTTATATCCTGTTTGAACCGCCCCCCCAATACCAAGATTGTATGGTAGATTTAGCACCGTTACACCTTTCGCTTGGGCAATATCAGATGTCGCGTCTTTAGAACCATCATTAATGACAGCGATATCAGCCCAAGGTACATTAATTCGTATTCGATCAATAACATGCCCCAAGCTTTCGGCTTCGTTATAAGCAGGAACAATAATTAAAGTTGTTAGTAGATGCTTTTGGTTCATCAATCAAGATTACTATTCTGTCTTGTAGATTCTGTAATATTCATTTTCATAGACAAGCTCAAATTCTGACAAAATTAATTTGGCCATTACAATTACATAGTCAGCATCATATTGATTAGTAGCTCGGACAAATTCTGCCGGGGTTGGGGATTGATACAAGTTTTGAGCATCTCCATAATACTCAGCCCATCCCTGCCAACTCGTCCCTTTCCAGCTAACCACCATGCTTCGCTCGGCATAGACCCGAAATAAATTCCAATCAGGTGGAGCGAGGAACAAAGCATCTTCAGAGGTATTCATCTTTGTCCAAGTTGATAACTCTGTAAATGCTTCCCAATTCCAATCTAAACTTACCAACTCTTTCTTACTAGATGTTTGTATAACAGGCTTTGGCTCGGGATTTAACCATTGAAATCCAACCAGAATAAGACCGGATCCAACTTGTGGTCGGGAAAGAAGTATGATGGTAGCAAGAAGAAGTGGTGATAAAAAAAATAAATATCTTTTACCAGATTTCATCCAGGATGATAGCAACACCGACACAGGAATTATCGACAATAAAAAATAATATCGGGTCAGCCTAAGAAGCTCTAATTGAACCAGTGACAAGGTAAGCATATTAATAAGTACCCCAAGCCAGGGCAGGATCAAGACGATCAAACAGAATACAATATATAAACGATAATTTGTGGCAGATGTCTGATTTAAAAATTTTTGGGATTGCAAAGCCAAAAGTGCTAACACCGCAAAGGGTAAGAAATTTATAAGGAAAAGAATGATGTCAATATTTGAAGGTTTAAGCGCAAAAGCAAAACGATCAGCCAGAATAGCTGCTTCGTATTCTGTAACAGCTACAACACTACCCAATGATGTCAAAAAAATCATTGCTGCCGGAAGGGCAAAAATCGTTGCAGCAAGCCCAGCCAAAACAGTTTTCTTTGTCGTTGACC
Organism: Phycisphaerae bacterium; assembly: GCA_028285035.1. Next base: position 237,177 of record JANQQF010000078.1, read on the forward strand.
ACGAGATTCCCAAGCCTGTAAATTGGGTTAAGCCCAATACTAAGACCAAGTGAAAAGGGGACAAAAGATGAAAGTTTGCAAGCAATCCGATACCAGCAAATAGAAAAAATAATTTCTTACTCTCTTGCCAATGAAAGAACAAAGCTATAATGAGTGGTGCAATTGCAATCACGAACGTTCTAGGCAGAACTGTTTCCGGGATGAACGCCAATTGAACCCCACCCAATACTTTGTAATTCAGTGAACCTAACACAGCTGCAATAACTCCGGCTAGTGGATCACCAGACACATAATAAGTTAAAAGAAATATTCCTCCAACAAAAATTATTCCCAAGATAAATGATAATACAATTAAGGTTGGGCGAATACCCCCCAACAAAGGCATCATTCCATTAAGTAAGAGTGGAAAGGGGAGACTATCTAGTCGATTGCTAAAAGAGCTCCAACCGAATGTCGCAAAAACAGGATCACGACTATATAAATTTGGATTGTTCAATTTAAATGCACGTGGCACATGTACAGTTAAATCACTAGCATGGGGAAATGGGGGATTATACCCCTGTTGTGAAAAAGCCAGGCCAAGGTATAGTAAAACAAATAATATCAAAGCAAAAATCAAATAGGAAAGATCATATTTTCTTATTTTTAGGCTCGGCTTCTTCATTTCAGTTTCCGAATAATAACCAAAGCGGAACTACGCTCGTACCAGCTCAATTTTCGAATTTCACAGAACTCCACATTTAGCGATGCTAAATCTTGTCGAAGCTCTTTTTCAATAAGTGGGTACGGGGAACAAAGATGGCTACGAAACATTTTGTTAAAAAGTAGTAGAGGTGTATTAACATCAAAATGATAATTTAGAACCAACACTTTTTTCGTGACCCTTAACATTTCTAAAAGAACGGTCCGCCGAATTTCGGCAGGCAGATGACACATCAAACGAAAACTAACTAAATAATCAAACGCATTATCAGAAAAGTCCAAGGCTTCAGCATCACACCTCTCAAAGGAAAATAAAGGATTAGATTTAAAGCGCTCTCTGGCAACATCCAACATTTCATTAGAGATATCTCCACCTGTAACCTCAAACTCTCCAGCCTGATACGCCTGAAGCAAACGGCCTGTGCCACAAGGCAAATCAAGGATGGTGCCCCCACGATCAAAATAGTGATTAATCGCGTAGTTTAGGGCATTAAGCTCGATTTGATGGGCCATCTTACCGTACCAACTCTCAAACCGATCGCTATCATAGGCTTGTACAATACTATCATCCTGATAATAATTTTTAGCTTTATATTTTTTGGCTTCCATAATACCTCACGCAATTGCTATCATTTTTACCAGCAAGTATTTATCAAAAAGATTTTATCATTTTTGAAATTAGCTTCTACAGTCGCTCATTGGGTTGAAAATCAGTCATTGCCCAGCTTTCAATGTCTGAATAATAAAGATTGAACCTAAATATACAATCCAAGCTATACCTGGTACGACAATTAAAGTGGTGATTGACAGATTTGAAAAAAAGATAAGCGTAGAAACTATCAAAACAGGGATAAGAAAGGTACCTAAAACAACTGTATCCTGGGCAGTTTGACGAAACATGATTGTCAGGCTCACCATATGCAAAAATAGATACAGACCATAAGGTATTAGATAATTAGCAATTTCTATAAACGCATTACCGTACAAAACGCGGATAAATATTTGAGGGAAAAAATAGCCAATTGCTACAAATAAAGTAGCAATTAGCGTAATCAGGGTCAATGCCTTTAGAAAAATGGATTGCTCCTCTTGCTGAGTCACGGTATGTGAGTACAACGGTAGAGCAATAGCAAAAGCGAAAGGAAGTACTATATTTCTTAGTGAAAATAGCCCACCAAATAAACCAGCCATTTCTTCAGTTAACCGGATTCGCGCCACAATCATGGGGTAGTTCTCTACAAACTGGAGGGTTCCAAACATAATTAGAGGCTTTCTCATAAGCGTTAGATTGTTATCAAAGGAATAGTTATTCTGACGAAGATTAATCACCTGTTCTTTGGAAAAAAGAAAGACAACGATAATCAACATCCCGAGTCCATATCCTAGTACAGCCCCGGTCACCTTCAAACCCAACACAACCAACAATGTGCCGATTCCAAAAATCAAAAAAGACTCTACAGTTTTAGATTGTGAGAAAAAGACATAGCGATTTTGCCCTTGTAATCCGCCATAAAATGTGGTCAATAATAGACTTGTGATCAGAAGCAACCCTACCGCTAGGAAAGGATAAACGGTTTCTACCCCAAACAACGATTTTAGGTATGAGGCAAATATAATAATAAGTGCGGAAAAACCTATACCTATCCTAAGCGCGACGCGAATAAATATCCCCAACACGTAGGACTTAAGATCAGGATTAGCTTTGGCGACATAGTGTAAAGTGACAATATTCAAGGGAGAACCAAAGATGATGAGTAGACCGTAAAGTCCCATAACCGCCTGAAAAAGTCCGTAATCGTTAGGGCCTAGCAATCTAACTAAAATAAACATATAAGAAATTAAGGCCAGCCCTGCAATACCTTGAGCTAATGAGAAAACAGCTACATCTTTCAGGAAAAGCAAACGATTAGAGAATATTTTTTTTATTTGAGATGAGCTATATTTTATTAACATTACGATGATGATTACTTATCGTGGAAAGATTTATTCTGATTGGGCAGGGCTAAAATTTTTTCTATCGTTGAATCGGTTGGTAACTCCCAGATGGTTATTTTTGCAAAAAGCGAAATCATATTTTGTTCAAGTTTATAACGCTCGGTTAAATTAGATCCAAAAAAAATATTACCATATAATTCTTGATACCAATCCTCATACCCCAAGATAAGAGATATCATCTGCTTGGGGGGCAATTGAACACACTCGTCACAATTTTTAGACAGATTTACTATGATGAGATTTTCGCCAGGTCTGGTTCCACAAAGATCCATTTTCGGCTTAATATTTAAAGCATCTGGGGGAACTGATATGTTAAATGATATGAATTGCAGGGTAAGTAAGGAGATCAGTTGGTAAATTAATAACCGGATTTTTTGGGCAATCGATAAATATGACCAAAAACAGGTATCTCGGACAGTTTTATAACGAAGTTCAACTTCCGAAAATAAAGGAAGAATTTCTCCTGTAGGGGTAATGAGTAACTCATTATCCCCTATAAATTCACCCTCCAACTCCAAGGCATTTAAGGTTAGTTTAGTTTTACCAGAACCAGGCTGACCATAGAGTAGAAATGTCTTATTCTCAAAGTGAAATACTGACCCGAGTAAGGCAACACCACCCTGTTTTACTAAAGCTTGTTTTATAAAAGGGACCAAAACCTTTCTAACGACAAGAAATGTCACAAAAAATGGAGCACAGAAGTATATTCGAGAAAACTCATTGTCAGACACACGTTCAAAGGCGAGTTCCCAAGGGATACCTTTGTAACTACCTACAGCACTGTCATAAACCGTATCGGGAATATCTTGCTTATGACGACACAAAATCAGTTCAAGGAGGTACTGTTCAGATTGATCGACTTGAAAGGGAGATAGTAAATTTCGCAATAAGTCTGCTCGCACCCCGTTGTCATCCAACACAAAAGATGTAATACCATAAATATTGTATACTGTCCTCACGATTTTATACACAAAAATCCTGTCATATAGTGATATCTAACCGGAGAAAATGTGCTTACTAATTTGATAAACATATTTTTCATTTTTGTCATCAGACCTCCGTACCACACGGGTCGTAATGAAGGTTGTAAGGATACAATTCGAAATCCTGATCCAGTCAAGATTTGGCACCATTCTTCATACGTAAAATCCTGAAAACCCTCAGCTTCATAAGGGACAATTAAACCAACTCTAGTTAGAATTCCTGTCAAAGGTGCAAATACTTTAAAGAGTAGAAAGTCAGCATTTCTGACCTCAAGGTAGACCTTACCTGTATCGGATAGCATCCTGTCAATATTTTTTAGAGCCGCATTTTTATCATAGCAAAATTCAAGAGATGTCATGGCGAGTACAAAATCAAATGATGCTGAAAAAGGGATTGAGGTCATATCTGCACAAACAAAAAGACTATCTGGATTTTTCGTTTTAGCGACTTGTAAAGATGCAGTCGAAATATCAATACCAACGTAATGTTTGACGCTGGATCGTATCGCATGAGACATTTCTCCGGCACCACACCCTAGGTCGAGAATCGTGGTTGACTCTGTTAGTGATACTCGGTCAAGTAATTTTTTATAAGCCTGAGTAAACCGTTGATAACGTTCTTGCTCTTGCTTAAGGTACGCTTCTCGGCCGTAAAAGTCCTGAGCACTTTGGCTCCACCGATCTTGATTCCCCAATGCCCTTACGCTCCACCTTGAAAAAATGTCTTGACCAAGTCGACGATTTGTTGAACATTATCATCACTCAAATTTTGATGCAGGGGCAGGTTTAAGGTTGTTTCATTGACCCCTTCAGCAACAGGGAGCTTTGATGTATCATTAAATTTCTTGACCAAATGTAAAGGGAAATAACGATACGTTGTATACACTCCATTCTCCGCCAAATAGGCTGCTAATGCATCTCGCCGCTTTGGCGTTTGAATCCAATACAGGTAGTATGATGTTGTCGTATCAGGAAGTGGTTCCGGGGGACAGCTTATCTCAGCCAGATTTTGAAACTCTTGTTGATAATAACCCCAAATTTGCTTTCGTCTGGCGATAAAATTGGAAAGCTTCTGAAGCTGTACGCGGCCAATCGCGGCCAACACATCATTCGAAATAAAACGTCCCGATGTCTCGTCCAACTCAAACTCCCACCATCGATTTTGCTTCTCATTCATTGCATCCATGCCCGACGTCGTTTTTGGAGCCAATCCCAGATAACGAAAAACTTTGGCCCGTTCAAAAGCTTCGTCGTCCGATAAATACAAAGCCCCGCCATCTGTCATCACCAAGATTTTCATAGCGTCAAAACTAAAAACGCCTGCATCACCCAATGTGCCACACATATTGCCTTTGTATGATGAACTAACGGCATTAGCACTATCTTCCAAAATGGCGATATCATCACCACAGGCTGCTCGAATTTCATCCATTGGGCAGGGATGTCCCCCATAGTGCAAAATGAACACAGCTTTGGTACGACTAGTTTTCAATCGCTCAATTTCACTAGGCAGGATATTCAAGGTATGGGGATCAACATCTGCGAACACTGGTTTTGCTCGAAGTTCAAGAACGGCGCTCGCACAAGCCACAAAGTTTACTGTTGAGACAATCACTTCATCGCCAGGACCTATGTCAATGGCTCGGAGGGCTGTGTAGATTGCAGCCGTACAACTGTTCAATAACAAGACTCGGAGAACCTTTAGATGTTGCGCAAATTCAGCCTCAAATGCATCACATTGTTTTCCTTTGCCCAGCCATTTTGAAGCAAAAACTTCAGATATAGCCGACAGTTCCTCTTCGCCTAATGAGTTAGAAAATATAGGTATCATAATAAGGTCGCCTATTTATTCATATAAAGCCATTTCACGAGCCGTTGTGCCAAAATGATCAAAAAGCCCTTCAACATCTTTCCTGGGCAGTCGCCAAATAGATTGATACGTCTGGCGTCTTCGCAACATAGTTGGGGCCATCCGAATCGCATCAACATGAGCACAAACCAATACTTTTACTCCTTGCCAAAGGCTGGCATCCTCCCGATATTTGGCAAGAGATCCTTGACCTTTTCTGGATAGCCAAACCTGACTCACATATCTAAAAGCTGCATAGAAGAAACTGGCAGCCAGATTCCTGACAGGAAAATACTTTAACGCAATAAAAATCCGATTTCGTTCGACATGATACGCCTTAAAATCAGAATAGCTTCCCGCTGCTCTCGAATGGGCGTGATAGGCAATAGCGTGTGGGGTATAGATACATTTCCAGCCAGCAATTTGGTGTCGCCACCCCATATCAGTCTCATCTGCATAAATAAAAAAATCTGGATCGTATAGACCGATCTGATCAAGCATCTCACGCCGATACAAACAGCAACAGTCATTGGCGCAGAACACTTCTTCAATTTCATTATAGTTTTCTGCAGACTCTAACCGTCCACGCCCAACTGACAAACCGTCTCTATAGATAACTAAACCTGCAACTTCGATCGTATCAGGTTCATCCCACAAAAGAATTTTACTTGCACAAGATCCATATTGCTCACCGAGTTCAATCGCTTCCACCATTTTAGCCAGGCATTGTTCATCTAAATATGCATCATTGTTAAGCAAGGCTACATACTCGGTATCTGTTGCTTCGATGCCAATATTACAAGCCACCCCCCACCCCGCATTGTATCCATTTTCGATAATTCGTACTGTCGGAAATTGCTGACGAATTTCTGCGACCGATCCATCAGTTGACTCATTATCGACAACAATGACACAATGATTAGTATATGTCTGCTTTTCTAAAGAGCGTAAACATTCAATGATCTGTTCACCGCCATTATAATTAATAATAATTACGGCAATTTGTCCGCTTTTTGTTGTACCAGTGCGATTTATCATCTATTTCCCTGAAAAAATTATTGCTTCCGTTAAGTACGGTCAAAGTATCATACGCGACTCTTATGATCAATAGTTATAATTGACTATGAGACGACGTATGCTGATTGAGCTATAAAAGCTTAACTTCACTCAACCAGTTTCTGTTACCCCACCAACCCATAACACATTCGTTGCCAGCCAGAACATCGCATAGTTTAAAGTGCGCCAAGAGCGAATATACGCGGCAAACAATAACATACTAACCGCCAGCCCTTGTGTTAGACGTAACATAGCGACCGGTTCACGAAAGGTTGAAGTGGGCAAGGCAAGCATGACCAATGAATTTAATAGTAAACACAAAACAAAAGGATGGTTGACGCCAGCCAGTAAGCGCCGAACACTCAGCCATATCCCAGCTAGACTAGGCAATATTGACATCGGTAGAACAACCAATGAAATTAGCCAGAAGGCCAGAACATTGATTTGTAAAATTGCGAGCCATCCACCTAACGGGATCAGACTAAATGAGGTGGCACCAGCTCCCCCTGAGCCTATACCAAAATTACCCAGCCACCACCACAAAAAGAGCTGGTAGACAATAAAAGGAATGCCGCTCAAACTTAATAAAACAAAATTACGCCATTGCCGTTGACTCAACGTGTAGAGCATATAGGCACCTAAAAAAATCAGCGTTGTCTCTTTAGTAAGAGCCGCTAGGGCGAAGGCTACAATCGCCCAGCGAGGTCGCTCTTTGGCCCAAGCCAATATTGCACCCTGCACGAGCGCCTGAGCCAGCGGCTCATTCAAATCGGTACGGAGCGCTAAGAGTTGTCCCCCGTACAAACCATAAGCCAACGCATACCAACGATTCACGCGTAATAAATGTAACAACTGCTCCGTCGCCCAAGTTCCCCAGCCAATTGCTATAACATTGACTAAAATTAATGTCCAGGGAATCCAGGCTAATTGTCCAACCGCCAATAGACGTGCAGTCAATGGATAGAGGATACGTTGATATCGATAGGCTGGCACATCGATGTAGGGGGCTGCACCAGTGGGACTCAGCGCAATTTGATAAGCGAATTGCCCATCATACCCTTCTGTGCCTTGAGGATCACCTTCGCTAAACTGCGTGCCAATCAAGACAAAGGTTTTCGGGTCACCATTGTTTTGCCATAAAACGCCACAGACATAAATTAGACAGATAGCAATAACAATAACGGTAGGTGTTAATTTGAAGTGATCTCTAAAAAATCTCATTGAGTTTGTTGCAGGCAATTAATCAAAGATGTGTCGATACGGTCACGCGTGCCCTTTTCGAAAAGCAATAGATCATCCTCAAAGTAGATCAGGCCATAATTTGGATTGAGCAGAACTTTATCGACATGATCACAAAATTCTTGTGGTGTTAGACTGGGAAAGAAGTTACCTGTTAAATCCAAAGCAATGTAGTCTGCATCTTCACTTTTTTTAGGAAAAATATAAATTTCGGAGCGGTTAGCTAAATGAGCCGTTAAAGAGTTTTGGGCTGAAATCGAAACCTCGTTCGAAATCGAACGATGTATCATTTGCGCGGCTAGTATATCGTGCCGATCAAAATTGGGCCACTGTAAAGAAAGACTCAGAGGTGTGTACCCTGCCAAAATATGATAACTTAAACTAGCCCCAAGTACAATCATCAGTAACCGATTTTTCCAGCGTCTATAATGTGGTTTAGATTGATTACTCAGCTTACGGCTCAACCACGCTACTCCGTTAATACTTGAGACAATGATAAATGGAACGATGGGTGCCGTGTAATGAAAAACGTCAGGACGATAAACCAACGGATTATTGCTTAATGTATTGATAGCTAAAGAGGGGAGTGCGAAAAGCAATGTGACAGGATTAAAGAGAGAGGTAAAAGCAACTGGCATCGTTAGCCGAATCCAGTAAGGCAATCGAGAAGGACTAAAAGCGATAGCGATAACATCAAACGGGCGAATTATAAAGGCAGTGATTACTTCGCCCATACTGTCCCCTAATTCACCATATCGTTCAATGTGGATGTTCTCTTGAACAGGGCTGTTAGCGGGAATAATAAAAAAGTTAGCCAAAACAAACCAACCTAAACTAACCGTGATCGTTATGAACCCATTTTTCCATCGCCGCTGAAACAAAAGCATATACCCTCCCATCATCATCACCAATAAAGGCATATCCTCTTTACAAGCCATCGCCAAGAGTGACCAGATCAAAAATGTAACAAATCGCTCTTTATATAAGGCCCATAATGCAAAGGCGAGGAATGTCATCGCTAAGGTGACACCATGAAAATCAAACACAACTGCGGCTTGTAATGCTGGGAACATAAGATATAGCGCTGCATACAAAACGCCAGCCCATTCGCTAGATAGCCATTCCTTCGCTAACCAGTAAATTGGCACAGCACCAAAACTAACAATCACGGTCTGGGTAATAACTAAGGTTAAGGGTGAGGGGAAAAGTGTGTAGAGTGGGGCAAATAGTAGTAGAATTGGCTCAAAATGAAGGGCCCAACGAGAAGACAGATCCGCCATTGTTGTCATTCGTAGTGGCTGCCCCTGAGTCGTGCTCCAAATTGCCTGGCTAACATTCCCTAAATCATAGCCAAAACTCTCAAACGCCAAGTGTCTCAGGGTAACGTAGTAGCCAAAGTAGCTTACAAAAGTCAAAATGAGGAGAAGCAAACTCCAATGTGAGGCACGCCGGGGTTTCCATTTGAGATAAACTGAGGTGTTTTTATTCATTGGGGTTAACAAGTTTTGGTTGATAGAGGTGTAACTCAATTGGATGCGTTGCTTCCCATATCCATTGATCCTGCAGCACAAAGTGGTCTTCCACTTGGGTCAAAAAAGTTTGCTGTTTCTCATTAAATCGTGTTGGTCTAACCACAATCCATAATCGTGATTGAGTTAAAATATTTTCATTCAGCGAGTCGATACGCTGGCCAGCCCAAGCCCACGTAAAGGCAGGAATCCAAGTGTCTGGGTCATTATTGAGCAAATAACTCTCTAAGTCAGGGGCATAGTAACTCATTGATAAATAGGAACTGTCATGCAGATTTACAAGGACATCCTGCTGTTGCCATTCCTCCTGTAAAAATTGGGCCGTATCCCGAAAAGGTGGTTTGGCTGGGTCGGGCACGAAGTAATGATTCCCCAATGCAATAATTATTGCCAAGGCCAAACCAAGGTACAACAGCGGCAAAGGGGAGCGATAGGGGGGATGAGCTAATCCCCAACCGAGCAACAGAATGTACGCTGGGGTAATCAGACTAAAAGAGCGATCAAGATAAACAGGGCCAATAAGCCAAGACAACAAAAGAACTAGCACAATCGGGCCAATTGTCAACGTGAGCAACAAATACAATTTTGGACGAGTCTCATCGCGTTGCCGTCGAAATGATACAATGATTAAGGTCAATATGGCTATTGTCAAAAAAAGAGTCACGGGGATCAGCCATGTCGGAGCTGTATGACTGAAGAGTAGATAGTTCAAAGTAATCATGGGTTGAAGGGGGGAAGGGGGAGGCAGCCAAAAATTAGAGACGACACGGGTTGTTTGAGTCCAGGCTAAAGGGATGAGTGGAATAACAATCAGCAGTGTTAAAAGATTACTCGCTAACAGTCGTGACCAGGTCGAGCGATGCCATAACATATTTTCACGATAGAATCTGATGAGGATAAAACCTTGTAAAATGAGCAAAGAGAATAGAACAAAATAGTGGGCATAAAAGCTGATCCCCGACACCAAACCAAACATCAACCAATCTTTATACGTGTGATCCTTTATCATCCGGGCAAATGCCCACAAAATCAAGCTAGATAAGAGAATGACTAAACTATAGGGGCGAAGCTCTTGCGAAAAGTATATCTGAAAGGGGAGTACGGCTGTTAAAAATGCAGCCGCTAACGCTGTCCCTGGGCTGAGTAGCTCGCGGCCAGCGAAGTAGATGACAGGGATTGTGAATACCCCGTACAATGCTGATAACGACCTAATCATCACCTCACTATTGCCCAGAAAGGACCAAAAGTGGAGCGTTAAATGATGCAGCGGAGGCATAATAGGGATTAGTCCTTCGGAAACTATATCTAAAGCAGGTTGTTGAGAAACCGTCCAGCTAAATGCTTCGTCAAACCAAAGGCTGTTGGCCCCAAGATTTAGCCAACGCAACCCAATTCCACCAATAAAAATTAGCAAAAGGATAGTTAGATGATGCTTACTCGTTGTTATATTCATATCTAATTATCTTATTGCTCAACCAGAGTTAAACGAAAAATCATTACCCTTTGCTGCCTCATTCTCCTAGAGGAACTATTCGTGAGTTTGAACAACGATAATAACAAGCGTAAAAATAGCGGACAGATTCTCAGCTATGCAACGTTATTGAATCTTAGGCACAGCATAAACTTGATAAGAACCAATAACATCAATAACTTGATCAAAATAATTATCTTCCAGATCACTTAAAATCATCTCATCAACCGCTTCAGGCTCTGAAACCAGTAAAGCATTTACACCAGAGCGATGGACGAGAACGTGAGTTACGTTACTTGCCTGCCAGTGTTGGACAATTGCCTCTGCCGAATGATGCTGTTCAATCAAATGAGGCAGCGTATCCAGAATGCTATCGGGACGGCAATCGCGAGGGCAATAGTAGGCCCGTGGTTCCCATAAAAAAACTATTCGTGCGTCAGCGGGTAGCGTGTCATCGATTTCTTGCATTGTGGCGTAGTGGGTGCCCAGTTGACGGATTAGATATTCATCGCGTTGTTCTAAGCCAGCTAAAAAGGGCAATGGGTTGATTGCAAGGACGCGAAGCCCCGTATCCAGCAATGTCAACACCAGTATCAAGCCAACTGTAATATTGAGAAATCGTCTTAGAGAAAAAACAGGCAAATCAAGCTCCGATAGGTTTTCCCACGCCCAGCTTGCCAGAGGGATTAGAGCAATTAGCCCTGGTAACAACAATCGTGATTGCCACAAGGATTTGGACCACAACACCCCTACTGTCCAGAAGCCATAATGCGTTAGAGCGTAAATACCTAGTGTACCGATGACCATCGCGTGAGAGGCACGGGCACGACGTGACAATGTGTACCCTATTATCGCTGGGAGAAATAGCAACAGTAGGGGGCCGGTGCGGCCATCCCAAAAGTTGGTATCCCGAATACCTAAAGTCAATAGCCAGGGCAGTGAAAGCATCGTGAGCAAAAATGAATCAATATTTTCAACACCTGCTTGTTGACTAGGCGGTCCCACACCACTAAACTCGCTCAACAAATTATTAAAATTAACTGGGTTTGTCAAAATACCCGTGCCTGCTGCGCTATACCACTCAGCCCGAAAATCATCCCACAAAAGACCACCAAAGACATCATGCAAAAAAGGATAAACTGGATTGCCAGTGAAAGCCCAATTTTTGAGGTACCAAGGGGCAGCGATGATGAAAACCGAGATAGTGAAAGTTAGAAGAGGCATAATGAGTAATCGGTAATTTGTAATTAGTGCATCCTGCTTGGTACGTAGGGCATAGACGGAGGCCCAAACAATGAGAAAAGTGATTAGAACAGGTGTAATGAAGCTAGTATATTTGAGGCCCATCGCGAGGCCAGCACAAAAACCACTGACAATCAACCAGGGCGGTAGCACAATTTTGGTCGATGATGAGGAGGCAGCCTCATTAGGTTGAGGATTGAGATTTAAGCGCCATTTGATAAAGGCATAAAGACTAGCTAATTGATAGAAAGCAAGAGTCAAATCATTGTAGGCCCAACTACCGAGGGTGCTAATCAGTGGCATACTCGCAAAAATGAGGAGGGTTGGTTGAGCCAGCTTTTTTGTAAAAAAGGTTGTTGTTATTTGATAGAGCAGTCCAGCCAAAAGAATAACAAATATGGTATGGAGCAGTTTAGCAGCAATGTCACCGCGTAAAAGCATGGCCCAGGCAAAAAGCATCTCCATCAAGGCTGGGAAGCTAAAATGGGGCACATCAAACCCACCTACAATTTGACCAGTCTGTATATAAATTTTCGGAGCGGTCAAGTGATAAAACAAGCCATCAAAATCGGTGGGAGGCAGAAGGGCCAGTGAGAGTGTTAAGAGACCCATCACCCCTAGATAGATTATCGAAACCGGATGAAATTCATCCAGCGAAACCCTGCGTCGCCACCGTTGTGCTTGACGCATCAGCAACCAAAGTTTCGGGGTCACTAACACAGTTAGAAGTAAGGTAATACCATATGCAATGAACGAGGTAAACAGGCCAAGTAGTCCGACAGCAAAGCTCAACAACGAAAGTAACCCAAGCCCTAGGCTGACCCCAAATAGAAGAGTCTCTGGCAAATCTTGGGTTAGAGTAGGGCTAATCCAGCGCAATATCCAAGCTCCCAGGCCCAATGATACCACGAGTAACCAGCCAACAGTCAATACATCAAGGGCGATGTGGACAAACGCAATAGCAAAGGGTAAATCAAACGGCTTTTGTACCGCATAGAAGCTAACCAATACAAAAAATACCCATAGGGTGAACGCTGTAATCGCGAGAGTCGTACCAAGTTTTTGCATCAGGCCTGCTCGGTTGCTACCATTGGTGTAGCCAAAAATCGAGGCTCAATTTTCTGAGCTGTATGCCATAACCCACGCCAATCAATCACATAAAGTAGGAGCATCAGGGCGGGTAATAACCCGTGCATCATCACGTGTTCCCAATTACCGTCCAGGGTAATGGCAAAAACGCCCCACATAAACACCATCAGCCCCAATTGAATAAATAAAGAAACCAAGGCTGGCTGATGAGCCAGTTGAATTCTTCGGAAAAAGAAGAAGAGGGGCAAGTACAAAATCGCCTGATTAGCAGTGGCAGAACGGAAGGTGATTAAACTCCCAACAATCAAGGTCGTCATCACAGCCCAGGTAAACGCACCCGGCCGATTACGCCAAGCAAACCACCACCCAGGCAACAACATTAGGAAAAACAATCCTGAAAGTATTACCGTAGTCGGGGCCGCAATTTGAGCTGGTAGTAAATAATGCAATAGATTTTCCAACGGTGTGCCAAAGGCAACATAGTCGGTGTATTCAATGGCATTACGAATAAAGTCAAAAGGCCAGGTGGGCACCAACAACATACTACTTAGCACAAGAAGCAACATCGTTACGCTAAAGCTGATGATAATGCGCCACCGTTGTTGAAACAAGGCCCATATCATCAAAAAGGCCAATAAGAGAAACACCATTTGGGGTTTGATGGTCGTCACAGCGAGAAATATACCTGCCCAAGCATCCCATTTCTGCTGAATGGACCAAAAGGCCAGAAATAGAGCCAGCCCAACCAACAGTGAAAATTGGCCCAATAGAATAGCTCTCGCTCCATTATAAAAAAAGATACCCCAAAGCAGGGTGACAATCATCAGCCATTTTGGTGGTCGCCAGTCGGATAGATAAATGGTCAAGGCAGTGATGCCTAGCAACATAAATTGCAATAATGTCATCCAAATTGCTTGAGCTTGAGCATAGGGAATGAGGCTCAAAGGCCAGAAAAAGTAAAGGGTATATAGCGGATAAGCAAAATAGGCTTGATCCTTGTCCTCGGGTAGGGCCAAACGACCAAACATGGCCCGTTGCGCATCTTCGGCTACAGATTGGTCATACGGATTTATGCCCTCCACAAGATAGGCTCGCCCCCCTAGCCAACGCACAAAAAAGTCATTGCCGCTGGGATATTTGGAGGTAAAAACCGTGTAAAGGGCAAAGGACTCAGCGGCGATAATAATAACTAAAAGTACCGCCAGGATAAACCAAGGGAGTAATTGGGATGTTGCTTTTGGAAATGATTTTGTAGCCTTTGCCACGTTGTTATTTTGCTCCTTTGTTACTCTGCGACCTTGTCATTTAGATTAACTAGCCACACCTCAACGCCCCGAAAATGCTGATAATCGACAATATTTGCCTGATGTTGCTCAAGCCAAGCTACTAACTCCGGATTTCGATCTGGATCATCCTGCCAATAGCCATCTGGCAACAAAGGTTGCATGGGATAGTGAGTGGGGCGGCGGGTGTAGGGATAGACCAGCCAAGCACGTTGATGCCCATCAACGAGAGGGTCAATGGCAAAGTTTTGTAAATTTAGGCTGATCGGGGTTGGGGTGGACGTTCCTTCATAGTAATAATCAAAAACAAATTTTATATGGGTGCTATAAAGGAGAACCGCATCCTCTGCTCTCTGTTGTTGGCTAATATAGCCAGCCACTTGACGCCAATCATCCTTCCAAAACGCTGGGTCATTTCGCATGGTCAACGCACCATACCCACTGATTAGCACAAAGGCAATAGTAACACTCCATTGCCAGCGTGGGGTTTTGATGCGGCTCAGAGCAAATCCAAATAACAGTAGGAAAGCGGGTATGGCAAAAGATAGATAACGATCAGCATAAAAAGCACGGCGTTGAGAGACAATCCAAGTGATGGTGATGGGAAAGACTCCCCAAATTAGTATTAACCAGCGAGCTTGTTTTACTCGCACTTGATGTGGTGGTATTGGGCGAGATGCGAACCAAAGTGTAACACCTATCAGTAATACAGCAATCACAAAAATCGGCCATATCATTTGAACACTACCAAGCAGCAAATTCCACAGGGTCAGCCCAAAATCCAGAAGGTTTGGTCGTTCTAGAAATCCAATACCAAAGGTTTGGGCATCACGTAACGCTGTTAGAATAAGCCAAGGCAGAAGCGGGATAAACGCACCGATTTGAGTTAAAGTCCAAGGGCGTAATCGAGTGTAAGTATGACCAAAATTCACAAGGATAAAAACGAATTGAATGGTCGGAATTAAGAATCCAAAGTAATGTAGCCCAAAAATAATAGCGTGGATGAGGGTTAGGCCAAACCAATAGACACGTTTGTTGCTTCTTATTGCCTGCCAAAACAAGATGAAGCTCATCAGCGTTAACGCTGTTAGCAAAGTGTACATTCGGGCTTCTTGAGCCAACCATAGCTGGACTGGATTGAGGGCCAATAATAAGGCCCCAAACATCCCTACCCACCGATTTTCAAAAATCAAGTGACCCGCTTTATAGATCAACGCCACGGAGATGATGCCAAACAATGTTGCCGAAAAGCGCTGACCAAACTCTGTCGTGCCCCAAAGGGCTAAAGCACCCTTATGAATAATGTAAAATAAAGGCGGATGAACCCCATCACTGAGAATAGCCTCAAAGAGAACAGCCCATTCGGCTAAGCCAACCACAAGGCTAAAACTCTCATCAAAGGCAATACTTTGGACTGAGAGCCAGGGTAATCGTAATATGGAAGATAATAAAAAAATAAGTATCATCAACCACAAGGCAACTTGTTTACTTTGGACAAACGGTGCTTGCGTAGAAATTCTCGGTATCGTTTTCAAATAACCAACTCTATATTGATGAACTTACTCAACAACCCTAGGTAACACGATGCTTGATTACCTCATTCGCCGATAACCTGGGGGAAGTTCGGGGTAGCCACTATCCTGTAATGCAGATTTGGGTTGAGGTGATGTTGCTTTTGGAGATTTCCCTTTCGGTGATTGTAAAATTCGCTCAATAATTTCATCACGATTAGCAACGATCGCTAAATCCAGACATTGGATAAGAAATTGATTTCCTGCAAAGTAGTCTGTGAAATAGTTCCATTGCGGGCCTTTGATCGATACAGTTTGACCAAGATCAAAATGAGTCTGTAACACCTGTAATAGGTCTGCCGCAAATTTTCGCCAAGCTTGAGCTGAGCCATTGGTCCGGGGCATCGTCACGATTACTCTTGCCAAAAGACTGACGATTTCAGCCTCATTTATTTTTTCACTTAATTTCAGCAAATCTCCAATGTACGATTGAAATCGGTTAATTTGCTCCCTAAAATTCGTCAAATCATAATCATCAACCGCCCCAAACATATCTGCGGTTTGCCAGGCATAAAACCAGCCTACTTCAACCCCAACTCGCTGGCTCACCCGTTCAGCCAAATCCTGCACACACATCCAATCTTGAACAAGATCAAGCTCTGAGGCCCGTTTACGGGCATTCTCCCGATCCAACTTCTGCGCGAACACAATAGCCCGGTCTCGATTGAAATTACGCTGGAGAGCTTCGTTGACCGTCGTATCAAGCGTTTGGTTGAGATCAAGCGCCCGAGCCAATGTGCGGGCTAGGGCGCGGTCCAGAGCCCGATCCAAATTCAGGTCACGCGCTCGATCAAAATCACAGGTGAGGTGCAAAGCTTGGTCGAGGGTATGGGTAAATTGAACAGCCAAGGTTTCATCCAGGCTTCTAAAACGATCAAGGGCCTGATCCAAAGCCTCTTCCAGGGCCTCTTCCATATCTCGATCCAAAGAACGAACAAGTGCTAATCCAATATAAAAAGCGCGTAACAAAGGCACTGATGCGCCCTGAGCCTTCCAAGCTTTGAAAGAGGCCCACACCAACAATTCACTTAGCACCATATCGTTAATCGCCATATCCTCGAGCATCTTCACAAATTGAGCAATAAAATCATCTGCTTCATCCAACAGACGCACAATCATCAAAAATACTTCACGCCAGCGTGGATCAGAGAGATGGGTCATCAAACGATTCAGATTCCGTCCTTGATTACTAGAAATGTATTGAGCGGTAAAATATTCATGAAAGGTAAGGTGGGTAAAACGAAACCGCCCATCATCCTGCCTCATAAGTATATTGTGTTGATGGATAATGGCATGCAAAATCATATGCCCATCCACTTCTCCTTGCCGGTCAGCGGGAGGTAATCGATGAATATACTCTTCAATCAACTCGGCCAAATGATCTTCTTGAAATATATATTCACCCACCTCAAATGTTGGGGCAGCAATATGGGCAAACAGACCATGCTTGAAGCGAAGAGGTAAATTTTGATAGATTTCATCATGACCATTGCTTTTAACAGGATCCCATTGTCGAAAAACAGTTGTTAAAGCACTGGCAATTGCTTCAACCTGACGACGTGGTAAGTTTTTGGTATTCACAAATGTGCTACACAGCAGGATAATCATCAATGGATTACTACCATAATCTCGGGTTCGTTTGTTGTGGGAGGCAAAGAATTGATTACAAAAGAGATTTTCAAGATCAGCCGGATAAGCTTCAGGTTCAATCTGAAACCACTTGTAGACCAATTCTCGAATTTGAGCCTCGTTCAAATCAACCAGTAGAACTTCTCGAAAATCAGGTAGGGTATGTTCAATGGTTGCCGCTCGGCGCGTCACCAAACATTTGCAACGAGGATATTTACGATCGAACTCCTCAATTTGATTGATCATCCAACGCTGTAAATCCGCCGTTGAGTCAGCTTCATCAAAACCATCAAGCATAAAAAGAAGGTGCCCCGAATTCAGGAGGTATTCAACAAACGTTTTGGCATTTGGCAATTCACAAAGAGAAAACTGCTGAGCAATATAATCAACCAGTCGCACCCGCTCCATTGACCAGGCTTTAGCGCTGATAAACACCGGGATTTTTTCCAAATCTCCTTGAACGGCGAGCGTGGTAAGATAACAAAGCATTGTCGTTTTACCCGCGCCTGGCCTACCACTAATATAAAATCGTTGATATTCTTGATTGTGAACGATCTCGACTGGGGTAAAGCTCTCGGCTTGAGATAGATGCCGATTGGGATGATTGGGGAGGCTCTCCTGAAGTTCATCAGTATCATAAGTCAAACGGCCAACCATCTCATCTATCAGGGTCACATCAACATAAATATCATTTGGCGGGAGAGGGGATTGGGGCTTTCCAACAACAGTAATATTGCCATATGTTGCAAACAGTGCTTCGCGATATTTCTGGGCCGCTTCATCCCACTGTTGTTCCGTATTGAAAGATTGCCAACGCGTTTGGGCCGCTTCATTCATACTGGCCATCATTTCAGGAGCAAATTGGCTCCATTGCCAAATACCTGTCGGCTCTGAAAGTGTTTGAGAATTCATGACAAGTTCTCCTAGGGATTCCGAAATAGTCAGATAAAATCAGTACAATGATTTCAGTACGTATAGTTATTGTGCCAGACTTAATAAATTACAACAAGGTCTCTAACGATCAAATTCGAGTCTTAGGGACAACATCAACCCAGCCGCAGCTATGGCGAAGGTAAGCGGCATCAGAACCCGATAGACCCACTCAGACACTGTAATTTGTAACCCGGTTGCCCCAACCACCAAAAGTGGGGCAATAAATGTAACCAGTCCGGCAATAAACATGAGAACAATCAACCACCAGATTTGTTGCTCACGTTGTTGTACCGCTATATATCCAATCATCACAATCACAGCCACTGGCCCCATACTGATAATGTGCAACATCCCCCATAACGGCACGACCAAGGCATTAATTGATACAGCCCAAGCCAGCAAAATAGCAAAAGGGAGGGTATGAGCAGATAAATTCCGATAACGCCAAGTGAACCAAATTGTTGCCAAGGTCAATAAACCACTCACCAGAGGAAATCCAAGGAGGCGATCAGCGATTGGCGAAACAGAAGAATACGCTCCCAAAGCATTCAGAAAGTTTAAGACCCAATTGGGTTCAAAAATTTCTGCAATACCCCAAAACAGCAAACCAATCACGGCTAGACCGTAACCTACAGGCCAACGACGCTTGTCAAATACGCTCCAGAACAAAATGACAAGGAGGGGAAAAATCATCGTTTGTGGCTTAAATAAAAAGCCCCCAGCCAAGAGACCTGACAAAAAGTAATGTTGTTTCCCTAACGCCAGAAATACAAGTACGAGGGATAAGACCCCAATGGCATTAAATTGAGCGGCGAGGGTGTGTTGCAAGGTTGGTGGAGCCGTTGTGATCAAAATGAGCAAAACGGTCAGTCGATTAAGTGATAGATGGGGCGCAAAATATCGGGCTAAGATACCCATCGCCAGCCATAGCCCCCACAAACCCGCCATCGTCCAAATCAATCGAGCTGTCTCATAAGGCAGTAAGGCTAGGGGAACAGTAACGATCATCAAGTAGGCAGGATAGTAGTAACGTAGATGATCGACAATGGGCCAACCTGTAATCTCAGTCAGTTCCAGCGCATTTTCAATATCGTAGATACTTCGCCCTGTCTCTAACAACTGGCCCGAGGCATAGACTCGAGGATACATATCATCAGTAAAGCGTTGATTGGGATTGGTGATAAACACATAAGAAATCCCAAAGCTGTAGACAAATCCGACAAAAATCAACACTAGCCATTTGAAATACTCTTCTCTTTCCTCAGGAGACATCTTGGAAAAATCTGGCATCATTGCAATTCACTCTCACGGACAAAAATAGCAGCCATATTATCTTGATAAACTTCTTGCCAATCGGCATCTCGTCGCAAAAATTTGGCAAGAATGCTGTTTTGTTCAATAAAAATTGTGTTGATACCATCTTCATCCATCACATCTCGCCAGTCATCATCAGCCACCATGACGCCCAAATAACGTCGAATGAACACGTCATCATACAAATCTGTCCGTCCGTCAATGTAAACCGGATAATCAGGTGACAATTTAAAGATAAGGTAGCCCCCCCAATTGTAGCTATTAAATATAGGTCCGGGTGGTTGCTCCATTTTGATAAACTCTACTGCTTTGTATGGTTGACGGCTCTGCTCAACTTGTAGGTTGATTTCAGGCTGCAGGGGTAAGGCAATCTTCACTAGTGCAGCTCCTAGAAGGATAAGGAGGAAAACCCAATTAAAGACCAAGGTAAATCTGTTTTGATATGTTCGTTCAACAGCAAAGGGGACTCGTTTATAGCCCCAAGCCTGCCACTGTTGGGTCCAAACACTGTCAGCGTAACGCGCCAAAATTGGTGTTACAACCAAGGCAAACAGACCAATATTCCGACCAGCAAACAGTGACCACCCTGTCCATAGAGCAATCAGCGCTAAGTCGGTCCAATCTGCCAAGCGCTGGCTACGTCCCAAGGCCACCATTACGAATAGCAACATCAACAGGAAAGGATAAACATCGCGTGTATGAAAATTTGGGCTTTGCCACTCCTGAATAAAATCTCGCAAAGCTCCAATACCCACCGTCTGAAATGGATACAGCCACATACGCCAACCATAGGGGTTGAGAGCCACCACAGCTAAACTGATCAGAATGACGATGAGCAATTGTCTAAGCTTGGCCCAACTAACAACTTGATCGTCTTGGTGACCTGTCAGTTGATTTACGATTTCACCGACCAAATAAGCCAACATTAACATAAATCCAATCGCAAAACCGCCGTGAATGTTAGCCCAAACAAGCATAACCAAGGGTAACCAGGGTAATAGCTTCCTATCATGTCGTTTAAATCGATGCAATTGATAGGCTGCCACAGCAGTTAGGGTAAACGAAATAAGCTGTGGACGCGCTACCCAGACTACAGCCGAGACAACTGCCCCTAAAATCATTGTAAATGTAGCAATGAAGAGGTTGGCCTCAATCTGCTTCCACACAAAGTAAAAGGCAATCGTCACTAATGAAGCCACTCCTAAGGCCAGCGCCCCCCAGCCCCCGACAGAAAAAAGGGAGTACCAAAAAATTTGGGCTAACCAGCTATGATTGATCCAGGCCGCACCAAATTTTGTATGTGAAAATATATCGGTGGTGGGCAGGGTCCAATTTTCAAAGATGTATTGCCCCGTTCGTAAATGCCACCACGTATCTGGTGTTGTTGAAACCCGGGTGGCCATTGTAAAAATACCAAGGAAAGTGATGGTAATGAGCAAATTCTTAGTTGACAGGAAAAATTTACTTTTTTGTCGTTTAGAGCGATGAGGTTTAGTTGCCAAGCTGAGCGCCTCCAATCTCGATCTTACGCTTAAAAAGTACAGCTAAATCATCCCGATAGATCTCCAGCCAAGCCGACTCCTGCCGCATCACATTGGCAATCACACTCCTATCCTCGACCAAAACAAGATTGACACCATCGTCCTCTAAAATTTGAGACCAATTTTCACTCGCTGTCATCACCTGTAGATACCGATTAATGAACTCATCTTGATACAAATCTGTGCGTCCATCAATGTAAATGGGATAGTCGGGCCATAATTGAAATAACAAATAACCACCCCAATTGTAGCTATTAAAAATGGGGCCAGATGGCTGATGTTGCTCGATAAACCCTACGGCCTCAACTGGCAAGCCGCTCTCAGCAATAGCTTTTTCATTCTGGGCAATCATCAGCCCTGTCCAAAGCAGCGCTAGAAACAAAATCAGACCCAATAAGAGATAATTGAGACGAAACAGAATAGGGTATTGTCTTTGGGTAGGTTCAGGCAGATAATGTCCGAAGGCAGCCGTGCCATATCGCACCAAAATGGGGGTGATGAGTAAGCCATACAGTCCGATATTTCGTACGGCAAAAAAGCTCCAGGCACTCCATAAGCC
The DNA here is from genome assembly GCA_028285035.1 of Phycisphaerae bacterium. The sequence continues at coordinate 259,162 of JANQQF010000078.1, forward strand.
AACCAAGGTAATGTCACTCCAATCAGTTTGACGTGACGAACGCCCCATCACCAATAGGGTAGCAGAAAACATTAGGACAAAAGGCCAAGTGATTGGGGTATGAAAATTAGGACTCTGCCACTCCTGAATAAAATTACCCAGCGCATTTATGTTAATCGTCAAAAAAGGATAAAACCACATTTGCCAGCCATACGGATTAATAACCACCGCCACAAAGGCGACAATCCCCAAAACACACAACCAACCAATTTGTTGCCAGTTTAAGGTTGGATCTTGATCATGTTTTGTGATGCGATTAAGACTCTCCCCAACGATATAGGCACCAAGCAACATAAATGCAATGGCAAACCCACCGTGAACATTAGCCCAAAAAATCATCAGTAAAGGTAGGCCAAAAATCCAGCTTTCACCCTGGCGTTTATATCGTTCCAACCACAGCAACTGTAGCGCAGCCAATACAAAAGAGAACATCTGGGGGCGGGCCACCCAAATTAAGGAGGATGTCACAGCACCCAGGATAAACACAAACGCCTTGATAAAGGCATTGCCCTCGGCAACCTGCCAGACTAAAGCAAACGCAGTGGTTACACTGACAGCTAAAAGTAGACTCAGCGCGGTCCAACCACCCAGGGCAAAAAACCCATACAAAATAACTTGCCCCAACTTAGGATAAATCCAGCGCTCACCAAATTGGGTATGAGAAAATGGATCGGCAGAGAAAAAGGCCAAATTTTCCACAACATACTGCCCTGAGCGTAGATGCCACCACGAGTCGGTATCAACGGGAACACGGACAGCCATTGTGAAAATGGCGATAAAGACTAAAGCAACCAAAAGTCGATCCATAGTTAATCTTGTTGTCCAGTGGTATTTGGGTTTCGGCACGTATTATCCTTCGGCGTGTTTCTTTGGAGCGACTGTGAGGACTTGATACAGCTCAAACGCGATCAAAGCGTGCAGCAATGTTCGAGCCAACACGGTTACAGGTAGAAATTGGGTTAACCCTCGTGAAAGTAAGACAGGCCACTCCAAAAAATTGATAAAGCTAAGCACAATGATAAAAAGAATGGCGCGACGTTCTGGAAAGGCTAATAGTAATAATGGAATCAAAAATGTTTGCCACTGGGGACTCCAGCCAGGAGACCATAAGAAAAAGATGACAAATGTAATTGTTGTAAAAAGAAGAATATCGTCTGTTTTTGGTAAGACCACCGGCCGGGTTAGTATAAATAGTCCTAACAAACCAAACGGAATAAAAGTGAGCCAAGAGGGAATCCGGGCTGGATTCCCCAACAGTTGGGTAGCTTTATCCGCATCAAAATGATCAGCTAGGGGGCCGAACGACCCAGTTGTGTAGTTCCCATCAATCAAGGCCCAAATCGTTTCGTAGGACGACTTATTTGGCTGGGACAAAAGTGAGGCTTGGGTCATTGTTGGGTTAGCCCAAGCAAAGGGCAATAGCACCAGTAAAGCAATGGCCAACGCGCCAAGACCATAACTCACCGCAGCCCGCCAACCACGGCTACGAAAAATCGTGGCAACCAGAAAAATTGGTAAAATCTTGACCATAGCCCCGATCCCCATCGCCACGACAAGCATTCTATTTTTCTGTTTGACCAGGGCATAAACACCGAGCAGAAGAAAAAATGTGGTCAAGCCATCAAAGCTTCGAAATAAAAAATAAATCGGCACAAAAAGCGCTGTATAAATCCACGCCAACTGTAAAGCGCGTTCCGGTCCTCGCGAGAGCACTCCTAAGCGATAAATCAAATAGAGGTTTGCCCCATCAACCACCAACATAAATGTGGCTAGGATAATAATGTAATTGTTTATTTGTTGACCCGCTAACTGATAAAGCAACAAATTGAGATAAGGAAAAACAGGTGGATACTCTTGCCAATAATCCAAAAAGGGGAAAAAGTTCTGACTGGATAAATCGGCTAGGGCAAAGTAGTAGGGAAAATCGCCGTATGTGATTAAATCCTCGGGGGGATAGGAGAGGATCAACATAAAACGGCTGGATAAAAAGATAAAAAGAATTAACCAAAAATCTATACGAGTGGATGATTTGGGGGTCACTGGAAATGATTTAGACATGTTATAAAGATCATATCCAGCTTTGGGTTGAACGTCAACCTGATCACAGGGGTTAGATGTTTAGGGCGAGGCCGTTTCTTCTCGCAAGTTGCCCGAATTATCGGTATCAACGCTTGATGGAGGTAACTTCGAAACTTCTACATTCGGTTTGCGACGAATAATTCGACTGACTGAAAGACGCCCCACCGTATACATCGCCTTGTAAATCTCAGTCCGTGAAATTTTTGATTGACCTCTTTCTCGATTGGCAAAAATAATCGGAATTTCGCCGACGGTGTAACCAATGCGTTGGCAGCGAAACAACATTTCGACCAAGAATGAGTAGCCATTTGAGAAAATACGATCCAAATCTATATTTAGCAAAACTTCACGATGATAACATCGAAAGCCAGCCGTACAATCATTTGCTTTAAGGCCTAACATGGTCCGGGCAAATAAATTTGCTCCCCAGCTTAAAAAACGGCGTTGCCATTCCCAATTACGCACCCCACCTTCAGGAATGTACCGTGATCCAATCGTAATATGGAAGTGATTGGCCAAGGCGACTAAATTTGGCAGATAAGAGGGATCGTGCGAGAAATCAGCATCCATCGTGATAAGCCGGTCAGCCCCAAGGCTCAGTCCCTTCTTAAATCCGGCAATATAGGCTGTGCCTAAACCGAGTTTACCACTCCGATGAATGACCGTCACTCTATCAGTTTCTTTAGCCAATTCGTCAGCAATCTGACCTGTGCCATCTGGCGAATTATCATCAACAATGATAACCTTCGCCTCAATATCCAGGGCCAGGATTTGTTTGACTAAGTCTGAAATATTTTCTCTTTCGTTATAGGTTGGAACGATAACCTGAATGTTCAATACAATTACCTAAATATGGATGAGTTAGAGGAGTAGAATTGGGCGGCTCGACTCCAGGCTCAAAAATCAGGAAGTTTATGTTACCACAAAGATCAGTAAAGAGCTATTTCAATGGCATCTTAAATGGACAAATCTTTGATTGTTAACTCACTGTATCCTAGCTCCAGAAAATGATCTTGCCAACGATGAACGTGAACTAAAATGAATGCAGAAATGACGAAATATTCGTATTAATGATGGATGTGAAAGATTATTCTATTCTAAAATTTATTCCGAATTATGAGGTCATATTATGACAGGCTCAATTGTTATTGAACAAATCACTAGTCAGATCCTACAAAATAATGCATTAGGTGATCCCACCACGCGACAAATTCCTGTGTACTTGCCTCCAAACTATCATCGTAGTGACACCCGCTTTCCAGTTGTGTATTTATTGACTGGCTTCACAGGACGGGGTACTTTGATGATTAATGACTCGGTTTTTGACGAAAACATTCAGGAACGTCTAGATCGCCTTATTCTCTCCAAGACAATCCAGCCAATGATCGTGGTGATGCCAGATTGCTTTACCCGTTATGGGGGGAGCCAATACCTTAACTCAACGGCAACGGGGCGTTACGAGGATCATCTTATCGCGGAATTGGTGCCGAGAATCGATCAACAGTTTCGCACAAAGGCGGAAGCACCGTATCGAGCGATTGGGGGTAAATCCTCGGGCGGATATGGCGCATTGATCCAGGGGATGCGACACCCAGATGTCTTTGGGATTATCGCCTCGCACAGTGGCGATCTTTGGTTTGACTACGCCTATAAGCCCGACTTTGTGAAATTTCTCAACGCAACAGCGAGAAATAATATCACATCCTACGAAACCCTCCGAGATTTTCTCGACGTATTTTCGCCAAAAATGCATCCCAAGCCCAGAGATTTCTTTGATGTGATTCATATGGCGGCGATGGCAGCTTGCTATTCCCCAAACCCTGCCTCACCCACAGGATTTGACTTACCTTTCCGATGGCATACCGGTGAGGTACGACCAAATGTCTGGCAAAGATGGCTTAATCAAGACCCACTGGAAATGTTAGCCATCCCCACCAATGTAGAGGCATTGCGTCAAATGAAGCAGATTTTTATTGACTGTGGGAATCGTGATGAATACGCCTTACATCTGGGGGCGCGCTTGTTTAGCCAGCGATTAAGCCAGCTGCGGATTGAGCACCATTATGAAGAATTTGATGGGGGGCATCGTCATACCCAATATCGTTACGACACCTCCCTAAAAGTCATTTCGGAGGCATTTATCTAAACATTTTTCTTTAAAAGTAAAGGTTTTTCTAGTGAACCGTGTATCATTAGGAATGCCACATTTTATTGGAGGAGTGTTGTCATGATCTGCCACATCAGGACTCGAAACCCTATTTTTGGAGTAGGGATTTCATTATCTCTTTTACTTGTGTTTACCGCTTGTTCATTTACCGATCTCCCGCCAGCAACACCGACTCGCATCACCCCGCCGACCCTTATGCCAACCCCAACCCAAGTTGAAGCCACGCCATTGGCAAACTCACCAACCGCAACCCCCTCGCCAACATTACTCCCAACACCAACTGCTGCTCCACCAACACCTACCCCCATTACCCAGCAGGGCGATCGATTTTTACAATCGTCTACGGGTGACACAATCAGGTCCACTATCACCCCGGTTTTAAGTGTTGACCATAGCAACATTCTTACCATAGAGTGTGAGGTTGTTGACAACGGCCTCAATTTGCGAGAGGGGCCTGATGCAACATTTAATCCGATTACAACCTTGTCATCTGGCACAATTCTTTCGGCTCGAAAATGCTCTCCCGCCGCCGACTGGCTCTTAGTTGAAACATCGGATCAAATGATCGGTTGGGTCAGTGCCAATTTTATCGCCTGTCAGCGTGACCCTATCATTCTGCCCACGGCCAACGGTCTACGACCGGCCCCGCGACCAACATCAACCTCAACAGTAGTCCCAACATCAACCCCATTACCGATTGTTACCAACGTAGAGAGTCCGCTGATGCCTGGGTTAATCAGCCAGGATTATTGGCAAGGGGAGTACTACGACAATCCCAGTTTGTTGAATGAACCTGTTCTGGTTCGTCAAGATGCTGAGCTTAATTTTGACTGGATTTTAGATAGCCCTGCCCCAGAAATTCCAGCCGATGATTTTTCTGTGCGTTGGACCCGCGTGTTTGATTTTATCGAAAGTGGGGATTATCGCTTTTATGCCGAGGCCGATGATGGTATCCGGCTCTATATTGATGGGTGGCAAATTATCGACGCTTGGGGAACAGGACCAGCGACCACCCGTATTGGCGATTTTGCCGACATCCAAAAAGGTCTACATACGGTAACTGTCGAATATTTTGAGTCGGGCGGGCACGCTCGGATCAAAGTTTGGGGCGAACGGCGAGATATTCCTAGCACGGGCTGGCAGGGTGAATATTACGATAATGAGGATCTACGGGATCCGACTGCTTTTATTCGCCAACACGATACCCTTGATTTTGATTGGGGGGATAGCTCACCTGGTGACGGCTTAGGCGGAAACAATTTCTCGGTCCGGTGGACCGGCGAATTTTACTTCCTTCAAGATGATTATCGGTTTTACGCCACAATTGCGGATCGAGATCGTGTTAAGATTTATCTGGATGGTTGGCTGATCCTTGATGAGTACGCTGAGGAAGAAAAAACAGTTGAAGGCTTCTTTGACAATGTTGGGGCGGGCAATCATACCGTTGTGGTTGAATATCAGGAAAATGTTGGCGAGGCAAAGATTAAAGTCGGCTGGGAACAGGACTAAGTGGGATTCAAAAATCAATAAAAAACGGGCGCAACAGGCAATACATTGCGCCCGTTTTTTATCTTCAAAACAATCTCTACTCCAAAGTCACCGACACATTTTGAACTTGATTTGCACCTGTCGGTAACATAAATTCGCTACTGGTTCCTAAAACATTGCCATCTGGCCCATCTTTGACGACCCAGCGAAATGGACCCGTACCAAAATCCTTTACTTCAACAATCCAGGTTTGACTACCCGACGTCGACCCTTGCCAGCCATCGACCAGCTGCCAGCCGCCATCGGAGTCTTCCCATTCTACGCTGGCCCACAGGCCACCCTGCACAGGCTGGGCACTTAATACAATTGCTGCGGTAGGTGGATCGCCATCATCGTCATCATCATCCGACTCCTTCGGCTCCTCTGTTGGGATTGGATCCCGGGGTGGCAACTCTGGGCCAGCCTGGACAAAGTGGGGTCCAACCAACAAAAATGCAACTGTACTAAAGATAAAGAGGGTCAAACCCAATCTGAATAGCTGGGATTGGCATTTATCATTCATTGAAAGGTCTCCTTAAAGTAGGTTCATTGTTTCTCATTTTATCAACAACCCGCCTAATTTGAAACTGTGGTTGATGAGATATTATTGTATGCATCACCCGTGACCTCGTGCTTTTCTAGGACAGCTCCATAGGTCGTCGCGCTATTTGAGGTGTCAACCTGAACATAAACGGTTGTTCCAACAGCGATTGGCGTCACAAAGTTGCTCTCAGGCGCAGCTCTGTAGAAGGCATCATCAATGGTCAAGGTTATCAATCCCCCGGCCTCAATTGGCACGGAGGTTACTCCCCAAACGGCCCCTTGGGTGCCTACATCAAACCATTCCTGATTAACCCCTGTTGGTACTGTTGTTGGGTTGACATACAGGTCGATAAAGAAGGCATCTGCCACCGCCGCGTCCCCAACATTCTGGATCGTCACGGTGATTGCGTCTGGTTTGGCGTCAATGTTGGCCACGACCAAATCTGGGGCCACAGCATAATTTCGGTAAATTGCAGGCAAATACGTTTGTCGGATATTGTATTCGTAGGCTCCGATGTCACAGCTTGTTTGCTGAGGTCGAGTCACCTCACGTTGATCTGTCGCTGGACAAACGAGATCATTACCCGCATCAATCGCCGGGCTGCCGCTCATTAAAGAATTGACCAACGTTTTACCACCATTTTTGCCAAGAACACCTGTATTTGGATCGCTGGTCACCGAGATAGCCCCCGCGCCTTCACACCCCGAATGACTTTCGACCAAATTATTCGAGCCAGCGATAACCGGTGTTCCGGTGAAAATCGAGGCGCTGATACAATCTGAGACCCCATTTGCGGTATTGGCCATAATCGTATTGGCATAAGCCAGTCCGGCAAAATTAGCAAACCCGTCGGCTAGGTTATACATGGCCCCACCGCCATTGGCCGCTGTGTTATCAACCAACGTAGCGTTCAAAATAGCAATGTTGCCATTCAAATTAAAAATGGCACCGCCTAAACCTTGGCCAGCCTGGGCATCACTACCACCAGACGCACCACCAATGGCTTGGTTACTGGATAACGTACTATTGGTAATAAGCAAGGTACCGGTCATATTGAAGATCGCGCCACCAAAACCGGCACCACCACCACCGGCCGCGTCGCCTAATGTTGCACCATTACCAGCACCAAAACCGCCAAGGCCATCATAACCACCGCCGCCCCCGCCAAAGCCGCCGTCACCACCAAACCCAACAACACCAACATCACTACCACCGCCGCCGCCAAAACCGCCAAAGCCGCCTAAAGCAGCGCCGCCGCCGCCAAAGCCGCCATTACCACCCTCGAAGAAGATACCGCCGCCGCCGCCGCCGCCGCCAAAGCCGCCAGCACCACCGACACAGCAGCCAAGCACAGCACCGATACCACCACCGCCGCCGCCGCCGCCATCGTTACCCACACCGCCATCACCACCAGCCCCGGCCGTAGTTCCATCGACACCGATACCAAATTCACCGCCGCCAAAACCACCGGCCCCGCCATCACCACCAGCCTGATCGCCACCATCGGCGCCATCGGTCATCCAGCCACCGCCACCGCCGCCGCCGCCTTCAGCAAAGCCGCCGCCGCCGTCACCGCCGTCACCGCCGAAGCCGCCACCGCCGCCACCGCCAGTTATGTTATCGAGCTCATCAACCGAACTACCACCATTTCCACCCATACCACCGCCACCAGCGGGGGTGGCCCCACCAGCCCCGCCCACAGCCGCGTTACTATAGATTGTGGTTCTATTTAGGTGAAGCTGACCATTATTAAAGATCGCACCCCCCATACCAGCCCCACCACCACCGCCGGTACCACCTTGGGCGTGGCCATTCGTTAGCATAACATCGTACAATCGCAAATCACCGCCGGGAATAACCACTGTCCCACCAGTTGAGCCATTAATCTCATTATCTATCTCATCACCAACAACCGAGAAAATACGGAAGGTCTCTGTTGCGCTGGTCGAGCGCATAATTGTCGCCCCATTCCCTGAAATGATAATCGTACTGGTAATGGCCGGTAATCCGGTTGGGCCAAACCAGTAATTATCAGGATTGGTCAAGGTATAGTCACAGGTGGACAAGCCCGTTGGATTGAGCACGATGGTATCGCCTGCCGGGTCCACATTCGCATCGTTAATGGCTTGTACTAATGCGGAAACATCACCGCAAGTGACATTAAATGTTGCAGCTTCAGCTACGGGGAGTTGAGATTGGAACAAAACGAGGGTCATGAGAGCCAGAGTTAGTCCAAAAAATAGGCTCAAAAATAAACGCTTCAGTGGCATAAACCTTCTCCTTAAGGTGAGTTATGGTTGGTATTGGGTAGATATGCACCATATTTCAATTTAACATAGTTGAAATTGACTGTCAATTGGGCTTGCAGTACCAAAATAGCTTTAAGTAAACCGAAAAAGTTTTGAGAAAACGAAGGCCTGAAATGATGAAGATCATGCCTATTCAGGGCTATGAATCGGTTTACTTATTAATGATTCGCCAAAATGTGGCCAGTCTTCGAGCCATTTGGACGAAGTCCTAAATTTTTATTTCGCATTATTTTACGAATCACTTAAGTACAACCAGGAATATATCCATGTTCAAAGAAAAGACCTCTTTTGTCAAGAAAGAGGTCTTACATAAGATAAGGATTTTATTTTGGAGCAATCATATAGACCCTAGACTTAGGGATCAACGCCATACAACTCCGTTTGGGGATAGAAACTAAACCAGCCAAACCAATACGCCATATGCCCAGGTAAACGTTCCAACGTCTCACCATCTTCTCGGACCAACGCATCATCAGTCACCTCCCAGGTCTGACCGGTGTCATCAACCAATATCGCAGTTGAGTCTGCCGCAGACGCTGTGAAGGTATAATCGGCGCGATCATACGCGACCGCCCCGTGCCCCCCATCGCTGTGAACCACAACCAAGCTTTGTCCACCATGCGTATCATTAACCACCTGCTCATCCGACAGGGTGGAGAGCGCATAAGCTTTGGGTTTATCATCAATCAGTTGCGTAAATACCCAACTCTTGGTGGGCAATAATTCACTTCGTCGCCAAACCGGGAACATTGTTCCGGGATCGGCAAAGTATGCCGCATAGGCCGCCCCCGCCCTGTAATCTCGGGTGAAGCCCGTTTCAAAGGACATCACTTTTGTATCTGGATTATTGGCATACCAATCTTCCCACGTGGTCAGGGTAACCGGGAGTCGTTCAAGCTGAATGCCACTACCGACCAAGCTACCAAACGCAGGCGTTCCCCACAACTGATGCCACAGGGTATCCGTCTGGCGATCATACATCAATTTGTTACTCCGATAGAGAAAACCGGAGGAACCAAAGGTAAAGTAATCTTCTGGCTTTGGCTGAGGCCCGGCCCCACCCGTTATTTCATAATCTTCAGGAATGTCGAGGCCATCCAGGCTCGTCTTGTACAGCACCGCTGCACCACAGAGCGTTCAGTAGGCCAGGGAGACAGGCTCGCCTCCCACCACATCATTGAACATTTCGTGCCAGTCCAGGAAACGGGCCGGATAGGCTCGGGTATCGCCATTGATGCTGACTCCAAACACCCGCTCGTCTGCCTCAAGATAGCTCGCTTCCTCTGGGCTAATCATCTCAGGGTTATCGAGGGCTGGAATACCGTCAACTCGAACGCCACCCCAAACAATTTCCTCCACCCTAGAGTCAGGATCAACTGACACATCCTGATAGACAAACCGCAGAAAAGCCGGATCAATTTGGGCAAAAAGATTTGCTTTCCAGCCAGGATATCCCTCAAAACTCTCAATTTCAGGATGATTTCCGGCCCACTCTACCCACGTAAACCAATCGCCATTAACAATATCGGCCCCAGTCAACGTACTCAACGCAAAACTTAATTCATCCTGCATATTCCGTTGGTAGCGCATCACATCAACCAAGCCAGCCACAAACCGTTGATCGCCCGAATCACGAATGATAATTAAGGCTTCTTCGAATCGTGCGGGAGCATCGGTAAACAAAAGCTCATTGAGCAATTCACCGTGAGGCAAATCTGCCACTTCTGTTTCAACCTCTTCTGTCGCAGTTGCCACCTCGGCCTCAGTAGCTGTAGGCTCGGGTGCGTCGGTTGCCGTCGCTGGAGCTTCCGTTTCCGCCACCTCGACCACCACTTCCTCTGTCGGCTCAACTTCGACTTCTTCTTCTACCTGTGTTGCCGTGGAATTATCCACAGGCTCGACTGTCGGAGTCCCTGCCACACTGTTACACCCTACAAGCAGCAGAGTTACTCCAAGCCACAATTGTTTTTTCACGCCATGATCTCCTTTATCACTAAATGTATTTGGGCTCCGCCTCACCCTACCAACCAATAATTACGGAAAAGTTACCAAAAGATGAGGATCAGGTTAAGCAAAATGAAAGAAGTCAGCATTTATGCTAAAGATGGCTCTGTATCAAACGCAGTTAACTACAAATTGGCAACAAATTGATCGAATTGACCCGAAAAAGATAAAAAATTAGTGGAAATTCGTATAATTCGTTGCAAAAAATAATCGACCACAATTTAATGCTGTCATACCGTGTTTAAGTGTGTCTAAAATTCTGTGCATTTAACCCATAGGTCCTTATGCTACCCAAAAGTACCTAACGGGGCCTTGCCTTGGTCAAGGCTATTTTGATAGAGTCTGTTAAGACTGTTTTAAGATAGGGTAACGAGTAAATCTAAAAAATTAATAATTGACCAAGAAAAGGAGCAACCTTATGAAAGGCATTTCAACTTCTGACTTCCTACTCTTCACCGTTTTCATCGGTGCTGCCTTGTTCTTTTTCGGTGGGGGACTCCCACCGAGCTTAACTGAGCAAACAGCCGCCAGCGAACCGATTGCAGTGCAAGCTGTGGTCGGGTCGACGTTTAGCTACCAGGGCTTTCTTGAACAAAACAGTTCACCGATCGATGGCCAAAATCAATGTGATGGACAATTTAGTCTGTGGAATGCAGCCAGTAGCGGTAGTCAGTTTGGCAGTACCCAAACGATTACCAATATCGATTTTAATGATGGCTATTTTACCGTCGACTTAAATGACAGTGACCAGTTCGGATCAAACCCCTTCACCGGCACCCCGCTATGGTTACAAATCGCTATTCGCTGTCCCGCAGGTAGCGGTAGCTACACCACTTTGGGCCGTCAAGCCTTAAACGCAACACCCTACGCGTTACACAGTCTGTCATCCAGCGGCCCCAACGTTACCCAAATTTCAGCAAACACAACCCTGACCGACGACCAGGCGGGGATGATTGAGATTTCAGGAGCCACCACAGTCACGCTCCCAGATGCCAGTACCGTCAATGTGGGCACAACCTTTATCCTCAAAAATGTCGACACCTCTGGCAACACTGTAACGATCAGCGGTACGCTTGATGACCGAGACAACCCTATCCTCGCGCATCAAGACGCCAGCATCACGATTGTTAGTGATGGCTCACGCTGGAATATTACGGGGCAGTACGAACCATTGCCGATGATTTTATACAACAATGGCACAGCCACCACGGGTCAAATTGCCGCTAGTCTTGGTGATGTAAGATCAGCGGCTGATGCCCTCTGCGCGGCTGAAAAGCCTGCGGGCTACACCAATGCCAGAGCATTGATTTCGGTTCAGGATAGTGATGAGATTCGGGATATGCCAGGAAACTATAATGTTCCGGTTGGTCGGGAAATTCGCTCAAAAAGTGATCAAATTATAGCGGACACCTGGAATGAGTTGTTAGATGGGGACATTGAGATTGAACTAGAAAACGCGGGGATGAACGTTTCAGCCTGGTACTCTGGCTCAAATTCGGATGGTAGCCTCAGTTCAAATAACTGTAGCAACTGGACCTCAGCCAGCAACTTGGCAGATGGTCAAATTGGTCGAGATGACCAAGTTGATAATCGTTGGATTTCCGACGGAAACTTTAGCTGTGATTTTGACTTCCAACTCCTTTGTATTGCGCACTAGAAAGGAGCCATCATTATGAAACGTATAAAATGGCAATTAATCGGCGTCACCCTTATCATTGCAATGTCTTTCGCCTCATTGACCCAAGCCCAAAACGGCTACACCCTAAGCCGAGGCACCATAGACAACGGGGGCGGAACATTAACAGCGAGTAATTTTTCGCTGACCGGATCTATTGGTCAGCCTGATGCTTACTCAACCTTGAGCAATGGTGATTTCACCTTGGTTGGGGGTATCTTTGCTGGAAATTCAATTCAAACCGGCCGGATTAACTACTTACCAGCTATTTATAAGAATTGATAAAGCTAATCTTTGCAGTTCAAATACCTCAGGTGTCAATGTGTACATTTGGGGTATTTGTTTTATCTGAGGGGAATTCGAGCGACCAATTGCACGCCACTGCCGGGGCTGGTATCCATCTCCAACTGACCGCCCAAAAGTTTTACCCGTTCACTCAGACCGATTAAGCCAAATCGACCTTTTCGAACTTTACTCGGATCAAAACCAACACCATTATCAAGGATAGTTAGGGTCACCAGCTTGGGGAGAATGACAAGATCGAGGGTGACTTCGGTAGCTTCAGCGTGGCGAGCAATATTGTTAAGGGCTTCTTGGGCAATGCGATACAGGCCTACTTCGAGTCGAACCGGCAGGGGCGTATCTCTCCCACTCACCGAAAAATTAATGGGCATATTGTGGGTCTGTGATATATCCTCTTGCAGCGCCGTCAGGGCCTCGACCAGATTACGTCCTTCCAAGGGTGCGGCCCGTAAATCCAACACAGAGCGACGCACTTCCTCAAGATTAGTCTGCGTCAAGGCCAAGGCATCCTGCACGGTCTGACGCGTTTGGGTCGGATTTACCTCCATTTCCAACAGCGCATCAGCAGTCTCCAGCTTCAGAGTAACCGCCGTTAAGCCTTGAGCAATTGTGTCATGAATCTCGCGAGCGAGGCGATTACGCTCCTCTAGAATGCCTAACTGAGTACTCTTGGCAAAGAGTTGGGCTCGTTCAATGGCAATGCTGAGCAAGTCGCCAACCGTGTGCAGCAGACGTAAGTCATCGGGCGAAAGCAGCCACCAACGATCCTCCTCACTCGCAACATTGAGTACCCCCAATGCCTTGTTTTGGGTGTTCAAGGGAATAGTCGCGTGATAACGTAATCCATCTGTACCGGATAACAATCCTTCCAACCGGCTACAGGTAATCACATTCGCCCGATCTTTATTATCCATCCCGCCATCTTGATAAGCACTCAAACAGGTGCAGCCTCCTTCCATCAACTGACACGAATTCTCCAACAGCGCCGGGGGAAGATTTTGAGCAGCTGCCAAATAAAATTTCTGTGTTTCTTCATGTTGCAGATAAATCCAGCCTGTATTTAGATTGAACAAGGCAGCTACTTGATGAAGGGCAGCTTGTAAGGCAGGGGTGAGGTCAATCTCACGATTGAGGGCTTCAGCGATGGTATTAAGAATGGAAAGTTCACGGTTACGCCGACGTAATTTTTCAGCGTCCGACAATTGATTTTCTGTTTGAGCCATAGATATTTACGGGGGGTATACTCAAAATGACGTCAAAAAATTTCCAATTTGGTATTGAGTGAGGTGCAGACAGCCTAGACAGAGTGAATTCTACCTGTACTTAATCAGGCAGAGGATATTCTTCGAGTAGTTGCTCAGCCTTCTCAACGACTTCGGACAACACATCATATAAAGCTTCGCCCGACACGGTCGCTCCTGCAGCCGAGGGATGGCCTCCCCCACCGTATTCAGCCGCCAGCTTATTAATGGGGCAAGTGCCATCACTACGAAGGCTGATTTTTATTTTGCTGCGTGAACTTTCAGCGCAGAAAACAACAATGCGTACCCCACCAACAGTCTGTCCCATACTCGCAAAACCATCCAATTCCGATGTCTGCACCTTGTAAGCCTTTAGCGTGTTGAGATCAAGGGCGTAGTAAGCAATTTGTCCAGCCGAGGTCGTCTTAATCAAATTCATAACGTGTCCTTTGAGACGGACTCGCCGCAAAGGATTCTGCTCATAAATTTTTCGGTATGTGCCTAACGGATCAGCTCCGTTAGAAACTAAGGCTGCTGCCACTTGATGGGTATGGGCGCTGGTTTTGGGAAAGCGAAAATTTCCTGTGTCGGTGATCACCCCAGCATAAAGGGCTGTCGCCATTGTAGTAGATAGGATTACACCATGGTCGATCAATAAATCATAGATGAGTTCAGCCGTAGCCGCCGCATCGGTATCAACGACCGCGACATCAACAAAATCAATGGCATCTGGGTGATGGTCGATACATAACTTAAGGGCATTACTTTGCGCGAGCGCAGTCCCAACCGGACCGATTCGTTGCCAACCACCAGACGCATCAAGCACAATCACCACCTCAGCTTTATCGATGACAGCTTGGTGCTTCTCAACTTGATACTGCTCAATCATCCGATGAGGGTCAAGAAAACGGTAATTATCTGGCACACCATCACTGTTGATGATTGACACCTGCTTATTTTGGTTATGTAAAAATTCAGCTAATGCTAACTCTGAACCTAACGCATCACAATCGGGATTGACATGGGAAGTGATGATGAATTTTTGATTGTGTTTTAGATGAGGTGCGATATTATCCCACAAAGGCAAACAAAAACTCCGACTTAAATTTTTTATTTGGTGCTATTTGACCTCAAAATAGACCAAATGTCAAGGATTTATATAAATTTTATGCTTAAAGAATATTTTCGAACAGAGTGGCCCAGATCAAAAGCTGCTCATCCTGCTGCCAATTGGCGATTAACTGCACCCCCATCGGCAAGCCCGCTTCATTTAAGCCTGCGGGCACATTCACCGACGGTAATCCCGCATAGGTCCAAGGCAGATTCATAACCGGGTCTCCCGTGCTTTCCAAGGTAGCTGGGGCAGGTCCTGGTGCAGAAGGTGCCATCAACAATGAGACACCGTGTTTTAACATTAAGTCACTTAAATTTTGGCGTAACATCGTGCGGCCTGATCGATAGGTTTCCACAGCCTCTAGCGAGACGTTTTGCCCTCGGCCAATCAAATCAGCCGTTTTGCTATGATACAAGCCGGAAAAATCAGCAAACCAGTTTTTATGGACTGCTGCGGCATCTGCTGCGACCAAGGCATTATGATCAGCATAAATCTGATCAAAGTTTGACATGGCTGGAATGGGTTTAACTTCAAAACCCGCTGACTTCATCCGACTCTCTACATCTCGGAAGTAGGTCAAGCCTTCGGCACTAGCCCGCTCGAGATAAGGCCCCTCGGGGATACCGACGACCGGTTTATCATCGGTCACAACAGTTGAATCCCAATTCTCACATAAAGCGCTAGCTACGAGTTGTGTACCCGCCACATCCTGACTAAAACAACCGATATGGTCAACTGAAGGCGACAACGGAATAACCCCCTCAGTTGAGATGCGACCAAAGCTTGGTTTGTAGCCAACAATCCCACAAAATGAGGCGGGACGGACGACTGACCCAATGGTTTGGGTGCCCAAGGAAAGCGGGCAATGTCCAGCCCCAACGGCTGCGGCAGAGCCACTACTTGATCCCCCTGGCGTGTGGTTCGGATTATACGGATTTCGAGTCGGCCCTGGCGCAAAATAAGCAAACTCGGTTGTTACTGTTTTGCCCAAGATCAAAGCCCCGGCTGCTTTAAGCTGCGTTACAGAAGCAGCTTCCGGTCCAGCGATAATGTCGGCTGGGACACGGCTTCCCGCCTGAGTGGCAAAGCCATCAACATGAAAAATATCTTTAACCCCAACCGGAATACCATACAGGGCTGGGCGTTGGCTAGGCTCGGGAAATCGCGCCGCCAAAGTAGCAGCGTCTGCTCTTAAGCGAGCAAATCGATTTTGCTCTGGGAGAAATGCTTTTACAGCCGCTTCCTTTTCGGCAAAGGAAGCCTCAAGTTGATCTAAATATGTTGTCAAGTCTAGGGCACCGCTGCGCAGGGCTTCAGCCAAAGGGGCTAATTTAGTTTGAAGTTGAGCCATCAATTTGTTCCCTTGATTATTTCCGCTGTCACGGAATTCGGCCCATTATACCCAATTGACTTATTTTGGCGAAAAAGGGGGTTGACAATCCTGAATTTCAATGATACACTATTCATCGTAAAAATACGATAAACAATATGAGCCTAAAAACTGCTAAACCAAAATTATCTTATACACCTGATTTAGAGCCTTGCTGTACCTTGGACATTACCGGGGATGAACAGGTTCGTTTGGTCACAATGTTCAAAGCCTTGGGAAACCCAACCCGCTTTGAAATCTTGAAATTTTTGGTAACCCATCCCCAATGCATCACCGGGGATATTGTCCGAGCCTTACCCATTGCCCAAGCCACTGTATCGCAGCACTTAAAGGTGTTGCGAGAGGCAGGCTGGATCGCCAGCGAGCAGCAATGTCAGGCCACAGCTAACTGGCTTGATGCTGAAAATATCGCTTGGTTTAAGTCTAAAGTCGGGGACATTTTTTAGAGCAAAGTGACAAGGTAGCGATGTCGCAGGGTACCAAGGTAAAAAGGATTTTACCCTCTTGCTACTTTGTTTCTTTGTTACTCTGCTACCTTGCCAAGCTGCCACACTGAAAAAATTTTTTGCATTAGTTAATCGTAAAAATACGATAGAAAGGGTTAACGATGTTCACAGAAATTCTTGCTATTACAAACTTTATTGTTGAGGCCTTTATTCATATTTGGCCATACTTGTTGATTACCATTCCTTTAGCTGTCGCCGTGCAGATGTCCGGAGCATCCAAGTATATCAGCACCGCCTTACAAGCCCGTCCAGCCACGGCTATTCTAGCGGCCACGGCGGTCGGAGCCTTCAGTCCGTTCTGCTCCTGCGGTGTCATTCCAATGGTCGCCGCCCTGTTGATCGGCGGTGTACCTCTTGCCCCAGTGATGGCCTTCTGGATTTCATCGCCATCGATGGACCCAGAGATTTTCTTCCTCAGTGTCGCGACCCTGGGCTGGGAGTTAGCAGTCTGGCGCTTAGTAGCAACCTTGATTTTGAGCCTCGTTGCTGGCTTCGGTACCCATCTGCTGGTGCAACGAGGTTGGTTGGGCGAAAATATCTTACGCCCCCAAATCTTGAATGGTCAATCGGCTCCAGTTGTAGGAACCACCTGGAGTATGCTTAAAGGGGGCTGGCAACGATTGCGACAACGCCTGACTGTTGCCCCAACAATGGGGATTGTCAGCGGCGGGTTTAGTCGCCCTAGCCCCTCCGCCCAAGATAATGAGCCAGTTCCCGTGGCTGAAACATCCAGTTGCTGTAGCAGTGAGCCAATTACAGTGAGTCAGCCAGCCGAGCTCACTCTAACTGCCGCCGAAAGCAGTTGCTGTTCACCCGCCCCAGCTACTGTGGCGATTGAACCGAATGTTAGTCTGAATCCCGAAGTAGCGGAAAGCTCCTGCTGTGGGAATAGTAACGCACCGATGGCAACGTCCGTGAACTTGCTCGCCATCCAACCAGTTGAACCCGCATCAACGGCTGATAGCTGCTGTACACCCGCGCCAACGGTGGCCCAAGCCGTCAATCTGGAGTTGAATAGTACGTCTGATTGCTGTACCCCAGCGCCGATTCAACTCGCTAGTGATAGCTGTGGCTGTGGCGACGCAACCGAAGGGGCAACTTGTGCACCCAAGCCCGCTAGTTTCCGCCAGCGGCTCTTAAAAGAAACCTGGGTTGCCACGGCAATGGTGGTCAAATTTATGGCCTTAGCCTTCTTCCTGGAAGCACTCATCACCCTTTACGTGCCTTCTACGTGGATCATCGGCATACTCGGCCCACAAAATCCGCTGGCCATCCTCACCGCTGCCTTGATTGGCGTACCATTCTACACCAGCAGCTTGGCGGCCTTGCCACTCATTAGTGGCTTGCTGGCTCAGGGAATGAACCCGGCGGCGGGTCTGGCCTTCCTCATTGCTGGCCCAACCACCACACTCCCGGCAATGGCTGCCGTTTGGGGCTTAGTTAACCGCCGAGTATTTGGCCTGTACGTTGCCTTCTCAATGGTCGGCGCGGTTGCGTTGGGGTATGTGTATGGGTTGGTCGCGATGTTTTAGATGTGTGATAGGTGGTTTGTTAATCGAATAATGTAAGCTTTGGAAGATTGGAAGGTTGGAAGGCTGATTTAGAACTAGCTTTCCAGCCTTTTTTGTGGTGATCAGATAGGTCTTGCTTTTCGTTTCCTTGGGTCAACGCAAAGCATTGACCCAAGGAAGTAATGACTACTCTCAGCAGTGACTGATGACTTGTAGAGCAAAAAGTTCCCCACCCTTCCAACCTTCCATCATTCTCCCATCCATTCGTCCTATTACCCTCAACAATTTCATCATCCTGCGTTACAATAGGCCATAGAGAATCAGATGAACAAGGAATGAGCACAATGAATGAATGGCTATCGACCTACCTCACTATGGATTTGCCTCTATCACTCAAGTTAATAGATACAGTCGTCATTATTCTTCTACTTTGGCTACTTCGCTTGTTGATTGGTCGGCTAGTGATCAAGCGGATTGACGATGTAAGGGTTGAATACAATTGGCGAAAAAGTTTATCGTATGGCGTTGTAGCCTTGGGCTTGGTGATTATCGGGCGGATTTGGCTGACCGATATCCAATCACTGGCCACCTCCGTCGGCCTGATCACAGCGGGGCTGACTATCGCCCTACAAGGCCCAATCACTAATTTTGCCGCCTGGATCTTCATCATCTGGCGACGCCCCTTTGAGGTCAGTGATCGGATCGAAATTGGTGACCACACTGGCGATGTGATTGATGTCCGAATCTTTGAGTTCAGCATCCTAGAGCTGGGCAATTGGGTCGACGCCGACCAAAGCACCGGCCGGATTTTACACATTCCTAATGGGATGGTCTTTAGTAGACCGATGGCGAACTTCACCAAAGGCTTTGCCTACATCTGGCACGAAATTCCGGTGCATATCACCTTTGAGAGCGACTGGGAAGCAGCCAAGGCCACGTTGCTTGAGATTGTCAACCACCACGACTCCTATCTCCGCAAAGACGCCGCCAAACAAATCCGCGAAGCCGCTCATCACTTCTTCATTCGCTACACGAAGCTAACACCGATTGTCTACACCCGCGTCGACGAACGTGGCGTCCGCCTCACCGTCCGTTATCTAACCAATCCCCGCCAACGCCGCTCCAGCGAACAGGCCATCTGGGAAGACATTCTCCGCGCCTTCAAAGCCCACCCCCACATTGAGTTCGCCTACCCCACCCAACGGTTTTACCATCGTTCGGTTGAAGTAGAATCTCAGCCCGTTCCCACTGCCGTGGTCGAGAGTCGAGTCAATGGGCCGGGGGCTGAGATGGGATAGGTAACATTTTCTACACCGCCCACCGCACCTGCAGCGCCTGGGGCTTGCGAAAAACCAGCCCACGCGGACGTGCCGACTCCACATCGACCAACTGCAAATTGGGCAGGGTGGCTAACACCTGTTCCAAAGCATAGATGGCCTCAAGGCGGGCGAGATGGAGGCCGAGGCAGACATGGGGGCCTTGGGCGAAGGTAACGTGGGAACGAAGATTGGGACGAGTGGGATCAAAGCGGTCGGGGTCGGGGAAGGTGACGGGGTCGCGGTTGGCTCCGGCGAGTGAGACCCGGACCAGCTCGCCTTCTTTGATGTGAGCATTGCCAAGCTGCACGTCCCGCGTGGCGTAGCGGTCGACGACAGCGGCGGCGGGTTCGAGCCGCAGAGTCTCTTCGACTACGTCGGGCACCAAAGCGGGATTGTCAATGACAGTTCGTAGAACATCAGGGTGGGTGAGTAGGAAGTAGAGGGCATTGGCAATCATCCCCTCGGTGGTTTCAATCCCACCAAAGAGTAACACTGCTGCGTTGGATACGACCTCATCCTCGCTCAAGCCTTGCGCCATTCCCCCGGCTGCGGCCAGTAAACTAGACTCGGGCTGTCGTTTTAGTGAGGGCAGTAGGTTCTCACGAAGCGCGGCGAAGGCAGCTTTCCCCTCCTCGCTCACTGGCTCGCCAGCCGTGACACGAACCACGGCCTCGACAATGGTATCATACCAACCCAGCACCGCATCAACTGAGGAGCCTTCCATTCCCAAGGCCACGATCATCGTTTTGACCGCAATCGGTCCGGCAAAGTCGCGCCGCAACTCGGCCTGTCCATTGGCCACAAAGCCATCCAACAACTGTCTCACATCGCGAGCCACCACCTCGCTAAAACGGGTCTCGACTTCACGCCGCCGGAAAGGCATCTCAAACGGGGTGCGATGGCGCACGTGTTCTGACCCATCCAGTGAGAGCATACTCGGGCCGACCACTTGAGCGGTGGAGAAGCCGGGGTGATCGACCGTATAGGTTTTGGCGTCCCGCATCACCTCGATGTTGAGATCACGAGACGTGACCAGCCAAGCTTGCAGGGCTGGAATCCAGGAAACCGGCTCGGCCTCCCGCAGCCGATGGAGAATCGGATGGACATCATTTTCCAAATCGGTCAGCGTCAGACTGACTCCGATGGGGAATTGGGTTTCTTTGCTCATCGTCATATCCTAAAGTTGGTCTCATCCCTCTACATTTATGCACATTCAGTCAAAACGGTCCATCAACACTGTATTTCGTATTGCGTAGAGCGTAAGGTGAATTATTTATGAAATACGGAATACGCAATACCGTCCTGACAAAGACTCAGGAAACAATGCATAATCGATTATTTACTTTTCAACAACGCCTCAAAGGCCTCCAGGGGCTGGGTGTTAAACACATTCGCGGCAGTGGCCCAGCCTCGGTTGGCGGTAGCGATGCCAAATTGCAGATTGTTGAAATGGTCAACGTGATGAGCATCGCAGTTGATCATCAAGGTGACTCCGACCTCGATGGCTCGCCGGACGTGGGCGGCGTTCAGATCGAGCCGATCAGGGGCTGCGTTCACCTCAAGCATCGTGCCTGTTTCGACTGCTGCCTCAAAGATCGCTTCCATATCAAAATCACCTGGTTCCCGACGAGTCAGCAGTCGACCCGAGGGATGGCCGATCAGATTGACGTAAGGGTTACGAATAGCGTTGAGCATCCGCTGGGTCAGGGTCTCCCGATCCTGACGTAAACCGGTGTGAACCGAAGCCACAACAAAATCAAGCGTAGCCAACACCTCATCATCGAAATCAAGTGAGCCATCTGACTTGACCTCCATTTCGGTGCCTTGAAATAACCGAATTTGAGGCACACGGGCTTGGGCCTCATCGATTTCGTGCCGTTGTTGACGCAAACGTTCCGGGGTGAGACCATTGGCAACCCCAAGGCTCTGGGAGTGGTCGGTGATGACCAAATATTGATAGCCCCGCTCTAGAGCAGCCCGCGCCATCTCTTCGATGGTGTGCACGCCATCACTCCAGGTCGAATGACAATGCACCTCGCCTTTGATGTCTCTTATCGACAAGCCACTTGGCATCTCACCTGCCAAGGCCGCATCAATCTCCCCTAAATCCTCACGCAAATGCGGCGGAACGTAGGGCAGTCCTAAAAATTCATAGAGGCTCTCCTCATCTTCAAAAAAGAGATCCTCGCCATCTTGGTTACGGGTCAGTGAATACTCATTCAAACTGTAGCCTTGTTTCAGAGCCAGCTCTCGGATTTTGACGTTGTGATTTTTGCTACCAGTGAAGTATTGTAAGGCCGTGCCCCACTGTTGTGGTGGCAGGGTACGCAGATCGGCCTGCACCCCGCTAACAAAGCGAACCGAGCTTTTAGTCTCACCCGCAGCAATTACCTCTTCCACTTGAGGCAGTCGTTGAAAAGCACTCATAATTGGTTCCGGGTTTTCGGTGGCGACCAAGAAATCCAAATCACCGATGGTCTCTCGCATTCGTCGTAGACTGCCTGCCGACTCAATCTTGAGAACCTCTGGCATCACCTGCAAGGCCATCAGCACCTCCTGCGCCAAAGGCCAGGCTACCCCCAGATGCACCCGATCTGTGATGCGTCGCTCCAAAGCTTCGATGCTAGCCAAAATACGAGCCTCGCTCTTGGCCCCCATCCGAGGCAGATCGCGCAATTTGCCCGCTTGAGCCGCAGCTTTCACCTCGGCCACGGTGGTCAGGCCTAGCTCCTGCCACATCGCCTTGGCCAGCTTGGGACCGACATCGGGAATGGCCAGCACCGTGGTCAAGCTCTCCGGCACCTCGGCCCGTAGCTTCTCCCAAAAGTTGAGCTGACCTGTTTCAAATAGTTCGCTCACTTTGTCGGCAATGGCCTTCCCCACGCCTTCCAACTTCTGCAAATTCTCACCGGCCTGCCACAGCCCATACAAGTCCTGGCCCATCTCGGTAATGTTGTCCGCTGCCTTGCGATAGGCCAGAATCTTAAAGCGATTTTCACCCTTGATCTCAAGCAGATCGCCAATATCCGTCAATAACTTTGCCACTTCTCTATTTGTAAATCGGGTCATGATTTTCTCCGAAAATTAGTGAGTAGTGGTTAGCGGCTAGTGACATCTCTAATCACTAACCACTAGTCACTACCTGTCAGACATCAATGGATCGTGTGAAAATGAAAGAACATTAACAAACAAATAAGCATCAATGGATCGTGTGAAACACTCGGTTTGCAAATCGG
>JANQQF010000111.1 GCA_028285035.1 Phycisphaerae bacterium
CAATTACGAGGAAGAAGCTATCTTCAATTTTTTGATAGAGCCAGGCTACACAGCTAATGGGACAAAAGGTATGGTAATTCCCAGTTTCGCATTCAAAATCGAGAGCTTGTGGCTGAGTATCAGCAAGCGTCATAGTTAATAAATCCTTTTCTCAGTTCGGCAGCTATTTAAGGGAGAAATCTGATCGCCCTCAGCCCTCAAAGCCAAGGGTGATCAGGCAGTGATTAAACCATCATCAGATCAAGCTCATCTTCCTCAGTCTTGGGCTGGGTGGGGTTGAGATAGAAGTCAGATAGCAGCGCGAAGAGTTCGCGATCTTGAGCATCTTGAGGAACAACCCCTTCAGGACCAGCCAAGATTTGATCAGCAATATTCAGGTAATAGTTGCAAACGGGCTCTAGAGAGGGATCACTCTCTGCCATTTCGAACATGGTTTTGCCTTTCACCCGAGACACGCGAATGTCTTCAATCAAGGGCAGAATCTCTAGGACCGGCATGGGGACTGAATCAATGTATTTGTCGATCAAGTCCCGCTTGGAAGTGCGGTTACCGATTAGCCCTGCTAGACGGAGGGGGTGCGTCCGAGCCTTCTCCCGCACAGAGGCCGCAATTCGGTTCGCTGCGAATAAGGCATCAAATCCGTTGTCCGTCACAATCATGCAGTAGTCTGCATAGTTCAGAGGGGCAGCAAAACCACCGCAAACCACGTCACCCAAGACGTCAAACAGAATGACATCATATTCATCAAAGGCATTGAGTTCTTTAAGGAGTTTGACAGTCTCTCCTACCACATAGCCGCCGCAACCTGCACCAGCAGGGGGGCCACCCGCTTCTACGCAGTCAACGCCGCCAAAGCCTTTGTAGATAACATCTTCAGGCCAGACATCTTCGTAGTGGTAGTCCTTCTCTTGCAGCGTGTCGATAATGGTCGGAATTAAGAAACCCGTCAAAGTGAAGGTGCTGTCATGCTTGGGATCACAGCCAATTTGTAAGACTTTCTTGCCTCGCTTCGCCAAGGCAACCGAAATGTTGCAACTGGTTGTAGATTTACCAATTCCGCCTTTTCCGTAAACTGCAAGTTTCACAGTGGGTATTCTCCTAATGGTTGTGATTGAAGCAGCGAGCACCGAATGTTTTTGATTCAGTCAGTCGCAAACGCCAGATGTATTAACTGAAGCTCTGAATGAATTATTGTCCATATCTAGGCGATTGGAAAGGAGTTAAAGTCTTCAAAATGAGACTAAAAGGCTTATTTTTAGAATTTATTAGATTAAAGTAGATATTAATTCACTTAAAATTATTTCCAATCAATATTAGAATCTAAAATTAAAATATAATTTTAGATTTTATAAAAATAGGTACAACAGACAAAAAATAAAATTGCCATCAACTTGCGAATCGAATAAAAAAATTCACCTAGATGGCATCTGTAAAGAGTCCAATCACAATGGTCCAATCCAAACAGATGCCAAGAAGGCTTAAGACGCTCCATTGAAGGCTCTGCCAGGTAGGATTGGCATACACACTTCAAGCTAGCAATTAGGTATAGCCCTCTAATCCGCACTATATAGACATAGGCATTCATCTCATCAATTCAAGATGGAGAAGTGGCTGCGGTTCGGATTTAGTATGGATATCTGAACCACAAGAGCACCACGCTGATAATGGTTAGAGTCCAGGCATAGCAACCCTTAATGGATTTAAAGGGTCGGAGAAAAAGATTCAATTTGGGTCTTCACAGTCTTAGCTCAAGCCCTGTAATACTCAGGTCAGTGAGCCCTGTATGAACACCCAATCAACGGCCAGGGGTCTACTTGATCCTGATCTGGAGAAACTTGGGATTGTTACGATTAATAAATTTTTCCCTTTTGACCGACATACGAGGAATTGGTTCCTATAAATCCCGTAGTTACCAGGCAGTAATGGGAATCGTCTATCCAGGCCATTGAGTCAATAGCGAACCCGACATCTGTACTTTTGCACAACCAAAGACTAATTTTCTTTGGCAAATCGTTAAATTCGCCACTGGTCCTCTCAAGATGGGGATAAGCTAATTCCTAAGGATTTACTGAACTAGCATCTCAACTCGGATCCCGATAGGATGAATTTAAGACTGAATGAGCCGTCATCTTCAGGTCAATTCAGGTCCTTGAGCCTTGCGAAAAACTATCCCCTGAATCCCATGTTCATCAACCCCCTAGGAGAGCTGTTTTGACCCCTCAATGGTTGCTTAAGTTCAACATCTGGAAGCGACGCCAACCCAGCTGGTCCTTGGTAAAAAGCTACGAAG
>JANQQF010000121.1 GCA_028285035.1 Phycisphaerae bacterium
GGAATCCACTGCTACAAGGCCTCGTGGATGCCCGACAAATTCATTCGGGCATGACATGACGGGTTTCATTTTCCGGTGTTTATCTGATTTATCTATAAGAAACCTACAAACTCAAGTCGAGGTTAACATGTCAAGTGAATTTCAGCTACGCGCATATTGTTATTTAGACCGAACGCAACCCCAATATGCATCTTTCATCGGAACAATCACACAAGGGGATTTGATGGTCGAAGGAATGGCCTCGCTCTATCTTGAGGTTGCGCCGGGGAACGAAGTGTTCCGAATGGTGGACATCGCCATCAAGTCGACGGAGGCCAAGCCGGGGGCGCAGGTGGTTGAGCGGGAATTTGGGATGTTTGAAATTCATTCCCATTCGCAACAGGCGGTGATCCAAGCTGGGGAAATGGTATTGGATCGCTTGGGGTTAAAGGAAACGGATCGCGTTAAGCCACAGGTGGCCTCGGTTCAATTGATTACCAATGTGGACGCCTACCAAGCCCAACTTCTCAATCGCTTCCGCCGAGGCTCAATGCTGGTCGCTGGAGAAACGCTGCTCGTCTTTGAGGTCGCTCCTGCGGCCTACATCAACTTGGCCGCGAATGAAGCGGAGAAGAAGGCCAATGTGAAGTTGCTACACGTCTCTGGCGTTGGGCGCTTTGGCCGAATGTGGATGAGCGGCAGTGAGTCTGAGATGATGGCGGCTAAGGCTGCGGCAATGACGGCGATTGAGAACGTTCAGGGCCGAGAAGGTTAAGGGGTAACACGAATGAAAACCTTTTACACCGAACGAGACATCGTTGATTTACACGCCGCCGGGACCACCGAAATTGTGGTGGATGACCATGTGGTGCTGACGGATTTAGCTCGGGAAAAGGTCAACGATTTGGGCATCCAACTCAAATCCGGCGACTCTCCTCCACCGTCACCAGCCACACCCACAGCATCATCAAGCCCACCGGCCCCATCCTACACAGATATTGTTGGCCTCGTCAAATCCCGTGTCATCGCTCGTTTAGGGACTTCAGATTACAACGATCTTTTGGATCAGGTTATTCCCCAAGTACTTGCGCAGATGACCAGCAACCAAAAATCATCCTCATCATCGTCTGCCCCATCTGATAGTTACTAATATTCTAAAATATAAAGACCTCAAAGAGTCTCTGTGAACTTTGTGAAAATCTTTGAGGTCTTTGTGTTTATTCTTTTTAATTGTTCGGCCAGAATGTCTCGTTAAGCCGCTACTTCTTTCTGTAATTGTGCCGCTTCCCAGCCCAGCAGGGCCTTCTTACGCGACGTCCCCCAACGATAGCCACCCACATCGCCGACCTTGCGAATGACCCGATGGCAAGGGATCAAAAACCCAATGGGATTGTGCTTATTGGCGGTGCCAACGGCACGGGACGCTTTGGGCTGCCCAATCATCGCGGCTACTGTGTCGTACGAGGCGACGGCTCCCGGGGGGATGTTGATCAAAGCCTGCCATACTTTGACCTGAAAATTGGTGCCACGGATATCAAGCCGGAGTGGTGTTTGCTGACGGCCATCTTTTGGGGCAAAAATGCGATCAATCAAGGGTTGGGTTTGCGATCCGTCTTCGACCAGTTGCGCCTTGGGCCAACTCGTTTGCAATGTTTGTAATGCTTCATCACGGCCTTCTTGAATAAAAGCCAAATGACAAATGCCTCGGTCTGTAATCGCAATAAGCGCCTCACCAAAGGGTGTAGGGTGAATGCCGTATTTCAAGGTCAACCCTTCCCCTTTCCGCTTAACCTCGCCGGGGCTAAGCGCTTCGTACGTCACAAACAAATCATGCAATCGACCGGGGCTGGACAAGCCGGTTTCATAGGTCACATCCAGCAGATTTCTTGAGTCGGCCAACAGTTGCTTGGCGTACTTCACCGCTAAAAATTGCATAAAGCGTTTGGGGCTAATGCCCGCCCAGCGGGTGAAGAGTCGTTGAAAATGGTACTCACTCAAACCAACGCTGTCAGCAATTTCTTTCAAATTCGGCTGTTCTCGAAAATTTTTCTCAAGAAATCGAATGGCCTGCTCAATTCGAGCGTAATCGGTTGATAATTGTAGGTAATTTTCTGCAATCATTTTTTCATCTCCGTTCATTTTCATAGCCTCACTATATCAAAAATGATTGTTGAAAACCACCCGATTCTTGCGGAGTAATGGATGGAAGGGTGGAAGTATGGAAGATTGGAAGGTTGAGAATTTGCACCTCTACAACTACCCTTCAGCCAATCGCGGGGCAGCAGAACGAGTCAAAGGCAAATACCAAAATAGGGCTAATAGGCCACCAATTCCAGTGAATAACAAAGCAGCCGTATAGGCCTGAGGGGGATACTGTCCGGCGCTGTTCACAGCGAATGAGCCGATAATCAGGCCGAGCCACCATTGGATGAAAAATGTGCCACCGATGCCAAACAGGTTCACGGCTGACACAACTCGTCCCGTGATGTTAGATGGAAAAATCTTTCGGGCGTGGGCCAGCATCATAATGTTGAATGCCCCACAGAAGCCGAACAGAATGTAAATCAGGTAAACAAATAGCAGCGGTGGCTGTAAGATCAGGGCAAACTGAGCCAGTATAAAAATAACAGTGCTGGTCACAATGACTTGGGTCAAACCAATCTTGTCAGCCAGCCAGCCCGAAACCATGAACCCAGTCGTGGTGCCAATGCCCATAAACAGCAGCACATTGCCCGCTTCAATCTCTGTCAGGTTCAGAACGTCAAACAAATAGGGTCCTGCCCACAACCCCTGAAAGGCCAAGAGCGTGCCTGTCGTAAAAAAGCCAGAGGGGGCAATCCGCCAAAAGCGAAGATCGCCGAGCACTGACATCACGCTACCATCGCCTTGCTGCCCCCCTTGCCAAGTCACGCCCGGCGGCGTATTGCGAGACCAGATGGCAATCGTAGTGGCGACCAGAAAGGTCATAGCTGCCCCGAAAAAGAAGACTGTTCGCCAACCGACAGTGTTGTTGAGCCAGGCCAGCGGCGTTGCCGCCACCAAGGCACCAGAGGAGCCAATCCCCACCAACAAACCAGATACCGTAGCAAATCGGTCGGTTGAGAACCACTGGCTGAACATCTTCAGCGAGCCCATCAAAATGCCCGCCATTCCAAAGCCGATCAACCCCCGACCAACCGCCAATACCCAAAACGAATTAGCCAGCCCGAAAATCACGCTGCCAATCACACCCAGTAGCATCAATCCTGGCGTTACCCAACGCGGTCCCCAGCGATCTAGACCAACGCCGAGCGGCAGTTGGATCAGCGCAAAGGTGGCAAAGAATAGGCTGGTCATAAAGCCCAACTGTTGGGCGCTCAAAGACAATTCGGTTGATAAATCCTGGGAAATGACCGCATTGGCTGAACGATAGAAGTAGGACAAAAAGTAGGCAGCGGTAAACATCATAAAGATATGGCTGGCTTTTAGCATCTTGGCTCCCTGCACTAAAGTAAGTTACAAGTGAATTATATATCAAAGATGCAAAAGTAGAATATCCGGCTTAGTGCAAGTTGCGATGTAAAATAAAAAGACCCCAGAGATATCAAACCAATTGGTAGCAAAATTGAATGAAATCTCCAGGGTCTACTTAACCCACAATTCAGCCTATTTTAAGGTCATTCTTTTAGGAGTGATGGCAGATATAGTATCGGCCCGTGAGTGACCACGGAAATCTTGCCAGTGGCGCTGATATTGTTGTCAGCACTGACCCGATAGGTCTCATTGGTAATAGTTTCAGTGGCGTGCAAGACAAAGACCGCATCATATTGATTGCCAGGTGCAATGGTACTGGTCGTAAAACTGATAACATCACCGACTTTTGTGCCCCCACTACCATAGGTCGCACCACTTGGAATGGCATCGGTGATAACCACATTGGTGGCAGTCACAGCGCCCGTATTATTCACTGTAATGGTGTAAGGGGCGGTGCCACCAAAACCAACATGAAGGCCCGTTTTAACGATCGTCAGATTTGGTGTCGCTTCATCGGCCCCAATGTCAAAGGTGGTATCGAATGGTCGAACATCGCCATCAATATCATCCTTGGTTACCGTGTCATCAATCCCTTTACCAATCGCCGCCGAACCAGCCCCAATATGGTAGTCATTCTGGGCAGCGTCAACAAAAAGCGGATCTTGGTTAGCAGCGCTATTGATGTTTCCTCCACCATCCAAAAAGTTTGAGCCATCATCATTGTTGTTAAAGAAGAGAACATTTGACAACGCTGAATTTAATGGATTGGCATTGGCTGTAGCAAATCCATCTTCATGATTAGCAATGATTGTATTGGCGACCAACAACCTAAAGGAGGCATTAGCAGCAGGGTTATAATAAATGGCCTCTTTGCTATTTTGAGTATCATCTGCAATCGTTACAAATGATAAAGCAGCCAATTCATGAGAAGCGATATGTAATTGCGCACCATTCCCCGTGCCAGTTGCTTGATTTCCGGCGATGAAGGTATTGACAATCCCTAATCCGACGGTCGTGACACCTGACTCACGCACATAAATTCCTCCGCCATTACCAGTCCCACTACTAGCTGAAACATTATCTAAAATCCGACTTCGGGCAATTTGAATCGTGCTATGTTGACCATAAATGCCACCGCCTTGACCGATCCCAGTACCGCTCCCTGCTTTAGCAATGTTATTTGTCATCGTAACGATATTCAACGTAGCAGTGATATGGCCGGCGGTGTTAGTGGTGTTAAAAAAGATGGCTCCGCCGCGAGTCAAATCATCTTCAGCTACGCCACTGAGATTGTCATTACTGGCATTCGCGACATTGTCACTGAATGTTTCATATGATAGGTTTAAGAATGTTGCTCCGGTGGGGAAATCAACGGCGATGGCTCCACCATTGCCTTCCAGATCCCCGCTCGTGCTGTTTTGAGCTTTGTTCCCGCTCCAAGTATTGCCCTGCAAGTTGATCAGGGTATTGGCATTGGAGAAGAGACCTCCACCCTGACCATCATCAGTACCATTGTTGCTAGCATAGTTATTCATAATGTAACTATCAACCATCGAGAGGTTTGAGGTATTCACATAAATTGCACCACCTTGGGGCACACCCGAAGCATTCCCCGAAGGTTGCGCGGTATTAGACATGAGCATTGTGCTCGTCAAAATAGCTGTACTTCCATTTTGAATGGCCAATCCTCCGCCTCTACCGGCTGATGTGTTACTCGTGCTCGCTATGTTGCTATCGATCTGCAAATTTTCACCATGCAAGGTGGACGCTGCGGTCACATAAACACCCCCACCAAACCGTGGGTCTGTTGCAGCAGAGGTAGCATCGCCACCCGTAATTCGTAAATCTTTGAGGGTGACGGTCGCCGCTGTGCCAATTGTTACACCGCGTCCGCCATTACCGTCGATAATACTTGACGTTTTGCCAGCGCCTTCGATCGTCAGCGTTCGATTGATAACCAAATTTTCGGTGTAGGTTTGGGCTGACAGGGTGATTTTGTCACACCCAACATCATCAATCGCCGCCTGGATTGAGGCGTGGCTACCAGGCACCGTACAATCCATCGCCCAAGCAGGCTGGGCCAAAACGCCAAAAAGGCCAAGCATTGTACCAATCATCATGAATGCAATAAAAAGACTGACCCCTGCCTTTTGTGTTTGATAAGATAATAACGTTTTCATACTTAACCCCTTTCTCACTAGGACGTTGACTTACAGTTGAGACACGCTGGGCAAACTGCTAGACGTATCTCAAGTCTGTAAGTCAACGATGAACAAATTGATGGCTTATCATTATAAATTATGTAACAATAAAAATAAAGGTTTATGATAAGCCACCAATTCACTGAAATTTGCTATTTGAGCATAAGTGGCAAATAAATGTAGGAATTCATAACCATTCCCTCAAACTCTGTACCACCTTCCAGCGTAAATCCACCCCCGCTTAATGCGGTCGCGGCTTCCGGTTGCCCAGCACTGCCTGAGAGCGTGAAATCGCCGCCGCCCATTGCTTGAGCACTACTAACAGGGCGTCCGGTCACAGTGTACCCTTGCGCCAAGGCAGAACCTTGTCCTAAAAGAAGTACCACTATAAGTAAGATGCCAATTCGAATAAGCCATTTCTGTGTCATGGGTTCCCTCCTATTGCAGGATAACCAACATCTGAATGACGCCTGTCTCAGCATCCAATCCAGACAAGGCTTTACCAATGACCGTACCATTCGGGGCATCTGCTTCAGCACGCATCGCATGACCTGGTGTGTCTGAGGCCACCAACATATCGCCTGGCGCGATAGTTCCGTTTTCAGCACTTACTTTAACAGGAACGATCCCAACGACTGCCAACGGAATTTGGCCAGTCAGATCCGCATCAACACCAGCACCGCCCAAGAACGCAGGCTTTGTGGAGTAAACGCCAGCTACCGTCGGTTGATAGGCTTCGGTACTCAGGGTTAACTGGCCATCTTGACCAATAACCAAGACATCGGCGGGTTCCAGACCACTGACGGCAGGTAACATTTCGGCAAAGTCAGCCGCAGGTGAAGTAAAGCCACCATCCGCAGTAACATTGCCAGCATTATCAACTCTAAATCGTAGATTTACAGGGCTCGTATCCCAAGCCTCGATCAAATTGCCACCACCTTCGACTCGTAGGGCAACACCAGAGCTCGTATTCAGTGCCCAAACGCCATAGTCGCTGCTTGATCCCGTTTGACCGAGTACACCTGTCGCTCCACTACCACCTTGGCCCCAAACACCATAACCATTGGTTCCATTATTTTGGCCTTTAACCCCGCTACCTGTTGCACTACTACTAACCGCTAAACCAAATACACCAGTGGCCCCACTGGCCGTTGAATTCACTTCACCGCGAACCCCAGCGGTTGAGCCACTTGTTGACGTATTGAGACCGTAGACACCACGAGTAACAGACGAAGCTGTTTGACCAAAAACGGCTGCGTTGTTTGTACCACCAGTGCTTGTAGCGTTCACCACATTACCTGAGCCGGTCAGGTCCAGAGAGTCACTGCTGCCGCCTGAAATATCAATCCCACCAATGCCTGTAATCATTCCATCATTAGCGACTGTAAATTTCGCATTTACGGCATCATCTAAATCGCGAGCTTCGATAATGTTGCCGCTTTGGCTTTCAGCACGTAGGCCAACACCTGTGCCACTGTTATAGGCCCAGACACCATAACGTGAGCTTGAATTTGTTTGGCCCAAGACACCTGTCGCACCGCTACCACCTTGGCCCCAAACACCATAACCGTTGGTTCCATTATTTTGACCTTTTACGCCACTGCCAGTTGCGCTACTGCTGATGGCCAAACCATATACCCCAGTCGCCCCGCTATCGGTTGAGTTCACTTCGCCACGAACGCCAGATGGTGAGCCACTACTGGCGGTGTTAACCCCAGTCACACCACGGCCTGAAGAGGAGCTTGATTCACCGTAAAAGGCTGCAGCATTTGTTCCCCCAGAGCTAGAGGCCGTTACCAAGGTACCAGTACCTTCGATGGTTGCGCCAGGGCGAAGACCAAGGGCGTAAGGGACAGCCTGTAGTTCCTGCCGGGGGCTAAGGGTTGTTGACCCATCACCACAATCAACCGTAATTTCCAGATAGCGAGCATCACCCGTGAAGGCATCGGCTCCAAAATCTAACTCGACCGAGAAGGAGCCATTGGTTACAGATGTACCATTCGCGGTGACAGTTGAACCAATTTGGTTACCCCCTGAAGCCGCATCATAAAGCGTGAAGGTAAAATCACAGGTGTCAGTTACTGGACCACCACCATCAGATAACTGCCCCTGATACATAAAGGCCGTAGATACCGTTGCCAAAAGAGGTTTGGTCGGGTTTTTAGCTAGTACTGAGGCCGAAGGGAGAAGAGCCAAGCCGAGAACTAAAATACTACCTAGAAAAAGCATTTTTGAAATTGAATTAAACGTAAATTTGTGTTTCATAGGTCCTCGCATTCCACTAAAATGAGATTTTTATAATTGATACCAAGTTCGAACTGTTAATAAAGTGTCTTAATAAAGCGCGCAGACCCACTTTAAGCGAGCTAGGTTACCGCAATGTTACCAATCTCCTATAAAAAATTAACGAAATTAATGGAATCGTAACAATCTGTAACAGAAATCTATGTTATACTTTAAATAGTTTAAGAAATTTATTAGTAAGTTTCTTTGCGCAATTTAAAATCCTAAAATTTGCTTGAACGATCGTTTCAAAATCTATCTCGTGAAAGGACGGACCCATGATTAACTTACCCTGTCAAAATCACTCGCCCAATACCAATAAAATTCAACAACTCAATCAGAAGATGTTGGGTCTGGCTGATGAACTACTAGTTCAGGAGTTAGAGGCAGAGACTGTTATTGCCTGCGGGCAACTCTTTACAAACAGCTTGACTGGAAAATTTGGTCGTTATGAAACGTTAAATGGGGAGGTTATCGCTTTTCAGCCCAATTTTAATATCAACTTCATACTGATCTGCGATGAGTTTGTTGTCACTAGCACCTTGCCAATGATAAAAACTATTGTTCGCCAAGTGGATGATTATGAATTGATGATTGAAGCCCAATAAGTTGGGGATATACGAAAAAAGGCGTGGTCGAAGATAACCACGCTTTTTTTGTTTTATAATTTTAGCTACAAACGAATGACGACTCGAAACCCATACATATTTGTTCGTGCCCCAGGATCGTGGCTACGACGATAAGCACACCGCACAATGTACTGATCGCCACTCCAAGCCCCGCCTCGCAAAACACGCTTCAGTTGCTCATCAGGGCCTATTGGGTCGACCACATCCTCATCAGCTCGCGCTGCATAAAAATCTGGATCGTACCAATCGGCGCACCATTCCCAAACATTGCCCGCCATATCTGCCAAGCCATAGGGGCTATCACCCTGAGGTGAATAATTCCCGACAGGGGTGGGGCTATTGGGTCCGTGATAGAGCGTGTTCAATCGTGTGTAATCCCAATCATTCCCCCAAGGATATATAAACCCCTGTGTTCCACGCGCTGCTTTTTCCCACTCAGCCTCGGTTGGCAAGGAAAACGTGTATTCTGTCTCCGTGGTCAGCCACTCACAGAAGGCTGTGGCATCATCCCAAGAGACATAAATCGCCGGATGATTTCGCTCGCCAACTGGATATTGTACACTGCTACGAAACCAACTCTCTTTGACCTCCCATTTTGGATGTCCTTGATGATTTGTAGCTTTGAGAAAGGCCGCATATTGCCCGTTTGTTATGGGATAGGTACTGACATAATATTCAGAAAGATGCACTTGATGTTGGGGTTGCTCATTTTGCAAGGCCCGTAGATCTAGGGCTGGATTGCTTCCCATAAGAAAGGGTCCAGCCGGAATGTGAAGCAACTCAAGTCGAAAGGGGTTAGTTATGATAATCGCTTCGGCCTGCTCGGGGTTGACTGTAATTGTTGGATTATTCAAGGCGCTGGTTTCGTCTCTTTCGATAACGTCCAACGTGGCACTCGCCTCGACCTGAACAGCCTCTCCATTTTGGGCAATGCCAGTCAGCGACAAGCGTTTACGCTTTTTTCCCGGTGTTTTATAATTAGAGGTTAAGGTAAATTCACGCCGTTGATTGATGTCCAAGCTAAACGGTTCATCTAACAGGGTTCGCCCGTGCCGCAGCAAAATCTCATCAACAGGTATTTCTCCTTTATTCACCAACGAAACCGTCCAGATTGCTCGCTCATCAAGAGTAATACTCTCTGTCACGGGAGTCACGGTCAGAGCCAATGTTTGCTCCGAAAAAACATCAACCTCCTTCATTAAGCGATCTTGATAGGACGCATATTGTAATGGGGCATCTCGTTCGACCAAGGACAACAAATGTGGAATTTGGCCCTTACGTTCGACATGTTCATAGATACGCCGAATCAACTCACTCTTTTTTACTTCGGAGTAATCATCATAAACGGGACGAAATTCCTCAAGGGCCAACGATCGTAACTCTTCGAGATTGTAGGCATCATTGAGTAGACGTTGAATATTTCTAATGTTGTAAATTGAGTTTGTAGGGTTATCAGCATTCATAGTGTTTATGGTATTCATTATGTAGAGCTAGTTACAAGTATAACATTAGCGCATTAATATGACCAGCTAATTTTATACGATCATAAGGGAAAAAATCATCATTTTTAAGAATAGCCTGTAAATTATTAGCTTCATATTTCTTAATAAACCCTTAACATGAGGTCAAAATTGGTCAATGCTCTATTTTTGTATATCATTTGAAGAGAGATAAAAATTTTCTTGTTGAATCTACTCAACACACCAAGACAAAATCAACCTGTAAAATACGCCTGATGAGTGATAAGTTGATCTTGCTTATCATTTAGCCTTGACCAACTACGAACATCGTTGTGTTCATTTTTGAGTAGTCATCCTTATTAGGACAACCCTATGAAAATAAAAATTTGGGGTGCACGTGGCTCAATTCCATCCCCTCTCCTCCCCGACGCAGTGCGCAACAAGATTTACGACGCCATTATGGGGCTGGATGAAACGATAGATACCAATGATCCAGCTGCTGTACGCAATTACGTTAATGCATTACAACCATTAGCCGGGGGAACCGTCGGAGGGAATACTCCCTGCATCGAAGTTCAAAGTAATGAGCAGACGATTATCATTGATGCCGGCTCGGGTATTCGAGAGTTAGGCCTCAAGTTGATGGAAGGGGCTTGTGGGCGTGGTGAAGGGGTGTTACATCTTTTGTTCACGCATCCCCATTGGGACCACATTCAAGGTTTTCCATTTTTCCGACCCGCGTTTGTCCCCGGCAACCAAATTTATATTTATTACGCCCACGATATTGATTGGCGCAATGAAGTGTTAGGCGAACAGCAACGCTTTATCAACTTCCCGGTTCCGATTGATGTGATGCAGGCCAATCTAGATTTTATTAAGCTTCGGCCTGATGATGTGCTCCAAATTGGCTCAGCCAAAATCAGCCACATTAAGCTCAACCACCCTGGGGATGCCTACGCCTATCGTTTTGAAGAGAAAAACAGTGTTTTTGTGCACGCCAGTGATGCGGAATACAAAGCCTTTGATGAGCCGAGCCTGCGGCCTTACATCGAATTTTTCCGAGATGCTGACGTCCTCTTCTTTGACACCCAATTGACCTTACGCGAAGTTACCTTTGAAAAAGAGGATTGGGGCCACAGTTCGGCCCTCATCGGGGCAGATTTGGCGCGCCGAGCTGGGGTCAAAAAGCTTGTCCTCTTCCACCACGACCCAACCCACTCTGATGAAGAGTTGCTACAAATTCAGGCAGAAACAATTGAGTATCAAGCGCAAGATACCGTTTATACCCCCTGTGAGATCGTTGTTGGTCGGGAGGGTTTGGTCTTCGATTTGACTCCGGCGCAAATGATCAGCGTCACCGAGTATGCTGATAGCGATGCGGCGACACTAACTCTCCCAGCGGTGTTTGATGAACGACGGGTCAAAGACTTTCAGCAGGAACTGGACCGGCTAACCGCTACGGGCTGGCCAGCCCGGTTAATCATTGATTTATCCTTCGTTGAGTCGTTGGCCATCGTCGGGCTAAAACCATTGATTACCCTCCGTCAACAACACCCAGATACATTGATTGCTTTGGTTGGTCTATCAAAACGCGTGCAGCGCGTCATCAATCTGGCGGGCTTTACTGATTTCTTTGTCATCTACCCTTCCGTGGAGGATGTGCTGGCTACCCCCGAATTTCGCAAAACTCCCGGAGAACTAATCACCAATCGTTACCGAATTGGGGAAAAATTGGGCGAGAGTGCCGTTGGCGTAGTATTCGAGGCAAATGATACGCACCTCGAAACGACAGTCGCGGTCAAAATCCTCTCTATTTCATTTAGCCAGCAGGCCATCGACCAATTTCTAAATCGGGCTCGCCAAATTACGCAACTGGATCATCCTAATATCGTTAATGTTCTTGATTGTGCTAAAGTCCAAGGCTTTGCTTACATCGTCCAAGAATTTTTGGAAGGAAAAACCCTTGATGAATTTTTGGTCCAGCCTGGTGAACCACTGCCACTCAGCCAAGCGATCAATATTGGTATCAACGTTGCCCGGGCGATGGAATATGCACACAGTCGCGGTGTCTATCACGGTGATTTGCGGCCACGTAATATTTTTCTAACCAATGATGGTTCTTGGACAACATCGACTCCAGGCAATAGTTTGGGGATGTTAAAACTAACAGATTTTGGCCTAGGGCGATTGCGCGAGGGCCAAAATCTGTTGGATAACGTTCTCGTCCTCCATACAGCTCACTATTTGGCCCCAGAGCAAATTATTGGGGAGCCACTGGAAGCCCACACGGACTTGTATGCCCTCGGGGTTATTTTGTATGAAATTCTGACCGGCCAAACACCCTTCAATGGATCAGATCATGCAATTATGGAAGCGCATCTCAATGAGACACCAACCTCACCACGTGAGTTGAATCCTCAAATCTCTCGCTCATTAGAACACGTTATCCTTAAATTGTTGGCAAAAGACCCCGAGGAACGTTACAGCACAGCCCACCAAGTTGAACGTGTTTTGAGTAATCTTGGTATTCCTGAGTCAGCCCAAATGACAGGGTTGCTCCGCCATCAACAATATCCTCTTGTTGGCCGCGAGGAAACCTTGCAGGCTTTATTGGAAAGCTGGCAACAGGCTCAAGCGGGCCAAGGCCAACTGCTGCTTATCTCCGGCGAGACAGGCATCGGCAAAACCCGCCTGACCCAAGAGATGGCGATGCTAGCTCAACCAGAAATGTTACTGATGGGGCAATGTCACCCAATGGAAGGTAGTCTGGCCTATCAGCCCTTTATTGAGGCCCTACGCACATACTTTGCCACAGTGCCCCCCAACATTGCCGATGAACAAATGGGACAACTGTTAGGGAATGTGGTCCGCTGGGTGCCGGAAATTCGAATGGTGATGCCCAACGTGCCAGAGGCCCCGCCCTTGGAGCCACGTCAGGAGCAGCTCCGACTGATGAACAGTCTGGCGCAATATATCGAACGGGCCACCCAAGAACATCCTTGGTTACTCATTTTAGATGATTTGCATTGGGCCGATCAAAGCAGCTTGCAACTGCTCCATTATCTGGCCCGACACTGTACCTCAATTTCACTGCTCATTATCGGCACCTATCGCGATACTGATCTCGAGCATGATCATCCCTTGCTTGAAACACTACAAACCTTACAACGGTCCTCTCCTTACAAAACATTTAATTTGGACCGTTTGCAAGAGGATGAAGTGGGCACAATGTTGACCAATATCTGGGGAAAAAACGTTCCAATGTCCCTCAGACAAAAAATCTATGAGGTCACCGAGGGTAACCCATTTTATGTTGAAGAGGTGGCCAACGGGTTGGTTGATGAAGGTACGGTCTATCGACAGGATGGGGTTTGGAGTTTCTCAACAAATGGGGCAGTCCACCTACCACAGAGTGTCCGAGACGCCGTTTTACAGCGAATTTCATTACTGAGCCGAGACACACAAAGTCTCCTGCGGCAGGCGGCTGTATTAGGCCGACAATTTCAATTTGATGATTTGCGGCAGATGAGCGAGCTATCTGAATGGGTTCTGCTTGAACAGCTCGATGTTCCGCTGGAGCGTCAACTGATTGAGGAAGCCCCCGGTGAAACAACCCTCCGTTTTACCCACGCCGAAATCCAACAGGTGTTGTATGAAGAATTGAGCAGCTTGCGCCGCCGTCTATTGCATCGACAAGCAGGCGAGGCCTTAGAAGTACGATATTTAGCTGATCCTCGTCGAATGGCCGAGGAGTTGGCCCACCATTTCTATGAGGCCAGCGAGCTAGAAAAAGCCCTGATTTATAGCATCCAGGCGGCGCGTCACGCCGATCAAGCCTACGCCAGTTCAACCGCCCTGATGTGGTACGGCCGGGCCTTGGATGTTCTTAATCAATTGGATTTGAAAGAGTCAACGCAAATCCAAATGTTTGACTTACATTTGGCACGGGAGCGATTGCTGGGGCGACAAGGTCTAAGAGAGGCTCAAGCGAATGATCTCAAAGCCGCTCAGGAAATCGCCCAGCAGTTGGATGATCCAATTAAACTAGCTAAAGTTCACAATCAACAATCCTACTACTATCGACTCATCAATAATTTCTCCTTGGCCGCTGAGCACGCTCAACTGGCCTTGCAAGGGGCCCGCCAAGCCAAAGACCCCATTTTAGAGGGGGAAAGTTTAAGCAACCTAGCTTACATTGAACAAGATCAAGAAGAGTACCAAACTGCGCTGCAACATATGCAAGCGGCCCAAACCATTTTGGCCAACACCGACGATCGTCGGATGGAAGCGATCGCTTTGACAGGTCTGGGCACCCTTTTCGTCCATCTCAATGATTTTAGTCAAGGCCAAAAATATTTAAGGCAAGCGCTTGAGATGAACCGCTCAATTGGCAATCGACGGGGTGAGTCGACCTGTCTTAATAATTTGGGTGAGGTACAACGCAAACAAGGCAATTACTCTGCGGCGCTCGATGATTATGAGCAAACGTTGGCCATTGATCGAGCCATTGGGGATCGCCTAGGTGAGGCCAAGGCGCTACACAATTTGGGACAAGTCTTTGTAACCTTAGGCCAATACGATTTGGCTCAACAGCGGATCGAGCAGGCCAATCTCATTTATCTCTCGATTGATGATATGCGCGGGCAGGCTGAACTCGAAACAGTGCAGAGTGCTATCGATCACGCTTTAGAGAATTTTGAAGCCGCTAAAGCCAGTGCAGCTCAAGCGATTGCTAAATTCGCTTCGTTTGAAAGTCACTTTGATCTTGCCGAAGCTTATCTACAGCTTGGTCTAGCCTTGGAAGCCTTAAAGGATTTTGCAGCGGCAGGCAAAGCATTTGAGCAGGCCAAAGAAAATTGGCTGGTGGTCAATCAAATTGCCAACACCTTGGATGCCGAAGCAGGATTAGCCCGCTGTGCCCTGAACAGTGGCGATGTGGATGGCGCAGTGGCTCAAATTGAGCAAAGTTTGCAATGGTTGGATGAGCATAGTTTAACCGGCCTCGATCACCCTTTCCGTTTCTATCAAACGGCGCATCAAATTTTACAAAAAGCAGGAAAATCTAAGGCGGCCAATCGCATTCTGGCCGAAGCCCATAGCTTGCTTGAAACGCGGGCAGCCCGGATTGATAATGTTGCGTTACGGCAATCATTTTTAACCAATGTGCCGGAAAAT
This sequence comes from Phycisphaerae bacterium, assembly GCA_028285035.1. The sequence goes on from JANQQF010000121.1 coordinate 15,241, forward strand.
CAGGCGATTATTACCGCGTGGCGGGCGACGATTTGATTGCTCTATTTTTGAATAGAAAAAGGGGTTCCGGTCGAAATACCAGAACCCCTTTTTCATTTACATTCTTTTAACTTTTTATGGTTTCGAAATCAACGGCAGATAGAGGAAAGTGACACTCTCAACCACGGCAAACTCGGTCAAGTGACTGACCTCAAATGTAATTGTGTTTGCATCCGTGTCTCGTGAGATCACGGTCAAGGCAACCCAACTATTGGTATTTGTATCAAAGAAGAAGACACCTAATCCCTCCTCATTGATGCCCAAGGAATCAATGACGGATTGATCATATGAAATCGTCACTTTCAAGGTTGGGCTAAAGATTGGGCTACCGATAACTGAGTCACTCCCATCGAATAAGGTGATATCAAAGACCAGACCAATTTTGGGAGAGGCAGGCAAGCCTGATGTTTCAGACGTGGTCGGTGTGGTTCCATAACTGGTGTATTTCACCTTGCTGGCGTTGTCAGGCAATGAACCCGCCGGGGCTTCGATGACCAAATCGCCTTTGGTGCTCGAAATGGTGGTGGTTTCCGACATACTTGGTGTCACTGTCACTGCATCAATCACACCGACAGACTCACTCGCCGAGGCGGTCACAGTGGTGCTAGACATCGTACCAGAGACAGTAACGGTGTTCACAATTGGCCCTGGCAAATCTTCAGTTGTAACCGTATAGGTCATCGTCCCCGATGCGCTTTCATTCACACTCAATGAGCCTTCATCCAGCAATACCGATCCTAGCTTGTCATCATGAGCCACAATGTTACTTAAATCCACATCTCCTGTATTGGTCACCCGATAGGTGTAGGTGATGGTATCGCCTGGGGCAGCTTCTGTTTTATCAGCAACTTTCGTTATGGTTAGGGCGGGGTTCATACTGTCGACAACGGTGAAGCTGGCGGTGTCATAACCGGAGTTTGTTCCGTTGGCAGAGATATGATTGAATTCAGCCGTATTCGTGATCGTTTCACCCACTGCTGTGCCCATATAGGTTGCAGAATACGAGAAGATCACCTGGGCACCATCGCCTACATTACCATTCCAAGTGATAACACCATTACTTTCAGCTGCACCCGAAGGCTGGCTAATCCACCCATTAAAGGAAACATTGGCGGGCAGGGTATCAGTCAGATTGGCTCCTGTTGCGGTTGTATCGCCTGTGTTGCTCAAAACAATTGTGTAGATTACCTGTGTATTATAGGTCACATCGGTATTGGGGCTAACTTGCTTGTCGATATAGAGGTCGGAGTAGTTGATGCGACGTATTGTAAACGTGCCAAGCGGATTGCTATTGAAAAATCCACCATTCGTGATATTTGTGATATTCTTATGAGGATCTTCAGGATCATTACTTAGGCTAAAAATATTGTCATCTTGCTCAGTTCCAGCGTCATATGGAAAGGCATCTTGAGAAAAACTTGTTTTCCAACGATCACTACCATCTAAAGTCGATTGATCTCGTAGGCCAATGAACCAATCGGAGCTAGGGGCAATCATTGAGATCAATGAGATAAGCGGATAATCTTTATTGACAGTCACATTGGTCGTTGCTGTCGCCTCATTATCAATATTCCCCGCTCTAAAAATCCGCTCCAGAGCATCCGGTGGCGTTTCATTGATTTCAGCGTTGATTTCAGTGGTAAAATCATCTGTCAGCCCTAGCTCAGCAGTTTCCTCAACCCCAGGAGACGCTAGTGTTCCTGGTGCCCAAAATACCACATCGCTATTGTGAGACGCCCCAATCAATGGGGAAAAGTGAGCAGGACCAGGTGTAGCTGTCCCCGGATGATTATTTGCCTCGGTCCAATTACCATCAAGTTCGATCTCATACGTCGTTGTAAACGGCTGAGTCGTCACACCACCATCTGCCAAAGCGGTTAGGGGTAAAAGCAAGGTCAAGCCAATCACCCCAAGCAAAATTAAAGCTATTTTTGTTTTTGTCATATTTAAAGGTTCTCCCACTATTTCAATCATCGAAAATTTTCACTCCACCCAAACCTTAATGACCAATTATTACAAAGATGTTACAAACCCGTACTTTGGTACTCGTTTTTAATGGAAAATATGAGGCAAAGGTATTTTCTAGCTGTTCAGATCTATTTTGGTGATGAGATATTCGACATAAGATCAAATACGGAAACCCTCAAATCCTCTTCAAACCCCCTTTTGTAAAATTTCTCACACACCTTTAGGAAAAATGGGCTACAATGATCACACATATTCAGAAAATAGATACCTAGAGAAATACATCATGGAAACTTATGATTTAATTGTGATTGGGGCGGGGTCAGGGGGATTGACGGCGGCTCACTTTGCCGAGCAAATCGGGGCAAAGGTCGCCCTCATTGAAAAAGATCGCATTGGGGGCGACTGCACCTGGACAGGCTGTGTGCCCAGCAAAGCATTGCTCAAAGCGGCTAAAATTGCTCACGAAACGCGCACCGCCGCTCAATATGGCATTTGTGCTGGGCCACCTCAGGTTGATATGGCTCGGGTGCGAGATTATATTCGTCAGGCCATTGATGGGGTGTACCAATACGAAACACCCGAATATTTGACGGCTGAAGGCATTACAGTCGTACAGGGGACCGCCCAATTTACAGATGCCAACACAATTCAGGTGGGGGATCGTACCCTTACCACCAAAAAATTTCTAATCGCAACCGGGGCTCACCCCTTCATTCCTCCCATTCCTGGGTTAGGTCAGGTGAATTATCAAACCTATCTACAAATTTTTGACAACGACCATCTGCCAGAAAGCTTCATCATCATCGGGGCCGGACCAATCGGCTCAGAAATTGCTCAAGCATATCAACGCCTCGGCTCACAGGTGACCTTGATTGACGTGGGCTTGTTGCCAAGAGAAGAACCCGAAGTCGCCGAGGTGATGGAACGCATTTTTGCCGAGGAGGGTATTCAATTTGTCAAAGGCTTGGTCAGCCAAGCCTGCCAAGCAGAACAGGAAATCATTTTGACCGTTGAAGATCAGGAAATCCGAGGCGATATGTTGCTCGTCGCGGTTGGGCGTGCGGCAAACGTCACTAGCTTGGCCTTGGAGAAGGCTGGGGTCGAGTACGGCAAAAAAGGCATTCCAGTCGATCAATATTTGCGGACGAACGTCAGTCATATTTACGCCGCTGGCGATTGTGTGGCAGGCAACTATCAATTCACCCACGTTGCGGGCTGGCAAGCAGTGCAAGCCGCGCGTAATGCCCTCATCCCGCTCAATGACAAAGGCTTTCAGGATGTTGTTCCCTGGACCACCTTCACAGATCCTGAAGTGGCTCACGTCGGCTTAGCTGAGGCTGATGCTCGAAAACAATACGGTGATATAATTGTCGTGAGCCATTGGCCCATCGACCGCATTGACCGAGCGGTTGCGGAAAATGATCGAGCTGGATTTATCAAAGTCGTTCACAAGCCCAATGGGCAGGTGCTGGGGGCAACGATTGTAGCTGAGCGAGCGGGCGAAATGATCACTGAGTTTGCCATCGCGATCAAACGAAAGATCAAGCTCCTCGATTTAGCCAACATTATTCACGCTTATCCCACCTACTCTATCGGCAACATGCAGTTAGCCGGAGATGCGGCGGTGCGAGGGTTACTCAATAGCACCTATGGAAAAACAATTCAACGGGTTGCTAAATTGACTTGGTAATTGCTACGCGAACTCAATCAAGGACGAAAGAATACAAATTTGTTGAAACATAAAATAACACTATGTTTGCACTTTTCGAGAATCACCTAATGAAAGAAAAACTTGACAGGGTTATCAAGATTATCAAGATTATTCAAGTTTTTTATTCTGTAAACCTTGTCAATCTTGTCTATTTCTAAAAGTACAAAGGTAGTAGTAATAACTGAGGAGCCAATTTATTATGAAAACCAATGGATTATCTCAATCCAGCGCAGTCGTCGAACAGCCAAAAGGGCGCCACGATGTCGATTATGTATTTTACGAACTTACCCGCAGCATTTGCCCAGATTGCCGGAAGGTCATTGATGCCAAAATTTTGCTGCGGGACAACAAAGTTTATATGCGTAAACGGTGTAGTGAACACGGCGAGTTTGAAAGTTTGGTCTATGGTGATGCCGAGGCTTATACCAACTCATTAAAATTTAACAAACCAGGCACTATTCCTGCGGAATTTGCCACCGAGATCAAGCACGGGTGCCCCCACGATTGCGGCCTCTGTCCTGATCATCAACAACACGCCTGTGTGGGCATCATTGAGGTGAACAGTGCTTGCAATATGGATTGCCCCCTTTGTTTCGCCGATGCAGGGAAAGGGTACAATCTGACCTTGGATGAGGTTGACAACATTCTCGATCATTATATTCGCGCCGAAGTTACGCCAGAATTACTACAGTTTTCGGGCGGTGAACCCACCATTCACCCAGAGATTGTGCCGATGATGCGCATGGCGATGGATCGCGGTATTCGGCACATTATGATCAACACCAATGGCCGACGCATCGCCAATGATGATAAATTTTTGGTCGAATTAGCTGATATTCGCCCGGCGATCTACTTTCAATTTGATGGCTTTGCCTCCCACACCTACGAGGTCATTCGCGGCGAGCCTGATTTGTTTCCAGAAAAGTTGCGGGCCTTGGATCGCTTGGCCGAAATCGGCTGCCCGGCCATTCTCATTCCGGCGATTGAACGAGGGGTCAACGATCATGAGGTTGGCGACATCATCAAATTTGCGATGAATCATCCGGCTGTTTTTGGTGTCAATTTTCAGCCCGCTTTCCACGCTGGACGATATATGGAGCACAATCCGCTAGAGCGAATGACCAACCCTGATTTGATCAAATTGGTCGAGGAACAGACCGATGGAATGTTCGTCAAGGATGATTTTATCCCGGTGCCTTGCTGCTTCCCCACCTGTAACTCGGTCACCTATGCTTTTGTTGAGGGTGATAACGTTGTACCCCTGCCTCGCATTCTCAATGTCGATGATTATCTTGATTACATCTCAAATCGAGTCTTGCTCGACTTTGCTGATGAAATTCAAAAGGCTTTGGAAGGGTTGTGGTCTTCCTCCGCCGTGCCAGGGATGGAAAAAGCGGCCTACAACTTTGCGATGTCTTGTGCTGCCTGTGGTCTCCCTGAAGGGACCGAGGGGCTGGAAGGAATCATCGACCACATGTTTATGATTATGTTCCAGGATTTTATGGATCCCTGGACCTTTAATCAGAAAAATCTGATGAAGTGTTGCAAGGAAATATTGCTCCCCGATGGCAAACAAATCCCATTTTGTGCCTACAACACCGTTGGCTATCGCGAGCAAGCTCGGGCACAGTTGGATGCCCAAGAAGCCGCCCGCAATCACGCTCGCCGTCACGGCACAAAGTTCGAGATTCAACCATTGACGTTTTCGTTTGAGCAACCGTTCAGCCATATCATTCCGTTGTTAAATGGAAAGCACAAGTAAGGGTAAATTTTATGCTCGACCATCTACAAAATGCTGAAGAACTAAAGACCTGCTGCGCTGCTTTGTATGAAAGCGATTGGGCAACGATGATTCTGGGTGATTCTTTTCACCCAGGCGGCCTCACATTGACCCAACGGCTTGGCGACTTGCTTGAATTACAACCTGGTAAAAGGGTGCTCGATGTTGCGGCTGGACGGGGCACAAGTGCGCTCTATTTGGCTGAGGCATTCGGTTGTAAGGTCGTTGGCGTGGATTTGGGGGCCGAGGCCGTCCAGGAGGCAATAGAAGCGGCCCAAGCTCGGGATCTTGACCACCTCGTCACTTTCAGTCAAGGCGATGCGGAAGCTTTGCGTTTTGCAGATGACAGCTTCGACGCTGTAATTTGCGAATGTGCTTTCTGCACCTTCCCAGACAAAACCACAGCGGCTCAAGAGTTCTCGCGTGTCCTACGCCCCGGCGGACAGGTCGGGTTGAGTGATTTGACCCGCTCAGGTGCTTTACCAAGCGAGTTGGAAACGCTCTTAGCTTGGGTTGCCTGTATTGCTGACGCCCGGCCGATCGATGATTACACCGCCCATCTCAGTGAAGCAGGACTGACAACCGAGCACATTGAACCACACAACAATGCCTTGAGCGAAATGGTTCGCGCTGCTCAGGGCCGCCTCCTTGGCGTTGAGTTGATGATTAAATTGGGCAAGTTGGAACTGCCAGCGGGCATCGACTTTGAGCAAGCCAAAGCGATTGCTAGAGCGGCGACACAAGCGGTGAAAGAAGGCAAGTTGGGATATGCGATTATGGTTGGCAGGTTGGGTTAATACGCCCCCTGCCCAAATAAAACGCGAGGCACGGTCTGGATGATGATTTTTGCATCCAGACCGAGGGACCAGTTTTCGATGTAGTAGATATCGAGGAGGGCCATCTCATCGAAGGTGAGTCCGGAGCGGCCGCTCACCTGCCAAAGACCAGTGAGGCCGGGTGAAACTTCCAAGCGACGTTTGTGCCACTCTTTGTACTGTTCAACTTCATTGGGGACTGGGGGACGTGGGCCAACGAGGCTCATGTCCCCCCGTAGAATATTGTAAAATTGGGGCAATTCATCTAAGCTCGATCTTCGAAGCCACTTGCCAAGCCGGGTGACGCGGGGATCTTCTTTGATTTTGAATAAGGGTCCATCCGCCTCATTTAATGCAGCTAAATCCTTCTTCATCGCATCTGCCCCATCAATCATTGAGCGAAACTTATAAAGCTCAAACCGCTGGCCATTTTTTCCAACGCGTTCTTGTCTAAAGAAAATATCCCCTGGTGACTCCATCTTGATCATCAAAGCAATCAACCCCATCAACGGTGTAGTCGCTATCAAGGCGACAACGGAAAAAATAACATCGAGACTGCGTTTGATAAATTGATTCAGCCCGCTGATCCCCGTTTCTTTGATGCCAATCATTGGCACGCCAGCAATCTCTTCAACGTGCATTTGGCTCAAGGTAATTTGGAATAAATCTGGCACAATTCGCACCCGAATGTTCTGCCGTTGACATTGGGCCATGATACTCATAATTTTGCGGTGATATTGCCAAGGAAGGGTAATAATTACTTCATCAATATCGACATCGTTGAGATAATTAATGAGATTTTGATCAATACTGCCTAAAGCCTTAAATCGACCAATATCCTCGCCCCCTTTGCCGGGATGGTCATCAAAAAAGCCTAAGACCTCAAACCCGGTTTCGGGATGGGCCACAACGGTACGCATCACGGCACGCGCCACTTCACCAGCGCCTACAATGACCATTCGTTTCACCCCAACCCCTCGACGCCGCATTTGCGTAATCAGCCGCATCGTTAGGAAGCGACTTAATCCCAACAAAATCACGGAAAAAATGGCCGCATAAATAAAGATAATCCGAGAGTAAAAGGCAGGTCGGTAGAGGAAAATAAAGACAATGGTGATAATTGTGCCCGTGGCGGTACCATTAACAATGGCATAAAATTCATCAAACCAGGAAATACGCCGCCGCAAGCGATAAAATCCAGCCTGTCGATAGACCATCAGGAGCAGCACAGTAAACAGAACCACGAAGGGGAGATAGACCTGATAGGGCACCTCAAAGGCAGGATCTACCCCTCGGAATAGTTGTAGATCGTAGCGCACCCAATAAGCCAAAAGAAAGGCAATATTGACCAAAAATATGTCAGTCAACATCGCAATCACAGGGGTCCATTTTTGATTGTTGAAGAATAATTCAGCTATTTTTTGCATTTCATTAGATATAGACAGAGTGATTGAGATTTATGAATTCATTCGGTAATGTAGGGGCATCCCTATCATTGATAGGCGAGAGTCTTGATTACAATGCCTCAGTTAATTGCACAACTTTAAATCCCCAACACCTTTTGATACACACCTACAGTTTCCTGAGCCGTTTTCTCCCAACGAAAGGTGGCAGCTCGGGCTAGGCCCTGCTCGACCATCTTGGCCCGTTGTTCAGGGTTAGTCATCAAGGTTGCCATCGCCTCGGCTAAGGCATTTATATCGGCTGGGTCGACCAAATATCCAGTTCCATCTTGCCCAACTACTTCAGGCAAAGATGAGGTGGTGCTCGTAATCACCGGTGTACCACAGGCCATGGCCTCAAGGACAGGTAAGCCAAAGCCTTCAAAATGGGATGGATAAACAAAGAGTGTGGCTGCATTATACCACAGCGGTAGCTCATTTTGCGGCACATAGCCGGGAAAGCGTATAGAATCCGTCAAGTTTAGCTGCTCAACTAACTCAAAAATTGTATCATAGTACCAGCCTTTACCTCCGGCAATTACCAGAGGAGGCGCATCCGCATCTTGTACCTTCCACTCAGCATAGGCTTTAATCAACCCATCCACATTTTTGCGAGGCTCAAGGGTCCCCAAAAATAGGATAAACTCATCTGGCAAATTGTGCTTGGCTTTGAAGGCAGCCACCTCAGCGGGAGGGAGTTGACGGAAAGAGGCATCGGCCCCACAGTAGATGGTGTGAACACGGTCTGGGGCGATACCGAGCAGGTTGATGACATCTTGACGAGTACTTTCAGAAATGGTGATAACGGCCTCGGCACGATTGACCGAGTACGATGTGAAGTTGGTGAGGTACCAGCGATTAAAAGGCCGAAACGCCTCTGGGTAGCGCAGAAAGCTTAAATCATAGACTGTGACGACATAGGGGGGAGGAGCGACGATGGGGGCCACAAAAGCCAGCGCATGGAGCAGGTCGATTTTGTTCGCTCGCAAGGCAATTGGCTGGAGCGTCTGCTCCCACAAAATACGAGCGACGGGCCGCTGGGTGGGCAGCGCACTATGATGCAACTTAAAGCGTGGCTCTACAAATGATTGATCGCTCAAAAATGCGCTGTAATCAAAAAAATCTGGCGAAACCTGGGCCAGATTTTTGAGCAGGTTGACCATATACCAGCTAATCCCGGCACCACGGTACGATTGAGCTAATGATAGTAAGTGAGCATTCAAGCCAATATGAATTGATCGTTCCATATCGCTGGATTATAGTCGAGACGAAAGTAATGGGCAATCAATTCTCGGTCAAGCCGCCGCCCCAGCTTGTGCACTTCGGGTTTGCCAAGCTTGTACGAAAGCGACCCCCGCTACGTAAATATAACCGCAGCCATAGAGCAACAGCCACAAAATCAGCCACCATATGCCCTGGCTTATCACCCAGCCGAGTAACGTAAAGGCATACAGTCCCAATGCTAATTCAATCCAGGTCATTGGGTCACGCGGCAAGGCGTAAGAACTGCTCTGCCACGTGGTGAATTGATTGGTTACGGCAAATTTTGGGGTTCGTTTGAACTCGCTATCAACGCGGAAGAGGGCCTCTAACACAGCCCGGGTGTTGTTCAAAGACAGCCCGGTGCCAAGCGCAATTAACAGTCCCAATCGGCCCCAGCGGGCTGATGGTGGAATACCCGATGCCCCCATTGCTGTCCAATACAAAACGGGCGGGCCAATTGCACTCAGGGTAAAGAGGGGGGTTAATTGGAGAAAAATACTGTCAGAAAGGGTCATCGGCAGGGTGGTCAGCAAATTGAGCAGCATAAACGGGTGGACGCCATAGTTGGTGAGGTGTAACGTTCCTAATAATTTACGCCACAATGGCTCTGGCGCACGCCACATCGCCATTAGTAATTTACACGCAGTCTGAATACTGCCCTTAGCCCACCGAAACTGCTGCCGCTTGAAGGCTTGGATTTGCACCGGCAACTCAGCAGGCACAACCAAATTAGGCGTGTAGACAATCCGCCAGCCCTTTAACTGAGCGCGATAACTCAGGTCTAAATCCTCAGTCAGGGTATCCCCTTCCCAGCCGCCAGCATCGATCATACACTGACGCCGCCACACCCCAGCTGTGCCATTAAAATTGAGAAACGCTCTCACCCGATGGCGGGCCGTCTGCTCGATAATAAAGTGGCCATCAATCCCTAGGGCTTGGGCTTTGGTCAGGGGAGAGGCACTAGCGTTGATGTGCCCCCAGCGCGATTGGACACAACCCACAGCCGCTTCATCAAACAGGGGAATCGTTTTCTGAAGAAAATCAGGTGTGGGAATAAAATCGGCATCAAAGATCGCTACATATTCACCAGTAGCGGAGGCGAGACCGTGCTCTAATGCCCCAGCCTTGTAGCCCCGACGGTCAGGACGGCAGATGTGCTCAAGACCGCCGGTGAATCCTCGCGATCGGAACTCCTCGACCGCTGTCGCAATAATTTGGCGGGTATCATCCGTTGAGTCATCCAAAATCTGAACTTGTAGACACTCCGCCGGCCAATCTAGTTTGACCACCGCCTCAATCAGTCGATTGACCACATGTCGTTCATTGTAAACCGGAAGCTGAACAGTGACCTTGGGGCAATTTGTTCCTGTGACATCGGCGGGCTTAACAAAATCCTTTTGGTCTTCATTGCGACGATAAAGCCAGGTTAATAATAGACTGTTGAATCCATATAGCGCCAATAATGTGGCGCTGATCAGATAAAAGATTTCGAAGATGAGCACAGTTGGATACCCTGTCGGTCTGGAATTTGGAGACGGTGATGGGTCATTAGAAAACGGTAGTAAGTTGGTTAACTGTACTACCGTTTTCTAATTTATTCCCATTACCACAAAATTGGCGCGGGGGGCTTACCCCGCGTTTTGAGCAAGAAGACATCAAAGCCAAGGGCGCGTCCCCCATAGCCCAAGAAAACGGTGACAGCAGACATCGTCAGGATAACGTAGGTCCAAATCCACTCATTACCGCCGAGATAAGCCAGGAACAGATTAAAGAAAAATAAGGCAGCACCTAGGGAGGCCAGACGGGTAATCCCACCGACCAGTAAGCCTAAGCCCATCGCTAACTCGGCAACCATTTGAAAAGCGGCAAAAATGCCTGGAAATTGTAAAATCGTAGCCTCAATAATCGCTCGATAGCCAAAGTAGGTTCCTCCACCGTTAGCATCAAAAATGTAATTGAATAAACCACGCATACCATCGGCGGTGTAAATACCTTTGCTAAAATTATCCCACCAAGCCACAACCAGAATGACCCCCAAGGTAATTCGGAGCAAGGCCACAGCTTGGCGTGTTCCCTGTACTTCTTTTGATTCAGACATCGTAGACCCTCCAGATCAATCAAAATTTTATAACTACCGATTGGACGCCAACATTCAAACAAATCTTAATGCTATGATCCTAATTTCGACTCAATCGCTGCTTCAAACACCGAATAAGGCTGTGATCCCAATAAAAATTCTCCGTTGATTTCAAAAGAAGGTTGGAATCGAATCCCACGCTCAATACGGCGGTTATCTTGAGCCTGAATCAGAGGCAAGGTGCGCTGTTCATCGAGACAGGCATTGAAGGCAGCTGTATCGAGTCCCATTTCTGATGCCAAGAATTTAACCGTTTCCTGAACGTCGCCACTCCACAACGAGCCTTGGTTCTCAAACATAAATTCACGGAACTCCCAAAACTGACCTTGTTCAGCCGCACATTCGGCCCCTTGATGCGTTTGTAGGGAACGATTGCCGTGATTGAGAACCGGGTTAAATAACAACTGAACTTGACCTGTCTTGATATAAGTTTCCATCAACTCTTTTTCAGATCCTAACACGTAGGATCGACAGTTCGGTCACATAAAATCCGAGTAATCAGTCATCGTAACTGGTGCATCGGGGTTACCAATGTACATCAAGTTATCTTCAGTCCGCCCCACAGAGGCCAACCAATCAACAGGTTCAGGCGTCGGGGTTGGTAGTTCTGGGGTGGCGGTTGGGGGTTCGGGTGTCGCCGTTGGCGGCTCTAAAGTTGCTGTCGGTTCTTCCGCTTGAGCCACAACCTCGGCCTCTGCTTCCTCAGCTTCTACCTCAACCACCTGTGTTGGGGTTTCAGTGGGTGGGGGGAGGGGCGTAGAGGTGCTTGTCTCAGTCGGGGGGATGGGGGTGGGCGGCTCGGGGGTGTCCGTAGCTGGGGCCTCAGTCGGAGCTTGAACGATCTCTTGTGGAGCCGCAGGTTCGGTTGCTACACCGCAGGCTGATAGTATTAACATCAGCACAGTGAAACACAAAAATATTTTTAATTTCTTCATCAATGTACTCCTATAAAAATACTGTAGAATAGGCTTCTAGCCTGTTCATTCGCAGGTAGGAACACCCGCCTACGTTACATTTTCATATTCGTTGTCGAAGCTTGCTTCCTTAAACACTCCACTATAACTCAAGCCCTCTCAAGAACTCTGCCGTCTTGGGCGCACAATCCGGTTTATCGGCAATCTCATAGGCCAAACGTCGCAACTCTATAATCGTATCCACATCGAACCATTCTGGCAGCAACTCAACGTTCAAATTTTCCTCAGCAGCGATGGCCAAGGTGTCTTGCAAGACCGTGGGTGTTGACATCTGCACCTCACGCACAAGTCGAGAATGCTGCCGGGTTGCTCCGATGAGGTAGTAGCCCCCATCCTCTGAGCGGCCAAAAACAACATCGGCCTGGCTTAGCGTGGCAAAGCCTTGGGTAATATAGCCGGGTGGCAAAGTTGGGCCATCGCTGTTCATCACAATCACTTGCTCGTAGCCTAAGGCCAAACAATCGCCGATGGCATTATCCAGTCGGGCGCCTAAGTCATCACCCCGTTGCAATAAAAGCTCAAGATCAGGGGCCAACTGACGGAAATAGTCTTTTTCCGCCTCGGGACTGTACAAAACAAAAATAGTCACCTGTCCTGGCACCTTGCGGGCCAACGACAAGGTATCTTGTAACAAACATTCATACAGCGCCGCCGCCTGCTCTGGTGACAACGGTGGGGTCAAGCGGGTTTTGGTGTGGCCCGCTCGTGGCCGCTTGGCAATGACCAGCAGTGCCCGTTTCATCGCCCCACCTATCGGGTGGTCACTCGTAAACGAGCGGCGTGCAAGATGGCAATCACGGTCATACTGTCCCGGATTTCGTTGTCCAAAACCATTTGAAACACGTCCGCAAATGGTAACGTTGCAATTTCAAAAAATTCAGTCTCATCGGGTGTGGCCTGGGCCGGCTCCAAATCATAGCCAATATAAAGATGGGCTGTCTCTTCACAAATGGCTTTGGAGGAGTAGAAGGTGCTGATGTGCTCTAACCGATTAGCGCGGTAGCCGATTTCTTCCATCAGCTCTCGTTGGGCCGCCTCCAACGCAGACTCGCCGCCATCAATCCCCCCTGTGGGCATCTCCCAGCGATGATTTTCCTGCTGCACATATCGATATTGCCGGACCATAATAACGTGATCGTTATCGACAAAGGGCAGCACTCCCACACATTCACCAAATTCACACACCCCATAAATGGTGGTGTTCCCATTGGGCATCTCAGCCACATCTTCACGAACCCGAATCCATTTATTTTTGTACACCTCACGCGTCGTGAGTGTTTTCCAGGGTTTTGGTTTCATCAGGCTCCTCGACGATTTTTGAATAAGGCATCCAAGCCAAATTTTTGCTGGCTAACCGATACCCAAAACAAGCCGTGCCACATCATCAACATCAAATAAGACCACGGCCATTCACCCGGCACAGAAATTAGCCCAATGGCTAGATTAAGCGACCATAGCCCACCTAGAAAAGCCCCCCAGCGGGTCATAAACCCCGTTACCAAGGAAAGACCAACGAGCAATTCAACAATAAACGTCAGCCAGGCAAAAATAATAAAATTAGGAATGACGATGGTGCTGACAAAATCGGCATACAAGCCAATCGTTGGGTGAGCGACCTGCAACTCCATCCACTCCAACAGGCTGCGATGGTCACCCGTGGCTGCAAAGGTGGGGGGCAGCTTCCAACGTAAGGAGGCTAACCAGAGCAAGCCAATCAGGCTGCGGCAGCCCGACACTACCAATGGCATGAATATCTCAACATCAAAATTTAGGCGTTTGGCAAGAGCCATATTCGATCCCGTGGAATATGAATGGTAATTTCCTGTCCCTCTTGAAGGGGGTAGTAGGGCGGAGCCACAAATTGTAGCTCGATATTATCCAGATTTGTTAGACAACGGGCCAGCAACCCTTGATAGGTGTAGCTTTTGATAAAGACCTGCAGGTTGTTATGCCCGTTTTCCCCCAACTCAATCGCCTCTGGGCGAATGGTCGCAATCATCTGACCATCTGAGGCTGGCGAGTCAACTTCCAACACCCCTAACGGCGTTTCTAAAATGTTGCCTTGCTTACGAACAGGCAGGAAATTAAAGCCACCAAAAAAGCGAGCGACTTCCGCATCAATTGGTTGTTCGAAAAAATTACGAGGCCGATCAAGCTGGCGAATTTGGCCGTTGAACATCAGGGCAATGCGGTTGGCGATGGCCACCGCATCGGCCTGATCATGAGTCACAAAAATCGTGGTGATACCGATTTCTCGCTGTAGGTGACAAATCATATCTCGCAACGACTCTCGCAGCCCCGCATCCAAGCTACTCAATGGCTCATCGAGCAGCAGCAATTTTGGATTGAGCACTAACGCTCGGGCCAAAGCCACCCGCTGTCGCTCCCCGCCTGACAATTGATCCGGCAAGCGATGTTCATACCCCGGCAATTTAACCATCGCCAAGGCTTCACCAATCTTCTGCTTAATCGTCGTTCGGTTCAGCCGTTGCGCTTTCAAACCAAAGGCAATATTGTCCGCCACAGACATAAAGGGAAAGAGTTGGTGATTTTGAAACACCATCACAGCCCCTCGCTTCTGTGGCGGTAATTTTTTTACACTCTGACCATCAAAGGCGATTTCACCCTGATCAGGTTGGATCAGCCCCGCAATTAAACGCAACAACGTCGTCTTACCGCAGCCCGAAGGCCCCAGCAACGCCAACAACTCCCCCTCAGCTACATCCAACGATAAATTATTGATGGCAGCCAAGGGCGGTGTATATGCTTTGGTTAAATTACGGATCGTCAGTGCAGTCATACGAATTGTGAATACGAAGGCTTCGCATTCGTCTGAATTGTGAATTGTGAATGGTGAAATCAAAGATTCATTCACAATTCACAATTAATTAGGGCCAGATTTCCATTTCGCCGCCTAAGGGCAGGACGATATCAGCATCAGGACCAAACCAGCGCTCATAAATTTCGTGGTAGGTGCCATCTTTCCAAAGTTCTTGCAGAGCCAGATTGACGGTGTCACGCCACTCAGAGTCATTCTCCGGAACACCGATACCAAACTGAACAGGGTTGTGACCACCTGGGATCAACTCTAATTCAGGGTCGCCAGCCGCCAAGACCAACATGGTGATGTTGTCCTCGGTGTAGCCTTCGACAGCGCCATCACGCAACGCCTGCATTGCCGCGAGCTTATCGGAAAATTCGACAATTTCAGGGGCTGGGCCGCCAGCTTGTTCGCTGTATTCAATCCAGGAGTCAATAGCTGAACTACCGGCGTTGGCAGCTACTTTCTGGCCCATAATTTCTTCAAGGCTGCTGTAGGTGCCTTTGCGGATCAAGAACGATTGGTTATCCCAGAAGTAGGTGATTGAAAAATCAACTGCTTCATCCCGTGAACGGGTGTGGTTCATACTGGCCACAGACATATCAACTTTGTCTTCCTGCAAGAAGCTGATGCGCGTGGTGCCATCAACCCGAACCATTTCAATTTCATAGCCCATCTCTTCAGCCAACGCATTGGCCAAGTCAACATCAAACCCAACCCACTCACCATCATCATCAATAAAACTCAATGGGGGATTATCAAAGCGAACCCCAACACGCACCGTACCTGACTCTTCGACAGAGTCCAAAGCAGACATCATAGTAGATGCTTCTTCTGGTGGCGTGGCCGGATTCGGCCCCGTTGAACAAGCCACCATCAATACAGCAATAACAATAAGCAGACCAAGTGAGTAATACCGTTTCATTTTTGAATTCTCATCCTTTGTTTCAACTAATAAAGTTTATTTTGCTCAGGCATTGGCCAGAGAGAAAACTAAGTCACGATTTTGATGTTTACGCTCCCACCGTTTGGCTAACATAGACAGGGTAAACGCCACAACCATATATAACAGCCCAACCAAGGCATACAAGCTAACCCAATACGGCGTATTGGTCACATCACTACCTAAGGCAATGCGGGCCACGGTGAGCAGCTCACCTACACCGAGTACGACCACAACCGAGGTATCCTTAAAAAGTGAAATCGCCTGCCCTGTTAGAGCGGGCAGCATCGTGCGGACCACATACCGTAGCTTGATCTTCCAAAAGATTTCCCAATTTGAGGCCCCAACCAATTTGGCCGAGTCAACCAACTGGCTCGGCATCGCTTGTAGCCCGGAACGAATGATTTCAGCTTGATAGGCCGAGGTATAAAGCGTCAGGGCAATCAAGGCCGATTGATGGGCCGATAAATCCAAATTCGTCCATCGTCCGCCCACGCCTTGGTGGATTAAAAAGAGCAACAAAATGAGCGGTAGGCCCCGAAAAAATTCGATGTAGGTCCAGCATAACCAGCGAACTATCGCCCAACGATGGAGGCGAAAGTTGCCGATGCAGACGCCAATCAAAAAACCCAGAGCAATTGAAACCACGGCCAGCCATAGACTGAAGATCAAACCACCAGGCCGATCCTGCGGAAAACCAATCAACAAATTGGGCAACTGTTGCCACAAAAACGCTAAATGATCACTCATCCGATCCGCGCCTCAATTTGTGGAATGGCCTCTTTATTCCGTGGATAAAGCAAACGTTCAAGCTGCCGCAAAAGCAACGATAGAAGGAATGATAGGATCAGATAAACGATGGCAGCCAAGCTCAAGAACTCGATGGCTTGAAATGACTTGTTGATTGCCCCTTGAATTCCGGCAAAAAATTCTGGTACGGAGACAAACGAGGCCAGGGCTGTGTTTTTCATATTGTGGATCAAACGAGAGGTGATGGCTGGATAGGCGGCGCGGAGACCACCGGGCAGAATGATGCTTCGAAAGATTGTCAGGTTTGGGATCCCCATTGTTTTTGCAGCATCAATGTGCTCACGGGCAATGGTCCCCACCCCAGCCCGAAACAGCTCAGCTACATAAGCTGCGGTGTTGAGGGTCAGACCCAGAGTCGCCGCCAACGCATACCACGGCAAGAGCAGCCCCGTCAAGCGCCCAATTTCATTCATGAACAGATTATTAAAGAACAAACCACTCCGAACTTCCGTCGGAAAGGCATTCGGAAAGGCAAAGGCCCAGAAGATAATCAGGATTAAGGCTGGGATATTGCGAAAGGTCTCAACAAAAGCCGTGGCTGGCCAAGCCAGCCAGCGACTGCCAGACAAACGCAGGGTTCCCATCAAGACCCCGATCACCACGGATAAAACTGTGGTTAACAGGGTCAGAACGACCGTGAGCCAGATGCCTTGTAACAGTAATGTTCTAATTTCCGGCTCTAGCCAACTACTCATCAGCCTCTGAGTCAGACTCCACAAGTGGAGGCTCCATAAATGGAGTTTCTACAATTGGTGGTGCGTGCAGATGCCCACTCCCGGTGGGCAGATATACGTTCCGCTTCTTTCACAACGTGTCCCGCACATCGAGCATCGGGATGTCTTGCCGTTCAAGATCATTGAGCGCTTCAAACGGAACAACCGCCTCCGTATTTTCAGCCGCCTCCGCCCAGTCATTCAACCACTCGCGACTGATTCCATCGACATCATCGACCACTCGTAACCGGTCGATTTGATAGGTTTCTTTGAGCGCTTTAACCTCGGCGGCCACGCTCTCCGGCGACCGTTGGCGATAGGCCGAACCGTGCACCGCATCTTGACACCATTCACACTCATAGGGGCAACCTCGGGTAGTCGAAATTGTGAGGGATGCATAGCCGTTGTCTTCCCGCCACGCCTCCAGGTATTGCTCCATATCGATTAAATCACGAGCGGGCAACGGGAGTGCATCCAAATCCTGAATCATCGGCCGAGGTTGTTTGACAACGGGTTCCCCTGCCTCATCGCGGAAGGCAATCCCCAATTCTGAAGCAAGATGACTCGCCTCAAGTTGCCCTTTATCAAACAAATCCAACAGGGCAACAATCGTCACTTCCCCTTCGTGATGGACCACAACATCGACCTGCGGATGAGCCAGATAACTTTTTGGATCGCGGGTCGGGTCTGGGCCACCGAGAATAACAGTCGCGCCAAAATCCTTAGCCATTTGGGCCAAGCTCAAGGCCATTGTCTGTGTTGGCAACAAGGCGGTGATTCCTACCACATCAGGCTTGTGTTCGGCCAATCGTTGCGGAAAAACCTCTGGTCCTGTCTCAAAAGTGCCATCAAAAATTTCGACGGCATGTCCCCGATCACGTAAATAGCTAGCCAGGTAGAGCAGCCCCAACGGAAAATAGGGGCTTTTTAAGGCCCGCTCCTCTGCACTTTCATTCAAAAATAGTGGATTACATAACAATATTTTCGCCAAAAGAACCTCCACAAGATAAAAGCCCAGACCGCAATAAACATAAGGCATCTGTCATAGGGCCTCGTGCTTAAGCCAGACTAGGCTCTCAATTGATGGGGATGATTATACACTAATTTGAAAAGATTACGGAATGATTACACAGTTTGAAAGTATAAAAAATCACAAAGCAATCGAATGTAAGATTGTTCACATATTTGTGTAAAAGGTCACAGACAGAGGTAGTTGAAAAAAGCCAAAAGTAGGTTATACTCTAATTTATGTGGAACTTTCACCCGAGTTAGTGCGTAAAGTACACAGATAGCAGGCACCTTCCTGCTCACCCTAACCTCAAAAGGAGATATAAATGGCAGACGTAATTGATTATAAAATTTATGGTGATGATATGCAGTTGGTCGAGGTTGAACTTGACCCCGGTGAAGGCATTCGGGCTGAAGTGGGCACGATGACCTACATGGAAGATGGCATCGAAATGGATACCAGTACCGGCGGTGACAGCTTACTCGGCGGGCTATTCAAAGGCTTTCAACGGGCCCTGACCGGTGAAAGTTTCTTCATCACCACCTTTGCTTACAATGGGCCAGCGGGCACCAAAGGGCACGTTGGTTTAGCCGCACCCTATCCAGGCACCATCGTACCATTGGATTTAGGGGCCTTGGGTGGTACATTCTTGTGTCAAAAAGACTCATTCCTTTGTGCCGCATCAGGCACCGAAATTGAAGTTGCCTTTACCCGAAAATTATCAACAGGGTTCTTCGGCGGCGAAGGCTTTATCTTGCAACGCCTTGTCGGTGATGGCATGGCTTTTGTGCATGCTGGGGGAACGATTATTGAGCGTAATCTGCAAGCCGGAGAACGTCTGCGAGTTGACACGGGTTGTTTGGTCGCCTTTGCCCCATCCGTTGACTACGATATCCAATTTATGAAAGGGATCAAAAACGCTCTATTTGGTGGTGAAGGTCTCTTTCTAGCGAGTTTAACTGGACCAGGTAAAGTTTACTTGCAAAGCCTGCCCTTCTCTCGTCTCGCTGACCGAATTATGGTGGCTAGTCGCTCCTCAACGGGTGAAAGTCGTGGCGCTGCCGGTCTAGGTGGGGAACTATTGGGTGGCATCCTCAGTGGGGATTAAGCCGTACCGTTGGCTACAGAATCAGACCCAAAGGGCAAGCGTCCTTTGGGTCTTTTTGCTATGCGTCCCCACCCTATTGGTAGGTTGCCAGCCTAACCCAAAACCTGCCTCACTCGTCCGAAGTTCGGACGATTTCAAGACAATTTCTGCCGATGTCTACTTCGATAAGGTGTATGGGGCTTGGCAAGCGACATTAGTTGCCAATCATACGGGCTTGGTCCATGAAGGAGAATATTTGACTGAGCCAAGTTCGGCAGATGCGATTGATCTTGTTTTGCTAGAAGAATGGCCTACTGACGATGACACCTCGGTCGAGTGGGTGGATTTGCATATTCTGGAAACGCACGGGCTCAATCCAACGTATCTTCAAATTCGGGATGAATGGGTGGATCATCTTAACCACGATATTTGGGTGTCGGCCTTAAAGGCAAGGCAATTGATGGATGAGGGATATGTACCCCCGGAGACCAGTCGGCCTGATCTAAATCCAGAAGGGGTATGGTCGATTGGGGCGCAACTGCAAACAGAAGTATTTGGAATGATGTCACCTGGCCTACCGGAAACGGCCAGTCAGCGGGCGGTCTACTTTGCCAAGGTGACCAATAGCGGTCTGGCAGTGGACGCGAGCGCTTTCTACACGCAAATGTATGCAATGGCCTATTTCGAAGAAGACATTCCGACACTGATTGAAAAAGCCCAGCTATCATTTCCCGAAGGGGCGCTCATCAATCGGGTTGTTAACAATGTTCGTACCTGGCACGAACAAAACCCCGATGACTGGCGAGCAACACGACAACATATTCAAGAAACCTATGACACCGATCCGCACTGGTGGGCGTCGAAGGTTAATTTCGCCAGCACGATAATGGCTTTATTGTATGGTGAGGGGGATATGTTGAAAACCCTAACGATTGCAGCCTTGGCAGGATGGGACGCTGATAATAATATGACTACAGTGGCGGGCTTGTTGGGTATTATCAGTGGATATCAAAACTTACCAGATGATATACGAACCTCCAGTAATGTTTATTTCAACGAAGATGTAACCGGTGATTTGCCTAAACGTCAAGCCGTTGATGAAATCGCTCGACGCACACAGCGGCTGGCTGAAGCAGTGATTATCGAGGCTGGGGGTGAGGTTCGGGACGGGGTGTATTATATTCCGATTTCAGATGATTGAGTTGGTCTCTCCTCTCACCCACCCGCTTCGCGGGCACCCTCTCCCTCAAGAGAGGGAAAAATACCATTGCTTCTGTTATCAAAAAAGCTCATTAGACCACGTATGATCAGATACCCAGCGGCAACTACAACAAGCCGTAACGTTGGCATCCACTCCGTCTCGCGCACCCACTCATACTCACGGAAATCGAGAGGATTAACATACGTGATGTAGGATAAAGCAAGACTGCCACTGAGATAGAGCCACGGGAGTAACGTGAGCCACTGCCAGTTGGTTTCCCCCTCTCGGGGTGGCAAAAACGGCAAAAAGATCATCAATATCAACATATACCACGGATGCACGGTTGGCGTCAGCAACAGGTAGACCATGAACGGAATCGCCATCAAACGCAAGCTCGCTAGATTGTTCACCTGGTTGTTAGCGCTGTATCGCCACGCAATCAACCAGGTTAGTCCAACAACGAATACCTGCCCTACACCAATCAATCGTTTTGCATCGTCCAAAGGCTCTAAAACACCCCAACTCGGCAACCACTTCACTTCCAGCCAGTGAAATAGGCCACTGTTAAAATTCCACTGATCGGCATAAATGCGAATAGCGCCAAAGAGACCCGTGCCATCCAACGGGCCAGTCAGCCCCCAGCCCGAAATTACGCCAAATGGAATCATAATCGCCAAGGTCACCACCCCATAAATGATGCGCTGTGACCACCGCCAACGCCAAAATAAAATGGTCATCAAAAAGAGGGGAAGAATTTTGGTCAGCGTTGCCAGCGCTAGAAAAAATGGAGGTAGTCCCATCTGGCTTAATCGGTTCATACTATCCATTGCCTCAGGCTGTTGCCTTGGTTGAAATGTCAACCAAACAGCTACCAAGGCCAAGCACACCATCAAAGCATCGATATGCGCTCCGTGTGCTACCTCAACAATCACCAACGGATTCCACAAATAAATCAGTATCCGATGGGCTGGGAGATTGACCAACGCGAGCAATTTGGCAATCAAGAGAGCAGCTAGGAGATCAAAAGCAACCATCGCGATTTGCATTGACAAAGGCGTGAGTGGAAAAAGGCGTGTTAGGGTTACAAACAAAAACTGAGCAGTTGGTAAATAAGGGCTGGCCATCCACTGATTGTTGGCCAAGGCTCGAATGGGGACATCGAGATAATCGAGGTTGGGAGAGTCGATGGGATAGGCATAAGGACTTACCCCATTGTTGGCCACGTATCCGTCCCACAAATAACGATAAACGTCATCAGACCAAGTTGGGATTGTCCATAGGAGCAAGAGCCGAAACACAATCGCTGCTCCCCAAATCAGCCAAAGTGTACGAGAAGGCCGCCATTCCACCCAGACAAGGCCCAGCAGATAACCTATGAAGGCGACAGTATACCAACCAATCGCATAAGGTGTAAACTCATCACGTAATGTACCGGCTTGTCCGTCAAGTAACACCAAGCCTAAATACGCACCGAGGCCAATGGCTGCACCCAGAATAAGGCCTGCTTGTTGAAAAAAGTAATGTTGCGTAATTTTCACGATTTGGAGTCCAGAATAGAATGGTGGTATAGCGATGAGGCCATCTGAATTAAAGTTATATTCATAAATAAACATCCCACCAAATGAGCTTGTCCATACTAACTTTTATGTTGACATACAGTCTTGTTTGTATTGTAAGTTGTATCCTCATTTTAACTTTACTTTCTCGATTAAGTTGGCTTCCTGCTATTCTTGCATTTGCCAGCCCTGATGTAGCCTATTTTAAGAAAACAGACTGGCCCATTATCGCCTTAACGATTGATGATTCTCCTGACACTAACACAACGCCTCTTATTCTCACAACTTTAAAACAACATCATATCAAAGCCACATTTTTTATCATCAGTGGTCAAATATCGGGCAATGAGAAAATTATGGAAGAGATTGTTCAGGATGGCCATGAACTAGCCAATCATTTGACCGAAGATAGGCCAAGTATCAAATTATCACTTGCAGAATTCGAGGCAAGTTTACAAAAAGCTGATACCGCTATTGCTCAATTCTCAGAGCCTAAATGGATGCGGCCAGCGTCCGGTTGGTACAATCGAGACATGTTACAGATCGCTAAAAAATACAATTATCGGGTTGCCCTAGGTTCTATATTCCCCTTCGACACTCATATTAAATCATCCTGGTTTGCAAAAAACTACATCCTCTTTAAGATTACCCCCGGCGCTATTATCATTTTACACGATGGTAACTCAAGAGGTCTGAGGACAGCGGTTACATTAGATAAAGTTGTACCAGCACTCAAAAAACGTGGCTACAAATTCGTGACCCTTTCAGAACTTTTTGATGAAAACGCATAAGGTTCAAAATATCTGCATAAGTTACTAACATTTCCTTTGATTGTGGTTAATCGTAACCCGGAGTTAACTGTATATGAAAATTAGTGAGGACTCCGTAAAGCACCTCACAAATTCCCCGGCATCACGGCCAACTATTAGTGTCATTATTCCCGTTTTGAATGAAGAGGATAGCATTGGGGCTGTTCTAGATGACATCCCCCCTCAGCTTAAGACTGAGGTTATTGTGGTTGATAACGGTTGTACCGATCAAACCATCCCTATCGCCCAAGCCCGAGGCGCCCGAATTGTTGTGGCCGAGCAGCGTGGCTATGGGGCGGCCTGCTATGCGGGAACACTGGCGGCGAAGGGGCAAATTTTAGTCTATTTGGACGGCGATTATTCCGATTACCCAGAGGAAATGGTTGACTTAGTACAGCCGTTGCTTGCACAAGAAGCCGATCTGGTCTTAGGGTCACGCTTGGCGCGGGGCGACTTACCTCGTGAGGCGATGCCGTTTCAGCAACATTTCGGCAACTGGCTCACAGCTTGGTTGATGCGGGGCTTATACCGTGTCCCCGTCACCGATTTAAGCCCCTTTCGGGCGGTACGCAAAGATACGGTACTTACGCTCAATATGCAAGAGATGACTTTTGGCTGGCCCACCGAAATGATGGTCAAAGCAGCGCGACGTGGCCTACGATTGCAGGAAATTCCCGTTCGCTATCGGCCCCGTTTAGGGGGAAAGAGCAAAATCAGTGGGACTCTGCGGGGGACAATTTTGGCAGGCTACTACATTTTGACCACAACATTTCGATATGCGTGGGGGACAGTCGAGTAATTAGGCCATTTGTCATTTTCGGTATTGAGCCGTGGATAAAAATTGCCGTTATGAATGATTACCAGCTCGTAGTACAAATGAGGACACATAAAGATGGCACCATTTAATACCCACTTTTTAGTGGCTGAGAAAGTATGGCCGATAATGCCAGAAGGTCCGTGGCTTGATCATTTTGGCCAATTTTGTTTTGGCTGTGTCGCCCCAGATGTCGACAAAGCTTCAGATACGTTGACTCAAAAAGATACCCATTTTTATGATAAAACGACCGATTATGAGCTGATGGCCAAGGCGCGATCTACAGCGTTCTTGTCACAACAAGACACCTTTCTAACGGCTCCATTTCATCACCTTTCGGCTGAAGCTCAGGCCTTTGTTTTGGGGTATCTTTGCCACTTGACGGTTGATGAGGTGACAAAACATCAGTGGCGATATGAAACGTGGATGAAGTTTGGAAACATTCGACCGACATCCGCCTTTGCGGCGCTTGATGAAATCGCTTGGGAAAAAACGGATGATTATGAGTTGATCCGAGCAGTGCTTAACGACGTTGAAGCACAGAATGTGATTACCGTTATCCCGATCCACGATCTAGAGAAAATGTTGCGGGGTGTGCAAGCTTTTGCCACTGCTCGTCAGATTGATGGTGAATACATCGCTTTGCTCAAAGTATTTGGTCAGTTCTCGGCTGATGAGGAACAAGACAAATTGAAGCTACTACAGCAGGAATTAGTTATCGCTCGAGAACGGGTACATAACTTTCAAATTGAAGCCGCTGTTGAGGCTAGCATTATTCATACAACCAATCGGATCAACGATTTGTTGAAAGGCCATCGACCTGATCCGGCCTATCCGGCGTTGTTAGGTACAGAGAGTGCTTAATAAAAAGAAAAAGGCTGGCCCAAACTCAGGCCAACCTTACACATGTCTGTTTTAGTTCCAACCCTAATCGTCTGTCATAACGCCTTTTGTTGGAACTTTGATCACAGGCGCAGAGCTATTAGCGTATGAGGAGTTTCCACCGCTATCGACCGCCTCAACACAAACATAGTACACTTTCCCCGTGGTATATGTGCCACTTGACAAATCCCACACAAACGATTGATTGGCTAGCCCTGATCCACTTGCCGTTGTTGAATTAAAGATGAGAGGCAGGTAAATTTGAAATGCCCCCCCACCAGGATTAGGATTATAGACACTAGTACTTCCTGAAATTTCGGTCCAGCCAGTTAGGCTGGAATCACAGGTGGGTGAATTAGCCGGAAGCAATAACTCATCTTGTTCTTGATAATACAAGGTAGAGGTGACTGTATCTGTATCACTAACTGACCATTGTACGGTGTATTGACTAGCTGGAGGCTCACTGGCAACAATATCACCCGTCAGATAGGCATAATCTAAGTAGAAGAAGTCAGGCGAGTCACCTGATGGATTGCCGCTTCCATCAGCCCAGTTTTCGTGAGGCCAAATGCCAAAGGACTCAATTGAGCTACCACTTTGCCCCCAATCCCAATTATTCGGGCTTTGATTACTCCCCAAACTATCCCTCAAATCAAAATAGTAAACACACCACGCCCCATATGTACAGCCCTGAGTATGGACTAAATAGGGTTTTGTAAAGCGTCGGGTGGGCAAAGCATCAAAGAGCCAATTGTCACTCCAGTTTGCGGTGTAGAGCACTCGTCCATTCGTTGCTCCGGTTCCTGCTTCCCCAGCCCCTTTATTCGGAATATACAATCGCATAATGAAATAGTAATACTGTGCGCCATCAATCGAGGTGTCAGAGTTGGTATAAAAGGCAGAAGCAAGATCACTACCCTGGGGGGTTACACCACGCAACGCAGAGCCATAAATATCAGTAAAGGAGGTGTCCACAGTGTAACTTGTCGTTCCCCCAGATGTATTAGGCTGCACCCAAACGATGTCATTTGTACTATCCATATCCCAGACATTGCCCTGGGAGGCCCCAAAGTCTCCCTCAGTTGAAGAAGGGGCCACAACCGAAACAGTTGGGGCCTGAGCCAAAACTAAATGGGCCGTCATAAAAATAAAAAGACCGCAGGCTAGCAGTGCTGCGGTGATCATTTGACGAGATAATGAAACCATTATTCCTCCTTAATTATCAAATCTGTTTTATAAAATGCCCTTTTTAAAACTAACTCAACTATGAGATCTATTCTAAAAAGGGCAATATCAGACTTATGGTGTATCTGATGTCTCCGACTCTACATTGTCAGGTTTATCTTGGGCATCTTCTTGTTTCAGTTCAACTGGTGGCATACCAAGCGTGTGGGCCTTAGCCTTTTCCACAATTGTCGGGGCTGGCTCATCAGAGATCATTGTACGATCAGAATCAACTTGAGCGGGTGTTCGCTTTGGTGTTGGGCGAAGTATCGGCTCGGGTGAAGGCGTCACTTCAATAATCTTTTCATCAGCTTCCTCATCAGGCGCTTCTGGCTCAACTGGCCTTGATGCTAAAACAGGCACCCCTGATGGGGGGGTAATTGTTCGATCAGCTGTTTCACCTGAAGGCAAGGCTTGCATTCCTTGCGCATTTAATAACTGAATCTCTTGACGAACACGGTCCAATTCAGCCTGAACGAAATTGATATCTGTTGTTAATTCGATTGGCTCATTTGCGCCAAATTTACTGCGCTGGGTTTCTAACGATGATAACTTACTCTGCCAATCGTCCACCTGTTTATGTAATGAGTCTAGCAGTAACGCTAAAACAGAGGGAACCCCTTGCTTGGTGGCGTGGCCAAATTGACCGATCGCTTGATTAATAAGCCCCAACAACGTTTCACATTGGGCATACAGTTCACCATAATTGGTGTCCCGCCGCCGTACTTGGCTGGCCTGAAACACCCCAAAGGAGGCCATAACCATAAAAAAGCCGATCGTGCTAATCACGCAACCGATACTATTGACAATCACATCCTCTAGAATGATGGCATTGATGCCCAATCCCAACAACGCTAAAATAACCCCAAGCGTAATAACCATAAACAACCGGGGAATGGTTTTACGTCGGGCACGTTCAGCTTGAGCGGCCTCTGTTACAGCGCGCGGGACTTGTTTGTCAAAGTTTGGGGATTGTAACAACGCCTTCGCTTCAAGACGAAGCTGGTTAAATTGCTCATTGTGAGCATTATTGCGCTCCTTGGCTGGTAGCGCAGAAATTTGATCTCGTAGGGCCAACACCGAACTCCGAATCCGCTGCAACTTTACAATTTGCGGTTGCGTTAGGGTTGGCTGTAAACCGACACTCATAACGACTACTTTCCTCGCATCTCCGAATATTTTACTGGCAGGGTAGCTGGTCGTTTGTAAAGCATATACTACAATCTATTCGTTCCCAGGAATAAATCGTATCCACAAAATGAGCAGTGATGTTGAGACAATTCTCCACCACTGCTCAAGTGACATCATCTTTAAGACTAAGGTTAAGGTAAATTCTATAATATCCTTAGTTTTGGTAGATGGTGAGAAAATCGCGTTCAACATTCAGAACGATGCTCAACTCGACAGGGCTACCCGCCACCACGTCTACAATACCCGTTGTTGCCACAAAAGGCAAACTGGCTGTATAGCTGTAAGTGCCAGGAGTAAGGTTTAATTGTAGATCGGTGTGATCATCAATGACGTAGGTTTCATTGTCAATGGTAAACACCAAGGCCCCACCAGCATAGTTTTTTAGCAACACTCCATCGTCAGATGGAATAGGCTCAAGGTCTGGTAATACCTCGCCTGTGTTGGGTAAGGTCAATGGAGCGCTATCAGCCTCAGTAGTAGAGCTAGTAGTCTCTTCCACAGTTTCCGCCACTTGATCCGTTAAATTTGTTGGTGATTGTCGTAAGGGTACAGCCAATGGCAGAGGTGATTCCTCACCAATCTCAAACTCAGGTTCCGGAATTTCATCGGCGTAGATAATAATTCCCGCCACTTCCCCAGCAACAATTTGTACCTCACCATTGACACTACCATACGGTACACTAACGGTGTAGCGATAGGTTCCTGGGGCAAAATCTAACTGCAACCGACCTGGAATTTCATTTGATCCAGCCTCAACACTGTACAACGTTCCTTCTATATCAACGGTAAGCGGATCATTTCCCCAATGATTGATCCAAACCAAACTCCCATTCCCAGACGCTGGGACTGTCGGCTGCCAAGTGTCTATAATAACCGGTTCTTCAACCGCCACGGCAAACGGATCAAAGTCAAAGACAAAGACCTCATCTCGGGGCTTCTCGAGAACTAAGCCATTTGCATCGAGCACTGGCCCCGTCTCTTGTAGATGAGCCGCTTTAGCCACAATCTCATCACCGGTAATGGTGAACTCCCCCCCAGAGCCAATCGCGGCACCGGGCACATTCGCCGCAAATTTATGTTCGCCCTGATCTAAGGTCAAGGCTAAACGACCACCCTCTGGGGCAACATCAACCCCAGGTACGGTATAAGTGACATCATCCACGTCTAGGATGATCTCTTGACCAATATAATTGACAAAGATAAAGTTCTCTGAGGTTCGTTGTTGAGCCGCAACATTAAACGATGTCAAGCCGAGTATACCAACAATCAATCCCATTAACATCAGTAAGCGTAATTTCATTTTATCGTCTCCTTTCTTGATCCCACAATTGACAAACCCTGTTTTATAGATACGTCAGGCACCTATTAAACAATACGGTCAATACCCAAGTGTCTGATTTAGACAGATAAGAGAGATTATCGCACTGGGTTTACATCTACAACAAAAAGACTGATAGGGACCGACTGTATAAGTTAAACCTAATTCATCTATATAAAAGTACCACACTTATGTTACCACAATGTTACCACCTTATTCTAAGATAAAAATGATAAAAAAAACAAAGTGACTTACAAGTTAGTCACCTTGTTTATACACTGTGTATTGCAAACACCTTCATCATTGGATTTGTGATATGTTTACAGTTATCGTTTATAAGGCTTTGCTAAAAAGCCGTGCTTATGTAGCCAATCCTCCAATTGTTGATTATTCGGCTCAGTAATCATTGGCCCACGATCATACCCTTTGATTGTGCGATGGGTTGGCCGCTCCAAAAAATCTTCATAGGGAACATCGGCCCCTTCATCAGCAATGACAATTGTCGGAACACTGTAATGATGGGTCCACTCCTTGACCCGCGCGGCCATATCTGGGTCGTCATCAATATCAACCTCTCGGTAAGGCACCTCGTAACGCTTCAGTACGTCCCGCGCCAAAGCAACTGAAGGACAATACATTGCTCGTACATACATTACAATTTCTTTTTCCATAAATTCTTATCCTTTTTGCTAAAATCTATTCTTCAGCGGCTGGGTAACGAAAAACCTCAACCCCGCGATTGTCATTAACGATAATGATGCTATCTTCAGTCCAAGCAGCCTCACTCTGCCCTAAATACAAATCGCTCGCACTATTTTGACCGACGGTAGTATGAATTCGAATACTGCCGCCGCTAAACAAAAAGACATCTGGAAATTGAAATACACCTAAAGATGAGCCTTCAAGCGTCCAATCTTTCAAGCTCGTACCCGCACCCTGATTGAGAATGACTACCGTTTCCAGTGGTAAGTCACCAGGGGCAACGAGCTCACTAACCACAACATTAATCTCATCCTCCGGTGGGGCTGTTGATGTAGGGACAGGTGTGGGGGGTGTAGCTGGTGTCTCGGTTGGGGTGGGGGAGGGGCCAACCGTCGCGGCAGGCTCTGCTGGGATGACTTCATCCGTCGGCACAGGCGTTGGCGGGTTAAATGGTAGGGGTGTCTCAGTTGGCAAAGGAACAGGGGTAAAGGTTGGGGTAGCCGTTGGTAAACCACTGAGCGGAATAATTAGCTCTTGGCCTGATTGAATAAAATTCTCATCAGTCAACCCGTTGACAAGCATAATATCAAAAATTGGCACCGAAAATTTCGCGGCAATCACACCGAGGGTCTCCCCTGGTTGAACCGTATAATTAACACTTTCAACGGGTGTGCCTTCGGGAACAGGAGATTGTGTTTCCGTTTCACCGGTCTCAGCTTCGACCACGCTTTCAACCGTCTCAACAGCCTCGGTATCTGGTAAAATAGCGGTTGTATCAACACCCGTATCAAAAGAGCGACCTGATAACAAAACAACACTAATACTAATCACTA
This sequence comes from Phycisphaerae bacterium, assembly GCA_028285035.1. Next base: position 45,283 of record JANQQF010000121.1, read on the forward strand.
GAGAAACAACAGCATTGACCCCAATGATCAAGGCCAATTGACCAGCAGGTAAACCAACGCTGGTTACGGCTTCAGATGAGTAGTAATCATCGTCATAGTCTTCGTATTCTTCATATTCAGGTTCTTGAGAATAGCGCGGGTCTTCCATGAACGGGTAGGTTCTCTCCTTGCGGACTTTGCTTGCTGATTATACTCTAAATTGATTCGGCTGACAATGGGGGATTTAGGGACGAGTCTTGACATTGAAATAGGGGCCTGATAGGCTTGAATTATTGTACCGTTGAAGGGCCATCGAAATGAGTCCTTTTGGAAAATTAGCGCATTAGATGGAGGTGATTTTCATGGAAACATTTGGCGATGATGGAACGGAAGCCAATAAGCAATGGTGGGTTTGGTTAAAGAATGGGGCTGAAGAAATTGAACACGGGACAAACACCTGTCTACAGTGTCAGACGGCGCTCGCTTCACTAAAATCTTTCTCAGGTACAGTAGTGTATGATAATGCAGCCGGGGTGTTCGAGTACAACTTATTTGAATGTCAATCATGTCACAAACAATACTGCTCAAAACTATCAATGGTGGCCTAAAACAAATTTAAACTGGTAACACTCGTTTGAGAAGCCCCCAGAGTAACTGCAACTCAGGCACCCGTAACACACCCAACAATACCAAATAAATTGCCCCACCAATGATGCTCAAACTCCCTACCAATAATACCTCGCCTACCGTACCCATTGTCGCAAATGTGCCTAGCAATGGTGGCAAAATAAACCAAAGCCCTACTCCCATTCCTCCGGCTGCCAGTAGCGCCTTAATCGTGGTCGGGCCAAGACCTCGGCTTCGCAGTGGGGCCAAACGATTGACGAGCCACAGCATCACCAAAGCATGGCCGGTTAATTGGACACTGTTCGCAATCACCAAATCCCTCATCATCATTGCTCGAAACAGCGAAGGCAGCAAAGCCGCGACTAAATAGAAACCAGCCCCTAGCAAGCCAATCAGGGCTGGGGTCAGGGTGTTTTGTCGAGCATAAAAGGCAAAAACCAAAGGCTGGTCAATTGCAGCAAATGTCAGGCCAAAAAGATAGAGTCGTAAGGCTAAGACAGTTTGTTGTTTGTCAAAAGACGTAAAATCACCGTGTTCAAAAAGCAGGGCCACCACGGGCTCTGCTAAAATAAAAAGCGCAATGGTTGCTGGAATAATCAAAATTAAAACCAGCCTCAGCCCGCTGGCCAAGGTATTCATAAAATCATCAAGGGCAGAATGTGCCTCATCTGATCCCTCGTCTTCGGCAGCCGCAAGTCGAGAAAGTGTGGGTAAAATAGCGAGAGAAATAGCGGCGGAAACCAACCCTAGCGGAAATTGAATAATCGTCGTGGCAAATTGCATCCAGGCAATGCTTTGTTCCCCGGTACGTGAGGCAAAGTTACGATCAAGCGCAATGGCAATCTGACTAATGACCAACCCTAGAATAACAGGCAGGTACAACTTCCCAATTCGCCGTAAAACTGGATGGTTCAAATCCAAGGCAAAGTGATAGCGTGCATCTCGCAGCGCAGGCAACTGCAACACCACCTGCAAAAAAGCGCCCAACAGCATCCCATAGGCCAAGGCTTCAATCCCCCAGCCAAGCTGGCTAACACCAGCTAAAGCAACCACAACAATCGTGGCATTGAAGGTCGCAGCGGTAAATGCTGGCAAGGCAAACCGTTTCAAGGCGTGTAACAAGCCGGTAATGATGCCGGAAAGACTGAGAAAGAAAACAGCTGGGGTAGTAATGCGAAGAAGCCGAGCGGTGGCTGGTAAAAGATCTGGGTTAAATTCAGCAAAGCCACCCGCTAATAAAAAAGCAACTTGAGGCGCGGCCAACTCTACAATAACAACAACAATGGCTAGGACGACGACAGCTAAATTGAGAACCAGGCTGGCTACCCGCCACAGTTCAGCCCGGTCCTGTTGTGCCTGTTCCGAAAAAAGAGGCACTAACGCACTACTGACCATCCCGCCGACCAAGAGATCATAAAACATGGTGGGGATGATTTGGGCAACTCGAAAGGCTGAAACTAGACCCGTTGCCCCAAATAAGTTGGCAATAACGATTTCGCGGCCCAAACCCAATACCCGGCTAGCAATATTGCCAATGGCAATGAGTATTGCTGCCCGAGCCATTCCGCTAACAGGTGTTTCAACCTCAGGTGAAGGGGTTTCCGCAACAGACGATTCGGTCGATGCCTTAGTCATAACGAAAATTTAGATTTAGAACAGTCATAAAATAATTTATCTCAATGATGAATACGACCGCTTTGTTTGTTGCGATCTTCGATAAACCATTTATGGAGACGAGCGATTTCAGCTTCAAGTTCAGCCTGTCGACTTTCCATCTCATGTTGTAGCTCGGTCAACCGCTCGCGCATATCTAAAATGATCTGAACACCTGCCAAATTAACGCCAAGTTCATCGGTCAAGCGGCTAATCTGTTGGAGCCGCTCAATATCACGGGGAGCATACATGCGAATATTGCCTTTGGTGCGTTCTGGCTTAATCAAGCCAACTTCTTCATAATGGCGTAGCGTTTGCGGATGAAGTCCAACTAATTTGGCAGCGACACTGATCACATACATCGGTTCTTCAAACGGCAGGTTATTTTGATTGTGCATATCAGCCTCCTATAAACCCCGCATATCAGCTAATTCCTCAAACAACTCAATCTCCTCTTCAGTCAAATTCTCGGGCAATTGCACCATCACCTTGGCATACAAATCACCACGGTCATCAGGCATCTTTAATTTGGGCATCCCTTGCCCTTTCAAACGAAAAGTGCGGCCTGATTGCGTTTCACCTGGGATCTTGAGTTTAACCTTACCACGGAATGTCGGCACAATCGCTTCTCCACCAAGTAGAGCTGTGTACAAATCGACGGGAAGTTCAGTGTACAAATCATCCCCCACACGCTCATACACCTCATGCGCCCCAACTTTAATATCCAAATAGAGATCTCCCTTGGGGCCACCGTGTGCCCCGGATCCCCCTTCACCTCGGACCCGCACCTTGGTGCCCGTTTTAGCCCCACGTGGAATCTTCACTTCAATTCGACGTCCACCAATCCGCATAATTCGTGAAGTTCCTTTAAATGCTTCCTCCAAGGTTACTTCAACTTCTTGGGTGTAATCCTGTCCTTGTTGGGCCGCAGTTCGTGCCCCAGCCATACTGCCAAAGATTGCCTCAAAGAAATCAGAGAAATCATCAGCTTGGCCCCCAGCCCTACGTCGATTGAGAATATCTTGCAAATCGACATGGCCGCCAGCCGGTCCGGTACCAGACATCCATTGGCCCCAGTCAAAGCCACCGCCAGCTCCACCACCACGCTGATAGGCGTGCCAACTTGCCCCTAATTGGTCATATTTAGCACGTTTATCGGGATCGGTCAGCACCTCATGCGCCTCGTTGATTTCCTTAAAGCGATTCTCGGCATCCTTATCACCCGGATTCACATCCGGGTGATATTTCCGGGCCAATTTGCGGTACGCCTTTTTAATCTCATCGGCACTGGCCTTCTTATCAACCTCTAGAATCTTATAATAATCTCGATACTCCATCAAACTACTCCTTCAAACAAAATAATAAATAAATCGTACCTAAACCAACAAAACAGGTCAAACCTTGAGTCTGTTCTTGTAAACTTTATTGATAGCAAATACAACAAAAAATCGCAGCGATTATAGTCATTGCGCAGGTTTAGGCAAATACCTGATTACCCCTCCAACTTGTTGAAATAAAAAAGTGCCTCATCCTGAGATAAGACACTTGGAGTAATTATTTATTTGTAAAGTAAACTAACTGAAGCCTACCAGGACGGAATATACAACACCTGGCCTGCATAAATATGATCAAGGTTGTAAATGTGATTATGTTGGCCAAGTTTATAGGTGTTAACGCCATAACGATAAGCAATACCGCTCAACGTCTCGCCATACCGAACAACATGATAGTTTTGATTATGATTGTGATAATGCTGATTGTGGTCATAATAGTAGCCATATTCTGGAATATAGAGCCACTGCCCAGCATAGATATAGTCAGGGTTGTAGAGGTTATTTGCCTCAGCAATCGCATGAGCACTCACGCCATAATACCGACCAATGCTATAAAGTGTTTCCCCATACTTAACCTTGTGATACCCCTTACCTGATGCCATTGCCATTGAGGTTGATACCAACAACAAGGCTCCTACCAAAATCATAACTGCCATTAGTTTCTGCATTCGCATAACTTTGTACCCTCCTGTACATAGGTAATTGTGATGAAATTGATTATGAACTAAAAAACCCCAAATCATTAACTACACATTCTATGATTTAGGGTTTTGATCATCGTGTAACAATCCTCAACGCAGACATGCTGCATGGCCAACTTAATTATTTCCTAATTGGCCGGATAGATTTCATAAAGTTTTTAAGTGTGCAATTACTGTGATTATAACATAGGTAACTAAATTATTTCAACCAGTTTTTGACATAACAACCACAAACTTTTGTACTAAAAATGACCAAAGTACCAAATTATGCCACTTAAACATACAAATAAAACAAAAAAGCGCGGGGCTAAACATCGCCCCGCGCTTTTTATACTACATTCTTATCATCCTAGTTGGTAATAATCGGTAGATACAGCTTGTTACCTTTGTCATCCCCTTCGTCTAGGTTAACCCGTTCATTATGGAAGGTACAGGTCACATCTTGCCCTTCGGCCAACGGAATGTCCACACCGTAAGTATCATCAGTTTGGGTTACCGTTGGGAAGAAGAGGCCAGTGCCTTCAGCTTCACACATAACGTAGAGCAGTGCCCAGAACTTATCTGGGAAGGTTGACTTGATCTCGTACACATTGTACGTACCGGCTGCCAAGTCGCCCTTGGTAAAGCTCTGGCCATCATCCAGAACGAAGCTACCCAGATCACCATCAAACCCGAAGTCCTTCTTACCCGCTGGGTTAGTGACTTTGATGATTGTGATAGAGCCAGGATCACCCGCCTCACCGTAGTGATTACTTGGATCATCATCACGTACGCGTTCACCTGTCGGGTCATCACCTCGGACCTTACCGATGTTCGTGTACTGGCCTTCGACCACGACTGCACTGGCTTCATACTTCCAGGTCTCAGTCAGATCCAACTTACCATTATTGTTAGTGTCCCCACCAACAAACGTTGGGTTGAAGTCATCACTGGTGTTACCCGGTGTACCGTTGTCATCAGTCACAACCACGTTATCCAACGGCACGTTACCTGTGTTCGTTACATCATAGGTGAATGTTGCGGTACCGCCCACGATAATGATTGGTCCAGTTGGTGTATCAGCATCCTGACCATTTGTGGCTTTCTCGATATCAATATCCGGGTCAGCCCCAAAGTGGTTACTTGGATCCTCATCATCCACTGGGTTATCATCTGGATCATCCGCAGTCACGCTACCAATGTTCGTGTACTGGCCTGCCACAACCGTTGCGCTGGCAGTGTACTCCCAAACCTCATCAACTTCTAGGATGTCGTTGTTGTTGTCATCCCCACCAACAAACGTTGGGTTGAAGTCATCACTGGTGTTACCCGGTGTACCGTTGTCATCAGTCACGACCACGTTATCCAAGGGCACGTTACCCGTATTGCGTACTTCATAGGTGAACATTGCTGTATCGCCAACGCTGATGTACGGTCCGGTTGGGCTATCTGCGTCTTCGCCGTTCGTGGCCTTCTCGATCACGATAGCTGCATCCGCCCCAAAGTGGTTACTTGGGTCTTCATCATCCACTGGGTTGTCATTTGGATCATCCGCAGTGACGCTACCGATATTCGTGTACTGGCCTGCCACAACTGTTGCAGTCGCTTCATACGTCCAGGTCTCATCCAAGTCCAGCTTACCATCATTGTTGGTGTCACCGCCCGTGAATGTTGGGTTAAAGTCATCGCTGGTATTACCCGGTGTACCGTTGTCATCGGTGACAACCACGTCATCCAGTGCCACGTTACCAGTATTGCGTACTTCATAGGTGAACGTTGCTGTTTCACCCACACCAATGACTGGCCCAGTTGGACTATCCGCGTCTTCACCGTTTGTTGCTTTCTCGATGTCGATGCTTGGATCCGCCCCAAAGTGGTTACTTGGATCGCTGTCATCCACTGGGTTGTCATCTGGATCATCCGCAGTGACGTCACCGATGTTCGTGTACTGCCCTGCGACTACAGTGGTGCTCGCAGTGTACATCCAAACCTCACCTACATCCAGGATGTCATTGTTATTGTCATCCCCGGCAGCGTAGAGCGGGTTGAAGTCATCACTGTCGTCGTCTGGTGTACCAGCATCATCAGTTACAACCACGTTGCTCAACGGCACATTACCTGTGTTTGTTACATCGTAGGTAAAGATTGCTGTACCACCGACACTGATGATTGGCCCAGTTGGGGTATCCGCGTCTTCACCGTTTGTTGCTTTCTCGATGTCGATGCTTGGGTCCGCCCCGAAGTGGTTACTTGGGTCTTCATCATCCACTGGGTTATCATCTGGATCCTCCGCAGTGACACTACCGATGTTCGTGTACTGGCCTGCCACCACAGTCGCACTGGCTTCATACTGCCAAGTCTCAGATACATCCAACTTGCCATCGTTGTTGGTGTCCCCACCAACAAACGTTGGGTTGAAGTCATCACTGTCATCACCAGGTGTACCGTTGTCGTCGGTTACGACCACATTATCCAGAGCTACGTTACCTGTGTTCGTTACATCATAAGTGAACGTTGCGGTATCACCGACGGCAATGACTGGCCCGGTTGGGCTATCCGCATCTTCGCCATTCGTAGCCTTCTCAATGTCGATACCTGCATCGGCTCCGAAGTGGTTACTTGGGTCGCTGTCATCGACCTGATTATCATCTGGGTCATCTGCAGTGACGCTACCAATATTGGTGTACTGACCTGAGACTACAGTGGTGCTGGCCGTGTACTTCCAAACTTCGCCCACATCCAGGATACCATCGTCGTTCGTATCACCAACGTTGAAGCCTCCATCTAATACTGGAGCCGGTGCGAAGTCATCGCCCGTGTCACCCGGTGTACCGTTGTCATCAGTCACGACCACGTTATCCAAGGCCACGTTACCGATATTCGTTACATCATAAGTGAATGTTGCTGTACCACCGACACTGATGACTGGCCCAGTTGGAGTATCCGCATCTTCACCATTTGTTGCTTTCTCGATGTCGATGGCTGGCGCTGCCCCGAAGTGGTTACTTGGGTCCTCATCATCCACCGGATCATCATTTGGATCGTCCGCAGTCACGCTACCGATGTTCGTGTACTGGCCTGCCACGACAGTCGCACTGGCAGTGTATTCCCAAACCTCGTCAACTTCTAGGATGTCGTTGTTGTTATCATCCCCGCTGACATACGTCGGGTTAAAGTCATCGCCTGTGCCACCAGGTGTACCATTATCATCGGTCACGACCACGTTATCCAGGGCCACGTTACCTGTATTTCGTACAACATAGGTGAACGTTGCGGTGTCGCCAGCGTCAAGGACTGGACCAGTTGGCGTATCAGCATCTTCTCCATTCGTAGCTTTCTCGATATCGATACCTGGGTCTGCCCCAAAGTGGTTACTTGGGTCTTCATCAAGCACGACCGTATCAGCTGGGTCAGTTGCTGTCACGCTACCAATATTGGTGTACTGACCGGCAACGACAGTTGTACTGGCTGTGTACTTCCATACTTCGCCCACATCCAGGTTACCATCATCATTCGTATCACCAATGTTGAAGCCACCATCCAAGACTGGCGTCGGATTGAAGTCATCACCATTGCTACCCGGTGTACCATTGTCATCAGTCACGATCACGTTATCCAACGGCACGTTACCAATGTTTGTTACATCATAGGTGAACGTTGCTGTATCACCCACGCCAATGATTGGCCCAGTTGGGCTGTCTGCATCTTCACCGTTTGTTGCTTTCTCGATGTCGATCGCTGGCTCAGAACCGAAGTGGTTACTTGGGTCCTCATCGTCGACTGGATTATCATCTGGGTCGTCTGCAGTTACAGTACCGATGTTCGTGTACTGACCTTCTACAACGACTGTCGTCGCAGTGTACTTCCAGACTTCACCTACATCTAGGATACCATTTTCATTGACATCACCAACGTTGAAACCACCGTCCAATACAGGGTCTGGGTTGAAGTCATCGCCTGTATCACCTGGAGTACCATTGTCGTCAGTCACGACCACGTTATCCAGGGCCACATTACCTGTATTTTCAACATCGTACGTGAACGTCGCATCATTACCAACACCAATCACTGGTCCAGTTGGTGTATCCGCATCTTCACCATTTGTTGCTTTCTCGATATCGATGGCGACGTCGGTTCCGAAGTGGTTACTTGGATCTTTATCGTCGACTGGGTTGTCTTCTGGATCATCCGCCGTCACACTACCGATGTTAGTATACTGGCCTTCGACAACGGTGGTGCTGGCTGTGTACTGCCAAACTTCACCCACATCCAGGATACCATTGTCGTTGGTGTCACCAACATTGAAGCCTGCATCCAACACTGGCGCTGGTGCGAAGTCGTCACCCGTGTCACTTGGAGTACCGTTGTCGTCAGTTACGACCACGTTATCCAGCGGCACGTTACCTGTGTTCGTTACATCATATGTGAATGTCGCTGTACCACCTACGCCAATTCTTGGCCCAGTTGGGCTGTCCGCATCTTCACCGTTTGTTGCTTTCTCGATGTCGATCGCTGGGTCTGCCCCAAAGTGGTTACTTGGATCTTCATCATCGACTGGATTGTCTTCTGGGTCGTCTGCTGTCACACTACCCATGTTGGTGTACTGACCAGCAACCACAGTGGCCGTCGCTTGATAGGTCCACGTTTCATCAACATCAAGGATGTTGTTGGTGTTATCATCCCCGCTGACGTACGTCGGGTTGAAGTCGTCACCCGTGTTACTTGGGGTGCCGTTGTCATCAGTCACGACGACGTTTGACAGTGGCAATTCGCCAGTGTTATCCACAACATATGTGAATGTCGCTGTTTCACCAACACCCAGAACTGGTCCAGTTGGGCTGTCCGCATCTTCACCGTTTGTTGCTTTCTCAATGTCAATGCCCGGTGCCAACTTGCTATTGCTGAAGGTACAAGTGATTGTTTCACCTGGATCGAGATCAATCAGAACGCTACTGCTCCCTTCAACTGACTCATCATCATCACCTTCGCTACTGACACAGCTCACACCGTCAGCAACCCAGACCCCATTGAAGCCTGACAAATCTTCTTGGGCCAAGTAGCTGCCTGCGGCAACATCATTGAACGTAATGCTCGCGTCCGATGGGTCTTGCAGCGTGAAGCTGTCTGCGCCTGTCACCGGAATTGCTGATGTAAAGTCGAACCCTGTATCGTCAGCCGGATCAGCATCCTTAACGATGGTGATTGTACCCAGCGGTACCAAACCAGCGTCAATCGTCGGATTGTTCTCGCCAGACTCGAGCGTTACAACTTGGCTCATACCGTTGCTTGGATCAGCATCGCTATCCACGGCATCGTTACTGCCTTCATCCTGCTTCGTGAAGTCGTAGCCGTCTGGCTCGTCGAACGTCACTTTGTACTCTTCACCTGGGTTCAGATCGGTGAATTCGTAGAAACCATCGCTGTCCGTGGTTGTGGTATCAGTGGTGTCGTCACCGCCTGTACCAATCACACCGTCAGGACCACCACCAGTCAAGGTTACGGTTACCCCTTCAACACCTGGTTCGTCGCCGTCTTGAATGCCATCTGCATCTAGGTCTTCCCAGACGTAGTCACCAAGGCTAGCTGACTGGATCAGACCCGCATCAATCGTCGGGTTATTCTCGCCAGACTCGAGCGTTACGACTTGGCTCATTCCGTTGCTCGGATCAGCGTCGCTGTCCACGGCATCGTTACTGCCTTCGTCCTGCTTCGTGAAGTCGTAGCCGTCTGGCTCTTCAAACGTCACTTTATACTCTTCACCCGGATTCAGATCGGTGAATTCGTAGAAGCCGTCGCTGTCGGTGGTGGTTGTATCAGTGGTATCGTCACCGCCTGTGCCAATCACACCGTCAGGACCACCACCGGTCAAGGTTACAGTTACACCTTCAACACCTGGCTCATCACCATCTTGGATACCATTACCATTCAGGTCTTCCCAGACGTAGTCACCCAAACTGGCTGGTTGAACCAGACCGGCGTCAATTGTATCATCATTCTCGCCAGACTCGAGCGTGACCACTTGGCTCATACCGTTGCTCGGATCAGCATCGCTGTCTACTGCATCGTTACTACCTGCGTTCTGTTCCGTGAAGCTGTAGCCGCTTGGCTCTTCAAACGTCACTTTGTACTCTTCACCAGGGTTCAGGTCGGTGAATTCGTAGAAACCGTCGCTGTCTGTGGTGGTTGTATCAGTGGTGTCGTCACCGCCTGTACCAATCACACCGTCAGGACCACCGCCGGTCAAGGTTACGGTTACACCTTCAACGCCTGGTTCATCACCATCTTGAATGCCATCCGCATCCAAGTCTTCCCAGACTGTATCGCCAAGGCTAGCTGGCTGGATCAAACCAGCGTCAATCGTCGGGTTGTTCTCGCCTGATTCAAGCGTTACAACTTGGCTCATCCCGTTGCTTGGATCAGCGTCGCTGTCCACGGCATCGTTACT
>JANQQF010000123.1 GCA_028285035.1 Phycisphaerae bacterium
GTTTTCAAAGCCACGCTCATAGATACGCAACGCCCCACCGGCTGGCAACGGATAGACAAAGCCATTTTGTTCAGTAATCGCGCTGACAGGGAAGGAGAGACGACTGGAGAACGTTCCAAATAACATGTCGGCCGCATCAACATTGATCAATCGTTCGTGTTGAGTGATCGCAACCTCTGTATCGGAGCGGTTATCGCTAACGACAAGCTGAACAGGCCGACCCAACGCCCCACCGGCGTCGTTAATCAAGTCAACACAGAGCTCGTAACCTTCTTTGTGTTTTTGCCCATTCACCGAAAAACCACCGGTCAATGGTAATGAGGCTCCGACGATAATTGGCTCACCCGAGGCTTCAGCGATGTCGCTGCTACCAGAGAGCAAGGCTTGGGCATCCTCATTGCTCGGCACACACAACTTCCAGCCAGGCTCAATAATGTCGGAGTTATCAATCCGAGCGTAGCTATCATCGCTACCGTGGGCTTCGTTTGTAGCTTCCACAATGACCGGGAAGGCTAAAACATCGCCGTAAAATTTATCAGCCAATTTAGACAGCCAGTCATCCGCTTGAACCACAACATCTTGATCACAAGCAACCCCTTGTGCTGAAGCGTATTGCGGCGCAAAGGTATGGGGCGCAACACTCAAGGCAAATACAATAGCCAAAACAATATTAAACAACTTTTTCATGAGTTACTCCTCCTGAGAACTAAATTGGACTACATCATTGCTAGTCCTGATTAAAATTTGACGACCATCCAACAGTTTCCAACAATTGATAAAGTGTATTGCGGACCTCCTTCCTCAAATAGGTTGAGTATAGTTGGGCGCAGCTCCTTACAGCCCCCCATAGCCTTCCACAAATTTTTCGACTTCGGGCAAGGTTGGCATAAAGTTGGCGCACCCATGTTGGGTGACCACAATCGCTCCACAGGCATTACCGAGCCTAGCCGACTTGGTCCATCCCCAATCTCTGGCATAGCCATAGAGAAATCCAGCCCCAAAGGCATCACCTGCCCCTAGAATGTTGTGGATTTCGACAGGAAAACCGGGCACGTCGATTTTTACAATTTGGTCGGTATCATCCTTGATGTGTAGTCGAACGCCCTCCTTGCCCACCTTCTGGATAAGGGCCTTCGGACCCAGTGACAACATCGTTTCAATGGCTGTAGTCGTATCACCGCTCACTCTAGCATCAGAGACCTGGGAATGGATTAGACTCATCTGGCTGGTGTCAGTCAACATCGCCGCGTTGATCTCATCATCGGTGCCAATTGCGATATCCACAAGGGGCATCGCTGCCCGAACCGCCACCCCAAAGGCACGAGGATCGTGCCATTGATCCGGTCTGAAATCGAGATCAAACACCACCTCTGTCCCTGCTTGTTGGGCAATCTGCGCCGCAAAAAATGTGGCGCTACGGGCTGGGTCTTTGCTGAGGTTCGTGCCCGCAAATTGAAACAAACGACTCTGAGTAATAGGGGTAGCTAGCACATCGTCAATGGTTAGCTCGATATCGGCACAGTTGTCTCGATAGTAGACCAGCGGAAATTTATCCGGTGGTTCAATTCCCAAAATAACTGCGGCGGTCCGATGGCCGGGTTTACGCGGAATAAATTGGGTATCAATATTTTCTTTATTGAGAAAATTAAAGATGAAATCACCGACTGGATCTTCACCCAATGCCGTCAACAGGGCTGTCTTCAACCCTAATCGCCTAGACCCAACGCAGATATTCGTGGGTGAGCCACCAATGTAAGCGGCAAAATCTTTGATTTCTGGAAAAGGTGCGCCGACTTGATTCGAATACAAATCAAGCCCGGAACGCCCCATATGAATCGAGTCATACGTGCACTCTTCAGCGATATTATTTGTCATGAACGCCTCCAAATTTTGCAAGTTTGCTTACTACTCAAGCATGTCATTTCGACCGAAGGGAGAAATCCGAGAAATCCCTAGGGCGACACTCTTAGAAGTTGCTTTAAAGGTGAATCTGAGCCTTAAAATGGCCGATACTAAGCCCCCTCGATCCCCCAAAGGAGGAAGAAAAGCTCTAGATTCCCTCCTTTGGGTGCCCCTCTGGGGGTTAGGGGGGCTAACTGACGACCTTTTAAAATAGCCTCTTAAAGATGAGATGGTCAGTAAACCCAAATTTAGCTTGAATGCTTTCCGATCAACACGCTGGTCATTGCGCCTCAACAGAGAATTCTCCACCTTCGGTTACGAAATGACCAGGATCAATAGAACACCTCTCAACCTAGTACAGTTGGACGTAGATAGCTATACAGTAACAAACATCTCAACGCCCGACTGTTTAAGTATTTCGCCCTTAATACCTGTTGCTCTATTTATGCCGCGAAATACTAGTAAATTGTGCTCTGGCCAATTCGTGGTAAGCCATACACCGATTTCCAGCCTTCGCTTTGAGGTTCCTGGAGATAAGCCGCCATGTCAGCCTCAGTACGGAGGGTCGTTTCTTCCACTGGCGGAACGATCCCTGCTGGAAACGCATTGATAATATCGTCGTGTAGAATGGTCAGATAGCGTAAAATCGCAGCCATCGGACGTTTGGCTTTGTAAGCCTCACCATGCGCGGCCAAACCAACCACACCCTCTGGGGTCGCGGACAGTTCGATAGCAAAGTGGCCTTCACCTTCTGAGAAGCGGCTGGGACGACGGTAGGGTTCAACTGATTTGTCGAAATGACCGTCTGGCAAATAGCCTTTACCTTGGGTATCGACGGCGTATTCCATATCAACCATTTCGGGGAAAAGATACAACCCAACCGATGTTTCGGCCTCACAAGCGTGGATAAAAGTCGAGTCGTACTCACCGCCAAATTTCTTTTCACGAAAAAATTCACGCACACTGCGGTGCCAGTCTAGGACGCGGAAAATGCCAGGTAATTGATAGCGCTTTTGGAACTGCTGAATGACAGATTCAAGCACCCACAGATGACCGTGGTTATTGACAAAGATGATTTTGCGGAAACCATCATTATATAACCCTAGCATTACATCAATCAGGGTTTCGCGAATGATGTCTTCCCGCACGATAGCCGTACCAGGCATCCCCATATGATGGTAGGGATGCGCCCCAAAGTTCAAGGGCGGGAGGGATAGGGCAGGTGGGGCGCCATCGCGATTTTTGATAAAACGCCGAAGCCCTTCAACAATCTGGCTACAAAAGAGCGTGTCGGTGGCCGAGGGTAGGTGTAAGCCGTGATTTTCGGTACACCCGATAGGAATAAAAATGATGTCATTCTTGCGTCGCTCTTCAATCAATTGGTGACGTGGCATCATCTGGATGTAACTGCCGGGAATACCCCATTCGACCGGGGCAGGCATCCCATACTCAGCCAACACCGCCTCAATTTCCTCTGCATTTGCGTGCCAAAGTTCATGCTTCATCCGTCCAATCGGGTCATTCTCAAAGAAAAGGTCCGCCTGATTGGTGGTTAATAGGCCTTCAGGTACTTTCCCATTACTATTGATGTTTGACATGATTTCTCCTTATCTTTATATATGTATTTTATAATGTAAGATTGCTTTAAGATATGGATTACTCTGTTACCAAAGTAATCTTAACTGTCATTCTGAGTGAGCTTCTTCGGCTACACCTCACTCAGAATGACATATTCACAACTTTAAATCTCTTCTGTAATATTGTATCTATCCCGCAGCGATCTCTTTACTATGAAAATCCTGTGTTTGAGCCTGCTCCTGAGCAAGAGTTTCATCAGGGTTAGGTTTAATAATGACTTTAATGGCATTGTCTAAACGCTTCTCCATCGTCTCAAAGGCCTGATGAATCTCATCTAGTGAGAAGGTGTGAGTGATGAGAGGTGACAGATCGACGTCGTGCTTACTGAGGAGGGCGATCGCTTTGCCCATCGAGCCTTCGCCCTCGGCGCGGGTGCCAGATAGCTTAAAGTTACCGAGCACCAACCATCGGGCATTGATGGCCACTTCTGGCACCTGATGTACCCCTAGCAAGCCGATACGCCCACTCATCCGGGTATACTCAATTGTATCAGCCGTGGCTTGGGGTGAGCCGGAACATTCTAATGAGATATCGGCGCCGTGGCCTCCGGTCAAGGCTTTGACCCGTTCAATGACATTTTCTTCTTTCACGTTGATCACAACATCAGCCCCAAATTCAAGGCCCAGGTTGAGCCGTTCGGCGCGAGTACCGGTCAAAATGATCGTACCAGCTCCCATAAGTCGAGCCAGAACCACGCAGATCAAGCCAATCGGACCGGGACCAGAGATAACAACCGTTTCCCCACCCTCAAATCCACCAGCCTGACGAATACCATACAACGAGGTCCCAGCGGTGGTTAGCAAGGTGGCAATGTCAAAGGAAATATCATCGGGCAATTTGTGAACACAATTCACGTGAATCAGTGAGTAATCAGCGTACGCCCCGTTTGTGGTGAAGCCGAAATGACGATGCCCTTTCTCGGCGGATCCATAGTTGAGGCAGGTGGTATAAAGTCCAGCTCGGCAGTTGGTGCAGATACCACAACCTTTGTGGGTTTCAACCGCAACCCGGTCACCAACTTTAAATTCGGTGACGCCCGGCCCCAAGGCCACGATGACCCCCGAATATTCGTGCCCAAACACAAACTCGCCGTAGGGGGGATGATTGGGCCAGCCTCGCTCTTTAATATCCGGGTCAGTCCCACAAATCGCACATGATTTAACTTCAATAATAACTTCACTGGGGCCAGGGTCTGGTACGGGATAATCATCAACCAACCGCATATCACCTGGGCCGTAAAGAACTGCTGCTTTCATTGTTTTAGGTAGTGACATTTGATCGCTCCTTTTGATAATAGTATCGATTTTTCCAGCTATTTTACACATGTTATGCTTAACTGGGTAACCTCTAAATCTTTCGTCATTGAAGAACCATCTCGTATTACAAGAAGCGAGATAAACGAAACCTCTCCAAGTTTCTCTAGGGCGTGTTGACATTTTGGATTAATGTCATTTCGAAGCGGTTTTTGCCGAGAAATCCTCCCGAATAGTTGATTACAAACACGCTCCTGGGCGGATTTCTCACTCGTTCCTCGTTCGAAATGACATAATCGGGCTAGGTTTTTACAAATGTCAACAGAACCTAATTAGCCAAGAAGATTTTGGGCCGCCGCAATGGCGATGGCTGCTCCAGCCATGATGATATTCTTTTCTAACTGAATCTGTTCCATACTGCGGGCATGCGGGTCTGTAACTGTCCAGAAGTTATGAACCTTGACCCCGCTGACTACCAGGAAGCTAGCGACCATCAAACTACCGATGACGACTTGAATGTTAAAAAGAATGGCCAGCAACCCAATAATCAAAAACGTTGTTGATCCGATGACAGCCACTTTTGAAGCCGGGAGGCCCTTCTCTCGGGAAAGCTCAACCAACTCATCAAGCTTACCAAAGTTGCGAAGTGCCATATACAGCAAAGGAAGCGTGTAAATTAAACGGCCGATCAAAAATAAGGTTGAAACCATTGCTTTTTCTCCTAAGACGTGAATAATTTTGCAGACATGCTTCTTTCAATCCCAATCAAGAATGGCGGGTAACATACCTAACTGGCGGAGTGACCCCACAATCCCCGCTGGAAAGAACAGAAGTACAACCATCATAATCGCGCCAGTCCCTACTATATTTAGCTCACTTGAACCTAATTGGCTCACAAAGAACTCATTGATAAAAATGATGGCTACGGCCCCCAAAATCGGACCAGCGACCGTACCTCTGCCGCCCAAAATGCACATCATCACCAAGTTAGCGGCCACAAGGATCAGGAGGAAGATATTTGGTCGAACATAAGTTAGGTATGGTCCCCAGAATGCACCCGCAACTCCGATAAACAAACCACTGAAGACAAAGGCCAAAATCTTGTAATAGTTGGTGGGGATACCGGCTGCCTCGGCTTTAATCTCATCTTGAGAGATAGCCCGTAACCCTAAGCCAAATTTTGAGTGTTTGATGCGATACGAGGTATAAACAGTGACCATAGCCAGGATCAGCAGCGCGTAGTAGTAGGGCAGTTTGACCAACTCCACTGGGAGATCCGTCAACGGTAAGCTAATTCCGTTAGAGCCACCAATAAACTCCCAATTGTCGAACAGGATGCGTACTGTCATCAGGAGGGCAATGGTCGAGATGATGAAGGCTGGGCCGCGCCGAATGCGAAGGGTGATAAACCCAAAACCAAAGCCAAGCACCATTGATAACACGGCAGCGATAGGCCAAGTTAAGAAGGGTGATACGCCGAAATAGGCCAGCATCACTGCGGCGGAGAAGCCTCCGACCGCAAAAAAGACGTTATGTCCCAAAGAGATATATCCAGTGTAGCCCCCCAAAATGTTCCAGCTTGAGGCCATTGACACATACAAAAACACAAACAGAAGCAAGTGTAAGGAGTAGTTATAGTTTTGGCCGGTAATGACGGGGAGCAACGGATACAGACATAGCACTAACACCCCTACCCCTATAATAACCAAACTTGATTTGCTAACGGTCTTTTCTTCGGCGACTTCAACATGTCGCTGTTGTTTAATATCTGTAACGCTTAATTGTTCTGACATTATGATGCCTCCAACTTCTCACCAAACAACCCCTGAGGTCGAATAAGCAAGATTAGAAATAGCGCGAGGAAAAATGTTAAGGGTGACCAGGTCGGCCCAAAAGCAGTGCTGACATAGGCCGCCACAACGGCTAACAAAAAGGCTCCGACAACAGCGCCGAGCAAACTTCCCATACCGCCCAACACAACCAGTGACATCAGAATAGCAATCCACTCCCAATGTTTGGCTGGGAAGAAACTGAATAAAAAGCTCATCAGTGCTCCAGAGGCACCGGCCAGGGCAATACCTAAGCCAAAGGTGAACGTTGAAACCTGGGCCACATTGACCCCCAACAGTTGCGCTGCCGCGCGATTTTGGGTGGTCGCTCGAATGGCATAACCAAATCGAGAGTATTTGAGAAACGCCCAGACCACGACAATAAGCACCACACTAGCCACACCGGCGTAAAACTGCCCTGTTGGTATAAAGAGCTCGCCAAAGAAAATTGCTTCAGTGGCATAAGAGGGTGAGGTAATTCGCTGGGTATTGCTAAAAAAGTAGCCCAGTACCCCATCAAAGAACATTGCCATCGCAAAGGCGAGCAAGACCGTCATGGTACCATAGCCCGGTTTATTTGCATCTCGGGCAAAAAACAGTTTGTAGGTGACAACACCCACCCCAAACATCACCACCATATTAATCGGAATAGTCAGCAACGGATCAATATTGTACAACGTAAAGGCCCAATAGCTAATATAAGCGGCCCCAATGATAAAGATGGGATGGGCCAGATTAACAATTCGCATCACCCCGAAAATTAGGGTTAAGCCTGAAGCCATGAGAGCATAGACCCCCCCTAAAGCTAGCCCCAATAACAGAATTTCAATAATTTGAATCATGATACAACAGCCTCCTTTGCCTGTGATTTGTTTTTGCCGAGATAAAGCTCCTGAATACGTGGATCGGCCAGAATTTTTGGGGCCGGACCATCAAATAACCTTTTGCCCAAATCGAGGACACAGCCCCAATCGGAATATTGCAGCCCCTTAATGGCATTCTGTTCAACCAAGATGACAGTCATACCACTTTCGGTAAAAAGCCGCATAATATCGAAAATTTGTGCAACAATTTTTGGGGCCAAGCCCAACGAGGGCTCATCTAACATCACAATGTCCGGTTTTAGAACCAAGGTGCGGCCCATAGCCAACATCTGCTGCTGGCCACCCGACATCGTGCCAGCCAGTTGGCTGCTTCGTTCTTTGAGAATAGGAAACAGGTCGAACACTTCATCAATCCGTTGCTCCACTAGCCCCCTGTCCTGGAGCACATAGCCCCCCATCCGTAAATTTTCACGTACCGTCATGTTTGGGAACAAAGCCCGCTCTTGCGGCACAAAGCAGATACCCTCTAGCAGCACCTGGTCGGGACGCAGACCGTGAATTGGTTCACCCTTATAGGTAACAGTGCCTTCACGAGGAGACAACAGACCAGAAATCACTTTCAACAGCGTCGATTTCCCGGCACCATTCGGGCCAATCACACACTGCACCTGCCCCGCCTCAACCTTAAAATCTACGCCACGCAAGATGGCAGGCCCATTTCCATAACCAGCTACCACATTTTTCATTTCTAATAGCGTCATGATGCGGTCTCCCCTAGATAAGCCTCTAACACAACAGGATCACCTTGTATTTCATCCGGACTTCCCTTAGCGATGACCGTCCCAGCGGCCATCACCACAATCGGATTACAGGTACTCATAATCATCTCCATATTGTGCTCAACAATTAAAAACGTAATCCCCTGACCATTAAGCTCTTTGATGTGGGCTACAATTTCCTCTAGAAGGGCCGGATTGACCCCACCAGCCGGTTCATCGAGTAAGACAAGCTTAGGCTTGGCCATCAACAGGGCGGCAAAATCCATCAGCTTTTTCTGTCCATACGACAGATTACGTGTTTCTTCATAAGCGAGCCGGGTAATGC
Organism: Phycisphaerae bacterium; assembly: GCA_028285035.1. Next base: position 8,551 of record JANQQF010000123.1, read on the forward strand.
CCAAAAACTCCAGAAGTTCCAAAGCCCGATCACGCTCTTCTGGGAGAATAGCCGATGAAAACATGCCTCTCAAGCCGTGAACCGGTGCTTGCACCACCAAATTTTCAATAACGGTCATATCTTCAAGATTACGGGTAATCTGGAAGGTACGACTCATCCCCATCCGGGTAATTTGATGAGGTTGCATTTTGTCGATTCTTTTGCCCTCAAACCACACTTCACCTGCATCTGGTTCGAGCACCTTACTAATCAGATTGAAGGCCGTACTCTTTCCCGCTCCGTTTGGTCCAATGAGGCCCGTAATCGATCCCTCTTCGACTGAGAAGGTACAATCGTCAACCGCTTTGATACCACCAAATGATTTACTTAAGTTTTTAACTTCTAACAATGCCATTGTTACCTCTTTTCGCGTCGTTGCTTTTTATTGATTGAAGGTCGTGAGATAGAGAAACGTTTGCATCTCTCAATCTCATAGATGCCAGTGTCTACCTACCACTCTGGTTTGGGGTAAATAAACTCTTTAATGCCTTCAAATTCGCCCAAGGGGTAAACGAATTCCAATTGGCTGTCCTGCCACTGGGTCATCAGATAAGGCTTATTAAGGGGTATGCCTCGTTCATCCCAGTGGAAGTCGCCCAGAATAGTCTTGACGGGTGCTTCAGCCGTACGGGCAGATAGCCACTCGTGGAGAGCATCATTATCGGTTGTACCAGCCTCGGCAATGGCCTGGGCCATACCCTGGCATACGGCAAAGGGGATAGCCACATCTTCATCCGGCACCCCACCGTGCTTAGCTTCGTAAGCTTTGACAAAATCTTGGTTAGAGAACGTCTCACCTGCCAGCACACCTTCCCACGGCGCGTCAGGATGCCATACCGTCTGGATCATTACCCCGTTGGCAGCCTCACCAACACCTTCCAGGTATTCCGATTGGGTCCCCTGGCTCAAGTAAACAACCTGGGGTTGATAATTTACAGTTTGTAAAGCTCGGGTAAGTTGAACCGCTTCTTCAGCCGAGGCGGTCAAAGCAATGAATAGTTCAGCCTCACTATTTTTAATCGTATTGGCCAATGTCACCCAGTCGGAAAACCCTTCCTCCGGCCACGTCTCGGTCAGCAGCACCTCAATACCAGCCTCTGCCAGAGAACCTGGGGCCAGATCAGCGATGATTTCACCACTACCAGGGTTTTCAACTTCTAGCCCCAGCAAACCAGCAGCCACGGCATTGGCAAAGAAGTCATCGGCGCGAACAACAGCGGCGGTCTTGGGCATATCCTCTGCCCCTACAGCACTCTTGAGCACCCCTATGGGGCTTTCGCCAACATATTCACCAGCGGTGGGCTGGAACATAAAGAGGCGATCAAAGCCTCGCTCATAAATTCGTAAGGCACTCCCAGCCGGAATGGGATAGACCATTCTGTTCTGTTCAGCAATAGTACTGGCTGGAAAAGTAAGCTTACTAGAGAAGGTACCGAACAGAATATCGGCCTGATCGACATTAACTAAGCGTTCGTGCTGGCTGATAGCTGTCTCGGTATCAGAGCGATTGTCACTGACAACCAATTCAATGGGGCGGTCTAAAAGGCCGCCTGCTTCATTGAGTAACTCAGCACACAATTCGTACCCTTCCTTGTGCTTTTGTCCATTTACCGAGAAGCCCCCAGTTAATGGCAGTGAAGCCCCCACGACAATGGGTTCGGCTTTGGTGACTTCTTCTGCAGTTGTTTCTGATTGGGCGATTTCTGATGAGGATGCTTCATTTGCTGACGCTTGCGATGGGGCCGGGGCTGCCCCACATGCAGTAACGAAGAGTGATAAAATTATCAGAATTGTCATTGTATAAATATGTTTCATAATCTTTGGTCTCCTTTGAAAGTCATTGACGAACGTTGTCCGTATCAGATTGGTTAAATATCTGACATTTTTTTCGATATAGTCACCCCCTCCTTGTTACTCCCGCCCTGTCTTCACATCAGACATCCGGGCCAAAACATCAAATACAATCGAAAAATCATAGTGCCCCAGCCCCATGGCCTGAGCCGCGGTTAAGTAGTCATTGGTTAGACTTGTGGTCGGAAGGGGTACACCCACTTTCTGGCCCAACTCGATGGCCAGGTTCATATCTTTTTGCATCATGCTGCAATCAAACCAAGCATCGCCTTCAGGATGCTCTATAACCAGGGGACCACGATAGACAATCATCGGGGAGGCAATTGCGCTGTGGGAGAATACTTCTACAGCCTTTTCCCGAGAGATACCACTTTTTTCTGCCAGGAGCACGCCCTCGCTAAAAGCCAGCATCTGCACGGCCAGACTTAAGTTGACCGCAATTTTCATAGCTAGGGCCAAGCCATTACGACCCACGTGTGTTGCTTTTGGGCCAATATCGAGCAAGACCGGTTTAACTCGCTCAAACGCTGCCTCATCGCCGCCAATCATAAATGAAAGTTTGCCCTGCTCCAGCGTGATGTGACTACCAGATACAGGTCCATCGAGCATAATAGCCCCTGTCTCCTCAGCCACGCGAGCGGCCAGCTTTTGGCTGTGTGTGGGACTTATCGTACTCATATCAATATAAATTTTGCCTGCTTTCAAACCGGCCAGAATACTATCTGGTCCTTCGGTGATCGCTTGCACAGCTTTGGTATTGGTGACCATTGAAAAAACAATATCCGATACCTCGGCCACAGCTCGTGGGGAATCTGCCCATTTCATCCCCATCTCTAAAAGTGGTTCAGCTTTCGATTTAGTGCGGTTGTAGCCAACGACGGTATGCCCCGCCTGAAGTAACCGTTTAACCACACCACTGCCCATGATCCCTAAACCAACATATCCAATCTTTGCCATAGGTATCTCCTTTGTTAGTTTTTTTAACAGAATTCAAATTTCAAAAACACTTGATGTTGACTATAAATTAAAATTTTATCTATCAAGTGATACAAATTTGAACTTGAGTCGATAATAGCATAATTTTTAATGCGTGTCAAGGGTAATTTTCAATATAAACAAACATTTATGCAATTTATTTAAATAAATTGCATAAATCCTGGGTTTATCGTATGATAAAATTCAAAATTTATCGTGATATGAAAATTTCTAGTCTTTATATAAACTAAGGAGGACATAAATGTTACAATTAGGAACAAAATCCAACCCTCTTCGTGTGGCTATTATTGGTTCAGGGCCAACTGGCTTTTATGCCGCCGACCATCTTTTGAAACAAAAAGATTTTGTAATCGAGGTAGATATGTTTGATCGTTTGCCTACCCCATATGGTCTGGTACGGCTAGGCGTAGCCCCAGACCATCAAAAAATTAAATCGGTGACCAAAGCATTTGATCGAACCGCTAATAGACCCGGCTTTCGTTTTTATGGTTATGTTGAGCTTGGTAAAGACATTTTGATTGAGGATTTACGGCAACATTACCACCAGATTATCTACAGCATCGGGACTCAGTCTGATCGTAAAATGAATATTCCGGGTGAAGACTTACAAAGCAGCCATCCTGCCACCGAGTTTGTAGCGTGGTACAATGGCCATCCAGATTATCAAGATTGTCAATTTGATTTATCGCAAGAACGAGCAGCCATTATTGGGGTCGGCAACGTGGCCATGGATGTCGCTCGTATTTTGGGGAGAACCCCTGAGGAGCTGGACAAGACTGATATTACTAATCGGGCTTTTGCGGCTTTAAGTCAAAGTAACATCAAAGAAATATACATTCTTGGGCGTCGTGGCCCAGCCCAAGCCGCTTTTACAACCTCAGAAATCAAGGAATTAGGCGAGTTGGCTGGGGCTGATATTGTTGTGCCTCCTGAAGAAGCCAAGCTTGACCCATTGAGTCAAGCTTGGCTTGAAACAGATGGATCAAGCTCTAATATGAAAAAGATTGAAATCATTCAAAGTTATGCCACTTGTAAAGAAACAACGAAGCCTAAAAAAATCACACTGAGGTTTTTGGTATCCCCTATAGAATTGACTGAAGATGGCAATGGGCATATCAAAGCAATGCGTCTAATGAAAAATGAGCTATACACCACAGAAGATGGCACAATACGCCCCAAAGCTACTGAGCAATTTGAAGAAATTTCTGTAGGTTTAGTCTTCCGTTCAGTAGGATATCAGGGCATCCCCCTGCCCGATGTTCCATTTAATGAGCAGGCTGGGGTGATATTGAACAAAAAAGGGCGGGTACTTCATCCTGACACTCAGGAACCCGTATTAGGGGAATATACGGCTGGGTGGATTAAGCGAGGCCCAAAAGGTGTCATCGGTACGAATAAATCTGACGCCTTGGAAACGGTCACCTGTATGTTAGATGACCTAATCAATGGCAACGTTCTAACTCCAGATCAGCCTGAACCAGAAGCGGTGACCAGACTTATTGAAGAGCGACAACCCCATTATTTTACTTATGATGACTGGCTAAAGTTGAATGAAATAGAGGTGACCAAAGGAAAAACATTAGGCCGGCCGCGGGTTAAGTTTACAACGGTGGCGGAGATGCTAACAGCACTTAGCCGATAAGTTCTGAAAACTGACAAAGGCCCTATATATTGAAACCAAGTCAGCCTATGGGCTGGCTTTGGGAATTTAAGTTTCCCCAAAATACTTTTAAGGGGGTCTGACCAATGTTGGTCACTCGATGAGGGATCATCGAATCAAAGGTCATGCTATCCCCAGCTTGGAGGGTGTACTGTTCATCGCCTATCTCTAATAGAAGTTCTCCTTCGAGAACTAGGGCACACTCTTGACCCTGATGGCCCGCCAAATCAGGTCCTGAGCTTGTCCCTACGTCATAAATGACCTCTAGGAACTCGATCCCATCTTCCTTACCAGCTGTCAGACGTTCCCAGGTGACACCCCCCTCTAGTTCTATGGTGATTCGAGTATCGGGATGAACAATTGTATCACACAAGCCTTGTGATGAGGTATTTGGTACAGCTAACGGCCTTTTTGCTGATAAATTGTGCCCATTATCGTTACTGTCTGACGTTATTTTCTCTTGGTTGGCTGGGGTAGCAATAGGCTCATCGGCATCAAAAAAATATTTTACGGCCACCCCCAACGCTGTTGCAATATTCTGCAATGTCATCACAGAGGGGTTTGCTTTCCCATTCTCAATTTGTGAAAGCAGGCTGGCACTTGTTCCTGATTTAGCTTCAAGCTCACGCAGACTCATTTTGTGTTCACGCCTAATCTGTAACAATCGCTCGCCAATGGTTGACGTGGTAGATTTATTCACCATAAAAATTTCTCCAAGTTCAAATAACGGGACAATCTCGTTTATTATTTTGCACAAGACAGTTCGTTTGTCAAGTAACGGGAAACCGCTGTATTCGTCAGAAAATTATCAGGTAAACCAATAGCCGACAAATCATCGCCCCCCAAATAAATCTAATCTGTTTGGTAGCTTCTATTCAAGAAGTCAATTGCGAGGAATTTTGCATGACCAACGACGCGTTAATAATTCCCGTTCACCCTCATAGGCCGTCACTAAACCAGTTATCGTATGATGCTCGGCATCGCTCGTCAACTTCGTTTTCGTTTCCGTCCGAACCTGCCAATCGCCTCGACCAAGCTGGTGAGTCCAATGAAATTCAGCGGTTGTTGAGGTCACATCATCCCACTTGATCCGATAGCGCTCTCGTTTGACCCCATCGTTCATCATCCCGTGGTCCGCGAATTCAGTCCGGCCATAATCATCCAGAATTTCCAATCGTGACTGTTGCAAACTCTGATCCTGGATAACCTGTCTTTGGTTGAGGGCAGGGCGATGGGTGATTAAATTAGCGGGTGGGGGAGCTACAGGCGGCCCCATTTCAACAGGCTGATCTGCCATTGCTGTGGGGATAACGGGCAAGTCTAGAGTCGCTGGCTCGGCGACTAGCTTCAGCACTGGGTTATCCGAGGCAGGCCAAATCAGAGGCCAGTAAGCGGTCGATAGGGCAATACGAATTTTGTGACCCGCTGGAAATCGATGAGCCACGTGATCAAGCCAAACTTGTACCTGCACTGGCTGATTTTCAGGCAATGGCGTCGCCTGCGCATTCCCCTCGCGATGCGTCAAGTTCAACACCCCCCATGTCACTCGATGTGAGGATCCATCAAGGCCAACATCACACAGGCGAACAATGAGGTTCCCGGTAGAGCAATCGCTTGAAAGCATTAATTCGATGACAGGGTCGCCCCAAATATCGTAGGGCTCAATCAGTATCTCGGAGTCAAACACCACACTACCAGCATCATCAAGACGTTGGTCTTGCGGCATTTCGGGGCCAAGGCAGTGGGGAATGAACTCACCTGAGGTAAGCCCGACATCAACAGGGGAATGAATTCGGTGGGTCGGGGCGGACTCCATCGTCTTGGATAGCCCCGTCTTGGTCAGATACCAGCGATCCAATTGAAGGGCAGCGTTAGGCCAATTGTTAGAACCAATCCAGTGACCGGGCACCTCTTGAGCGTGACTGTTTGGCTTTGAGCCGGTCTGGAGATAGGCCCGATATTTTGGCCTGTCAGTCATCGCTGTTTCATCCCCTTTCAGCCATTGTGTCCACCAAGCGACAGCCTCGCCTAAGAAATCGATGGCTGGTCCAGGTGTGGCTAGATGCGGATATTGATGTGCCCAGGGGCCACTGATGGCGTAACAGGGGGCCTCCAAATTTTCCAGGAGACGCGGCACCGCATTCACATAAGCATCTCCCCACCCGGCAATGATCATTGTGGCGGCTTCGATGGCGCTATAATCCTCGCAAACTGAGCCGTGTTTCCAGTAATCATCTCGGATGGGATGTGACAACCATCGTTCGGGCAAAAAGGGCAGGTTTTCTAGACGCTTGAGCCACATCTCTCGCCAACGATCGCCAACGACTGCTGGGTCTGGGGGGCGGGTACAGAAGGAGAGGAAGGATGAGGCCCAACCGAAATTCTCATTGAGCATACAGCCATTTTTATAATGAACATCGTCGTTGTATCGATCCACCGTGGCCCCGATGGCGATGATTGCCTTCAGCGCAGCAGGCCGACGAGCCGCCACCTGCAACGAATTAAACCCACCCCACGATATCCCCATCATCCCGACATTACCATCACACCAAGGCTGCTCAGCGATCCAGGCAATCACATCCAGCGCATCATCCTGCTCAAGTTTGAGGTACTCATCCTCAAGTAATCCCTCTGAGTCACCAGAGCCGCGCAGATCAACCCGCAGACTGGCAAAACCGTGACCCGCAAAGTAAGGATGTATCCGTTCATCGTCAGCTAACGTCCCATCACGTCGCCGATAAGGGATGTATTCAAAAACGGCTGGAACTGGTTCTTGGTTGGGCATCACCGGTCGCCACAATCGGGCTGCTAACTTCGTACCATCGGACAACGGGATCCATATGGTTGGATAATCGACGACCTGGTATGGAAAATCAAGCGTGATCTCAAGATTGGCTGGATCATTGCCAGGAAACATACTCTCCCCCTATAGTAAATACTAGACCGATAGGTATACCATTTGCCAAAGCCCTAAAGTTAGTATACCATTCTAACACCTCACAAGTAGATAAAGATGCTTTATCAGAAATGTAAAAAGTATAACATTTCATATATTAGTATCTGTATTATCATATACAAAATTATTCAATTTTTATTGATTGAAACGTGCTTCGCCAGAGGTATCTTCAATCAATTTTACCAAGACCAGTTTAACTAATAACACAAACAAAATACCAACCCTAACAATCCAAGGAGGTGATTGATATATCAACAAAATATCTAATGTAAAACGTTAGGTATCTTCTCTATTAAATCGTGTTACTGATTTTATAAAAAAGGGAGCGAAGAAGCATGAAAAAGTTAGTAATTTTTTTGTTGAGCGCCACAATTCTCAGCATCATTGCTGCTTGTGGAGCGGCCCAGCCAGAAACTATCACAGTTGTAGAAACGGTTGTGGTCAAAGAAGAAGTTGAGGTTATCAAAGAAGTTGTTGAAACCGTTGAAGTAGAAGTTGAAAAAGTTGTAGAAGTTGAAAAAGAAGTAGAAGTTGAAGTTGTCAAAGAAGTTGAAGTAGAAGTTGTTAAAGAAGTGCCAGCGAACCGAGAAACGCTGCTCCTCTCTCACCCGCTTGCTTGGGGTGCTGAAGAAACCCTCGATCCCTATACTCCCGTTCGATTTTTTGAATACATTCGTTTAGCCTATGATCGTCTTGTTCGCGTTGGTGAAGGTGGACTACCAGCCCCTGGTTTGGCAACAGCCTGGGAGCCAAACGAAGATGCATCTGCATGGACTTTGACCTTACGTGAAGGTGTTCTATTCCATGATGGTTCTGAAATGACCTCTGCTGACGTCGTGTACTCTCTCAATCGTATGATTGATCCCGAAATTGACTCGCCGATCAAACCCGTACTCGAAATTATGACTAGCATTGAAGCGACTGACGATTACGAGGTGACCATTGGTTTGAACGCACCCAATGTTGACTTCCCGCTTCTACTAACGGACTATCGGGCCCTCATAATTCGTGATGGTGGCGGTGAAACAATCAATGATGATGGTATTGGCACCGGTCCATTCAAGTTGATCGATTTCGATATTGAAGGGATTACCACATTAGAAGCCTTTGATGATTATTGGGGAGGCCCCCCTGCCACGGCAGGGGTTGAATTGATTGCTATTCCTGATAATGAAGCCCGGGTTCAGGCCTTGTTAGCTGGACAGATCGATCTTCTGGATGATATTTCACCTGAGCAAATTGCCTTGTTTGAATCTAATGACTACAAGTTGCAAAGTATTCCATCTGGACAATGGCGGGGGTTTGTGATGCGTACAGATACTGCGCCTTATGATGATCCATTGGTCCGTAAGGCCCTTCGTGTTGTTGCCGACCGCCAAGAATTGATTGATCAGGCCCTTAATGGCGATGGTGTGGTCACCTGTGACCACCCTGTTTGGTCACGAGATCAATATCGAGCGGATATTGATTGTTCACAAGATATTGAATTAGCCAAAGAATTGCTGGCTGAAGCTGGTTACCCAGATGGTATTGAGGTTGACATCCACACCAGTCCTCTGGACTCATTGTGGCCCGTTATGCTTGAGGTTTATCAAGCTCAAGCCGCTGAAGCTGGTATTACTGTAAACATTGTTCAGGCACCTGCCGACGGCTTCTGGGTTGACACGTGGTTGGTTGAGCCTTGGGTAACAACACTCTGGGGTGAACGACCAGCCGCTCAAATCCTCAATGAAGCTTGGCGTTCAGGTGCTTCTTGGAATGAAACTTACTGGAATAATGAAGAGTTCGATGGTTTACTTGATGACGCCGCTGGCGAGTTAGATTTTGAGAAACGAAAAGACATTTATGCCGAACTACAAAACATCCTGTTTGAAACTGGTGGGGCCTTCATTCCGTTCCACATTAATGCAACACGGGCTTATAGCACCTGTCTTGCGGGCGTTCAAGATGTCAATCAATTCCACATCAATTATGCCTTGGTTGTAAAAACAACAGGTTGTAACTAATTTATAGCTGAACGATAGGTTAAGTTAGAATGCGAAATGGGGCCGACACCAAAGTTGGCTGTCGGCCCCAACGAGCGAAGGGCTAGGTCGAAACATTCTCGACTCTGATCCTTCTATAAAAGAATGAGCGAGTAGGAAAACCGCAATGACGTTTTGGAACGTGTCGGCTAATTAAATAATTAACCTGTCAGATCCAGATTATGCGGTTTTTTTATTATTTGAATAGACGACTGAGTAGGCAATAGGCAGTATGAAGTAGAATGAATGGCTCTACTCCCTACTGCGTACGGCTTACTCCTCAATCTAAAATTTTTTGTTTAAGAAATAATAGTAAAGGGTAACATTTATGGGACGATTAATACTGATGCGATTAGGGTTTGCCATCTTAACGATGGTTTTGGTCAGTATCATTGCTTTTGCGGCGACCGAAGCTTTGCCTGGGGATAGCTGCACCGCCTACTTAGGTCGCGATGCAACGCCAGAACGATTGGCAAGATGTCAGGAAGATCGTGGTTTAGATCGACCGGTTTATGAACGTTTTGGGGAATGGGCTGGTGGAATTATTCAGGGCGACTTTGGTAAATCAATGAAACGTGATCGCTCTATCAACGAAATTGTTCAAATCCGTTTCCGCAACACAGCGGTATTAGCCATCGCCGCTGCCATCGTCGGGGTGCCAATTGCCATCGTGCTGGGTGTTTTCACCGCCCTCATGCGTGACCGTTTTGCGGATGTCGCCATCTCAACCACAGCGATTGGAGCGATGACTCTCCCAGAGTTTGTTACCGCAGCCATACTGATTTACTTCCTCAGCCTTCAGTTTGGTTGGTTTGATGCGGTGACGGTGCTCAGGACTAATGCCTCAATTTTGGAACTTTTGCCAAATATTATTCTACCAGTGATCACCCTCGCCTTCGTCATGATTGCCCACATCTTACGAATGGTTCGGACCAGTATGATTGATGTGATGACCAGCGATTTTGTGCAAATGGCCAAATTAAAAGGTGTGCCCTACTGGCAAATCGTCTTCAAACACGCCTTACCCAATGCAATGTTACCATCGATCCCGGTTATCGCGCTGACGATTGCCTGGCTTTTAGGCGGGGTGGTTATCATTGAGCAGGTGTTTAACTATCCTGGTCTTGGCAATGAAATGATCAAAGCAATCTCTGACAGAGATTTACCGCTGGTCTTGGCCATTGCCTTCTTGTTGGCAGCGGTGTATGTGGCTGTCAATCTTGTCGCTGACCTTCTAACGCTCGTCTTAAATCCGAAACTACGCACATTACGCGGCTAAACAGATAGGGACTGAACAGATCAAATTATTCGTAAAGGGTGAACATTTATGGCTGTTAGATCAATGACCGACAACGCAGTAACTGAAGCACAAAAAAAAGAAAATTATGTCCTCGAAATTCTTAAAAATATGGCTAAAACATCATCGGGGATTCTAGGGATGACCTTATTGACCCTTCATATTTTGATGGCACTTTTAGCCCCTTATATTACGCCACACGACCCACTCCACATCCCAAAGGCTGATGAGGGGTTAAAATTGGCTGCCCCTTCCTCAGAATATTGGTTTGGCAACGACTCGATTGGTCGAGACGTTTTGTCACGGACAATGATGGGCGGGCGTGTTGCTTTACTTGTCACAATCACAGGCACAGTGATCGCCATCGCTTGGAGTAGCATCGCCGGGATGTTCCTGGGTGTTGTGGGGGGGCGAATTGATGAGATTGTGATGAGGGTGGTGGACGCCATTCAAGCAATCCCTTGGCTTTTATTCCTACTCCTAATTGTGAGCATTGTTGGTACAGAGATCTGGGTGCTTATCATCACCTTGGGTTTCTTCTTTGGCATCTCGCCAATGCGTATTTTCCGTAATGCCACCCTCGATTTTGTGGCGCGCGATTTTGTTCTCGCGGCAAAAGCGCGTGGGGAAGGGATGATGACTATTCTGTCTCGTGAACTCCTGCCAAATATCCTTGATATCATCTTGGTTGAAGGCGCAATGCGTTGGTCGTGGATGCTCTTGGCCTTTAGTTCGCTGACCTTCCTCGGCTTTGGTGTTGCTCCGCCCACACCCGACTGGGGTTTGATGATTTCAAATGCAATTGGCGTTATGGCCAACGCGCCGTGGTGGACGTTTACCCCAGTTGTTGCGTTAAGCTCTATGATTATCGGCATCAACTTGACCGCCGATGCCTTGGCGAAGGCGACCGGGTTAGATCGCGCTCAAGGCGCGCCTGTCTAAGCAGTATAAAAAATAAACATGTGACTTGATATATGAATGATACAATAATTGAAGTTGAAAATCTTTCTGTTGGCTATCGAAACCGAGCGGGGAATATTGTTCACGTTCTTCGTAACATCGACCTCTCAATTGAACGGGGTGAAACCGTTGGTTTAGTTGGCGAGAGTGGAAGCGGGAAGAGTACCCTAGCTTTGTCGATGATGGCCTTTCTCCGGTCTGGGAGTGAGGCTATTGATGGGTCCGTTAAATTCAAAGGTGAAGATTTATTCTCTTTATCTCAGAAGCAAGTTGAGGATTTACGCGGCAAGCAGATTGCTCTGATTCCTCAAAACGCAGGGCAAGCCCTAACCCCCACCATGAAAATCGGGGCGCAAATCGAGGAAGCCCTTCGTCTCCATACCATGATTCCGCCCAAGGATCGACAAGACCGGGCCATTGAGTTGCTGGGAATGGTCCGCCTGCCTGCCCCAGAGGAAATCATCGATCGATATCCCCACGAATTATCGGGCGGGCAGCAGCAGCGGGTGGCCGTGGCCATGGCTTTAGCTGGTGAAGCGGAGTTACTTCTGCTCGATGAGCCGACGACGGGTCTGGATGTAACTACCCAGGCCCACATTTTGGAGTTACTGAGCGATCTCGCTAAAGAGACGCACACGGCAATGGTTTATGTGAGTCACGATTTGGGGGTCATCGCTCGGGTGAGTCATCGGGTCGCGGTGATGTATGCAGGCGAGATTGTTGAGGATGGTCCCTCGCAGGATGTGATGCTCAACCCCAACCACCCCTATGCCCGCGGTCTATTGGGATCAATTCCGCGACTACGAGATGAGAATCTCCCAGCCTCTTTGCCGGGGACACCACCCGCCGTTGGCTCCATTCTCAGTGGATGTGCCTTCCGGGCACGATGTAACTTTGCCACCGATATTTGCACCACTGAGGACCCACCATTGGCTAAAATTCCTGGCTCAGACCCGGTTCATAAAATCCGTTGTCATCATTGGGAAGAAGTCATTAAAACTGAGTTGGCTCACGAGGGCAATGAAATTGATCGTTATGGCGGAGATGGTACAGAAAAGCCGCTCCTCGAACTCAAGGATGTGGCTATTTCTTACTTCAAACCTCGGCTTCTTGATCCTATTTTTGGCACCAAGGAACCACCAGCGACCGTGGATGATATTTCGCTTGATGTCCGACGGGGGGAGACTATTTCTTTAGTGGGTGAGTCAGGTTCTGGGAAATCGACCATCATTCGATCAATTGCTGGCCTTAAAACTCCAAAATCAGGAGAAATTACCTTTGATGGCCAAGATTTAACTTCGTCCATTGAAAAGCGGAATCGTGACCTACGCCGCCGCATTCAATTGATCTTCCAGAACCCAGATGCCTCTCTAAATCCCCGCCAAACTGTGGCTGAAATCTTGGCAATGCCCTTACGCCTCTACTTTGGGGCGAATGGTGAAGAAATAAACAAGCGCTCCCGCGAAATTATGCGCCGAGTCCGTTTGGGAGAACACTATTTAGATCGTTTCCCCGGTCAGCTATCGGGGGGGGAAAAGCAACGGGTAGCCATCGCTCGGGCCTTTATTGCCGACCCTGAACTAATTTTATGTGATGAGGTCACCTCGGCCTTGGATGTGTCGGTACAGGCGGCGGTGCTGGATCTGCTCTATGAACTCAAAAACGAACAAGATGCCACCTATGTCTTTATCTCCCACGACTTGGCCGTCGTTCGGGCCGTTTCTGATCGTGTCGCTGTGTTGTATCAAGGTCGTCTCTGCGAGGTCGGCCCCGTCAATGACATCTACGTCGAGCCACACCATCCGTACACAGAAACCCTTCTTGGCGCGGTCTTAGAGCCTGAGCCGGGGAGCGAGCCAAAGCTCAACGCTGACGATATTATTGAGTCAAACCCACCATCCATCGGCTGTCCCTTCCAGCGCCGCTGTCCGCGCCGCATTGGCGATATCTGCGATGATGAAACGCCTCCGTGGCAAGAAAATGGGGCCAACGGACACCGAATTCGGTGCCACATTCCGATTGAGGAGTTGCTTCAGGCTCAGGTTGAAGCAGCTTAATTCTGGCACACCCTTTAATCAAAAAACGAGCATCATTATAGCGGATGCTCGCTTTTTTCGTGCCCTATAGCCGAGATTTCCAATCTCGTAAATTATTCTGTGAGATGGCCGGTATGGCGCTCTGCGTCACGCCCCTCGGACCAACGCAGAGCATTGGTCCGAGTATCTAAGTGCGTAACTCCTATACAAATTAAAGCAACTCCAACTTCCGCAGTGTCGCCTCATACCCCTGTCGGATCTCATCATAAGCCACGTGCCAGCCATTCTCTACAATCTTCTGGCCGTTCACTACAACTTCATCAACCGCCCGTGGGGTTCCACCAAAGACAACGGCATCCGCCAGCAAATTATCGCTCATACCAATAATTGAGGGGTCATCGGCTCGTAAATAAATCTGATCAGACGGCCAAATTTCATCGGCAAACCCAATCGCTTGATATCCGGCTTCAGTGGCTACACGCAAAAGCCTTGGGGCTTCCGCAGCCACGGTTCGAGCCTCTGTTCGCGACCGGTCATCAAGCTCAACCGCCCGGATTTCTTCAAAAGCATCGCTTGTGGCGTGGCTATCAACCCCCACACAAAATTGTGTCCCCGACTCCATCAAGGCTGCAGTTTCGGCCAGGCCATCGCCCAAATCACGCTCGGTAGTTCGACACAAACAAACAAAGGCCCGATTTTGGCCCAAGAGCCGAACCTCATTCGGGGCTAGATGCGTGGCGTGGATAGCCACAAAACGCTCATTGAGCACCCCAATATCGCTCAAAAGCTCGACAGGCCGAAGCTGGTATTCGGCCATACACTCTTCAATTTCCCGCCGTTGCTCAGCCACATGCATATGCAGCAGCAGATTTTTTGTGTCAGCATACACCGCCAGTTCAACCACTTCATCCTTAGGCACTGCCCGAATACTGTGTGCCGCCACAGCAAATTCCACCAACGGATCATCGGCATATCGCCGCGTCAACGTTTCCACATCATCCAAGACCCGCTCGATCGTTGGGTCAGCGAAACGATGCTGGGCTGGGGTCATCGTCTGCTCAAAGCCAGCCCGGAGATAGGCTGTACGGATCAGGGAAATACGTACACCCACTTCGCGGGCCGCTTGGATCACCGACTCGGCCAAGGCAGTTCGATCTTCATATGGATTGCCTTGGGGGCCGTGGTGAATGTAATGGAATTCGCCCACCGCAGTCACCCCGGACATGGCTAACTCAGCAAAGGCCAATCGGGAAATGTTGAACACATCATCTGGGTCCAGTTTTTCGACCAAGGTATACATCAAACCCCGCCAGGACCAAAATGAGCCAGCTTCAGTATCTCGACGCTGAGTTCGCCCCCGCAAAGCTCGCTGAAAGGCGTGGGAATGGGCCGTTGCAAAGCCGGGGAGAATGATATGTTTTTCAGTCCGGGTAATTTGAGGTGTTGTTTCTGTCATTCAGACCTCCTATCATCCAATCATTTCATCTAGCCGCAGCACCGTTTCCAACAAAACCTGTGCCCCAGTGAGGCATTGCTCTGGTGTAGAAAATTCGTCTTTGCTATGGCTAATACCAGCCCGACTGGGAATAAAGAAGATGCCTTGAGGGCAAAGCTTGGACATCACCATCGCGTCGTGGCCAGCCCCACTTGACATTGTGATGTGGGTGAAATTTAGGGAGTCGCAGGCCACTGTGATAGCCTCACGAATCAAGGCATCTACTTTAACGGGTGATTTTTGAATAACCACATCACAAGAACCATCGAGCCGAGCAACCTCAGCTTCAAGCAATTCTTGAGCTTGCTCCAATAAACGGGTGTCAAGGGCACGCAGTTCGACGATAGCCTCAACCCGATTGGGGATGACATTTGGGGAGCCGGGGGAAACCGAAAAATTACCAATGGTGCCGACAATGCCCAATTCGATGGCCATATCCCGCACAAATTGGATTAGAGGGGCAGCTTTGATCAAGGCATCATCCCGTTGATCCATCGGGGTCGTCCCAGCATGATTGGCCACGCCTTCAAAACTGACGGCAAAGCGCCAAATTCCGACAAAGCCATCAACAATGCCAATATCGATACCCCGATCTTCCAAGCGGCGACTTTGTTCAATATGCACTTCAACAAAGGCAGCAAAGCTACCCTTTCGGCGACGCGCCACTCGAATTTCTTTTGGGTCCAAGCCTGCCGCCTGAAAATGCTCACGCACAGGTCGCCCGTCCCAGGCGGTTTTATCCAAGAGGGCTGGATTGAACTGCCCCGTCAGGCCTTGGCTGCCCATTGTCCCCCCAGCCATTGTTGCCTCTTCAGCGGCAAAGTTGATCCAAGCTAACGGGTGTCGGAGTGTAACCTCAGTCGTGACCAAGGCCTCCACAACGGCCAGAGCCGCAACAACGCCCAAGGCTCCGTCATAAGCTCCGCCGTAGGGAACAGTATCGGAGTGGGAGCCGATGGCGATGGGAGGTAAATCAGTTTGGCCTGGGTATTGGGCGATGGTGTTCCCGATGGCATCATCTGTGGGATCTAGCCCCATCGTTCGCAGACGATACTTTAGCCACGCTCTGGCCTCACCATCAATGGGGCTGTAGGCCACACGATGAATTGCGCCATCTGGCTGACGGCCAAACTTGGCCAAAGCTTCAAGGTCTTCCCAAAATTTTTCAGGATTTATGATTGGTCTTGTCATTGATGTTGTCGTTAGACTCCCCAGCCGCCTTTAATCACCGTTTTGATGAGATTGCCACCAAATTGATAAGCCAGGTGGCGATAATCAGTTGTGTCTAAAATAAGCATATCAGCCCGTTTGCCAATCTCCAAAGACCCACACCGCTTCCCTAGCCCGACTGCGTACGCCGCGTTGAGAGTACAGGCATTGAGGGCCTCAGCCGGCAACAGCTTTTGATAACGACAGGCTAAGGCCATCACCAAAGGCATCGATGGACAAGGGGCCGAGCCGGGATTAATATCAGTGGATAGGGCAATCGCTGCACCAGCATCGATCAAGGCTCTTGCGTCGGCAAAGTGGATGCTACCCAAATTGAAGTTGACGGCAGGCAACACCACCCCAACCGTATCCGAGGTGGCAAGGCGTTCACGTTCTTCTGCTATGGTCACATCAAGATGATCGACCGACACAGCCCCTAATTCTACCCCCAAGCTCACCCCACCCAACGCGGTAAATTCATCCGCGTGGATTTTCGCCGGAAGCCCCAAAGCTAAACCCGCTTCAAGCACCCGCCGAGATTGCTCTAAATCAAAGGCATTTTGTTCACAGAAGACATCATTAAAGCACGGAATATCGCGTTCAGCAAAAGAGGAGTTTTCATACCACTTTGCGGCCAACGGCAGCATCTCGTCAATAACCAGTTGGGTAAAGGCTTCCGTACGTCCTTTGTATTCTGGGGGGATCGCATGGGCACCCATAAAAGTCGGAACCAAGTCACAGGGTTGGGATCGATCCAAAATTTCAATGGCCTGTAACATTTTTAGCTCGGTTTCAGCGTCGAGACCATAGCCGCTTTTAATTTCAACGGTCGTTGTGCCTAAGGCTAACATTGCCTCAAGCCGAGGCTGCGTTTCCGCCACAAGTTGCTCAACGGTGGCCTGCCGCACTGCCTGAGTTGTACTGACAATCCCACCGCCAGCGGCCATAATCTCCAGATAGGTGGCCCCTTTCACCCGCATCTCGAACTCACCAACCCGGTCACCGGCAAAAACGACGTGGGTGTGGGGATCGACAAAACCGGGACATACAACCTTACCAGCAGCATCAATGGTGCGCCGAGCGGTACAAACTGCCCGTAATTGCGCTGAGGGACCAACCGCGACAATTTGCCCGCCTCTGGCTGCAATTGCCCCATCTTCGATGATCCCCACATCCAGCATCGCCGCACGCCGTTTCGGGCCATCAGGATTGGCACAGGTGACCAGTTGTCCCGCACTATGAATTAATAAATCAACTTGGGGCATTTTTCCTCCTTAAAGACAGTGGTTAGTGATTAGTGGTGAGTGGTTAGTAAAAATTTATATGTCACGTGTTATGAACGCGACAGTTTTTTACTATTCCTCGACGACATTCAAATAATGATAATATGCTAAGCCTTCACGCTGCATTGTACGTCGGTAATTGATGGCGACGGCATCAAATTTGAGATGCAATTCATCGGCCAGATCAAAAGGAACTTGTTCGGGGCGTTGGGACTCAACGATCCGTTTATCTTGGTTGAAAATCACATCCTCGAAGTCTTGCAATACACTATCGGGTTGGTCTAGATCGTAATTTCGCCCAATAATACAGTACCCCCGGCATTGCTCTGCGCCAATGGGCTGGGAAACAAAAAAGTAGACCATTCCCCGCTCGCCCCCCCAGCCCAATCGCAACACAATCGTGTAGGGAAGATGTAATTCGTAACGACTGCGACGTTCCGGTTTAACGACCTCTTCATTGGCAAACACTGGAAAGTCATCTGAGTTTGGGGCCTCAGGACGAACAATCGTGTAGTGGAGAATGTGACCTTTGGCTTCGACCTCGTAGGGTGGCACAACGGGTCGGTCGGGGTCACCGAGCAGACCAGGGTGCACCCACGGGAAATGTCCAAAATCGGTAAAGTTTTCAACCTGTCGTGATGCATCGCTGTTCCACTCAAATGGCCCAGTCAACACCACCTTCCACGCCCCGTTTTCTAGCTCAGGAATTTCTGACAGCGAGTAGATTGGCTCAGCCAAAGCCACCCAAATCAAACCGTATCGCTCCTGACACAAATAACTCACCGTTCGGGCCTTAGTCGGGATAGATTTATTATCCTCATTTTGGGGGATCAGCACACAGGCCCCATCGGCGTTGTATCGCCAACCGTGGTAGGGACACACAATACAATCATCGGCCAGCCAGCCAAGGGATAGCGCTGTGCCGCGATGAATACAGACATCTTTCATCGCTTGCGGCGTACCAGTGATGGTACGCCAAATGACCAGTGGCTCTTCCAATAGCATCGTGCCATAGGGCGCATCCGATGTCACTTCGTGGCTGTAGGCGACGGGATGCCAACATTTATAAATTTTTTCGGTAAACTTTGCCAAAACGCACTCCCACACTACACAATTTAATTTGAGTCTGCTTGTGAGCAAGCTTTTAATTTATCTAACCGAAGCCTTTGATCAACAGGGTAACAAGGTAGCAGGGATGCAGGGTATCATTAGCATTGACCTTGCGACTTTGTCACCTTGCTACCCTGAAACCAGAAGCCTCTTATAGCCAACAAAACTCGATCAGGTGCTCATGACATCCGCTCGTAAAATCACAATTACAACTCCCACACATCCTCCACCACCTGATTTGTTGCCCGAACCAGTTCACCCGTGGCAATGAGTTGCTGACAGCGATCAATGTGGGGGTATAGCACCGCATCCTCAACAATGAAGGGAATATGTTCTCGAATGAGGTCATAGGCGGGTTGGGTGCCACGTCCTAGTTGAGCATCATCGCCAAGCGTTTGCTTGCGAAAGTCAATCCCCTGAGCCGCAGCCATCAACTCCAAAGCCAAAATATGTTCCACATTACTGATAATCTGCCGCGCTTGCAGAGCAGCGGTACAGCCCATGCTAACATGATCTTCAACATTAGCCGAGGTCGGGATGGTGTCGGCACTGGCGGGATGGGCGAGCACCTTGTTTTCGGTGGCTAAGGCTGCGGCAGTGTATTGAGTAATCATAAAGCCTGAATTCAGGCCACCATTTTGGGTTAAGAAGGCCGGCAAGGTTTGGGCGTTACTGGCTTCATCGGTCAAACGCATCAGCCGCCGCTCGGAAATGTTGCCCAGTTCCGTCAAAGCCAAGCCCATATAATCCATGGCAATCGCCAACGGCTCACCGTGAAAGTTACCGCCAGACAGCACTGTAATTTCGTCAGTCTCATCATCGATGAAGATGAGCGGGTTATCGGTAACCGCATTCAACTCGATCTCGAAGACCCAACGGGCGTAAGCAATCGCGTCGCGGACAGCCCCGTGAACTTGTGGGATGCAGCGCAAGGTGTAGGCATCCTGCACATTGGTGGGATCGTGGTGGCGCGTAAAGTCGCTGCCATCGAGCAGTTCGCGCAGATAGTTGGCACAATTCAGTTGGCGAGGGTGCGGGCGTAGTTGATGAATACGATCATCAAAAGCCAGCGGCGTGCCGTGCAAGGCTTCCAGACTTAGGCAACCCGCAATGTCAGAGGTACGACTTAATAGCCGCGCCCGATAGGTTTCAATCGCCCCGATTGCACACATCACGGCCGTACCATTGGTCAAGGCCAGCCCTTCCTTGGCCGCCAGTGTGGCTGCTTGCAAACCCGCCTCGCTTAAGGCTGTCGCCCCATCGATCATTTTCCCCTGATATTCAGCCTCCCCTAAGCCCAACATCACCAAGCTCATGTGCGCGAGCGGCGCCAAATCTCCGCTGGCCCCAAGAGAGCCTTTCTCAGGAATGCGAGGGTGAATCCCTGCGTTGAGCATATCGAGTAAAAGTTGTAAGGTCGCCAAGCGAATGCCCGAATGGCCGCGAGCCAGCGTGTTGGCTCGAATGAGCATGATAGCCCGCGTGGTGGGGATATCGAAGGGGTCGCCCGTGCCCACGGCGTGGCTGAGAACAATGTTACGTTGCAAAGCCTCAACTTCATCTGGTGAGATGATGCGATCTTTAAAGGCCCCAAAGCCCGTGGTGATTCCATAGGCGATACGGCCTTCTTCTAGCATTTGTACGACGGCTTGAGCCGCTCGTTCCACTTTGGCTGACGCAGCATCACTGAGTTGTACAACAGGGTCGCCTGGCTGGCTATAAGCTACATCAATCACTTGTTCTATTGTCAGGCTTTCGCCATCAAGGGTAATTTGGTTCATCGTTCATCCCATTCAACATTCAAGGTCAACGGTCCCCGAAAAGAAATATTGCGGGTGTAGGCTAGGTTTTGCTGATCACTCAGGCGCAACGAGGGCATAAGGCGGGTCATCTCCTCAAACAGAACGATCATCTCTAGCCGAGCCAGCGGCGCACCAACACAGTAATGAATGCCGTAGCCCAAGGCGAGATGGGCTTTAACATTGTCCCGGGTCATATCAATCACATCAGGATCAGGGAAAAGGCTGGCATCTCGATTAGCGGAATTGAGCATCAGCAGCAGATTTGAGCCAGCCGGAATGTCTACCCCATTGATGACGGTATCCTGAACGACATAGCGACGCCAGGCACAGACCGAGGGATCGTAGCGCATCATCTCTTCGACAGCATCGGGAATGAGACTAGGCTGCTGGCACAAAAGCCCCCATTGCTGCCGATCTCGCAACCAATGAAGCAGACCATTGGTGATCTGAGCGGTGGTGGTTTCGTGGCCAGCCACTAGCAAGGTAATCATACAACTGGCGATTTCGTTAACGGTCAAAACAGCATCGTCACCGTCTCGCATCCGAATGAGATCACTGGTCAAATCATCGGTGGGTTGTTCAATTTTACGCTTGACCAATCCCACCACGTAATGCCAGAACGGCACTAGCCCCTTGGTTCGTTCAATCTGCTCCTGGTCAGATGGCTTGCCATAGTACAATTCGACCCGATTATCTGACCAAGCCTTCACCTGCGGCACATCCTCATTGGGTACACCGAGCACGTGAAACAACACATAGGCGGGAAATTCATAGGTAAGTGCCGAAACAATATCAGCCTGACCTTGTGTCAGTAAAGGGGACAGTTTCTCACGGGCTAATTGACGAATGGCTGGCTCAAAGTGACGCATGCGACGGGGCACAAACAGCTTGTTTACTAAATTACGGATACGGGTATGATCCGGCGGTACATTATTTGAGAGCACGGGCACAGGGGTGTAATCACCGTCAGCCAACATTTGCTGCACTTCCGCCGAAAAGGGCTTGATGGGCGTAATCGTATTCGCCGCTGTGAAGGTGTTATGATCCCGGAAAATGGCTTTGATATCCTCATACCGAGTCACAATCCAATAATCGATATCAGCGTTGTAAAAAACAGGCTCAGTCTCGCGAGATTGGGCGAGCAGAGGAAATGGATCAGTCAGGTCAAGTGGATCAAAGGCATCACTCAGATGTGAGACTGAACATCCCGTTGTTTTTGTGGTCATTGTTTCTCCAGCGTTCTTATTCTAACTCAAACAGCTCCAGCACCTCTTCAGGCGCTAGCGCACGTCGATAAATCCGAATATCGTCAATCGCCCCTCGGGTATATACGACACGGTCACTGTATTGATCGGTGCCAATAAACATGGAGTAGGGTGTGCTTGAAATTGCGCTACCGCCGTAGGTTTCTTCCAATGATAGTTGACCATTGATGTACATTTGAAGGATGCTTCCCGTCCAGACCCCAACGATGTGGGTCCACTCATCTTCAGATAATGGCTCGGCGCTATCCAAACAGTAGTGGCTTGGTTGACCCGCCGGTTGCACACAAAATTCGGCCTGATCTCGGATCAGCCAGATGCCATAGCGGGAGTGACCGCCACGTTCGGGATCGCTCTTCTCGACGATGGTGTACCACGTCTCAATATCCTGCGGCTCAAACAATACCCAAGCGCTGACCGTTGATTTGAAGGTCAGTCCGATACTTTGAGCGTGCGGGATCTCGACGAAATCATCAACACCATCCAGCAATAAAGCACTGTCCGGGTTTCCAAATCGATCTTCGGTAAAGGTTGCGTCACCATTGATCTCGCCGTGGTTTTCATTCCCGCTTTGATCGTTAGCATCGCCATTGAACGGATAAAACGCGCCCAAATCGGTATTTAGGTCAGGCTCAGTCGGTTCTGGTGGGGAGATGGTGATGGTAGGTTCTGGAATTGGGGTCGGAGGCGACGAGGTTTCAGTGGGCAAAGGTGTCGCTATCGGTGGTGTAGTTGGGGTGGGTGTAGCAGGTGAGGGCGCAGCAGTGCAACCGAAAAGCAAGATGATGAGCAGACTTAAAACAATGGTTTGTCTTGTCATTACTTCCCTAACATCGGAATTTTTACATCCTGGTCCTTAGCAAATTGAATGGCTTCATCATAGCCCGCATCAACATGTCGCACCACACCCATCCCAGGGTCAATCGTGAGAACACGCTCCAGGCGGCGGGCCGCCGCCTCGGTTCCATCCGCGACAATGACTTGGCCAGCGTGAATGCTGTAGCCGATGCCGACCCCACCGCCGTGATGCAGACTGACCCAAGTGGCCCCACCGACAGCATTGGCCATCGCGTTGAGCAGCGGCCAATCGGCAATCGCATCCGAGCCATCTTTCATCCCCTCGGTTTCTCGATTGGGGCTGGCCACAGAGCCACTATCGAGATGGTCGCGGCCAATCACGATTGGGGCGCTGACTTTGCCTGAAGCGACCAATTCATTAAATTTTAATCCCGCTTTCATTCGCTCGCCGTAGCCCAACCAACAAATCCGAGCGGGCAAACCTTGAAATTCGATCTGATCCTGGGCCATTCGGATCCAACGGGCCAGATGCTCATCCTCAGGAAACAATTCAAGGATGGCCTCATCGGTCGCATAAATGTCTTGGGGATCACCAGAGAGGGCAACCCAACGGAACGGGCCTTTGCCTTCGCAGAAAAGCGGCCGAATGTAGGCGGGCACAAAGCCGGGGTAATTGAACGCTCCTTTTAGACCATTGTCATAGGCCCGCTGGCGGAGATTGTTACCATAATCGAACACCACACTGCCTTTGGCTTGCCAATCAAGCATCGCCTGGACGTGCTTGGTCATCGCATCAACCGATTGACGTTGATATTCGGCGGGGTCGCGCTGACGGAGTTCAGCCGCCTCATCGAGTGACATCCCAACCGGCAAGTAGCCGTAGAGGGGGTCGTGGGCCGAGGTTTGGTCGGTAACCACATCGGGCACGATGCCACGCTCGACTAATTCGGGCAGAATTTCGGCGGCATTGCCAATCAAGCCGATTGATTTGGGTTGCTCTGCCGCTAAGGCTTCGTCGGCCCAAGTCATCGCTTCTTCGAGGTTATCGGTAATGGCATCAATTTGACGCAAGGAGAGTCGACGTTCGGCCCGCCACCGATCAACTTCCACGAGCAACCCCACGCCCTCATTCATCGTAATGGCGAGGGGTTGGGCGCCACCCATTTCCCCTAAACCTGCCGTGACAACCAGTTTCCCTTTCAGGCTCCCCCAGCCGTGCTGGCGAGCCAATGCCCCAAAGGTTTCATACGTGCCCTGCAAAATGCCCTGAGTACCGATGTAAATCCAACTTCCAGCCGTCATCTGGCCGTACATCATCAGGCCTTCATCTTCCCATTTATCAAAATTTTCCTGGGTGGCCCAGGCGGGCACAATGTTAGAGTTGGCAATCAACACCCGGGGAGCATCGTCGTGGGTACGGAAAACGGCCACGGGTTTGCCCGACTGTACCAGCAGGGTCTCATCTGGCTCAAGCTGGCGTAATGCTTCAAGAATGGCATCAAAGCTCTCCCAGTTGCGGGCCGCTTTTCCCCGCCCACCATACACGATCAGGTTGTCAGGATCACCCGCTACCTGAGGGTCGAGATTGTTTTGCAGCATCCGATAGGGCGCTTCAATCAGCCAATTTTTACAGTTTAATTGAGTGCCCTGTGGGGCGTGAATCTGTCTTGACATTATTGACCTCCGAAAAAGTTTATCTGTTGTGACGCTCTACATCACACTATTCGTCCCAAACGTAGAACATTAGCAAGCGTTCCAAAATACTAAACACGGATGGGAAGAACACGAATAAAAAAATTTAGTATCACAACGACGGCTGTACCATCGCGCTCATACGATAGGTTGGTTCGTGGTAAATGGCTTGATACCAGACCGCAGGAATGATGACGTTATCTTTTTGGGTGAAGGTGAGGCGATCAACGAAAAAGGCGGGTGTACTGGATGTGGCTTGGAAGTGGTGGGCCTTGTCTTCAGGTAATTGACCAACCTCGACCGTATGGGTCATCTTCACCAATGAAATCTGGTATTTGTGAAGCAACAGCCAGTGAATTGAACTATTCTCCAAATCTTCCGTCAACAGGTCTGGACATAAGGTTTTGGCCAGATAGCGGGTTTCGTAAACCACAGGCTGTCCATCTGCCAGACGCAAACGAGCAATATAAATAATCGGGTCGCCCTGACTCATCGCTAGTTTTTCAGCAAGGGTCGCTGTGGCGGGTATAACTTCTGCTTGCAGCAGTTTGGTTGACGGAGTGCGGTTTTGGCGGCGCATGTCGTCGGCAAAACTGGTGAGGGAGAAAAGTGGGGTCGTCGGAGTTTGTCCAGCCACAAAGGTACCCTTGCCCTGCTCACGTCGAATAAGCCCTTCGTCGATGAGCCTCCGAATAGCCTCACGCACGGTGCCTCGGCTGACCTGATGTTGCTGGGACAGCACATCCTCCGTTGGTAACTGATCGTTGGGTTGCAATATCCCTGAGTCAATTTGCTGCCGGACAATTTCGGCTAATTGATAATATTTTGGTAGTGGCCCCGCTTTTAGCATTTGTCAAAACTCAAATTCATCTATACAACTGGACGACTAGTTTAATCCAAAGTTAAGAGGGGGGCAAATTTCTGTTTTGCGCTTTTAGTAAACCCACAGTAGAGTGGGTCGAGTTCATAGAGTTTATAGAGTTTGTAGTGTTAGGAAGTTCATCTATCAAGAACTCTACGAACCCCATAAACTCTATAAACCCTACAGACCCTATAACACAGGAGAAAATAAAATGAGTGAGAGTAATGAAATCCTTTTAACCATTTTTCTCAAGCACGATCAAAGCAAAAATTTGGCAGAGATTGGGGAGCAGCTAACCAAGACAGGCTTCTGGAAAAGTTTCCCACCAGAAGGCATCGAAGTAGCTTCCTGGTATGTGATGATGGGCATTGGCCAGGTGGTGACGCTAAAGGTGCCCGCAAACCGCCTCCGTGAGATCAATTTGGCGATCGAAAAGACTGCCTGGAATGCCTTCCGTACCGAATTCTATGCCACTTATGATTTCACCCCAGTATGGCAAGCCAATCGCCAGAAAGCGCTTGACGGTGACGCTTAATGGATGTAAAAGCGTTTGAGACATATCAGACTGAGTCACGTAAAACTTGGGGTGTTATCCCGATGAATCATCCGATTGTGTATCCCACAATGGGTTTGGTTAATGAGGCGGGTGAAGTTGCTGGGAAGATCAAAAAGATATTTCGGGACAAAGAGGGGCAAATTAGTGAGGAGGATCGACAGGCCTTAAAGAAAGAGCTGGGTGATGTATTGTGGTACCTCACCCAGATTTGTACCGAGCTAGACTTAACCTTGGAAGAGGTCGCAGAAGCCAACCTCATAAAGCTATTCTCCCGGCTGGAAAGAGGTGAGATTCGCGGCGACGGCGACAATCGATAAGGGTCAGGTTTCTTTTGACAGAGCCATATGACAATGATATACTCGCATCTTTGTAGGGGTGATGCAATACAATGGTGTATTGGATTGTCCCGTAGTTACAAAACTCATGGAGGAGAACGTTATGAAGAAAAATCTTGCATTTGTACTGATGTTGGTTAGCTTAATTGTGTTAGCTGCCTGTGCAGAGACAGACTCTCGGGTAAGATTAACCGCAACCCCAACTGTCGATGCCGAAGGAACAGAAACCGCTCAAGAAAGTGTGACCATCAAATTAGCAGAAAATCCCTGGTCAGCCTCACAGGTTAACGTGGCTGTTGCAAAAATCTTGATCGAACAAGAGATTGGTAACCCTGTTGAAATCGTAACTGTGGATGAAAATGCCCAGTGGAGCGCACTGGCCAGTGGCGATCTACACGCCAGCCTGGAAGTTTGGCCGTCTGGTCACGCTGAAAATGTGGCTCTATATATTGACGAGCAGGGTAGCGTTGAGAATGGTGGCGATTTAGGAGCTGTTGGTGTCATTGGCTGGTTTATGCCCAGTTATATGCTGGATAGTGACCCTGAACTAGCGACCTGGGAAGGCTTTACCAAGCCAGAAACTGCTGAACTGTTTGCCACCGCCGAAACAGGGAGTAAAGGCCAATTCTTGGCTGGAGATCAAAGCTGGGTGCAATACGATGGCGATATCATCAACAATCTAGGAATGGATTTTGAAGTGATTACGGCTGGGTCTGAAGAGGCCCTCCTAGCAGCCCTTGATTCTTCCTACAGCCGCGAAGAGCCAGTTCTCTTCTATTTCTGGACGCCACACTCGGTTCACGCTCAGTATGAATTGACCCAAGTTGAATTGCCAGAATACAGCGATGAATGTTACGCTGAAGCCGATAGTGGTGGTGTTGATTGTGCCTATCCGGCTGATCAGCTGTTCAAAATCTTCTCATCAAGCCTTAAAGATGCAGCTCCAGATGTACATACCCTTCTTTCAAATTTCAACTACAGCAATGAGGATCAAATTTCGATGATTGCTGCCGTCGAGTTGGATGGCCTCAGTGCTGAGGAAGCGGCGCAAGCCTGGATTGCTGATAATGAATCTGTTTGGAAGAGTTGGTTACCCCAGTAAACAATCAGGCTTATCATTGTAATTTTCAAGAGGTTCATTGTCATCTGACAATGAACCTCTTTTTTTCAAAATAAGCCCCCCAGATTCAGCAAGGCCATTGCAAATTTATCACAAAACTAAAGATGTGACGCTTTTTACAGATATTTGTGACGTTTTTTAAACGTATTTGTGACGCTATTCTGCTAATATCATAAAAATACACCTGTTAGCCAATCTTTTGGGCAAAAGTAATTTTGTTGATAAGGGTGGGAAACAATGTCCAGATTAGATTGATATTTCTGGTTGACTTCTCGCTAAAAGTAATGATACAATAGAACCATCCCCCTTGAGAGAGCGTTGATTTAATACATCCAATCACCTATTTCAACCTGTATCTTTAAATCATCTTTTTACTGCGTTATTTTTACATAAAAGCAATCAACGATCTGGAGGAGCTACTGACCAACTGATACCAAAGACGTTATCTGCATTTTAGGTAAGAAATGCTTCAACAGATAATTTGTTGAGCACTGGTGTTATAAAAAATAGGCAGTTACTAATTCACCCCTCAAAAATAAGGAGAGTAATCATGCGACGAAAAATTGAAAATTATGCATTTTTTTGGAATGTAAGAGCGAATGAAGGGCACTTCGTCTTTCAACTTGATGAGAATGAGAATGGGTCACCCACAGCAACTTTGTTTCTCGACTCTCCCGCAGAAGGCACTTTATTGGTAGACATCCTGCGAAATGAAAGCCCTGTCTATTATGATGAAGAAAACGAAATTATCATGACAGGTTTGGAACCTGTTGGTGAAGGTGAGGACTAAGCTGACCAGCTAGTCATTTTATAGATCGAAAAAGGATGTTGCTTGATAACGAGCAACATCCTTTTTGTTTTTGTGCTGAAATTAAAGAACCGCAGATTAACAGAAAAACGCGGATAACCATCAAATAATCCGTGCCATTCTGCTGATCTGCGGTTATTGGGAGGCATCGATGATCGCCGATTCATAGGTGGGGCACAATCAATAGAATTAATTGACTAAGTCCGCAGGCAACAAGTTTACACTCTCAATCTTAGCAATAGGATACTGCACTTCCAAGACGGTCTGATCCTCTCGTCCTGGCTGAGGCGGAACAATGAATACTTCACGGCAGGTATCAATAAATTGATAATCATTCGCCTCAACCCAGGCAGCCACGGCGGTTCGACATTGATGGCTAGATTGGGGGTTACCAATACGGACGGTCGTGATCATTGTCTCAACAGGGGGCAGATACCGGAGGGTAATCGGTCGGTCACCCGACAAGCTGATGTTTGGCTCAACTGGATTTGTGGTGGTAAAGCCTAACTCTACATCAACATCGCTGGTCTCAAAGGCTTCATTGTGAAGAATGGCGGTAAAGTGGCCGAGGTGTTTTTGACCAACCACAGGCGGTAAGGCACGCTGCAGTTCGGCCATTGTCCGGCGCATTGAGTCAAAGGAGGAGAAGACCTCACGCACTGAAAGATAGGGTTGTTTAGGCATAGATTTTATCAAGATTTCGTAATCCTCTGGAAACTCACCCTCGTTAATCATTTGCAGACGAGCCTCGATATTTTGCAGGCGAGCCACCTCATCCTGAATGGTCTGCTCAATCTGCGCCTTTTTCAGGGCGTACATCCCTCGTATTTCTTCCGCCGACACATCATCATTCAACATGCGCCGAATTTGATCCAGCGACAACCCTAGCTCTCTCAAGGCCAAAATACGGTTGAGTATAGGCAGTTGTTGGGCGCTGTAGTAACGATAGCCCGTCCATTCATCAATTTTGGCCGGTTTTAATAAGCCAATTTCATCATAGTACCGTAATTGACTACCGGCTACTTGAGCAATTTTTGAAAATTCACCAATTCTAAACATAGTAACCTCATTCGTTCCTGTTCTTTGACGGCCACATTATAAACCTTCAAGTTACTTGAAAGTCAAGAGCGATTTGTTGGTAAACAAAATTTTACTGCGGCCCCGTCCCAGGAATATATTTCAAACCCCAATTGACCATTTCCATCATCATCGGTTTCAAATCCAAGCCCTTTGCTGTGAGATGATACTCATAGCGCACGGGATTATGTTGATAGGGTGTCTTTTCGATAATCCCATATTGCTCTAAACGTTTTAAGCGTTCCGCTAAAATATTGGTGGTAATATGCTCATCCGAAGCCAAAAAGTCGCCGTAGCGATGCTTATTATGTATCAGCATATCTCGCACGACCAGTAAACTCCAGCGATCCCCAACAATATCTAACACATTGGCAATAGGGCACGTTGACCGTTTTAGTTCCATCAGTAATTTCTCCAAATATCAATAACATCCTGACCCAGTCATAACTTTCTATGTACAGGTTAGTCATAAGCCTACACAAATGACTTGTAGAATGCAAGTCATTTTATCTAGAACATTTGAGCTTGACTTGCAAATAAAAAGTGAGTATAATGCAAGAGTGACTTTCAAAACAAAAGTTACTCGGAAAGGCCTTTCCACACAAACTAATCTTCAATGAAAAAAGGAACCTATTATGCAAAAGAGTGAAATTTTTGAAGCGTATCTCCAAGGTGTATTGTCAGGGGATCATGAAACGGTCAGTCAATATCTGGCTGATGACTTTACATTTGATGGGCCAATGATTAAGGCCAGCAACAAAAAGGAGTTTTTCAGCAATTTATCTCCAGAGCTAATGGCAATTGCCCGTGGCTACAATATTTTGCAGCAATTTGAGAAGGACGACGAACTGTGCACGCTGTATGAGTTCAATATCGAAACACCGGTTGGCAAGGGCGCGGTATACATGACTGAATGGAACAAGATTCAGAATGGCAAAATCGACTCTGCTCGCCTACTGTTTGATACCGCTCAGTTTAACGCACTTATGCCTAGTTAGACATAATCTTACAGACCGCTGCACTTGGAATATCAAGTTCAGCGGTCTATTTTGATGGGAGAATTTATGAATAAGGATATAACATTAGCACAATCGGGGCGGCGATTAGACCCAATCAAACGACGATTAAGAAGCCGTTTAGCAAATGATTGGTTGTTTGACACCCTTGAAGCGCATCTATTTTATGAGAAGGGCAAACACCCTGTTTATGCTATTCCACGCAACCTGCTCAATGAAAAAATGCTAAAAGCGGTGCCAGATTTCAGTGGGGATCAGGATGGAGAGCGCTGGTCTCTTTGGGTAGACGATGAGGTACGAGACGCCGTGATACGAACTTGGCCGACCGCCCCGCTTGATTTACCCAGGCTGGCAGATTACGCAGTACTCGAAATGGAGGCCGCTGACACCTGGTATGAAGAGGATCAAGAAATTGTATTCAAACCCCGTGACCCCTATCGCCGGGTTGATATCTTTGAGTCTAGTCGTCACGTTCAAATAGAATTTGAGGGAATCGTGATTGCAGATAGCCAACACCCTCGCTTGGTGATTGAAACAGGTATGCCCGAACAGTGGTACATTCCTCGACTTGACATCAACTGGTCTTATTTGCGAGAGGTTGATTGGCAGAGTTATTGTCAATACAAGGGCAAAGCCCGTTATTGGGATATCGTGGTTGGCGATAAACAACAGAAAACAGTGGCCTGGAGCTATGAAGAGGCCATTGTCGAAGCTTCGGCTTTAGCTGGATTGGTGGGGTTTGCCCGGACCCAAGCGGTGATAGCAACCTTTGTAGATGGGATCATGCTGCCACAAACAAGCTACTCACCTGACTGGCACAGCCCCTCATTGGCAATGGGTCAATAAGTTTAACGAGGAAACCATGACTCTTTTATACCGTATTCAACAAAGACATTTAACGATTCTTCAACAAAATGTGGAAACCCTAGCAAACATTTTTCAATCCATTTCACCAGATGAAGCCACAACGTATCGTGATGGACCACAGGGGTGGACGTCTTTAGAGGTTTTGTGCCATTTGCGGGATTATGACATTTTCTACCAGCAACAAGCTGAAATGCTGCTTACGGAAGAGAGCCCGACAATGCCAATTTATGACCACGAGGCTCTAGCCATTGAACGACGTTACAATGTGCAAAGTATCGAAAAGGCCTTGAATGACTTAAAGCAGTCTCGACAACAGGCGATTGATTTTTACAAAAACTTAACTGATAATCAATGGCAACGTGTGGGGCATCATCCCTTTTTTGGAGAGTGGTCGATGACTGACAACCTCACCTTTATCAGCTAGCATGATGGTAACCATATTGAGCAAATCACTCGTATTCTACGTGAGAGGACAATCTAATGACCGATGATAATCCAACTACATTTTTTTGGCGTTTAGCCGAGCCACTGCTTGTGGAGGCGGCCATTACCAAAGGGACAATGATGGGCTTTCCGTGTTTACGGGTGAACGGAGACTTTTTTGCTTCGGCAGAGCGTCAAACTGGAGATTTAATCGTTAAACTTCCGGCAAGCTACGTCGAAGAATTGATCGATGTTGGTATCGGCCAACCGTTCGCCCCAGCAGGACGCCGTTTTCGCGAGTGGGTGTTGATTGCCGACCGTGATGCCGACCGTTGGCAAAAATTATTGGCCGAAGCGAGAGCTTTTGTTGAGGGCAAGAAGTAGTCATACAAATTTCAGATTTCTGCTCTAACCCTAAATTTTATAAAAAACGAAAAAGCCACCAAAGTCGGTGGCTTTTCGATAACAAATCATCTACACTAGGCATCCTTGGGTATTTTTTACCTCACCTATAGCCCCTGATACCATTTCGCTAGTTCCTCACCAATCAAATGGGGATTATCTTCTTGGATAAAATGAATCCCCTCACCAATATCGACAGTTTCTAAATTCTTAATATTTTGCTTGGACCACTCAACATCCGCAGCAGACAGGATGGCACCAGGGGTGGCGTAGAATAAGATTTTGGGCAACTCAGATGCCTGAAGTTTTTGACTGTAACTCATCATCATTTCGTACACATCCGCTGGAGAGCCATCGATCGGAACTTCTTTAGGAAAGAGTTCAATCGGTTTGCGGCTTCGAATGGTTTTGAAGGGGGCTTGATAATAATCCTGCTCTTTCTTAGACAATTTTCGGGAAATCCCCTGCGGCATAAATTGGGTCAGAAATACATTCATCACGCTGCTCATAAACCACCCAATGCCCGGTGCTCGAAATAATCTGAACCCAATTTTGTTAACAGTTGGCAACTCGGCCCACTTTAATGGCTTCACCATCGCTTCCATGAAAGCAATTCCCTTTAGATTGCTCTCGTGTCGCATCCCATAATGAAACCCCAGACCAGAACCCCAATCGTGCAGGACCAAGGTGACGTTAGTCAAGCCTAACTTTCTGATAAACTCCTCCAAATATTTCGATTGATCAAAGAAACGATAGCTGATATCAGGCTTATCAGATTTCCCCATTCCGATCAGATCGGGAGCAATACATCTGGCGTGGGGGGTCAGATATGGAATAATGTTACGCCACAAATAGTTAGACGTTGGATTTCCGTGCAAGAAAAGAATCGGATCACCTTCCCCTTCATCGATGTAGTGCATTTTAGAACCAAAAACCTCAAGATACTTTGACTCAAACGGAAAGTCGACTGAAATTATTTTTGCTGTCATTTTATTCTCCTCAATGTTTATAACGTGTGATTGAATTGATTTACACCTCCAGTTTAAGCCATATTCAATCTGGGGACATCGGGTAACTGCCCTATTTTGTCATTATCCAACCATAATAACCGCCTTATTCCCTCCCTGGTCTACATGGGCATGTGCTTCGGCCACATTGGCAAAATCAAACGTGGTAATTGGGATCGGCTGTAAGAGGCCTTGTTCAAATTGCTTGGTGAAGCTGGCTAATAGCTCACTAGGGGCGGTTGTTCGGATCACTTGCACCTGCTCATCTTGTACCAGTTCAGGATGGGACACAGCAGTAATCAAATTAGCCCCTTCTTCAAGTAAATGGACAATCATACTGCGACTTTTGATGGTTCCAGAATAATCGATGACAGTATCAAACGTTTTGTTTAAGTCAGCTAACTTGGTCGCTCGATAATCATACACATCATCTGCCCCCAAGCTTTTGACAAACTCAAGCGACTTGGCCGATGAGGAAGCGGTCACAGGCAGATTATGCTGTTTGGCAAACTGAATCCCAAATGCCCCAACACTGCCACTTGCCCCGATAATCAAAACCCCATCATCCGCCTTTAGGCTAGCATATTTCGTAAAGGTTAGCGCCGCAGTCGCCGCGATGATAGGGATTGAAGCGGCCTGTACGAAATCGAGGGTCGAGGGCATTCGGGCCAAAGACTCCGGTGAAGCTGTAATTTGCTCACTGTAGGCCCCCATCTTGTCCGGGACCGAGAGCGCCCCATAAACATGATCACCGATCCGATATCCTTCTGTTGCTTTACCTACCGCACGCACGATACCGGAAAAATCAACACCCAATGAGATTGGGAAATTTTCTCCAACCATCGCCCTTAGATAGCCGGACCGGACCTTGCTGTCTAATGGATTAACGCTCGCTGCTTTGACATCAACTAAAATCTCATTGTCATTGATAATCGGAGAAGGTACTTCCATCATTTCCAGAACGTCTGGCCCACCAAATTTGTTTATAATAACTTTTTTCATGATAAATCCTGCCTCTGTTATGAAATAGGAAATAATTAACCTGAATATTTGAAGTCAATAAATAGTAATTGGTAAATAGTAATTCTTGGTCGATTAAGCAATGACCATTTACTGTTTACCAATTACCGCAACTCAAGATATCGACTTCAAAAGAGTTTTTCTTAAGATATAGCGATGATGTCACTCATATCAAGAACAGTTTCTTCAGACACGTCTTCGCCTGTTTCAATATGATGGCGAATACCAGCCACAAAGTTTTCCCAATTTTTGGTATTCGCACGTTTAACCATCACGGCGTTCATCATTTTGCCGACAACACCCATACCAACCTCATAATTTATGACGGCAGACATCCGGGTATTTTCACCCTCATCAGCGAGGGTGAACGCAGCGCTCACACTCGCCATCCCAGGCATATTGTCCCAACTGTCAAAGTTTATCTCTAAACGTTTGCCTTCATCCCAACCGACAATACGCTCATCAACAGACGCCCCCATCATCGTAAAATCGCAATGACGGGTTGTATCTATACCAGATGTTTTCTCTGAGGTTAGATACGATTTAGCAATCGTGGGACCCATCCGATATACATTGCCAAAATCGGATATTTTGTCCCACACCTGTTGCCTTGGTGCTTTTATAATCACTTCTCGAATAATGTTTGTCATTTTATTTTCTCTTTATAAGCCAACTGCATCACGTCAGCTAATAAATCTATGAATGGCTTCATTCGCGTTATCTTGAAACAACTTATTGTTCAAGTCAGCAAAAATCATGCCCTGATCAACCAGCGGTCCCGTCAAAGTTGGCGCTTTGCTGGCATAAAACACACCGCTCTTGTAAGATTCGTTATTGAGGACATCTACGTATCGTTTGGCTCCCTGTTCCACTTTATGCATTAAGCCAAAGAGGGGTAACAAGACCGGGCCAACACGGGTAAAAATGAACTTCATGAGCGGCGCAAGATCTTCCCCGCCATTTGTCCCGCTGGTGGAGCCGGGGCTCACGGTGACAAGCCGGACGTCTGGGTACTGGCGAGCCAGTGACGACATCCACAAGGCAGCTACATATTTTACCGGGCCATATGGAACCAGAGGGTCATTTGTTTTCGGAAAGAATGAGCCATCCATAATAGATACAAATTCATCCACCGATGATGTTTCCAACTTAGGGCGTTTAACACCCATTTTTGGCACACCACGTGCCGCTTCTGATCCAGCATACAAGGCCACTTGAGTCAGCTTTTTAGCTTTCAAAAGTTCCTCTGCCAAAACCACGTGTCCCAGCACATTGACCGCAAATTGTCGGGTCACGCCATCCTCAGTCTTATCAGAGAAGTTTTTTCCACCTGTCCCCCCAGCATTCATCACCAAGGCATCAATCGGTTCGTTCAATGCCTCAACAGCGGCTCTAACGGAACTCAACTTCGAAACATCGATCAGGGCAATTTCAAAAATTGATTTTCCTGTGGCCTGCTCCAGCTCACGTTGGGCCGTCTTCGCTTTGGCTTCGTTTCGCGCCCCCAAATAAATCTTCTCGATGCCATCCTGTAAGGCCAGTTGTCTAGCGGCCTCTTTACCTAATCCTGCATTTGCACCCGTGATCAATACACTTTTAATCATGATTTTTTACCTCTTTCGTTTTTGTTTTCTGTTAATTTTTTATTTTTCGATTTTACATATTTCATCCGGCTGGTACGACGCTCTGCGTCACACCAGCAATTTTACGAAACTACATAACTGATATTTTTAATGATACGCTTGTTTGTTTTCGCGATAATTCAACAGCACGAACACACCAGCCAAGCCAATAATGAGTTCAATCACCGTGACCACGACAAATTCTTGAGCTGGCAATCCATCAACAGCCATACTCAAAATTCGACCGACCGCATAAGAAAGGAACACCAATGTAGAAATCACAGTAGATGTGAAGGTGAGATTACTCACGAAGACACCTAAGAGGATGATGAGACCGCTGGCCAACAAGGCCCCACCCGGTGCTCTGACTTCGCTTAACAAGTTGACTTGGCCGCCGAGGTCGATCCCGCTTGTACCTAAGAAAGCTACGGGTGTAAACAGGGTTGCCGCACCAATTCCTACCAAAATCAGACCAGAAATAAATAAGATTGTTTTGACTACTTTTGAGTTTTTCATTTTATTCTCCTTGCATTGTTTAAGTGGGCTGATGATTAACTGCCCTAGATCAAATGTAATTACTGACAGTTTAGGTCATATTGGGTCTGGCAACATCGGGTAACTGCCCTATTTTTAAATTTGTTTGCAAGGAGAGGTAGATGGTATACCGGAGGAAGTGGATTTCCATCTTTGAGAGAGGTTCTTCCAACTGCGTTTAAGGTCCTGTACCAAAGGACAGGAACAGGGTTGTTCTTTTAACTGGGGTTAAATCAAGCCCTTTAGCAGATACAATTGATCAGTTTTATTGATAACATCAAAGCAACTTATCTAAAACAGGTATCTATAAAAAGATAAACAGGAGTAATTAACAATGCGGGTTTCGAGAAAATACACCCCAATTATATTCGGTCTGATTATGAGTGTTCTAATGTCCTTGGTGATGTCTTTTGCGATGATCGCCATTAATGTCGGGTTTGTCTCCAACTTCTTTATCATTTGGCTGAACTCATTCATCACCGGTTTCATTGTGGCTACACCAGTGGCGTTTTTAGCGGTGCCAATTGCAAATAAAATCGTAGAATGGATCACTCAAGAGCCTCCCCTACAAGTAGATAGTTCCGTCTAATTGGTGTAGACACGGTCGAACGAATGCCAGTATCCGCATTTCATCTGGCAGGGTATAAAGAAAAGCATATCTGAGGAGAGTGGCTAGGTTGCCTACTCCAGCGGACTGAGGAGATTGTGCTGCATCGCGAACAGTGTCGCGCCCGCTCGGGTGGAGACATCAATTTTGTTGTAGATGTGCTGAACATGATGACCGACTGTCTTTTTGGAAATGACAAGCTGCTCACCAATCTCGGGGTTGGACAACCCCCGAGCCATCAGACGCAGTACTTCGATTTCGCGCTTGCTTAGGCCACCAGGGACGGCGTGGCGGGGAGACTGAACTTGATGGCCCGCCGCACTCAACACGGCATCGACAACGGCTGCATCAAATCGACCGGTCTTTGCTCCCTGGCGGAGTTTGTCAGCAGCCTCATCTGACGAGAGTGCAGAACGATGGGGACGTGGCTCGGTCATCGCGTGATAGACATCGGCGACAGCCAAAATCCGGGCAGGGAGAGACAACATGTTCCCGGA
The DNA here is from genome assembly GCA_028285035.1 of Phycisphaerae bacterium. The sequence continues at coordinate 45,774 of JANQQF010000123.1, forward strand.
CAAACGACGGTGATAGCCCGAGCCATCAAGCCGCTCTTGATGCAAAATCGCTAGCTCGACCAAGGGAGTCAATGTCTTGGCTCGCACCAAAATTCGTTCGGTGAGATAAGGGTGTAAACGCACGCGTTCCCATTCACTCTCGGTGAGTGGCCCCTGTTTGTTCCAAATACCTGCCGAGACGCCCACCCGACCTAGATCGTGGATCAATCCGGCCCGTCGAAGGTTTGTTGCATCCGTTTCTGGCAACCCATACTGGTGCGCTGTTGCCTCAGCTAGAGCGGACACACCACGCGAATGACCGCCAAAATAAGGTGATTTCAGGTCGGTGAAATCAGCGATGGTGAGTAACGCCTCTTCAAACTGTGTCTCAGAAAGCTGAATAATCGACTCAGGTTCAGCTGCCAAAATCGCGTCCCACGTTGACTCGACCTCTAATTGAGCAAATAGGTCGGATGCGGATGTTAAGAAAACCTCGGCGATAGCTGGGTCATAAAGCCGCCCGGTGCGTTCCTGGACAACCTTGATGGCTATTTCGGCATCGGCTTGCAGTTGCAGCGTCGCCGCATCGTGAGCCAGATGAATAACCCGTACGGGGAGGGCAATGGCTTCATCCTTAAGTTGATTTGGCTGGCCCTGACCATCCCACCGTTCAAAAATTTGGCCTAGCACGTGCAGCATCTCTGGCCCAAAACTCAACCGACTGGCTAGGTTGCCAGCGACTTCGCATTGGATCCGGCTCAGCTCATCCTTCGCTCCAGGCCCAGCCGCAAGGGCTCGACCAAGATAGCGTGCCCGAGCCAGTAATGGTTGGCCTTGCCCTGCCATACTCACGATCGCGGGAAACGCCTCAAGCGGATTTTTTGTGTCAAGGGTTAGCACCCGGCCCATACTCAACTCATCGCCGAATAGTTCAGCTTGCCAAGTCGCCGCAGAGGTACAGCCGATGTGCTGTAATAAAGAAAGATAGTAGACTTGACGGCGTTCTTCGTTGCCCAAGCCAAGCAATCGACTCAGGTGAGTGCCGAGCAAACAGGTGCGCATCACCCATTCCAACGGCTGGCCCATCCCCAAATCAATCGCTAACGAGAATGAGGCCATCAGTTCGGCTAGGCGGAGATATTGATGATTTGATGGTTTGTCGGCAACATTTGTCATAATACGCTACTCAATCTTCAAGTTTGGGGCAGGTCATCTGTATTATGCCTCTTAGCATATACGTGGGCAAAAACAGGGACAGAGGAATAGACAAAATATTCCTCAAGAATCAAACAACCCACGACTTGGGCCTATCGTGGGTTGTTTGAGAAGAATGTATAGTATGTCTGCGGGGCATTGCCCGTGAAACATTGATGTTAGGCAGTCTCACTTACAAGGTGAGGCTGACATTGGGATGAGTCATCTTTGGTACGTTTTTCAAAGAATGGCCAACCAATCGGCCAGCGAACTAACTTTGGCGTTACTTCAACTGTCTTGATTAAACGTGCTTTTTCCACCTGGTGCAACTGTGATTGTCGTTGCTCTCGAATAATTGTTACATCTCGTTCTGTAAACATTTGGCCCTCCTTGGGAATAATAAGGGGCGATGGGTAAATTGTGAGCCTATTGAAGGTGTCTTCGCTCATCATTTACCAGTACACCTAAATTGATAAAAATATTCAAGACCACTTTACCAAAGAACGACTGATAAGACCTGAGCGAAACCTGAGAAAGTACTGATCGTTTACGATGATGGTGTGATCTATTAGCCTCATTCTACCAAACAGGTGTCCCCCAACAGCCCCACAAATCGTCCCATAAACCGTCTCAAAAAATCCATTGCCATTTTAGTGAGATTGAGTAGAATGTCTGTATAGTATGATTTGCTGACAAATACATTGGTAATTGACCTAGAAAAAGCAACTAAAACATAAGTTGCAAGGTAGCACGTCGCAGGGTAGGGATAAGATCACTATTTTTTTGTGACTTTGCGACTTTGCTACATCGAAAGAAAGGCAACAGCCACATTGTCCCAACTCTCTCTTTTCCTGCTGGGTATGCCTCGCCTTACGCAAGATGGGCAACCTATCGAAATCAATCGGCGTAAAGTGATGGCCCTCTTGATTTATCTCGCCCTGACAGACGCACCACACAGCCGAGACACTTTGGCCACCTTACTCTGGCCTGAGTTCGACCAGTCTCGGGCACGTGGCGCGTTACGTCGAACGCTGTCTGTTCTCAATACAACGCTGGGCGAAGGCTGGCTAGAGACGACACGAGAGAGTGTGGGGCTCAATAAATCTGAGCAATTCTGGATTGATGTGACTCAATTTTGCCGACAAGCGGTCAGGGCTACTGAGAGCAAATCGCTCACTCTTGAGCAACTCAATCAATTTCAACAGACCGTTGATTTATATCAAGATGACTTTTTAGCAGGGTTTAGTTTGCGGGACAGCCCTGACTTTGATGAATGGCAATTTTTTCAAGCCGATGAGCTACGCAGTCATTTCATCAAGCTCGTCCAACAGTTGGCTGAAGGCTATAAGGCCGTGGGAGAGGATAAACTTGCCTTAGACAATGCTCGTCGTTGGTTAGAGCGAGACTCGCTCAATGAAGCAGCACATCGGGAGGTGATGCTGTTGTATGCCAAAACTCAACAGCATACCGCAGCTATTCGACAGTATCGAGAATGTGTCCGCCTCTTGCAAAGCGAGTTGGGGCTTGATCCCTCTCCCGAAACAGAGCAATTGTACCAACAAATTCGAACGCGAAGCCTGAGGGATAACCACCAATCTGATCATATCGATGAGCCAAGACATACGAATGGTTCATCAAATAAAAATGGCGTCCATAAAAAAAATGGCAATGGGCTAAATCAGCCTGCCTTTTTAACCCAGACCCCGCGTCATCCCACCCCACCAACCCCCTTTGTCGCCCGTGAAGCAGAGTTGGCTCGTCTCAATGACTTTCTCTCAACAACCATCAATGGACAAGGCCAGATTGTCTTTATCACTGGAGAAGCTGGCAGTGGTAAAACAGCCCTCATTCAGGCATTTGCCCAACAGGCGCAACAACGATATGACAATTTAGTCGTTGGTATCGGCAATTGTAATGCCCACACGGGACCGGGTGATCCTTACCTGCCCTTCCGCGATATTTTGGGTCTGCTGACCGGAGATGTCGAAACAAAATGGGCTGAGGGGTTGATTACTCAAGAGAATGCGCGTCGTTTATGGTTAGCCCGTCAAGATGTCCTTAAAACAATAACCGAATTGGGACCAGATCTCGTTTCTCGATTTTTACCACATACCGCCTCAGTGGCCATCGCGGGGCGTAAACCTGCGTCCTACCTCACAGTTGCCTATCAACAGCAGGCGTTGTACCCGGCCCAAAATGATTTATTTGAGCAGTACACCTTGGTCTTACAAGCGCTCGCTCGAAAAACTCCTTTGTTGCTCTTGATAGATGACGCTCAATGGTTGGACACAGCATCAATCAATCTCCTGTTCCACCTCAGTCGGCACTTGACGGGGTGCCCGTTGCTCCTCATCGTGACCTACCGACCTGATGAGTTTGCCTTGCGACGTCCGATGATCGGCGGTTCGACAACAGGGTCAATCGAACGGCATCCTTTGGAAGCGGTTGTCAATGAGGTCCGTCGGGTCCACGGTGACATCCATATCGACTTAAAGCAAAGCCAGAGTCAAGCCTTTGTTGAAGCCTTACTCAACAGTAATCCCAATCAACTTGACGCCAAGTTTAGAAACGCGCTATATCAACAAACCCAGGGGCATCCCCTCTTCACGGTCGAGCTGTTACGTGATATGCAGGAACGGGGTGATATTGTTCGCAACCCACAGGGCCAATGGGTCAGTGGGACAACCTTGGATTGGCATACCCTCCCCGCTCGGGTTGAGGCGGTGATTGCCGAGCGATTTGGCCGACTTGATCCTGAACTTCGGGATTTATTGACCGTCGCCAGCGTGGAGGGAGAGCAATTTACGGCGCAGGTATTGGCGAAGGTACAAGGCCGGGATGAGCGGGATGTCTTACGCACGCTCTCGCAAATTCTTGATCGTCAACATCATCTAATTCAGGATCAGGGAGAAATCGAAATTGATGAACATTTTCTATCCCGTTATCGATTTAGTCATACCCTGTTCCAACATTATTTGTATCAAACCCTTAGCCCAGGGGAACAACGCTTATTACACGGTGATATAGCCTACCAATTGGAACAGATTTATCAGGCTGATCTGGAAACGATTTTGGTGCAACTGGCCCATCATTATCTTAAAGCGGGGCAAACTGACAAAGCCGTGCCCTATTTGCTGCAAGCGGGTGATAAAGCCAGATATTTACACGCCCATCGACAGGCCATTGATTTTTATAGTCAAGCCTTAAGCTATCTTAAAGCTGAACAAGCCTTCAAACCAGCGGCCCACACGCTAATGAAGTTGGGGCTCACCCATCATCTCGCTTTTGATTTCCCCGCCGCTTACCAAGCCTATGATGAGGGCTTCTTGTTTTGGCAACAAGCTGAAGCGAGCCATACCACATCACCGCCTCCGGCTCCTCACCCCCTCCGGCTTAGTGAGTGGAATCCCATTACACTGGACTCAGCATATACAGATGATGACACCTCAGTCCGCTTTATCTCTCAGCTTTTTGTGGGATTAGTGGCCCTAACCGTTGATCTTGATATTGTCCCAGAAATTGCTAGTAGCTGGGAGGTACTGGATGATGGTCACAAATATGTTTTCCGGCTACGGGAGGATATTTATTGGAGTGATGGCACCCAACTGACGGCCCACGATTTTATTTATGCCTGGAAACGAATCTTGCAGCCTGATCGTGATCTGAACAAAGCCCGCTATTTATTTGATATTAAGGGGGCGAGAGCCTATTGTAATGGGGAGGTCGACGAGTTAGGGATTGATGCGTCTGATCCCTTCACTGTGATGATTGAGTTAGAAGGTCCAACCAGTTACTTCCCTCAACTCCTTAGTCAATGGCCTTATCTGCCCGCGCCTCGCCACGTTGTCGAACAGCACGGGGATGATTGGGCCACGCTCGAGCATATCGTGAGTTACGGTCCCTTCTTATTAACGGAATGGGTCCCCAATCACCACATTCAACTAGATCGAAATCCAGATTATCGCGGGCAGTTTAGTGGAAATGTTCAGACTATTGATTTGAAACTGAATATTGATGAAGAAATCACAGATAAAATGTATGAGGCAGATGAGCTTGATTTACTTTATCTCGGAAATTATTTGGAACGGGGTGATTACCTGCGGCAACGTTACGCCCCAGAATATTTTATGAGACCGCAACTCATGACCCGCTACATTGCCTTTAACACGAATGTACCGCCCTTTGATGATATCCGGGTGCGACAGGCACTTGCTTTATCCATCAATAAAGAGGCGATGGCTGGCGTAACCTTACGTGGGTACTGTTTTCCAGCCGATGGTGGCTTTACCCCCCCAGGGATGCCGGGGCACGTACCTAGCATTGGGTTGCCATACGACCCCGACCACGCCCAACGCCTACTGGCCGAGGCAGGTTATCCGAATGGGCAAGGATTTCCCACACTCTCATCCATTGTAAAACCCGGCAAACGACCTGAGTGTGACTACATTAGCGAGAGTTGGGCACGTCATTTAGGGATATCTGTTGACTGGGAGGTTTTACCGTGGAAGGATTTACTTGAGCGTGTTAATGACAATCCGCCCCTCCTTTATATGATGGGGTGGACCCCAGATTATCCTGACCCTGACAATATGCTCCGAGTGGCTACCCCGTTGAGCGACCGAATTGATTGGTATAATGAGCATTTTATCGAGTTAGTTGAGCAGGCTAGGCACAAAACCAGTCAAGCCGAACGGATGCAGTTGTATTACGAAGCCGAGAAAATCCTGATCAAAGAAGTGGCGGTCATCCCCCTCTACTATGGCCGGGGCCATTGTCTAATCAAACCTTGGGTCACAAAATTCCCCACCTCGCCCTTCAGTTGGCATTATTGGAAAGATGTGGTCATTGAGCCGCATTAGTGCCTAACTGATCATTTTCTTGCACAATTAGGAAGAAGTTGAGAAAAATAGTGCATTCCTATTTGGTGCTGGCTCGACCAGGTTAGGGTTGAGGTAATTGGTAAATAGTAAATGGTAAGTTTAGCGTTATAGGCAATTACAAATTACCAACTACTATTTACAACCACTGATTGTCCGAACTAATAATTTTTTACCGATTATCATTCAAAGATGTTTCCTCTCATCCCTATCTATTCACTTGACATAAATTAAAGTTCTGTTAAACTACCTACAAGTCTCAGTACAACATATAGTGGTGCTTTGTGATTGATCGCTATATCTTGCGGTTGATCGTAGCAGCGAAAGATATGTCATGAACAAACCAGCCCCCTCATCGAAGACAGAGCCTTTACGGGTCAAAAAACGATCCAAGCCCGATCTTTATCACGTGCTTCAAGCCAAGGAGCAGCACCTAAAAACTAGTGTTGTCAGCGGGACAAATCAAGAATATCAGACGGTTGTTAAAACAGAACCCTCTCTCAATCGGCCCTCCACACCACCACTAAAGCCTGTGCCGATCAATCGGCGATCTACGACATCATTGCCAAAACCTGTTCTACCAATACCAAAACCGAAGCCGTCTAATCAACAACCGATTACAAAAAAACAAAACCCGATTACGTCAGTCCTAGACACAAAAAAGCCACGATCGAAGCCGTGGTTTGCGGGTAAGTTTTCCCGGGCTGAGAAAACCGCCTTGGTGGCAAACGCTGTCATTTGGACTTTGGTCATTTGGGCGGCGCTTATCTATATGTTGGTGCAAGATGGCCCCGCAATGTGGGTCTGGCTTAATGGGACTCAGCCGGTTCAGGCGGCCCCACTCCCAGCCCCAACGACGACAGTCGAGCGTTTTGTCCTGCCTCCCACGGCTAGTCCGACAAACACCAGGGTGGTGCCTCTGGAAGCAACCCAAGCGTACATCAAAGAGGAAATTGAGCAGAATAGCGTGCCCGTCATTGACGCGGCAACCTCGGTTGCTCCATCAGCCACCCCTGTCGTGCTGCCTTCACCAACTCCGTTACCTCAGCCAACTGTAACAAATACGCCACTCCCCCTACCATCACCCACTGACCCGCCACCAACACCCTTACCCATTCCCACAAATACATCAGAGCCGATTACCCCAGCCACAGCCACAACGGTTCCCGCCGTAGTCGAAGTAGAGGAAGCCGCCTTTACTGTGCCCCAGCCAGATATCGACAGTAATCCTACGATTATCACAGAGGCCGCTGCTGTCGTGCCTACACCGGTTCCCTGGCCGCCGCCCGCTGATCCTCCCCCACGGCTCACAGAAAGACAACAAGCCTTAATGCCCACTCAAATTGTGATCGACTCCGTTGGCATCAACTCAGGGATCATCTCTGTAGGGTGGCACACCGCCGAGCGGGAAGGGCAACTCACCTCAGTGTGGGAGGTAGCTGAGTACGCGGTGGGCTGGCATCAAAATTCGGCCCTCCCTGGCGATAGTGGCAATATGGTCCTCAGCGCCCACAGCAACGTCAGTGGTGAGGTGTTTCGCCCGTTACCCGATGTCAGTCAGGGTGATATCATCACTGTTTACGTTGATGACCAACCTTACAATTATCAAATTACCCATACCACCATCGTCAAAGAAGCAGGGCAACCCCTCGCTGTGCGCCAACAAAACGCCCAGTGGATTGCCCCTAGTGATGATGAGCGGCTCACCTTGGTCACCTGCTGGCCTTACCCCCACAGCACCCATCGGTTTATCGTTGTTGCTAAACCCATCTTATAAAGAAAAAGCCCAAACACCTTAGTTTGGGCTTCTATCTATTGTTGACTGTCGTATCGAGGTTGAGAGTAGAATGAATTCTGTCGGCTCCTGCTAACTAAGCGTTTCTCGAAACAATTTCAACATCCGTTCCCACGCATCGGCGGCAGCCTCGGCATCATAGATTGGTCGGGTATCATTGAAGAAGGCGTGGTGAGCGTTGGGATAAATAATCGTTTCATGCTTTATCCCGGCCTTGTCCATTTGAGCGGCCCGGGCTTGGGCCACGGCAGGGGAAACGCCTTGGTCCAATTCCCCAAAAATCGCTAGCACAGGCGCTGTAATTTGAGCCACTTCCTCATCGGATAACTCAGAGCCACCGCCATAGAAAGGCACTGCCGCCCCAATACCACTCAGTTTGGCGGCTCCGTGCCAGGTTAATCCCCCACCCATACAAAAACCAGTGACACCAATGGATGAAGAGGAAACCCGGTCATGAGTCAATAAGAGATTGATTGAATTTTGGATTGCAGTTAAGGCTTCATCCAGATTTTCCCGAAGCGACATCACGAGCTTTTTTGCTTCATCTGGCTCAGTCGCAACTTTGCCATAGTATAAATCTGGGGCAAAGGCCACAAACCCTGCTTCAGCAAAACGATTGGCGACACTTTTGATATGATCCTCCAAGCCCCACCATTCCTGAATAACCACCACGCCAGGGTATGTCCCCGGCGCAGTCGGAACAGCCAAATGCCCAGAGGCTGTTTTACCAAGTACATCAAATGAAACCATTTCGGTCGTAATTTCGCTCACAGTACGCTCCTTAGAAAAATAATCTTAGCAGTGCTAATAAAACCAGCGTCATTGTAATACACATTTTATAAAATGGATATTGCAAGCAGGCACAGTCTCGGATCGAATGTTGGTGGGAAGAACACGGATCATCTTACATTCTAGATTTTATCCGTGTTCCTCCCATCCATGTCTACTATTTTTCTCGGTTAACCTGTTGCGAGGCGGTCTAGACAGCTAACAAACGTTCCTCCGAATCAGGTCGCCATAAATACAGAAGAACACTGATCCAAATTGCATTAAACATCGGAAAACCCGACAAACTTAGGGAGACAACACCAGTGGCTGTATAGAAAACCCCAACCCCAAGATCAATCAGTTGGATGAAGATCATCAAATCAATCCACAACCGATGAGGTTTCGGGGTTTGAGCGATCAACCAAAAGCCAAGCCCAACCACCAGAAAGCGTGAGGCCAACATTCCCAGAGGATAGTATAAATCCGTTGGCGGAATAGAATGCCCAATGCTACCCAATAAAAAATTTGGGGCCAGCAAGTACAACACCCCGAGCGTAATTTGAATAATCGCGACAACGCGCAATAGAATTGTTAATTTTCGCATGATATTTGCTCCAAGTTTTTTCTTTACATCTACCATCGTTCATTTTAGCTAAAATACCGCTACCACATCACTCAATCGACTTGTGACAAGTATGCAACTTGTCAAGAGTATATAACATCCGCTATACTTTGTGAAGTAGTTACTAAAAAGATAGCTACTATCTTTTTGTAAAATTTTTGTCAGCATCTGTGATAGGAGCCTGAAATGAATTTTGCTGTAGATGACTGTAATACCGATTGCCCAGTCGCTCGAACGGCTCGGATTATTGAAAGCAAGTGGACCACCCTCATTATTCGCGAATTATTATCGGGCAAAAAACGATACAGTGAGCTACAACGCGCCTTAACTGGTATTAGTCCCAAGGTGCTCTCGGAGCGCCTTAAGTTGCTCACCCGTGAACAATTAGTCGTCAAGACGATTTATGCCACGGTGCCACCAACCACCGAGTATGAATTAACACCTTTGGGGTATCAGTTTCAAGAGATCATCGAAGGGATGGCTCGCTTTGGCGCGAGGCTTTTGAACGAGGTTGACACGCAAGTAGAAGTATAATTTTTAGATTTATCGGCAAAACTTTCAAAGATAAAACTCAAAAAAATCCTGGATCGGAGCGACCAACACCCACGTAGATAATGGAAACACTTTCCAGAGCTGATCGACCTTCAATTCAGCCAAATTCAGCACAAATTGATCTGCTAAATCAGGCTTGATATTACCTTGATGGTCGATCAACTGACCCCAACAGGAGGAGCCTTGAAAACGTGTCGTTTCGGCAGCGGGTTGTTTGGAGGCAATATAGGTCGTGGGAAAAAGGCTGCAATATGAGGCTGAATTGTAAAGCCAGGACTTCCCCCAGACCTCATTGGCCTCAGGGTACTTTTGTCGGACATCGCTAAAAATCATCTTTAGCTCACGCTGGCGTCTCTCAATTTTTGTCGGATGAAGCGGACTCAGTCCATCCTGTTCATGATTCTGAAAATGAACCCGAACCACTTGCCCATGTTCACGAAGTTCAAGATCAAAACAACCAAATTGTCGCTCACGGGGAGGGCGTGGCTCAGGTGGGGATTGTCGATAAAACTCCTGGGTCCACTGTAGTCGATCAAGGTGATTGTTTAGCGTGTTAAGCCGACCGATGTACGTTTGCCAAGCGGTAGACGTTCGGGCCTGTCTAGGGTCACCTAGCCCAAACCGACGATAAAAATTGGTATGTCGTAAAACCGACCAGGCGAGGGGGCAAGGCATCTTAACGGCAATTGACTCTGCAAAGTGCAATTGTAAGCTGAAATAGTCTCGAAATCGATGGGCTTGTGCTTGTCGCTGATGTTGCTCACTCATAACAAGGTCAGCTTTGCTACAAGATTGCCGTCCTCGCTATCAAACATCATAAACCCTAACCCCCAAAAATTTGGCCGCGACCTCATTGTCGGCCACATAGTCCAAAATGATTTCGTGACAGTCCGGAATAGCTTTCATGCGGTCGAGCACCTCAATCACTGCCGCCCGACCATACCCTTTGCCTTGGTGCGCCTCATCAATCATCATTCGGGACAATCGATAGGTGCCATCATCCAACGGCGAATCATTGTCCATCACAAACCCAACCATCTCATTGGCCTCATTGTAAATCGCACAGGGCACGCAACACGGCTCAAATTTTGATTGGGCCAATGAAAAAAGATTTGAGGAGACAAACCCCGCCTGCCCATCCCCCAATTTCAGATTGATGCACTCTAGCCAATTTTTTTTGGTGACCTCACGCAGTTCGATTGAGGAGTGTGACATTTTTACAATCCGTTATAGCTATTTGTTGGATAAGAGTTACATTTTATATCATACCAAAAGCCATTGGAAAAATGAATACAATGCGAAAAGTCACTCTGTTTGCAAGACCCTGACGCCACAAGTATCATAGCCGGACGCTAAATTTTTGGGGCAAGGGATGACCTCACGCACGCAAAATCGTATCATCTATCTCATGCTCTCACCGTATATCATTGGACTGGTGGGGCTCGTGCTGCTCCCGGCGATCATCTCGCTGGGGTTGGCCTTCACCCGATACGATGCCCTAAGTACGCCAGAGTGGGTCGGCTGGGGTAACCTGCTCCAACTTTTTCGGGATCGTCTCTTTTGGGTTGCTTTGAGCAACACGTTGTGGTATTTGGGGCTGGCTGTCGTTTTGCGAATGGGAGGGGCTTTCCTGCTCGCTCTTCTCCTCCAAGCCCGGGGGCGCACGCCAGACTTGGCCAGGGTCTCGGTCTATCTCCCGACGGTGATTCCCGATGTGGCCTATGCCCTGATTTGGCTGGTGGCCCTCAATCCCCGTTATGGGCCAATCAATCTGATCCTGGGTGCACTCAATTTGCCCACTCCTGTCTGGGCAGGAGAGCCGTGGCCAGCCCTCTTTGCCTTGGTTCTGATGGCCACCTGGCAACTCGGCGAGGGATTCATTATCTTGCTGGCCTCACTCAAAGACATTCCCGTTGAGCTACACGAAGCCGCTGCGATGGATGGAGCCGGAGCTTGGTCACGCTTTCGCCACATCACCCTGCCCCTGATTCTGCCTCGGCTGATGCTGCTCACTGCCCGCGATCTGATCATTAGCCTACAGGCTAACTTTGTCCCCTCGCTAATTGTCACCAAAGGCGGGCCTGGCTATGCCACCCTCTTTCTACCACTCTATACCTTCTTTTTAGCCTTTGACGATTTCCGCTTTGGCTATGCCGCCACCGTCGTTTGGACCCTCTATCTCATCACCCTCATCATTATCGGTCTACAATATCTCCTCGGAAAGCGATGGCAACACACCGATGCATACTAATAGTCAGCCAAACAAGTCGCTACTACGCACTACGCCCTACGCCCTACGCACTTTTTACTACATCCTCCTCGCCCTCCCCTTCCTCTGCCCCTTCATCTGGCTCATCCTCGGCTCGTTTTGGCCCGATTTTCAACCCCTGTCAGATGTTTGGCGTGATCCGTTGTCTTTTGAACCAACCCTGGAAAATTATGGCATTGCCGGAGAGATGGTGCCGATGGGTCGTTTTGCCCTAAACTCTCTCCGGGTGGTGATCATCGCGGTGCCCTTGAGCTTGATCATTGGCTCATTGGCAGGCTTTGCCATGACCCGGCTGGAGGCGCGATTGCAAAACCTGATGATTTGGTCATCGCTGGGCGCGCTGTTGGCCCCGCCAACCGCCTTATGGCTGGCTCGGTTTCCGCTGTTCAAGGCCCTCGGCTGGGTCGATACCCCCTGGCCGCTCGTCAGCCCCGCCTTCATCGGTGGCACGCCCTTTTTTGTCCTGTTGTTCTTTTGGACATTTCGGCGACTTTCCCCTGCTATTTTCGAGGCAGCTACGCTTGATGGGGCCTCACCCTGGCAGCAGTGGTGGTATCTAGCCTTACCCCTCTCCCGAAACACTGTCGCCGGGGTTGCCATCTTGAGTTTTGTCCTATTTTGGGGCAATTTCACCGACCCGCTACTTTATTTGCGATCAGAGAGCCAAATGACCCTCCCGGTTGGGCTACGCTTCTTGTCTCAGCTAGACCCGGTTCGCTGGCCGATTATGATGGCCGGGGCTGTGATGTTGACCTTGCCTGTCGTGGCTATTTTTTTGGTGGGACAACGCTATTTTTGGCAGGAGTGGAATGCGGCAACGATGAGACAGGAGGAGAAAATAGAATGACTGTAAATCAAAAATTGGGTCTACCAATGACTTGGTAGACCCAATCAGCACTAAAAACTACAGGTTATCACTGCTTAATAGCGACAGGCAGGTATACAGATGTATTACCAGTATTGGATGAGCTAAACAGAACGTTCATAACCAAATAACCACCATTCGGGATCTCCTCTTCATTAATCCCACCAAGTTTCTCACCATCCAACTGTGGCAATAATTCAGGTTCGGTGGTGTCAGATACCATCACATAGTAGGTTGTGCCCGGGGACAATTCAACTCGTAATTGACCCAGCTCCTCTTCAGAGGCTTCGTCACTCTCAATATCAAAGAAGTCATCTTCTTCATAGAAGTCAAAGAAGTCATCTTCATCGAAGAACTCATCATCATCAAAGAAGTCATCTTCAAAGAAGTCATCGAAGAATTCATCATCATCAAAGAAATCTAGGAACTCTGCATCATCAAAGAAGTCCTCGTCATCAAACTCTGAGCCATCATCTTCACTGTCATCATCACATTCAATTTCAGAGAGGCTATTAAGTTCAGACCCTTCAAAAATGGTTAATGAGGTATCATACTGGCTTCCGGTCGTATCAATGGTCAAGGTCCCCGTTGTGGGTGGGGTAAATTTATACCAAACACTAGCGGAACCCGCACCACCTTCACAACCAGTTGGGTCAGTATTGTCCTGTGAAGCATTTGATGTATTTACAGCAACAGTTGTAAATACATTAGTAGGGCTGATCAGATTCCCTGTCGCACTACGGGCAAAGAAATCATCAGTATTGAGCCAGTCATTAAAGTCATCCGCATCCCCAAAGCCATCATTATTGGCTGGTTTGGTGAAGCCAGCTGTTACCGTTTCATCTTTGTTGATAACCAAACTAACAGGGTTATTCGCTGCTTGCACATTCCCCGTCCAACGCCCAAAGACATAATCCTCAAATGTATTGAAGTCAAAGCCAGGTTCAGCCGTAAGGGTGACAGATGTGCCTGCTTTATAACGAGTGCCATCTGAACAGGTAGGTGCTGGAGAGACATTGACAGTGCCACCATCGGTTGGGCTAACCTCCGTCGTGAGCGTATAGCAGACCTCACCTTGGGTAAAGTTGGCGTCAACTGATTGGTCACTATTCATGGTTATATCTAAGGATTTTGAGGTATCAATGCCATCCCAATTTTGGAAAACGGCCCCATCAGTTCCAGCAGGGGTCAGGGTTACTGACGTGCCTTCGGTGTATTGGGTCCCATTGTTACAGTTGGGGGGTGGACTTTGGGATATCTGACCTGAGTCAGCTGGGCTCACATTGATGGTCAAGGTGTAACAGGTGGGTGACCCACCACCGCTGGTGTCTACCTCAGATTTGTAAATACCACGACCGTACGTTGAAACATAGAGCGTACTTTTCCCGCTTACGGTCTGCCAGGTCATGTCTGTCACCCGCACATTAGCCGGGGCATCACTGCTGGAAGACCAAGAGGTTCCACCGTTCTCACTGGTATAGATCCCCATCTCAGTGGCCACATACAGCCAGTTAGCATTGCCAGGGTAGACCAGAACATCGAACAATGGAATACTTGGCAATCCTGAGGAAATATCCGTCCAGTTTGTCCCACCATTGGTTGTTTTCCAGAGATTACTACTACTGAAACCACCAAAGGTCACATAGACAGTATCACCTGAGGTATCGTTAGGATCAATCGTGATCCGGGTGTTGAAGCGACTAGGCAATGTTCCACCATCAACTTGATTCCAGGTTGGCGTGTCAGCTGTACCATTAGTTGTCTTGTAAATACTTCCATTGTTATGACCAACCCAGATCAAATCAGAGTTTCCGGTTGCCACATCAATCGAGCTAATATTGCTGCCAATGCTCTCTTTGATGGGGAACCACTGTGGCCCTTGGGCCGTATTGCCGACCAATCGCACGGGCTCTTTCGCATTGTTCGAACGCCATAAGCGATCACCACCGGCAATAAGTCGATTGCTTGCATTCGGATCTAACATAAAGGGGGCAATGAAGTTTGCTTTTTCATCAACGGCGTCTTGTAATGGATTGGCCGCACCACCAAACTTCTGCCAAGCTCCATTGACCACACGCCAAACGACAGGCGCATGAATCGATTCCATCCTCGATTTCCCACCATTGGAGGTTCGTCGAATCTGCAAATAAATATATTCCCCGTAGAGATAATTTGGATCTGTTTGGTCAGCCGCGGCATAACCACCATCACCAAAGCCAATCCATTGCCACTTTTGCGGGTTCCCCACAAAAAGGTTATCACCGGAGTCTTGGGTTCCCCCGAGGACGACACCGTTTTGGTTCACGGCCAAACCGTAATAACGGGTCACACCCAGATTGTTAATCATACTTTCCCAACCAGAGAATTGGGCCGCAGATGAAATGTCCTGCGTACGCCAAATGCCGCTATCGCTGCCCAAATAAACCAAGGAGCTATTCCCGGGAGGTGAGGTTGCAACTCTCTGGTCAGCGTAGGGTGATTTGTTCGGGGCATATTTAGTAATCTTGGTCAGGTTTGTCCCACCATTAGTACTGCGCCACACTTCAAATCCGCCGACCACGACATTATTGGAATTGTTGGGGTCAACCCAAATAGAGGTGTGGATATACCCTTGGTTGCCTAGATATCCTGTTCCAGTATTGACTTGGCTAAAGCTTTGCCCACCATCAGTACTTTTCCACAGCTCCCCTTTATTGACATTCAAATTCGCATAAACGGTTGTGTTGGGCGCTGCATCAGTAGAGTAGGCCATCTCAATCCGGCCACCACCAGGCCAGCCCGTAGCAGCATTCCAGGTTACACCATTGTCAGTACTGTACCACGATTTTCCATCCATCGTGGCTGCGATTGCCTGTGTGGGATCCGTTGGGTGGATATGTACATCAGCAATCCAGCTACCATCTGTCAAAACTTTAGTCCAGGTCACGCCGCCATCTGTACTACGAGAGATGTGTCTGGGGGTACCCGTACTCGCGTGAGCCACCAACATGTAACTTGCATCGGAGGCCATGGCCATCTCATTCACCGAATTCCAAGAAGCGTCCGAGGTTGGGCTGGTGCTAGCCAACGGTGCCCAGGTGTCCCCCCCATCGGTACTTTTTAGGATACCTGAACCTGGTACCGCTTTATCGCCACTGATATAACCATTCAGTTGATCCCCCGTTCCCGCATACATATTTTCCGGGGAATTGGGGTCAATCATCATTGAGGTGACAGCCATATACGGCAAAAAATCGTTAATCGGTGCCCAAGCTTTCCCGCCTGAGTCACTCTTCCACAGACCACCTCCAGCAGAGCTAGCCCACATCTTCTCATTACCACTCTGGCCAAATTGTGGGTGGAAGATGATATCGGTGATGGCCCCACCTACGTTACCAGGACCAATCCACTGCCAATTATCCTTACTGATCCCTGCATCTGAAGGCGTAATCCCTCCCTCAGCGGCCTTTAACGCCGCAATTTGTCCTTGGGCCTGAAACCAGGCATCGACCGGAATTTCACCGTCATCATTCGCTAAAACCTGTTGCCAATGTTGGTTGGCCCCAAGCAAGGTAGCCGCTTTTGTATGAGCACCCGGTCCATAATTCTCCTCCCCGATAATCTCATCAGGAAAAGCAATGGCAATATCAGAAAAATCATCTTGTGGCGTAGGGTGCCATTGAGTCCAAACAGCCCATGTTCCAACGATTGCCACAATAGCAATCAAAAAGATTGTCAGACTTCGTTTGTAGTTCATGAAATCTTCCTTCCGTAATTAATAAAAGTCTTTTGAATTTACATCAGTTGTAATATGTCACTGACTGGTTAGACCATAAGCACCTCCCGTTCACCCAATTTTGCCCAACAGCTCTCAAAAGTGTCTACTTCAGTGGCGTTAGACCGACCTCACTAACCTGCTGAATGGTAAGTATGGCGTCCTCAATGTTGGTATGCTCCATATAAGCGCGTTCAAATTCAACCCCAGCAGTTCGTTCGATGGACACCCAGTTTTCCAAGCGAGGTAACAAGCGAATGTGTGGCACCGCATCTAACCAAACCTGAGCATTGGCTGGGGCTTGGTTGGGATCAAGAAAAACGGGGCTTTCGGCTAGATGCTTGAGAGAGGGCACGGTTCGCCCCAACTTAGCAGCTAGCGTCTGCCCCTCTTCGCTCATCGCGAATTCGATAAAACGCCAGGCATTGTCCTTCACCTGTGATTTGGCTGACAGGCAGTAGCCATCGCTGTGCAAGATACTGGCCACATGCTCCCCTTTTGGCAGCGGGGCCACATCCCAATTGAACTCAGCCATCTCTCGCATCGTCGGCACAATCCGACGGCTGTTGACATACATCGCAATGTTTCCATCGTAGAAGCGAAAATGTTGAGCTTGCATAATCTCTGCTGTAGAATTGGGGACAACGTGGTCAATTTGGGCTAGGTTTAGGACAAACTGCATCGAGGCTTTGGCTTCTGGTGTATCAAGCATCAGGCGGGTCGGTGACGCCAAGTCATCAACCAGATCACCCCCCCCTTGCCAGATGAAGGGAGCCATTCGCACCAACGTTGGCTCCAAGCCCAAACCGTACTGATCTGGCTCACCATCGCTGTCGGTGTCAGGTTGGGTCAAAGCAATTGCCGTTTGCCGAAACTCTTCCCAGGTCCAATCAGACTCGGGATAAGGCATCCCAGCAGCGTCAAAGATGTCTTTGTTGTAGTACACCACCTGGCTTGAGATATTCTGGGGAATACAGACCGGGGTATCGCTGCTATCGCGGAAGGCGTCCAGGGCCACGGCAAAAAAGTCATTTTCATCCATGGCCGGACTCGCGTCCATCAGCGGCCCCAACGGCTCCAACGCCCCACGATTGTGGAACTGGGCCAAACGCCGATAGTTGAGCAGAAATACATCGGGGGGGGCACCTGCCGCAAAATCGGCACTCAATCGAGTGAGGTAATCGGATTTGCTCGGCAAACCAATCAATTCAACTTGTACATCAGGGTTTTTGGCTTCAAAGGCATCGACCACACTTTGAAATACCGCCTGCTCTGGTGGATCACCAAAAACCATAAAGGTCACCGGCCCTTCAGCAGCCTGTGCGGTACAGCCTGCAGTGACGAAGAATACCCCGACCCAAATCAATATCGTTTTATAGATTGAATCCATCATCGATCACATCTCCTAAGATAATTTTTTAAAAACAGTTGAAGGGACAACGTTGGATGCCCTCAAGCATAGCAATTCTCGATTGCAAAATATAGACCTACCCCATACAAGGTGGGGGGAAAACCCATACAAAACCCATACAGCAATCAATACAATTTTTGAGATAAAAATATTGGAAAAATCAGGTAAATAAGTGAGGGGTCTACATCTACCATACAACCGATTAATCAGGGATCATCTGCCCAGATTTTAGGCCAGGTAATGCGTGATACGTGTTTTGTAACCACTTTTATACATATCAAGTATTGCCAAATAAGTATTTTTGTGGCCCGCTGAATTACAATTATTTCATATCTTGTTTGGGTTATTTACTGCCCAAGCTGTATGCCCCTAGGGTACAACAAGAGTTGTTGAAATTCACCCCCCCTAGAGGTAGTCGTTTCAAATTTTCTAAATCGATGACCTTATGTGACAATAAGACTTCCCAAGGAGGATTTTTATGCGTTTTAGCATTCGACTTAATAATGACTTAACGATATCTGACTACATCACCTTAGCTCAAATAGCAGAACAGGGCGGGTTTGATCAATTTTGGGTAAGCAATGATTTATTTCTACGCAGCGCGCCCATTATTCTGTCGGCGGTTGCGGCTGCCACCCACACCATTGAAATCGGGACGGGCATCCTGAATCCATACACTATTCATCCATCCGAAATCGCAATGATGGCAGCGACGTTGGATGAGTTATCCGATTGTCGGTTTAATTTGGGCCTAGCGGCGGGAGCGGCTGATTTTTTAGATTGGGTGGGGTTACCGCAATCCACGCCATTGGCGGCGATGAGGGAAACGATTACGGCTATTCGAGGGTTATTAGCAGGGGAGCAGGTCAATCTAGCGGGGGAATTTCTTCAATGGAATGAGGCCGCTTACATGCGATTTGAAGCCCCGCGAATCACCCCGATTTATTTAGGGGCAATGGGGCCAAAAATGCTTCAGTTGGCCGGTGAAATGGCCGATGGGGTGTTGCCTCTCCTCTTCCCCCCAGAACACTACTTTGGGGTTAAACCTATTATTGAGAAAGGACTCACTAATCGTGGAGAACAGCTCGCAGCACTAGATTTTGCTGCGTGTATTTGGGTTTCATTGGCCAACGACGCAGACGCAGCCCGAGATGTTTTAGCGGACAAAATCGCCTACTACGGTTACGCGCTTAGCCCATTAATTTTGGAACGGTTGGGGTTGACGCAAGAGGATTTTTCAGCGATCAAACAGGTGATCTCAGTCGAAAATAATGTAGCGAAGGCACGTCAGCTTGTGACTGAGGATATGTTAAAAATTGGGGTCGTAGGTCAGCCGGAAGATGTGATTGCTCGGTTGGAGCCATTGGTTGATGCAGGGGCACAACATTTGAGCTTCGGCCCACCTTTGGGGCCTGATCCACTCAAAGCCATTGAACTATTAGGTGAGCACGTTATTCCACATTTTCGAGGTAATGTGCCAGAGTCTGAAGCCTAACAACACAAAAAATTTGAGGAGACCGAAAGCGCACTTTCGGTCTCCTCAGTAAAATTAAACTCAAAGAAACACAACAAGCTAGCAAAATTGCAAACATCAGCCTTTGCTACCTTGCCACCTTGTTCCCCTGTTACCTTGCCCATTATTCAATAAAGATTTCCACATGCGTATCTTCGTCGTGGACTTCGACGATTTTCCCTTTCATCCCATCCTTGATGGCCGCATCAATCTCATTGGCTAGTTCGGTCATCTCCATTCCATCAACTTCCGGAACAAATTTCTCACCAATTTTCAGGCCAACATGCACTAAACTTACGGGCAAATTGACATTGACTTTGGTATTTGGCCCATCATCGACCCGAACCCGAAACCACCGTTTCGCCTGACTATTTGCCGATGGCTGCCCACTACTTTGTTCTTTTTTTGTGCCTTCTTCCAAAGCGCTCAGTAGCTTGGCGGCATCATCAACGGTAATTTGTCCCTCTTCCAACATCTTCAATATCTGCAAGCGTTCACTTTGTGTTGTCATCTTAAAATCCTTTCTTGAATGAGGGTTGTTCAGCCATAAGAGACTTGAACATGTTCCCCATGCTTCTCTTTAACCTCAACTTTAAAGTCTGCCTCACGAATTGAGGCGGCAATGGTTTCCAAAATGTCATCTGTGACAAGCGATTTGAGTTGGGGCACCCACGGTCTAGCGAACCGGATCAACTGAGCAATCCAAGGCAAGGGTAAAGGCAAACTCAGTCTAATATTGACATCTTGATTTCTGACCTGAAGTCGTAACCAGGCACTCTTAAACATTAGCCAGCCAAAAACCGAGATAATTATCCCCCAAATGATGGCAGGAGCAGTGATAAAGAACCAGGCCCAATAAATTTGCCCCGAAAAAATCATCGTGCTGTAAGCCACACCAAGCGAGGCGAGAATAATGCCTAAGCCAAATACGAACGGCCAAGCTGCCGCCCAGGCGGGCTTAGCCGGGGAATGTTGCAGTTCGCCAGGTACGGAGAAGGGCTCGTCAACAATCGCTTGATCTGGGGACACAATATCTAAGAGGCGTAAACCGTCATCGGCATTAATCACACCATCTGAGACAAGTTGTAAAATTTTACGATTCACCGGGTCCACTAGTTACCTCCCAGCCAACTTTTGCGCTGCTTCATCAGCTGTAATCGTGCCAGCCGCTAAATCAGCTAAAATCGCTTGACGATCAACTTTTGGAGCAGAGCGCTCATCTTCTCTGACATCGTGTCCCAATGCTCGAATAGCCTCGTGGAGCCTCGCCCGAACAGTGGGGTAGGAAATATTTAACTCTTCCTCAACCCGATTAATCTTACCTTCGCAACGAATAAATGTTTCAACAAAGATTAGTTGTTCGGCTGACAGCGCATGAAAACGCTCCAGAACAAAATTCCCTTCAATCGTCACATCACACTGCAAACAATGAAGTTTCGTAACATTTAATGATCCGTGACATACCGGACATTCGCTAATTAATGTGTGCACAAACAACTCCAAAACACATTCTCAACAAAATATCAATGTAAAAATAAAATAAAGTGATAAATACCAACAAAAAAATCAATTATCTAAATATCAACATTAACTTTCAAAAAGTTTAGCATAAATATATTTAGCTGTCAACCGGCAACTTGAAACCACTTTAAACTTTTACACTATTAGCATCTTCATAATGCTAGGTTGACGTGCCATCAATTTATAATAAAATCCGGCTAATTAGGGAGGGATTATGATGAGATTACAAGGAAAAGTGATTATTCCTGGGCAAGTTGAGGGCAAAGCGCTGGTGGCAAGTGAGCCACTCAGTTTCTGGGGGGGCTATGATTATCATACGGGCACAATTATTGACCAACGCCATCCCCTGTCAGGGCAAAAAGCAACAAATCGAGTCCTAGCGGTCCCCTTCACCAGAGGCTCCAGCACAACGACTGCAGTGCTACTTGAGGCAGTGAAAGCGGGAACGGCCCCTACGGCTATCATCACCACAGCCCCTGACTCCTTCTTTGCGCTGGCCTCTATTGTGGCGGATGAGATGTACACGCAACCTATTCCACTCGTCGTGCTTAATGAAACTGATTTTGCCCAACTCGAAAGTGGGCAGACGGTACAGATATTTGCCAACGGACAAATTCAGATATCTGCCTGAATGATTGAAACACATCGGTTACATTTATCCCGCCTCTCCCTTAGCCACGCCCCTCAAATCTTCCAAATTTTCGGCGATGCAGATGTAATGAAATATTGGATTGGTGGCGCTGATACAACGATCAAAGAGACGCAACAGCGTATTGTCGAGATCAATCAACATTGGCTTGATTTTGGTTTTGGGGATTGGGGCATTTTTGATAAATCATCTGGACACCTCATTGGATATGGGGGATTGCATTACATCAGCGATATGGTTGAAGTTAATCTTGGGTATGCCTTTGCCCAGAGTGTGTGGCGACGAAGTTATGCGCTTGAAAGCTGCCAAGCTATTCTCAAATTTGTGTTTGAAGAGCTAAATCTCTCTGAAATTGTGGCCGTGATCTGGCCTGAAAATAGGGTATCGATCAACCTCGCACAACGCCTCGGTCTCAGTTTTTGGCAAGCAACAACCTGGCAAGGAGGCGCACGAGTTATTTATAAAATCTCGCAACCATCATTTTTTAATCAATCAACTTAAATGCCTAACTTTTGATAGGCGACAGGTTTTTCAGAAGGCCCTATACTCGATTTATCTCCTCAAAATAGATATCTTAGGGATGAATCAAATGTCTCAAATTAACCCCACCAAAATCAAACGCATTGCCTTAAAAACGACGTTAACTTTACTGCCTCTTGGGTTTATTACGTTTAACGTCCTGGCTTATGTTCAGGTTTACGCGATGCTAAACTTTAGCAAAACCGGCGAACGTACAGCCCAGCCCGAAGCACTTAGCTTCTGGCAAAAGATACAAACATTGGCTATGGGCATAAACATCCCTAAGCCACAAAATAGTGCGACGCCAGCTGAGAAGGGACTGAAATACGAAATACATCAGATCCAGGTGGCATCTGATATCACTCTAGAAGCTTGGTATATTCCCCACACCAAAGCAGAGGGTATGGTGCTGATGTTTCACGGTTATGCTGCAGCAAAGTCGGCCTTGCTACAAGAAGCTGAGGTCCTCCATTCACTTGGGTATGAGGTTTTGCTGATCGATTTTCGGGGCAGTGGTGGCTCCAGTGAGACCTACACCAGCATCGGTTATCACGAAGCAGAGGACGTGATAGCAACCATCGAGTATGCACGTCAGGAGTGGCAACCAGAGCAGCTTTATCTCTTTGGGCAATCAATGGGCGGGGTAGCAATTTTGCGAGCATTTGAGCAAAACGAGCTTCTTGTTGATGGGATTATCATCGAGGCTGTGTTTGATCGGATGGTTTCAACCGCAGTCAATCGTTTCGAGGCGATGGGGCTGCCCAGCTTTCCAGGGGCTCACACCTTGATTTTCTGGGGTGGGGTTATTAACGGCCACAATGGATTCGCTCACAATCCAGTCACCTATGCCGAACACGTAACCGTACCTACTTTGATGTTACACGGCTCAGACGATGACCGAGCTAAGCTTGCAGAGGGGCAAAGTGTATTCACGGCAATTCCAACAGCGGACAAGACTTTTGAGATATTTTCGGATGTAGCTCACGAATCATATGTCGGGGCAAAACCAGAACAGTGGCAGCAGATCGTTGAAGCCTTTTTGGTACAACAAAACTCCCGATAACCCATCTCAGATTTCCTGAGGTTCTAATTCACCGCTGGTCGGGCCAAGCCCCAGTCATCACTCGCTCCCACATCACGGAGAACAACCCGCTCATTCGTTCCATCGACAGCCATCGCCATAATGCTCCAGCCTCCAAACGCGTCGGTTCGGAAGTAAATTTCCACCCCATCGGGGCTAAAAACTGGTGTTGTATCGGAATTAAGACGGTCCGTTAGGCGAATCACATCACCTGTCTCCACTTCTAGCCGATAAATTTCCCAGTCACCTGTTTGGGCACGCGAGGTGTAAACAATGTATTGGCCTGTGGGCGACCAGGAAGGGAAGCTGTCGGTACTGTCACGAGTGAGTAGCCGTCCACCACCGCCATCGAAGCCCACCCGCCACAAACCACATTCCGGCGCACAGGATTTGATGACCAGTTCTTGTCCATCGGGACTCCAATCAGGCTGCTCGCCAGGGAAACGAGCCACTTCCTCTCCACTATTGGTATCAAAGACAAATACCTGATGCGTGACACCGGGCGGACCGACCTCAAGAGCCAAACGATCACCTGTTGGGGACCACGCCATATTGCTAATGTGATTGACGGCTTTGAACAACTGAAGCTGCCCCGTCAATACCTCAAGGATCCAAATCCCGCTCCCTTGCGAATAAATACCACCTAATTCGCTAATTCCCTCTTCCCCAAAAAAGGCCAGCTTTGAACCATCAGGGGACCAAGCCGGAGCGGCAGCGCGTTCATGCAAAGTTGTCTGGACCAACTCACCCTGAGAGGAAACGATGCCTAAATCGTGGAAACGGCCATTACTTTGCACAAAAACGATGGTTGCTGGCTGTGGGGTTGCAGTTGGAGTCACCGTTGGCGTCTCTGTCGGCAAGGGCACAGGTGTATTCATAGGTTCTTCAACCACAGCGGCGGCCACAACCACCTCAGTCGGTGTTGACGTGGGTGTCGCTGTATCCGTCGGAGTTGGCGTTATTGTGGGCGTATTTGTCGGCGTTTGTGTCGGGGTTTGCGTTGGCGTCGATGTTTGTGTTGGTGTTGAGGTTGAGGTCGATGTAGGCGTCGCGGTATTGGTTGGCGAAGGCACCAAGGCAATGACCGCTGGATAATCTTTACCAGAGACTACTGCTGTGTTGTACAAATCTTGATTACTAACAATGATTTGCTCAACCCGCTTGGCCCGCTCCGAATCTAGGGTTAGTACGGTTTCATAATCAAGCAAGGCCTGCTCCATTTCACCCAGGGCAGCATGAGCCTGTCCCCGATCAAAATAAAGCCCAGGATTACGATCATTCAAGGTTGTCACCAGGTCATACACTGTAATCGCCTGCTGATATTCACTGTTGTTATACAGTTCCCGGCCTTGCAACCACTGCTTGATTTCAGTCGCCAATGTTCCGGCCCGAACATCATCAACCGTTTCAAGGGGCGCGACCATTGCTTGTAAAAGCGCATTATCACGCTCATTATTCTCAAGGTCCGTGTAAAGTGAATTGACCACGGTAATTAGCTGTGAGCCAACCGCCTCAGGATCAGCTTTGGCAAACAAATCCAGACGCTCTTCGCGACTAATCTCATTGAAGAATAGCTCATTGGCCTCATCATCAAAATCGGGTAAATCATACAGGCCCGCCAAACTAGTCACTCGAACATCGGCACTGGTAGTGCTGCGGAAACTTTCAATAAAGACCTGAGCTTGCTCAGACACGGCCCGTTCACCCGAAAATTGATTGTACGCGACCACCCCAAATAATAAGAACAACACCACAATGGCCGCAATCACCCCCCGACGCGTCCAATCAACTGGCGTATTTTCCTTGATCCACTCCTCGTTAAAGACCCGCCGATAAATCTCATTACGTACGGTCAACCTGCTATCATCGACCTTGACCAAGCCAAATAGCTTGAGCTGATTTTGATAAAGCGACCGCTCATCCTCGGTAATACTTTTGCCACGATGAACCTGCTGATACAACCCCATCAATTTCTGGCGATTAGGGCTGGTCCGCACATAGTCGCGGACAAATTGCAAATTTGTTTCCTTGCGTGCCTCTTTCGACAAAAACAGATTTTCGACAATTTGATCGACTCGCTCGTTGGTCCAAGGGCCGTTGCTCCCATTACTGTTTTCGGTCAAGCTCAAACACAATTTTTGGGTCAGATAGGGATGTCCATCGGTCCAATAAAAAATTCGCTTGAAAATGGTCTCCCCTGAGGCTGGGTAGGCTTGTTCAAGCCCATCTTGCAGCACTTCAGCGTCGGTCCGGGTAAAATCGCTGACATCGATAGGCTGTCCAATGTTGAAAGGGGTCCGGGTCCGATCTTTGATCAAATCGGCGGGAATAGCCACACCGAGCAAGACGAAGGTCAATTTTTCATAAATTGGGTCAGTGGCGCGGGCATTGTACAAAAATCGGATGGCAGCAAAGAAATCATCCGAAAAAGCCAGGTTGAGCGTCGTGTCGATCTCATCCATAAAGATGACCACCTGCTCCTCAATTTCTTGTAACAGGATATCGTGAATGAAATCGGTAAAGCGTTGGACGGGACCCAAAGCACTGTGGTCAGCCCACCATTTTTCTAAATCAACACTAAGCCGTAACTTACGTTTAAGCTGCGTCAGCATACCCAAATACCACTGCTCGGCACTCACATCAATCCCAACCTTGGTTAAATCAATGATAACTGAGTGCGCCCCTTCGCTTTTTAGCCGCCGTGCTGTGCGAATCATCAAACTCGATTTCCCCATCTGCCGAGCCGTCAGCACATAGCAAAATTCCCCAGCCATCGCCAAATCAAACAACTCGTCATCTGCCGGTCGTTTGACGTAGGAAGGAGTATTTGGGCGAAGTGTGCCGCCCGCCACAAAAAAGTCGGAGGTATCTTGGACGCGGTTTGTCATAAATAGTCCTCGGTGTCGCGTTTGCTACGAAATGTTATGGATTACAATTTTTAGGATTG
This sequence comes from Phycisphaerae bacterium, assembly GCA_028285035.1. Next base: position 72,090 of record JANQQF010000123.1, read on the forward strand.
AACGGATTTTAGTGCGCAGTACGTAGTGCGTAGGATGAACACTCTGATAATACGCACTATCGGTATACATATTAATCGATCATCTTCAACGACTGCCTACCCTTAAAGCATCTCCCCTACAACTTATCCCGGAAGTACATTCGATACAGTTCACAACGGCAGGTGTAGGCGTCGCCGCTACCTTTGACCAAGCCAGACTGAAGCAGCCGGAACAGAGCCATCTCATCGGATGAGGTTTCAGATTGGACCACTTGCTTAAAGGCGGTCTTGAGTTCCGGCTCGTCGCGAAGCAGCCAAAAGTGACGACGTAAATGATCGCCAAAGGGGCCGTTCTCTTGGGTAGCGCTCTGTTGCAAATCGGCCCAAGAGAGATTCTCACTAACCATGCTGTACAAAGCATTGCGGGTCAAGTATGGATGACCACCCAACAACTTAACAAAGTCTGGAAAGTCCATCTCATCAACGGGCGAGCCGTGTCGGTGGTTAAGATTGAAGACCTGCTCCTCGTCGAAATCATCCAGATAAATTTTCAAGCCAACGTTGAACGGGGATTGGTTGACATCAGCGATCAGCATATACGGCTCGGTCGAAATGACCATTACCAAATTGAGGTTATCCCACGCTTCGTCCAGCGCTCGGCTGTTGTGCCAGGAGCGAAGCAATCCAAAGAAGTCGGTGCTGAAAGGCAAGCTCAACAAGCGATCCACCTCATCAAGGGCCAACACAATCGGTCCATCAATTTCAGGTAGCACGTAATCTTCCATCAAGTAGGTCAGCTTATCCTGCGGCCCCAATGAGCCGCCCCAAAATTGATTCACCTCTGAGGCATCAAGCCGGAGTTTGCGAACGACGGTTTCCGCAAAATCGCGCAAGAACAAATCGGGTGAGGTCAAGCGGTCGGTGTCCATTCGCTGTAAATCGATGGTGACCACCTGGGAGCCATTCTTTTTGGCGTGATTGACCCCTCGCACTAGCAGTGAACTTTTCCCCGTTTGACGCGAAGCCCGGATGGTCGTCGTTGTCCCTAATTTTGTAATTTCCCGCTGGAGCAAGTTATCCGCTTGGCGCTCAATGTAAAATTTATCACGTAGCTTTACCACACCACCCGGTGCTTCCAGGGCATCCAGCAAGCGGGGATCAAATTCTGGTAGTGGCGGATGAATTGAGTCGCTATGAATTAAGACCCGGCCATCTTCTGAATATTTCCCCGTTGAGGGACGAGTGGGCACCGGATCTTGAGTGGGTAAATTTTCCCCAATCACCTTAAAAATTTCCTGGGCTACCCGCTCAGTATCATCCGCACAGGTCCAGTTGGCATACTGGACGGGATCAAGAAAGGCATCAATTGCGTAGGGCAGGAGGTCATCATAGTTGATGCGAATGGGCAGCATTTTTGGTGCACCTTGCCGTTTGCGGTGCTCGTGAGCCCGCCGTACTTCCGATTGCACCATCTCACTGTAGGCGGCCTCTTCTGAAAGCAGTACGATAAAAAAGTCACTGTCTCGGATATGCTCATCGATGGTTTGCAGCCAATCATCGCCCGCCCGCAAATTTTTGTCGGTGAAAACCTCAAACCCCTGATCCGCCAGATAGGCATCTAGATAGTTGGCCAAGGTTTCGTCATCTGTCATATCATGTTTATAAGAGATAAATACCCGAGCCGTTCCTTCTGGCTTTTTGATGACCAGTGTGGGCGCAGCGCTATCATTCGAAATTTCCTCACGGTACGCACGCGCTACATCGCCAGCGCGATAGTATCGCTCCCGTGGGTCTTTAGCCAACGCTTTGACCAAAATCCGCTCTAGCCCCTCAGGCAAGCTGGGCAGATGAATACGAGGGGAAGGCAACGGTTCGTGGACGTGCTTGAACATCGTCGCAATCGAGCTTTCAGAGCGATAGGGCACCTGACCCGTAATCATCTCGTAGAGCACCACGCCCAGGGAGTAAATGTCGGAACGATGATCGACTCTGTCGCCCTTGACCTGCTCGGGCGAGATGTAGGATGGGGTACCGATGATGACCCCGCTGGCCGTCAGACCTGCCCCACCGGCCGTAATTTTGGCCAAACCAAAATCCCCCAGCAACAACCAATCGCCTTCTAGCAACATATTCTCCGGTTTAACATCGCGGTGCAGCACTCCTTGATCGTGTGCATAATCCAAGGCAGCAGCCATTTGATCAAGCAGATTTGCAATCTGGTTAAAGTCAAGGGGTTGCCCCTGTAAGCTACGAACCGTGCGTCCTGAGGCGACATATTGCATTACAAAGTAACTGAGATCACCATCGATACCGAGATCATACACAGGCAAAATATTAGGGTGATGAAGTTGGGCGACAGTGCGAGCCTCGCGCAAGAAACGCTCTTTGAAGCCAGGGGAGAGGGCGTGTTGAGCCGGCAACACTTTGATGGCGACATCTCGGTCCAGGCCGGCTTGGTGGGCTTTGTAGACCGTCGCCATCCCGCCTGCGCCAATTTTTTCAATAATTTCATACTGGCCCATCGTTCGGCCAATGAGGGTTGCTTGGTTATCTGACATGGTTCACAATTTTCTCGCAGATGAAACAAAAAACGCCCTCATTACATCTAACCTCCGTCTTGGAGATCATCAATCGTTGAGGACGCTGTTGTAAGGCCATCTCGCTCATCCATTCAAATATCTGGTACACAAGTTTTTAAACAAGAGCCTGTTTTTATCACAAATTACACAAAACAAGCTATGTTAAAAATTATAACTTCTTTAAGATTTTTTACAATGGGGTAAATGGTCCTAAGCTTGTTGCAGAAGTATACTTAGATTAGGAGGACGAGATACGAATCACAGCTATTCAGAAAGAGAAGTTAGCTCAATTTAATCCAAAGATCGAATGGTCGCGGACGCACCAATCGATTTACCCTGCCGATTTTCGATGGGTACAATTGTAATGGCAACCTTGATGCGTTTGCCATCTTTAGTCATTCGAGTCGTTTCAACACGATGTGTGGGGACACCTTGTTGAACACGTGCTCGAAACGCTTCAATTTCCTCCTGTTTATCAGACGGAGCAATAATTCTGACATTTTGACCGATGATTTCCTCAGCAACATAACCATAAATTCGCTCAGCGCTCTTGTTCCAATGAATGATTGTACCGTCCAAATCAGTCCCGATGATGGCATCATCTGAAGCATCAACCACAGCAGATAACCACCGTTCCCGCCGCCGTAGTTGGGCTTCTGTGTCTTTCAAAACCGAAATATTGGTAAACGTCAGCACCACCCCTTCGATTTTGTGAGTTCCATCGGCTTTATATGGCAAAATTCGCATCAAATAATCATTCCCAGTCGGACCTTGAATCTCTCGTTCAACGGTTTCACCTTTCGTCAGAACTTTGGTGACATACTCCTCCATCTCGGTTTCAGAAAGCTGGATATTGTACAGCAAATGAGCCAAAGGGCGGCCTACATCCTGGCGCAACAGATTGAACGTTTCGGTAACAGCGGGTGTAAAATCCCGAATACGCAAAGCCCGATCCAAAAAAATTGTTCCCACCTGACTACTACGTTGTAAATTGTGTAAATCGTTGGTGGTTTGGGTCAACTCATTAATTTTCTCTTGATATTCAGAATTGACCGTGAATAGTTCCTGATTAACTGACTGCAGTTCCTCATTTGAGCTTTGCAACTCCTCATTTGAGGCCATCAACTCCTCATTCGCGGCCTGCAGCTCCTCATTGGTCGTCTCAAGCTCTTCAATCATCGTTTTCAGTTGCTCACGAGCCTGTTGCAATTCACTCTCCAAACGGGAAATATGATCCAATGACTCTTCAGTAACATCAAGGGGGATAGCTTCCATTGCTGCGGCTTCGGAGGTTTGGCGCGTTTCAAAAGTAATCACATAAAAATGTTGGGCTTTGGCTTGACTAAAGACGGGTACGACCGTCACATTAAGACGCTGTTCTTCATCATCCTGCACCCATAAAATATTGGAGTAGGTGACCCGTCCTCGTTCATTTGCCGCTCGATGCAACCCGGCCCGCACCGCCGTCCGAAGATCCCCCTCAAGCAATTTAAGCACATTCAGGCTGATATTTCCCCCTTGCAGCCGCACATACGCTTCACCATTACCAAAGGTTTGAACAAGCTGATAATTGTCATCAACCAATAGGCTTGGGGCCAAATATTGGTTCAGAAAATCGAGCGGCCAGTCGGGCTTTTTTTCTATCGCGTGGCTTGGTGAGGTCGCTGGCTTGATGGTGGGATACCCAATAGCTGGGGCGGGGGTGGCAAGATTGAGAGTGGGTAACCGGACATCGCGACGCTTGGCATAAATGCGCCAACGCTGAACCACGGGTTCAAACTCATCGGCCAATTCGGTGATATGCTCGCTCGGTCCTAAAAATAAAGCGCCCCCTTGCTTCAAGCCAAAGTGGAAATTGGTTAAGATTCTTTTCTGGGCCATCGGTTGGAAGTAGATTAATACATTACGGCAGGTAATCAAATCCAAACGATTAAAAGGAGAGTCGACCAAAAGATTGTGTTGCGCAAAAACAATCATCTGCCGAATGTCTTTGCAAATTTGAAAATTTCCATTAACGGGCACAAAGTATTGTGACATATAGCGATCAGGCACATTCGCCAAACGTTGTTTATCGTACTGTCCAAGCCCTGCTTTGGCGAGCATCAACTCAGAAACATCCGTTGCAAATATCTTGATGTCTATGTTCTTTTGTTGGCGTTGACATTCCTCGTGAAACAAAATGGCCAAGGTATAGGCTTCTTCACCCGTCGCACAACCGGCTACCCAAACCCGAATCGGGTGCCCAGGTTCTGCATCGCTTATCAAGGACGCAATCACCCGACTCTGTAGCTCAGAAAATGCTTGAGCATCGCGAAAAAATTCGGTTACCTCAACCAATAAATCGTGATACAGAGCCTCAATTTCACGCCGATTGCCTTGTAAATTTTGTGCGTAGGTATCAAGGGTTTGTGAATGGGTCAAGCCCACCCGTCGTTCAATTCGTCGCTGGATCGTGGCAGGACGATATTGAGAAAAATCAAGATTATAGTGTTGGCGAAGTATCGACATAATCAAGGAGATATCATCATTGGGGCCAGCCTCCTCATTTCGAAATGTCTCTGTCGTCAAGGTCGCCTGTGGATTTTGGATATATTGCAAAATTGCGGAAGGCATCATCTCTGGAGGCAAAACCAAATTTGCCAGCCCGGTGGCTCGGGCACTAAAGGGCATTCCATCAAAGCCAGCCGAGGCTTGATTTTGTACGATGACCAAACCTTCAGCCTGACTGATAGCCCGTACCCCCTGAGAGCCATCACTGCCAGTCCCAGACAGAATTACTGCAATCGCGTTTGGCCCTTTATCTTTAGCCAGGGAATTCAGAAAAATATCAACAGGTAAATCAGGACGATTTGTTTTTTCCTGATCGGTCAAATGAAATTGATCATTGGCCAAAATCATATTTTTACGACGAGGGATCAGATAAATCGAGTTGGGTGCAATCTCCATCCCCTCTTCAACCTGATAAATGGGCAACCGAGTGTGCCGAGCCAATAGCTCATTCATATAACTTTTGAAATCCGGTGAGAGATGCTGTACCACTACATAAGCAGCGCCGCTATCAAGCGGGACATTCTGAAAAAACTGCTCCAAGGCAGCCAACCCACCAGCTGAAGCACCAATACCCACCACATAGGGCTCTTTCGATTTATGGAGTGCTGGTGAAATCGTTTTTGTTTTTTGAGATGAATTAATGTCTTCTTTGGTCATAGTACACTGCCTCAATGCATTAAAACAACAATTCGCCCCGTCCTTGGGTCTAGAGCAACGCCATCATCTCTAACTGCCGGGCGGCAAGGCGTAAACACTCCTTAATACGCGCCTCTTGAGGGTGCATACGCTCTTCGGGGCCGACGACGGTCAAAGCTAGAGGGGGTGTACCTTTAACTGGCACAGCAATGGCCTCGATACCCTCAAAATATTCGCCATATTCGATGGCTACGCCAGTTTGAGCAATATCGTCCAAACGGGCTAACCAAGCTTCGAGATCGGTCACGCTATTCGCGGTATATTGCGGAAGTGGCTCGGTTACCAAATTACGCCGTGTTTCATCATCCAACACAGAGAGCAATGCCAAGCCGGTCGCCCCAAAATGGGGCTCACGACGCTGACCAACGCCCGCGACAAAGCGCAATGGATTCGGTGATTGAATCACATACAGATACAAAATTTCGTTGCCATCCAATGTGGCTGCGATAACAGTTTCTTTGATTTCCTCAGCCAACGGCTTTAGTATGTCGCCCAAGACTTCTTCAAAGCCAAAATTTTGCCGAGCCACCATTCCCAACTGAAAAATTCTTAGGCCCAGCTTGTAGCCAGCCGGGGTCAGGCTGATGTAGCCTTCATCCATCAGGCTGTGCAAAATGCGATGCGTGCTCGTGCGGGGCACACCACTAGCCTGAGCAATCTCATCCAATGACAGCACAGGCTGTTGAAGCGTAAATTGGGCTAGGATGGAGCAGACCTTGCCGATGACGGAATTAGGGCTTGAGGGGTTTTGTTTAGGCATGTTGATTTACGATTTTTGATTTACAAAAAAGATAGGGATTTTCTTGTACCGGCACTCTGCGTCGGTACAAGGAAATGTAGGGGTGTACTCTTGTGGTCGCCCGAGTCAGGGCAAGTACAAGGCGTTGCCCCTACGAATGCTTCCCAACGTTCCAGCCTTTTTCACCGAACAAGTCATCGGCAAAATGATTGGCTGGATCTTCCAAAGTAGTGGCCATTGCGTCATTCCAGCGATTGAGAAAGCCAAAGAAAGCCACCACCCCCAAAATTTCCACGATTTGGGTCTCATCCCAATGGTCACGCAGACGAGCAAAAATCTCTTCGGTCACGGCGTTGGGTACACTGGCGGCAGCAAGGGCAAAATCAAGCGCGGCTCGTTCGGCCTCGGTGAATAAATCACTGGTTTGATACTCCCACAACTTTTCCACCCGCTCCTGGGCGATGCCAACTCGCCCCGATACATAGCTGGTGTGGGCTTGACAATACATACAACCCGAGGCCTTGCTGGCGATGTGTGAGACAAGATGCTTCAATTCCTGAGATATGGTACTACCTTCAGAGGCCATCACACTTTTCTGCAAGCCCAAAAAGCCTTTGACGAGCTTAGGACTTCGGGCCATCGTTCTCAGACTATTTGGAATAAAACCAAATTGCTTATCAAATCGCTCGGAATGCTCTTGCAGTTCTGGCGCAGCGGCAAGGGCTTCTTCTGTTGATAGTGGTTCCATATGAGCCATATTTATTGTCCTTCAAAAATATTCCATAGGGAGTCCAAAGTGCATGCCAAAAAAATTTTGGGACGGACTCCCTATTTTAGCAACCAGCTCTATCACTCAAGCGGCGTCCAGACCCACTTACCGTCGTCATTGGTCACATGACCAAAAACGGTGTCAGCAAAGTGTCCATCCGCCGTAATCACATTAGAATGATTAAGACGAGGATACATCGCCTCACGAGTCGCTCGGGCTTGAGCGGGATCAATATCAAAGGCAACTGACCAATCGGCTTCATAGAATTGGGCTTCATTGTGCAACAAATCAACAATCAGAAATATTTCGGTATCGCCCGCTGCGATGTGAAGTGAGATGTGGCCGGGGGTATGACCTGGTGTATCTAAAACCGTCAATCCTGAGGCCAATTCCTGACCGTCGCTCACAAAGTTCATCTTATCTTGAATGAAGGGAACCACAGCCTCTGGATGAGGCCCCATTCCCGACTCATCTTTGATCCAAAAATCCCAATCAGCCTGAGAGCAAAAGTATTGCGCATTGGGGAAGGTCAACTCACGCTGACCATCGACCTCAATTGAGACCCAACCCACGTGATCGAGATGAAGGTGAGAGAAAACTACCGCTGTAACCTCTTCCCGTGAGACGCCCGTTCCAGCCAAGCTTTTCATCAAGTCGCCACCGATGAAAGGGCCAAAGCCAGGAAAATCGACCGTTTGAGGGCCAAAGCCTAAATCCATTAAAATCTTGTGGTCACCGGTTTCAATCAGAAACCCGCCGATAGAAACCACCAAGCGACCTTGGTCATCCATCAACCGCTCATACTTACTCCAGCCTTCATCGGTGGAGGCAGGGTACATCGCCGTCGGCACAATATAACCAGCGCCATCATTGATATAAGTGACCTTAAAGTCGCCAACTGTAATTGAGTCATTTGATGCAATCTGAGCCATTTGAATCTCCTTTGATACTGAATTGTTTTCATTGAACAGATGTAAAGGTAATACAACGCTCTATTTTTTTCAAGTATGACTACAGATAGAATTTACTCAAACTCAGCCAAATCACGCCCAAACACCAATTCACCTTCATAACCACCCGACCGAATTTCGGTGATCACATCCTCAGGGTTACTACTGCCGTACATGATGTGATGATTGGTGACCAGTAGGCCAGGCTCGATTTCCTTGGCAATGCGCCCCAATTCTGGGGCAGAAGTGTGGGTGCGGTGCATATAGGCTCGCCATCGGTCAGGCATATCCTTCATCCCCGCTTGATAGAAGACCTCATGAACTAAAATGTCACAACCTTTGGCCTTTTCAACCATAATCGGCACGGGACAGGTGTCGGCAGAAAAGACAATGGTTTTGTCAGGGGTGACAAATTTGAGCGCATAGGTTTCAAGCTGACCATGATCCACCCGAAAGGCTTCGATCTCAACCAACTCATCTTTGTAAATGATCCCGTCTGTATACTCAGTCACGTTGAGATCAATGGGGGCAAACTCAACTGGCCCCCGCAGTTGATGCTCAGCGATACCTAGCTCGTATAAATCGAGTACCCCATGCGCCATCTTAGCGATACCCGCTGGCCCAAAGATGTTGACCGTATCTCTTCGTTGTCGGACCCATTCGGCAATAATAAAATCGGGCAGGGCCAGGGTGTGATCTGGATGTAAGTGGGTGATGAACAATCGCGTTAAATTTGTGTGGGCTAGAGCAGTGGGGTGCTTCACCCGCGCTTGCGCCATCCGTTGCAGCATCCCGCTGCCACAATCGACGATGTAGGGTGTGTCATCCACGATAACCACGCTGGAGGATTGGGCAGTATCTGGGACCAAGCCTGGGGTGCCCGTTCCTAATAGAATTAATTTTGTTCGACTCATAATCATTCCTCTTTGAATTTACGATTTACGTGCTACACCCCGCTGTGTTGGCAAAAGTAACAGAATAAACGCGCCAGCAATCCCAATAGCTCCCCACAGCAAAAAAGGTGTTGCCAACCCGTAATGGGCCAAGGCATTCCCAGCAGGCGGGGCGACAAAACCGCCAAACTCTCGCACTGTTGTGATAAACCCCAAGGCCGTGCCCGCGAAGGCAAGACCAATCCCATCCACCTCTTGCGCCATCGCTTGATGAATGGCCATAAAGGCATCAAAAAAGAAGCCGCTGATGATGAGAACAATCCACAGGAGAAGCCCTTCCACAAAGGTCAGGGAAAGTGCCCCAGTCCCGAGCATGACGATACAGAGTGCGCCCAATTCACGTCGCATTTTGAAACGATCAGACAAGAGCGACAATGGCATCACCCCAATCAAACTGACCACATAAAAAACGGTAAGCGTTTGATCAGCCACGACTAGATTCCAGCCGATCTCTTTCAAATAGACCGGCAAATAACCCGAAAAGCCACGATAGCTTCCCCAAAAACAAAGCGTGCCAACTCCAATCAGCCACAACTGACGAGATTGAGCCACAGTACGTAACGCCTCAAGATAAGGTATTTTTGGACCGGTCTTGCGAACAACAGGATCTGTTGCTGGATAAATGATGAACCAGAGGCCCCCCATCACAATCGCAATAATCCCAAAAAAGATCATCACATTCTGCCAGCCACCAAGCCAAGGAGAAAATACCGTAGCACTCAAGGCTGAGCCTAGCATCAACCCCAATGCAAATCCAGCTGAGATAAATCCTGCAGCCATTCCACGCCGTTCTGAAAACCACGCCCCTGCTGTTTTATGAGCATTCGGAGGGATAATCGGGGTGAGCATACCGTGCAACAACATCGTAATCATCAGGCTGTAGTAATCAAAGGCAAAACCACGCAAGATACCAAAAAGGCCGACCAAAATACAGCCTACCGTCAACGTTATCCGTGGCCCAAAGCGATCCCCAATCGCGCCAAAAGGCAAACTCGTTAAAAACCCGGCAAACGACCCAGTCCCCCAAATCACCCCAATCTGAAAAATTGTTAAACCTAAATCATCGCTAATTTCGGTGAACAAAACTGGCAATGAGAGCAGTGGCATCGCAAACACTAACGAGGCGGTGCTGGAGGCCAACGCTAAAATGATCCATTTTTTCATAAGATTTTCTCCTCTTCCCTGTTTAGGACGCAAGACATTTCATCGCCCCATCCCAGTGGAAGAGGGGTGAAATCTCTACGTTTGTGTATCCAAAAACCGCTCTAACGTCATCGGTTCAGCTTGCAAAAGCGGTGGCTGCGTGGGCATGCCCTCAAAATCGCTCGTTTCATAATACCAGCGTCGACTGGCAGGCATCCCCCACAAGTTGGACCGTTTGGTGTTAGAGACAGGCCAACGCGTTGGCTCGTGGTTAATGTCGATCATCGGGTAGTGGGCGTCATAGAACTCCATCCGATGCCCATCTGGGTCACGGAAGTAGACAAAAAGGGCGTTGCTAATGCCGTGCCGAGCTGGGCCACGATCAATACACCCTTCCTGCCCGAGGCTACCGACAATATCACAAGCGTGGATCAGCGAGCTGACATCCTGCACCTGCATCGCAAAGTGGTGGAGTGCTGGCCCCTTGCCGTTGGTGAAAACAACATCGTGGGGATTGCCCTTACGCTGCAACCATGTCCCCCACAAAGCCGAACCATCATCAGAGTCGGTGTATTCCGACATTCGGAAGCCAATCGCCATATAAAAATCTGTAGCCGATTGTACATCATGTGTCGCCACCTGAAAATGATCTAGTCCTTTGGGACGTCCGCCTCGATACAAATAAAATTTATCGTGCATACTTTCGGCAAGATCCATCGTCGCGCACAATTCAACGGGCATTCCAACCGTATCTTCAAAGTGCAGGGTTTTGCCCTGAAATGGGGCCTCCACAAAACGACACGGCACGCCTTGCTCCTGAAAATAGGTGTAGGCTTTATCTAAATCATCATCAGAAAAGACCCGCAAGCCAATTCGGGCCACAGTGCCAGGGTTATCACTTTTGCGTAATACTACACTGTGATGAGAGTGTTCATCCAGGCCACGCAGATAAAGCGCATCGCTGGTTTGCTCGGTCAGCATAAGGCCAAGCATGTCCACGTAATGGACTTTGCTCGCCGCCAAATCACTCACATTCAACACGACGTGGCTGGCACGGGTGACGTTGAAGGGTGGATTATAGTTGGGTTTTGGGATGGGCATAAAATTGAGCCTCCTTATTTTACAACGTAATCGTCTGATCGACGTACAGCTTCCACTCACTCTTGATCGTCGGCTTTGCCCGATGCCACTGAGCAGTATCAGGGCGACCTTCATATTCCGTTGGCAGAATCATGCCACGCAGAAATTTGACATCAACATCGGAAGTAGGCGTGGAAATTAGGGTTTCAATACCAGTTTCCCAGAAGGGATCACCAGGCAAGTCGGCCTTGCCATTCTCGGATGCTTGGGCGATGACAAATGAGCCAGCTAATAGGGCGCGGATGCCAGGGCCAGGGTGACTGTGAACATCGGCGGGGCCATCTTCGATGGGGTGGTTGATGCGATCGAGGCGATAGAGCCAACGACTGCCTTCGGGAATGTCCAACGACCAAACTTCGCGTGACATCCGTAGCATCGACTCGACATTGCTCGGCGGCTCACCCTTGCTTTTCACCAAATCCCAGCGGAATACACGTGACCCATCCGCCCCAGCATTAATTGTCACTTCACCTTTACCATATGTCGCTTCATCTGCCGGAACACCGGTGCCGTTAATGTTAGCACTGCCGCTGTGGACATAGAGAATCCGATGTGCCCCGTTGTCAGCCAAGGTTAACGCCGCATTCGGGCCGACTGTATCAATGTAATAATTGAGGTAATATCGTTCTGTAGCCATTTTTCAATTGATCTCCTTTGATAAAAATGTTGGTTTATGTTTTGTAGGAGCGTACCCTTGTGGTCGCCGGATTTTGGGCAAGCACAAGGCGTTGCCCCTACGTCTAAAACTCCTGCGACTCTCCCTCACCACGCACACGCGGCATCAGGATGAACTCCCATTGGCTGGGCATCTCGCCGACGGGCACTTCGATGATGGTGGGGGCGTTGGTGTCCAGGGCTTCACGCAAGACAGGACGTAACTCGTCGGGACTGTTGGCCCGCATCCCGACAGCACCAAAGGCTTCGGCCAGCTTGACAAAATCGGGATTGACGAGGTCACTGGCGATAGTGCGACCATCGAATTTACGTTGCTGGATGCGCTTCACATTGCCGTAGGCATCATCACGGAACACAATGGCTGTGAGCGGAATATTGTATTTCACAGCGGTCGCAATTTCCGATGAGGTGTACAAGAAGCCCCCATCGCCGCTAACCAACAATGTCTTTTTGTCGGGCATTGCGTGTTGCACGCCCAAAGCCGTGGCATAGCCCCAGCCGAGGGTGCCAGCGTAGCCTGCCGAGATGAAGGTGCGGGGTTTGTAAACAGGGTAGGCTAACTGACCAGTGAAGCCCACCTGCGTCAAATCCTTGACCAAAATACCGTTCTCCGGCATTTCGGAACGAATGACGGAGAGGAAGGAAAGTTGTGGCTCTAAAAAAGCCATTTTCTGACGAATTTCGCTACGCAGACTGGCCAATTCAGGCTCACGGCTCTCACGTTTTTTGTTGACCTTCGCCGTTTCATCGACCAAGCGGGTCACAGACTGATGGGCATCGCCGACAATGCCGACGGCGACCGGATTTTGCCGACCAATCTCGGTCGGGTCGATATTGATCTGAATGACTTTGATGTCGTCATCCAAGCCCCAGCCTGACTGCGGCGGCAAGAAGCGGGTGCCGATCGCCACCACAACATCGACGCTCTTCCACAGTTCGTGGGCCATCGGCCACGACGCAGCCAGCGGGTGACGATCATCTACCACGCCGCGTCCGGTGCGATTGCTGGTAAATGGGGCCTGTACTAAATCGACCAATTCACGAATCGGCTCCGAAGCATCCTGCGCCCCACCCCCTAAGAAAATCAACGGGCGTTCGGCCTCACCGAGCAGTTTGGCCGCTTCTTTGATGGCATCCTCATCCAGGGCTGGCAACTGCTTTTCAATGGGCGGCAAGACGACATCAGGCGAAACATCCGCAGCCCAAATATCCATCGGCACCTCAAGACTAACGGGGCGTGGCACCCCGCTGACCAACTCGGTCATCGCTTTGTGAATTGTTTCAGGCGCAGTCTCGGCATCATACACCCCAGCCGCGTGCTTTGATAGTTGACTGAGAATCGCCAGTTGGTCGGGGAGTTCGTGTAAGCTGCCATAATTTTTGCCAAGAACAGGCGTGGGGATTTGCCCAATCAGGGCGAACACAGGGGCGTACACAGAGTAGGCCGTAGCCATCGCGGTTGAGGCATTGAGCATCCCTTCGCCGGGAACGACGCAGTAGGGCTGTGGCTTGCCGGTGGCGATGGCCGCGCCCAAGGCCATATACCCAGCCCCTTGCTCGTGACGGGTGACAATGACCTCAAACTCATCGGTATGGTCATATAACACATTGAAGAAATCATCATTTTGCACACCCGGCAGACAGTAAAAATTAGTCATGCCAAGTTTCTTGAGATACTCAACGATGATACTGGACACATTATGCGTTGTCATAAAATTGCTCCACTTTGAGGTAAATTTGCGTAAGGGAATATCAGCGCAAGGGTTGTCAAAGACGACCCTACGTAATCTTTCAAATATGATGAAAGTAGAAGTGTGACTTATGCGACAAAAGAAGGGATGAAATAGATAACACCCATTTCATCCCCAATGCCTAAGTTTTAAGCGTGTATGCCGTTTTTGCCATTAACACCATTCGTGCCATTGGCCTCGATCAATTGATAGGCTGGCTTAAAGTCAATCTGTTTAGCCTGATCGTACCAAGACGTAGAATAGCCTTCGACCTCTCCCTCAAGCGCGGCCTGTGAGCAGAAAAGGGCGTGGGTGGTGTCCACATTGATGGCAGTTTCTTGAGCGATACGAATTTCGCCCGTTCGATTGGCTTCTTCCTGAGCTTTGCGGTCGCGTTCCCAGGCGATAGGGTGCGGCCCATGGTCCAAACCAGCCGGATGCAGGGTCATCATCCCCGGTTCAATGCCCCCCCGGGAGAAGAACTCACCATCGTGATAGAAGATGAATTCATCGTAGTCGATGTTGCGGTGATAGAAGGGCAAGCGGAGCGTCTCTTTATCGCCAATGGTGCGGGGGGCAAAAGTGGTGATGAGGGCATCTTCACTCTGGAAGGTGGTGTTGGCTGTGGGGATAACGTGATTAGTCAACATCGAAACGGGTCGAATATCGCGCACATTCAACACGTAAGGGGTCAAATTCCCTTTCCAACCTACCACATTAGTCAGGGGGTTGAAATCGTAATAAATTCTGGAGAGACGGCCTAATCGCTTCATCCGAACTTCATACTCATCCTGCTTCCATTCCTCGCGGGGCGCATCAAAATCGGGGAGACGCAACACCCCTTTATCAAAAATGGCGTGTGGCCCCAACAAGCCCCGATCCGGAATTTGAAAGGCCATGCGTGACTCGGTAGTAATAATAAAGGTATCACTACTTTCGGGGATCACTCGATACAGACTACCACGGGGCATATAGATATAATCGCCACGCTCATACTCAACCACGCCAAATTCGGTTTCAATCCGCCCGTGCCCCTGATGGACAAAGTGCATTTCATCACCGTCAACGGTCCGATAAATGAAAGGCATTTTTTCCTGACGCTTGCTCAGAAAAATGGAGAGTGTTTTCTTACCACACCACACGGCCCCGGTCATCAATTCCAGGGGCATCCCCGCTGGATCAACCGCATCTTTTGGGGTCAATTTGCGGCCATCGATAGCGCGGGGTTGCATATCGCCCTCGACGCGATTCCAGTGTGAGGGTGGTTCTTCAACATAGAGGTGGGTAGCCTCTTCGCTAAAGAACCCTTCGCGGGCAAACTCTAACTCGTACGTTCCCTCAGGCACGCCGACATGGGCCTGGGGCGTGTATCGACCACGGGTAATTGGAAAATTAGGCATAACGATCCTCCATTAATAATATTTGCTAAAGGATTATATATTGATACAAAATCCGCTAAAAAACAATCTTTTGATTGATTGGTAGCAAGGTAACAAGTCACAAAGTCCAAAATGGTTCAGAGCAAGTATTATTGCGGCCTTGCTACTTTGAATCTTTGCCGGAATGTTATATTTGTTATGTCAGTAAATGTATTTTTAATGACCACTAAATCATTGATGAATGGGGCAATTTGACACGATTATAAGCTAAGTTTACAATCGCGTCAAATCAATGGAATTTAATTCCATTCAATGGAAATTCAGCAAAGAAATCATTATTGGAGGAACCCTATGAAACTTGCTAGTTTAAAGGAAGGCGGGCGTGATGGCACGCTCATCGTTGTTAATCGAGCGTTGACCGAGGCGATCAAGGCCACAGACATTGCAACCACGATGCAGGCGGCGATTGAGGAATGGGACACGACTGCCCCGAAACTCAACGAGGTGTTCGAGCAGTTGGAAGCAGGTAATCATCCCGATTCATTCCCCTTAGTGGTGGATGATTTAGCCAGCCCCTTCCCCCGTGCGTACCAATTTTTGGATGGCTCAGTCTATCTGCATCATATGAAAAAAGCCCGAGCCGCCCGTGGCGCAGCGATGCCGCCCAATTATGAGACTGAGCCGTTGATGTATCAGGGGATGAGCCACGCCTTCTGTGCGCCAACAGAGCCAATGACCTTCCCGACCGATGAGTTGCTGGTCGATTTTGAGGGCGAGGTGGTCGTTGTGACGGATGACGTGCCAATGGGCGTTACACCTGAAGAGGCGGGGAAACACATCAAGCTCCTGATGTTGCTCAATGATTTTACCCTGCGCGCGTTGACCAAAACGGAGTTACCCAAGAGCTTTGGTTTTCTGCAAGCCAAGCCAAATAACGCGTTCTCGCCTGTCGCCATCACCCTTGATGAGTTGGGCGACAAGTGGGACGGGCAAATGCCTGATGTCAACGTCACCTCGAAGATTAATGGGGAATGGTTTGGTAGTCCCAATGCGGCCAAGGATTACTGGTTCAGCTATCCCCAACTGATCGCCCACGCTGCAAAAAGCCGCGAGTTAAGCGCGGGTACAATCATCGGGGCGGGTACAGTTTCCAA
Organism: Phycisphaerae bacterium; assembly: GCA_028285035.1. The sequence goes on from JANQQF010000123.1 coordinate 88,526, forward strand.
TGAGTCGGATGAGTCAGGCTATGGTTCGATCTCTGAGGCCCAAACCGATGAGAAGTTCAAGCACGGCTCACCCAAAACAGGCTTTCTCAAGTTTGGTGATGTGGTCAGCGTGGAAGCACTCGATGACGCGGGGAACTCAATTTTCGGGGCAATTGTCAATGAGATTGCGCCTTACAAACGCCAATCTCAATAAAATGCGCAATTTTCGAGAAGCAAAAATAGAACAACCGTGCTACACTATTGCTGTCCAATTGATAAAATATGATCTTCTCAAAGGAGTAACATCAATGATTAGCAAATTGACGCATTTAACGATTTATGTACTTGACCAAAGTGCGGCCCACGACGTTTATGTAAACAAATTGGGGTGCAAAGTACACACGGATATGACAATGGAGGGTGGCTTTCGTTGGTTGACCGTCACCCCACCCGACCAGCCTGACGTGCAAATCGTGCTGGCTGAACCTAATCCGCCGATGTTTAATGACGAGCAGGCAAAAATTGTCCGGGGTTTACTAGAAGCCAATGCAATGGGTGGTGGCGTGTGGGCGACTGAAGATTGCCATAAAGATTACGAGGCTCTCAAGGGAAAAGGGATTGAGTTCATCAAGCCGCCAACCGAGGAGTTTTATGGTACTGAGGCCCTGTTTCGGGATGGTTGTGGAAATTGGTTTAGCTTAACCCAGCAAACAGGGGAATAATTGTGAATAGTGAATTATGAATTGTGAAGTTTTAATGAAATGAATAACTCCCCTTCTCCCGATGGGAGAAGGGGCTGGGGGATGAGGGTAATCCTTACGCCCCCTTACTCAACACATATTCCTCAAATGCCTCCGCCGTCCACGGCAGAGCGGGCTTGAAGAAGTTATCGTAGAGAGCCTGTGCATACACCCGAATTTCCTCTTGGGCATCCGGGGCCATTCGCAAGCTCAAAAAATGCATCAAATTGTGGGCGTCCGTTTTAACCACCCAGGTATAGTAAACGGCAAAACCGGGTAGAAATAGTCGGGCTTGCTCTTTGGCCACGCCAGTTTGAAGGGCTTGTTCGTAAAGCTCATAGCCCCGGTCGTAGTGGGAGATGAGTTCGGCGGTCAAACGCTCATCCTCAGCCGGGTCAATGGTCCCTTCACTCCCCTGCTTATTGTCTTTGGCTTGCCGTCGCCAAACATCCGGCACATAGAAGTCGTCCTCTTTAAATGGCGTGTATCGACCGCTCTGGGCATTGTAGTGCGCTGCCCGATGTCGAGCCCATTGCCACCACGTGACCAACGGGGCACGCACCCGAAATTTGAATTCCACCTGCTCAAAAGGTGAGGTGTGACGATGCCGAAGCAGGTAAAACAGCAGTTTTTTATCCTGCTCCGGTCCTTTACTCTCCCCCAAAAATGAAACACGGGCCGCGTTCACAATGGCCAGATCATCTCCCATCACATCTTGTAATTCAAGCCAGCCTTTATCCAAAATATCAACCCGTTGCCCAATCAAATCCTGAATTGACACGTTTAATCCTCCCAATAATTGAATTCGTCGATTATACACGTTAAAATAGACACTGAGCAAGGGGGTAGATAGGGTTTCGGGATGGACAGGATAGGAAATGGAAGTGTTATTACATCCAATATTTTTGGAAGGATGGAAGGGTGTGGGTTCTTTCGTTGAAATTGTCTTGTAATGAATAGAGATAATCGATGAGGATACTGGGGAATAATGGATCGTAACACCATTTTGTTTTATGTGACGGCGGTTATTGGTTTGGTGGTGATGACGTTTTTTTCAACGCAACAGGCTGAGATCTCGGAGATTGCAGCGTTACCTGCCCCGACGCTGGATTTGTCGCAACCAACACTGATCCCCACGGAAACGCCACCTCCACCGCCTTGCCCCCCAACCGTCAATACCTTACAACGGCGTTATCTGCCGTCCTCGGAAATATCAACCAACACCCTTACCTTACAAGCCTGGATTCCCATTAGCCCTATCAATCTGGCTGGCGTGGTTTATGCCTCGGATTGTGAGACCCCGTTGCCCAACACCCTGGTTCGACTCCAGGTGCAAGATCAAGAGACCACGACCTGGCTCCAAATGCGAACTGATGAAAAAGGGCAATATCGCTTCACCCTGATTGGGCGTGAGGATGAAATCGGACAAAATCCCCCCCGTTTGGGGCTATTTTTTCAAGTAAGCACCCCAGACAAAAAACCCTCATTCGATCAAAATCTCTTTGGCGGTGATCTTCACCTCACCTCAGAAATTTTTCCCTCTGTAGCCACAATGAGCATTCAACAGGAGTTTGCCAACGGGGCCTTTGACATTGTTTTGCCCGTAGATGGGGTAGAGTAATAGTATTGAAAGCTTGGAAGGGTGAACTAAATAATCTTCCAGCCTTCCAAGCTTCCACAACATTCGTTCCCTAAATTCATCATATCCCCCTCAATCTCCACCCACCCCCTACCGACATTTAAAACCCCACTTGCATTACCCCCTCTTTTTGTTATAATTGAATTGTAACGCCGGACCGGTAGCTCAATTGGTAGAGCAGTTGACTCTTAATCAGCAGGTTGTAGGTTCAAGTCCTACCCGGTTCATGTAAACCATTAGTAAACTCACCTGACGCCATCAGTCGTTTTTGACTGGTGGTATTTTTTTGTCCACTTCAATCAAACCTCACACGTCGGTGTACGGGTTTTGTACGAGGCTTTATACTAGCTCCTGTTAACTTATGCAACAATTTGGTGAATAGAGAAATTTAATTGCTAAGGTGAGAATCGTAAAAACAAAAAGACCTCCTGATGAGGTCTTTTTGTTTTAGTCAAGCCCTTACTTCTTGCGCATCGTAATAGGATTTTCTGCACCACCGGCCCACTTGATGATCTTACCGTCTCGGCTCACATCTCCGTAGAATGCGTGCAGGTCTCCTGCGCCATCGGGGTCAAGCCATTTATTCCCCTGAAGCACACCTTTTAATTGAGGGCCTGAATCAGCTCGATTAGCCAAGTCGATCCCGCCATAGAGTTGGCCATTGTGGGTGAGACGCAGGGTATAGTTGCCAATTTTATCTAGGTGGAGACCCTCAGCAGGCGCATCAATGGTGATATCACCGTAATTTGAGGTCCAATCTCCCACCAAATCTGCCAAGTTTCCGGCCCAAGGTTTCTGATTGGGCGGAATGTTTGCATCAATATGGCTCCACCATTCATAGTTCGTCCACAAAATTAATAACTCATCCCCAGTCCCTTGTACAACAGTGCCTGTAACACCCGCAATCGGTGAGGGATCAATCGTATTTCCATTCAGTTCACCACTACCGATTTCCTGACCCGAAAAAATTAGGCTAGAGCCTTCCTGCTTAATTTGAACTTCTCCGTGAGTTGTATACCAAGTTCCCGTCAAATCCATTGTAACCGCCTCCATTGGTGATTGATTGTTTAAGTGTGTTATGATTTAAAGTTAGAGAGCTGAAACCTGTGTGATACCTTAAGGTTTGGCGATTTATTCTACGAAAATTTCTCTAAAAATAAACCGCCAACTACTTAAATAGTGCCTGAAGTATAAACTATTATAAAGTGAGGGCTAAATCGAGTCGAATTCAGGAGTCGCTTAGCCAACATAGCAGAATACCTGAACCATTTTACCACACTTGTTTTCTAAACACACTTACCTTATAATTGAAATTATCCTGGACCACACTCCCCACCTGCCACAACCTGTTTCCGTTCTTGCACAATGTTGTGTTATTTATATTAAGCTTTGCTCTTTTAGCAGAGCTTTTTTGATTAAGGCTTTTCAAGGAATTAAATTCCTTAAAGTAGGACATATGCAAAAGGGCTTGATCTAATCATTACCCATCTTCGGAAAAGCTTAAGCAATTCCCGAGTCGATCTAGGCTTTTAATGCTTGTCTGCTCTTGACCTGATCAATTGGGATTTATTTTCTTGGAATTGCCTAAGATTAATTCGTCATTCGCCCCCAGTCATTTGCACGTTGCAAAATACAAATGGGTAAGAACGAATGACAAATAACAAAGATTTCAACATGAGCCAAAATCCAACATACGATAGCCAACAAAAAGAAGGTATTCATCAATTACTCGACTATGCCCTCAACGAAACTGAACTCGACTCATTTGGGCAGCGAGCTTACCCTGACGTAATTAACACCCTGTCATTTGAGTCAACGAAGACGGACAAGATTCAAGCGCTCATTGAGCATTGTGCAGCCGAAGGGCAATTGGGAAAATTGGTTGGCTATATCAAAAAGCTCAAGCCGGATGAGTTCAAGGCATTTGCCCAGCAGGCCAAACAGTCAGCGGAACAACAAAAAAAGGATGAAGCTACTACCCCGCTGGCTCGAACCCGTACCTCATCGGACACGCTGGTGGTCCCCGTTCGCCGCGATCTCATTCATAACCCAGAACGGCTGATCGACACCTTGATTGAAGGGCGTTATCGGATTGATGATATCTTGGATAAAACAGGCATCGGCGCGGTGTTCAAAGCCTACGATACCAAGCTCCGGCTGGATGTTGCCATCAAAGTCATTGATTTAGATCAGGTAGATCTGCCTGCGATGAAGGAAAGGGTGCGCTCCGAGGTGCAAACAGCTATCAAGCTAGATCACCCTGGGGTGGTCAAGGTATATGATTTTGGCCAATCTGGCTCCCTCTTGTACCTGATTATGGAGCTGATTTCTGGCTATAACTTGATTGAGGTTCGCAAACAGTTTGAAATGCTAGAACAGCAGTCCGAGCCGGTTTGGCAACAAATTGTGGGTATTGTTCGCCAAATCTGTCTGACCATCGATTATATGCATCAACAGGGTGTGCTCCACCCTGGCACGAAGCCCGAAAATATTATGCTAAAGCCAGCCCAAAGTAGTTCCACGGACGTCTGGCAACCTGTTTTGATCAATTTGGGTCTCCTTCGTCCTCATCGTGAGACCCTGGCTGATCAAGAAATCGTCTCGATGCGACGACTCACGTATACAATTTCTCCCGAGTTACTCTTGGGACATACAACAGACATCCGCAGCGATGTTTACGCCATTGGTATTATTTTGTATGATTTATTGGTGGGCAACCCACCATTTCGACCTACGAGTCTGGAAGAAGCATTTCAATTTCACGTTGAAACAGAGCCTACCCCGCCTCGGACCCTAAAGCCCGACTTATCTGAAGAACTCGAAGCTGTAATTTTACGGGCCTTAGCCAAAGATCCGTCAGATCGATATTTGAGTATGAAGGAGATGGCCCAAGATTTAGCCGGCATTCTGGGAATTGGGGCACTTCCCTCTGGCGGACGGAAAGAAATCAGGCTGTCGATGGACGCCCCCCATCTGACCGTTGTCCCGGGCCAAACCTTGACCACAGAGCTTGTCTTGTACAACGCTGGCGAGGTCGAAGATCAATGCCAAATCCGGGTTGAAGGGGTTTCACCAGAGTGGGTTTCTCTTTCACCGTCGATGCTCAAGCTCAACCCCAGCGATCACCAGGTTATTGAACTGACCATTACCCCGCCCAATAGCCCCTTTAGTCGGGCTGGGCGTCATGTACTCATTTTACAAGCAGTCAGTGCTGATGACGCTGAAGAGTTGGTTGAGATTCAAAAGGTATTGACAGTAGCTCCCTTCAGCCGCTTTGAAAGCACGTTATGGCCACAGGAAGTCACGGCTGGCGAGGTCACGCAAGTGACGATCCAAAACCAGGGTAATATGACGGAGCGATTTACTATTCGGCACACCTCTGAAAAAAGCATCAAAACTGACCCAGAGCAAGTTCACGTTAAGGTCCCCCCCGGTGAAAATCGTGTCGTTGATTTCCGCATTACACCTCGTCGGCAACTTTGGGTAGCGGATGCAAAAACTCAGACTTTCACTTTCCAAGTTGGCACCTCACAAGGCAGGATAGATAAAGTGAGTGGCCAAATTTTTAGCAAGGGCTTTCTTTCGCCGATTTGGGCCTTGTCCGTGACTGGTATCCTGGCAATGGCCTGCTGTTTAATTCTTGGTACCTGGCCCCTTATATTTCCATCAGATGCAGATTTGGCGGCAACACGGGTCATTCAACAAGCCACAATGGATGCAGCCACGGCCCAGGTGGGTGAGGCGGCTACGGCGACAATGGTTGCGGCCACGATTCAGGCGGTGGGAACCCAGGAGGCGCAGAGCCGATCTACGGCTGATATGAACGCCTGGTTAGCTGCGGATGATGATTTCGATGGCTTGAATAACGGTCGGGAGCTTGAGTTGGGCACAAAGCCGGATAATCCCGACACCGATGCTGACAACATCTCGGATCGGGATGAAGTAGAGCAGTTTGGCACCAATCCACTCTGGTCTGACACCGACTACGATGGTATTTCCGACGCAGATGAAATTCAGGTGGGGTTAGATCCAACAAAATTGGACAGTGACGGGGATGGTGATCCCGACCAAATCGATGCAGAGCCACGGTTCACCCCAACCTTAACCCCAGAGAATACAGCCACACCAACCGCATCGCCTACCCTTGTGCCCAGTACAACACCCACCCCTACTCCCGTTCCCTCACCGACACCGGCCCTCGTGGTAAATTTCAGTGAGCCAACTTATCTCATCCCGGAAAATGAAAGTCCTGTTCGCATTGCTCTCACCCTAAGCGAACTGGTTGATACGCCGATCGTGGTTACGGTCATAACAAACAACCGTTCCGCTATAGGCGGAGGTGATTATGCCACGACTCAACAGGCGATTACCCTCAACCAGGATAATCCTATTACGGTATTTGAAATTGAGATTTTTGATGATGTGGAAGATGAGATAGATGAAGAGTTTATTGTTGTCATCTCTCGCGTAGAGGGGGGGCGGGCCCAACTCGGTGTGATGAGTCAGGCCACGATTAGAATCATTGACGATGATGAAGCGCAATAAAATTTGGCTTATTCTTTGGGACGTGGCTCATTACAATCAGGCGGAGTAAAGCCAGCGGGCCACAAGGTTTCGGCGTCACACTTGATCCCGCTTAGGTTAACATCGTGCAGCACGGTTCCAGTCAAATTGGCCCCACATAAATTAGCCTGCGCCATATTGGCCCCACGCAAATCTGCGCGATTTAAATCGGCTTCTGCTAAATTGGCTTCACTTAAATTAGCTTTTGGTAAATAGGCCTTTTTCAAAATAGCTCGGCTCAAATTGGAGTCGCTCAAATCTACACCGTGTAAGTTTGCATCCCCTAAATTACAGCCGACCAGGGTCGCTGACCACATAATTGCGCCATCCAAGTTCGCCTCACTCAAATTAGCTCCGGTTAAGTCAGCCCCTTCTAGCTTGGCTTGGCTCAAGTAGGCCCCTTCAAGATTTGCCCCGGTTAAATTGGCCCAATTCATATTGGTGCCATGTAAATTGGCCTGAGCCAAAATAGCCTGACTTAAATTGCTCCAACGCAAATCGGCATCACTGAGATCAATGCCCAAGAGCCATAGGGGTTTTGTCTGGTTTAGAAGTGCATAAAGTTGGTGTTGTTCAAATTCGGCCATGATCTACCTCACACGGTATGAATAAAATGTCTCAATTTTTGGTCTGTTTGGACGAAGTTCTAAATCTTTATTTCCCACTATTTTTTGCGAATCACCTAATTATATAATGATAAGACATTAAGCTGGTTATGGCAATGGGCCGTCAGTCCGCCTCCTCTTCATACCAACGCTTAACCCGTTGCTGCATCTGCCACCACCACGATTGATTTTGTTCCCACGTAAGACGCCACTGCTGCAAATCCTTCAGATATGTTTCCTGTTGCGCCAAATAGTTCGGGGGCAATACAGTCAAGAGGCGATCATATTCGGTCGGATGCAGCATTTCCAGGTTTGCCAGCAATCGTACCCACGTTCCCGCTAAATCTGTTTTGATGCCGCGAGACCCCATGATCCGTTTAATTTTAAGTTGTTTCTCAGTCCAAGCCTGCCAGTAATCATCATCATTGACTGGGTGTGGGGCACGGCCTTCACCACTGGCAAAGGCAATACGCCGCAGTAGCTCACCATCCCAGGCCGTGAGATAGGCCAGAACATCCAACAAGCTCCACTCACCAATCACGCCACCTGCCGTTAAATCAGCTTCAGGGACATCATCCAATTGGCTTAAAAGCACCTGCCGCGTTTGCTGAAGTTGCCTCAGAAATTCTTCTTTATTCAAATTTGTCATAAAAACACCGTAACGATGTTAACATTGTTGGGTTATATGTTTTACAAAGGGATTGATTACTTAAGTGTTAGATCAATGAGAAACTAAGGAGCGACGTATGAAATTACAATTGGGGAAAATTATTACACAGCTTATGATTTTGGATTTATTTGTAGTCTTAAGTGCTTATACCTTACAAATTCTTAACCCACGCCTCATCTGGGTTTTTATCATTGCGATCATTTTACTCTTCTGGTTATCCATCGCCAAGGTGTTACACACATTTGAGATTTGGACGCACTAAATAGATAACCAAAAACTACCCTTGCCCCATTGCCGCTGAAATGGCTCGATTAATGGGGTCTGTCGTCAAGAACCTTTGATATGGCTCATCATCCACAATAAAATTGGCTTTACGCATCATTTCATCATAAGCCATTTGTAGATACGTTTGAGCCTTATCTTTTTGTCCCAAGGTATTTAAGACTCGGCTGTATTCATAGTAAATCTCTGACACCGTGATTTGGGGTGATTGCAGGTAGTGGAGTTGGGATAAACGGGTAACAGCTTCAGTCATACTATCATAGGCTTGCTGCAAATCATTGAGTTCAAAAAAGCCCATCCCCCGCAGATAATACCCGAGCAACTCGTGCTCAAAATAGCCCCCCTCAATGGCCAGCTTAATAATTCGATTTCCCATTCGCACTGCATTAATCAAGCCTTCATCCTGCCCTAAGCCACGATAATAGGCGGAAAGCGCCTGATAACAGCGGAACATCAACGTCACATCCTGCCGCTCTTCGGCTTGCCGCAAAGCACGATCTAAATTTTTGCCAGCATCATCATAATCACCCGTAGCCGAGTAAACCAACCCCAAAGAAATCAGTGAATAAATACGGCCCCGGGCGTGATGGGAGCTGTCAAAAATAATTTGGGCTTCTTCGTAGAGACGTTTTGCTTCGTCATAATCGCCCAAGCTATACCAAGCATCGCCCATATGATAAAAATCCCAGCCCATCTGTAAGGTTGAGCCAATGTCCTCCGAGATTTTTCGGGCGCGTTCATATCGATCCAACGCTCCGGTATAATCGTCAACCAACAGCGACAAACGCCCCATCCCCCACAGAGTCCACGCCTCTTCATATCGATTGCCTGTTTCCCGACAAATGGCTAGAGCCTGCTTGAAATGAACATCCGCCTGCTCAACATCACCAAGTGTATCGGTGTAAATACTTGCCACTAGTTCGGCCAGCCGGCCTTCTTGGGGGCGATCTTCCAACTCACGAGCCAATTCAAGCGCTTGTGAAGCAAACGTCATTCCCTCGCTATCACGACGAGTCCAGTATACCCGGGCAATCTGCTCAAGGCTGGCTAATTGCCCGCGCTTATCCTCACGCTTTTCCGCAATCTCTAGGCCTTGGCGAGCCATATCTTCAGCTTGATTAAGTTTCCCAATGCGCCAATAGTACGAGGCTAGCTGGGCCATCACTGTGACCCATCGGCTCTGATCCTTTAAGGTGAGGGCTAAGGCTTGCAGACCTTCAAGCGCAACCAACTCCCCAGCCGGATCACCCATTACATTTAAGACAGAACGTTCTTCTTGTAATACCTCAAATTGAGCAGCCAAATTCTCATTGAGACCCTGGCCCCGCAAGTCAAGCCCAATATCTTCCAAAATCTCGCGAGCCTGGCTTAAGTAGTCAACGGCTTCAGCATTAGCATAGACCACCAGGGCAGAAGCGCCCGCCTCGCGCAAATAAGGCACAGCCTGTTCCTCGTGAGCCGCCGCAATAAAATGATAAGCCAACACTGCTGGCGCAATTGAGACCTGCCCGTGAGTGGCCATCTCTTCTAGGGCCTCAGCCACGCGACGATGCAATCGACGGCGCCGTAGTGGTCGTAACTCTTCGTATAACGTCTGCCGAATGAGCGCGTGTTGAAATTGATATTCCAAGGGGGCCGTTTGCTCATTTGCATCATCTAGGTGATCAGGCAAGTGGCTCCGCCCCTCAATCAATTGGTAACGCAAGGCCTCACCAATTGCACCGTACAAAATCGAAGACTCATACCCACCGGCCGGGGCCAAGATATTGAGGGAGAAATTTCGGCCAATCGTGGCAGCCAGTTGTAGTACTTCAAGGGTTTGTTTGTCCACACTCTCCAAACGCCCCCCCAAGACCGATTTTATGCTACCTGGTACGTGCAATCGCCCTGTATCCCGCTGTTCCCAACGCCCTTCGCGCAACATGATCTCGCCGTTGACGGCCAAACCTTTTACAAGTTCTTCCACAAATAAGGGATTACCTTCAGTGGCCTCAAAAACAGCCTTCACAAAATCATCACTAATCTGCTCGCCAAGCAGGGCTGCTAACATTTCAGCCACACCCGGCTCAGGCAATCGTCGTAGGGGCAAATCTTGGATCAAGTTTGCCGCCGACAAGGTCGCGGTTAAATTGTTAACCGGATTAGAATAACTCAGGGCCACGTCTTGATAGGCGGCCACAACTAACAATGACGTGCCTTCCGCCCGACGAACCAAGGTTTCCAGCAAATTTAGACTACCCGGATCGGCAAAATGTAGGTCGTCAAGGATAAGGACTGTTGGCTGTTCAGTCGCCATCTGCAGAAAGAAGCGGCTCACTTGCTCCAGCAAACGCGCTCGCTCTGACTCTGGCTCCAGCGTTGGGTTTGGCGGAATATACCCCAATTTTTCAGCAAGCTGTGGGGCTAATTTAACCACCTCGCCCGCAATAAACCCAAGAGTCTGGCGTTGCAACACCTGCGGAGGTTGATCTTGAACGTAATCGCGCAAAGCATCGGCAAAAATAGCATAAGGCGTTCCCGCATCCTGTTCTTGAGCTGTGCCGTGTAGGATGTAACCATCTTGCAGGTTAGTAAAGACTTGAAACTCTCGTAGCAGCCGTGTCTTCCCAATGCCAGCTTCACCTGAAATCAAAATCAAACCAGCTTCCGGCATTTCGCCCATTCGAATTCGATTCCAGCCATTTTTTAATATGTCCAATTCAGCAGATCGGCCCACCATTGCCCCGCGGGCAATCCGGTCGAGCAGAATTTTGTGGGATTGGGTATTCTCAATGGCTAGTGCATCTTCGACCTTGAACACATTGGTTGGTGCATCGTGTGTGCCAGCTTCATATCGCTTCACAATGGGTTTAAGATCTTGCCGCACCTCAGCCGCATCAAAGTAGCGATCATCGGCCTGCTTTGCTAATAGCTTGAGGATGATTGCTTCAAGGTCATCTGAAATATTGCCGTTGTATCGCTGAGGAGGCACCACAGGAGCGTGAATATGCTGTGAGATGACAGCCAGAGGATCATCTCCCGAAAATGGTCGACGCCCTGTAAACAGCTCATACATCATCACCCCGGCGGCATAGAGATCAACCCGATGATCCCCAGGTTCACCAAGGGCCAACTCGGGTGCCAGGTACGAAGCAGTTCCCGCGACTAGTCCTTCCTGGGTTAAACGCGACTCGCCACGAATCCGGGCCAAACCAAAATCCATCACCCGAACCTGTCTTTCGGGCGTAATCATCACATTTTCCGGCTTCAAATCACGGTGAATCACCCCTTGGTCGTGAGAATATTCCAAAGCCGCAAAAATGCCATCAATAATGGGCAGTGACTCTTCAAATGGCATCAGGTTGGGACTGAAACTATTATCTAAATCCCACAAATCCTGGCCAGGAATATACTCCATCACCAAATAGGGTTGATTATCGACTTCGGCATAATCATACAAGGTGACGATATTAGGATGATTGAGTCGGGCTACAGAACGAGCTTCACTACGAAACCGTTCATATTTGTCCCCCGACATCCCACCACCAGCGGTTAGGACTTTGATAGCAACAGCGCGTTCAAGCTGTTCATCAGTAGCCCGGTAAACAATACCCGACCCACCCTCACCAAGCTGCGATTCGAGAAGGTATCGTCCCGCTAAACGTGAGCCGATGGGATTTTGTTGAAGCGGTTTTTTTCGACCAAACATGATTTTTTCTCAAAAATGTTTTATTCGGGGCATCAGATTCAGTTGAGGATGTCGCACAAATTGTACCTTACGAGCCGAATTGACACAAGTTACTATCCGATTTAACATTGGTACGCCACAATTTGTTAGGAGGAGTAAAAATGACAAAATCTGGGTCAAAATATACCAAGACCTTAAATGACCCGACCATACATACAAATTTTGGAGACGAGACTGAGATAGAAAGAGTATCTATTTCAGCAAAATCAAAGCATTGGTTAGAAAACTTCTCGGCTGACAAGCCAGTTACATTAGCTTTCCTCGTATTTGCCACAACATCCCTTGTTGTCATTGTTATCACCACCCTACTATTCGGTTATTCAAACGAATTTTTCCAAGACATCCTCGTTGAAACCCACGGTATGTTGCTCGATTTATTAGTAATCGGGGTTTTAGTTTTCTGGCTCAATCGTTTAGGGGAGCAGCGACGTACAATCAAGAAATATGAAGAGGAACTGGAGGATTTTCGCTTTTGGCAGGAACCGCAAGCAGCTTACCGTCTGGCGGGCGTTGTTAAACGTATGAACAAAGAAGGTGTTCACACCATTAACTTATCCAACGCCTATTTACACAAAGCGCCTCTACGGGGAGTCAACCTGCGTGAGGCCCATTTGTATCGCGTCAAAGCTGCAGAAGCCAATTTTCGTCAAGCTGATTTGCATCGAGCTGATTTTCGTTCGGCAGACTTAAAAGGGGCCAATCTCACTGAAGCCGATTTGAGCCAAGCCAATCTAATGGACGCCGATTTGACCGGGGCTGATCTGCGTGGGGCGAACCTCTCCGAAGCGCTCCTCAATGGGGCCAACCTAAAAGGGGCTAACTTTTTGGATGCAAACTTAAAGAAGACTGACATTAGCAGTGCCTGGTTCACCGACTCAACACGCTGGCCGAGCGGCTATAAACCTGAACCAGCCGGAGCCTTACGATTGGCGGAGTAGCAATCATCCACTATTTCTCAAATTTTTATCTAGCATTAATCTAATTCCATCATTCTTCTAATATAAATCAGATAAACTTGACCCTAATAACTTAGGCTTTATATACAACAATACAGGCAAATGAGAACGTACTGGAGGTACTATGGGTCTGTCGATGAAGTTAGGTCGGATTTTTGGAATTGATATTAAGGTACACATTACCTTTCTGATCATTCTGGTTTTAGGAACTATTAGTTACAGTGGTGGTAACGGGCTATTCTATGGCTTTATTGTCACAATCGCCTTGTTTACCCTTGTCTTACTACACGAATTAGGTCATAGTCTTGCTGCAATGCGGTATAATATTCCGGTAAAGGATATTGTATTGCTTCCCATTGGCGGGGTGGCTCGTTTGGAGCGAATGCCGGAAAAGCCGTCGCAAGAGTTGGTGGTGGCCTTGGCTGGGCCGTTGGTCAACGTAATCTTGGCCATCGCTTTGTCCCCGATTCTCTTGCTCTCAGGGGTTGACCAGGCCTTTGCTCTGAGCTTAGGGAGCACTGCCCCAGCTCAGTTACTCAACTTCCTCTTCTATGCCAACGTTATGTTAGCTGTTTTTAATATGATCCCTGCTTTCCCTATGGACGGCGGTCGAGTACTACGAGCGATACTGGGTTTCTTTATCACCTATGAAAAGTCAACAACAGTGGCCGTTAATGTAGGCCGCGTTTTCGCTTTGCTAATGGCAGTCGGTCCCTTCCTGCTCAGCAGTACCGGTATTATCGGCTTTAATCCTTGGTTGATCATCATCGCCTTCTTTATCTTCTCGGCGGGTGGCCAAGAACTGCAAGCGGTTAAAACGCGTAGCCTACTGCGGCAAATGCAAGCCAGCGAGATTATGACCCCGCACAAAGTTGCACTCTCTCCCTACGCCACCATTGGTCAGGTGGCCCCAATGATCATCAACAGTGGCAAACACGCAAACTTTGCTATTCTGGACCCTACGGATGGGCAGCTGCTGGGGGTAACTTCTGGACGAAAGGTCGCTAACGCAATGGCTCAGGGCCGTTGGGCGGTGGGCATCACTGAGATTATGCAGAATGCTGGTAACATCCCGCAGGTCACCTCGACCGCTAAATTGGATGAGGTGCAGGAAACCCTGGAACGAACCTCAAACGCTGTTGCAGCGGTTTATGATGGGCTGATCTTCCGAGGGTTAATCAGTCGCGAAGATATTTATCGAGCCTTTCAATTTTTGGCTAATCAAGGCTCGGTTCGCCAACGAATGGCTTAGGTCAATTAGAGCATCAGCACGTTTGCGTAGATAAAAAATGTCAACTACCCAAAATTAGGACCAATGAAAAAGAGACTGTGAGTTAACATAACGACAATAGAATTGATAAGGAGTCAGACCATCCAGAGCATCGT
>JANQQF010000136.1 GCA_028285035.1 Phycisphaerae bacterium
GGCTCATGAGGTCAAAAGGTGCGGACAACTAAAGAAGCGATGAAGGGAGGATTGACAGATTTAAGATTACGTTTGAATTCAGCGAGGGCGACATAGCCAGCAAGATAAACCTTGTGAACTCCCTTAAAAGGACGTAGAAAATTCCGAACATCAGTCCATAAGCCTTCAGTCGAGTTGATGTGAACCTCACGAATGCCATCGCCATCATCATCCCTGGCCCATTCATTATTTCCGTGAGCTACTGTGGCATGAGCACGGATAATGTGGTTGTAAGACTGGTTTTCATCAGTGTACACCGTCGCTTGGGCTTGAGTAAACTGATGGACGTGAGCGACCAAGGTCTTGGCCGTAGTGTTTTTCGTGACCCGGATACGGACTTGACCACTTTGTCGACCTACCGTGCCAACAATAGGCGGTCGGTCATTATCATAAGTGGCTTTGCCTCGGCGTTTGTTAGCTCGTCGTCTGGGTGGATCATCTGGATCACGATGTTTGTCTCCTTTTTTCCCCCGCATTCTGAAACATTTCATCGGTTTCAGTCTGTTGGTCGGATAAGGGAGCATCGGGTTGGGCTCTCTCAGCATTGGCTTGGATTTCGTGTCGTAACTCAAGGGCCATTTTGTAATCCATTTGTAGCTCTGAGGCCAGCCCCGTTGTCGGTTCACCTTTGCACACCCCGCGCATAAACAACACTACTTTGGGTGGGGGCAGATGTCGACCTTGAAAGACAGTGCCTGTGTATAGATTATAAATGCTTTCACAGCTCCGACACCGGTAAACCGTCAATTCACTCCGTTTCGTTTGTCGAAATTCTCGCGCTTTTTTGACTGGTTCCTGGCACCCTGGACATCTCAGCCCTTCTGGATGAAAATGGCTGATTATCCACTCCACACTTTGCTCGTAATCTAACAATTCTTGGATCGGAAATTCCATCCTGTTGTCCTATCCTTTTCTTTTTCTTTATTTTACCATCTCTGCACCTTTTCTACTCATGAGCCTATCTGTATTCGTCAGTGAGCTATTTATGAAACTGTAGAGTAGGACCCATCTATTTTTCGTAAATCGTAAATCTGAAATCCAAAATTATTCCGTCGGGTCCCACCAATCTGTAGGGGCGGCAGGGTCGGTATCAACATCGGGGCCAATCTCGAAGATGGCTCGATCAAGGTCGAGTAAGTGATCAATGTCGGGCAGGATACGTTGGAGAAGACGATGGTGTTTGAAGGCTTCCCGGGTTCCGAGGCGTACCCGCTTATACAAGTCGTGAGTCCCTTCGGAAACGGCCCAGAAGGCAACAGGGATCGTAATCTCAGCCTTGTAGAGATCAGCGATATCATAGACAAAGGAGAGTTGCTTACCCGTGTGGATAAAGCCCAGGGCAGGGGCATATCCCCCAGAAACAATGGCTGCATGACAGAGACCATTAAGCAAAGCATTGGCCCCAGATAGGGCACGATTGATGGGATCGGCATTGTTCCAGTTGCTTCGATCATAGTTGCGGCCGTACCACTCAACCCCAAATTCCCGACTAGCTTGAGCATAGGCATTGCGAACCCGGGCACCTTCTTTACCCCGAATCTGCTGCAGGGTCATCTCTGGTTCAAGACTTTCATCAAAACGCATCTCATACATTCGACGCACCACTTGTAAACGCTTTGTTTCATCGCCAACCAGCTCTGCCTGATGCAATAGATGATACGCCTTACGAGTCTCGCCACTACCTTGGGCATACATCCGGGTAGCATCTTCGCCCGTCCACAAGACCATACAACCATTATCGGCCAGAGCCTTGATCGCTGCGTGGGTCACGGAGGTGCCAGGGCCAAGCATCAGCACAGAGAGCGAGGCCGCCGGGATGGGGGTGACTCCGTTCTTTTTATCGATAAAGGCCACTGCTTTTTTGTCCTGTTCCAGCCGACCGTGTTCCATATAAAGATAGGTTACACTATCGCGCAGTTTGGGAAGTTCCTGCAGATTTCGCATTTTTTGCTCCTTTCATTTTTGGAGGGAGTGTCTTTGTTAATGGGCATCACTGGGGAATAAATCCGCTATCATTCTTTGCCAACGACCTCCGCTGGGGAATAAATCCACCCGGCTATCTTAGGTTGAAGCCGCCTCTAGGCGACTCATCAGGTAAGGATGCTTTAGCATTCTTCCACCTATCTTAGCCCGATGATTTATCGTCGGGCGGGGGCTGGTGTAATGGTAGTTCAGTTAATTTCCCAACGACCTTCGCCGGGGAATAAATCCACCCGGCTATCTCAGGTTTAAGCCGCCTCTAGGCGACTCAACTTGCCAGCGGGCTTCAGCCTGCTTCCACCTATCTTAGCCCGATGATTTATCGTCGGGCGGGGGGCGGATGCGACGATAGGTGGTGGATCAATCTTCCTCTGTCCATCGTTCAAATATGGCAATTGTTGTATTATCCTCGTGATGTTGCTTTTGATTGCGAACGTAATTGACAATTGGTTCCATTCTTCGACTACTAAATGATAAGGCCCCATATTCACGCTGCCATCGAAAAGAGGCTGGCCCTAGCTGTTGGTTAACATAGTGCGAACTCGCTCCTTTTAGTTGGCCAATGACTTCAGCGACTGCCCATTTCGGCGGGATTGAGATTGCTACGTGCATATGATCTTCAATCCCACCAATGGCGTGGACAGTACAAGCCAAGTCTTTGGCTTTTTCAAGTATGGTTCCAAATACTAATTTCTCAGCCTTTTCAGTAAGCATAGGTTCACCTCGGTAGGTTCCCCAAACAAGATGGTAGTACAGCTGGTAATATGGCATTTCCTTTCTCCTGTCAGTAGTTTCTTTTTTATCAAGTCATATTGGATACAAATTGAGTAGGCCAAAGCCTATTTCAACCTATCGTAGCCCGATGATTTATCGTCGGGCGGGGGTCGGGTGTAATGGTAGTTCAGTTAATTTCCCAACGGGCTTCGCCGGAGAATAAATCCACCCGGCTATCTCAGGTTTAAGCCGCCTCTAGGCGACTCATCAGGTAAGGATGCTTTAGCATTCTTTCACCTATCGTAGCCCGATGATTTATCGTCGGGCGATGCTCGGATACAAAACTTATTCGACTCTTAAGATGCGATAACTAGCCTAACCCTATCGAACTAGCGCCAACGACAACAACCCACACCCAAAGGCCCGCGCCGGACCAATCCCTTTTTTGATCGCTTCTTGTAGCGCCGCTGAGTCGGTCACCCGTAGATAGCCATCAAATTGAACCGTGTAAAGCGTAATCGGCTGAGTTTTGGGAGCTTTCCACATCTTTTGGCTCTGTCCCTGACTGATCGCAACATCCAACACAACAAAACCGCTGGCCTCGGCCCGCTTATCTAGCCAAGCCCGCTGCTTCTCCTCCCGCAAGAGTGGCACCCGATTGCTGTTTTTCAAGCGTTCGCCATTCTCATCATGTCGAACTTTTTTAACCGTTGGGTTGGCCAACAAACGGAAGCTAAAAATCTGATCATTTTGCAACGGCAGTTCAAACTCGCGCACCGCTGGATTAGGCCACGGGTCATAGCGATCAGGCACCATTAGATACGCCGGATTGACGGTCGCCCAATCCGGTGGCAAGGCTGATTGCACCATCAACACGGGTCGCTCATCGCGCACCTCCAGCCGATGCAATACCTGCGCCATCTCCCGCTTCACTCCATCCGGAAAGCCCCGCATCACCATCTGATGCACCTTATACGGATTCTGCAAATGCTGCCGCCACACCTGCCGATTGTGCGGGTTGAGTTGTAGTCGAGAGAGATACATTAGGGGGCCTCCTGTTTTGTTTCAGCCACCACGTCCTGAGTTTTGAATTGGGGCAGATCTGGGGGCGGTGGTTTATCAATAAAATCTGTACTCACCCGCCGAGGGGCAAATTTTCGTTTGCCTTTCTCAAAGCTGATGGGGTAGTCCTGCCGCACTTGGGGGCCATCCGCATCATCAACAACGATACGAACCTTCTCCGCAAGATTGTCGTATTGCCATTTAACTTGCCCCAACCAGGGATATTCCTTAAATGCCGTATACCAATCATCATAGTCCAACCCACTAGGTAAATAGACTGGCAACGATGGCGGGCAAACTTTTCGCCCCAAACACAGCATCCAATGCGGATTTTTGAGGGCATTGTGAAGTTCTTCGAGCAGAGCTTTGTCTCCCTCAAGGGCAACGAGGAAGGCAGCGTCGGCGAGGTAGTAGCGATTTGAAATGATTGTCCCCTTAGAAACGCTTTTGCCATTTGCCTGAAGATACCCTTTGTAAGGATCAGCCGCCCCTTGTCCAGCGGTATGAAAGTCACGCAAAATTTGTCCTTCACGATCTATCCGAACTGCCATTTTGAGGTTGGCTAGATCATCGACAGGTTCCAAGCGAGGACGGCCCAAAGCGGCACACAACAAGCCAACAATACCACTCTTGGAAGGTTCCCGCCCGGTATCGCGTACCGTAAAGTTGCTTTGGCTACCCCACGCTTGGAGTGGGGCCACACATCGAAGTAGTAAGGTAGACATTGGCTTACTCCTGTGGAAGGGTATCGATAATAGTGTTAATCCAAGTCGAGAATTTGTCTTTACGATAATCAGCCAGATGGTTAAGCGCATCCTGATGCTTACTCATGACATGGACAGCAATCGCCTCGGGTTCACTATCATCATAAAAGCTGGTTAAATCATGCCAATACTTATCCAATTCCTGAATTGAAGGGGCAATGTAGCCACTCTCTCGATCACGGGCAGGTTTAACAGGCGTTTCAAAAGCGTTCGCCAAATTCCAGCATTTGCCATCTTTCCGAGCTACGGCCATTGCAAAATTGGTGGAATTCTGGGCAGCAAAAGCATTTTGTTTGCCTGTGGGAATGGCCGTCATAGCCGAACGCAGAAAGCCTTCTACAGTCTGTCGGGCGAGAGCCTGGTTCTTCAAGTTGTCCGCCAACAGTTGCCAATCGATTCGCAGGTAGCGATAGTAACAGGCAGAATTAAAGCTAGTGAAGCCGACCATATCCGCCCCAGCCGTGTCCTCTGGCTTAAGGTGGTCAAGGGCAGTGTAGTAATCCATCTCCATCCGGACAGCGTGAGTAGAAATAGCGTGAGCTACTTGGCAGGCGGCGTCGATGTTGGTTTTTGGCTCATTGGCAAGCATCCGACCGAACAGCGCAATGTCGGGGGCACTGGTCCGCTTTTCAGTTTGTTTGACCAATTTCTTTGTTAAATCACCAATTTCTTTTGACTTCTTTTCAGTTACTTCTTGAAGAACATCTTCCCAATTCTCGTGTAGTTGCTCAGTCATCCAAGCAAATTCTTCTTCACTAAGATAGATCAGGACATTGGTTTTGCCCTTATCAACGCTCTTTTTAACATAAGCCCCAGCAAACGCTTCAGCAACCAATATTGCTTCTTCGTTATCGTGACCTAGTTTTTCCAATCGTTCGACTATTTCCCCTGACATTCGCTTGGTTCGTTGACCGACAGGCACGCCTGTTGTCTCGGCAAACACAGGCTCACGACGAATGGCCGCTTTGAAAGCTTGTGACGAAATCCGAGCACGACGGTACCCGCCAAAAATCGCATCTTTGGGACTACCCGTATCGTCTCGGTTCAAGTTGGCTGGAGCAAAGCTTTGGATAAGATGTAATTCGATAAACATAGTTTAGTATCTCCTTAATTTTTTGATTCAATTTGTGAATTGGTTTCTTTATTGGCGTTAGTGTTGTGTCGCCAAAACTGCATCGCCCATTTTTCTTGGACCTTGGGTCTTTTGTCATCATCGTCCCAATCTCGGATGTCCCAAAAGAGCTTTTCCCAATTGATGGCAATAGTTACATCCGATTTGCTGTGCAAAAAGGCAATGGCTTGCCGTAAGTGGTAATGTAAATCTTGGGGATGGGCGGTGAGCAAGGCATTGAAGCGACGTTCGATGGAATCACTGGCTTCTGCTTCGTGCTTGACCACTTCAGCGAAGTAAGACCCCATATTGCGCCAAGCTTCATCGCTGTATAAGGCTGTTTTAGAGCCAGAGTGATAGCGAGCAAACAACGCTGCGGTCAGATAGTAAGTTTCTTTTTGCCAGCCCTCGGTGTACCCAGCAAACGGGGCAACATACCGATGCATGGATGGGGGTAGGTGAGGGAACTCTTGCAAACCGCGCCGTAGTTCGGCCATCGCCGTCCGTTGTGGACCTGTTTCCCGTTTTCCCCATTCCTTAAGTTGATTGATAAATTCAGTGGCTTGGCTCATGATGTCACCTCCTCGCCGAGCATTTTGTCTAGTTGATAGGTTAAATAGCCTTGCCCCTCTACAATCGCTCGATGGGCACGCTCTGACTCGTGGGCATACTGTTTGGCTTTGTCAAACGCACCAATCACCGCCTTGCGGATTTGGCTTTTCCACCAGTTCATCGTTTCATCAATATTCTCCTTTGCTAAACGATCAATAAATTCCTGAAAAGGGACATCCAGAGACGCCCAGAAGTAGATGTCGGCTTCGGTATGGGTTATCCAATTATCAATGTCTGTTCGAGCTAACTCACTAATCATTTTTTTGGCTTTAGGATTAATTTTCGCACTTTTCCAGCCAACTTCATCGGGTTTAGCCAGATACAGATAGAAGCCAACCCGTCGTAAGGCCCCACGTAGATAAAAAGCGAACAAGTCACACAACTGTAAAGCATCACGCAGTTGGTTTCGAAGGTTCTCCTCAACCAAGTAACGTAGCGGAAAAGGAAATCGCTCTTCACGAAGATACTCTATCTTGGCTTGATTTTTCCCTTGCCCCATTGCCTTACAACGATATACAAGATGTGATTTCAATAAGCCCATATCATCAATCAGTAATTTGAGATGAGTAAACGCCATTGGTGGAACTGAACGTCTGTCATTTCCTACGTTCATCGGGGCAAAAAGGGCATAACTGTCTGGCCACAACCCACGACTTTCCTTGAATTGGAAAACTCGTAACCCATCTTTGTCATGTTTAGTGTAAAATTTGAGCGCATCATTGATTTCGGCGGCCAATAGCTCACCACCCCCAACCTGCCATTCCCTCACCATCAGTTCACCATTCCGACTTTCGGGAAAAAGTAAAATTCGACGGTTTTGCCAAGTCAGATAATCGAGATAGCCAAGCGGCGTTCCCCCTTTCATCACAAAAGGATCATCTTGTTCCCAAGCTGGCACATCATCTTCTGTGTCACTAACTGTGAATTCTCGCCCCTCGTCAGGATAAGGCAATAGGTTGAGAAAAATGGTTTCCTTGAGCGTTTGCCCCTGTACAAAAAAGATAATCCCTTTTGACCACGGCGCATCACTGAACATTCCTTTATGCCCACCCCCCAAACCAAATGTTTGTACCGCAATTAAGTTACGGGCAGCTTCCGCAGCCATGAGCGGGTTTTCAATCACTTCGTTATCGTGATCGAACAATGGATTGTGGAGAAAGCCATTACCATACTTGATACTGGTAATCGGTTTAGGGCGTACCCGACTGTCATCACTATCACTCTGATAAAATGGCCTCTCCTGATCAAACAAATCAAATTTTGGCTTTTGCTCATCCAAATAGGCGTTAATCCGCGCCATATCCCACGGGTTGCGCCACATTTCCCGCCACATTTCAATATCATCGGCGGTGGGCTGATAGACTCGTAGCACAATAGCAATCAGCAGACGATAGAGGGCCGCTGTCTGGAGGGGGGTATCCCCAGCAATGTCGTACAGGGTGTGGCTTTCGGCCAGCGTTTCGCGCAAGGAAAGGGAGACAATCTCCCCATCCTCGACCCGAATGCAGGGAATCCACCGTTCATCAATCAAGTTAAATGAAAATTGTTCAGTCATTCGGTCTCCTTTGCTTCAGATAGATTGATAAGCTGTAAACCGAGCGTTTGGCTCAGACGCAGTTCATACAATTTTTCATTATGGGTAAAGGCATATACGCCATCTACAAACATGACAGGTCGGGTGTACCGTAAGACAGGGTGCTTGCGCCAAGAGCGTGGGACAGCCTCATCTTGGGGGCTAAAGTGGTTGATGAGGGTCCAATTTTGCACGGTGATACTGTTTTGCCACAAGGCCCGTGCCCCTTCAGCCGTCAGCGGGGCTTGGTGGTCAAAGGGCAATACGCCCTCATCGGGGGTAAGATAAACCTCGTCATCTGTCTGAAAAAGACACACCAAGGTGATTCCAGGTGCGATGTCACGGGTTTTCGCTTGAAACGTTTCGTGTACATCGGGGTTATCTTCTTCCAGGCCTAAAATGGTTTGGGTGAGCAGACGAAAATCTTGAGGTGGCTTGATCAGAGGGCGTTTGGCTTTACTCATCTGCACCCGTTGATCCAACTTCATCTGCTGATGGGCAGTTTTTAAGGCATCTTGCCAATGTGGGTCATCATCTCGAATCAGGTCAGTGTAGACAGCCTCAATCAGCGAGGCCGTTTCAGCCGGAATAGTGAGTGACGTTCGCCCAGACAGTTGACGATAGGTCTGTAACAACAGATACCGCTCATCAATCAACTCATCCACCCCAAAGGAAGGGAGTTCATCGGCAAAATCCGGTGGGGAGAGGGTCAAACGGCGAGGGTGGCGGCGATTCGTGTCCCGTAACTTATGGCGATGTAGGCGACCAGCCCGTTGTAACAGCAGGTCGATAGGGGCCACATCTGTCACCATCACATCAAAATCAAGATCCAAACTTTGTTCAATCACTTGGGTGGCAACAACAATGGCTTTTTCGTGGAGTTTAGGTCGTCTGTCCCCCCGTCCCTCATCAGGTTTGCCAAACTTAGCCAATACGTCATCCTCTTTAGGTTTACGCCAAGCAAAAGGGAACCGCGCATGAAACAGAATTAAATTTTCTGGACTGATGTGGAGTAAGCCTTGCTGTCGGGCCTGTTCGAGCCGCTCAAAAATATCTTGAGCCCGTTTTACTGTGTTACAAATCACCGCAGCGCAGCCACCCTCAGCCAGTTCGATTTGCAGGGAATTCAAGATGGTGTCGGGCGTGCTGTCAGCTAACCAATTGAGATGTAGGGTGATGTCTTGTGGTTTGGTGAGGGGAATGGTTTGTGGTGGTTGTTCAGTATGAGCAATCGTCAGCGCAGGGTACGGTGTAGGGTTATTTGGATCAGATTGTAAGTCCTCATCGGTATAAGCTTTGACAAATTTCTGTCGGGTCACGGTTGGTAAGGTAGCTGAGAGCATAATCACAGAGGTACCCACAGCATTGAGCCAACGCAGCACTCGCTCAAAAAGGGTGGACATGTAGGTGTCATAGGCGTGAACCTCATCAAAGATGACCACTTTGTGGCTCAAGCCAAGCATTCGGACAAAAAAATGTTTGGTTTGTAGGACACTCAGCAATGTTTGATCCACGGTGCCTACACCAAATGGGGCCAGTAACGTTTGTTTACTCCGTTCGATAAACCAACTCATCGCCACCACCCCTGTCTCTTCATCGTCGCCAACTTCGTTCAGATAAAGCGCTTCTTGAGCCGCATCAAACATTGCATTTCCGTGAGCAAGGGGAATATTGATGAGAACATCAGGATAATTGTGATCTAAAAATTGGGTGGTTCGTTGGTACATTTGATTACTCGTTGCTTGGGTCGGCATTGCAATGTAAAAGCCTCGACCATTGTGTTTTTGCAACCACACATTCGTGAGATATTGAGCAATTTCCGTTTTCCCAATCCCAGTAGGGGCTTCAACAATCAGCAATGTCGGGTTTGGGGCATCAAGAGCAGCCTTGATAACCTCTTGTTGGACAGGATGTGGTTTAGCAAAGTTGAGATAGCGATAAACTTCGGAAAAGTCACGAACCACCCCCGTCGCCTGCCAGCCAATCCAGCCTAATTTTTTAAGAGCCTTTTCAACGGCAACAGCGGTTCTGGTCGCATAGTCACGGGTACTGAGGACATCACCCTCTAGGGCAAAGTGGTCAGGATTTGAGCCAACCCAATCGGCCAATGAGGTTAAACCAGACAGTAAGGTCAGCAGTGTATTGAGATCAACAGTACTCAGTTCGACCTCAATTTGAGGCGGGGGGAAAACAGCCCGCAACATCCAATACAAATCACGCCGCATCTCATTCCAAAGCGGGCAGGCATCATCGTTAACGCCTTCGGTGGCATAGGGGCTGGGCCAACTGCCGTGATGCCCTCCCAAAGCAACACTTATTTTTTTAGCAAAACCCTTTTCATAGCCTTCATACTCAATGAGCAATTTGGGCAAAGCCCACGTCGTCACGGTCGCGTGGGGGCAGGCGTTGGTTGATGAATTGTAGTGCGCCTCATCAATCGACAATCCAATCTCGGTAAATTTTTGTCGAAGCCAAGCGGGGGCATACTTTCGCTGATACGCAGGGCTTGCTTTGCCCAAATCGTGTAGTGCCGTAATAAACGCAAAAAATCGGCCCGTTTCAACAACTGTCAGATTGAGCATCTCAGCCATTTGCTCACGAAAGCGAGGGGTGAAAACATTTTTCCAGAGGGCTAGGGCTACTGTGCCAACATCAATCAGATGGTAGTGCAGTAGGTGAATTTGGTCACGATTTTTACGATTGGTTTTGGCGTAGAGCCATTGGTAAGGTTGTCGTTGGGTAGGTGGACGGAGTTGGTAAATTTCAGCTAGCTGTTTGATATGATGAGTCAATCGCTGTCGCAAATCCTCCGGTTCTAGCACCTCTACATCCCATCCCCACGAGCGCACCCACGGGGCGATATCTGTCGTATCCGCCACATCGACCCACCAGCGTAAATGCCCCTCTTTTTCCTCATCCCATTCATAATCCTGCGAGGGATGCCAATTGGTTTCCAACACCCGCTGGGCCACATTCTCGCTAAAACGTAGGGTCACACGAGTGGTTTCTTCGCCTGTGATGACGGACCAAGCGGTATCGAAGATGGAAAGACCAGGAAACTCTTCGGGAATGGCATAGGTCTCCTTAGGAAACACTTCAACCGCCTCAATCCGGCTCAGTTTGTAAGAACATAGTTCACTGACCAAGAAACTGTATCCAATCAAGTAAGTAGAAAAACCAATAGCTGAGGGTTCGATCAGATAGATTTCAAAGGTAGTATCGAATGAATCACCCCATAAGGGCTTATAGGTTAAACGAACTTTTTGCTGGTTAAGATAAGCTTGAATAAGCGTTTGAAAGATGTCGTGATAGCCTGGATGGTCTTCACGTTCAGCCAGCTTTTGAGCAGCCGCGTGAATATTAGGACTTATCGGTACATCCGATTTTAAAGCATCGGCCAAATTGTATAACGCCGTCTCTGCGTATTCATTTCGTTTGTCTGATTGTTTGACAAATAGGCGAGCCGCCAAATAAAGCGTGTAGGCTTCCTCGGGAACAAGTTCAAATTGACGCAGACGAGTTCCTTGATAATCTGGGTTACAGAACCAAAGTACTCCTTCTTTGAAGACCTTTGCCTCTCGGTCAAGTTCATTTAAATAATTGTTAACTGTTCGATTATCAAAGCCAGACAAATCGGCCAATTCTCTTTGGCGAATTCCATTATTTTCTCGGATTATCATCCAGATACGCTTCTTGCGCTGTTCTTTTACTTCATCCTTGATACGTGCCATAATACCTCCAATGTCATATATCTTTAGTTTAAGGCGTAGTTGGAAAATTAAATACCCCCAATTTCTCCAAACTCACTCATCTTCACCAAACCAACTTCGGCCCTCTTTGTAGGCCTTGCCTTTGCGTTGCAACCGTCGCAGATAATTATTGGTTGTCCGGCGTTCCCAGCCGAGTTCTTCAGATAATTCGCTCTCTCGAATGCCAAACAGATGCTTCGTCAGCTTTCGCCGCACTTGTCCTTCTTTACTTGCCTTTTCTCCATTTCGTAACCGTGCCATTGTATACCTCCTGAATGTAATTTTTGAAGTTACTTTCAGGGTAAGGCGCGGTTGGAAATTATTGTTCCAACTTTTTGAATTGGTTTAAAGTTGGAGAAATTTCATTGCCCGACCTCCGCGTGGGGCTAAAGCCGCCACGCTATCGTAGGTGAAAGAGGACTAAAGCCCTCTTAGCCTGATTTAGCGGGGGTTCCACCTAAAATAGGGGATTTATTCCCCGCCGAGACTCGGCACTTTAAAAGAAGGCTGTTGCAACTAACGCAACACAATGGCTCAATCTCTCCGAAAATCAGATCATTTTATAACTCAGTATTTAAAGAGTTTACTACAACAACTTTGCTACAAAAAATAGAGTTATTTTCTAAATACCACAAATAATTCCAATATCTCATTGTTCCAGGGAAAGGGTCGTGATAAGATTGAGGGGTATCGGCTGTCATTTTGACTGATCAACACTATCAGCCGAATATTGTATGCTACAATTGACCAGGACTTACGCAACGCGTTGATTGAGCCTGTCGAAATCAATACTTGTAGGGCGAAATGCCTGGTTTCGACAAGCTCAACCAACATTTTACTCATATTCTGCGTAAGTCCTGTCCCATTGCTTTGTGACCTTGGGGTTCTGCTCTTTTCCTACATTGCATCAGGTTTCAACCCCTTCGAGTAGTTGAGCCAAATTCCAGGCAATCATCCCTCCCTGTAGAATGCTCACATTTTCAAATCCTTGGTTCTTGAGCGCATACGCCACCCTCAAGCTACGACGGCCGCTACGACACACAAAAACGACAGGTTGGTCTTTATTCAAAACCGAGGTATCCGCCAATAATTCAGGTAATGGGATCAAGGTTGAATGAGGGACATGACCACCACTAAACTCACGTGGTTCACGCACATCGATAATTTTCACAGAGTCATTATTTCTGGCAAGATGCCACAAATCGTTGGCTGAGATAGTTTCAATCTCAGACACTGAAATATATTCGGGTAGTGGGGGATCAAATTCATAAGAACGTTTAGGTAACTCTTTACACTCCATAAAGACCCGAACGTCACATTCATAGATACATATAGCTGGGTCAAGCACCTTGTAGAACAGTTCGGATATCACCTCATCTGCCATAGGAAATTGCTTGGGTCCTAATTCATCATAAAAGCCCGTTGTTTTCATGACTTCTTTCACAGGCCGTTGCAACTTCATGAAGTAAATATCACCACCCCGTTCTTGACAACTCCGTCGTATCGACTCGAGCATATGAATACCACTAAAATCACAGTTGTTAACCCCGTGCATCCTGAAAAGCAGATATCGTTGATCAGGGTTATCCGCCAGATGTTGTAAAATCGTTTCTTCTACGTGGCTAACCGCACCAAAGTAGAGATCGCCTGAAATCTTGATGATGCCGAGTTGGGGGCATTGGTCGCGATCAGACCGTTTCTCAATAAAGTGATTGAACTCCAAATCAGGGACCACGGGGAATACACGGGGAACACTGGTGGTGATAATGTACACCGCGAAAGACAGCATGATGCCAAGGAGAACCGCAAGCTCAATGTGCAGGAATAAGGTACCCGCAAAGGTTACCACCATAATTAGGGCATCTCCACGGGACCCCTGAAAAATTCGCGCTATCTCCTCTTTATCAATCATCCCATAGGCGGTGACAATGAGCACACCAGACAAGGCAGTCCGCGGCAGGTAGACTGCAAACGGGGCCAAGACAAACAGCCCGATGAGCACAACAATACTGGAGATGATGGCGCTCATGCCAGATCGGGCATCGGAGGTGAAATTGACCGCTGAACGGGAGAAGGAGCCAGCGACGGGATAGCCAGAAAAAAAGCCAGAGATGATATTGGCTAACCCTTGCCCGACAAATTCTTGATTACTATCCAGTCGTTGGCCCGTTTGGGCAGAGATTGAGCGGGAGATTGCTGAGGTCTCTACCAGACCGATTGCTCCCACGGCGATGGCTCCAGTAGCGAGGCTGGAGATAAAATCAAGATCAAGTAAGGGGAGTGATGCTAAGGGAGGTAGGCTTGATGGTAATTGACCGATGACGCTGACGCCAGCCTGATCGAGACCAAAAACAAATACAATTATTGAAGCGATAGCCATACTCAAAAATGCCGCAGGTAGCTTGGGTGCCAAACCTTTAAGGGCCAGCAAAAAGATAATGGTTCCCACCCCAATGGCAGTAGTCATGATATGAAGTTGGGTAATATTTCCAATCACCCCTTGCAGGGTTTCGATTAAATTGTGGCTCGAAAAGGAAAGTCCAAACAAACTTCGTAATTGATTGAATGCAATCAATACTCCGGCCCCAGTTGAAAAGCCAACGACAACCGAGTGCGAGACAAAATTGACTAAGACACCCAATCGAACCAATCCCATTATCAATTGGAACAGCCCAACCATCACCGCCAACATCCCCGCCGCAATGATAAATTCGGGGCTACCTGGTTCAGCAATGATCAAGAGGGATGATAGAACAAGCAGAGAGATAGCGTTCGTTGGCCCTGTATGAATTTGATTTGACGATCCCCATAAGGCCCCAACCACAGCCGCAACAATGGCCGCAAATAAACCCATCTCTGGGGGAAGTTCAGCAATCAACGCGAAAGCAATGGCTTGAGGAAGTAGAATGACCCCAACCGTTAACCCGGCCATCAAATCAGGACGAAAGTCACTATAATTGTACTCTCTAAAAAAACTAATGGGACGTAATAGATAGCGTGGAATATGATCAAAATTCCCAATCAAGGAAACGCCATTGGTCAACGTCTTTGTTGTGCTCAAAGATCACCGCCTTTCATACACTCAGGTCGATCTCGGCTTAAGTGATTCGCAAAAAGTAATTCGCAAAAAATAGGCACACCCCTCGATTATAAAAAAGGCCAGAACAATCAACAAATCAAACAATTCCAAACGTTAATTACTGAGAAAATGACTCATCGTAAAGTTTTGTTTGCCGATTCCAATCATATTGAGCCACCACCGAACGCAGGCTAAATTGTCGGGTTTGATCAATGTTTGTTATAGCTTCGGCCAGACGAGTCAATAAATCTTCAAAATCATCATAAAAGCAACGTGGGTGATACTCAACAGGAATGATCCAAGGATAAGCAAGTCGCTTGGGAAGGAGCGGAAATGTATTACAATACAAGGCCTCAACAATGCTCGCCCCAAAGAAATCTTGGTTAGAGGTTACTGGGATAATATCGGCTTGCCACACCCAGCGGGCGTAGTCGGCAAAGGTTTCAGCGTAGCCAAAGTGAACAATATGTTTCGCTAGAGTTTTCTCGGCCTCAAGAAAAATTTCTGGCTTACGACTAAAATTCTCACCAAGAACAGCCAATTCAAAATCAAGCCCTTGTCCAGACAAAATGGTCAATGCCCTAAAAAATTCATCGGGGTTTTTATCGTGTTCCCAACGGTGACACCACAAAATGAGTGGTTTGGTATTTAGCTGGGTTGGACCCACCCCATCAAACCGTTCTAAATCCAGCCCTAGAGGCAAGACCTCGCTTTTTGCTTGGATTTGCCCAACCGTGTCAAGCTCATTGTAGTCTGGAAAATGCTTTAGCAGCTTTGGCAATTCTCCGAGAAAACTGTCCAGATGGTACTTTGAATTGAATAATACCCGATCCGCAGCCAACGCTGAGGTATAATTGATAAAGCCATAATGTTTATCCCGTTGCTGGACAATATCGCGGTCGGTGGGGGACCACGGATAGGTGAGTTGATTTTCGTGAAAGTAGATGGCAATAGGTGTTTGGGCAGTATGCTTTCGGGTTAGCGCCAAAAATGTTGTTAGGTCCAACATATCTGTAGCCAGAATCAAATCCGGCTGTAAGTCTGAAGCCAAAAATTGGCGGGCTAGAGTCACCGCTCCACCATGCATTCGCCATTTCCAAAAGCGCCCCGGCAAGCTTAAAATGTGGATTTGGTGGTCACTATGTTCAGCATATCCTTTGGCCCAAGCCGCATGTGAGCCGGTGAAGTAAGGCTCCAATAGCAGAATTTTCATTAGCTTTCCTCGTACAGTTATTATGATGCAATTTGGTTAGCGAACAAATTCGGCCAAATTTGGTTTCTGTATGGGAATCAAGATAATAGTGAATATTGAGGTCAGTGAGGAGATTCCTATGAAAGCATCGGTCTATATTGCAACAAGTTTGGATGGCTTTATTGCCAGAGAAGATGGGGGATTGGATTGGTTGCCAGGCAGTGATGGTGAGGAGAGTGATCAAAATAACGAGGATTATGGGTATCAGGCCTTTATGGACTCCGTCGACACCTTAGTGATGGGGCGGAACACCTATGGGCTGGTTGTCTCCTTTGGGCAATGGCCTTATGGCGAGAAACGGGTGGTGGTACTTAGCCAAACCTTAACCGAACTCGCTGACGGCTTACCAGACACAGTTGAAATCAGTACGCAAGCACCTGTTGAGTTAGTCAAGCGGCTTGAGGCCGAAGAAATGAAACATCTTTATATTGATGGTGGAAAAACGATTCAGAGTTTCTTGCGCGCTGGCCTTATTCAGGAGTTGATTATTACGCGAGTCCCCATTTTGATTGGGCAAGGCATTCCACTTTTTGGCCCCCTTGCCAACGATGTGAAACTAACTCATCTTAAGACCCAAACTTTTGAGAACGGCTTTGTGCAAAGTAAGTATCAGGTTGGGTAGCGTCGTCTATGATACAAAGATGGTTTCAAGGAGTGTGATATGCCAGAAAAAATTACTGTTTATGGTCATCCGGCTTGTCCAGGGGTTGGGCCAGTAAAGGGCGTGCTCAATCAAACCAAGGTTGAGTATGACTATATCAATATTCGACAGGACCCTGAAGCAGCTGCGTTGGTGCGTGAAATCAATCAAGGTTATGAGAGTGTCCCCACGCTGGTTTTCCCCGACGGAAGCACCTTGACCGAACCCGGTGTTGGCGAACTTTCGGCCAAATTAAAAACGATGGGTTACCGTGTTGGCCCGATCGCCTGGCTCATCGGCAATTTTCAACGCATTCTCATTGGGGCGATTTTGATGTATGCCCTGCTAAGTTTCCTTGAGGTGATTTAACAGGGAGCAGGGTAACAAGGGGCAAAAGTTGCAAGGGAGAGGCGAGTGGTTATTGTTCGTGAAGCGCATTTAAATGAAATACCGCTGTTTATGGAAATGGAGCAAAATACAGAGGCTAAGGGTTATGTGACAGTGGACCCGTTGTCGGTCCATCAAGAACACTTCCATTCAGCCGAGTTTGTCTATCTTACGATTCTCGATGATGATGACATCGCTGGCTTTTGTATTCTGGCTCTTGACCCTGATGAGGTCAGCATTGAATTCAGACGGATCGTGGTTGGCAAAAAAGACCGAGGTATCGGCCAAGCCGCTATTGAGGCGATGGAGGATTATTGCAAAGCAACGATCCAGCGGAACCGAATTTGGCTAGATGTTTATGAAGATAATGACCGTGGCCGCCACATTTATGAAAAATTGGACTATGTTCAGTTTAATCAAAGTGAGCAAAATGGTCGAACCTTGTTGTTTTATAATAAACAGCTTGGGTAATCTCAATTTACGATTGTAGATTTACGATTTACGAAAATGAACCACCAGCATCCACAAGACTCAAGGAGACAGGATTTACTACCATTTGATGAGTCGATTTCCATCTTACAACGTTTTAATCATCTTATTTTTGATTCCTGTGATCTGACGACCCTCCCTGATATATTTGGAGATTTACCACACCTGCAAACACTCAGTCTTTATGATAACGCCCTTGCGACATTACCAAAGTCAATCTGGCAGCTCAAACAACTGCGAACTTTGAATTTAGCAGGAAATCAATTTTCGACCATTTCAGCCGAGGTGGGCAACTTAACCCAACTCGAAATGCTGGACTTGGGGCATAATCAGTTGCTGGATTTGCCAGAGACCATAGGAGAGTTGAACAATTTACGCTTCTTGTATGCCAGCAACAATCGACTGACAACATTGCCTGAACCGTTGCAAAATCTAAAACGTTTAGTCTACCTGAATATCACAGATAACCAGTTGACAGGCTTACCGAAGTGGCTAGGCCAGCTAACCCATCTACAGGAATTTCGGCTCTACAACAACGATATTTCAAACCTTCCCGACTCAATAGATGAACTCAGCCATCTCAACGAACTTCACGCGATGAACAATCGGCTAACCACACTCCCAAACAGCATTGGACAGTTGAGTAGCCTACAAAAGCTGGTCCTCCAAAAAAATCAGCTCACAACCCTACCCGAGAGTATCGGTCAACTCACGACCCTCACCGAGCTTGACTTGCGTTTTAATCAACTGAAAAAGTTACCCTCGTCAGTAGGCCAACTCACGCATTTACGCTTTTTGGATTTGCGGGCCAATCAACTAGAGCGCATTGCCCAGGGCTTGACTGAATTGCCTCGGCTGGAAAAATTGGATTTGCGATGGAATCGGCTGTCAAAATACCCGAAGGGCATTAAGGCGCTTGAGGAACGAGGGTGTGTTGTTTATTTGTAAAGCTAACAATGGTAGCAACGTCTCCAGGTAAGATAGGCTGAATTTTGGCAACTTTATCCCCCTGCTACTTTGCTACCTATCGCTATCTCACCAACACCTCACCAAACGTCTGCTTCAAAATCCGTATTGTGTTTGGGGACAAGTCACACCCTGTTTCAACAAAACACAACATCGTCTGATATCGCTCCCGGCGAAATGCATCTGTATCATTGCCAACCTGTACGGCAAATCGTTCAACCTCTTCATCGGTGGCCTGAATAATCTCAACCCGTTCGAAGTCGAAGATGCGACGATTGACGAGCCAGTTTATTATTATCCGATCTTCTTCAATCAACATTACCTCTGATCCGTTATCAAGCACAACTTTCATTGTCTTACCCTGCAAAACATCTGAACTGTTATGACAGAGACGGCAGCCATAGTGGGTCAGCTTGTTTTTTAACGAGAGTTGATCCGCATAATGTGGTACGATGTGAGTCAAACATCGAGCGCAGTAAACATTGTCATCACGATCCGCCAAGTGGTGGCGCGTATCCTCCCGAATTTCCTTGAGTAAAGATGCTGTAATTTGGTGCACCAGCAAGCTCGACGTAGCTGCCCCAATGCTTTGATCGGTCACATTGGCAATTAAATAAGGGGCCGCCACCCCTCCGATTGCCGCAATATTCCAATATGCCTCAAACAGAACGGAGATAGGTCCGGTCAAATCATACATCTTTTGCAGGCTCGTTGCCCCTTCCGTGCAATCGAGGTAAATCAGGGTTTGCATAATGTGTAGTTTGTAATTGCTATCCCAATCTGACAGTTGACCACAGGCATTTTGCAGACTCGCCAAATTCGCTCGTAATTTCACAACCTCCTCATTTTGGGGAAGCACGTTTCGCCGCTCATCGATATCGAGCTGGGATAGAGACAGACGAAGGCGAAGGTGAACAATCTGGTCATTGTCGAGGCGCGATAAATGCACCGAAAATTTACGATGCAGCCAGCTCAATTCAGGTTGGCCGTGAATCATCTCAAAATCGAGATTTCTGGCCTCAGAAAACTGTTGCCACGTTTCATGTCGTTGATTTTTGGCCGCACCCTGAAGCCGCATCAGGAAGATGATCGGTGTTAGAAAAAGTATAATAAAAATGATGGTTGTTATGATCTCAAGCATAGCTTCCGTCGCCTTATATGACCCTGACCTCGCCAAACGTCCGCTCTAAAATCCGCATCGTGTTTTCTGACAAGTTGCAGGTTGAATGGACAGTACACACCATTGATTTGCGCCAATCCCGCCGATATTCATCCGTGTCATTCCCCACCTGCACGGCAAAACGTTCGACTTCTTCGTCGGTGGCTTGAACAATCTCGACCTCAGAAAAATCAAAGAGTACACGATTTATCAGCCAGTTGACATTAATGCGATCGTCACCTTCCGATAATTCGTCTGGCAAGGTGTTATCAAGCACTGTCGCTACTTTACCTGAAAAAATCGCCCGGCTTTGTCCACACTGCCGACAGCCATAGTACTTGATGGGTTTGCGGCGGGGTACGTTAACTTGCCGGGGGCCAACATAAGTCAAACATCGGATACAAAAGTGGGTGTAAATTGCATAGCCAAAACGTCTGATTGTATCTCGCCTCAAATCAATCAACAATGAGTTGGCAAGATGGCGGGTGAATTGATTAGAGACAAGGGGCTTTTCGCCTTGTTTTGACAAAATTGAAACCAGATCTGGGACAGCGACCCCACCAAAGACAAAAATATCAAGGTAGGCTTCAAACAAGTTAGCGACGGGTTCGCTCATCTCATACATTTCATCGAGACTAATGAGCTGTTCGGGATAGTAAAAATGAATTTTTCGATGAGCCGCATCAAATTTGATATCACTCCTTAGCAAATTTAGTTGTCCAATGGCGACATCCAATTTTTCCCAGGCCAGCTCCAATTTTTCAGGTTCATCCAGCAAAGAAATAGCGGCGACGCGATCAGCCAAATCCTCTTTTGAGATGGTCAAAACCAGTTCAAGAAAACCATTCTTTTCATTATTGTTAAGAATTAATTCTATAGCGAAGTTTCGGTAAATCCCTTTCACCAGTAATGGTGGAAACTTCAATTTCGAGTCTAAGCCACGTTTCTCGGCAAACGTTTCCCATTTCAGCAATCGTCTATCATCACGCCGTGACTGTACATAGAGGTTGAGCGTCAGGATAAGTATGACAAAGACAATTATTCCCCCAATACAATAAAGTCCATCCATTAGTTTGAATTTCCCATTTTGGTAAAAATCAATCTACATCTAGTCTTC
Source organism: Phycisphaerae bacterium (assembly GCA_028285035.1). Next base: position 20,694 of record JANQQF010000136.1, read on the forward strand.
AACCACCACCTGCCCAAAGGTTCGTTCTAAAATTCGCATCGTATTCTGTGACAAATCAGAATTAGGCCCAATAGTACAAAGCATCTCTCTGTATTGTTGCTGTCGTTGTTTGTCCATATCATTACCGAGGTGTACGGCAAACCGCTCTACCTCCTCATCAGTCGCCTGAATAATCTCAACTTCTTCAAAATCAAAGTAGGGACGATTGACCAGCCAATTGACGTAAATCTCATCCCCCTGTTCTACCAATTCCACTTGTGATCCATTGTCAAGAATAGCTTTCATTTTACCCTGAACCACCACCCGACTATTTCCACACTGACGGCAACCATAGTAGGTGATATTATCTAAAAGAGATAACCGAACAGATTGAGGTTCAACATTCATCAAACAGCGTAAGCAGCAATAAGTGGTCCCCTTATTGCCAAATTGCATAACTGTCTCTTGGCTCAAATCCTTAAGCAAAAATTTCGCAATCTGTCGGGTAAACGGCGTTGAGGGTATTGGTTTATCAGGTGCATTCTGAATGACCTTCACCAATCCAGGCACAGTCACCCCGCCAAAGGCAAGTAGTTCCAGATAGGCCTCAAGTAAATCCACCTTAGGTTCGACCAGTTGATAGATTTCATCAAGTGTGATGGAATCTTCGAGATAGTAAAAATAAAAATATCGACCTACTGCTGAAAATTTCAGGGTATCGTACCAAGCAGGATTCCTCATTTGCGTGGCCTGCTCAAATTTACCCCAAGTTAAGGATAACTGGTCAACTTCTTCAACCAGTGGAATAGCCTTTATTGGGCCAATTACATTAGATTTGGATGTTAGCATTCGAAGGTGTAGGGAAAATGTCCCTTTACCTTTGTTCATTCTTGATAAATGGATAAAAAAATCTCGATACTGCCACTTTAGATGAAAGGCAGAGTCATTTGTAAAACTCAACCCATGTGTATCAGCAAAATTTTGCCATTTCGCAGCACGTTCTCTATGAGCTAGAATAGCGATGACGATAAGGACAATTAAGAAAAGTAGACCAACACCTATAAAACCTAAGCCAAAAGCAGTGTCATTCATCAGTCTCTCCCATCTATGTCACCACACGCCCAAATGTTCGCTTCAAGATGCGTATTGAGTTCTCCGAAAGCTCACAATTTTGTTGGACAACACACGACATTTTTTCATAGCGCTTTTTACGCTGTTTATCCATATCATTTCCGATATGCACCGCAAACCGTTCTACTTCTTCATCAGTGGCTTCAATAATCTTAACGTGATCAAAATCAAAATAGTTTCGATGGACTAACCAATTCACCCCAAGTGTATCATTTTCCTCCAGCAATTTCTCTTGAGATTGATTATCCAAAATCGCTGCCACTTTTCCAGTGAAAACAACCCGGCTATGCCCGCACTCTCGACAGCCATAATAGGTTGTTCGCTTTAATATTGATGTATTCGTTTGATAACGCCCCATATTTGTATAACATCGCAGACAACAATATTCGCCTAACTGACCACTAAATCGCCTTGTTGTCTCTCGGGCCAAATCATCCAACAGGGCCTGAGCAATGTGTCGTGATAAGACGGTCGAAGGAATGGAGGCTTGATTCCCATCGTCGAGTATCGCTTCCAAATCTGGCACAAGCATCGTGCCAAAAGCAAACACGTCAAGGTACAGATCGAACACCTCAGCAATCTGACCAGTCATCCCATACACTTTATTAAGCGTGATTAAATCTTCCGGGTAGTGAAAGGTCATTTTTGATTGATTTGCATCAAATTTGAGGTATTTTGGCAATAAATTAAGCTCCCGTAAAGCGCCATCAAGCCGTCTCCAAGCAATCAATAATTTCTCATCTTCGTCCGCCAAGGAGATGGCTTTCATTCGTTTGACCACATCTTCCCTTGATGTGATTAAAGTGAGGCGTAAAAAACCAATTTCGGTATTTGATGAAGGCGAGAGTTCAACAAAAAGGTTTCGAAAAACGCCTTTCAGTCGAAAGTAACGCAAATTGATTTCCAGGTCTAAATTATAAGCTTCAGCAAATGCGTCCCAATCCTTTAATCGTTTGAGATAAACCCTAATCTGGCTCTGAGTCAGCACAACCCCAAAAACGACTACAGCGATCAAAAAAAGGATAGGTACCAAAACAATCATAATCGATTCCCCCTTACATAAATGTCAACTCTATTCTACGAATGTGCGTACCATTTCCCTCGTAATCGCCGTACGAAAAATCGCAAATGGGAACAATCTTGCATTGCATCTCGCCCCTCGTTATACTGGTAGGTGCAAATTCGACTCCACCTCAAGGCAAATTGAATGAAAGAATTGTTGGGACAAACGCTGGGACAACACAAAATTATTGAGCAGATCGGGGCCGGTGGCATGGCCACCGTCTTCAAGGCCCATCAAAGTGGCCTCAATCGGGACGTGGCCCTCAAGGTGTTACCGCCTCAGATTGCTGAACGTGAGGGCTTTACCGAACGTTTTACCCGTGAAGCTCAGGCCATCGGTAATCTCCACCATCCTAACATTTTGCCGGTCTACGCCTCTGGGCATGACAAAGGCTATAGCTACATCGCCATGCGCTACATTCCTGGCGCTCGGACTCTCGTCCAGACCATGCAGGACGCCCCCTTGGCTCCACAAAAAATCATTCATTTGGCTCACCAAATCGCGGCTGCGCTTGATCACGCCCACACCGCAGGAATCGTGCATCGCGATGTCAAGCCGAGCAACATTTTGATGGACGACGATTGGGTGTTCCTCAGCGACTTTGGCCTGGCCAAGGCCATGGAACAGGCGTCCGACTTGACCGGGACAGGCGTCGGGGTGGGTACACCCGCCTATATGTCGCCTGAACAGGCCAAGGGAGAGCAGCTCGATCACCGGACCGATATCTATGCCTTGGGGATCATTCTCTTTGAGATGCTTACCGGCCACATTCCCCATAAAGCCGAAACGCCGATTGCCACCGTAATGAAACGGATCAACGAGCCACTCCCTTCCGCACGCAGCCTAAACCCAACGATCCCAGCCGCAGTTGAGTCGGTCTTGGTCAAAGCCTTGGCTCCAAATCCTGTGGATCGATACAATCGCGCCGGTGAGTTGAGGCAAGCCCTGGAAACAGCATTTTCTACTGGCATCAACAACATCACTGAGCAGCGTCCTCTAGCGGTACCCATACCTAGTGAAACACAGCAACCCATTTCAGAGCCGCACTTAAGCAACACCTCAACTATTTCTCAATCGGGAAATAAGAACCGGACCCTCGATATCGTCATTACCACCCTCCTCGGTGTGGTCACCCTATGTGGCTTAAGTGGGTCGGTTTTATCATTTCTACCCAACCAGGAAACGGGCGAAGTCAATCTGATGCTTCTCCCTATGTGTCTTGGGGCTGCAATTGCCTCTCTAACCACCATCGGCCTGATTTGGTTTAGACGCCGCAATACACCTGCCTCCGCCTGGTTTGCTGTTGGGGTGATCGCTTGGTTTATCGGGGTGAATATTTTGGGGTTAGGGGGAGGAACATTACTCAATCCCCAAAGTACACAAAGTTTTAGCGAAGATTTAGGCTTTAGCTTGGCTTTGTGCTTTATGCCTGGGGGGTTACTGGCTTTATTGGGCTTAGGCTTGTACGCTTTTGACTACCGTCGAAATTTAAAAGCGGGGACTCTGGCGGCCTCTAACCTGATGGCAAATGATACTGCCACCAAAAAGCAAAATCTGCTTGCGGCCCAAGCCGAAAAATTAGCTCGGGCGGGTGACTATCACAAGCGGATTGAGGGAATCGCGCTCGATTTAGCAGGTGGTACCCCTTCTCCCCAACGCCAACCCCCACGATCACCGCACGCCGAAAAATTGGCTCGCGCTGCTGATTATCACCATCGAATTGAAGATCTTATCAAGCAGCAGCGCTCAACGTTCGCCGATCAATTCAGCTCGATACTCAATGACCTCGATGCCTGGGAGCAACACCTTGACACCTTGGCTGAACGGCTCCACAAATTTGAGCAGGACGACATCATCCAGCGGGACATCAAAGAGGTGCCTCAGGCCATTGCCCAGTTGGAGCAAAAGCTAGAACTGGAAACAAATCCCGAGGTTCGCACAGAGATGGAAGAAACGTTGATACAACAGCGTAACCATAAAAAACAACTCGATATGTTGGTTACGATTATGCATCGCACCGAACTCGACCTTGATGAAACTCTGGCTGCGATTGGCTCCATCTATTCCCAACTTCAACTCATCAGTGCGAAAGAGATTGATCGCAATCGGGCCAAACGCCTCTCTAGCGACATTCACGAGCAAGCCGATCATCTCAATGACCTGCTGGCAGCCATGGATGAGGTGTACGAGAGTTCGGATCGGTTTTGAGAATTGTCCAACTCCCCTCCCTCGCGTAAAATCCAGCAAATGACAACACAAACTGAGCTTGTTTCCCAAACAAAAACCTCGCCTAGCACATCACAGGCGAGGTTCCTTTCTGTCTTACAAATATATGGTCTGATTCTTCTCACCCTCCATTTGGCTGCGTTTCAATTTGCCGAAGAACTCAGTTGGAGTTTGTGGCCCTACACCTTATTGCCGGCCTGGCTGGGCTGGCTCCTAGCGCTACTCATCGGCACCTTAATCATTCCAACCGTTACTGGATTTATCATCCGATGGCTACACGCAGCTTGGCAAGCCATTCCAGGCAAAGCCTATCCCCAATGTTGGTTTGTAGGCATCGCCCTCGCCAGTGGATTTCCTTTCTGGTTGGCCCGGCTCAATCACCTTCGGTGGGGCGACTCCTACCTGCTTTCCATTGCCCTCTCCTACCACGACCTTGATTTACGCGTAATCTACAACTGGCAAGCGCCCTTCACCGTGTTCTTGCATCAACGCTTGTGGCAATTTGTCGCTGATCCACTATTAGGCTGGCCCGTGGAGAACGTTTACGCGACGATCAGCATCCTATGTGGCATCATTTTTGTGTACGTCTTGCTTAACTTCGTCCGGCGATTGGGCCGCACCACAACCGAAGCCATTATCTTGGCAGGGCTAATCCTCACCACAGGCTCGATCCAGCTTTTCTTCGGCTATGTCGAAAACTACACCATCATCTCTTTGGGTCTTATCGTCACAATGTTTCTGGCTTGGCGAGCCTTGCAGGGCGAAATCCAGCCAGTCTGGCCTGTCTTAGGGCTAGCCGTGACCAACGCCTTCCACCCGTCCACCGTCTTCATCTGGCCGGGAATGTGGCTACTCGTTTGGTTTTGCTGGCGGTTGGAGTATGTCACCTTGCGGCAAGCCGCGTGGCAACTTGTTGTGCCCCCCTTGATCTTAGGCGGAATGGTTTTAGCCTTGATGGAAGGTGGCTCCCACGGCCTGGACGCCTTTTTGGGCGTGGATCGCCCTGGCGGGGGCGATGGCATTTGGTTCGTCCCTATCTTCGAAACCACCACCGAGTGGCAACATTACACCATGTTCTCCCCCGCCCACATCATCGACTGGCTCAATCTTCACTTGCTCATATCTCCTTTTGGACTGGTTATCCTCCTCCTTGCCCTCCCCACCCTCTGGCAAGCTTCATCCCCCCTCTTTGACAGCGAACCTGATCGACGATTTGCCATCTACCTCGCTGTTTCTGCCACAATGTATATCCTCTTCACCTGGCTCTGGAATCCCGACTACGGTGCACGCAAAGATTGGGACCTCTTCGCCCCCTCCGCCTTTGTGTACACCCTACTGGCTGGTTACCTTCTGGTCCGTCTCTTCTCCGAGCGAGAGAAGCTCACCCAGGCTGGGGTGTTTGTGATTGCTGTCTCGCTACTCCACACAGGCGTGTGGGTGTTTGCGAATACGCACGATTTGCCTCGGTGAGGCAAGGGCCAACGACTTGAACTGATTTCCTCTTGACAACCAAGCTCATTTGTTCCAAATTAGCAATATGATTACTTCTCTCAAGAGGACAAATGGGAAATCCTACAAACATATACTTCATCAAAGAAACGGTATTGATTGAAAACCACCAAGTCGAAATCCGTGAGACTCCTGAACCATTTTTGACTTGGGCAATAAATGAGTTAGGTGAAGCGAAGGCCGATCTAGAGAAAGATGACAATATTGACAATTTGCATTCAATATTTTACTGGATATCTGAACGACTTCTCGAATACTCTCCTTCGTTTCAGGAAATGAATGAAACCAAAAACATTTGTAGCTGTGGCGTGTTACACATTGAGTATTTTGATAACACAGGTATCTGGGATGAATTCGAAAAGCTTTTTCACAAGCTTCCAAATCATCTCGAAAAACGCATAAAAGAAACTGATGCTGTAATTCCTCCAAAATATAACAACTCCCATCAGGTCGCTGATAAAGGAAATTAATCATGACGGGAGGTTGATTTTTTTTGAGTACGAAGAAATGAACAATATTCTCACCGTTTGTAAAAGTGTCATAGATGAACTAATTTTTGAAGATGAATGGAAAGTGCTTATAGCCGCTCACAAAACAGTATCGTATGACTTTGCTATTTTCGATTCATTTTTTTAGGTCCAAAATTTGATGTTGATGGATGTCATAGTATCTTGAGAAAATAACAGCCATAAACATTTAAGAGTGCGCAAGATAAAATGAACACAGATACAAAAGAAAAAATCGTAAAAATAATTGCAGAATATCAAGATGAGGCTGAAGGATTAGGGGCAATTTCTCTAGGAAAGAGCCTATATGAAATTCACAATATCCCTATGTTTGCTTCTGGGTTATATTTATTTGATGTCGTCCGTTGTCGTGAAGATGAAGCAAGCAACCTCAAACCAGTTATTCTTGAAGTTATTACGCCCAGTAATTACAGCACAATTGGGATTATTTTTTCGGACACATTAAATGGTGAACAGCAAGGGGATATTGTTTGGGATCTTTACAAAGCGTTCAAGAATTTTTACTACGAGCGTGCAACAGATACAAACTGTGCGATCTCCTTCCCCAAAGTTCATTTTGAAGAAATATGTCAGCGACTTAATGTGGCTTATAAACTATGTCTCGGCTATATAAGAATACGAGCTATATCAACCAATCATAGAGAAAAGTATCCACACTTTTCAAATAAAAACAGATTAGGGCAGAACCCCCTCTTTAAGTTGAATAAATTCAATTAAAAAGAGCCTGCATTTTGGGGATACAGGCTCTTTTTTCACCATTCAAATAAACATCAACCCTCAGGCCCGCTTAACCCCCAACACCTCAGACTCAAAGCGATAGGTTCCGGCCTTAGACAGAACGTGATCGACCAGTTCGTCAGGAACATCGACGAAGGTGCGGGTATCTTGAATGCGAATTTTGCCGATGGAGCGGCCTGAAATGCGAGCGTGACGGGCCAGGGTATTGACAATGTGGTTGGGCTGAATGCCATCGGTTCGGCCTTTATCCAGCACCAAACGAGTCATTCCTTCTTCATGGGAGCTACGTGAGGGGCCATCACCTCGACCACCACTTCGACCATTACGACTGCCACGCTCACCACGCCCTGATCGCTCCCGGCTGGATCGGTCTTTTTCATACCGGCCCCGTTTGCGATCATACTTACCACGTTTTGGGGGTTCCTCAACCACCTCGGTGACACTTGGAATCGGACGTTGCCGCTCCTCATCGCGGGCCAGCTTCAAAGCGGCTGCCGCCACGATAATCGGATCGTGCCCCTCCTCAACCAGACCGAGAATGATATCACGTTCGCGACGGCCTCGGGCGCGTTTGACCCAGACCATCAGCCGCTCAACCAATTTAGCCTCACGGTGCTTCTCAATCTCTTCAGTCGTGGGCAATTTGGCTTGGGTCATCGTTTGTTTTGTAAAACGCTCAATTTTTCGCAGGTGCCACCGCTCACGAGGCGTGACCAACGAAATGGCTGTTCCCGTGCGCCCAGCCCGACCGGTTCGCCCAACGCGATGGACAAACACTTCGGGGTCATTTGGCAAATCAAAGTTAATGACGTGGGAAATATCATCGATGTCCAGACCGCGTGCGGCGACGTCTGTGGCCACCAAGACAGTCACCTGATTGCCTCGAAAGCGCTTGAGCACCCGTTCGCGGGCTTCCTGGCTCATATCACCATTCAAGGCCTCAGCCGCAACACCACGCCCGGTCAAGGCATTCGCCAAATCACCTGTCCCGACCCGGGTTCGGGCAAAAATTAGCGTATTCACCATCGGCTCAATCTCAAAGAGGCGAACCAACGCGGCTAATTTATCGGCTTCATAGACCATATAGTAGCGTTGCTCAATCGCCTCAACAGTCAATTGCTTTTTGGCAATAGTCACCGACTCTGGATCAATCATATATTGATCGGCTAACTTACGGATTTCTTTGGGGAGTGTGGCTGAAAAAAGGGCCGTTTGGCGACGAGGAGGTGTTTGCTCCAAAATTGCTTCGATATCCTCGATAAAGCCCATACTCAACATCTCATCCGCTTCATCAAGTACCACGGTCGAAACATTGCTCAAGTCGAGCACCTTACGTTTAATCAAATCGAGCAAGCGGCCAGGGGTGCCGATCACAATATCGACCCCTTTTTTCAAACGACCAATTTGTTTGTAGTAGGGCTGCCCCCCATAAACTGCCATCACTTTTACGCCAAGATGTTGGCCGTACTGCTCGGTCGCCTCAGCCACCTGGATGGCCAATTCACGAGTGGGGGCTAAGACCAAACCTTGGACGTGTTTTTGTTTCTCTTCAAGGTTGTGTAGCATCGGCAGGGCGAAGGCAGCAGTTTTGCCCGTTCCCGTTTGGGCCTGACCAATCACATCATCACCAGTCAGCATCAGGGGGATCATGCCTTCTTGGATGGGGGTGGGGTCGGTATACCCCATTTCTGTTACAGCCTGCACCAATTCAGGGCGCAGGTGCAACTCAAATACATTTGTCATCGAATAGCTCCTATGTAGTAAGTAGTAATTGGTAATTAGTAATCAGTTATTAATAGTGATTGCCTTAATTTACCGCCTTGATGAAAAGGCAATAACCAATCACCATGTACTATTTACTAATTACCAACCTGGGTCGAGTCTGCTGGCGGGTGATGATGAGTTTCCTTGCGGAATACCTCACCCACCCCAGCCGCTTTTCCGGCAACAGCCGACTCATCCCCATATTAGAGCCATTCTGTTGCAACAAAAATGCCCGCCAAATTTTGGTCGGGCAACCTTCGTGGAATACTCAACAATTTTGATTTATGATTTTGGATTGATGATTTGCGATTAGTATCGCCGAAATCATCAATCTGTTGGGAAGTATAGCACGTTTTTTATAGATGCATAATTACCGCCCCAACAATCGCCGCGCCATCACCTGCCAAATCACTAGCAAAAAGGTCACACCCGCCATCAACAATAGAAAAACGAAGACAAAGCGTCGGCGGGGAGAGACAGCCATAATCTCCAACGGGGTTGGGGGCAAGGGAGTCGGCGTGGGGGCAACGTTGAGCGGGTAACGCTCTTGAGGGGTGCCGGGCTCAACGATGATTTGCGGCGGGCCACCGATGAAACACTCGCCGCTGCTACAGGTGGCCGGAGGGACATCAAGGGTGTACTGTTTTCGTTCTGCAAGAAGGGGTTGGGTCGCCCCGGTTTGATCGACCAAGATGGCCTCATCCACAATGGCATTGAGTGTCACCTGTCGCGGTGTGGGGGCCATATTCCACACAACGGTCACCGTATCTTCAGGTCGTTTGAAAACAACAACATAAACATCACCTTGCTCAAACAAAGTCGCTTCCTCAAAACCAACCAGATAGGTGGTCACCACTTGATAAGCGGTAAAGGCGGGTCGGCGTGATTTATCACCACGAAGCAGGCCAAAAGGTTGCACATCTTCGGGGTGTTCGGTGCTATTGAAGAGTTTGTAAACCTGTACCCGCTCGGCACCGGAGCCGAAGGCGATGGCGTGCGCTTGGATGATAAATGAACTTTGCTCCTCCAAGGTGGCTTTGAAACGCGGCTCGCGATGAGGCGGCTCGGGGATGTCACTGCTTGGGGGGGCATTGGTCTCGTTGAGCCAAATCTCCTTGTCGGTCAAGCCAAATGAGTCGAGCGTGGCCCGTGTTTCGGTAATAATGTCGCGCAACTGCTGGGGCTTGTAGTAAAGGTGGTAATTGACCCCATCAAAATAGTAGTTGTTCGCGGCAGCATCAGGGTCAGCCGAAATCAGGCGCAAGACCCGTGGCAAATATTGCTCCCGATCATACTCCTCATCCCACCAATAAGTCAGCCCCGACAGATACACCTTCATCGTTGGGTCCACCTTTTTGATGGCCAAGTAGGCTGTTTTGTGGAGCAGGACAAAATCTTCTTCCGTCCCATTCCAGGTACTGCCTGGATGGTTGGCATCCCACACATCCGGCTCGTTCCAAATGATCCAGTGCTGGATACGCCCTTGATATTGCTCAACCAATCGCTCGACAAAGGTGGCCCACTCCGTCATATCAGGCACATCCTTCAAATTCGGGTTGGCCGGATCATTGCCTAGATGCTCCAAATCGCGGGCCCACTCAGGCGTCCGAACAATCAGCCCAACCACCTCGCGGCCCGCAGCTAGATCGGTCGCAATCAAGGGATCTGGCACATTGGCTGGCTGCCAATCATCAGGGCCATTGGGTTGAATGATATCCCAATAAAACTTGATCCGAGTATACCCCACCCCTGACTCAGCCGCCGCTTCAAAGTCGTCGTAGGTCTGCACCAAGCCGAAACGAGGGTCTGGGGTTGGTTCTTGGGCAAAATTTGCCTCAGGGTGAACAAAGAGCAATAAAATTGCAATGAGAATAATGATATATTGTCGCATAGCTCTAGATGATATCGATTGTTGATTTTTCAAAGGCGACTATTCTAGCCGCATTCCTAAAAAATGGGGAATCTATCACCTGCCAACCTGCCATTTTTTAGATCGCCTGTCCTGGACGTATAATGCCGCCTTATGACAAAACAAACCAACCAATTTACAACCAAATCAATCTTCATCAACATCATTCTCATCCTATTTGGGTTGGGGGCCGGACTCCTCCTGATGGAAGGCTTTTTGCGCTGGTATCAGCCCGACCCATTTGTCAAAACGGCCCGCGAATTGTGGTGGATGCGAGACAATCCAGGATACAACGTCTTCACGGTGGACCCTGATTTTGGCTTCCGCCCGATTTTTGGGAACGGTTTATACAATGAGTATGGCACGAAAGCCAACAATTATAGCTTGGAAAAGCCCGATGGCGTCACCCGGCTGCTCTTTATCGGCGACTCAGTCACCCACCGCGCCAAAATTATCGACTCGCTGCAAGAAATTTATGGGGATGAAGAGTTTGAATATTGGAACGCGGGAGTCGAGTCATACGGGACGGTGCAGGAGGTGGCCTACTATAAAAAATACAATGCGGCGATCAAACCAGACCACGTCATCCTTACCTTTCACATCAACGATTTCGAAACCACCCCCATCGCTTTTCCCAACGACGGTGATGGCCTCATCGTTTACGCACCCAATCAACCCCTGAGTGCGATGAATCCCTGGTTATTTCGAAACAGCTACTTGTACCGTTTTGTCATTAACCGGATCGGAGACTCTAGCCAAAATCAGGAAAAAATCATTCAGGAAGCCGAGGCCAGCTTGCTGGAGCTACGAGACATTCTAGCCGCAGATAACATTCGTTTTTCAGTGCTAGTGCTGCCGATGTTCTTGCCCTATGAGCAGTGGCAACCGCACGAACAAACGGGCCGAGATCGCATTTTGCAAACACTAACTAACGCCAACATCATCCACTACGATCTCTTCCCCATCTCCAAACAAGCCATCAAAGATGGCATCACCATTGAAGAAGAACCGGGCAGCCACTGGCATCCGAGCAAAGATGTCTCGGTGCGTTTTGCGGAGTATTTGTTTGCGGAAGGGTTGTTGGAGTAGGGTTATTGAGGCAGATTGAGAAACGAGTAGTGCGTATTATGGCTGGAGAATGGAAGATTGGAAGGGTGGAAAAATTTCACTTTATTTAAGGTGTTGTATAGAAATAAAGTTTCGGCAATACCTGACAAAATTGTAATGTAGGCATCCCTGACTGCGAACCAACAGGCTAAAAGCCTGTGTTACAACGTTAAATTTTAAGGAGAACTTAAATGAATTATCGATCATTTGGTCGAACGGGTTGGGAAATTTCTGAAATCAGTTTTGGAGCCTGGGCGATTGGCGATGCCTGGGGTGAGCTAGTGAGTGAGGACAATGCATTGACTGCCCTCCACACCGCCATTGATAACGGAGTCAACTTCATCGACACCGCCGATGTCTATGGCGATGGGCGTAGCGAACGATTTATCGCCCAGGTGTTAAAAGAACGTTCTGAGCAGCTTTATGTGGTTACCAAGGCCGGGCGGCGGCTTGACCCACACACGCCAGATGGCTATGCTGACCCAGACAAAATGACAGCCTTTGTCGAACGTAGCCTCAAAAATCTGGATGTTGAAGCCCTCGATTTGGTTCAACTCCACTGTCCACCCACCGATGTGTATTATATGCCCGAAGTCTTTGGTTTTATGGACGATTTGGTACAGGCAGGAAAAATCAAATTTTACGGGGTCAGCGTCGAGAAGGTAGAAGAGGCGATCAAGGCGATTGAGTATCCCAACGTGCAAAGTGTCCAGATCATCTTTAATATGTTTCGCCAGCGTCCAGCTGAGCTGTTTTTTGAATTAGCCAAAGCCCGTCAAGTGGGTATTTTGGCTCGGGTGCCGTTAGCCAGTGGCTTGCTCACCGGCAAAATGAAAGCCAGCACTACCTTCCACAAAGACGACCATCGTAATTTCAATCGGCATGGCGAAGCCTTTGATGTTGGGGAAACGTTTAGTGGGGTTGATTACGACACCGGCTTGGCGGCCGTCGAGAAAATCTGCGCTTTGTTACCAGACAACACCACAATGGCTCAGTTTGCTCTGCGTTGGATATTGATGTTTGATGCGATTAGTTGTGCTATTCCAGGGGCCAAAAACAAACAACAAGCCCTTGACAACACGCTTGCGACCGACTTACCCGAGTTAAACGATGAGGTTATGGCTCAGATCGAAGCGATTTATCAGGCAAGCATTCGAGATCAAGTCCATCATCGTTGGTAGGGAATAGAGTTTGTAGGGTTTAGGAGTTTGTAGAGTTCTTAGTGATGACCAAGGAAGCTAAAACTCTACAAACCTTTAAACCGCTCCACGACCACGGTGAGAAAATCATCAGGGTCGTCGATATTTGTCAGCACAACCAGGCCCCGCTGTTGGTCCGGCAACATCACCAAAACTGAGGTGAAGCTGTCATACGAGCCTTCATGGGCCAACACCTCACCATCAACCTCCCAACCCAGTGCATACTCAATGCCATCGCCAGCATCAATCACAGGTTGCCACGTTTCAGTCAGATTCGCTTCGGATACCACGCGCGTTCCGTCAGGGGCCACGCCAAGATTGAGTTGGGTGATCAAATAACGCCCCATATCAATGACATTGGCTTTGATTGAGCCGGAGGGGGCCAAAGGATCACCAGTAAAATCATACGACTCGGCGATCACCACCTCATCGCCTTCAAAAATGTGCGAGGCTGACATCTGCCCACTAGCCCGAGCATCTTCAACGGACAGGGTAGCCGTTTCCATTCCAATTGGATCAAAAATGCGTTCTTGTAGTTGGGCGGCGTATCCTTCATATACATCATCACTATTCTCATCAATCGCCAAAACTCCCAGATAGCCACTGACCGAACTGGCGATGTTACTGTAGCTAAACGTACCACCTGGCTCATCAAGTAATTCGGCTTCAGCGACAAGGTCAAATAAATCTTCGGCATAGGAGTCTTCAACGTCGAACTCTCCTTCAAGGTCATCAGGAATACCACTACTCATACTAAGGAGGTGTCTCATTGTAACAACATCAGTCACCTCGGATAATTCAAAATCTGGCACAAACGCCACCACAGGTTCATCCCATTCTAACAGCCCTTCATCGACCAAGGTCGCGATGAACATTGCGGTAATTGATTTGTGGGTTGAGCCGATGTGAAAAAGTGTTTCTTCAGTTACAGGTTGATCTCCCGAAATATCACACACCCCAAACCCTTGCGCTAAAACAATCTCATTACCTTCAACCACAGCAATCGCCACGCCAGGGATTTCATACTCGATCCGAGTTTCCTCAACAAACCTAGCAAAATTCGCTAACGAGTCATCTGTATCAGCCGATGACTCTGTCAATGAGGTAGGTTCTGCTGTCTCTGCAATAGCTGGTTCAGGGGGCGTTTCTTCCGCGCAAGCTGTTATCAGAAGCAATGTGAGCAGCAAGGGTATCATCAAATGAATATGTCGCATATTTTTTCCTTATTTAGAGTGAGGTTGATCTAAACTAAAAGATTTTGTGGACACGGAAAACACGGATATCACGGAAACCCTTTTTAGAAATTCCGCCTTCCACATCTTCCGTACCCAAATCAACTGTCCAGATCACAAAAAATTTGAGGGTTTCCAAAAACACCTGTTTAGTTTACCAAATTTTCACAAAAGTACCCCAACTCACAAACCATCTTATCATTTGATAAGGCACCACAACCTTTCATCGGTTACACTGCAGACATCACAAAAATACAAATCGCTCACGTAGCGAACTGGAGGATACAAATGAAAATTGGATTTATTGGTTTGGGAATTATGGGTAGTCGGATGGCAGCGAATTTGCAAAAGAATGGGCACACATTGGTGCTGTATAACCGAACCAAAGCACGAGCCGATGAGCTTTTGGCCAATGGGGCCAGTTGGGCCGACACACCCGCTCAGGTGGGAGAACAAGCCGAATTGGTTATCACCATGCTAGCCCACCCGCAAGCTGTCGAGGCAGTGGCTTTTGGCGAAGCAGGTTTGCTGGCCACTCTAAATTCAGGTGCATTGTGGATCAACTGTAGTACAGTCAATCCGTCGTTTTCGAAAGAAATGGCGCAAGCCACAACAGCAAAACAAATTCGGTATTTAGAAGCGCCTGTGGCTGGCTCAAAAAATCAGGCAGCACAGGCCGAGTTGGTCTTCATTGTCGGTGGGGCAGCGGAGGATGTTGCAGAGGCGCAACCATTGTTCGAGGCAATGGGCAGTCGCGTGGCCCACGTGGGTGGGCACGGGCAGGGCACCGGCTTGAAGGTGGTCGTCAATACCCTGCTCGGCACCTCAATGGCGGCGTTTGCTGAGGCGCTTGTGCTGGGCGAGGCGCTGGGGTTGTCGCAGGAAATGCTCCTCAACGTCTTGATTGGTGGCCCGGTTGTGCCCCCTTATATGACCTCGAAAAAGGAGAAGTTAGTCCAAGGTGACTTCGATCCCGAATTCCCATTACAGTGGATGCAAAAGGATATGCACTTGGCTGCTGTAACGGCGCAAGAGGTTGGCGTTACACTGCCCGTGGGAAATGTGACCAAAGATATGTATCGCCTCGCCATACGGCAGGGTCTGGGCGAGGCTGATTTCTCGGCAATTTATCAGATGTTTGGGGAGAAAGGCGAGGAGTAGAGAACCGCTTAGAAGCCAACGTCAGTAAATAGTAATTGGTAAATTAAACCTGTTCAACCAATTACTATTTACCAATTACCAATCATCAATTCTGAGTCGTATAATCATCTTGATCAAGAATAACAACATTCTCAGGCTCGCGACGAGGGTTCATATTCATATTAAAGCCTTGTCCTTGAAAGCCGACCTTGATTTGGCCGCTTTGGATAGCCCGCTTGACTCGCGCACTAATTATCTTTTTGAGCCATTGCCGGGTGGTGGGGATTAAACATAGAAAGCCAAAAATATCAGTAAGAATACCAGGGGTGAGTAGCAAGGCACTGGCCACAAGGATAATCGCGCCATCAAAAAGCGGGTCAGCCGGCAGTTGGCCCGCTTGTGCTTGGCTTCGCAACCGCCCTAACACCTGCAAGCCCTGCCGCCGCGCCAAAAAGGCTCCAACCGCTCCGGTAAAAATAATCAAGGCAATGGTCGGCAAGACACCAACGACCTGCCCAATCTGGATTAGCAAAATAAGTTCAATCGTAGGAACAAGAATAAACAGCAATAATAACCGTGATAACACAAAACACTCCGTTTCGTTATATACTTCCTACAACTATACCCTCTAATTGTTGGAATTATGCTAGATTTAGCTTAACATCTGCTTAATTCGCCGAGCTGCCGCCAAACCACTCTCCATTGCTCCGTTCATTGTACCTGAACCGTTGGTGTGTTCACCAGCAAAGGTGAGACGACCGACTGGCTCCGATAACAGAGGTAATGTCTCGTGGGCTTCATTGGTCATGGCAGTGTAGCAGCCTTCGGTGTAGGGATCAAGACCCCAGTGATACATTTGTGGTTCACCCACAAAGGTTAAATCGGGATTGGCTTCCTGAATTAAATTGAGCCACGTTGCAGGGTCACCGCTTGCGGTGTTAAGGTTTTCCATCGCTTGGGCCGATCCCGCAAAGGAGGTCACGGCTGACCGTGGTTGGCGATTGGCCCCGTTGCCAGTATAGCAGGAAAACGGGCTTTGCACATCTTGGATATTTCTGAGCGTGGGTGGCCTTTCGGTCCCCACAGACAGTTTTGCGGCAACGCCCATCGGAATTTTTTCAATAGCGGTGGTCAACGCCTCAGGCAGGTTGGGTTGGAAATTGAGTTTTTCAATCGCGCGAACGGGCACGGCAATAATGGCGGCATCAGCCCGCTCCATAAAATCTTGGTCGCCGCGCTGACCGTGGACAAATACGTCGTGTTCGTCATACTCAACGCGTTGCACTTGATGAAGCACGCGGATGTCAGCGATACGCCCCGCCAAGGCAACAGCCATCGTCTGATTGCCCTCGATAACACGAAAATATTTGGTGTCTATCTCAAGCCCAAACTCACCGATCAGATCACGCAAAGCGACCTGCGCCAAATCCATCCCAAAGGTGCTTTGGATCCTGGCTCGCATAAAATTACGTTCTGGATCGCTGAGATCAAGCGAGGTCAAAAAATCAGCAATCGTTTGTTGATTGATCGTTGCCTCATCCAACGCATCAAGGGCCTCAATCGCAATTCGTAAGATCGCCTGCTGTTCGCTCATCCGTACAGCAGGCCCGTTAAAGACTTGACGAAGCATAAAATCGACTCCAACAGGGGCCAATTTTATATCAAGTTGACTAGCGAGATCACGAAAGGTCCGATCCGAGGCTTCAACCCACTCACCGCCCATCTCAACCACGGCTCCATTTTCCAAGGTCGGAGACCAAGCCCGTCCCCCAACCCGTTCCCGCGCCTCAAGCACGGTCACATCAAATCCTTCATTTTTCAGGGTATAGGCCGCCGTTAGCCCGGCAAACCCAGCCCCAATAATGATGACGTTCATAACAGTGACTCCTCACATCGTTGAGGAGGATTTTAAGGAAGTCCAAAGGTTTTGCAAACACATGGGAGGGGGGCAGTGGGGTAAGGTAGTAAAGGAGCAAGGACACAAGGTAACAGAAACAAGGCTTCAAATTCCCACCCTTGCCCTTACCCAAATGAGGTTTAGAAAATCAATTCATTAATACTTCACAATTCACGATCCACAATTCACAATTAGTAGTTCGGTTCTCGTCCCATAATCAACAAGCCCAGAGAGATCGTTTGGCCCGCCTCTTGTAGCTTGGCCGGATCGATGATATCGGGTGTGTCAAAGGGAGTGCCCAGCGTTTCGTTTGAGCCACGCCAACTAAGGGTGATGGTCGGGGCATCGGTGGTGAGGGCCTGGTTGGGATTTCCAAAGATGGCATCTAGAGTCACCGGGGTATTTTGACGACGCGTACTGGTCCAAAATTGTCCGGCAGAACGCTCAAACAGTTGGGCCAAGCGAAGATTACCGCCAGCCGCTAAATTTAGGCCAGAACCATCGCCTGCCCCCAAACCACGCAGAAAGATAAAGGCTTCCTGATTGAAGCTAGTCGTTGAGCCAAATTTGGCGCCGATAAAGCGCTCAACATCAGGATTACGGTTGGGAAATTGGCCATGTTCAAAACCTTCGCCGACATAGGCCACAAAAATGAGGGTCTTGCGGGGTTGATAGCCAACCTCCTGCCAAGAGCGCAGCATCTCCAGCATCACAGCCACGCTACTTACCGTTTGGTTAGCGCTGGGATACATTTCTCCTAAGCCATCATCTCCCAAGCCATCGTATTGTCCCAGAACAACGATCAGGTTAGCATCTTCATTTTCATCCAATCCCGGCAAATAGCCCACCACGTGCTTAACCGGCACTTTTTCATTTGTTTCACCGGGCAAAGCACTTTCCACCTGAATTCCAGTTTGCCACACTTTGACTTCATCGTCAGCCAATTCTGCTTGAGCCGCTCGCAACTCATCTAGCGTCCATTCAGAGTTTGCCAGCAACTTATTCGCCCCAGTTTCGGTAACATAAAAGAAAGGGCTACCCCGCATTGGGATAGGCCGGGCCGAGCCTTGCATATAAATCGAAAGACTATCCCGACGAGTCATATCGGTAGGATCATCGGTCACATAGAAGGTGCCCTGCCGCAAATTCTCGGGCAGAAAGCCACGTTGATCCAACAGAAGGACCGCATTCCCAACCAGATTCAAATCCAAGATTTGGCGAGGAAATTGACTCCCCGTGAAACCAGAAGGATCAAACACCTGATCACCATAGCCCAATACAATCAGTTCCCCGGCTTTGGCTGGGCCACCGTTAAAAAGGTTCGTCGGGATTTCGGCAAACTCCTCGCGATACTGTAATGGCTCCCCATCTGCCACCAGATATGGCGTTTCGGTCAAAGTGTAAAAGTTTTGCTTAACCTCAAGAAAATAGGTTCCCTTACGTCCACCGGGCTGTAACCCATATTCCTTAAATTTGGCGGCAATGTATTCCGCGCTCTCATCCAGCCCAGCGGTCCCTACCGCGCGAGCAGATAAGATTGGATCAGTCAGTGCTGTCACGTGGACCATCGCCTGTTCGGCATCAAAGGCACTGGCTTGCTGACGGTAGAAGGGGATCAAGCCGGTGTTATTCTGTAACCACCCAAATGCGAACACGATTCCAATTGAGGCCACCAGGGTGTAGCGGTTGAAGAGATGATTAAAGCTCAAGCCCACATCTTGTACGATGCGGCGCATACCCTCGCCAAACAGATTAAAGGAGAGGATACCGATAAAAAACGCGAGGCCAGGATAGATCGCCGTCCACGGATAGCTCCGGGCGTATTGCCGAACATTGCTCAGCAGCGCACCCCATTCAGGCACATCAGAGTATTGATAGGGTGGGCCACCAATATCAACTTCAGCAAAGGCCCCGCCACCAATAAAAATCCCAATGAAGCCCAGTTCACCCAGCAGCATCGCAATTGCGCCCATTTCCAGAGCGGCTAGGGAAATGAGGGCGGGAAGCAGATTGGGCAAGATGTGCCGGCCAACCAGTCCAGGCAGCCCACTCCCAAGCGAAAGGGCACTTTCGATGTACAGCTTGTTACGAATGGTGATGACCTGACTGCGGATAAACTGCATCATCTCGCCCCAGCCAACAAAGCAAAGGGCCACCACAAAAATCCACATTCCCCGCCGAATACCGAGGGCCAAGATCAAAATCATCGCAAAGATCAGGGTCGGCAGTGCAGCGAAGACCTCGCTGAGGCCCATAATCGCTTTATCCAGCCACTTATCCTGTTGCCAGCCTGCCAACGTGCCTAAAATAAAACCAACAGCCAGGCGAGCCAACATGACCAAGGCAACCAAGGTTAATGTTTGCCGAGCCCCACTCAATACCAAACTTTGAATATCGCGGCCCAGGGCATCGCTGCCCCACGGATATTCGGGCGAGGGGTTAAACGGAGGCACGTGAAGTTCCCCGTCAACATAGGCCAAGCCATTGGTGACGTAGGGATTATTGACGGTGAGGCTTGGTCCGGCAAAATAAATAACGAGTAGGCCGAGCAATAAAATCGTTCCTAACATAAAAGGCAGGTTACCCAATGTGGCTCGTAACCACGTTGTTCGCCGAGAACGAGCGATCTGCCGATTAAGCGAATGGGTCTGTCCCTTTTGTTGTTTGCGCTTAGGTAAGCTTGGCACTTCTTCAGAAGGTGTTGGCTTTCCGCGAAATAACCTTTGCCACCGGGCTTTGAGGTTTGACAACATCTCCAAAAACGAAGCCCCAAGACTGGGGGTTTGCTGGCTGGCTTGCCTCATTTTCTCACGCAATTGGGGATCAATCACATAATAAAGAGCCTCGATCAGCAGATTAACGACAACAAAGATGAGGCCGAGCGAAATCGCCAAGGCTACAGTGAGCAAGTCATCACGACGAGCGATGGCCCGAAGGAGGGTCAGGCCAATGCCAGGCCAACCAAAATACAATTCGACCACTGGCAGGCTACTTAACGCGAAGCGGAGGGAACTGACTACGGTGGTCAAAACGGGAATGGCGACATTGGGCCAGACATGGCGCAGCCAGATGATGTACTCCCGCAACCCTTTACTGTGGGCTGTTCGCACATAGTCCTCACGCCAAATGGTGCTTAGCGTCGTTTGAGTCACCCGGGTAATCTGGGCAATGGGTCGGGCGGCGAGGACGAGGGCAGGCAAAATCAGGTGGGTGTCCCAACCAAAGCCGCCCACGGGCAGGAAGGTGCTGCCTTGCCAGCGGGTGATGTTAATCACACCAAGTTGGAGTAAAAGGGCAGTGAAAAATGTTGGCAACGAAATGCCAATGAGAGAGAGCAAGAGAATGCCGAGCAGAATGAGGCTAGATCGTTGACGGCTGGCGAGCGTACCAAGAGCAACGCCAATAATTGCGGCACCCCCCAATGCAACCGCCAGTAAGCCCAGACTACGCGGCAAGGTTTCACTGACGATTTGGCGGATTTCCAGACGACGGGTGCCAAAATCGGCAATGTAGGCTGACCCTAAATCACCGGTCAGCAAACGGCCCAGATAGGCGGTCGTACTACTGGCCCCATGATTAACCGCTGCCCAAAATTCGGCACCTCGGGCCATCTCCAGACCAAAAAAGCTTAGGAAGATGATGATCAGCAGGGTGATCAAGACAAAAAACAAGCGACGGCCAACATAGTTCGCCAGATTGAGTAGCCGGTTTGTTATCTCACGTCCTACAGTTGTTTGTTGGGCTGATATATCTGCTGTAGTCATCTGTCCCTCCATCCTTTTATACCCTCAAACTACTCAACGGTGGAGTGCAGAATTTTCAGAAGGGAGTTTGATAACCCAAATAATTGAGGTTGTTTGAACTTTTGAGGTATAATATCACCTTACCAAGATGTGATCCAAATAAAAAGGATGACAAAGATGTCAATCCAAACTCAATCAAATTATGAATTAGCGGTCAATGATTTTCAGAGAGCCAGAAAACAGGCAGCCTTACAACAACTTCTGGCCCGTATCCAGGGGCGATCAACCGATCTACTTTGTTATGACACGGTGCGGCAACAGCTACGGGCCTCGGATGACGCGATTGAGCGGGGCCTACAAGAGATTCCGCTCAATAAAATTGTGGGCAGTGTCGGTCGTTATGAAGATTTTACCCGCACCTTTCTACCCAAACGCGATAGCAATCAAGATCGTTGGGCTGGGGTCAAGGCTTCGATTAGCGATATGATTGGGATGTCGCCCATTGAGGTTTATCAGGTCGGTGATACCTACTTTGTGCAAGATGGCAATCATCGGGTATCAGTGGCCCGACAGTTGGGAAGTGAGACAATTTCGGCCTACGTTACCGAAATCAAAACGCGGGTCCCTTTGACAGCAGATGATGATCCGAACGATATCATCTGTAAATCACATTATGCCGATTTTTTAGAAGCAACCAATCTCGACAAACTGCACCCTGAGGCTGATCTCTTGATGACCTTTTGTGGTCAGTATGGCTTGTTGCTTAGTCAAATTGAGGCAGAGCACACCCTCCTCAAACATCAGAAGGATTTGCCAGAGTCCCTTGATCTTTGGGAGCAAGCAGTGTCGACCTGGTATGATCGAGTTTACCTGCCAATTATCCAAATTATCCGTAGTTTGGGGGTGTTACACCGCTTCCCTGAACGCACCGAAGCAGATATGTATGTACTGCTGTCCGAGCGCCACGATGAACTTGAAGAGGCTCTGGGCTGGCAGGTAGAAATGGAAACAGCGGTCACCGAACTGGTCTCCCCCCCCGAAGAATCCGAGGGCTTGCTCAATCGGTTTGTTAAAAAAGTGGTGCCGATTTTAGATCAAGGGCCACTGCCTGGATTATGGCGTAAACAACAATTAGCCCGCCAGCGATACAATCACCTGTTTGAACACATCCTGGTCCCTTTGGATGGCACGGAGAAGGGCTGGCAAGTGCTTG
This sequence comes from Phycisphaerae bacterium, assembly GCA_028285035.1. The sequence goes on from JANQQF010000136.1 coordinate 43,071, forward strand.
ATCACACCCTTTGGATGGCCCAGTTTGATAACGACTACATTCTCGGGCTGCACGTGGTTCCCAACGAGGCGCAACGAAACAGTGAGACGGTCAATACAATGCGGACAAGATTTAAGACGCGTTGCCAGGTAGCTGGGGTGCAAGGAGATTTTGCCATCGAGGTAGACAGTAATCCGATGCAAGCTATCATTCGGCGAGCTGCTTGGGCCGATTTGGTGATGGTACAGAACACACGTCCCCCCAAAAATCAGCCCTTCCCACGTATCAGCCCTGAACTCAGATTACTGGTTCAACAGTGCCCTCGCCCCATTGAAGTTGTGCCCATCGGGGCCGAAATGTTGGGGCCAGATATCCGAGCACAACGCTTATTATTGGCCTACGACGGCAGCCCAAAGGCAAATGAAGCCCTATTTGTCGCCGCTTACTTAACCGCTCGCTGGGAACGATCCCTAACCGTGGTTAGTGTCGAAACCAACCGCACAAATGCCGCCATTTTAGATCAGGCCCGGCAATATCTCACCGAGCACGACGTCCCAAATGTCAATTATGTTCTTAGGCAGGGGCCAATCGCTGAAACGGTGCTAGATACGGCCAAAGCCTTTGACTGTCAATTGCTGATTATGGGCGGTTTTAGCTTTCAGCCCGTCCGCCACTTGGTTCTCGGCAGCACCGCCGAACGCATTCTGCGCGAGTTTCGTTATCCGATGTTGATTTGTCGATAGACTAAGCCAGAATATGGGTATCCTCATCCACCCAACATATCAGCCAAATATCCCTGCGTCTCATCGATGAGATCGACAGCTCCATGTAGCTTGGAGGCTTCGGGGTGGGGAGTGAAGGGGAGGGCGTTGGTTTCGGCCTTGCCAATAAAAAGACTAATCCATAGGCAGAGAGAAGCCGAGTGGAGGTTGGCAATGGTTTGGGGTCAGTGAGGGGTGTTCAAATCTTCGTCTGAGTATCCCTGATCCTTCTTAATTTCAGCAACAATATCTGAAACACTCATCTCACCAAACAACATTTCCCGTTCTTCGGTATAGTTCCCATATCCATCAGTGAATTGGTTCAAAAATCGAATAGTATTAACGACACCAAGGGTCTTAAATAAAACTTGTAAAGCTTCTTGGGTAATATCTGCTAAGGGTCTTGTATCAACAACCATTAATCTAACTCCTCAATCAGCTCTAGTGGGACACTACAACTACATTCAAGCCATCCATAGATTTAGCCTTCTTCAAAAATTTATCATCACATGTGCAAAAATAATCCGCTTTAGCCCAGGCTGCTGATGCTAGATGTAACGCATCAAGTGTTTTGATACCTAACACAACAAATTCATCGGCTTGATTTTGTATCACTGTATTTAAAGTTATTTGCTCTTTAGCGTTAGACAAGACTTGCAGCGCATAATCTCGACGAATTGGATGTGTTGTTCGATTGATCTCAAAGATTAGAACATCTGACGAAATTAATTCTAATGATCCGTTTTCAAACAATCCAATAATACCTTGAATTGCCTCAGCTTCAAGCAAAATCCTAAGTTGGGATTTGCTATCAAGTGGTCGCTGAATGGTACACGTGTCAAGATAAATTTTCATAAGTCAATTATAGCATAGCCAAGACAATGTTGATAATGCAATTCAGCAAAATTGGGGTTTGTTTGGTCGTAGAACCGTCTCCCTCACCCACCCAACGTATCAGCCAAATATCCCCGCGTCTCATCGATGAGGTCAACGGCTCCGTGTAGCTTGGAGGCTTCGGGGTGGGGGGTGAAGGGGAGGGCGTTGGTTTCGGCCTCGCCAATGAATAGGCTGATCCACAGGCGAGGGGAGTCGGATTCAATGACATTGAAGTCTGCAATAGTTTGGGGGGAGAGTTCGAAGATGACCACATTGTTATTCCACATTTCGATGGGAATATTGACGGGATTATGATTGATGGCGACTTGATAGGTGATTTTCTTGCCATTACTGGGCTTGCCTCGTAAGTGCTCGCCAAAGAGGGCAATAGTGTTGCTGTCAGGATCAGTCTGGGGCAGGATATAGCTGAGCCGAGTGAGTTTTTCATCATACTCTCCTTCAGCGTAAACCTGGATCAAATTCATCGTTTTATCAATTGAGGCAGCGATACGATTGGTGGTCTGACGGATGTCGTAATCGGTCAAAATCCCCTCAGCGACGTACTGACTTTGAATGTAGGTGCCGTTTAAGTTCAAATCCCAAACAAAGCCGGTAAAGGCCGTCTGAATTTGTACCAGATCGCCCATTGCATTTTGAATACGTTTGAGCGGATCTTTCAAAAAGATGGTCACAATTGCCCCAACGCCCCCTAGCCCTGAGAAAAAGCCAATAAAGCGAGAAGCAAGCTCTTCGCTGACGATGGCGATGGCCACCCCGCCCAGAATGAGAATGGCTCCCAAAACAAAGGTGGCAGCATTCAACACCTGGAGTAGACGCATCGTCCGTTTGGCATTTTCTACCGCATCATTGAGCAAGGCAGCGGCCTCCTCGCTCCGCTCTTTTGAGGGTTCGAGGTAATACTCCGATAGCAGAGCTTGACGTGCTTTACGTTCGCGTTCTTTCCCGCTGACTGTCCGTACCAAGGCATCCACGGCCGCCGGACCGCCGACATTCCCCAATATCCGGACAATATTCTCCCGGATGTCGAGATCATCTTCATTGGGCAGCCGTTTACTGAGGGGGTCGATGGCAAACTTTTCAAGCGCTTGGGTCACAGACTTGGCCGTTTCAGGCTCATCCTCGAAAAAGCGAAAATCGCTCATCTGACTGAGCAGGCTGGTGATCCAACGTTGCACGCGGTGATTATGCTCATCGATTTTCTCACGGGTAAGCAACCCAAGCAGCTTATCGGTCAACTCGACCGTTTCTTTGGGCCGTGACGACTTTTCACCGACCTTGACTGCCTCACGCCATAGAGCAATATGATCGGCGTAGTTTTTGGAGCGCTCTTCAAGATGCAAGCACCATTGCTCCAGATCTTCAAGATATTTGGGCTGTTGCGCCGCTTCTAATTTTTGGAAGCGATCATATGCTTTTTCACCAAACTGATCTGCGTTGTTGCTGCCGTGGTCATAAAGCTCGTGAAAAACAAAATGATCTTGATCGGCAATCACCTTCTCTTTGATAATGACCCGCACCCGCTTATCTTCCTGGGGACTGTTCAATTGGTCGACAAGTGGTTGGACAGCCGAGGGAGTCAACCGCAATTTTTGAGCAGCTCGTTCAATCAACGGCCAATTCTCATCGCTGGCGATCCAAATCACGCACTTTTTGAGGACTGTCTTGATGGCGACCTGACTACCAAATTCGATTAAATTGGAGATGAGGTTGCTGACCTCTTCGGGGTTCGACTCCGAGTCCAAATGATCGATCAGGCGTTCAAGACGTTGTTGGATCTCAGTAGGGGCCCGGGTCTTCAAAAACTCCTTGGCTTTGCGCTGGATGTGCGCATCATTATGATCCATTGCCGCCAGGATAGCGGGCAACATCTCCCGTTGCAACCGATTATTCGTATCCCAAGTTTGCTCTAGAATTCCGCTCGCCGACAACAGCACTTTGCCTGCTTCCTGCTGTTGCGCTTGGTAGTGTGGGTCTGACAGGATAAAACCGATGGTGTCATGTTTGAGAACGGCAAAAATCTCATTGAAGATGTGAGTATTCTCATACTGCTTCTCTTGCAGATAGAAAGAAAGGGCCTCATAAATTCGTTTACGAAGGGAGCGATCTGTGGGAATATTATCGGGATTTTGAGTGAGCAGTTCAAGCCCCCCTTGGGTTTTATGCGCGTGCAACTCAAATTGTGTTTCAAAATTCGTCAGGCGATAAATCAACAAATCGTAATATTGGATTTTATGATTAACCCGATGCCCACCCGTTGATAAATATTCATCTGGCGTGGTTCGGTGCCACAGAATGTCCCAATCAATAAAGAAGGATTTCCAATAGGTCGAGATGGAGCTATTGAAAAATCGTTCCATCCGACCATGGGGGTCTTCAACATTAGCCACGGCGAAAAAGATCGAGTCCAGCGGCATCTTGTGTTTCTGCCAATTTACCCAGCCATCATCACGACCGTGTCCTAAGGTTTCCCACGACTCAATTCCACAACGCTCTGCGGCCCGCCACAACACGGGGATCACAGAGTCGTACAAGGTTTCCGGCGCACCTTCGGTAGACAGATGCCCCTGCCCCATACGGGTCACAATAACAGCCGCGGCCTTGATTGAGGGCCACACCTCCTCAAACTCACCCACAAGTTCCAAAGCTTCCTCACAAAAACTGACCAATGCCTCGGCATCAGAATTCAGCTCCATATACAAACCATCAATATACACCGCCTCATCTGCTTCACTGTACTTAAAACTCAAGCCCAATGAGTTACGAATGTTATTGACTAGTGTCTGCCAATTTTCACTTTGGAATGTTTGGTTTGTCATAGGACTGCCCTCTAGATTACTCTTTAACTATTGGGATGCATTCTATACTTGTTCCATAAGTTGAAGAGATGGGTTATATGAAACTTCCCACTCCGCAAAACATCCCAGAACCCCACAGTTTGAACATCTGACACCGATACAGAGCCACCTGATAGCCTCTTGGTGTTCATGCAAAGAAAACCCTACACCAACATTTGTAATATCTGAACGGCATTCAACACATTTCCAGGCATCTGGCTCTGCATCCGGCCAAAGTTCTTTACTGTCACAAATAAAATGTTCTAACTTACATTTCACACATATTCGTTTGGCAACGCCTTCATAATCTAAATTCTACAGAGCCACAAGCACAGGTAGCCAGACGAAAATCATGAGATTGGTATACATCTTGAGTATAAGCTTCTAGATATTCTTTAATATCTTTGGGGGTTAATCCAAGCCACCATTTACCAGATGTATGGATTGGCATTTCTTTCTCACAATTTATTAGCAAATCTTACACATCCGCCTTCTTACGGCGAATGCCAATACTTTTTCCAGCTTGGGGTGGGCGGTCAAGGACAAGATGGGCTTGGTAGATGGCTTCAATCATCGTTAGGATTTCAGGGGGCATTGGGGCAGAGCGGGGTTCATCATTGACGTGGAAGAGCATCGACTCCATTGTGGCAGCCAGGAAATTTTCTTCAGCGTGAACCATTGAGTGGAAAATGTGGATACGTTTGGCATCAAAGTCGAGCACTTGGGTGTCAAACCGCAAGGGAGCGTTGAGTTTGACCTCACGGAGGTAGGAGATATGATTTTCAACAGTGTAGATGGTATTCTTCGTGCGATCACGGTACTCTGCGTGCAGCCCAACAAAATCCATAAAGGTGTCCGTGGCATTTCCAAAAGCAACCGCATAGTAGCCCTCATTCAAATGCTCATTGTAATCAATCCATTCGGGCAGAACGATCTCTTTATGCAAGGCAAGGGGCGCATCAATCTGTTGAGCTGACATCTTCTTTATCTCCTAAAAATAACGAATAACAACTGGTGACAAGTGACTGGTATTACCGATGAGCTAACATAACATAAAGTTACATCATTGAAGTTACCACTGTTTGGCAAATAATTCAAATATCTGGAAGACAACCCTACAAGGCTGGACAAGATTAATCTATCCGTCCAAAGATTGTTCAACCCATCAATTCCTCATAAAATAGGTGCACACATTTTTGAATTTCACCCTCTCAAAGGAGCACACAATGGCAAACATCAAATTTGGCTGGCACATGCCTTCATTTCCGATTGATGGCAGCGATGGAGTCGCCTTTCGGGCACAAACGCTCGACATTTTAAGCCGCGTCGATGGCGTTTACGACTCGGCTTGGGCGGATGATCACGTTCATCCTTGGGCCTCTTGGCAATCGTCGGATACCCCGGCCTTAGAGTGCTTGTCCACGCTAGCCTATTTAGCAGGCCGGACCAGTAAAATCAAATTGGGCAGTATGGTACTGTGCCAATCCTATCGCAACCCTGGATTGATCACCAAGACGGTGGCCAACATTCAGTTGATGAGTGAGGGTCGTTTTATTTTAGGCATCGGGGCAGGTTGGATGGAAGAAGAGTATTTGGCCTATGGTTATGACTACCCGAAAGCAGGTGTGCGACTCGCCCAAATGGAAGAGGCCGTCCAAATTACAAAAAAGCTGTGGACCGAATCCCCCGCCAGCTTCGAGGGGCAATATTATCGGATCAAAAATGCCTACTGTGAGCCTAAACCTGATCCTGTTCCCCCCATTTTGATTGGGGGCGGCGGTGAAAAAGTGACATTACGCATTGTCGCCAAGCACGCCGATTGGTGGAACATTCCAGGCCATGATTTAGCCGCCTATGCCCATAAACTTGATGTATTGCGGGATCATTGTGGCGCGGTCGGACGAAATTTCGACGAGATCAAGAAAACTTGGTCGCCAGACACACTCGCCATCGCCAACACCGAAGCCGAAGCCAAACGCATCGCCGAAAATTCACCCTATGGTGGCGACAATCCCCTAGTTGGTACACCTGAACAAATCATTGATCAACTTGGCCCTTACATAGAGCTAGGTGTCGAAGAGTTTTACCTCCGCTTTGTTGATTTCCCCAGCCCAGCCGGGATCGAACTCTTTGCCGAGAAGGTGATGCCAGCGTTTGAGGGGTAGATATAAAGGATTATTGGTAGGTGGTATTTCTAACGTTACCAAACAATACACGGTTGGAAGGCTGGAAGGTTGGAAGTGTGGGTAAATTCAGTCTTCCAGATCCTACTCATTGAACTCGAGTCATATCAACCAACAAATCAATCTCACAACTCACCCAAATCCCACCCTCGGAGGTGTATGATCGCAAAAGAACACAAGTTTGACGACATCGACAGGGCCATTACGCGCCGTCTACAGGTTGATGGGCGGCGGCCCTATGCAGATATTGCGGAAGAGTTGGGCTTAGCCCCCTCCACCGTACAACAACGGGCCAATCGTTTGATCGATTTAGGGCTAATAAAAATTGGCGCGGTGACCAATCCGATTGTGATGGGGGTGCCAGTGATGGCCGAAGTCGCGTTGAAGGTAGACGCCACCAAAATCAATCAGGTTGCTGAACAGATTGCTGACTTTGAGGAGATCAGTTATGCCGTCATTTGTGCGGGATCACATGATATCCTGACCGAGGTCGCTTGTACCGATAATGATCATCTCATCAGCTTCATCTCCAATAAATTGGCGCGAGTCGACGGGGTACGATTGTCAGAACTCCATATGTATCTCAGAATTGTCAAAAACACTTATCAATGGGGGATTGCCTAAATGAGTAACCAAAATATTCAAACTCGCATCAATCATTTACATCGTCACGGCATTATAGATATGCATTTTGATCTGCTGCTGGATTTGTATGAAAAGCGTGATGAACCAGCCGTAATTGCCTCTGATTTTTTACCTGATTTTGAGGCTGGAGATATGGGCATCATCGCTGCTGCCATTTACATTCAGGATCAATATTTACCTGAGATGGCAATGCGGGTCGGGTTAGGTCAAGTCGCGCGGTTGTATGCTGAAGTCGACCAAACGCCTCAACTAGCCATTTGCCGCACCTATGATGATATTATTTCCACCCGGCAGGCCGACAAGATAGCGATGCTCATTACAATGGAAGGGGTCGAGCCATTAGCGGGTGATCTCAATCTCCTGCGTGTCTTTTATGAGGCAGGGCTACGTTCGCTAGGGCTGACCCACGCGCGACGTAACGCTGCGGGGAGCGGTGGTGTCTTTGCCGCCACTGGCTCGTCCAAGGATGGGTTAACAAAGTTTGGGCGTCAAGTAGTTGAGCAGTGTGAAGCCTTGGGGATTATCCTCGATTTGGCTCATCTTAATCCCGCCGGGTTTGATGAGGTGATGGCGATGACCACACGACCGCTCATTATTTCCCACACCAACCCTCGCCGTTATTATGATGTTGAACGGAACAACAGTGAGACCCAAATCAAACAGGTGGCCGATCGAGGCGGGGTAGTTGGCGCAAACTCCATCCTGTTGAGCCAAGACCCCGCCAAGGTAACCCTCGACCACTATGTTGATCATATTGAGTTTATGATTAACATCGCTGGCGTTGAGGGGGTTGGTTTAGGCTTTGACTTCTTCAAATTCATTTACGACGTTCTGCCCGCCAAATTCTTGGCAACCCTGCCCGAGGTCACCTTTATGCCTGATTTCACAGACCATTCGCATACACGCAATTTAACTCGCAAGCTGATTGAACGCGGCTTTAGTGATGATGTGTTGGAAAAATTATTGTATGGAAATTTTATGAGAATTTTTGAAGCGTGGTTAAAAAATTAATGATATGGTGGCTAATAAATGAAAGAGTTTCTTGTCCCAACAACAATTGAAACAGATCGTCTCCTCTTACGCCAATTTAAAGATGAAGATTGGGCAGATTTACATCTTTACTACTCCGACGCCGACGCCGTCAAATTTACGATGGGGGAAGCCTTAACCGAAGGCAAAACCTGGCGGGCCATGGCCAGCATGATTGGTCATTGGCAGTTACGGGGCTATGGCCCCTATGCGCTCGAGGAAAAGGCCAGCGGAAAGGTACTTGGCACCGTTGGGTTATGGTATCCCAACGATTGGCCTGAACCAGAAATCAAATGGGGTTTGGCACCTCCCTACTGGGGCAAGGGTTTTGCCAGCGAAGCCGCCCGAGCAGTGCAGACAATGGCCAAGACCCACTTGCCCGACATCAATCTCATCAGCTTTATCAACGCCAAAAATCAGGCCTCAATTAATCTTGCCTTGGCAATCAAAGCTGTACTTGAAAAAGAAGTTGAGTTTCGCGGTAGCCTCTGGCACATCTATCGACATCCTTAAATCAAGCGCCCTAAGTTCAAATAATCAGCAGACCTATGTAAAATAAAGATTGAGAATATTATTACAGGACTTAGGTAAAATACGGAAAAATGTAGGTTGAGCTTGTCGAAACCAGACATTTTCTCCCGCAAATATTGATTTCGGCAGGCTCAATCAACACTTTGCGTAAGTCCCACTTAACCATGCTTAGGTGACACAGCATAAATCAAGGAACCATCATGCCCTCATTAGTTGGAAAACAGTTTGGTGCATATCAGATTACAGAAGCTCTGGGCAGCGGCGGAATGGCTACAGTTTACAGGGCCCATCAAGAAAAAATGGGGCGTGATGTTGTCCTCAAAATCTTATCGCAAAATCACGCAGATGATCCCGTTTTTATGCAGCGCTTCGAGCAAGAAGCCCGTGTGTTAGCTCGGCTACAACACCCTCACATCGTGCCCGTTCACGATTTTGGACAAATTGATGACATCCCCTATATCGCGATGGCCTTTATTGACCACGGCGATCTGGCTGATGTGCTACGTGAGCGACGGCTAAAGCTTTATGAAATTGGGCAGATGATGGAGCAAATCGGCGATGCGCTCGACTATGCCCACGGTCAAGGCGTCGTACACCGCGATGTAAAACCTGCTAATATCTTGATCGACCATCGCGGCAACTGTCTTCTCACCGACTTTGGTATTGCCAAAATCATTACCGCCTCAGCGAAACCGATCACGGTTACTGGAGTCATCGGCACTCCAAGCTATATGTCCCCTGAGCAGAGCACAGGGGAACCCCTTGATGGACGCAGTGATGTTTATTCGCTTGGCATCATTTTATACGAGATGATTACAGGCCAAGTTCCTTACAAAGGGGATACACCGATGGCGGTGATGATGATGCACCTGAATCAACCCTTAACACCGCCACGCGAATTGGTTCCAACCCTACCTGCACCCATTGAGCAGGTCATTTATCAAGCCCTGGCCAAACGTCGAGATGAGCGCTATGCAACCGTGCGGGAAATGACTCAGGATTTACGGCTCGCTTTGAGTAAAGTGCAGACCGAAGAACTGAGTCAGGTTGATGTTACCCAAGCCAATCTTACCCAAGCCACACCCTCCAGTCAACGGCCCTTAAAGCTCGAAACCGTTGTGGAAAAGAGCCAAAGCCCTGAACAACAACGCCGAGCTATCCCTTTATGGGGTATCATCATTGGTATCGTTTTAGCCGTAGCACTCGCAACAGCTGCCTTTGGAGCTGGTGTATTTTTTGGTGAGGAGGGTCCGGGTCCATTTGGGCTTTTTGAGCCACCTGAACCGCCAATTGAAGCCTTTGAAGCCTGCGATGACCTAGAAGAGGATGATATGTGCCTTACCCCATCTGATGAGGATGGAAGTTGTACTGAATATGAGGAGGGGGAGCTATTCTGCCGGCCCGGCCCCCCTTAGAAGATTAAATTCGATTTCAGGTCAATGGATGGCTCACCAGATGTTCCACAAATTTTTCCAGGTAAGCAGGCTGTGTTTGGCCACGTAACGTCACCGCATACCAACTTCGATAAACGCCCGATTTTGTAATTGAAACAGGCACCACCTGCCCCAACTCCACATAGGGTCGAACAGCCCAGCGCGCCATTGCTGCAATACCTAATCCAGCCTTAACCATCTCAATAATCGCTTCGGTCAGTTGTATTTTAGAGACTTTTTTGGGTTTAATATCCGTCACTTGTTGAAAAATCGAAGTCTGCTCGGTGGACACTGTGTAGGTGATCAGATGCTCATCAGAAAAATCATTGACATCAAGATACAATTTTGCACTTAATCGATGGTCTGGGTGCATAATCACGACTAACTCATCCTCAAAAAGCTTGGTAAATGTCAGGTTTGGGTCGTCAATATAGACGTCGCTGACGGCCACATCCAGCTTTCCCATTCGCAAGGCCTGAAGTGGCTGCCGTGTCGCTTCGGCCACAATTTGTACTTCGACCTTAGGATAGACTTCGTTATACGTTTGCAACAAATTTGGCAACCAATGATAGCAAGTGTAGCAAGACGTACTCAAACGTAACACCCCTGCCTCCCCAGAAATCAAACGGTGGATAGCTTGTTCAGTATGAGCCACCTCATCCAACACCACGTGGGCCGTTTTCAAAACCATCTCCCCGGCTTGGGTGAGCACCATTTTTTTATTGATGCGATGAAACAAAGCCGTCCCCAGCTGTTGCTCCAACTCTTTGAGCTGATGGCTCAAGGCGGACTGCGTCAAATGCAAGCTTTTCCCCGCCTCTGTCAAACTCCCTCTCTCTGCTACGGTTACCACCAGTTTTAAGTGCCGTATTTCCATGTATCATCCTATGAAAATAATTCATTGATATCATCAAAACTATTCGTTTGAATAATATATTTTGATATGATATATTGCAAAAGAACCAGCAGTCTAAGCAGCATAACACTAAAAATGAAACCCAGCCCTTACCCCCACCCATTATCATAGGACCTCCTCCTCAGCCCAAAGTTGGGAGAGGGGGTTGGGGATGAGGTTATCGTAAAGGAGACAACCTATGGAAGATGTTACACTTTTAGTTGAATGGTTACAGGATTTAGAGCAGGAGATTCACACGGAGATTGAACCATTGTCACAGGAAGCCTTGGTTTGGCAACCGGCACCACAGGCGAATAGCATTGGAATTACGGTCTGGCATTTTAGTCGATGGCTGGATGTATTAGCGACCCAAGCCATTCAAAATTTACCGGCGAGTGAGGAGCAGTGGCATCAGCAAGGCTGGGCCGCAAAGACGGGATATGACCCACGAGGTATCGGCCTTTATGGCATCGGTGCAATTAGTGGCTACACCTGGGAAGAGGTTGAGGCGATTCCTGCGTTATCTACGGAAGAAACGCTGTTATATTTTGACCAAGCGAGGGAGGTCCTTATCCAGCAATTGAAGGCTTTACCAGACGATGTTCTCCACAAAACAGCCCCTGGTCTCAATGGGCAGCGAACAATTTATGGCTGGGTGAAATCAATTTTGAAAGGGTGTTTGAAGCATTTAGGCGAGATACAAGCCCTTAAGACGATTCAACGTCAAACAACCGAACTATCCCTTAGCTGATTAACGCGTAATCACCTTCTCCGGCCTAATTTTGCAAATGATATGAGTACGTGTGCCTTTATTTTCAGCCGGAACAATGTCGCCGTAATATGAGGTCTTACCTGTGTAGTATTCGGTCATCTCATCCAGCCGCTCAAAGGCTCCGTCCTCGGAAATGTCCTCAACCACACCTCGAATTTCCAGGTAATGACTCGGGTTTTGCGGATCGATCACCATTAGGCTGACGTTTGGGTTAGTCGCGATATTTTTTGCCTTTTTCAAATGGCGGCTGGTGATAAACACGATGTGTGAGCCATCGAAAAAACGCCAGATGACAGTTGTATGAGGGTTACCTTCTGGGGTGATCGTAGCCAACGTCGCGACAATCGGTTGCTCGGCAAGGTATTTGTGAGACTCTGGGATTGTAATTGACATGAAAAACTCCTTAGTTGCATTTTTGATTTCAGATTGACGAGAAGTTTTAGCTCTTTTTTGTGCCACTGCCCCTCGTACCAACGCAGGGTGTTGGTACGAGGGAGGACGATAAGAGTCATAAGCTCACACCCCAATCATCAATATTACTGCTTCGGCATATTCACTAACGCATCATACGCAGGACGATTGATGATACCAAAATTGGCCAACTCGGTGTCAGGAGCAGTCACGCCATAGTCAAGATTCCAGAGAAACATGGGGCCAACCCAGCCCCAATTTTTGGCGATCTGGTAGGCTTCCACAATCCATTGGGCCTGCTCTTCAAGGGTGTTATCGCGGGCATACTCATAGCCTTGCTGGGGGTTGCCAGAGACAGCCCAGCCAAACTCAGTCGGCACGATAGCCTTATCGCCATCACCGTTGGCCACCATCACCTCACGATATCCCTCCATCGTCCCGCGGAAGCACCAACTGTGATGCCGATTTTCAAAGGTACCTCGAAAATTAAAGGCATTCGGATCTTGAACTGTACGCCAATCGCCATTGGCTGGGCAGTTGTAGCCACTGGGATGTGAGCCTAGGCCATCAAAAAAGCCTTTTAGCCCGCTGTTATACATCTGCCACAGGTATTCGATATCGTCCACCGCCAAATCACCAACATTCCCAGCTGGAGTCATCGCCCCACTGACCACAATCATATCAGGGTTGACCGACTTAATGCTTTGATAAGACAGTTGTAGTAACTGTACGTAGGTCGGTGCATTGACCCGACCAGCCCCACCTGCTTCGTACCACAAGTTCTGCTCATTCCACACCTCAATGGCCTGTACTCGGCCCCGATAGCGATCGGCCACTTGCGCAACAAACCGAGCATATTGCCCAGGGTCCTCAGCCGGTCCCTCTACACTACGATCATCGCCAAAAGGCCTGGCCCAATCAGGTGCCTTGGGAATACTCATCAAAATTTGAATCCCATTGCCATGATAGGCATCTACGAGTTGATCCCAACCAGCCCAGTTAAAACGGCCCTGCTCCGACTCGACATCTTTCCAGGCCATTTGGAATTTGACCCAATCAAAACCAAGCCGTTGAATATGCGCAATGTTTGCAGGGGTATCGCCCCGTGGGTCAGCCTGAATGCCGTAACCAAAAGGCAGATTGGAACTGGCGACTGGCGCAATGGCAGCAATTGGGTCCACAGCGGGCTGTTGTTGGGTTGAGGTTTGGGGTTCAGGCTGAACAGGTGCTTCAGGTTCAACCACAATCGGGGTGGGGGTTTCTGTAGGTACATCTGTTCGTGTCGGAGATGGCGTTGCCGTTGAGGTGGGCGTTGGCGTTGAGGTAGAGGTTGGCTTGGCGGTTGGGGTTGAGGTGGGGGTGGCGACATCGATTTCAGTTTGAATACTGTAAACTTCACTGTCTCGTTGATTGGAAACAATGTTAGCGGCAATCTGATATTTTCCACCATCAGCCGGTGCGGTCCAAGCCACGGCTGGCTGACGCAAGTCAACCACCTCTTCAGCAATCAACTGTCCCGCTTCATCTTCAATCTGCCAGGTTACGCCGTAGACACTCCCTACGGCGTTGGCCGTCCCAGTCGACAACCCATCCATAATTTCCCACATTTTGGGATTGGTAGAGGCCGACAATGATTGGATCGCGACACCACGCAAATGATAGTCAGTCGCCAATTTGAGGGTAGGGATAATTCCCGCGGCATTACTTAAAAATACAGTGTGGTGGCGGTTCGCGTCATCAATATAGGAGAACCAATAGGTGCTACTGGTTTCATCAATTGAAATATCAGTCGCCACTCTCAGATCACGCAAATCAAGATTAACTGGCGCTCCAGGCAAGACAATCTCCGTTGATGAAACAGAAACAGGTTGTAGTTGGGCCAAAATTTCTTCATCCGTCACGTCTTGCAACTGGTTGTTCACCCACACTGTAGCATTTTCCCGAAAAACAAGTTGCACTTTACGGCGCTCAACCTGACTCACCGTCCAATCCAACAGCGCCTCCATAGAACCGTCGCTGTCAAATGCGCCCACTTCAGGCAAGATAGGGATGCGCAGCCCATCAACAATCTGACCGATGGCGGGCCAATCATAACCGCCTGTATCCCAGCGACTGGCTGAAATTTGATAGGGCGCATCAATCTGAACAATCAAAGAGGCATCATTTGGGAGAGTCTGGCGCAACTCATCCAGGAAGTCCGTAAACGCCTGTTGCAAACCAACATCAACCCCTCGGTAATCTAAAACAACACCTGCATACCCCTCCCGAACCAACGCCTGAATGGCTTGGGTATGAGTCTGTTGCACCGATGCATCGGTTAAGATCAACTCAAGGTTCATGGGGGCAGATTGATCGGGGGACCAATTACGAATGAGTGGAAAGGTTTGGTCAAGTGATGTTTCAGTGCCCATCAACTCCCCCACTAACTCACCGTTCTCATCTGTAGTCAAGCCTGAGAGAACCAACTCATTCACAAAAGGTGATACATCTGTTAAAGCCCGATCGGGGGGGAGGTTACTAAATGAGATCACAGGATTAAGTTGATCGGGTTGCAGTAGTGTCACAAGGTGTGGCAGTGTTTCAAATGTAACTTCTGCTACTTGGCGATCAGGGTTTACGTCACTGGCGTACCATCGCCACTTTTGACCATCCCAGGCATACAAATCAAAGGTTTCGATGTCATCAGGCACAGGGATTGTCAAGTGCGTCACCTGTGGCATTTCGCCACGATGTTGAATTTGATAAAAGGGGGATTCGGCGACTAAGCCTGATGGAATAGCCTCAACAGCCGGGGAAACGGTGGGATCAGTTTCCGGCGATAGCTCATCAAATTGCAGCCAAGCCGTTCGCCCAACGCTAGCTGGTGGAATTTCCAACTTAGCCCCGTTGTCACTTTGCAGGGTTGTTCCAGTTACATCGATCATTTGATAACCGGGGCTAGATAAGCGATCATACAAAGAAATAGGAGGAAGCAACAAAATAACCACACCAAACACCAAGATGATGATAATACTGATGAGGGTGCTCAGTGGTATTCTGCGACGAGATTGTGTATCAGACATTATATTTCCTTAGGTCATTAAGTTTGGTGCTTCGCTAAAGTAATCAAAAGTAATCAATTAAGGATGATAGCGAACACTAATCCTAATTACGAGATTGAGGCCCAACAGGTTTCGATTCTTCTGCATGTTAAGATTTCTTTACAGTTTACCAAAATCTCGCTCAAAGATAGCAACGTTAGGCCTAATTTGCAATTGAATTCGGATATTATAGCCTTAATTTTATGCATGTCTACCCAGCTTGATTTTTCCCAAATGCTCATCAATAGTATACTTTTGTCTGTCAAACTTAAATCTATCTAATGATCTTTACCACAAAACACCGACCAACATCACCTATCTTCCACTTGACCTTAATTTAAATTTAGATCGTACCTTGATATGAACGTTACAGTATGGACAGTATCATGAAGAAAGTACTTTTCATCGGTGGCTCGCTCAATCAAACAAAAATGACCCACGCTGTTGCGAAACATTTGGAGGAGGATCACGACTGTTACTTTACCCCCTACTATTGTGACGGTCTATTTGAATTTGCCGCCCAAATGGGGTTGCTAGACTTTACCGCAATTGGTGGGGCTGCGCGCAGTCAATCGGAAGCTTATTTCGCAGAACATAATCTAAGAGTAGATTATGGCGGGCGTAGCCAAGATTATGACTTGTTTGTCACCACCAGTGACCTACTTATTCAGAAAAACATTCGAGGCAAGAGAATTATCTTAATTCAGGAAGGGATGACTGATCAGGAAAGCCTGATGTTTTATCTGGTAAAGTGGTTCAAAATTCCACGTTATCTCGCCAGCACCTCAACCAATGGTCTATCTGATGCGTATCGATATTTTTGTGTTGCCTCGGAAGGCTACAAAGAGCTTTTTGTCCGTAAGGGAGCCAATCCCGATAAATTAGTCGTGACAGGCATTCCAAATTTTGATAATGCGGCAGAATTCTTAAACAACGATTTCCCTCACAAGAACTACGTATTGGTGGCGACATCGGATGCCCGTGAGACCTTCAAATTTGATAATCGAAAAGCGTTTATCCGGCAAGCGATTGAAATCGCAAAGGGGCGACAACTGATCTTTAAATTACACCCCAATGAAAGGGTTGGTCGCGCCACACAAGAGATTAAAGCATTGGCCCCAGATGCCTTGGTTTATCATCGGGAAAGTATTGACCCCATGATCGCCAATTGTGATGTATTGGTCACGCAATACTCCACGGTTGTCTATCTTGGCATCGCTCTGGGCAAAGAGGTCCACTCCTATTTTGATCTAGAGATGCTTCACAAAATGACCCCAATCCAAAATGGAGGCACCTCTGGGCGAAATATTGCCAAAGTGTGTCGTCAACTTCTGGCCGAGCCAGAAACCGCGGGGGTTCTACAATATGCCAGTGCCGTCTAAGGTTGTTACTGTTGTTCAGGCCCGAACTGGTTCCTCTCGGCTTCCCAACAAGGTTCTTCTTCCATTACTAGACCGCCCAGCGCTATTGTGTATGGTTGAGCGTGTTCAAGCGGCTCAGTTAACAGGACAGGTTGTCGTCGCTACAACCACCGATCCAAGCGATGATGCCATTGCTAGCCTATGTGACCAAGCTGATATCCCCTGTTTTCGAGGCCACCCCACAGATTTACTTGATCGACACTATCAATTAGCCAGGCAGTATCAGGCCGAAGTTGTTGTCAAAATCCCCTCGGATGTCATTTTAATTGACCCAATGGCTATTGACCGTGTGCTAGGGGTATATCTGGCCAATCCAGACGCCTATGATTTTGTCAGCAATTTGCACCCGCAAAGTTATCCCGATGGTAATGATGTTGAAGTGATGTCAATGAACGCCCTTGAGATGGCCTGGCGGGAAGCAATCCGTGATTTTGAGCGCGAACACACGACCCCCTTTTTCTGGGAAAACCCAGATCGATTTCGGCTTGCCAATGTCACTTGGGAGACGGGGCTAGATTACTCGATGAGCCATCGTTGGGTGCTTGATTACCCTGAAGATTATGAGCAGATCAGGCAAATTTATGAAGCGCTATACCCAAAAAATCCCAACTTTGGCCTGAGTGACATATTAGATCTACTCGAACGAGAGCCGTCTATTTACGACATCAACGCCAAATATATCGGTGTCAATTGGTATCGCAATCATCTGGATGAACTCAAAACGATTTCTGCTGATGAAACAAAATCACTTTAGGTAAAAAGTCAGAGATTTATCAAGGAAACCAACTTATGAACAACCAAGACGTTAAACAATTAGAGGCAATGGCCTTCAATGTGCGCGAGCACATCATTCGGATGTCCACCGATGGCGGTTGCTTTATCGGTGCATCCCTCTCCTGTGCTGATCTCGTTGTCTATCTCTACACGCAATTCCTCAATCTCAACAAAGACAACCTTGATGACCCAAACCGAGATTACCTTTTGTTATCAAAAGGGCACGACGTTCCCGCCTTGTATGGCACATTCGTTGAGTTAGGTTGGTTTGAGCCAGAACGACTGCAAAACCATCTCAAAACCAATGACGATATTTATTGGCATCCCAATCGTAAAGTGCCAGGAATCGAGTTTCACTCTGGCTCCTTAGGCCATTTGTTATCAGTGGCAGTCGGCATCGCGATGGATTGCAAAATGCGAGGCCAGACGAACAAAGTCGTCGTCATTACCGGCGATGGCGAACTCAATGAAGGCTCGAACTGGGAAGCCTGTTTGGTCGCCCAAGCTTACAAGCTCGACAACCTCGTCATCATCGTAGACCGCAATGAATTTCAGGCCAACATTCGCACCGAGGAGTTAATCCCTCTTGAGCCGCTGGAGAACAAGTTTGAGGCCTTTGGTGGGGCCGTTCGCCGGGTAAACGGGCACGACTTTGTTGAATTGGACGAAGCCTTGGACACCGTCCCCTTCACGCCGGGACAGCCCAGCGTTCTCATCGCTGACACCGTACGAGGCCGAGGCCTGCCCAGCATCGAAAAACGGGCTGATCGTTGGTTTTGCAACTTCAGCCACGAAGAGGTCGAGCAACTGATTGAAGAGTTACACGGCAATCAAGCCGCCACGTTAACGTCAGAGACATTGATTGTGCGATAAATAAGGAGGTCTACAGATAAGCTTATGGAAACCCTGATAAAACGATTAGATTCGTGGCTAAAAAATAATCGACCTGACTATTATGCCAAATTACAGCCTGGTCTTTCGGGGGAAGCAATCGCTGAATTTGAAAAAACGTTAGGTTTGGAGATGCCAACAGCATTCAAAGCGTTGTATCAATGGCGAAACGGTCAGCAGCCAAGTAGTTTTGAAGGCCTTCAATACAATCAGTCATTTATGAATATTGAAGCAATCAAAGAGGCTCGGCAAGTTTTGAATGACCTATTTGAAGGTGAGGATGCTGAAGAAGAGAATTGGTGGAAGCCGCAGTGGGTCCCCTTTTTAGACAATGGTGGGGGCGATCACCTTTGTATCGATATGGATGGCACATTCACCGGACAAAAGGGGCAAATTATCGAATTTTGGCACGATTGGGAAGATAGAAGCATTCAATATGCCAATTTAGAAAATTGGCTTGAGACGTTTGTGACCTCTCTAGAAAAGAATTTATGGATGGATGACGATGGAGATTTTCCCCTAGTAGATGAAGACGCTTGGGAGACCTATTACACTACACACAATCCAGGATATCCTATAGAAAATGCCGCTGGGGATTAAAATACATGCAAAATTATGAAAACACACTCAAAGACATTGCGCTGGCTGATGAACGCTACATCGTAATGACCGCCGAAAATCGGGCGGCGATTCGCAATCTACCCGATATTTTAGGCGACCGTTTTATTGACACCGGTATCACCGAGCAAGCGATGATCGGCACGGCAGCTGGCTTGGCCCTGCGCGGTCGCATCCCCGTGGTGCACGCCTTGGCCTGCTTTCTCACGATGCGGGCCTTTGAGTTTATTCGGACGGATGTTGGCATCCCTGGCTTGCCTGTCAAATTGGTCGGTGGAGTGCCAGGCTTTTTATCTGATGGCAATGGCCCAACCCACCAAGCCATTGAGGATGTGGCTCTGATGCGGGGCATCCCCCCGATGCAGGTCTTCTGCCCCGCCGATGCCGAGGATTTGGTTATTGGCTTGCCAAAAGTCTTGGATAGCCCCAACCCCGTTTATATTCGGCACAATGGCTTACCGGCTGCCGTGAAACACGACACTGACTTCGAACTTGGCAAAGCCGAGACCATTGCCGATGGTTCGGATGTGACGATTTTGGTCTACGGAATGCTACTAAAACAGGCCCTTGAGGCCAAAGACATTTTGACGGAACAAGATGTCTCTGTCCGCCTACTCAATATGCGAATGGTCAAACCACTCGATGAAGCAGCGGTTCTACAGGCAGCGGCTGAAACGTCACTGCTCATCACCCTTGAGGATCACTTCATCAACGGTGGGCTGTACACCGCCATTTGTGAGTTGCTCATAAAAAATCAAACACTGGCCCCAGTTTTGCCCATCGCCCTTGACAATCGCTGGTTTAAGCCAGCTCTGTTGAATGCGGTCCTTGAATACGAAGGCTTTACGGGACCACAAATTGCCGAAAAAGTAACAACTAAGCTTTCTCAAATGAATTAACATCAAATCATTTTCGGAGGAAAATTATGCCAAACGGTGTCAAATTTAACGCCGATTACCCCGACATCACCGAGTCGGACAAGTTGTATGCCCGCGCTACAGGACTTATCCCCTCTTACAGCCAACTCATCGCCAAAGGACCAACCCAACACGTCAATGGCATCGCCCCAAAATATTTACACCGAGCAAAAGGCTCACACGTGTGGGACGTGGATGGCAATGAATTTCTGGATTTCAATATGGCCAGTGGCCCCATCTCATTGGGCTACGCCTATGATCGCGTTGATGAGGCTATCAAAAAACAGTTAGCCGATGGTCTAAACTTTTCCCTGATGCACCCCCTGGAGGTAGAGGTGTCTGAATTGGTGCGAGACATCGTGCCCAACGCTGAGTCGGTTCGTTTTAGTAAAACTGGCGCGGATGTGACCAGTGCGGCAGTGCGGCTAGCTCGGGCTTACACAGGACGAGATAAAGTGTTGTGTTGTGGCTACCACGGCTGGCACGATTGGTATATCGGTATCACTACTCGAAACGCGGGTATTCCCCAAGCGGTACAGGATTTGGTGCACACCTTCCAATTTAATGATATCGAGTCGGCCAAAGCAGCCTTGGATCAAGATACTGCCTGCGTGATTATCGAGCCGATGGTTTTTGCTTGGCCGGATGAAGATTTCTTGCCCCAACTCAAAGCGTTATGTGAGGCTAATGGCGCACTGTTGATTTTAGATGAGATGTGGACAGGGTTCCGCCTGGCCTTGGGTGGCGCGCAGGAACGATTTGGGGTTGTCCCTGATTTAGCTACCTACTCGAAAGCTGTGGCCAATGGGATGCCAATTTCAGTCTTAACGGGACGAGCAGATGTGATGCAAATTTTGGATGAAAGTGTCTTCTTCTACACCACCTTTGGGGGCGAAACGCTCTCGTTAGCGGCGATGCAGGCCACGCTCCTCGAAATGCGGGAGAAACAAGTGCAGGCTCACCTGGCCGAACAGGGGCAAAAACTGTTGGATGGCTACAACCAAATCGCTCAAGATTTAGATCTAGGTTACACCAAATGTATCGGATACCCGGCCCGCAGCCTCATCACCTTCGATGCGTCAGCCGGAGATCCATTGCTGCTGAAATCATTGGTGCAACAAGAGATGATCAAACGCGGCGTTCTCTGGTCCGGTTTCCATAATATGTGCTTCTCGCACAGCGATGAAGATGTTGATTATGCCCTCAACGTCTATCTTGAGGTGTTACCCATCTTGAAAGAGGCTGTCGCAGAAGACAAGGTGGCGGATATGTTACGTGGTGAACCCGTTCAGCCTGTCTTCCGTAAGTTGAGCGATTTTAATATGAAACCAAAGAAGTAAGGCTAATTTGATGAATCAATTTTCCCTGGAAGGAAAAGTAGCTGTTGTCACGGGGGCGCTCGGCTTGTTGGGGCGAAATCATAGTGAGGCTTTGGCGCAGGCTGGCGCGTCTGTCATTGTCTGTGATTTAGATCAAACCGCCTGTGAGGCATTCGCCAATGAATTGCCAAATAACGCGCTAGGCATCTCACTCGATGTCACCTCGCCAGAGTCAATTCGCCAAGCTGTTGACACCATTTTGCAGGAATTTGGTCACCTTGATGTGTTGATCAACAACGCAGCTATCAATGACAAGTTTGAAGACCCGGCTCTGGCTGGTAAGCAATCAAAGTTTGAGAATTACCCGCTGGAAATGTGGCAGAAGTCGCTCGAAGTCAATGTCACAGGTGTATTTTTATGCGCCCAGATTATGGGCGCTCAAATGGCCAAACAAGGCTCCGGTAGCATCGTGAATATTGCCTCAACGTATGGAGTTGTCGGCCCCGATCAGTCGATTTATCGCACCCCAGATGGAGAACAACCATTCTTCAAATCACCTGCCTATCCCGCAACAAAAGGCGCGGTCATCGGCTTCACCCGCTTTTTAGCGGCGTATTGGGGAAATGTCGGGGTTCGAGTCAACACCCTTACGCCAGGCGGGGTTGAGGCAGGGCAGGATGAGTACTTCATCACCAATTATTCAGATCGCACCCCTTTGGGTCGGATGGCTCAGCCCAATGATTACAAAGGAGCCATCGTTTTTCTCGCCAGCGACGCGTCGATGTATATGACTGGGGCCAATTTGGTTGTCGATGGAGGGTGGACGACGTGGTAATGGACACCTCGGAGTTACAGGACAAAGCCCGTCAGATTCGGCTGCTGTTGACCGACTGTGACGGGGTTCTGACCGATACGGGCGTTTACTACTCGGCAAATGGCGAGGAGCTTAAGCGCTTTTCCATTCGTGATGGGATGGGTGTTGAGCGGCTCCGAAAGTTTGGCAACGTTGATGTTGGAATTATCACCGGTGAGAACTCTGACTCGGTGAAAAAGCGGGCTGAGAAATTAAAAATTACCGAACTCCATTTGGGAATCAAAGACAAATTAGCCTTGCTTGATGAAATTATGACCCGGCTTGACCTGGAACCAGGACAAATCGCATACATTGGTGATGATACCAATGATGTACCGATTATGGAGCGTGTGGGGCTGAGGGCTTGCCCTGCAGATGCCACCTCCTTTGCCAAAGCCATCGCCGATTACATTTGCCCAAACAAAGGCGGGCACGGTGCCTTTCGCGACTTTGCTGAGTTTATCATTGCGGCAAAGCAGATATAAATCATTCCAATTTTTACAGAAAGTCCAGATTTAAATAATAACCACCATTTTAGGGGAGAATTATAATAATGGAACGCAAAATTAAAGTTGGAGGTCGTTATATTGGTGATGGTGAGCCGGTTTACATCATCGCTGAAATTGGGATCAATCACAATGGCTCGTTAGCCACGGCTAAAAAGATGATTGAGGGAGCCATTTTTGCGGGCTGTGATGCGGTTAAATTTCAAAAGCGAACCCCAGAATTATGTGTCCCGCGTGACCAGTGGGAGATTGAGCGGGATACGCCTTGGGGGCGAATGACTTACATCGAGTATCGTCACAAAATCGAATTTGGTCAGGACGAGTTCGCTGAGATTAATCGCTTTTGCCAAGAACGTGGGATTGATTGGTTTGCCTCTTGCTGGGATGAAGAGTCGGTTAAATTCATCGATCAGTTTGAGCCAGCGTTGTACAAAGCCGCCTCTGCCTCCTTAACAGACCATAATTTGTTAAAAATGAAAAAGGCGACAGGCAAGCCTTTGATGATTTCAACCGGGATGTCAGAGCGGGCTGAAATTGACAATGCAATTGCTGCGGTCGGGACGGACAACTTACTGGTTGCCCACTCCACCTCAGCGTACCCCTGCCCAGTGGAGGAGCTAAATTTACGAATGATCCAAACGCTGCAAAATGACCTTCCTGGGGTTCCCATTGGTTATTCAGGCCACGAGGTCGGCTTGGCCCCGACTTGGGCTGCTGTAGCACTGGGAGCCAGCTTTATTGAACGGCATATCACCCTAGATCGCGCTATGTGGGGATCGGACCAGGCAGCCTCGGTCGAAATTATGGGGCTTCACAATTTAACCCGCAATATCCGTGATATTGAAAAGGCTTTGGGTGATGGGGTCAAACGAGTGTATGAGAGCGAATTAAAAGCCCGACAAAAGCTACGGCGGGTGCAGAGCAGTGTAAACGGCACAAAATAATCCAAGGATCATCAAGCAGAGCTAATGAAAATCCGAAAACTTGATGTAACGAACAAAAGAGATGTGCGGCAATTTATTGACTTTCAATTTGAGCTTTATCGTGATTGTCCACAATGGGTGCCTCTACTTCGATCCTCGTCCGCAGAGACGATGAATCCAAAAAAGCATCCGTTTTATGAACACTCCATTGCTGATTTTTATGTCGTCGAGAGCGAAGGGCAGACGGTGGGTCGAATGGCAATGCTGCATAATCGAAATTATGCGGCGTTCAAAAAGCGAAACGCCTCATTCTTTGGCTACTTTGACGTTATTGAAGATCAAGAGGTTGCCTATAATTTATTCGATTTGGCTGTGGAATGGACCCAAAAACACGGTTTGACCGAAATCATCGGCCCCCGTGGGGTGATGGGGGTCGATGGGATGGTCCTCGTTGAAGGGTTTGAGCATCGTGCCTCTCTCGGGATGACCTACAATTATCCTTACTACGACACCTTTATCAAAAAGGCTGGTTTTTCAAAGGATGCGGATTATCTATCCGGGTATTGGCCCTTCAGCCCAGGTATGAGTGAACGATATCACCAACTGGCTAGAAAAGTTGGCGAACGACGAAATATCCAGCTCAAGTCCTTTTCATCAAAAAAGGAACTCAAGGCGTGGGCCGACCGTTTAATCGACACCCACCATCATGCTTTCGGCGACCTACACAGCTACTATCCACCAACGGATGCCGAAATGGAGATGGTGCTCGACACGATCATGCAAATCACAGACCATCGTCTCATCAAGTTGGTGATGCGAGATGATGAAATCATCGGGTTTCTGTTTAGCTATCACGATATTTCTGAAGGGTTACAAAAAGCCAAAGGGCGATTATTTCCCTTTGGCTGGTATCACATCCTGCGAGAGCGTTCACGGACAAAATGGATCAATGTGAACTCAATTGGTTTGTTACCTGAGCATCGTGGCAGTGGGGGGAGCACCATTTTGCAATCAAGTATCGAGGCAACCGCTCAAGAAATGGGGTTTGAACATGCCGAGTTTATCCAAATTCACGAAGAAAATGCCAGAAGCATTATCGATTTAGAGAAATATGGCGTGGATTGGTACAAACGTCATCGTCACTATCGACGCTTGTTGTAATGCTATTTCCTACCCAGTTACTTTCCCAGCCGCTTCTTTAGTATTGCTTCAATTCTGGTGTGCCAGGATAGGCAGTCCAACCTCGCTCAAAGAGAACAGGTAAGGTGCGTAACAAACTACTAATTTTCCAGGTCGTTCCGCCTGGTCGAATTGTATTTTCTTCAATTGCTCGTCGTAAATCCGCACCAATTGAGCCGGGGAACCAGCTAAAGGCTTGACCTGTTGTGTGGGGAATGTGGGAGTCGCTGCTTCCGACTGAGGGTAATTGTTGTGCTCTTTGATTAACCCAACCTGCCCGAATGTTACCAGGAATATTTATAGGACAACCATGCCGCGTTTCAACCGCGTCAAATGGTAGGGTGCGAATCGCGTTCCCGACGCTGTGCAAACCCCAGCCAAAAACAAAGGGGTGCGCCGCAATGGCTAGCCCCCCTTGGTCGTGAATGGCCTCAATGGCCTCCACTGCTGTTTTGTAAACAGGCAGTGTATTTTGAATGAAGATGCCAAGCACATCTCCATCGCCAGTGCTCACCTCCTGTCCGATAATCACATCCAATTGAGGGTGATGTTTACGAGCGTGCTCCTGAGCCACGAACGCTCCTTCAGCCGTATCGTGGTCAGTGATGGCGATGACATCAACTACCTTACTTTTCGCAATCAAATCAACGGTTTCCTCTGGCGTCATAATGCCATCACTGTAAGTGGTGTGGAGGTGCAAATCGGCTTTCCCCCACCCCGATTGTTGCTTATATCCGCGCATCGTTTGCATTAGGATTCTGAGAAATTGCGAATCCTGGCTCCCTTTCAATAAAATTGTTTGTAATCAAACTACTAAGGTTATAAAATAAATGACAAAGCACCTACGTTAGGATTTACAGGCCACCCCATCAAGCAACTTGTCCCATCGAGCGTCCTGTGGGATTGGCGTTTGCAATGACCATCTCATAATCGGCTAAAAGTTGATCTAAAATCGTACTCCAATTTTTTGCCTCGGCATACTTACGGCTACCTACGCCAAGTTGAGCGGTGCATTCTTTATCAAAAACCAGTTGCCGTACCTTTGCCACCAAATCGTGTTGACTTTCAGGCTCGAAATAGAGACCGTTCACGTCATCAACCACATTTTCCAATACGCCACCGGAGCGGGGTGCAATGACTGGTAAGCCAGACGCCATCGCCTCCAGCACAACATTCCCCAGGGTTTCATTGGCCGCAGGAAAGACAAAAATATCAGCAGTAGCATAGGCAGCGGCTAACTCTTCGCCTCGCAAATAGCCTGTAAATACCGTTGGGGTATCGGCAAATCGTTGTTCTAAATCGGGGCGAGCAGGCCCATCACCTACAATGGCCAGATTGACCTCCGGCAAGGCTGACAGCACAGGGCGCAACCAATCCACTCGTTTTTCGGGCGATAAACGGCCCACATAAAGAAGCAGCGGGGCTTCTGGTCGTTCTGGACTTAATCTATTGCGCCATTCATCCGAACGACGAGCAGGGTTATAGAGTTGGGTATCGACCCCTCGGCTCCAGATTTTTGTTCGTTCAAAGCCGTGTTCAAGTAATTCAGTTTCCGTTGCTTTTGAAGGACACAAATTAAGGTCAGCTTGATTATGCAACCAACGAAGATAGGTCCACAGGGGGTCACGTAGCAAGCTAAAGCCCCACCGCGCCGCAAAGCCCGGAATATCGGTATGGTAGGAGGCCACAATCGGCACCTCAAGGGCCCGAGCTTGGTTTAATCCAACCACACCAAGGGACACAGGACCAACAAGGTGTACTAAATCAGGTTGAAATGCGGTCAAGCGATCCTTCACATCAGCCCGAGGCGGAACAAGTTTTAATTCGGGATATAGTGGGAATTGGATAGCGGGTAGGCCGACAACAGGGGTATTGGCGTAACGGTCAGGGGCACCTTCCGGTCCGAAGAGCAAGCTTTCGTGTCCCCGCATTGCCAAATGATCTAACAAATAACAAATTGTATTGGTTATTCCATCAATTTTGGGTAAAAAGGTTTCAGCGAAAAAAGCGATGCGCATTATCTTGGTTTGAACTTTCCGAACCTGTTGACCAAGTACACTATAAGCATAAAATCTTAACAAATAGACAAACTCGACCAAGGTTACAACAGGTTAATTAAGTATCTTTTAAGGGGATATTAAGGTTTAGTTAAATTCACGTAAAGTTAGCTTTATGTTAAGTGTGTCATCGTTCAAAATTAGAAAATTGAAACCTGTAGCACCTTAAAAGTTTGGCGGTTTATCCCGCTAAAATTTCTCTAAAATATTCCACCAAACACTTAACTCTACGATTTATTTAAGCGTTGGGCCAATAAATTTTTCAAAATCGGGGCGGGTACCCAAGCACCTTCGATTTTGTCATAAACGGGTACATTTTCGGGGAGAAGATTGGCTTCTTTCAGCCTTTCTGCTAATTCAGGATTCATCGGCTGATAGCCCAATTCGGTCCGAATATTGTTATAGTAGTTCTGGTGATTGTAAAAGTGTTCATTTTCCTGACCATAGGCCACAAACATCGAATATTTGGGACCAGTGATGTAGCTACCAGAGTGCAAGGCGCGGGGATCAAAAATGAGGCAGTCGCCAGGCTCAGTGGCAATCCACTCAGCGTTGGAGGCCCACATCTGTAGTTTGGGGGAAACATAACTTAGGGCACCAAACCAGTTTAATTTGGCTTCGTCAATCCGGCGTTTTAGAGTGACTGTGGGCGTAGGTTGATGACTGCTATTGATAAAGCCAAGACGGAATTGACTCTCCTCGTAACTCTGTAAGTAGATAGCGACCCGAACGAGTTTGTATGCAGCTTCGGTCTCGTTCCAATCTGGCCCCTGGCCAAATTTACGATTAACGCTATCCCGGTGCCAGGAGATGGCCGAGAACCCGACGTGTAAGTCATTATGTTGTAAAAAGCGGATGTCTGGGCCAAGTAACTCTCGAACCGTCGTCAACAGTCGTTCATTAAAAATGATTGGCCAAAATTCTTCGGTTTTTGCTACCCCATCAGGTAAATTCCAGGAGGTTTGTTTACCGCTTTGATCAAAACCCCGGCCAGACACCGACGAAAAATCACCACGACTAATGCCCGATAACTTCTCCATACGTTGAATGTATGACTCAACCTCGTCTTTCGATAGCAAGCCGCGCACAATGGCAAATCCTTTTTCCTTAAATTCCTGACGCAATGTCTCGTAGTTCATTAATCCCTCCTAAACAATGATAATCGGACCAACCTGTGTTGGCCCGACCATCATATTGACATTGTTTTATAAGTCAAGCAAATTTTTCAAGTTGATCAACCGATAAGCCCGTCCTCTAAGGAACGATAATCACTGGCAAATAGGTATACAGTTCATCTGGTGGATTGTTAGCGGCCATATCGACCGCCGCTCCAGCATTGATAATGCCATAGCCACACGTCGATGTGGTACAAGAAGAGGCGCTTGGAAAGGGGGTTGAGGTTTGGCGCAAAATGCTACGAATTTGGTTTTGGCTCAAATCTGGGTTGGCAGAAAGCATCAAGGAGATAATTCCGGCCACGTGGGGAGAGGCCATACTTGTGCCTTGATACGGAAAATAGGTATGTAATCCTGCGGTTGTAGTACCAAAGTTCAGGGTAGATAATACCCCATCAGCTAGAAACGTGGTCGTTTCGCCACCTGGCGCACTAATATCAACAACACTACCAAAATTACTGTAACTGGCCATATCACCACTTTGATCCGTAGCAGCAACCGCAATAACCTTATCACAACTAGCTGGGCTGAAGCTTGAGGCATCGCTACTAGAGTTCCCGGCAGCCACGACAACTGTACTCCCAGCATTTACTGCATCGTTTATCGCGCTCTGTGTTGCGGCTGGGCAAGAACCAAAACCGCCTAAACTTAGATTCAGAACCTTGGCTGGGGTGGTATTAACAGGCACGCCTGAAACTGCTAAACCAGCGCCCCAGCGGATGGCATCAATAATGTCTGAGGTGAACCCACCACATTTTCCCAAAGCGCGTAAATGAATGGTAGGCGACACCCAATTAATCCCCGCTACACCTTCTTCATCTGGTTTGTCCGTTAAGGCCCCCATTGTCCCTGCTACATGCGTGCCGTGCCAACTACTAGCTTGTGTAGGGCTACAAGGATCACCCGCTTCAACCCAATCGCCAGGGTCGGTGGGGTCGGCGTCACGACCATCCCCATCATTTGCTACAGTCGTATCATCGATAAAATCATAGCCTGTTTGGTTTTCATCAATATCTGGATGGTCAAGCAGGATACCGGTATCAATCACCCCCATGACGATGCTGGCATCTCCAGTTATAATGTCCCACGCCTCAGGTAAATTTACCCCATAATTTGTACCCGTAATAACTTCCTGATAATGCCATTGTGAACTATATAGGGGATCGTTGGGGGTTTCCATCGGATGCATCATATAATCAGGATGAATATACTCAATCTCAGGGCCAGCCATCTTCTCAGCCAAAGCCTCGACCTCATCAATCGACAATCGTTCTGGGAGTCTAATGACATGTGCCTCCCCAGAAAGGGAGCGTCGATAGCTGACTTGGACTCCGGCCCGATTGCTTAATTTTTGCACCCGATTGACCTGTTGCATTACTGAGAGTTCACTGGCCCCGTCCTTGAACTTAACAATAATTTGATTTGTCCAATCTTTCTGATCAATCTCATCTCCTAATTGGGTTGGCTCTTCCATTCCCTGTGGTTGCGGTTCAAATGTGGCCCCAATCAGCAACAGCGCGACACTTGCTAACAGCAGACTAAAGCCTATTCGTAATACGATATTCATAACGTTTACATCCTTGTTCTATAAATTTATTGTAAAGCGATTTCGCGGTATTTTTATGATAATTCTACTTGGGGAGATTAGATAGGTTAGCCTCCTTTGGGTGGGGTAGGCAGGAGTTGACACAGCTCTTCAGCAATGGTAATCACAGCTTCAGGTTTGGCCAATTGAGCTGCATTTCGAGACATCTCTTGCAAAGCGGTATCATCAGAGTCAAGCCAATCACTAATCAATTGTGTGATTTGTTTGGCTGTTTTGGCGTATACTCCTGCCTGATGGTCTTTAACATAAGTTACATTACCATATTCCTGACCAGGAATATAACTATAAATCAAGGGGGGTAATCCGACACTAAATGCCTCCGAAATTGTACCAGGACCGGCTTTTGTAATCAGGATATCAGCAGCGTGCATTAATTCTGGCATATTGTCAACAAACCCATAAATTGTTGTCGGGATCTCCCATTGAACCCCGTCTAACTTGCGCTTCAAAAGCTGATTCCGACCACAGACAATGACGAGTTGAGCTTGGTCAATCGCTTTGGCTACGTTACGGGCGATCTCAAAAATTCGGCCAAATCCCTCACCACCCCCAATCAATAAAATAACCCATCGGTCAGCAGATAATCCCAACCTCAACCGAACTGAGTGTTTATCTGATAGCTGTCGGGTAAACTTTAAACTAATGGGTTGACCACATACCTCAACTTTTTCAGGGGGCATCCCCAGCTTAATAGTTGAACGTCGGGCTTCTTCAGTAGAGACAAGACAACGCGTGACTTTTGGGCAAACCCAAAACGGATGAATCGTGACCATATCGGTCACCACTGTGACAAAAGGCACGTCAAGGTTAGCTTTGTCACGCCACTTAATGCCTAGGTGATTCATTGCTGGGTGCACGGATACAACAAGATCAGGTCTAACCTCTTCAAGATAATCAGCCACTTGCTTGTTTAATATGGGAGACACTCCTGAAAGAATCAGCCGATAGCCTTGTAATCGCGTTGTACTCAACCAAAATAATCGCCAAATAAGCAAGCCTGGTCCAGTCAGCCAGCCATACATGTTGGGAATTTTATTAACTGGCCAGGGGGTATGATGTTTCCAAACATCTTGTATCAAAATGTCATATTGATCTGGATAGAGATAGTGGATTGCGTCAGCGATGGCTTGGGCTGACGCACGGTGTCCGCCGCCCGTATCGGACATAAGAAACAAAATTCGCTTTTTCATCAGGATGCAAAACCCACCCGAGGTAGAAAGTATTTAGTCACTATAAATTAGGCTCTTAAATTTTTTTGGCTGATAGAGACCAATTTTTGTTGCCTCTTTATATTGACGTACGAATCTTAAAGGCAGTTTTATTTATTGCTTGACTAGCGGTAATTATACCACCAATTTGATCGTTCCCTTACCTCAGGCCTATAATTTGAACTAAACTGCTACAAAGGGAGCATTCAATGACCATCGAACGACTTTGGCAACAATACCAAAATCAAGGATATCTTTCCACACTTGATATCGCACTAAAAACACCTCTGGAATACTTTTATCGAGCCATTCTGGCCTTTGGTGAGCAGCAAATTGAGCAAGCGCATGCTGATGCTCAACAGGCAATGATCTTGGGACCATCTCATCTTGTTTATGCGGAAGGGGCACAGTATCTTAAACGGATTCTAGATGAGGGGAAACAAAGTGTTTATGTCACTGGGGACGCTTTTGCCGCGTTTATTCGGGGCGGAGGCAATGTTCCTTTGTATGAAGCAACCAGTGCTGCGTTGAAACAGATTTATCAAACAGGAAATGATCTCAAACTCCTCGATGTTGGTGTGGGAGATGGACTGGCCCTTCTACCCGCCCTCACGAACAACATTGACCAAGTTGACCTACTTGAACCATCAGCAGTAATGCTTGAGAAAACAACAGCAGACTTGACAGGGCAGGCCGTAATGGGCGAGGCGACGAATGCAACCTTGCAAGAATTTATGACACACAGTGACGCTCAATGGGACATCATTCAAGGCACCTACAGTTTGCAATCCTTGCAGCCATCTGAACGTCCTGCTGCTCTGGCTTGGCTCCGGGAACATTGCGAGTGTCTGCTTATCGCCGAGTTTGATGCGCCTGACTATAGCCAAATGTACGAACCAGACCGGGTTCATTACATCGTTGATCGTTACCAACAAGGTTTAGCTGAGTACGCTGATGACAACAGTTTAGTAGCGCAAGGCTTTTTAATGCCTGTCTTTTTTGGCAACTTTGATCAAACGGTGGATCGAACCAACTATGAGCAACCCATCGCAGCTTGGATTGAGCAACTAAAGGTCGCTAATTTTGAATCAGTACAAACACATCTTTTGTATGATTATTGGTGGGCCTCTGCCTATTTGATTGAAGCGAGGTAGGTTTGGGGGAGTTATAGGGTTCTTAGGGGTTATAGAGTTTGCAGCGTTAAAACAGTACCAATTCGACAAACTCTATGAACGCCACACCAGTTTACCATTATTCCGTTGCAATTGCCCTATGGTTGATATGTGCGTGGCAAAAATAAGGGCGTCTTCAGCTAGGGCTGTCTCTATCACCATTTCCCGACTAATTTTAATGGCCTGAGTATCGCACCATTTTACGGCCCAGCTTGGCTGCTCAAATTCAACGGTGTGGTGGACAAGATCACCGACACAGTACAAAATATTGCCCTCAGACTCAATACGAACCATTTGATGGCCGGGCGTTTCACCTGGCGTGGCTATACATTGAATATCTGGCGTCACTGGATAGGTTCCCTCAACTAAATCAACCAAATCGGCCTGTTGCAGCACCCCCAGAGTCCGCGCAGCCAAGCCACTCGATTTTTGCAACCCTTTCTGGGTGTCCTCACTCTCCCAATCAGCCCGACCAATGTAGTATCGCGCCTTGGGGTAGGCTGGCTCGTAGATATCGCCATTCTTCACCGTTGTGCCATTAAAATGATCAAAATGAAGGTGCGTGATAATCACGTGCTCAATCTGTTCAGGGGTTACACCCAGTTCGGCTAAACGAGCCGATAAACCAGCCGGTGGTTCATAACCATCAATGGCAAATCGGGAACTCGGTCGAATATCGTACAAGCTCGGGTCAATCAAAATGGTCGTATCTGGCATTTCGATCAAAGTTGATTGTACTGGCAGATGCAGTGGCTCCTTGAAAATCGTATCATATTGGGGCGACCATTCCGCCTCGGATATATCAAACGAGGCAGCAAGATCAAAGGCAAGATAGCCAATGTTAATGATCGTTACTTTGGCTACGCCAAGTTGAAATTGATTGACAAATTCATTCATTGCAATGGCTTCCGTCGATATAAATTCGGATTTATTATCTCACCTGAACAGGCAACGTCTTCAGTCCCCGAAATACAAAGGTCGGCTGATACTCAGGCACACCAATCAGTTCGAGGTTGGGCAATCGCTCAAGCAAAACTCGAATAGCGATCTGTAGCTCCAGCCGAGCTAAGGGGGCACCTAAACAGAAATGGATGCCCGCCCCAAAAGAAATGTGGCGATTATCGCTACGCGCAATATCAAATCGATCTGGTTCTGGAAATTGGTCAGGGTCACGATTAGCCGCCCCAAGTAGAAAAGCAACCTCGGTACCCTGTGTAAAGTCATAGCCCTGATACGAAAAGTCCTCCAACACCCAACGCCGAAATAAGGGTAACGGCGTATCGTATCGCAACATTTCCTCAATGGTACTGTTCAGCAACTCTGGTTGCTGAGTCAACTTTTCTCGCTGGGCTGGATGCTTGAGCAGAGCGTGCAAGCCATTGCCTATCACATTCACCGTTGCCTCGTGACCTGCGTTCAACAACAAAATACAGGTATTAACCAATTCATCTTCTGTCAATCGATCCCCAGCTTCTTGCACCTGTATCAAATGCGAAAGCAGATCATCTGTTGGGGCCTGACGACGATGGGCAATAACCTCACGCAAATAGGCTGAAAACTCATTAATCGCGGTCATGGCCGCTTGTTCTTGAGCTGCTGTCCGATTCAGCTCATACATTTGGACAATTTCTGTAGACCATGTCAACAGCTTTGGACTATCCGTCACCGGCACCCCTAGCAGTTGAGCAATCACCGCAACCGGAATTGGAATGGCATAAGCGGACAGCAAATCAAATTCAGCCTGACCCTCAAGTTGGTCCAGCAAATGATGGCTGTAGGCCTCGATTTCAGATCGCAAGCACTCCACTTGCCGGGAGGTAAAGGCTTTATGCACCAAAGACCGCAGACGCGTATGGTCTGGTGGCTCCATCTCCATCAACATGTTCGCCTGCATCTTATAGAACGGAGCGTGGGCCTCAGGCTCTGGGGGCCAGCCTAACTCTTCGCGAGTTAGGATATGCAAAATAGATCGCCCCAGCCGTTTATCCCGCAACAGATGATCAACATCTTTGTAGCGTAGGAAAAACCATAACCCCTGTTCCTCGTCATAGAAGATTGGTGTCTCCAGACGAAGTCGGGTGTAAGTGGGATAAGGGTTATTCAAAAAATCGGCATCTGTCGGATCAAAATTATGGCTCATAGTTTCTACCATTTTGAGATTGTGTTTTTTGAGTGATACGTATGTAACACTTCTGTATATTAACAGCTTTTATTTGATGAGCAAGATGAATCAGCCAAAGAGAATACATCCACTTTGCCTCAAAGGCCTTCCGCCTTCAAGACCTGTCCTAAGGCAGAAACCGCTCGTTTAATTTCTAATTCATTGTATCCGGTATAGCCTAACACCAGCCCTGATTTGCCAGGATGCTGCAAGCGATAGGCAGAGACAGGCAAAGCAGTAATTCCCGCTTTGGCCAATTTTTGTGAAATTTCAGCATCATCCACCCCGTTAGGCAGCCAGCCTACCAAATGCATCCCTGATT
The DNA here is from genome assembly GCA_028285035.1 of Phycisphaerae bacterium. The sequence continues at coordinate 77,623 of JANQQF010000136.1, forward strand.
CAGACGACGACAAACTCAGCAGGTCTGACAGGCAGTGATCGGCGGCGTCTAGCAAGGCCTGCTGGCGGGCTTGATAGCAAAGGCGCATCCGCCGAATATGTCGCCCAAAGTGCCCTTCGCTGATAAACTCGGCCAACGCCGCTTGCTCAACAATGCCGCTTCCCCGATCAAGCACAGCTCTCGCCGAGATAAAGGCTTCAACCAAATCAGCCGGAACGACCAAGTACCCCAACCGTAACGCTGGGAATAATACCTTGCTAAAGGTTCCCAAGTAAATCACACGATTATGATAATCTAGCCCTTGTAAAGAGGCCAAGGGTGGACCACTGTATCGAAACTCGCTATCATAATCATCCTCCAAAATCCAACTCTCAGATTGGGCAGCCCATTGAAGCAGCTCAAAGCGACGTTTGAGGCTCATTGTTAAGCCCAAGGGATATTGGTGAGAGGGAGTGACGTAGGCCATCTTAGCGATGGGGGCAGTGGCTTGTCCATACGCTACATTCAATCCTTCATCATCCACCGGAATTGGCACCAAATCAAGTTGAGCCGCAATAAAGGCTCCTTTCGCTCCTGTGTAGCAAGGGTCTTCAATCCAAACCCGCTCACCTGGATCGACCAGAACATTAGAGGCGAGGGTTAACCCTTGCTGAGAACCATTAACAATGATAACCTGACCCGCTTCACATTTGACCGCACGCGAGGTACGCAAATAGCTGGCCACGGCTTCCCGCAATGGCCAGTAGCCGGCTGGATTGCTATAGCCCAAATCAAGCTCGCCAGCCTCGCGCCATTGACGGCCAATTAGACGGGTCCAGATTTGTCTTGGGAACTCATCTAGAGCAGGGAGGCCATGCTGGAAGGGTCGGGCCACCTCATATTTTGGATTAGATCCGACTTGAACCCTGGCTAATCGTTGGCCACGCTTTGAAAGTTTGCTCGGTTTCGCCAGCGTTGTCGTTTGCGCTTGACTTTCCCCACGAGGTAAATCGAGAAAGGCCTCAGGCAATTCATGATTGACATAGGTGCCTGAACCAACAATCCCTTCAATGTAGCCCTCGGCCAGCAAACAATCGTAAGCCAATGAAACGGTATTGCGGGATAGCTTCAGCTCATTTGCCAACTCACGGGTGGCTGGTAACCGTTGCCCAGGACGAAGCCGACCTCCTAAAATCATTTGGCGCAATGACTCATAGAGTTGACGATATAATGCTATTGAGGCTGCCCGATCAAGCGAAATACCAGCCAGTTGTAGTTCAATTGTTTCTTTCATCGCAAATTCCTCAAATCAAGGTAATCTACTGCTTTTTTATGCCCTATCTAAGTGGCCCTAAAAAATTAAAAAAAATCAAGCTTTACACAGAACCAATTTAATCGTTATATGTAACATATTTTCCTCAAAATGAGAAATGGGGGTAGGATACAAAACAAATAAACCCATTAAATCACACTCCATTGTCCCATTGACGTAATGTTTTATATTTGATAGAGTGTTAAGGAATCTGTCATTCCCAAGGTTAATACAGATAAATCTCGGATAGCGACAAAGTAACTTCCTCACTGGCTAATCGCTTTGTTGTGGAGCATTCAAATCATGGCATCTCAACAGCCCCCAAAAGGGTTCTCACCGTTTCATATTCGCCGCTCACTACAAATCAATATTCTTATCGCGTTTGCGGTCTTGCTCATTATCACCGTTTTGATCATCATCGGCTACACCTACCAGCAAAACTCGACCGCCCTCTTGAATTTGTCCGATGATTTGGTCAATCAAGTGACCGAAACCTTGATTGAACGAACAACCAATTATTTGACCCCAGCTGCGATTATGGCCCAAATCAGCGCAGAAGTACCTGCGGTTGAGACCTTGTCGTTGGTTGATAATGATGAATTAGAAGCGTATGGAATGGAGGTGCTCAACCAATATCCGCAATTGGCTGGCTTATTCATCGGTAATGAGCAAGGGGATTTTCTCTTTGTCAAACGCTTCCCGGACCGCAGTATCGGCACCCAGGTGATTGATCGCTCCGCTGATCCGCCGGTACGGACCTGGACCTATCGTGACCCAGCCGGGGAAGTGACTGAGGTGGAGGTAACCACTGATTTCACCTACGACCCCCGCCAGCGCCCGTGGTACACGGGCGCCAAGGATAGCCAGCAGCAGTATTGGACCGACATCTACATTTTTTTCACGGATCAAAAGCCTGGCATCACCGCCGCCTATCCAGTCACCCAAGAAGAGGGCGATTTAGTTAGCGTCATCGGAATTGATGTCGCGCTGGACGAACTCTCCCTGTTTTTACAAACCCAAACCGTGGGAGATAACGGGGTGGCCTTCATCGTCAATAACAAATCTGAGGTTGTGGCGTATCCTGATCGAGAGTTGGCTGTGGTGGAAGGCGAAGGATTTCGGCCGCTTATAATTGAGGATTTGAACGAGCCTTGGCTCACTGCCGCTTATCAAGAGCGACAGAATGTTGAGCAAAGTCGATTTACATTTGACGTCGATAGTCAACGCTACATCGCCTCATTCACACCATTTCCAGAAACCTTTGGTAAGGATTGGGAAATCGGTATTGTTGTGCCCGAGGATGATTTTATCGGTACCCTCAAACAAACCAATCAGGTCAGCCTATTGATCTCACTCGGCATCTTGCTCGTGGCCATTATCCTGGCCATCTTTATCTCACGATCCATCTCTAATCCCATTGTTCAATTAACCGAAGAAACCAAGAAAATCAAAGATTTTCAGCTTGATAGTGGGCTTGAAATCAAATCGCCAATTCATGAGGTCCAATTGTTGGGTGATTCAATTTCTGCAATGAGAAGCAGTTTACAAACGTTTCAAAAGTATGTGCCCAATGAGTTGGTACGACAGGTCATTCAGTCAGGCGAGGTGGCCGAGTTAGGGGGGCATAAAAAAGAGTTGACCATCTTTTTCAGTGATGTGGCCGATTTCACCTCTATCTCTGAAACAATGGTGCCCGAGGATTTGATGCTGCAACTTTCGGAATATCTGGGCAATATGGCCAATGTCATTGGGCAAGTGCACGGCACCGTGGATAAATATATGGGGGATGGCTTGATGGCCTTTTGGGGTGCCCCACTGGACAATCCAAATCACGCTTATAACGCCTGTATCGCGGCCCTACGATGTCAGGAAAAGGTGGCGCAGCTCAATCAAATCTGGCAACAAGAAGGCAAGCCCCTCTTCGCAACCCGAATTGGCTTGCACACGGGCGATACTCTCGTTGGTAATATGGGGTCAGCCGAACGGATGAATTACACGGTCCTCGGTGATAGTGTGAATTTGGCCAGCCGGCTAGAGGGCATCAATAAAGTCTATGGGACGGGCATTATCATCAGCCTATCCACCTATCACCGGGTTATTGATCGTTTCTACGTTCGTCCGCTTGATATCGTCACTGTCAAGGGCAAAGAGCAGGGTGTTCTTTTGTATGAGTTGATTGGCGAATTTGGTGATACAACGCCTGACAAAGTTCATCTCAGCGAAAAATTCACTGAGGGATTTGATGCCTATCTGGTCAAGAACTGGCCTGATGCGATTGAAGTCTTTCAAGAGCTAAGCAAGATGTATCCCGATGATCTAGCCTCAAAAATTTATTTGGAGCGCTGTCTCGACTTACAAAAGAATCCCCCTGATCCGGATTGGATTCCGCTGACCCGCTTGAATTCGAAGTAGAATCCGTTTCTTTGGTAACACAGGCTTCTAGTCTGTCCTTCGCCTTCTCCTGAATTTTCAAAAATCGATCATTTGTTCTATAATCCTCTCTAGTTTTTCTAAACCAAAATTCAATAAACACAGCAAAAATAGCTCAAAACTTTGTGTCCTTTGAGCTATCTTTGTGTCCTTTGTGTTTCATCTTTAATTGGAGATTATCATGGCCGAAAGACTCAAAAACATCTTTTTCACCCCAACCTTTGTTGATTTATTAGCCGAAAAAATTCAGGACATCCACGCTGAGTTTGACTCGGCGGCATTCAAAGCCTTGGTATACGATGGCGCTTGGGAAGCAAAAGAACTCAAGCAACGAATGCGGCATCTCACCCGATGCCTACATCAAACCTTACCGGTAGAATACCCAAAAGCGCTGGCTATTTTGGAACACGTCGCCCCCAATTTTGACGGCTTCGAGGGCATCCTCTTTCCCGATTTTGTTGAATGTTACGGGCTTGACTACTGGGATTTATCGCTGCCAGCCTTGCGGGAGTTCACAAAATATGGGAGTGCAGAGTTCGCCATTCGCCCGTTTTTAGCCGAAGATCCAGCACGGGCAATGGCCTATATGGCGCAATGGGCCAAGGATGAGAACCACCACGTACGACGGCTGGCCAGCGAGGGGTGTCGGCCACGGCTGCCGTGGGGAATGGCTTTGTCCGCTTTCAAAAAAGACCCCAGCCCAATTTTGCTCATTTTGGAAATGTTGAATAATGATGACTCGGAGTATGTCCGAAAAAGTGTGGCCAACAATCTCAATGATATCTCAAAGGATCATCCTGATTTGGTGTTAGAGATTGGGGAACGATGGTTAGGGCAGAGTAAACACACGGATTGGATCGTTAAACATGCTTGCCGGACCTTGCTCAAAGCCGGAAATCCGCAAGCGATGCGCCTCTTTGGCTTTGGCGATCCCAGTCAATTAGCAATCAAGAACCTCACCCTAACGCCATCTCATGTCGCTATTGGAGAGGATCTAAACTTTCAATTTGACTTGGAGGTCAACACATCTGAGGCCAGCCAAGTTCGCTTAGAGTATGGGGTCTATTTCAAAAAGGCCAAAGGTCAACTCTCGCGCAAAGTCTTCCAAATCAAAGAGGCTGACTTTGCGCCGGGATTGCATTCCATTACAAAAAAACAATCATTCGTTGATCGCTCAACCCGCAAACATTATCCAGGTGAGCATCAACTTTCAGTTATCGTAAACGGGGTTGAGAAGGCCAAGGTGGCATTTGAGGTGAAGGGGTAGAATTACGCCTGAAACGTCAAAACCAACTCATCCTCCACCACATCAACCAAAGCCTTGCCGCCCTCATCAGCCAAAGCGCCAAAAAGCATTGCCTCGGCCAGCGGCTTGCGTAGCTTCTCATCAATCAGACGAGACATTGGTCGGGCCCCAAAATCTTTATCATACCCGCGCTCAGCTAACCATTCTCGAGCGGCTTCAGATAATTCAAGCGTGACCTGTTTCGGGGTCAGGGCGCTTCGTAGCTCGTCGATTTGTTTATCAACAATCAGCTTGATGGTTTCGTTGTCCAACGTATCAAAACGAACCACAGCATCAAGACGGTTGCGGAATTCGGGACTAAAGAGGCGCTCTAACGGCTTTTTAGCCACATTCCCTTTTTCTGCGGTGCCAAAGCCAAGCGGTGCAGCGGTGAGTTCGCGGGCCCCAGCGTTAGTGGTCATAATCAAGATGACGTTGCGGAAATCGGCTTTCCGCCCCGTGTTGTCAGTCAAGGTTGCGTGGTCCATCACCTGAAGCAAAATGTTGAACAGGTCGGAGTGGGCCTTCTCAATTTCATCAAGCAACACCACCGCATAGGGGTGGCGACGGACAGCGTCGGTGAGCAAGCCGCCCTGGTCAAAGCCCACATAGCCTGGCGGTGCTCCAATCAACCGACTGACGGTGTGTTTCTCCGAATATTCGCTCATATCATAACGTAGTAACTCAACCCCCAGTGAGCGACACAACACGCGGGCCAGTTCCGTCTTGCCGACCCCGGTTGGGCCAAAGAAGAGAAACGAGCCGACGGGTTTATCGGGCAAGCGCAGGCCGGCACGTGATAGACGAATAGCGGAAACAATCGCCTCAATCGCCCCTTCTTGCCCATAAATATGTTTGTGCAGATCAGCATCCAGATTTTTGAGTCGCTCTCGATCATCGCCAGATACGCTTTCGGCGGGCACTTTGGCCATTGTCGAAACCACGATCTCGATGTCTTCACGATCCAGAATCTGCTGCCGCTCAGAGTCGGGCCGTAGTCGTTGACGAGCCCCGGCCTCATCGAGCACATCAATTGCTTTGTCAGGCAAGAAACGATCGTTGATATGCTTAGCTGACAGCTCAGCCGTAGCTCGAATGGCTTCATCGGTATAGGTGATCTCGTGATAGGTTTCGTAGTGAGACTTGAGCCCTGTCAAAATTTGGATGGTTTCTTCGATGGTCGGTTCAGGAATCTCGATTTTTTGAAAACGCCGAGCCAAGCCCTGATCTCGTTCTAATGCCTTGAATTCTTCGTGGGTGGTCGCGCCCATACAGCGCAAATCACCGCTGGCCAAGGCGGGCTTAAGCATGCTGGAGGCATCGACTGAGCCACCCGTGGTCGCGCCGGCCCCAACCATCGTATGCAACTCGTCCACAAACAGAATGGCATCCGTCCGATCTTTCAGGGCTTTCATCACTCCTTTGACTCGCTCCTCGAACTGCCCCCGAAACTTGGTTCCGGCCAGCAAAGAACCCATATCCAGTGAATAAATATGCACACCTTTCAAAATGTCGGGCACGTTACCTTCATAAATCCGGGAGGCCAACCCTTGGGCCATTGCCGTCTTCCCCACGCCAGGGTCTCCAACAAAAAGCGGATTGTTCTTCAAACGGCGACAAAGTACCTGGATGGTGCGCTCGATTTCGGCCTCACGACCGATCAGAGGATCAATCCGACCAGAGGCAGCCAACTCGACCAAGTCCGTCGTAAAGGCCTCAAGTGGGTTGCGCACGGGCGCATCCATCTCTTCCTCTTCCCCAATCATATCAGGCATCAAGGCCTCATCATCGGGTCCAAAAGAGGAGATACCGTGAGAAATATAATTCAGGACATCCAGCCGAGTGATACCTTGTTGCTCCAACAGATAACGCGCGTGAGACTCTGGCTCTTCCAGAATAGCAGCCAACAAATCACCGCTCTCTACCTGCTCTTGTTCCGCAATTTGGGCGTGCCAAATGGCATTTGAGAGGACCCGACGCAGACCAATCGTCTCCGCTGGATCAACAGCAGTGATATGAGCAGGCAGCACTTCCAGACCTTCATCCAGAAAAATTTCTAACTCGTCAAACAAAATCTTCAAATCAGCCCCACAAGCCCGCAACACCTCTGCGGCTCGGGCTTCGTGGATCAGGGCAAAAAGCAAATGTTCCAAAGTAACATATTCGTGACGATATTTGCGGGCGATTTCTACCGCCTCGACCAAGCTTTCACGTAAAGATTCGGGTAATAATGGGGTACTCATTCAGGCTCCATTGTGCATAAAAATGGGAATTGGGCTTGTTGAGCCAGCGTACGTACTCGCTCAACTTTTGTTTCGGCAATCTCACGTTGGTATATCCCGGCCAAACCAGTACCTTTGCGATGGACATCAAACATAATCCGAGTCGCTTCGGTCTCTGATTTGTGAAAAATATTTATCAAGACCATCACCACAAACTCCATGGTGGTGTAATGGTCATTGTGCAGCAATACTTTGTACAGACGGGGTTTCTCGACCTTGTCTCGACTCTCCTGCTCAACCGCAAGGTCTCCCTCTTCCTCTGGCCAATATTTGGACATCCAACGGTCTCCTTAATTCCTGTTGAAGATTGTACTCAGGGGGACGGGACGGGTCAAGTGTTTGGCGAAGAGAGTAGTGATTATGGTTACGTGTGGCAACAAGGAGTTTATACTTAATGTGGCGGTTCAGCAGCTTGCGAACCAAGGTAGATAAGCGTGAACCCACTAAGAAACGTTACTCTCCCAAAAAGCAAACTCTGGACGTCCGCTCTAATCCCGTTACCAATGGAAAGTCTACCAAAAAGTACGCGTCCAATTGCTCTTGTCAAACGCCGTTCTCAGTTCTGGAATCAGGGAAATGACACTTTTGATTATCAGTAAGGAGGCACTCCAATGTCGGATATGCAAGCATCTGGTAGTTGGTGTTCATCATTTCAGGTGACGAAGGCATGTCATCCAATATCCACTGTGTCAGTAGTGATGTTAGTGCGCTGATTAGGAATATTGAAATCTGCTGTATCGGTATTCCGAAGGGGGTGTCTGAGATGCCTAGCAACTCCAGCTTCTCTTCAAATCGATCAATTAATGGCTGAATGAGGCTGTCGATTCCTACTTCGGATGCAACCGCATACTTTTTGAGCAAGTCGTAATTTTCTTTTGCAACACGGAAAAGCGCCAGACTTGGGATCAGGGTTTGGTGGTCGTGGTCCTTGACCGATAACTCATTGAGGCTGGCTTCAAGCTTGATCTCGACCTGGGCCATAAAGCGTTCGAGCAGGATGAACCGATTGAGGTCATTTTTATCTTCGAAATGTGCATAAAATGTAGCCCGCCCAACGTCGGCCCGTTCAACAATATCTTTGATTGTGATTTTGTGATAATCCTTCTCCAGGGCTAATTCACGCAACGCATTTGCAATCAAGCGCTTACTTCGAATTGTTCTGCGATCCTCTTTTGATCCAAACTTTTTATTTGGAGTTTCCATACAAAATTCACTTTCTGTCTGAAAATAGACATTTCTCACATATTGACGATTGATCCAACGTCAAAGTCTGATAAAATCGATAACTACAAAACATCGTCCACCAATATAAACTGCTGGACAACCTAATTCATATAAACATACAAAGTAAAAGGAAGAATTTTTATGACTATCCAAACACCTAAATTTGTCATTGTTATCACTTTTTTGACTGGCTTGATCGCAACGATACTTGGTTTGTGGGGTTGGCTATCCCCAGACACATTCCCTGGTCCTTCGGCTGTCGGCGCGCCGACACATTCGGTTTTGTCATGGTCAGCGAGAGAGCTGGCGATGGGACTATCGTCGTGGATCGCCATTTTTGTTATTAAGGATGCCCGTGCTTATGCTGTTGCTCTTGGCAGTGCCTGGTTACGAGAGTCGATGGATTTCTTGGACGCCTTCCGTATTGCAGACACACCAGCCCGTCTTTTCGTTATTGTCGGTATCTCTGTTATTTTGCACTCGATTGCCCTTTATATGACGTTTCGGACAATCAGGCAACAAAGTCAAGCATCGATGCCTGAACTTGCTCAAACGCCTGGTTAAGTATTTGATTATTTAGCCTAATAAAATTACTACATCAAATAAACTTAAAAAGTAGGGCTGGAGTTATTTGCTAATAAACGAAACATTTTAAACCCGTAAAATCGGTTCATGTCATTCCCGCGTGCTTCTGGCGGGAATCCACTGCTACAAGGCCTCGTGGATGCCCGACAAATTCA
>JANQQF010000141.1 GCA_028285035.1 Phycisphaerae bacterium
GGCTATGTCGCCCTCGCTGAATTCAAACGTAATCTTAAATCTGTCAATCCTCCCTTCATCGCTTCTTTAGTTGTCCGCACCTTTTGACCTCATGAGCCTTGATAATTAATTGGCTTGTCCCAATCTGCTCCCCACAATCTCCGGCTGACCATTCACCACCGCCTCCACAGGCATTGTCTTTTTCCCCGCAGGCTGCACTGTCACCAACTGCAAAACACCACTGCCCGTATTCACATAAATTTTGCGCTGTTGTTTGAATAATGTGCCGGGATGCTGATTGTTTGATGCTTTGACTTCAGGGGCTAGTCTGACCTCGTGCACTTTGATTTGACCGCGTGGCCCATTGGTGAAGGTGCCAGGCCAAGGGGAAAAGGCCCGCACTTGCCGCTCAATAGCTACGGCTTCTTCTGTCCAATCAATCCGCCCTTCTTCTTTTTTGAGCCGAGGGGCGAGCGTGGCTAGTTCGTTATCCTGAGGGGTTGGTGTGATCTCTCCAGCTAACCAAGCAGGGAGCGTGCCAATGAGCAAATTAGCGCCCAAGCTGGCTAATTCTTCGGTCAGATTACCTGTTGTGTGTTGGGCTGTAATCGGAATGGCTCGATGAACAATCATTGGCCCCGTGTCCAAACCCACATCCATCTGCATCAACGTCACTCCAGTCTCCCCATCTCCCGCTCGAATGGCTGCTGAGATCGGAGCCGCCCCTCGCCAGCGAGGTAAAAGTGAGGCGTGGATGTTGATACAGCCGTGCTGCGGAAAATCCAAGACCTCTTTTTTAAGGATCTGTCCAAACGCCGCTACCACAATCAAATCAGGAGCCAAATCAAACAAGGCTTGCTGATCAGCTTCATTTTTGAGGCTTTCGGGTTGTAATACTGGCAAGCCCGCCGCTTCCGCGACAACTTTCACTGGCGGCGGTGTAATCTTTTTCCCTCGTCCACTGCGTCGGTCTGGCTGAGTCACTACCCCCACAACATTGTGTGAGTTGTCAATCAAGGCTGATAGGGCAGGCACCGCAAAGTCAGGTGTGCCCATATAAACGATTCGTGTCGTCAATTGTTTCTCCTATTTTACCACAAATGTTTCCAACGAGACTCACGGGGTGTTTGGGCAAGAGTTGGCATACTTTCGCAGTGTGTGATCCCTAAAGTGTACTACTCTGAAGATGATAACATCGTGATTCAAGCTTGGCAATCTTATGATGAAAAACGTATGCCTAATTTGGAAATTATCAGCCCTTTTGCATATAATATACTTTCGTATTTTGAAGATGTAGCAGAATGTGGAATAGATGATGAAATATCACCTTTGGACAACAGGTTGTCAAATGAATACCGCTGACTCACAGCGGGTTGGCTCGGAATTGGAGAAGTTGGGGTACAACTACACGGAAAGCTATCGTGAGGCGGATGTGGTTGTGCTGAATACGTGCGTGGTGCGGCAGAGTGCTGAGGATAAGGCCACGGGCTTTTTGTGGTCGCTCAAGCCGATGAAAGAGGCCAAGCCGGACAAGGTGCTGGCCTTGATGGGCTGTATGGTTGGGGTGCGTGGAGGTGGCAAGCTGGCCAAAACCTTCCCCCACGTTGACGTCTTTATGCCCCCCAGTGAACCTGGTCCACTGATTGACTTTTTGCTGGCTCGTGAGAGTGAGGAGCAGGCGCTCGCCCATCGCCATAAATTGCAGGATGAGGAGTTCTCGCTCGTGTTACCGATACACGAGAAGAATAACCTGGTCACGGCCCACGTGCCGATTATTTATGGCTGCAACCACGTGTGTACCTACTGTATCATTCCCGCCCGCCGAGGCATCGAACGCAGCCGCCCGGTCGGTGAGATTGCGGCTGAGGTGCGGAGTTTGGTCAGCCAGGGTGTGCGTGAGGTGACTCTGCTCGGTCAGATTGTGGATCGTTACGGTTTCGATATTCCAGACGGCCCGCGTTTGCCCGACCTCCTGCGAGTGCTCAACGATATAGAAGGCTTGCATCGTATCCGCTTCCTGACCAGTCATCCGAACTATATGAATGATGAGTTGCTTGATGCTGTGGCTGAATTGCCCAAAGTGTGTGAGCATATTGAGGTGCCCAATCAGGCGGGCGATGATATTGTGCTGGAGCAGATGAAACGTGAGTACTCGATGGATGAGTATTACCAACTCATTGAGCGTATTCGCACCCGAATGCCCCAGGTTTCGATTGCCACTGATATTATCGTTGGCTTCCCGGGTGAGACGGAAGCCCAATTCCAAAATACCTTGGATACCCTGGCCGAATTGAAGCTTGATGTCTGCCACTCGGCGATGTACTCGCCTCGCCCTGGCACGGTCTCGGCCAAAATTATGCCTGATGATGTGACGCCAGAAGAGAAGAAAGATCGTCTGGATCGGCTCAACCAACTACAAGAAGAGGTTGTGGCCGAGATCAACAGCAAGTTGTTAGGCGAAACGCTGGAGGTATTGGTTGAGGAGAAGCAACGAGGTCGCTGGCGGGGTCGTACCCGGACGAATAAGCTGGTCTTTTTCGAGGATCAAGATGAGAGCCGTGATTGGAAAGGTGAATTGGTCGATGTGGAAATCACCTGGACTGGCCCATGGAGTTTGCGCGGGACACTCCCTGGTCAGGATGCCTTGACCGCCGACGATGAGCGGATGTTGATCCCGTTGGTTGCGTAAAAAATTTAGAACAACAAAATTTAAAAGACAGGCTTTTCAGAAAGCCTGTCTTTTTTGTTACTTTGCTAGAGAAGACGCCTGCATCATTCCCTGCTTGATTAAATCAAAAAATTGATCGGCGTCCTTGCGAATGATACTGCCGTGACTGGCCGCGAAAATTTTGATATCGTATTTGGCGAATAAATCATCAACCGCCGCCCCAATTTCATCAGGATCGGTCCATTTCAGCCACGGGAATTGATACCAAGCGTTGACCTTGACATCGCTAACAAATAAATCTTCAGTGTAGGTTCCCGCCAACATCTCATCCAAAAACATAAAGCATTCGTTACAGGCTGGCTCGTGCAGATTGTGTCCCCAATCAGCGGGGAAGAAGAAGCCTGTGGTATGCTCATAAAGCCATTGAGAAAGGCCGTGGTCTACAAAAAGTGGATCGACCATCTCAACTTTATATTTCCCTAAATCGATGGTGTCACCAACATTGACCATTAACGCCTCACCTAAATTGTGTAGCTCATAGTGATCTCCCCCGGCCATTGTGACAATTTTGGCGTCGGGATGTTCCCGAATAATCGCGGCTGCATTGCCCGCGTGGGGAAGCTCGATATGGCTGATCCAAATATAAGCCAATTTGCGATCGCCCAGAATATGCTTGAGCGCTTCCAACATCGCCTCTTTTTGTTTGGGGGCGACCGTGTCAATTAGCAAGGGCTGCTCACCATCAATCAAAAAGGCGGAGAAGGGATAATCGACGATACGGCTCCCAGAAAACTCATCGGCATTGGGTAGCGTGGAAAAATAATCGGCGTAATATTCCTGGGCCAAATCGCCAACACAGTGGGTGATCCAGTAAATGTCTGGAGTGATGGGGCGAACGGCCACCCGCTCCAGCCCTTCACCAAAAAGCGCAACTTCATTTGTATGGGCAGATGTTGTGCGGCTCATTGATTTCCTCCTCGGTAGGATTGGTAAATTTGACTGATAGATTGCTTCAAACGGCCAACGTGTTCTGGAATGTCGCTGCGGATGGCGCTGCCGTGGATGGGGGCTATAGCTTTAACGTCATAATCGTGAAATAGCTTGTCTAAATCGGTGTTGAATTTTTGAGGTTGAACCCAACGCAAAAAGCGAAAAGCGTTGTGGTGATATGGGGTAAATTGTTCGGTTTGAATACCACCCTCGATTTCATCACTAAATTTATCGGTTTGTTCAGCCGGATGATAGTAACCGAACCCATCTCCTGTAAAGAGGACGCCAGTTTTTGGATCATATATCCATTGTGAGCCGGGTTGGTCTTTGAGTAAAGCATCAACAAAGATGAGGGTGCGATGACCCACAGTTAAGGTTGAGCCAGGTTTGGCTGCGGAGATTTGGTTCAGTGGAATGACCGGGGCAATTTCAATGTAGCTGAGCAGAACGTTAGATACTTTTACCTGAATATCTGGCCATTTTTCGGCAATGCGTTGTAAGTTCCCTGAATGGGGTAGCTCAGAATGAGTGAGAAAAACCCATTCCGGTGTTGCGCCGTCCAAGACCTCTTCTAGCTCACGCATCACATTGTCACGATGAATGTGAGACCCGCAATCGATAATGATGGGTCGGCCCTCATTCAAAATAACATATACCCGAACATCTTCGTACCCATTTTCGCCAGCAACACTTTCCCCAAATTGAACAATGTCGCTAGTGACTGTTCGAATCATTTCAACCTCCTGGAAAATAAGTGTGTATTCGAACCGTGACCTGTTTCACGATATGAAACAAGTTCATTATATGAAACCGATTCGGGCGATTATGACATAAAATTGTAGCCTTGTCAATTTAAATAAAGGTCAAGCATATGAGTGAATTTCCCAAATTGTTAAATTTTGGGTTATTATAAAAACGTCTACTTTTTATGCTTCAATATCTTCGGAGGATAATGTGCCATATTTATATTTACTCACAGTACTTGTTTTGACCGGTATTATTCTATTTCTGATCTTTGTCAAGCCCAGAGAGGATTATAATCGAGGGTTTGATGATGCGATGTCCGGAAAGCGTCGCACAATTTTACGTGGGAGTCGGACCTATAGCCAAGGGTATTCGGATGGTTTAAAGCATAAAGAAATCGATGCCCTGAAGCGATATGGCTAATCGAAGCGTATTACTTGTTTTATAATGAAGGCTCATTACTGGGCCTTCTCTGCCACCAATTACGTTTCACTATCAAGCCAAGCTTGTGTCTCCTCAGTCAGGTAGACTTCATCCACCAAACTGGCTGCCCACGCTTCATTTTCTCCTAGCCGTTTTGCCAAACGCAACGCCATCACCTGTACTGCAGGCACCTCGCTCCACACAGCTTCATACAGACATCGCCAATGATCCAAGTTCATCGTCTTGGGGGCCGCAATTTGGTTCTGACAGATATCACAAATGTGAATACAATGATCGATATCCGGCTCATCTGGCGCAGGCGGAACTTCAAAGATGTTGAGCTTGACCCCAGCCGCACTACACAGCTCACATTTCGCCCCTGAACGACGCACTAACTCCCGCCCTAGGCTTGATAAGGCTTCCAGCCGTTCCCGATGTTGGTCATATCCTTTGGCCATAACCTATTCTCCCTCTAATTAGATTTGTATTTCAAGATGTCATGCCCGAATGTTTTTGTCGGGTATCCACTCGGTTGTGGACAATGGACCCCCACAAATAGTACCTGAGAATGACATCCACCAACGCTTTTCTTGGGATACGTATAATCGATTTAGCACTCAATTACATTCACAGCCAGCCCACCCCGAGACGTCTCCTTGTATTTGGTGAGCATATCCGCGCCTGTATCACGCATCGTTTTAATGACTTTGTCCAAGGAGACAAAATGCTCTCCGTCACCGCGCAGGGCAATACGGGCGGCATTGATGGCCTTGACTGATCCCATGGCATTGCGTTCGATGCACGGGACCTGAACTAACCCGCCAATTGGATCACAGGTCAAGCCCAAATTGTGTTCCATACCAATTTCGGCGGCGTTTTCGACCTGCGTGGGCGTGCCACCTCGTACTTCAGCCAAAGCGCCAGCGGCCATTGAACAGGCCACACCGACCTCGCCCTGGCAGCCCACATCAGCGCCAGAGATCGAGGCATTCTCTTTGTACAAAATGCCGATGGCTCCAGCCGTTAGTAGGAAACGCACAATACCATCCTCATTAGCCTCAGGGCAAAAGCGATCCCAATAGTGCAACACGGCTGGGATGATCCCCGCCGCCCCATTTGTCGGGGCCGTGACAACACGACCTCCCGCAGCATTTTCCTCGTTGACGGCCAAGGCGTATAAGTTAACCCAATCCATCACATTTAAGGGATCACGTAAGGCGGCTTCAGGTCGATCCGTTAATTTATGATATAAATCAGATGCCCGTCGCTTTACCTTCAAGCCACCGGGCAGGATGCCTTCCGTCTCACAGCCCCGTTTTACACAGGCTTGCATCACCTCCCAAATGTGTAGCAGACCCTGTCGAATTTCAGTCTCACTTCGCCACATTTTTTCATTTTCCAGCATCAACTGGCTGATGGAAAGATCGTGTTCCTGGCACATCTGGAGTAATTCATCGCCACTTTTAATGGGGTAGGGAAGTTGGGTGTCATCCTCCACGATGCGGTCAGCCCCAGCCGCTGTTTCATCTACCACAAACCCACCACCAATTGAGTAGTAGACCTTGCTTAGAATTTCTTTCTCAGCCTGATCGAACGCCGTTAATCGCATGCCGTTAGGATGATAAGGCAGCGACTCTTTGCGATGAAAGGTCAAGTGCTCTTTCTCGATAAAGTGAATCGAATGTTCCCCCAATACAGCGAGTTGTTGTTCTGCCCGAATTTTGTCCAATCGTCCCCCAATCGTATCGGGATCAATTGTGTCCGGACTTTCCCCACTTAAGCCAAGCATAATAGCCGTATCGCTACCATGCCCTTTTCCAGTGGCTCCCAACGACCCATACAAATCAGTTTTGATGGTAACAGTATCCAGCAAGAGGCCCTGTTCTTGTAATCGGTCTGTAAATTGTCGCGCCGCCCGCATGGGTCCCACAGTGTGAGAGCTGGATGGGCCAATTCCAATTTTGAACAAGTCGAACACACTCACAGTCATGGTTTGTGCTCCTATAATGATAAAATGATTTTCAATGTAAATAAGGGAAACCTATTTTTATTATGAGGCCCGCATTATATGTCTAGAGCCAGCTTGTTACAATCTTTCTGGTGAGAAATTGAGATTAGCCCACTCTTATTTTATGGCCTTCTACAAAAAGAAAGAAACGTCGGACTAGGTCACTCCCGCGTGCTTTTGGCGGGAGTCTACTGTTCATTGCCCCCAACCAGTGGATACCCGACAACTTCATTCGGGTATGACATAAATCAGCCAATTTTTTAGGAGGCGTTTTTTGCCGAGAAATCCCGTCAGTTAGCTGTTTGTAATCGACCGTTCGGGGAATTTCTCTTCATTGCACTCATCGAAATGACATGTTTCTGCGTCAAGTGCATAACTCCTGATTTTAATGCTCAGGCGTCGGATCAACATGAGGATCATCTCATTTTTTATCACTCTTCCTAAAATTTGACACCTTTAAGCTCTGAACATACCATCTGCCTGACCGATATAAAAAATTGATAATTTTTCTGTAACGAAATACATCCAAATGAGGTGAGATTATGGCCAAACGGATTGGGTTGTTAACCGGTGGTGGTGATGCATCAGGCTTAAACTATTGTTTGAAGACGATTGTTAATAACGCCATCGATCAAGGCTTTGAAGTCGTGGGCATTCGCAAAGGCTGGGAAGGGCTGATCAATTATGATCCCGAAGAGCCAGTGACTCATACCGATAATGCGATGATTTTGACCAAACCGAAAGTGCGTGATATTGATCGTTCTTCTGGCTCCTTTTTGCACTCCAGCCGGGTGAATCCAGCCAAGGTCAAATCAAACGATGCTCCTGTCTTTCTCCGCGTCAGCGGGGACGATACGCCCTTGGACTTGACCAACCACATCAAACGAGTCATTGATAATCTGCAACTGGAAGGATTGATTGTTGTAGGCAATGATACCGCTCTAAGTTACGCCGCTCGTCTGAGCCAGGAGGGGGTGCCCGTGGTGGGAATTCCGAAATCAGTCCACAACGACATCCCCGGTACCGTTTACTGTCTGGGCTTTTCAACCGCCGTGCGCCGTGGGGTTGAGTTTATTCACGAAATTCGGGATATTGCGGCTTCACGAGAAGAGATTGCAGTTGTTTCCGTGGCTGGGCAAGGTTCTGGTTTGGCCACAATGGTCATCTCTCTCTTTGCCGGGGTTGATCGCACCCTCATTCCTGAGGTTCCGTTTGACCCCAATCGCCTCGTTGATATGTTGAAGCAAGATAAGCGGTTGAATCCGAGTAACTACGCCATTTTGACTTTGAGTGAAGGGGCTCGAATGGAGGCGGCTTTCACCGAACAGTATGGGGCTGAACTGACAATCGCTGAAGATGCAGGGGAGTGGATGCCAGATCACGGCGCACAAATTGCCCGTATTTTGGAAGAAATTGCTGGAGAGCGAATTTTAGTTCAACCCCTCTCCTATTTGGTCCGCACAGGCCGTCCCGATGGCTGGGATCTCGTGGCTGCTACCAATTTTGCTAATATCGCAGTCGATTTATTGGCCTCAGGTGAAACAGGGCAAATGGTTGTCTTTCGACCGTTTGGGCAAGGTCCTGGTCACGACTCTCTTGATATCGTGACCAAGCCTAATCCACGAACCCCAGCCCAACTTTACGATGCTGACAACTACAAACCCGATCCCAACATATTCCGAGCGGTTCGGGCGGCTGAAATGCAAATGGCTAGTAATCTCTCAGCGGAATAGGAGCATCTGATGGCTGACTTCGACCGATCCGCACCTGTTGTTGATGTGCAGAATGTGGTCAAGAAATTCTCGCTGGGTACGACCGAGATCACCATTTTGAAGGGGATCTCCTTTCAGGTGTACGCGGGCGAATTTGTCATCATCGTTGGCCCTTCCGGCAATGGAAAATCAACCTTGCTTAATATGTGCAACGGCATCGATTACCCCAGCGATGGTAAGGTCATCGTCACTGGCCGTGACATCCATGAGATGAACGCCAATGATCAATCGCTATGGCGGGGGGAGTTTGTCGGCATTATTTTTCAATTCTTCCAAATGATGCCTTCATTGACCCTGCTCAACAATGTGATGCTGCCGATGGAACTAGCTGGAAAATATCGAGGTAGGGAACGCCGAGAGCGAGCCGAGCATCTGCTCGATATGGTTGGGCTAATTGAGCAGAAAGACAAATTGCCGAGTATGGTCAGCGGGGGGCAGCAGCAGCGAGCAGCGATTTCGCGAGCCTTAGCCAATGACCCTCCCTTACTCATCGCCGATGAACCGACTGGCAACCTTGACCCCAAATCCGCCCAGATGGTTTTCGACATTTTTCAGAATTTGGTTAACGAAGGCAAAACCATCATGATGGTCACCCACGACAAAGAGTTGGCCGCGCAGGTCTCTCGTCAAATTGAAATTGTGAACGGGCGCATCACCCGTGATGAGAATCGCTCTAAAAACTGGGCAGGTCGATGATTAATAATTGTGAATTGTGAATAGTGAATTTTTTGCTGGCTATTTATTGTAATGTTGGATAATGAAAAGCGAATGACAGCAGCAGATAGCAAAGAACCCATTATCGTCGTAAAAGATGTGAAAAAGAGTTTCCCAGTCGGTGATGGTGAGGTCACCATCTTAAAGGGGATTTCCTTTGAAATTGGAACAGGCGAGTTTGTCTCCATCGTCGGCCCTTCAGGCAATGGGAAATCAACCCTGCTCAACATGATTACGGGAATTGATCGACCCACGGGGGGCGATTTGATTGTAACTGGCCAGGATTTGAACAAGCTGAGCGAGAATCAACTTGCTTTGTGGCGACGTAATCATGTTGGCATTATTTTTCAATTCTTTCAAATGATCCCCCCCTTGACACTCCTCGAAAATGTCGTTCTACCGATGGATTTGGCCAATAAATACAGTGTCAAGGAGCGGTACGAGCGGGCGATGTATCTGCTAGACCGTGTGGGGCTGGCCGAGCAAGCCAACAAATTGCCCAATGCAGTGAGCGGGGGACAGCAGCAGCGGGCTGGCATCGCCCGGGCTGTGGCTGTCGATCCCCCATTCATCGTGGGGGATGAGCCAACAGGTCGCCTCGACCCAGCTGGGGCCGAGGTTTGCTTCGAACTCTTTGAAGAGTGGGTGACCGAGGGCAAGACGATGTTGATGGTCACCCACGACAAAGCCTTGGCGGACCGAGTGGCTCGTAAAATTGAAATTGTCGAGGGCTATGTTGTTCGAGATGAGTATATCGGGCGCGGCGATTGGGCTGGGAGTTAGGGGGATCAGATGAAAATCACAAACGAAACAACCACCACCCTGACCGTTAAAACACATGATCGCACCCTGCTCTGGATTTTTGGCATCATCCTCTTGCTGGCCGGGATTTTGATTGTCACCTTCATTCGCGCACGAACTCTGACTGTCGATGAACTCCGCCCGCCACAACTGATTTTTCAAACCGACCCAGATGCGGTGCCTTTGGAAGATATCGGTAAAGATGCCACCTTTCGTTTTGCCTATGATGTCACCCAGCGCACTGTTGCGGGGCGACGACCATTTATTTTGCTTGGTGCCTTGGCGGTGATTGGTGGGCTGATTATTGTGCTTGGCCCGCATCGCGGCAGTACATTTGTCTTTGATAAAGATCAACAATCGCTGACGATGAAGCACTCTCGCTCGTTTTTTCGCACCCATACTGAACAGGTTCCCCTCGGCGATATTTCCGAGGTGCGGGTTGAACGGGATCGCGCCCGTAACAGTAAGAATGGGCAAAATTATGGAGTCAATCTGGTGGTCAGCCACACCGAAGGGACGCCCTTGACCCGAAATTATATCAACTACAAAACTGTCCACCCTTTGAGCGCAGGCTTTCATTTTGATTATGAGCAATGTCAGGCTTTGGTGGATCGGATTTGGGGGTTTGTTAACAAGTAGCTGCATGTCATTCCGAGAAATCGAGAAGGCGGACGTGTACCTTCTACAAAAAGAAAGAAACATCGGACCAGGTCACTCCCGCGTGCTTTTAGCGGGAGTCCACCGTTCGTTATCCCTGGTCAGTGGATACCCGACAACTTCATTCGGGTATGACACAAAACAGCTAGTTTCGTAGGAGCGAATAGCGAGGAGTTCGCCCAAGTATCCGATTGCAAAAGAGCGTTCGGGAGGATTTCTCACTTCATTTCATTCCGTTCGAAATTATCTGTTGACCACACACAGAGGCAACTATGCTAAAAGGTGTTCTGCGGAAAAAAATATGGAGCGATTTGTTCGACAATATGAGTCGAACGATCCAGGCAGTGTTGACGATCGCGATTGGGGCCATTGCCGTGGGGGCAATCACCGGAGCCACGGAGTTGATTCAGCAGGATATTTCCACAAACTGGTTGCCAAATAATCCCGCCTCGATTGTACTGCGCCTTGGGGATGAGGGCATCGAGCAGGAATTAGTCGAAACCATTGAGAAATTCCCTGAGGTCGAGCAGGCGGAAGGTACGATGAGCCTGAGTATCAAATGGCGACGCAGCCCCAACGAGTCTTGGCGTCCGGCTGAGTTGCAAGCGCGAGAGGATTATCAGGAACAAAAACTGTACACCCTGCGCCTTGAGGAGGGCAATTGGCCGACTAATCAAATTTTGACGGTAAACCGGGGCTATGGTATCGAAGCGGGCGAAACACTGCTAATTGAGGTTGATGATAAAGAGCGGCAGGTGCCCATCGGTGGGGTGACTTGGATGATCAATGGTCCCCCGCCCGCCTTTGCTGATGTGCCGACCTTTTTTGCGACCAAAGAGTATTTCTCCGACATCACCGGACAGTCTGGCTTTACCACCCTCAATGCCTCGATCCCTGGCGAATACGATGAAAATCGGGCCGAAGTCGCCGCAGCGTTGATTGAGGATGAAATCGAAGGGCAGGACGTGGCGGTTTATCCCGGCACCTTTGATAACACCAAGGTAATCTTGCCAGATAAACATCCCGCGCAAGACCCAATCAACGGTCTTTTCTTCATCTTGCAGATTATGGCCTTTGCCGCCTTGATCCTGGGATTACTTTTGGTGTTCAACATTATCACGGCCATCATCAGCCAGCAAGTATCACAAATTGGGGTGTTGAAGGCAATCGGGGCCACCCGAGGCCAAATCTTGACCTTGTACTACACCACCGTATTTGTCTACGGCATTTTGGCCGCCTTGGTGTCGCTTCCATTGGGGGCACTCGGGGCGCATGGCTTGCGGAATTTTATGGTGACGTTTATTGGGATGGATACTGGCCCACTCGGTATTTCGCTACAATCCGTACTGTTTCAATTAGGCATCGCGATTTTAGCCCCGCTAATCATCGCTACCCAGCCGATTTTGCAGGGGGCGGGGATTACGGTGCGTGAGGCGATCAGTACCTACGGGTTGACCGGCGGTGGTGGTTTGTTGGATCGACTGATTGCCAAATTAACCTTTTTATCTCGCATGATCTCAATGGCGATTAGTAACACCTTCCGCAATAAACTGCGCGTTGTAATGACCCAAGTGACTTTGGTTGGGGCGGGGGTGCTGTTCATCGCTGTACTGAGTACCCAAACCTCGATCAGCTTCACCTACCGTGATGTGCTGTTTGATCTGCTCAACACCAATATCATTCTCGGCTTTGAGCGTGAGGAGCGTATCTCCGCTGTAGAACGATTAGCTCAAGAGACCGAACCGAACCTGACCACGACCGAAATGTGGACCAGTGCCAGTGGCGAGGCTCGGTTGGGTGGGGCCGCCGAAGCCTTTGATGATCGAAATGTTAGTGTGACCGGGATGCCGATCCCTTCGGCGGTCTATCAGCCCCGCATTCAAGAAGGCCGTTGGTTGACCGAGGAAGATACCTACGCGGTGGTGATGACTACTAGTGAGGCTGCCGAAATTGGGGTTGGGGTTGGCGATGTCATCACCCTCGACATCCCGCTTAAACGGGCCTCCAATTGGCAGGTCATCGGCCTAATTTTTGATCCGATCAGCAATCGACGGATTATCGTGCCGTTGGAAACATTGCTTGTCGAGCTACGTCAAACGGGACAGGCTCGCGATTTATATGCCGAAACCCCAACCGAGAGTCCCGAACAAGATATCCAGGTCGCGGCGAATTTGCGAACGTCCTTTGAAGGCCAAGGTTATGATATGGTGGCTAGCAACACCGATACCTTGCAGCAAACCAGCGATGAGACGATTAGCACGCTGAATATCATCATCTACCTGCTTTTGATTATGGCGACAGTCATCGCCATCGTCGGGGGAATTTCCCTGAGCGGAGTGTTGTCCATCAACGTGCTCGAGCGCCGCGTCGAAATCGGTATCCTGCGCTCCATTGGGGCCTCCAATCGGGCCATCGCCACCCTCTTTATCACCGAAGGCTTGCTCCTGGCTTGGCTCAGTTGGCTGATCGTTGTCCCGCTTAGCTTCCCGGTGAGCAATCTCTTAACCACTGCTGTCGGTACCGTCCTCGATAGTGAGTTGGTCTTTGACTACTCCATCTCCAGTATCTGGATTTGGTTTGTTATTGTGACAATTTTGGGCGTTGTGGCCAGTTGGTTCCCCTCTCGCGGTGCCATCCAGGTCAGTGTGCGTGAGAGCTTGTCGTATGAGTAGAGCCGCACACTGGTTATGTGTATTCCCAAAAAGTGTTGGATTAAGTCATTCCTGCGTGCTTTTGGTAGGGAGCATTTTTTTGTAACCCAGTAGACGTTTGGTCCAGATTATCCAAAAGCACACGACTGAATCATGCCCTCTTTATCTGGCTCGAGATCAGCAGGCAGATCCTCTACGCTACAGTATATAGCATCTTTGAAGTTGGCCCCGTCCCACTTGACGCTATACAGCGCGGCTCTGGCCAAATTAGCCCCGCTCAGATCAGCCCCGCTCAGGTCAGCTCCACTCAGATTAGCGTCCTGCAAGTAAAACCCTGCTAAGTTGGCCCCGCTTAGATCAGCCCCCACCAATTCAACTTTATGGTTCCCCACCTCGATTAATCTTGCCTCATATAGAAATTGCACGACAGTAGTTTTACGTGCCGGGTCAAGATTACTCAAAACAGTTAAGGTTCGTGCTCTGGCTAGATTTTGCTCTTTTGACCAGTACTCGGACTCAAGTAAATTTTCGTTAAGCAAGAGATCACCCATCGTATCCAGATAGGATTGTAGGGCCTCCTCTTGGGCACGATCTTCTTCAATCTGAAGTTGTCTGGCGTCGAGTTGCATGTTGAAGAAGAATCCGCCAGCAGCTAATATCAATGGAACAATAAGTAAGTTCATAAAATCCCATAAGGTCTTGCCCTTGAATCCTGGTAGCCCGCGAACAAACTCACCACAATTAATACATTTTTTAGCCTTATGCATTATGGGTTCGCCACAAATCGGGCACGGTTTTTTCGTTGCACTTGCTCCAGATACTTGCTCATTACTCATTGTTTTATTCCTTGTCCTTCGCACACCTGAGCCGAAAATTTGAGGTTATGTAGAGTAGGAGTCTACGTCAAGAAAGAAGATGCGCCAAATTGTTAGGGAAACAGTCAAAATTTATTCATTAACAAGGGCTGCTACATCACTGCGTGATTGACAGTGAACGAGTTTTGCAGCGTGCGACCCCAAATAGTGAGCGATGGTGGCACGGCTAGTGGCCCCATCATCATCCGGGGAGGTCGGTACTCTCACCTCGGGGTCAACACAAAAGCGATGGGACCAACGCAGGAACCCCAGTAATCTAAGTAATCCGGGATGCCGATTGGTGCCCGCCCAACTGAGCCTAATATGACGGGTGAAGATCCGCCACAGGGCGAGGGGCCAGGGTAAATCAAGCCAGATAATGACATCAGCCGCCTCAATCAAGTCTTCCACCCACCATAAAAAAGCCCCTTCTGTGACCCAATGCGGCTGGCTCAGGATTTGGGCGATATCTGCTTGCCTTTGCGCTGAAGCGCGTTTGGCTCCTGAGCCACCTTCATACCCAATTTCATCTAAATCGTAAGCGGTGGTATTCAAGGCCTCCGCTAATGTTTGGGCTAGCGTTGTTTTGCCGCTGCCAGGCCCGCCAATGATGTGGATACGATAGATTTGATCCTGCCGGTCGTCAAAAAGTGGAGAGAAATTCATAATTCACCCTCGCGAACCCCTCTTTTATACCATTTGATCAACTCTGCCGCTGGGATTTGTCTCAATTAAAGCTCCGTATACTAGTTATCCAGTCAGTTGGGGCAATTTGAAAGGGCCGGGGGAAATCCAAAAACAGAATGTGAATAGGGGTGTCTGGCGGACTGTCATGTCATGGGGTAGCCAGGGGGTGTTGTGAATAGGGGTGCCAGCCAAGTGGGTATGAGGCTTTTCGTCAGCCTGCCCCCAGAGCGTATCTCCCCCGAATGAGAAATAGATTTCCTCGGCTTCGTGATGATGGCGGGGATAGTGACGATGCGGGCCAATCAGCAAAAAGGCGACAACGACTCGGTCGTGTGGAATCAGGGCGTGGTAACCAAGAACATTGGCGTAACCGTAATTTGCCATGTAGTCATCACCCAGCTTTGTGCGATAGTGCTCGCTTTGATTCCAGCACATATACGGTTCGAACTGCTCGAAGGCAACGGCTAACTCACCCATCGGCCCTGCCTTTGCGATATCTAGCGCTGCCCTGAGATGGCGAAAAACAGGTAATCTACGCGGTGTAGGTGGAGGATGAGGCAGTTGAGCGCGTTCAAGCTCAACTTTGATTGTGTTGATGGCCTCTGCCTGGGGTGGATGGGTGTTAGACTGGATCTCTAAAAATCGAAGCATCTCGCGGCGTAGATTTTCGAAGGAGCATTGGATCTTTTTTGTATTCATTGTTGATGTCCAGATGCAGTAAATTGAATGGAACAGAGTAAGACAAACCGTTTGAGATACACTGAGAATACCTAACACCATAACTCACAACTCAGCATTAAAAAACGCTTTTAGCGGAGGAGCCATATTTTCAGGGATATCTTCACCCCAAGCTCCACCGTTGATGGTTCGTCCCGTGGGTTTGCCTGCTGAGTCTAACTCAAAAAAGATGGGGATACCTGGTATTGTAAATCCGGCATCTGATAAGTCGCTTTCCCATTCATCATAGTCGAGTTGAATGATGTAGGTTCCTGCGAAGGCATCGACCATTTGCTCGTCGCCAAGGTATTTTCGTAAGGCCCGGCACGGGGGACACCAATCCGCGTAAAATTCGACATATGGACTGCGTGCTTGCGCGGTAGCTTTTGCCACTTCGGCCGATAATAACTCATTGAGAGGGATATCTGAACGTTCGAGGATAACTAAGGTGAACTTTTCAGAGTCAGGTGACTCGGTGTGGGGTTCACTCGAACTCAAGACGCTGGGAAGGGCATTGCACGCTAACAAAAATATGATGACAATTCCTGCGATTAAGGTAACTAATCTTGGATATTTCATAATCTTTCTCTCCCTTTTTTAGCCACTCAGTCTGACAATCGATTTTTCGAAGACATAAGAATTCATTTATTATTCAACGGAAACTCGGCTATTTCCTCTAATCGCTTTTCTGCTTGTTTGAGTAGCAGACCATAACGCTTGATACGTTTGGCTGCTTTTATAAATTTTCATACCTTTTATCGATCCTCTATGCTTCAGAGCGCTTTGATGACCGCATTCGTCATTTCTTTGGTCGTAGCCTTACCTCCCAAATCAGGGGTAAGGACACCTTCTACCAGTACCGTTTCGATCAATTCTTCTGTTCGTGTAGCGATATCTGGCCGACCAAAGGCGTACCTAAACATTAAGGCTACTGAAAGAATGGTGCCAGTTGGATTGGCGATGCCCAAACCGGAAATATCGGGGGCACTCCCGTGGGTGGGTTCGTAGATACCCCCTTTGATGCGCCCGCCGGATGGAGTAGGCCCAGGCAGGGTGGCTGAGGACAACATGCCGAGTGATCCAGCAAATGCCCCGGTGAGGTCGGAGATGAGATCGCCAAACAGATTGTCGGCCAGGATCACATCAAAATCACGGGGGCGCATCGTCACGGTGTAGAGCGCGTAGTCCATCAGTAAATGGGTGAGGTGGACCTCTGAATATTCCTCTCTGCCAATCTTATCCACTGTTTCACGCCAGAGCTTGCCACTTTCCATAACATTGGACTTGTCCAGGGAGGCGAGCTTGTTTCGTCGCATTTTGGCTAGTTCGAAGGCACACCGCGCAATACGTTCGACTTCTTTTGTTCGGTATTCACTCATCTCAAAGGCATACGCTTGCCCATCATCCAGCGTCTTACGGCCCCGTGGCTCGCCATAATAAACGCCTGCCGAATTCTCGCGAACCACCATCAAATCAACTCCCTCAACAACCTCGGGACGAAACGGGGTGCGATGCAGTATTGGGGTCCAGGCTCGGGCCGGACGTAGGGCATTGTAAACATCCGGTTTAATCCGTAACTTGGTCAATCCGTCGGTTTCGGTGACTGGCCCCTCAATCCGGATGGAGTCCCATTCTGGACCACCGACCGCCCCCACCAAGGTGGCATCGGCTTGGCGGGCTGCACCACCGCATCCGTGCAAAAGGTGCCGTGCTTATCCCAGGAAGCCCCACCCAATAAATCTTCTTCGATTTCGATCTGGATATTTGCCAAATCGGCGACGTGCCGCAAAACATCAATCCCCGCCGCAACCACCTCGGGACCAATATGATCACCACCAAGGGCCAGCACACGAAATTTTTCAGATTGCGTTGTTTGGGTCATATCGCCTCTCTTGTTTAACTTCGTTGTTCAAGGCTAAGTTTACACCCAACCCGACAAATCAGCCTTCAACCCTCTGTTTTCGAGCAGTTACTTGGATTTCGATTTTCATGCGCGGGTCAGCTAGACCAGCGGAGATCATGGTTGCGGCTGGCCGGATGTCCCCGAAATATTTGCGAAGAATGGGCCAGCATTCAGGAAACTGGCCGGCTTTGGGCAGAATGTACATAACTCGTACAACATCTGACAGGCTTGCGTTGGCTTGTTCAAGGGCCGATTGTATATTTTGTAGACATTGTTCGGTTTGATCACTCAGGTCATCGGAGATTGTCATTGTCTCATAATTAAAGCCTGTTGTCCCCGACATAAAAATCCAATCACCATCAACCACGGCTCTCGAATAGCCAACTTCTTGCTCGAATGTAGAACCAGAGCTGATTAACTGACGACTCATAATTGTCTTCTCCTTATAATAGAGTTGTTCCTGAATAAGCAATTACACCAGATGACCCCGACTTAACATCACATTGAGGGATTAAACGAATGAAAATCTTTGGTAAATCCTCAAATTCG
>JANQQF010000142.1 GCA_028285035.1 Phycisphaerae bacterium
TGGCGTAGCCGGTCATCATCACTTTGACATCTTCATCCGCCGTGATTTTCTCGATAGCACTGACTACGGCATCGGGGGCTTGGTCTTGAGTATCACCGACCACGACTTCAAAGGTATAGCCATTGATGCCCCCTGCGGCGTTGATTTCTTCGATAGCCAGCTCAACCCCACGAGTCATCTCTTCGCCATCGGCAGCAGACCCGCCCGTTAGAGGAGCTAGGACACCAATCTTGATAGTGCCACCTTCACTAGCCTCGGCTTCTTCCTCAACGGCCTCTTCAGCTTCTGCTTCTTCTACTTCGGTTTCTTCCGCTGGCTCACTGGCTGGTTCTGGGGCACTGGCCCCACAAGCGACTATGATAGTACTGATCAAAATTAAAAAAAGTATGGTAAATAAACTGCGTTTAGTAAACATTTGTCTCCTCCGAAAATAGCAAATTCAGCCCTTTTTCGTCATTAAGACATAAAGCGTGAATGCTGCAATTGAATATCGGTACGATGTTTGAATGAACAGTGACAACGTATTTTACTTTGCTGATTGTTGTACAAACCGTATAATGGAGACAGGCTCACCTTTAACCCTAACTAGGGTCAGGTTATAGCCTGCTTAAGCAAACGGAGGTACCGCATTCCGCCAAGTCTGTCGGTATCTCCTTTTGTTCCCACCGCGTTTTTCCTATAACCCACCTCCTTTCCAAAATTGTAGAAAAGGTCAATATTACAGCCTGCTATATTTGCTGCAAGACTTGATACATTTCTTCGGTTAAGAAGCCCCGCCCAACACAGGCTTGATGAATCGCTGCATTAAAGCGGTCTCGCCAAATCTTTGGATCAGGATGAATCACTGGCATTCCGTATTCAGTTGATAAGCGATCAAGGTTGATTTGGGCTTGGTGCTTCACCGTCTGGCTGTAATATTCTCCTGTCTCTTGTAGAGCTTCAGTTAAAGCCTGCTGTATTGAGGGTGATAACTTGCCGTATTCCCGCTCACTGATCGCCATGACTAAATTTTGCGTGTAGCCATAATTGATGATTGTGGTGTAGTTAGTCACCTCGTGAAGATTTAAAGCTGAGACATAGGCTGTGGGTGATAAGAACAGGTCAATCGATCCTTGTTGAAAGGCTTCGTAACTTTCTTTCCAGCGAGTATGTACAGGAACGGCGTTTAGTGCTTCGCGTAAAGCGTCAGCGGGTTCTGACTGGTATGTACGGAATTTACATCCCTTTAGATCATCCGGGGTAAAAATTGGGCGGGTTGAAAAAAGGAGTTCAAAGGAGTCTGACTCCCAACCACTCATTGGATTTAAGAGGCGAATACCACTGGCCAAAAGCCTTTCATAGATTTCCTCGTGGAAAATGTTGCTATGTAGAAAGCGTTGGTACTGCGCCCGATCTTGAAAAAAGTAGGGTAAGAAGGCGATACCACATAAGGGGGCATAGTGCTCAAAGCTGAGGAGATCATCTAGTATAATATGAATGGAGCCGGCCGCTAATCCCTGAACTTGTTTGTAGAGCGTTTTGGGGAGGGCGTGCTGATACATTTGGATGGTCACTTCACCCTCTGTTTTTTCAGTAACAAGCTCGGCAAATTTGACCGCTGCCTGCTCCCCAATCAGAGTTCGATGAATGACCATGCCCAATGCCTGAGGACCCTTTGCTGAGTCAACCAGGAAATATTCAAGCGGGCGTTCCAGAGCCAACCCAATTTTTTGGAGAGTGGGGATCGTGGGTATGAGCGCCCCCCGCTCTATATCGGAGAGATGACTGACTGAGATGCCCGTTGTATCGGCTAGGTCGGCTTGACGAAGCTTTAGGAATTTTCTGGCTTCCCGAATTCGTAGCCCAACTGCAACCGTTTTTTCAGCATTTCCATCTAACATAACTTTACCAAAATAGACTTAACTGTAAAAAATCGGTAATTTTTTGAGATGTAAATTTCTAAAAATTACCATAAAGCCGAATTATATGAGCTTATTTGTATGAGTCAAATTTAAATTTTGTCATAAACAACGAATTTTTGAATTTTAATAGATTTTGGTCGATTTAAGTCTATCTAATTGATGAATTTTTGATTATTTTTGCCGATGACTTAAGATCAGGTCAATCTTGTTGAAACTAATTGACTTATTATTGAGGGGATTTTGAGTATAGATAAGGAGACAACAAAATGTTAGCACTTGTTGGGAGTGGAGAGTATTTGCCAGAAATGGATCCGGTTGATCGTTACCTACTTGGCCTCATTGAGGAGCCAAGGGTCGTGTGTTTACCGACAGCAGCAGGTACCGAGGGTGATGCGATGATTGACGATTGGGCAAAACGTGGGGTGGACCATTTTAGCCGCTTGGGAGCAGCGGTTGTGTCTGTCCGTGTTTGGGACAAAGCCAGTGCCAATGACGCAGCCTTGGCCGAGCGAATTTCACAGGCGAATTTTGTTTACCTCTCGGGTGGTAAACCTGGTTATCTCTATGACAGCCTAAAAGATACGCTGACGTGGCAGGCTATCATAGGCGTAATTAATAGTGGCGGGCTTTTAGCAGGATGTAGCGCCGGGGCGATGATCCAAGGTGAGGTCTTTGCTGGATTTCCGCGTAAGCACGATGGCTTTGCGCTCTGGCCCAAGGTGAACGTCATTCCTCATTTTGATGAAATTCCGGGGGCAATCGTTAGTAGCATGCGATTGTTGGGGGGAACCAAAATGACCATCGTTGGCGTAGATGGCTACACGGCCTTGGTCCGGCAAGGAGAGACGTATCAAGTTGTTGGGACAGGTGGGGTGACGATTTGGACAAAAGAGGACAAGACACGGTATACAGAAGGGCCATTGCCTGCGGGACTGTTACCGGGGTGAAACGATAACTCTTTCGATGATTAGTAGATTCTCTCAAGAGCAGGTCTGGGGCGGAACCTTGAAGCGAAACAATTCATCAATCGACCAGCGGTGATCAGTGAGGCCAGCGGCAATAGCTGGGGTGCGCTGTAACCAGCGTTGAGACTGTGTCGATAAAAAGTAAGGTAGCCGTAAACTTTTATGGTAAGTACAGAAATTGTAAACACAACCAACGACATACATCCCGGCGTGCAAGGTTTGCGGCTGGCGAGCCAAAGAGCGGGTGCGGCGAGCCAGCACAGTGAGGCGTTGGTGGAAGGTGGCATTGAGCCTTTCGATGAAAGCGGTATTGATCCCGCCTCGACCTTGCGAATGTTGGATCAGCTCTCTGATTTGGTCGGGACAGCCTTGCACAATGCGACGGCTGATGGCAAAGTGACCAGGGGTGCGGTTTTTGACCACTTGGACAATCGTCAGTTCAGACCAAGCGCGCTATTTGCAGCGACCGGGTTGACCCCGGCGCGGTACTTTGCTGCGAAAGGCGCGTTGCAAGGCCTTGACATAGCTAGGCAGACCATCGACCGCCACCAGCAAGGGCAGACACAGGGCCATCGCTACCCAGATCGTGCCCGCCCCCTTGTATTTTCGCTTTGATTTCATCCGCTTGCACCTGTTGCAGATCAAGTTGGCTCTGTTCCACCATCTGCTCGTGGACCGCTTGGCAATGCTCACCCGCTCGCTGCCACCATTTCTGCACCGTTCGTTTATCATATCCAAAGGCGGCCACAATCGCCTGCACCGGACAGCCGTAAGCCAACAAGGTGATGACCAGCATCACCTGTACCGGGTCTGTTTTCAACCCATAGAACATCGTTTCCTTTCTCACACTGAAGGTTGTTTGACAGACTTCACAGTAACACCGCTTCTGCACTTGACTATGTACTTTTATATTTCCTTTATTTTGCTGTCCTCTTGCCGGACAGCCTAGATTGGGGCAAAATATCTCTCTGAGGTTCACGACGCACTCCTTTTTGTTGTGGTGACTAAAAAGTTTGCGCCTGAACCTCTTTTTTAAATTTCCCCTTTCTTCATGCTATCTTGTTCCCCTACCCTTGAGAGAATCTACTCTGACTTTGCAACAGCCCTACAATCTGGTGAGGTTAGACTGTTAAGGTGGGTTCTAAAAAACACCCCAAAGGTTTTCTGGATAGGAGCATCCACAACCTTTGGGGTGTCTGGCATATTTTACTCTATTTGCCCAATTTCGCGGCCAACGGCCTCGATTTGGACATAATTGTCATTGGTGGTGGTGATAAACTTTTCGGCCCCAAACAGATCCAGGATTTCTTGATGGTCAGCGTTGCTGGCATCCAGATTTGTAAAGGCTTGGGTGACCTTTTCAAAAAAGTCGTCGCCGTATCGTTCTTTTAGATCAGGACGGATCACCCAGTGATAATCGTGATAGGATGGCGTTTGCCAGAGAAGCTGTACTTTATCAAGATCAACCTCGCCTGATTCCACGCGACTGAGCCATACTTGCTCATTGAGCGCCCCAGCCTCGAAACTGCCAGCCTCCACCAGATCAATGGTGGCATCGTGGGAGCCAGAGAAACCGGGTTCGCCCGTGAAGTCGGTCAAGGCGACTTCAGCTTGGCTCAAAAAGTATTGCGGCATTAAACGGCCTGACGTAGAGGATTGACTGCCAAAAGTAAAGGTTCGATCTTTGAGCTGGGTTAAATCTTCGATGCTATCGAAGGGTTCAAGTCCTGTATCCGTACCCGCGATAAATACGCTATGAAACTCCTCATCCAGCCCACGTTGAACCAAGGCTTCGGCATCATCCACTTGCAAGCGAGCCTGAACGCCCGTCAAACCGCCAAACCAAACCATATCCAGGTCACCCACGCGAAACGCGGTCACGGAAGCGGCATAATCGGTGACCGCTTTGTACTCAACGGGTACGCCCAACTCCTCAGACAAATATTCGGCCAACAACCCATATCGACGCTGTAGCTTTTCTGGGTCCTGATCTGGGATGGCCCCAATGACGAAAGGTTCTGCATCGGCTTGATTACTCGCCCCATTTTGGGGCGTATCCGGTGCGACAGGCCCACAGGCCGCCAAGAAGAAGGAAATTACCAAAATACCAAATACAAAAAACTTATTAAACATTTTGTCTCCTCAAATTAATTGATTTATAAAAAAATGTATGCCGCAAGGCATACATTTTGAATAACTCCAAATCAACACCAGTCACAGTCTGTACGAAAATGCCTTATTGTTGAAAACAACAGAGCCTTCCCTAAGAAGGCCCAATTTGATCGCAACGGCGCGCTCTATTACATCACTGATTTCTGGCCAAACATCCATTATAAAATAGGCCGATTGTTAAATGTGTCTTTTCCTGCGTTGATGATACTTTGTGATTATTTCAAAATTATTACAAGAAAATTTGAATACCTACTAAATTTTAATTACCTCTGTGGGAGTTTGGTGATGAGCGCTTAATACTCTTGTGTGTGCACAAAGCCATTCATCTGCTCTCTGAAATCAGCCAAAATTTTACCTAACCAGTCCAAATCGTCAATTTTCTAAAAATATCACTCAAAGTTATCAGGGGTATCAAAAACCTCTACGCCGAGAGCAATTTAAGCACAGCGAGCGTTAGCAAACTGTCAGCTTTCTTACCTAATCTACAAGATCATTAAAGCAGCTGATATCGTAAAGCACCCACAATCAATAGTAAAAAGCACCTGTCAACTGACGGGTGCTTTTTACTATTGCCATATTCTTACTTACTGCTGTAAGACACCTGCTACTGTAGGACCGGATACCGTTGCGCAATCGGGGTTTTGGCCCAGACTGCACCGACCCCAATCTTGGCTGGCTTGAGGATGGCGATGCCGACTAGGAGTACAGCGTAAATGATATGTTCATCGATGAAGGGGTTGAATTCGATCGGTAGGCTGGACATCCAGATCAACACCATCATCAAGGCCCCGGAGTATCCAGCGATGGTGAGGCCGACCCCCAAGATGAGCGAAATACCAATCAATAGCATTCCCGCCATATAGAGCAGATCGACAATTGGATTGCCTGCCATCGCTTGCATCATTGAGGCGAAGGGGCCACTGGTGCCAAACATCAGGTAGCCAAAGGTGGGCGATGAGCCAGCCAGCCACGCTTCTTCGGGGCCGGTCGGAAAGCCTAATCCAAAGGTTTTATCGAGGAAGGCCCACAGAAAGACGAAGCCCAACAGAATTCTTACCACTACCATTAAATTTTCATACTTCTGTGCCATGTTTTTTCTCCTATGAAAAAATATAATTTGACTTAGTTTTTGATATTTTGTTTGGGCTGTTTACTTCCCAAACCTTATGTGCCTAGGGTACAATACAAGGTGTTGAAGTTCACCCCCCTTAGAGGTAGTCGTTTCAAATTTGGTGTAACCCAGATCAATCGGAACCAAACATCTCGCATTCGTGAAAACACTTAAGAACCTGAGTTCGGCGTTGGATTAATGTCATTTCGAACGGAGCGGAACGTAGTGGAGCGCAGAGAGAAATCCCTCAGATGCCGCTTTGACCCGATTTTTGGGTGGAAGAAAAGCAAATCATCTGGGTATTCCTGTGAAGCCGCCTCTAATTGTGACATTCGAGGGATTTCGCGTGTCATTGACACGACCCCCTACGTCGTCGAAATGACATGACTAGAAGGACCAATTTGAGTTTATGATATGAGTAATGACGATTTTTTACTCGACGAATTTAAAGAGCGTGAGTTGGAGATTTTGGGCCTGATGGCCGAGGGCTACTCCAATGTTGCGATCGGTGAAAAGCTGTTTATCACCAAAGAGACGGTGCGCTGGTACAACAAGCAGATCTACAGCAAACTGGGCACCAGCCGTCGTACCGAGGCGATCGCCAAGGCCCAGCGGCTCGGTCTGATTGGGAGCACTACGCCTGTAGAAACGACTACCAGCCTGGCAATCCGCAAAGATAACCTGCCAGTTATTAGCACCCCCTTTCTCGGGCGGAACAGTGAAATCGCGGCGATTACGGAATTGCTCAATCAACCCCACACCCCTCTGGTAACCGTGCTTGGTCCCGGCGGAATGGGTAAAACCCGCCTGGCGATTGAGCTGGGCCATCGGCTGCTTGATCAATTTGAGGATGGGGTCTATCTGTTTGAGTTAGCCGCTTTGACCCAAGTTGAGGCCATTGTGAACACCGTGCTTCACGCCATGAAGCTTTCAGATCAGGGCAAGCGCGATTCAAAAGAGGTCTTCTTTGAGCATTGCCGTGAGAAGAAGCTTCTACTGATCTTTGACAACTTCGAGCACCTGCTAGATGGCGCGATCTTGATTGATGAATTGATTCAAGCGGCCCCTGAGCTTCGGATTGTGGTCACCTCTCGTGAGCGATTGAATCTGTATGGCGAGACGGTCTATGAATTGAGTGGCTTACAGAAACAGGCTGATCGGTTGTTCATCGCCATTGCCCAGACCTTGAAGCCGGATTTTCGCATTCGAGAAAATGAACAAGGTGATTTAGATCGTATCTTGCATTTGGTTGGTGGTTTACCATTGGGCATTATCTTGGCGGCGTCGTGGGTCGATACCTTGACCGTGGCTGAAATTGTGGCTGAAATTAGTCAGGATCTCGATATGTTGACCACCGAGATGCGTAATGTACCGGAGCGACAGCGCAGTATGCGGGCGGTGTTGTCAGCCAGTTGGCAGAAACTATCTCGGCGGGAGAAAATGGCCTGTATGAAGCTGGCGATCTTTAAAGGCGGCTTTGGCCGAAATGCAGCCAGCAAAGTGGCCGAGGCCTCGCTGCCGGTCCTGCAAAAGTTGCAACACAAATCCTTTTTACAACGGGTGGCCGAGCGACGGTACGATTTGCATCCCCTGATCCGTCAATTTGCTTTGGAACAACTGGAAGACAGCGGCCAACTTGAAGCGACCCATCAGCAGCATCTAAACTACTATCAAAAACATATTTCGGAATTGCTCCAGGCCCTCGATTATGGTGATTACATCCACCCCCTCAATCAAGTCGAACTAGAGCACGAGAACATTCGTTTGGGCCTGGATTGGGGGCTGTCGCGGCCGAATGTCGATGAAGCGGTCGCGTTAGTCTCGGCCATGTATCCCTATTGGGAAAATCGATCTTATGCTCAAGAAGGAAATCATTATCTAGAACTAGCTCTAAAATGTACGTCTGATGAAACGATACGAGCAGCGCTGCTGATTCAACAAAGCCGTTTTTTAGGTCGATTGAAGGATTTGGAAATTGCCGAAGCGAAGGCTCGTGAAGCTCTGGAATTTGCTCAGATGGTCCATGAGCTTGATTTACAATTAGAGTCGCTGTGGGTCCTGACAAAACTCATGCAAGATCAGGCTCATTACAAGGCCCTAGTTGTCTTGGCTGGTCAGTATGTGACGTTGAGCAAAAGTGCTGGGCGGTGGAAGCATCTCGCTACAGCCTTAAGTCGACTTGGTATGGCTCATGAAGGGTTGGGTAATCGACTATTACAAGAAGATGCTGCTCGACAGGCGCTACAATTGGGCCGTGAACAAGAGGATGATGTTCAAGTCTCACGATTTTCTTTTAATTTAGGCTTGATCTTGAAAGATGTTCATCATCAATTTTCTGAGGCCCGTCTCCTTTTTGAAGAGAGTCTGATTCTCAAACGGCTAATTGGGGATCGAGCGGGAGCGGTTTCCCGGCTGGCGATGTTGAGTCGATTGGCTACCCTCGACGGAGACTTTCACCAAGCCCTGAGCTACCTTGCTGAAGGGCGTACTATTGTTGAGGAACTTGATTTGCCGCAACGCCAAATGGATATAATGGCTGCTTATGGCTTCTTCTATGAAGTACAGGAGATGTGGCGTGAGGCAAATCAACATTATAAAGAGAGCCTTGCACTTGCCGAAAAGCATAACTTCTCATACTTCATGATCTACGGACATTTGGATGTGGCGCGGCTTTACCTACGAATGGGTACCGCTAACCAGGTGGCGCATCACCTTCAGCAGTGTTTGAAAGTGGCTTTAACTGTTCAGGAGAAAGCTGTTTACACTGACCTGTTACTCATTGCGAGTGGTTATTTTCGGCTACTGGGTGATTTTTTTCGAAGTGCTGAGTATTATCTCCTGCCTGTACACCAAGATCGCGTAAAGCCAGAATCAGCGGATTATGCCGAGATGCTGCGTGATGCCTTAACCGCTCACTTTAGCTCTGACGAATGGGCAGCGATACAAAGTGGAGTGCCTGACGGGAATGTTGAACAGGTGTTGCGAGAATTGCTGGCTGAACTTGAGGATCAGCACAGGATATAAGATGGTTGGTCATTCTGAGCCTGTCCGGCGTGATGCGTAATGCGTGATGCGTGTATAAGTCAGTCACGCATCACGCATTACGCATCAATATCCCGTAAAATCGTCTCAACCCCCGTCTCGGTCAGGAGAGAAACCAAACTATTATATTTATCCAATTTCAGGAACTCCATCATTGTCACAGGGGCAGATCGGTCTTTAAGAATCATCTTCAATTCGTTCTGGGTGATGACGTCGGAAACGCGCTCTAATTTTTCGCCAAGTACCCTGACCTGTGGTGACAGCGCTTGCGTCATCTCGGCAAAAAATGTGTCCCACGCTACTTCATCATAAGGTGCCCAGCGTTGTTGATTGAAGCTGATGTGATGTTGTTTCGGACGATTCGGCCAAAAGAAATCTCGAATCATTGTGCTGGTTTGTTCACAGTGCGATGATAAATCAACTGCCAATGGGTGCAGGTGCTTTAGGGGAGCTGGGTTCATATTTTCGGGGATGCTTGAATCAGGCAGGGCGGTCAATAGCTTGGCCCCTAAGCCAAGACTTGAGACGTCTACGAGCATTTGGGCGGATAATTCACGGGCCAAATGATAAAACGCATCATATGTTTTTGAGCGTAGAAATTTAGTTGTTTTTGGACCGGGCATAAAGTATCTCCTTGATTAATTACTGATCTCAGGCGTTGGCGTCGGAATATCAGGGGTGCCAAATCGAGACTTCCACATCCACAGATGCTCATTGAGGAAGGGATACCGATACCCGTAGGTCCAGGTTCGATCATTGATGAGAAACGCACTGGGTGATTCCTCTTCAACGATTTCCCAAAGTTGCTCAAATTGGGACATATTCAGATAAATACTGTAACTATGATCCCCCCGATGCCACGTGTTTGGATGCTCAAGATCAGGCCAGCCTTCAGGCCAAGCGAAAGCGTCACTGACATCATAAGGCCACACCATAATCTCGATTTCATCCGGTGTCCAAGCGACTGCTTGTGGATGATCATAGGTACTCAACTGTTGTACCAGTTCCAGAAATGGACGGGGGGTACGAGCTTGGGCCTCTGCATCACCTCGGAGATCCCCATAAACCTGAACCCGCTGGAATTGATGATCTTTGTGAATTAACAACGTATGACTGGGTTGGTCCGTCCAATCTGACACCTCATAACTCAGATCAAGCTTGAAAAATTCTGGATCAATGGCTAATTGGTCTAAGAATTGATCCAATTCCGTAGTAGACAACTGGGTCGACACATACCCAATGTCCCCAAACTCATCCTCCCTGAGAAAAATAACCTGACCATCTTCATACAAGGCAAAGGCAGGTGAGTCTGAGCCAATCACCATTCGCCAGGGATCATTTTCCAGCCAAATGATGAGCGGGCGCGGGCCTTCGAGTTTGAATTGCGGATGAGGAATAGGGGTTGGTGTAGGCGTTGGTGTAGTTGTTGGGACCTCAATTGTTGGGGTGATTTTTGTAGGTGTGGATGTGACAGCGGGATGAAGGGGAGGTGCTGTTGTCGGGGTTGGGGTACGAGTAACGGTACAGCCTTGATTGGGAACGTAACTTGCCCCTGGCTCACATTCCTCAGTGGGCACCATCACAATCGGGCTTGGTGTTGGCGGTAGTTCGGTGCAGCCTACCGTTACAACTAAGATTATAATTATACATAAAAGATTGAATTTCATATTGCCTCCCAAGATCAATAGTTATGACGATCTTAATGGGAGTGATGTTGCATTTCCAGATGCAGAAGTGTTACATTTGGAGATGTATGATGGGGAAAGAGGAAACTGAATAGAACCACGTGTTGATGCTGAGATATAAAAAATTGGAGTCCGTCCCAAAGGAGTTTTGGGCATGCATATTGGACTCCAATTTAAATTTGCTTAGGGCCATCGGCAAATAATCTAATGAAGATTTTTTACCGCCGTGGCGGTAACAATCCTGCGTTATCCGTCACACCATCTTCAGGCGCGAAAGAGTCTGGGGCATCGCTGATTGCTGAAACCACGGCTCCTAAAATATTATTGTAAACCCCACCCGTGATCTCGTGAAGTTCAAGGACTGCTCCGTAGGTCGTCCCACCGTGGGCCGAGTCGACCTGAGCATAGACCGCAGTCCCTTCTGCGATGCTACCCGAGAAGTTGCTCTCAGCCGCAACATAGTAGGCATCACCCAACATCAAGGTTAATTCCCCTCCAATGGCGATATCTTCAGTGACGCCCCACACCAAACCCTCGCTGGAAAGATCATTCCACAGCTCGTTCACAGCCACAGGTGGACGACTAGGATCAAGATACACATCCACCCAGAAGGCGTCGGTGGCTGGGCCTGTGCCTCGATTTTTGATGACGACTTCAACATTGTTGCCGATCGCGGTGATGCTTTGCACGACCAAATCCGGGGCGATGATGGCTGGCGGAGTGTACTCTTTGAACACCAAAGGCAGATAAAGCTTGGTTGGGATCGGTGGCCCCGGTGCCCCATCACCTTGAATACGCACATCATCGATAATCCAGCCTTTTGAGGCCAGTGAGTCATCGTTCACCACCAGATTAAAGCGAAGCTGGACCGTTTCACCAATGTAATCGGCGAGATCGATATTAACCTCCTCCCAGGCGACCGTCGTCCACTCGGTGGACTCGACCGAGCTGGTTTCCAGACCCGCAATACCGCCCGTAAAGCTTTGTAAGGTGGTCCAGGTTGCCCCGCCATCCTTTGAGATTTCGACCAGTCCTTGATCTTCGCTTCCCGCCAAATTGACAATAGCATAATCGTGGCGGAAGGCAAGGCTAGGGTTGATACAATCGCCATCGATGGCAAAGGCATTTGAGGTGATGGTTGCGGCAAAGGTCGTGAGGCCAGCCCCGTAATCACTGGCATTTTTGTAGGCCCCACTGGGGCTATCGGTCATTGCCCGCTGCCCATCGGGGAGGATGACCACATCCCAATCGCCAGCCCGCGTCCATTGCTGGGTACCACTTTCAAAGAAGTCGTAGAAGCAAGCCTCTAGGGGGGCAAACAGGGCAAACTCACCATCTGGATTGGCCACCCCACCATCTCCATTGGTAACATTGACCCGATATTCACGCGCGGGTAGGCCTGCTGGTACTGTGACCGCTATAGAGTTTGAGAAAATAGAGCTGATCGTTAAGGTATGGACGTTTGCGGCATCTGTTGGATCAACAAGGGTGACAACATTGGGCGGCAGGAAGTAGACGCCATCAATCGTCACAATGGTGTCCGAGTCATTCGTCGCCAAGGGTGGGGTAACATTCGTGATTTGTAAAGGTGCTACCCCAGCCAGCAAGGCATAGATGCCCGGCCCTTGACTGGGGGCGGAGACCAGATTGAAGAAGCTATCGCGGTGCCCTTCCACTACTTCCCAGATAGTACCGTTCCAGTAATGGATGGTCAGTTCATTTTCCTCTACTTGTTCAGTGAGAACATTATTTTCCTGATATTGAATACTCACTGAACCGGAAATTGTGTTTTTATTTGTTGCAAATAGGTTATAGCCTGCCCCAACGGTCGTCTTACCAGGGGGTAACTCAGGCAAGCTGGCCATCGTTTGGACCGTATAGAATTCGCCTTCGGCGAAGGTGACATCTGCATTGTTGAAGACAATCATTTGACCATCGGGTGAGATCACGGCGGCGTTACCCCGTTTTGCGCCAGTACGCTCGGCGCCGGTCCGTTCAGCCCCGGTTCTTTCGGCGCCAGTTCTTTCCGCACCTCCCCCTCGTTTGCCGCCGGTCCTTTCCGCACCAGTGCGCTCGGCACCAGGATTTCCCCCGATACTGAAGGCGACGATGGCTTCCCGACGTGGATCCTGCTCTGTGGCTGCTTCATCAACCCAAATTTGAATATGCCCACTTAAAGAGGGATAATCGAGCTTCAGATTGGCTGTGTAGTCATCCCCCACCTGGTTTAGGGTTTCCTCAGCAAAGCCGAACCCAAACTCAGGGAAGATGCGAGCCTTAATCGTTGCCCCAGAACCTATACCGCTCACATCAATCTTAAAGGTGGTTGAGCTGACCGGGCTAATCTGGATGACTGGCGCCCAGGTTGGATCTTTTCGCATGGTCAAACGTTCGTCCCCAGCCTCAATCACCTCACAGCCAAATTGGAGTTGGGGCGGATCAAACACGCATAAACGATCCCCAGGTTGGGCCCCAAAGGCCTTGATACGGTTCTGTCCCCCGATAGGCCCCCCCAGATCAAGGACAAAGTCTATTTTGGTGTCCCCATTAAGATCACGGAGTAAGAGCGCTTTCGCTTCTGAAGTGCTGGCACCACTTTGATAATCGATAAAAAAGGTTGGATCGAGGATGGCGTTGGTTTGGGTAATGGGGTCCTGAATGGTGACCGTTGTTAGCTCATACGGCATAAAGCTGGGGCCTGCTAAGGTTGCGCTTGGGATGGTAAGTTCCGGATACCAAGCCTTAATAATTTGCCATTCCGTACGGCCTGGCGGATCGGGTTTGGTCTTGTCGGGGAGGGTTTGACTACAGTTTGCGGCCCACACGCTAGGATCGGCAATAAACTCGGTATTATCAACCGCATAAATATCCCCCATAGCACTACCCAGGCAATCTCCGACGGCGATGAGCTGATCATTGTCATCCAGACCCAAATAGGTATCGTCCAGAAAGAGGAAGAAGTGGGCCAGCTCATGGGCCAAGACCAGCGGCCAATCCTCACCCAAACTTTGTCCCGGATTGCCATACCGATTCCAGGTGGCTCCCATATGGATCTGCCCGGGGAAGTAGCTGACATCAGGGTCAACAATATCAACAGTCTTGGTTACGACCATCCCCCCGATCACCGCATAGGGCCGGAAGTGGTTATTTGCGTGGACCACTACCTCTGAGTAACGCCAGTTGTCAGAGTTTTGGAAAACAACAACATCATTCAGGGCCATCTGTCCGTCCGTAAAGTCATACATATGTTTGGAGGCCTTTTTGAGATCAAACTCAAGCTGAGACAAATAGGTTGGGTCCTTGCTGGAGTCCCACTCCAGAGCGACGGTTAAATCAAACAGAATCAAGGGGCGCTCCGCTGAAACAGTG
The DNA here is from genome assembly GCA_028285035.1 of Phycisphaerae bacterium. The sequence continues at coordinate 14,246 of JANQQF010000142.1, forward strand.
AGCGTTTGGATTCCTGGATTGGTAATCGTCAGGTCTGCCCCGTTGATAGGGCTTTCAATCCCGGTCTCTGTTGGCGTTCCACTGGTGTGGAAGAGGTGAATGGTGTCACTAAATCGTTCGGTATACGTTGCCGATGGTGCGATGGGCGCTAGCGCGAACAGTTGATCGCCCTGGGCAACAACCCCTCGACCAATCAAGAACCCGTCATTGCCTGTACGGAATGGGGTAGGCCCACCGATAGGAAAGCCCCCAGCCACTTGGCCCTCCGGTAGACGATAGACAAGGGCGTTAGATACAGGGGCGCTGGCCTCATTTATAACCCGAATCTGTGTCCCCTGTACCCGAAAGGGGAAGGTTGCGGTCGAGGCGGAGGGCCATTGATACGGACCAGGAATTTGACTGGGATAAGTATAGGTACCAGTTGCCTGAACAGGTATGGGTTGGGGGTAAATCTCCATTCGAATGACCACATTATCACTTTGCCCAAAGACGCCGCTAGCAAAGGTGTCCCAGGTGAAGGTATGGGTGGTGCCGGTGGGGTAGGGACTGGCGGCCAAATTGGTGGTCTTTGTACCATCATCTACCATAGCAGGTTGCCAATTATCGCCACCATCAAGGGAGAATGAGACTTGAAGTTGGCCCAATAATGTTTCACTATTTGGGTGGAATAGAGTGTAACTTATCGGGATGCGTTGATCGTCTAGACGGATTGGCGTTGAGTAAAAGTTGGCGTTGTCAGTAGGCACGGGGCGAGCTGTGGCAACAGAAAAGCGAGTAAGTCCGATATTTTGATTTAGCCACACCTTGTTTGGCCCCAAATTTCCCACGAAGGTGTCGAGATCTCCATCGTTATCGAGATCCCCCAGAGCCACGCTCAACCTGTCTGAATTACCACCCACGACCTTGGTTTTACTGAAAAGCCCTGCAATACCTCCTTGGGCCCCACTTTGATTCAACCATACTTCGTTGGGAAAATTTCTATTCCCTACAAAAGCATCGAGGTCGCCGTCACCGTCAAGATCGCCCAACGCTACCGCACCGGTAGGATTACTCCCGACAGATGGTCCCTGGTTGAAGTCGCCTGAAATACCCCCTTGAATTCCTCCCTGGTTAACCCATATTAAATTCGACTGAAGAACATTTCCAACAAAGGCATCAAGGTCACCATCCCCATCCAAGTCGCCTAAGGCAACATCAAAGCTCGTCGAATTCCCTAAAGAGGCACCTAGCTCGAAGGTAGCAGGCATCCCTTGAGCGGTCTGGTTAAGCCACACTTCATTCGGTTGGACTGTAATTTCTCCATCGATAAGGGCAAAGGTATTTCCAACAAAGGCATCGAGGTCACCATCCCCATCAAGGTCCCCTAACGCCACGGCCGCACTCGCCGAATTCCCTAAAGAGGCGCTTAGTTCAAAGGTTGCGGGCGCCCCTTGAGCGGTCTGGTTGAGCCAAATTGTGTTTGGCTGATTTGTACCAAATCCATTGGCGACAAAGGCATCGAGGTCCCCATCCCCATCAAGGTCCCCTAACGCCACATCAGCACTGGCTGAACTCCCTAAAGAGGCGCTTAAATTAAAGGTGGCAGGCATCCCTTGAGCGGTCTGGTTGAGCCAAATTGTGTTTGGTTCAGATCCAGTCCCCCCTGCTCCGTTCCCAATAAAGGCATCGAGGTCCCCATCCCCATCAAGATCACCCAATGCAATGGCAGAGCTATTTGAAATTCCTAGCGTGGAGGTGACAAAGGTTGCGGGCACCCCTTGAGCGGTCTGGTTAAGCCAAATTGCATTTGCTCTATTGTTATCCGACGTTCCTAAATTTGCCACAAAGGCATCGAGGTCATCGTCACCGTCAAGATCGCCTAACGCCACCGCAGCACTTAACAAGCCATTTGAGGGAAGATTTGGCTCGACAAAGAAAGTCTGGAACTGGTTCAACCATATTTTGTTGGATCCAAAATTTCCAACGAAGCTATCAAGGTCCCCATCCCCATCAAGGTCCCCTAACGCCACCGCCTGGCTATCTGCAGTGCCGAGGCTGGGACCCTCCGTGAACATGGCGGGCATGCCCAGCGTGGTCTCATTTAACCATACCTTGTTTGCATCATCATTTGCCACATAGGCATCAAGATCACCATCGCTATCAAGATCGCCTAAGGCTATGGCATAACTTTCTGAGTTACCGAGACTGGAACCTTCCGTGAAGTTTATGGCCATTCCCGGAATCGTCTCATTTACCCATATTTTGTTAGCTAGAGGAGTTGAATTAAATGTATTCCCAACAAAAGCATCAAGGTCCCCATCCCCATCAAGGTCCCCTAATGCCACCGCCTGGCTATCTGAAGTGCCGAGGCTGGATCCCTCCGTGAACGTGGCGGCCATTCCTTGAGCGGTCTGATTTACCCATATCTTATTGGCCCGATCATTAAGGGAGCCTCCAAATTTGGCATTTCCAATGAAGGCATCGAGATCCCCATCTCCATCAAGGTCCCCTAATGCCACCGCCTGGCTATCTGAAGTACCGAGGCTGGATCCCTCCGTGAACGTGGCGGCCATTCCCTGAGCGGTCTGATTGAGCCATATCTTGTTGGCGCCATCATTTCCAACAAAGGCATCAAGATCCCCATCCCCATCAAGGTCGCCTAACGCCACCGCTAAACTGTCTGACGACCCAAGATTTTGAGCGGTGGCGATAAAGTCACTCGCTGTTCCACCTTGGGCTCCGCCTTGATTGAGCCATATCTTGTTGGCATCTCGATTTGCCACAAAGGCATCGAGATCCCCATCTCCATCAAGGTCACCTAACGCCACCGCTTCAGTTAACGAAGCAGCGAGAGATGAACTTTCGATAAAGACGCCGGGGGCTCCACCTTGGGCTCCGCCTTGATTGAGCCATACTTTAGCTGGAAGTGGCGTAAACTCGAAACCTGTCACCATATTTCCAACAAAGGCATCAAGATCCCCATCCCCATCAAGGTCGCCTAACGCCACCGCCTCACTAAATGAAGTGCCTAGACTGTCCCCTTCAACAAACGTTGGGCCTTGTGCCTGAGTAAGACTGGGCCATAGCCAAATGACGACGGCTAAAAGCCAAGCGAGCCCTAATAGTCGTAAATTACGATAGGTATATTGAATGTTTACGTTGATGAAATAGCGTTGAAGCTCCATTTGCCCTAATCCCATCCTAAAATAAATTGTGTCTATTCCCTCGCACTTTCAAGGTGAGCCAAATCTCGTTTGGCTCCGAGCCGTTCAAAGGTGGCTTGGGCGGCTTGGAGATGTTGCTCGCCTGTATCAACGTCTGGTCCCGTCAATAGGTGTTGCCCCCACGCCACTTGGGTGCGAGCGGCTTCGTAGGGATCCACCTCCTTCAGTAAGGCCAGACTTTGTTCAAAGGCCTCCACTGCTGACTCGGGCTGACCCTCGGCCAATAAAAGTTCGCCGTGTAGACGAAGACTAACCCCCTCCTCACGGTTCGATTGTAACTCGCGACTCAAGGTCAAGGCTCGATCGATACTCTCACGAGCCAGGTCAAGTTGTCCCTTGGCCAGATAAAGCTGGGTTCGAAAATAGTAGATTTCGGGCAACTGATATTTGATCTCCAACTCCAGAGCGATAGCTTCAGATTCTTCTAAGAAGGTCTCGACCGTATCCCAATTTTCAAGAGCCAGATGGAGGGCCGCCAAATTGTTTAAGACATAGGTCAGACTGGTGTTCAGACTGCGCTCCCGGATAAGCTGAAGGGAGTGCGTCAGCCGCTCCAGCGCCAGGTCGAGATCGCCTTGCCACGTGTGGAGCATTCCTAGTGTATTCTTGATCTTGGCCTGTTCTGGCACGTTGCCAAGTTGCTCGGCTAAGGCCAGGGCTCGATCATAATCTGTAATGGCACCGGTCCAATCTCCGGCAAACATTTTGGTAATTCCCAGATTGCCATAGCCAACCAGGAGGCCAAAATAATCGTAAAACTGTTCGGCAATGCGCAAGGCTTCTTCATTCAGCTCTATCGCTCGTTTAGGATCTCCCTGTATATCGACGACATTCGCCATCGTCATCATTCCTCTGGCCCGCCAGGGGCTGGGGTCCGCTGGTAGCATATCTAACCCTGTTTTGAGGTGTTCTAGAGCCGCTGCATAATTTCCCATTGAGAATTGTGCTTGTCCGGCCTGGATGTACATGCCTGGGGTTAATTGAGGATCGATGATGGGCTCGGGACTGTCGGTCAAGGTGGCTATCCCCTGTTCGAGCCAGCTTAGGGCTTCAGGGGGCGCCTCCCGGAGCAGCAGTTGACCAACGCCCAGACAAATACGAGCCGTCAGCTCAGACTTGTGGGAAATATCGGGTAAGAGCGAGAGGTGAAGTTGGGCTAACTGGTAGCTTTCGCGGGCGGGTTGATTGTCGCTTAAAAAGGCACAAACCTGACCATGGGCAATATAAATCAGCACTTGTGTTTCGGGGGGGAGGTCGTTGGTGAGCAGACGTTCTAAAAGATGACGGAGCGGGCTACTCAAGCCCTGGCTGATCTTGGCTGGTACTTCACGTGTGGCCAAATCAGCCGCTTCCTGATAGTCCCCGGCTCGTTCATAATGCAAAGCCGCTCGAAAGGGGTCAGGCTCATCTTCCTGGTAATATTCCGCCGCGATTTCGTGCATCTTTTTGAGTTCACGTCGACTAGGGACATCATAGTAGAAGGCACGAATGACAGCGTGGCTGTTATACAGTTCCTCATGATCAGGATCGTGCGCGGTGGTGAGCAAGTATCGGTCACTCAACGCGTGAATAAAGCGTTTGAGACGGCGTCGGTCACTGACGGTTTCAATGGCATCGCGTTTGGCTGCATACCCCAGGAAAACCGCCACGGCCACAAGAATGTCTCGATCATCTTCAGCCAGTCGATCATCCACCTCTTTGATCAGGAAGCGTTCAATATTATTTTCCTGGGTTAAATTCTCTAGGACTTTCTCTGGATTATCAGCCTGCTTAAGAACATTGATAGCCAGCATCAACAAAGTAGCATTCCCTTCGGTATGCTTATAAAGCAGCTCTATCAGTGGCTTCTCTAATTCTAAATCTCGTGACGCTACAATTTCAGCGATATCTGTCTCGCTCAAGCCCGCCAGAGGCTCAAATTGATGACTATGAAAATAATTGGGGAGTTGCCATGAGGTTAGAATTAGAGATACATCTCCGGCCTGGAGCGGGTCTGCCAGTCGATCAAAAAATTGGGCCAGTAGGGGATCCTCATGCACAAAATGAACATCGTCAAAGCAAAGAAGGTAACCCTGACCTTGTAGGAGTTTGAAGGCATGGTCAAATAGAGCGGTGGGGGGCGGAGGCTGTCCCCCATTTAGCTGGGTTCCTTGTAGCATATGCCACAGCTCTTCCTGTTTATGCCACGCCAAAAAGCCTGCCAAAGCCCAGATAACGGGCATCAGCCCTTCATCCTCATGAAATGAGTACCAAAAAACTTTGTTTTGGATCTGGGAATGTTTTGTCTCAATCGCTTCCAGATCAAGCGGGTCAGATGTTTGTTCTTCATCTGTGTTGACCTCAAGCCCTCGTACCTGCCAAATGTCGGCCAGAGCAATCGCCAAGGCAGTTTTGCCAATCCCCGCCATCCCCCCGATGATCGCTAAATGATCAGTCATCAACTTATCGGTAAAGTAGGTCAACTCGGTCTGACGCCCAACGAATTCTCCCAAGGCAGGTGGTTTTGTTGGTTCAGGTGGGGGGGGATATTGTGGCTGTTGAGCTGGCGCAGGACTATCGATCTCAAGGATGAGTGATTTAAGTTCCTCTTGCAGCTCCTCGATGGTCAGATCGCCAATCATCGTATCTTTGATAAGATTTAGCGCCGTGTCATAATCATCGATTTGATTCAGCAAGGCTAAAGGAGCCTGACTGGCATACTTGGCTTCACGTTCTTTAAGAATTTGGTAATTCTTTTTGAGCTTTTGATAAAAAGCTTTCAGTTCATCATCAGTCATCTCATGGCCTCATTACCGTGGAATAGTGAAATGGAATTACTTTAGTAGGTTATGTAATTGGAAGATTGGTTAATATAATATTATATACAAACTTGGCGGGTTTGATAGTTTTAAGTGTGAATGGGCAAGATATCTTTAAATATTTTAGATAGTATATCATCAAAATAATCGCTTAAGATTTTCCCGAAAATCAGGAAGGGGATTGTATTTAATTTAGAATAAATCAAAGGTGTTTGTAAACGTTTGTGATTGCGTTTGTAGTTTTTGGGAGCTTTCCACTATTAAAAGCTCTCATTGAAAGCTCCCATTGATAGAAAGGAGAGGGTTTTGAGACGTGGATTAATGTTTGAGAGGCATTAGATTAGGCACAAATCTCCAACTCTCCGTTTTTAACCCATCGCTCGGCGTTAAAAATTTGATCGTTAAAACGGCCAGAGACGATACGATCTTTAGCATCGAGCCAGTTTTGCTTCCACTGAACAGGATTATGTAACTCACTGGCTGGGTTGCTGCGGCTGCGGGCGATGAAACCGGGAAAGGCGGGTCGTCCCGTTGGCTGGCCGACGGGGTTCCAACGGAGGTCGAAGCTCCAGCGGATTTTGTCGGTTTTATTGTTCAGGGCCGCGTGTTCAGTGAGTTGGTGGAAGAGGATAACGCCACCTTTTTTAATGGGTAAAGTCACCGTCTCACGGGTGTTGAGCAGCGGCCCGGGGATGTAATTCTCGGCAGCGATACCATTCCCAGGACAATGATCTGTCATCTGCCCTTTTTTATGAGAGCGAGGAATGCAACACAGACAGCCCATCTCCACAGGCGCATCAGTAATCGCCACCCAGGTGGTCAGCACCTGCGTGTTGTTGGCCTCATCCAAGAGCGCCCCGTGATCTTGATGCCAGGTGGTGGTACCCACATAGGAATTCTTGCCTGCTAACTCAGGCAAAGCTTGGCGGGGTGGTTTGATACGCACGTGTTGGACAGGATTGCAGTAGATTTCTGGGCCAATGATGGCCTCGACAACATCAAGTAAGGTCGGGTGGGTGAGCAGTGAAAAGACGGCTGGCCCAGCGTGCATTGTTGCGTTGGGCGGGAAATCGTTGGCCAGGGGCAGGGTGATATCTATTTGATCAAAGAAGTTGTCTTCGGTATGGAGCAGTTGGAGATACTTCTCATCAAATGAGAGGGTGTTAAAGCCCTGGGGGAGTATGCTCTGGGCTACTTTTTCCGCCCCGATTTGATTGAGCAATTCAGAATATTCAGCAACAATATCATCGATAGTGGTGTCATCAATGACATTTTCAAGTACCAAATAGCCCTGCTCTTCAAAAAACTCAAGCTGCTCAGCGGTTAGTGTGTGATGATACATGACCTTACTCCTTACGATAAACTGATAGATACCCTATAAATTTCTTGAAATTTCCTTAATGACAAAAGTGAACGGAAAAATGAGGCAAAAGTCCTAACCCGATGACAAACATTTTAGGGTATAGTGATTAGGACTTTTATACCGCTTGGATTTCAGCCAAGAATGATGGGCATTGTTTGTCCCATCCTCAAACTAAAATCAATCCAAAATCAAAACTGAATATAAATACTTTCTATCACCCCACATTCTCATTAGAAAGGTATGTCATGAACAAGTCTAAATCTTCTCATCTACTTAAAGTACTTTCAATTTTCATCTTTCTTATCATTCCCGTCGCATCATTTGTATTGATATTTCATTCAGTTCCGGCTGCAGCATATCCAAGCCAGCCGCAGTATCAACAACAAGTTGATCAATCGTTGACCACGCCACCTGAAATCGATATTGCGATTCTGGATGACTCAAATTATGTTGATAACGACGGTACTGGTGAAGCAGACAATTTACGAGCGACCTTGACCCAGCTTGGGCACACCGCTACAACCTTTACCGGTATTACTGCTGCTGACTTTACAAACGCCATCGCTGGAAAAGATATTTTGATTATTCCTGAACTAGAAAATGGTGATTTAGGCACAGATCTCACCATCGCTGCTAGAGGTGTAATCTCTGATTTTGTGACCAATGGTGGTGGCGTGATTGTTTTTGGATCTCAAAGTGAAAGTAACCCTGCCACTGAAGATCACGCCCCATCATTTCTAAATCAAGTATTTGATTTTAGTATTACCTCAAGAGGTGTTTTGCCGAATAGCAGCAATCCCGCCAATACTGATGCTCACCTTAATGAGTTGAACAGTCAAGATACAACCTTTTATGATGATATTGACGATTTGAATAATTTTAGCGGTGTACAATTTCTTGTTGTCAGTAGCTTACCCCCCTCATCCAAAGCCATCTACGATACAGCATTTGGAGAATATACCAGTGTGTTCCTTACCCCGCACGGGACAGGACAAATTATCTATTTAGGGCAGGACTGGTTCAATATTCAACCAAATGGTCTCCGGGATGGTGGCTGGTTAGATGTTCTCGATAGTGCCCTCCATCAACTGATCCCCCCTAACCTTGTTGTTGAAAAACAATCATCGGCCAGCATCATCAAGGGCGGCGAACGAATTACTTACACCGTAACCTTTAGTAATGCTGGTGGGGCTGGTGGTGGAATTACACTTGCAGATATTGTGTTGACCGACAGCATTCCTAATGAGTTACAAAATGTCAGCTATACCTCAAGTGGCGTAACCATCACCGAAACAGGCGGTTCAAACTTTGTTTGGGATGTCGTAAATATGCTCCCTGGTCGACGTGGCGTTATTACAGTGACAGCCACGGTTGACTCTAACGTTGCCTCTGGGACGATTTTTACCAACACAGCAACCATTACCGGAACAAATGATACTGATAATAGCAACAATACTAGCGAAGTTGGGGTTATGGTTTCAGGACAAAATTTATACCTGCCAGTTGTGACGCAAAATAATTAACAATTTTTAATCCAATATCATTTCTCATAGGATGCCCAGCGGGTATCGGTGTCATATCCCGGTGCCCGCAGGTCAATCCCCAACTCATCCTCAAGCAGTTGCCCTATCCCCGTGGACCAAGACTTTGCGCCATATTTGGCGATGCCACGTTGCAGGATTTGGGTGGCCAGCCCGCCCATCAGTAATGGCACCTTATTCTCTGCTGCGATTTTTTCGGTCAGCTTCATATCTTTCATCGCCAATTCCATGGTGAACCCATAATCAAAGCTCCCAGTCATAATCGGCACGCCTTCGGTTTCGGCCACAAAGCTGTTACCACAACTATTCTTGATCGCTTCGTAAACAGCGCCCGTTTTTAGGCCTGCTGCGGTGCCAAACATCAACCCTTCATTTAAGGCCCAGAGGTGAATAAAGGCCAACATGTTGGTCATTACCTTGACGATGGAGGCACTACCAACTGGCCCCATATGGATGACTGGCTCTCCCGTGACATTAAGTAGATGGCGATACTTCTCAAACGCTTCATCAGTTGTTCCAGCGAGCACTGTGATGCAGCCTTCATGAGCTAAAGGAATACCACCAGTGACCGGCGCTTCGATGACATCGACCTGTTTCTCAGCCGCCATCGCCGCAATTTTGATGAGCAACTCACGGTCAGTCGTGCTGTGATCAATCCAGACCGTGCCCGGTTGCATTGCGGCCAAAACGCCACCATTACCAATCAAGACATCTTCCACAATTGGTGGCGTGGGCAAGGCGGTCAAGACAACCTCCACCTGAGCCGCCAATTCGGCGGCACTGCCAGCAGCGCTCGCGCCACGCTGCACACAATCTTCAACCATCTCCGGACGAGGGTCGTAAACTGTGAGATCATGTCCTGCTTTGAGCATATTCTTGGCAACAGCAATGCCAAGTTCGCCAACACCAATTAAGCCAACATTCATAGGTTTGTTCCTTGCTAAATAAATTTTCTAAAGTAACTCTGCCTCGATAATCTGAGCAGAAATTGCTTGTGTTGCTGTCGTTAGCCGCTTAGTGATGCGGTCTAATTGCCCTTTGGCTGGAAATCGAAACGTTGGGGCGCAGATGTTGAGGGCGGCAATAATATTGTTTTGATCATCAATGATGGGGGCCGAAATACCGGTTAAGCCTACCTCAAATGCATCAACCGAGATGGCATAGCCAGCTTGCCGAGCTTTCGCACATTGGCCCTTCATTTGATCAAAATTTGTAATGGTATCGGGTGTAGGACTTTCTAGAGGCTGAGCAAAGTAATGTTGTAAGGCTTGTTCGGTCCAGGTTGACATGAACAAAAGACCAGAGGTCACCGTATGGATAGGGTGACGGCGCCCTACCCAATTGTTTACCCGAATTTCGTGGCTCGATTGAACCTGATCTAAATAGTGGACAAACCAGCCATCGGGCACTTCCAATACAGTTGCCTCAGAGGTGACGTCTGTGATTTCGCGTAGATACGGTCGAGCGATGTGAATAAGTTTTTGATGGGGATTGCTTTGAGTCACAAGATCGGCAATACCTGGCCCGATACAGTAACCATCGTACTTGGGCAGGCGTTCAACTGCATTGAGGGTTTCAAGGGTCACAAGCAATCGAGAGACTGTGCTCTTATGCAAGCCCGACTCTGCCGCAATTGAGGTTACCCCAATTCCCTCTGGGTGTGTTGATACAATCTTTAGAATTTCAAAGGCACGTGTGAGTGATTGAACCGACATAAAATCTTGATTTGTCCCATATAATGGGATAAGTTGTAATTTGGGACAAAATTTCGAGCATTATGAATTATTTTTTCTTTCTTGTCAAAGAGAAGCTAGGGAAAGTGAAATGAAACTGATCAAAATGAATCAGGAGGCCAAAGTGCACTTTGGCCTCCTGATTTCAAGCTAACAAGAGAGGAATGTAGGTGTGTATATTGCTATATTTTACTACTCAACCTCGATTTCTAGTATTGATGATGTAAATTCCCACCCCAATGATAATCATCCCCACCACCATGATCAGGGTAATCGTTTCGCCTAAAACGAACATTCCACCTAATGAGGCTGCCACAGGATTGGCATAGGCCACCATTGCTACGGTTGTGGCTCCAAAGCGGCGGAGGGTTACATAATACATGGTGAAGGCAATGAAGGTGCCAACGATGCCACCATACAACACCGTGCCAACCCCGATTATACCAATTTGGCTAAAATCAAAGCCGATAAAGATTAGGTGTATCGGAAGAAGACCAATGACGGCAATGTAAATTTGGATGCTAGTTAAATCAAATACGTCAATATCAGAGGCATAGCGGCGAACGTAAATTGTGCTGAGACTGATACTCAGCAGGGCCATAAAGACAAACATATAACCCCGTAGGTCGGCCGCCCCCGTTAAATTTAAACCACTTTCACCCCGCAAAGCGAGCAATACCGCGCCACTCAGGGCCAACGCGACCCCGATGATAGTTCGTCTGGATAATCGTTCTCCTTGTAAAAAGAAATGGGCTAAAATGACCGTAACGGCTGGGCCTACTGTGTTGATAATGGCAGTTAGCCCACTCGATAAAAAGCTCAAAGCAAAGAGGAATGAGTAGATAGGGAGGACGGCTGATAGAACTGCCGTAACAATGCCGTGCCAAATTAGGGTTCTAGTGAGAACCAGTTTTCTACGTTGAATAGCATAGAACAGCAGAAAAACAGTAGAGGCTGTACACAAACGCAAGAAAATAAACGTAGGTGGATCAAAATATTGTAAACTTAGGCGTGAACTGACAAGACTTGTCCCAAAACAAAAGCCGGTGAATAGAACAAATAGGGTCGATTGGAGATTTTGATTGAGGGGCGTTTTCATGAATACAGATCAACGCCAGCTAACGCCGCCTCACGTTGTTGTACGTACGCCTCCAATTCCTCTTTAATCGCTGGGTCCAGTGGTGGCTGTTCATAAGTATTGAGCACCTGTTTCCAAATGGTATTGGCCCGTTTGGCGGCATCCCCTGTGCCATTTTGCTCCCACGCCTCAAAGTTTTGTCGATCTGAAACAATTGAGCGATAGAACTCTGAACGGAAACGGGCTTGGGTGTGAGGGGTTCCGAGATGATGCCCGCCTGGGCCAACCTCGGCGATCATATCCAAAGCCAAGGTCTCATCGCTGACCTCAACATCTTGCAGAAAATGTTGGAACATGGCCAAACTTTCCATATCGATGATTATCTTCTCATAACTGACTGTCAGTCCCCCCTCAAGCCAGCCGACCGAGTGCATCAGAAAATTGGTATGAGCGAGCACGGCAGACCAACTGGCCCACATCGTTTCGTACGAGGCTTGGGCATCAGCTAGGTTTGAGGTGTTGAGGCTGCCACTGTTGCGATAGGGGACCTGATAGCGGCGGGCCAATTGTGCGCCCGCCATCGTTGCCCAAGCGCCTTCAGGCGTGCCAAAGGCGGGTGCCCCACTTTGCATATCAATGTTGGTCGCAAAACCGCCATAGATGACGGGCGCACCGGGCCGCGCCAGTTGGGTAAAGGCGATACCCGCCAGGGCCTCAGCATTCTGCTGGGCCACAGCACCGGCCATTGTAATTGGACTCATTGCCCCGGCCAAGATAAAGGGGGTGATAACGAGCACCTGATTGGCGCGGGCATAGGTCAGCATTCCGCCGACCATGCGGTCATCATAACGCAAGGGGCTACTTGCATTGATGATCCCGCCCAGCACTGGTTCGTTCGACTCGGTAATGCTGTCGCCAAAAACAATCTTCGCCATCGCCACCGCATCGGCCGTAATAACTCGGCCATGGGCTGCCTCCAAATAGGCTTTGTCGGTCAGGGTTAGGGCGTTGAGTGAGCGTTGCAAATGTCGAAAGGACACAGGGACATCGTGGGGAACGATGATTTGCTCGCCAGTAAAGTGCAGGACATTGGACATCTGCACGATTTTTAGAAAGTTGAGATAATCCTCCATTTTGCCAGGGCGACGGCCATAATCGAGGTCATTAACAAAGACAACCCCACCCTGAGGCACGAAGGTGATGTGATTCTTGCCAATAGTGAGATTGTGGGCCGGATTACGCGCCCGCCAAGTGAAATGGCTAGGGGCTTTGGCCACCAACTCCAAAATCAAATCGCGGTCAAACCAAACGTGCTCTTTGTCGCGATCGACCTTTGCCCCCGCCTGCTCCCACATATCCAGGGCCTCGGCATCCATAAAGGCAATGCCGATTTCTTCCAAAATCCGCATCGACGCTTCGTGGATTTTTTTTTCCGCTTCTTCATTTAGACGAGTCATCGGCGGCATATCGTTTTTGATCGAAAGCCAGGGGATATGGGCTAAAGGTGACTTAGGGCCGGATCGTCGTTCGCGTCGCTTTGAACGACGGGCAGGTTTATCGGACATTGGATGAGTTTCCTTTGAATAGAAGAGATTTAAAATCAATACGCCTCGAATGAATCGAAGCGCCACCTTAAACTATGAAATAGCTGGTGTCACGCTCTGTGTGACGCTATTTGTGCCGACACTCTGCGTCGATACAAGTCCTAAACATGATCTGACTTAGATCTCTCGACGCAATTTCCAAGCCGCATACGCGCTTTGAGCATACTGATGATGTGGACCGTGCCACGCTGGAACGGATTTTATGTCCCAATATTGAACATTAGGCCCCTCCGCCGAGCCTCGCAAAATCCCGCGCTCATACTCACACAAATATGTTATTGCCACAAGGGTGTATAAACCACTCGCTGATGTTTCGGTCCCCACATCCACGAATTGCAATGGTTTTACCCTTAAGCCTGTCTCCTCAAATGCCTCTCGAATTGCTGCATCGGCTGGTTCTTCATTCACATGTAGCCAACCCCCCGGTAAACACCATCGCCGATTGTTTACTCGTTCCATCAATACAATCCGACCTTCTTCGTCAAATATTGCAGCATTGGCCCCTATTTTAGGTGTTACACGACCAAACTCTGCTCTCATTTGTTCTTGGGCTGCTGAGGGGGGTAAATCTAATATTTCTCCATACGCAGTACTTGCCAGTTGTTGTAGACGTTCGTAGCGTTCTTTGTCATATGGGTCTGTTGCAAACTGTAATCCGTTATGAGCTATCTCACGTATTTCATTGAGAAAAAGGTATGTATTCATATGATCTCCAATTCACCTATTCCGCTTAATCTTTGTTGATTTCAGCTATGTTAAGATCATTTAAATTTATTCATCAATCAGATAACAATCTGTCAACTCTACGAATTCTGTTCTTCTACCACACTCTCACCCGCCAACGCCAGCAGCCCCTCAAGAATCTTGGCCCGTAAAGTTGGCTCAATTTGGGTATCATCAATCAATTCAGTGTAGAGCAGACCATCAACAGCTAGGCGAATGATCGCAGCTTTGACCTCATCTAAACCCTCGTCCAAGATGATATCTTGCCAATAGTTAAATCGAGTTTCGATAGCCTCATCATCAGTTTTAGCTCGGATGAAGGCCAATAGAATTGGGCTTGTTTCGACCGAAGTATCGTCTTCATCCTCTAATACCGTTTTGATGTAAGCGTGAATGGTTCGGCTTAAATTTGCCGCTGGCTCGGCTGAGAGTTTGGTGTTGTAACTGTCCTCAAATTGCTGGCTGGCATTTTGGGCGACTGCGTAGAGGAGTGCCTCCTTGCTCGGGAAGTGGTGCATCAACCCCCCCTTGCTGACTCCGGCCTCCTTGGCCACTTTATCCAAGCTAAAATTGGTGTAATGACCCCCGTCTCGTAAAATGCGAATAGTGGCTTCAATAATCTTTTTTCGCTTTACTTCTGGATTGCGTATTTTATTCATGGGTGCTATTCTACCACCGACCAGTCGGACTGTAAAATGGGATGGTTTGGCTAACTTGTGGTTAAATTTTTACTTTAAAACAACTTATAAATTATTTGTAAGGAGCTTTGGAGATGAGGGACGGGAGATTAGCATTTAAGGAAAAATAGTTAACTTGAACAAACGGCCTTGATAATTAGTAATTAGTAAATAGTAATTTTTGTTCTTGCAAATGGATTACCAATTACTATTTACTAATTACCTCAAGTCAAGTTCGTAAGTTATAGAGTTTCTGTTCCTATATTCTAATCTTCAATAATCAATCTCCAATCTCCCAAAAAGGAGCATCGTAATGCCGAACAAAGCAAACATCGTGGTGATTGGGGCCGGGATTATCGGCGCTAGTGTAGCGTATCATTTGGCCCAGCGGGGGGTCGAGGATATCTTGTTGCTCGACAAAGGTGATCTTGACGTAAATGATGGTTCAACCTCCCACGCGCCAGGTGGGGTGAGGGTATTAACCCTGTCGGACTGGTATACTCGACTGGGTACGGCCTCGCGTAACTTTTACGACACCTTGCCGCTGGCGGTTGAAGGCGAGGAACAGGTATACCGTACCGGGGCTGTACAGGTGGCTTCGACGCCAGAGCGATATGAAAGTTATAAACGTTTGCAGGAGATGGGGTTGACGTGGGGCCAGCCGACGACGTTGCTGACCCCAGAAGAGGTGAATGCTAAAAATCCGCTCATTGATGATCGCAAGATTGTCGGAGGAATTTGGTTGCCCAATGTGGTGACGGTAAATACCAGTCGACTGGCCACATCAACGCGTCGACTTGGCGAAGTGACTGGCAACTTGACCTCAATCGGCAATACCGAAGTAACCGAGGTCGTGGCCGAGGGGGGGCGCGTCCGAGCAGTGTTGACCAACAACCCAGAGATGCCCCGCATTGAGTGTGAGCAGGTGGTGTTGTGTAGCAACATCTGGGCCCCGATTTTGGCCGGAAAACTCGGCGTGCCGATGCCCCTTTTCCCCGGTCAGCATCAATACATTTACACCAATCCCACCCCAGCCCTGGATCCCTTCCAGGATGCCTACGTCAGCTTGCCGATTATGACGATGGACGATATTTCGATTTACTACCGTCAGCATGGCGATCGAATCGGCATTGGTAGTTACCATCATAAAGCGATGCTGGTTGATCCACACAAGCTGGAGAAGAAGGCCGAGTTCCCCTTCACTCCCGAAGATTTCACCAAAGCTTGGTCTTTGATGAAAGATCTGATGCCAGCCCTTAATGACACTAAAATTTCTCACGGGATCAATGGGATGTTCGCCTTTACGGTCGATGGAATGCCTATCGTAGGTGAGTCCAACAAAGTGAAGGGCTTCTGGACAAGCGTTGGGGCGTGGCTCTCCTTTGCCGCTGAATTGGGGAATGTGCTGGCTAACTGGATGACCACGGGTGATCCGGGGATGGATATGCGGCTGGCCGACGTCAATCGGTTCCACCCCTATCAAACCAACCATGAGTATCTGTCCCGTCAAAGCAAATACTTCTATGAAATCGGCTTTGATATCATCCACCCCTCGCAAGTTTCTTCCAGTGTACGAAACTTACGCTTGTCACCCCACCACGCCCAGATGCAGGCCCTGGGTGGCGAGACCGTCCCCTTTGCCGGAACAGAAACCTGCTTGTGGTACGAGTCGAATGCGCCGCTGGTTGAAAAATATGCCGACAAAATTCCGTCGCGTGAAGGCTGGTCTGCCAAATTCTGGTCGCCCATTCAGGGGGCTGAACACTTGGCCGTACGAGATAGTGTGGGTTTGATCGACTGGTCGGCGGGGATTGGCCCAATTGAGGTGGCTGGCCCTGATGCCGCAGCCTATCTCAACTATCTCTGCACGGGCAACGTCGACCGCGCCATCGGTAGCGTGACGTACACGCTGTGGCTCACGCCGCATGGTGGAGTTAAGCGGGATGTCACCGTGCTGCGTTTAGCTGAGGAAAGTTTCTGGGTGATGACCGGGAAGGCTAACATCCCAGCTGAAATCACTTGGATGCGACAGGTAGCCGAGTCATATGCCGGTAAGCAGGTCCAAATCATTGATCGCTCAAATGAATATATGTCGCTGGCGATTTGGGGACCAAATTCGCGTAAGGTTCTGGAAAAAGTGACCAATGCTGATGTCAGCAACGAGGGCTTCCCCTTCTACACCGCCCAAGAAATCGGCGTCGGAATGGTGCCCACCATTGCGGTGCGTATCTCTTACGTGGGTGAACTTGGTTGGGAATTCTATGCCCCGATGAATTACGGCTCCCGCTTGTACGATACCTTGTGGGAAGCCGGGCAGGAATTTGGCATGCATCCTTGTGGTGTTGGGGCCGTGATGTCCTTGCGGTTGGAAAAAGGCTATCGTTTATACGGTGCCGATGTTCATACAGAATACACCCCATATGAAGCAGGTCTGGGCTGGATGGTCAAGCTCGATAAAGATGATTTTGTCGGTCGTGAGGCGGCTATGGCGGCCAAAGAAGCAGGCCTAACACGCAAGTTGGTTTCGCTCACCTTTGATGACCCCAAGACCGTCATGTATGGTAACGAGCCTGTCTTTGCTGGTGATGAAGTTGTTGGTCGGGTGACTAGCGGTAACTTTGGTTACTACGTTGGTAAGTTTATTGCGCTGGCCTATGTCCCTATCGAACACGCTGATATTGGTACCCAATTGCGGGTGCGTTACAACGGCAATTTCTACGACGGCACCGTGGTCAACGGGATGCTGTTGGATGCGCAGAATGGTCGGCTGAAAGCATAACTTTATAGAGATTGGAGATTAGAGACTGAGAGATTATGGAGCCTATAATCTAATAGAGTTGTTCCTGAATAAGAAATCATATCAGACTACCCTGATTTAACAGCAAATTGAGGGATGGATCGAATGAAAATCTTTGGTAAATCCTCAAATTCG
>JANQQF010000161.1 GCA_028285035.1 Phycisphaerae bacterium
GACATCCCTTCTGAGCCTTCTGGTCGCTCTTCGGATACCGTGCCTAGATCAATCCCTTCCTCAGCCAGCAGCCGCTCTAAATCTGACATCCCGTCATCACTTCCAGCAGACGCACTCGCCCCAGCATCATCACCTTCATCTTCGGTGGTAATACCCTTGCCTGCCCGAATTGACTTCAGCCAGTCAGGTGCTTCATCCTCGGAGAATGAGCTTCCAGTTGATGAAGCAGAAGCCGACTTCATCCAATCGGGAGTTGGGCCATCAACGGGTGATTCAATTTCATCATTGTCCGTATCATCGTCAAAATTTAGATCAAAATCTGCCATAATTTTCTACACTTTACTAAAAATTGGTCATTAATAAGTTAACATAAATATCCACTACACTGCCAACTATACCATCATTATAACGGATATGAAAAAATTTAACAACATAACATAACAATAAATCTTTATAATTTTTTAGATTTTAAGCTATGAGGTCTGCTAACAGGATAAGAAATTTTTCCTAGATGATTAATCACAGTTTTTGCATTCATTATTTCTTATCTCTATACTCAACTTATCTTGGGACGGAGGCACTTTTTATGAAAGACAAAACGGTGGTGGTAACTGGGGCAACGGCAGGGATCGGAAAGATGACAGCACTAGAGATTGCTCGAATGGGGGCAACCGTGACGATCGTTGGGCGGAGTGAAGTGAAATGTCGAGATGTCACAACGATGATCCGACAAAAAACAGGTAATCAGAACGTCGATTATTTGCTGGCGGACTTGGCCGTGATTGACCAAACAAAAGCAGTCGCCAATCAAATTCTAGAAAAACATGAGCGATTGGATGTGCTCGTCAACAATGTTGGGGCAGTTTTTATGGATCGGGGAGAAACTGCCGATGGATTCGAAAACACATTTGCTCTCAATCATCTGGTCGGCTACTTTCTCTTGACCCATCTCCTCCTAGATCGCCTAAAAGCCAGTGCTCCAGCACGGATTGTCAGCGTCTCTTCTGCGGCACATTTTAGAGGCGATCTCAATTTTGACGACTTGGAGTTGAAAGATGGTTATGGTGGGCTTAATCAGTATGCTAACTCCAAATTAATGAATGTTCTTTTCACCTACGAATTGGCCCGCCGTTTAGCTGTAACGAACGTCACCGCTACGGCTTTGCATCCAGGTGTCGTCGCTAGCAATTTTGGATCAACCAACAACAATAAGTGGTGGATCCGCCCCTTAAAAGCAATACTCACCCTATTCTCAATCAGCGAAGCAGACGGGGCTAAAACGAGCATTTATCTCGCCACATCGCCAGAGGTGGAAGGGATAACCGGCAAATATTATAATGATTGCAAGGCTCAACGGTCAGCCGAGGCCAGCTATGATGAGCAACTACAACAAAAGTTGTGGGCCGAGAGTGAGCGGCTCTTGGGGTTAAACTAAGATCACAAAAATCAAGTTATCAAGGGGTAGTATTCAGCGATAAATGATAATCAAAACTGAATACTACTCCAACTATCTTCATCACGACGACTTGGTTAACCAAGCTTTCGCCCTAACCTCAGAGGCAAAGTGACGGCTGATAAAGTTCTCCCCCTCCTCTTTCTTCCCATCTGCTAGTTCCGGGAAGTCAGCCCTGTGTAAAAAGGCGAAGCGATCAACCCCAGCTTGATGATATTTGGGGATAATCTCATTGAGCCGCCACTCGCCCAATGAAGCCCCAAACGTGTGCCCAAACTCGCGTACATCGACCAGTAGGCGCTGGCAATTTTGGGCGACACTCTGATCAGCAAACGCCATATTAGTGCGTTTGAAGTCATCGTCGCTCATATTGGCTGTTTGTGCCGTCCAAGTCAGCGTCAAAATACCGACCTTGGCATCGTATGAGATAATTGAATAATCATCTTTATACAGTTCCATCGCAATCTCCTGTAATCGTAACTCCATAATAACTACTGCAAAAAATAAAATCATCATTAGACCAAGCCATTTGTCTTTTGTCATTCGTAAACCAAGCAAACAAATGATCAATGGCACTTACACTTCCCCAATCACCATACGCACTCGTTGCATGATAAAATCGTGTAGATCGGTTCCCTCCGCATTGAGTGGATCAATACTTTTCACCAACTGTGTTCGCAGTTCAAATAGGTCCTTCCTACTTTTCTGTTCGGCAGCCTGCACAAATTCGATCTTTAGTAAGGCTTCCTGGGCCGCTTGCTTTGGATTAAACAGCCCGTTCAATTCGCTACATTGATAGCAGACACCATCTTTATTGATGAGTGAGCAGCGATCATCAAAGATATCCTTCATCGCCTTGCGGGCATCGTGCAGGAAATGCTTCATCTTTCCCGTTGATGTATCCATAATCTGCACGATTTCCTTCACCCGAAAGCTGTACACATCCTTGAGCAGTAACGCAATCTGTTGCTCAAGCGGCAAGATTTTGCTGATACAGGTGAAGCAGAAATCAATATGCTCTCGGATTTCATAGCTACCGTGAGGCGAGAATTGATTGAGATGCAGATACATCTCCACCACCTCCGGCTTACCTTGCGACACTGCTCTAGATTGATCCTGCGCATCCTCCGGCCAGCGGTTTCGTCTGCGCAACATATCCATCGCCAAATTGGTCGCAATAGTAAAGACCCAGGTCTTGAGGCTAGCCTTCTCCTTAAACGAGCCGATCTTATCAAACGCCCGCACAAAGGTATCGTGCGTCAAATCCTCCGCATCATTGCGATTGGCCGTCAGCCGATACAGATACGATTTCAACGGGCGCTGCATTGGTGTAAACAATTCGTGAAATGCTTTAATATCGCCCTGCTTAGCTTGCTCCAGCCATGTATTTTCATCCGACATAATAGCTTCCTTTTTGCTGCTCTATGATTTAGACGAATAGGGTCTGAAAAATGATCGAATTATTGAACAGTTATCAAGCCCCCTACATATAGTATATTGCTCCCTGAATATACAGCATCTTGTATAGGATTCGATTTTTCGCCCAATTCATGGTATAATCATTTTACAACATAGATGTAAAGCGACGGGGCGATATATATTTAAATATATCGCCCTTTTTATTGACAATATTTTGAAATTGATGGCTTTGTTATCGAAAGGAAAATTTATTATGGAATTCTTAAAGTATGAGGTAGATGCAGGTCCAGATGACGTTATTCAAGTAACTCTTAACAAACAAGCAAATGTCAGACTATTGGACAATACAAATTTTCAAAAGTATCGTAGAGGTCAGAAGCATTCATATTATGGAGGTCTCGCCAAAGTGTCTCCAGTAAATTTAACCCCTCCTCATGAAGGGCATTGGTATGTTGTTATAGATTTAGGCGGTTATCGTGGAACCATCCAAGCCTCTGTGGGTGTATTGTAAAGGAGAGATAGTTTGTCTTTAGTAGATATTTATAGGCGAAATGTTAGTCGTAAACGTGAAGAAATAGTAAAACTTCAAAAGGAAAAAGCTAAAGAGCAGGAAAAGATTGCCTCTTTGTCTAAAAAGATTCATTCAGCATCAACAGCGATCTCAAAAACAAGAAACGCTTCTACAATTAAATCTAAATTGAATGAAATTGAAAGGCATCAAAAAAACAAAGCAAATGCTGAAAATAAATTTGCAGAAATTGAGAATAAAATTGCAAAAAAGCATAAAGAACTAAACGACGAGCAGAAAAAAGTATCAAAAGAAGAAGAAAAAGAGTTAAAAAAGCGGAATAGGGCAGCTCTAAAGCAAACTCGTCAACAAGCTGCACAGATAAGAGAAATCAATAGCACCATTACAAAACATGATTTTTTACATGAAGAAACCCAGAAAACTTTAGTTCAGCTGCAAACCTTACCTGAAAAAATAGTTGTTTTATTCTTAGCTTCAAATCCAACCGATCAGAAGCATCAGCTTCGCCTTGATGAAGAAGCCCGCTCAATTACTGAAATGATCCGTAAAACTGAATATAGAGACTCTATAGAATTTGAAACACGTTGGGCAATAAGGCCAGAGGATATTTTCCAGGCAATTAATGAATTAAATCCTGTAGTGATACATTTTAGCGGGCATGGTTCGGAAAGGGACGAGATTGCACTACTAAAGCCTGATGGAACAACCAAGCTAGTTGGTTTAGATGCAATCATTCAGACCCTGATGGTATATTCAGATGACATACGACTTGTATTCTTCAATACCTGTCATTCTCACAATCAGGCTAGGGTTGTAACAGAACATGTTGAAGCCGCAATCGGCATGAATACCAGCATTGGTGATGAAGCTGCGAGAATTTTTTCATCTCAATTTTATTCGGCATTAGGTTTTGGCAGCTCTCTTCAAAAAGCATTCAATCAAGCAAAGGCACGCCTTATGATGGAAAATATAACTGAGGAGAATATTCCAGAGTTATTTGTTCAAGATGGATATTCACCTGAACACATTGTGATAGTTCGTCCAGCGGAAGAAGATGATGTAATTAAGAATAAAAAAAGTAATCTTGAAACAGTTATGAGTAAAGATAGCGCCTCTATTATAAAGGCAGATCTTCAACGGTTAGAAGATGTAAACAAGCTAATTGAAGGTAAAAAGAGAAGATTACAAAAACTAAGAGAAAAGTCAGGAACATTGGGGCATTCTACACCTCCCGAGATTCTAATGGAAATAGAGGATATAGAGAAAGAGCTTAAGCAATTACAGTCGGAACTTGATCAATCCTGATAATTTAGATTGATGCGAACCTACAATTTGTCTCCCTACTGTTTTATAGCCTACTTCTCTCTACCCGCCCGCCACTCCTTCCAATTCAAATAAGCGGTCGCTCCAATCGTAGCGAAGGGCTCGGGGGGGAGGCGAGTAGGTGGGGCGGCGTTGAGGTAGTCGGTGATATAGGGATTATCGATGCCAGCCGCGTACTCAGCAGCAAGGATGCCAGAGAGAATACCTTTGGAGGCACCCAGGCCATTTTGGCAGACGGCGGAATAAATGCCCTGCTCCAACTCGCCAAACACAGGAACAGTGTTCCAACTTAAACACAAGCGACCACCCCAACGATATTCCATCTCAACCCCTTTCAGCATAGGATAGCGAGCGGCAAAGCTGCGGTCGTGATCACGGGCAGCCCGTTGAACCGAACGTTCCGAGGCTTCGACTGAGGCGCTGTACTTGAACTTGTTTCGCATCAAAATGCGATGCCCCCCGATACCAGCAATTTTACGGACCGTTGAGCCTAGCGGATCAGCCGGTACAGCCTCCCACGTCGGCTCACCGCCTAACCGTTTAAGCTCATCATCAGTCAAAGCCCGAGTCATTGAGGCGTAGAGGAAAACGTGCATCAGTCGCTGCTTGAAAAAGCCAAAGCTTTGCACGTGCCCATTGACCGCCAAAATGACTTTCGGCGTAGAAACCGTCCCTTGTGGCGTTTTCACCTGCCACACATCACCCGACCGAGTCATCGAAATAACAGGCGAGTTTTCAAAAATATCAACCGCCCCAGAGAGCGACAGGCCCTGAGCCAACTCTCGCACAAAGCCAGCCGGTTGGATCATGATAGCCCCTGGCGTATGCAAGCCACTCCGATAATAGTCCGTCCCAAAAATCCGCTTCACATCCGTAGCATCAAGCCTGGTGAAAGGTTCGCCCATTGCGGTCAGATACTCGGCATATTCGACATTATGCTTATCACCAAACTCACTGGCCGAGACATTAATTTTTCCGCGTGGATCAAAAATCTCCGGGCTAAAATCGTAGTCAGCCGCAGCCTCACTGGCGAAGATCAAGGCGGTTCGGTTCATCGCCGTCTGTTTTTTGTCCGCGTCAAGTGCACTCGTGTAGCTTTCCGCGCTAATGTCGTGGGGTAGATCGATCATGAAGCCTGAGCTACGTCCCGCCGGACCATCCCCAATCCGAATGGCTTCGAGCAACACGGTTCGATCTTGGGGCTGAAGCTGCCTCAACCGTCGTGCTGCCGCCAATCCAGCAAAGCCACCGCCAATCACCAACCAATCAGCTGTGATCGACTCTTCAAGAACGCATGGGGGGGACGGCTCTGGCAGAATTGCATTCCAGCCCGTTTGGCCAGGATTGCCGGAGCGAGTGTTGGTAACGATGATTGTTTTTGTCATTTTAATCCATTAATCCACAATCTCATCACTTGCTCGATCCGACAGATCGATCCAAATCGTCTTCAACTCGGTGTACTGATCGTGGGCGTGGATGGAGTTGTCACGCCCACCAAACCCTGACTGTTTGTAGCCACCAAACGGTGTGGAAATATCCCCCTCGCCATAGCTGTTGACCGTGACCGTCCCAGCGCGGATGGCTCGGGCGGCCCGAATAGCACGTTTGGCGTTGGCCGAGAAGATTGAGGCAGCCAAGCCATAGTCAGTGTCGTTCGCTAGAGCAATGGCGGCATCATTGCTGTTCACCGTGAGGACCGAGAGCACTGGCCCAAAGATTTCATCGCGGGCGATGGCAGCATCGGTGGCAGTGTCATCAAAAATCGTTGGCTCAACAAAGGCCCCATCACTGGTTTTACCACCTAGAATAACCTTGGCCCCTTCAGCTGTCCCCTTATCCAAGTAGGAACACACTTTGGCGAAATGCTCTTTGTCAATCAAGGCTCCCAATCGATTGACCGGATCAAGCGGATCACCGCTACGCCAGCCTTTAGCTCGGACCATTACCCGTTCCAACAGGGCATCCTTCACAGCGTCGTGAACGATCAGTCGTGATGAGGCCGAACAATTTTCGCCCATATTCCAGAAGGCCCCATTGACCACATGCTCAGCAATTAAATCGAGTTCCTCGGCATCGTCAAAGACAACGAAGGGGTTTTTGCCCCCACACTCCAAGACCACCTTTTTGAGATTGGAGTCGGCAGAGTAATGGAGGAAGCGACGCCCCGTCTCGGTGGAGCCAGTGAAGCTCACCATATCGACATCCATATGACGACCGAGTGGTTCGCCGACGTCTGGGCCAAGACCTGTAATCACATTAAATACCCCAGCCGGCACACCCGCCTCAAAGGCCAGTTCGGCCAAACGCAAGGCGGTCATCGAGGTTTGCTCGGCAGGCTTAACGATAACTGAATTGCCTGCGGCCAAAGCAGGGCCAATTTTCCAGGCGAGCATCATCAGCGGGAAGTTCCATGGCAACACTGCTCCAACCACGCCAATGGGTTCACGCACAATCACGGCCATCGCGTCATCGCCCACCGGAGCCGTTTGATCGTAAATTTTGTCGGTCAACTCGGCGTGCCACTTGAGGGTGTGGATGGTTTCGGGAATATCGATCTCCTCACAATCACGGATCGGCTTGCCGCTGTCTAAACTCTCCAGCACGGCCAACTCCCGACGATTTCGCGTGATGAGTTTGCACAGCCGAATCAATACATCTTTTCGCTCGCTGGGGTGGAGATACCGCCAGCGGCCATCCTCAAAGGCTTCACGAGCCTTCTCCACAGCGTAATCGACGTCAACCGTGCTACAAGCAGCAATCTCGGCCAAGGTTTCACCTGTGGCTGGGTTAATCGTTGGCATTGTATTGCCCGATTGGGCGGGTCGGAATGAGCCGTTGATGAAGCTGTTCGTGGGAAATAGCAAATCTTGAGCCAGGGCTTGGTATGCTTCGTGGGTTAATAAATCGGACATGACTACCCCTCCTTCAAAATATTAGCGATAGTTGTTTGTAGCGTACTGACGACCTGAGCCAGCTCTCGCTTGGCTTCTTTGGTCAACGGGCGTAGTGGCGCACGTGGCGGGCCAGCCTTCAGGCCAACCAACTCACAGCCATACTTGATGGTCTGGATAAATTTTCCACCCTGCTCAAGGACATGCATCAACGGCAACAGGGCTGACATGATACGACGACCTTTATCAAAGTTGCCTTCCAACACACAGGCTTCATACAAGGCCAAATGCTCTTTAGGCAAGAAGTTGGAGCCACCACAGACCCAAATCTTAGCCCCCCAAGCAAAGAATTCGAGAGCTTGGTCATCCATTCCGCAACCGAGAGTGATATGGGGATACTCTCGCGCCAATAAGTGGATGCGATTGACATCGCCCGAGCTTTCTTTGATCGCACAAAAATTCTTGGAACGACTAACCTGTGTCAGATACTCCGCACCCATATTCGTCCCCGTACGATGGGGGTAGTTGTAGAGCATAATCGGCAAATTGGCCGCCCGATCAATTCGCAGGGCGTGCATCGCATTTTCCAAATCGGTTGGTACGGCGTAGGGGGGCGAGTTGATGAGAATGGCATCGGCCCCTGCCTCTTTCGCGGCCTTGGCAAAATCGATGGCCTCCTCAGTACGCGTAGCACCTGTGCCAACCATCAGCGGCACACGACCATTGATCATATCGGCGGTGATACGCATCATCTCAACCCGCTCTTCCGTTGTCTGGGCGTAATACTCCCCGGTCGAGCCACCCACCAAAATACAGTGGACCCCGGCCTCAATCAAAAACTCCACCATCGCCCCATAGCTCTCTTTATCAATCGAGCCATCCTCAAAATATGGGGTAATAATCGGGGTAAAAATTCCCTCCATCCGCATGAGGGGACCTCCTTAATGTAAAATTTCTCGTCAATCGTAAATCAAAAATCGCAAATCGCTTAATAATCCTCATTCAAGCCCAAATCTGCCGGAATTTCTCGTTCTCGACGAGCAATGAAATCACACAACGCTTCATCAACCGCTTCATCCAGCTTGGGTTCTTCATAATCCTTGAGCAACTTTTTGGCATAGGCCAACGCCCGTTGGGTGATCTCTTGGGAACCTTCGGCTTTCCACTGCTCAATGGAGTTATTGTCGAATAACTTGGGCATAAAGAAGGCCCGCTCAAAATTGGCAACGGTGTGGTCGTGGCCAAGATAGTGACCGCCGGGGCCAATGTCACGCACGGCATCCAAGGCCTCGTCGAAGTCATCCCAACGTGGGCCTTCGGTCATTCGATAGCCCATCGCACACTGTTCGGCATCAACCACAAACTTGGCGACGGAACAGTGCATCCCGGCCTCGTTCCAGCCCGCCGAATGCCAAATGTAGTTGGCCCCGGACAGCATCACGGCCATTAGAGTCGTTGCGCTTTCGTAGCCTGCTTGGGCATCAAAAGTCTTAGCCCCACCCAAAGTATTCGAGGTTCGCCACGGCACCTCGTAATAGCGAGCCATTTGCCCGATCATAAAGTTCATCAGCGAGATTTCGGGGGTACCCGCCATTGGCGCGCCGGATTGCATCGATACGGTGGAAAGGTAGTGCCCGTAGATGGCGGGCGCCCCTTTACGCAAGACCTGGGTGTAGGCTAGTGCCGACAAGGCTTCGGCGTTGAGCTGCACCACGGCGGGGACGGTTGAGGCTGGGGTGTTGGCCCCGCCTAACACGAAGGGCGAGCAAAGCACGGGCTGATTACGTTTGATAAACGCTCGCAAGGCTCCCAGCATCGTCTCATCCCACACGAGGGGGGAGTTGCCATTGACATTACCTGTCACCACCGGATGGTCTTCCAAAAAGCCTTCTCCAAAGAGGATGTCACACATGGCCAGGACATCCTCGCCATTTTTACCGGAGGTCGTCATCCCCATAAAGGTTTTGTCGGAATATTTCATCGAGGAGTAGGTGATATGCAGGTGGCGATGGGCCACGGCCAAATCCATTGGCTCGATGATATGGTGAGCGGAGGAGTGAATAGCGGGGAGCATTTGGCACAGTTTGTGGAACATATGCAAGTCGGCAATGGTGGGATCACGGCGCACATCTTCTAAATCCCGCATGTAGGGCGCACCTGTCATCGGGACAAAGATCGAATTGGGGCCACCCAGTTCCACTGTTTTCTGGGGATCACGGGCGTGGAGAGTGATGGTTTTGGGCAGGGTTGAGATCAACTCGCGAATATGAGCCCGATCAAAGTAGACTCGCTCACCATCGATTTTGGCTCCGGCTTTCCGCCAATCTTCTAAAGCGATTGGGTCGCGAAAAATGACACCAACCTCTTCTAAAATTCGCATCGATTCATGATCGATTCGCTCTATCTGCTCCTGATCCAATGGCTCAACCACAGGCAAACCTCGGGTTAGATTCTTGAGCATTGGGGTTTTGCGATTGGCTAAAAATTTACGTCGGGCGCGACTGCCCCCCCGCGTACGAGACTTCACTGTCATTCGTCATTTGTCCTTTGTCATTCATCATTTAGTTGTTTGGAACCCAATTGCGGCAGAAATCTGATGAGCGCTTTCAATCACAGCTTGGGCTAGAGTGACCAATTTTTTTTGGGTTAGGCGTGAGCTGGGGCCGCCAATACAGAGGGCCGCTTGAGCCTCGCCCTGGTGATTAAAAATTGGGGCAGCCACCGCAGATAGTCCGATTTCCAACTCGTTGATTGTCGTGGCAAAGCCTTGCTCTCGAACAGCAATCAACTCTTGCTGAAATTGATCGCGATCAATAACCGTATGCTCCGTATGAGCTTCCAAAGGGTCAAAATTGAGTTGCCCCAAAGTGCCCGCTGATTGATAGGCCAACAACACTTTGCCAGTCGAAGTTGTATGCGCTGGAAAACGCCCTCCAATAAATTGGGACATTCCCAGCAATCGCTGCCCCAGCATCTCCTCGACGACCAACGAGGTCGGTTGTCCCGTCTCCGTCAGCCACAACACATCAATGGTCACCGACTCGGCCGTTTCGTGCACCAACTGTTTTAGGAACGGTTGGGCAATCGTTCGCAACGGGTTGGCCCGGATAGCACGTCCACCAAGGGCAATTAAGCCTGGTCCAAGGGTGTAATCGCCACTCTCGGTTTTACGCACCAGTCCCTCGCCCTCTAGCGCGGCCAGTAGGCGAAAAACGGTCGTCCGTTTCAACCCACTGGTTTCAATCAAATTTGATAACGACCAAATTGGTCTATCATCATCAAATAGATGAAGGAGCTGAAATGTACGCGCAATGGCTTGGGTTCCGGCATACTTTTCGATAATCACACCTTTCAAAAATCCAAATTATGGACTAGTAATCCATATTATGGAAGCATATTATTTCAAACTGGTGAGGATGTCAAATTCGAATTTGATTTCAGGATTCCAATAAAACAAAACAGCTCATGATTTCAATCAGTCACGAGCTGTGAACCAACATAGTGAATTTAGAAGATGCACTACAAATTTTAAATGACTAGATCTCACTTTCATCAATCTGTATGTAAGGTGGCATTAAATGTGGGCAAAATGACTTTAAAGGTACTCCCCTGACCTTCCTGACTTTCCATCTCAAGTTTACCGCCATTAACACCCACTAAGTTTTTGGACACCGCTAGTCCCAAGCCAATTCCTTTTGCTTTGGTGGTGTACAGTGGCTCAAAGATTTTGTTTTGTATCTTTAGCGACATACCATGTCCGGTATCGGTGAAGGTCAATAAGATAGCATTATAAAGAGAAGTTCCTTCTAGATTCTGTGGTGATGGGAGATCTTCGTCAGTTACAGCCTGAGCCTTAATCGTCAAATTTCCGCCCGTCGGCATCGCTTGATAGGCATTGGTGATCAGGTTGATTAAGACCTGCTGAATCTGCTGCAGGTCTATAAATACAGTTGGTAATTCGGGTGGGATATGCTTTATCACGATAATATCGGTTGGCACAGGACAACGCGCCACAACATTGTCAATCAACTCATTGATCTGCACATCACGCCTTTCGGCTTGACGCGTCCGCGATAGATTAAGGAGATCAGTGACAATTTTGTTGGCCTCATTGACACGACTAGCAATAATATCAAAATATTCTTGCGTCGTTTCATCAGCATCTTTCTGGGTCATCTGTAAAAAGTAGATACTATTTACAATAACACTGAGCGGGTTACGTAGTTCGTGGGCGATGCTGCCAGCCAACTGGCCTAATACGGCTAATTTCTCTTGACGAATTAATCGATCTTGTGTTTCTTGCAATTGCAAAACTGTCTGTTGCAGCGCCTCAAACCGACGAGCATTTTCCAACGCAACGGCAACCTGAGCACCCAACGTTTTTTGAACGGCAACATCTGCATCACTGAAGCGATTGAGTTGATTTGACTGGAACGCCAAAACCCCTACTAACCGTTCCCCTACAATCATCGGAACAACCAACTCAGACTTCACTGCTTTGAGTAATGGATGAGAAAAGTAATTTGGTTCCTGATCAACATCATTTATAACAATAGATTGTCGGGTCCTAGCCGCTAAAGTTGCCAAAGATTGATCTTTCTCTAAATGAAATTTTGAATTTTCGGCGATAAGCTGACGACCAATTTCATCACCGCTAACAGCCAGACGGATAAATTTGCTCTCTTCATCCAGCAAGCCAACGTGTACGTGTGATAGCTGAAAATGTTCTTTAGTTAGATTAACCACCGTTTGTAACAGTAAGTTGCTATCTAACATTGTAGAGGTTGCTCTGCTGACTTGGGCCACAACCTCCAGCTCACCAACCCGTTTATTCAAAATTCCGGCAGTTCTTTTGTGCTCGACAATTTCAGCCTCAAGTTCGACTGTACGCTCGGCCACTAGCTCTTCAAGATGCTCAGCATAATCTTGTAACTTTTGGGCATCTAGCTTACGCTGAGTAATATCGAAGTAACTAGACAACAGAGCGGGTTGCCCTTCAAATTCGATCGGGTGAGCCGTCAAGCTAACCCAAAATGTTGTTCCATCCACTCTCTGCGCTTCAACCTCAAAATCTCGTACAATCCCCTCCCTACTCAAAATTTCAAGCAGCTTATCTCGGCCAGTCGGATCATCATAGAATTCTCGAATGTTGCGACCAATTAAATCTTCAGATGAGGCCAGACCGATGAAAGGCCCAGTCATCTGGCTAGCATAAACAATCGTATTGTCCGTCTGGCTGGTAATGTAAATTGGGATAGGAATAGCTTCAGCAATGGCCCGGAAACGTGCTTCGGACTCACGCAGGGCCACCTCCGCCTGCGTCCGCTCAGCAATTTCATTTTCCAAATTTCGATTAATTGCGACCAAAGCCTGTTCATTTTGACGCCCTTGAGCCAAGGCGGCTTGCAAACTCTGTAACGCCAAAAAGAAAACTATACTGATCAAAACAATATTGAGCGACTGATCCAGCCACAGCTGATAAGATGTATCAAAATCTGGGGGGATGAGACCATTTGTCTCGGCGTAGGCCAACCAAAACCCCATCCCAATACTGATCAGGGCGACAAAAAAACTAATCCAGCGACCAAGGATCAAGCCAGCAATGAGAATGATGGGAACATAGGCGATATAGCTACTATCTCTCACCCCACCAAATATCGAAGCATTGAGTGTGACAAAGCTCCAAACAAAGATTAACGTGATCCAACCTGCTGTTTTTACATAGCCCCGCTGTACCCCAATCCACAAGACAATCACGGATAGTAGAACTGCAAAATTTAAGACAACGGCCCTATTATCAACAAATCGAGTACTAGCACCGATATAAACAACGAGCGTTGGGATGGTTAACAAAAGAATAATGTTTAGAAGTCGAGCCTGCCGTGTCTTTTCTTCATCTTCAAAAACTGGAGCAGATAAAACCTGTCTGAACCAAAGTTCAAAACGCTGTCTCATAAATCTCCTTTCTGGGCAAGAGGCCAAACCTCATTGGATATCAGTGCCTCTATTATTCTTAGGCATCTTATTATTTGTCCAATATGTTATTTACATTGTACAAGGTGAGATATAGGTATGGGGTAAATGAAATGATTGGAGTGTCGTCTTATGTGGTTTATTTAAGGGGTAAATTTCTGTTGTTAAGTATACCATAGCCTAACATTAAAATAAACCTAACCAATGCCTTAAGCAGTCTCGCTATTCCACCCTTTATTTTCAAAGTTTGACAATCTTCTTCATTTCGTGGTAAATTCTGTTGCATTACTCACAACTGTTTCAATATATGCAACAATGTCAAGTAATCAATCCATCAAACGGGCCTTTTCGATCCTAAAAACGGTCGCAGCATATGATCAAGGGGTCGGGGTCACCGAAATTGCCAATCAAATAGAGTTGCACAAAAGCACCGTGTCGCGGATGTTGGCCACGCTAGAGGAAGTGGGCGCGGTGGAGCGGCTAGATAACGGTGATGGCTTCCGTATTGGCAACGAAATTGTGGCATTGGCGGGGCAAGTCTCCCCTACCCGTCAATTGATTACCATTGCGCGCCCTTTTTTGCACCAACTCAGTGAAGCCACCGGTGAAACGATCAATCTGTGCATCCCGGAAGGCGATCTGGCCCGTTATATTGAGCAAATCGACAGTCGCTACAACCTACAAATTAAGGACTGGGTAGGTAAACGGATTCCGCTCCACGCCTGCTGTGATGGCAAACTGTTTCTGGCTTATCGATCAAAAACTTATATTGACCAGTATTTAGCCCAACCACTACAACGCTTTAGTCCAAATACCATCACCAACCCTGATAAATTGCGTTCTCATTTGAACGAAATACAGACACAAGGCCATGCCTGGACCCACGGTGAGTATGAAGCCGAAATTATGGGCATCTCCACCCCGATTTGGGGATCGGATGATGAAATCGTCGCCTCATTGTGCGTGGGCGGCCCCAGTTTTCGCTTCCCCACTGATGATAAGGCAGAGCGGTTGATACAACTGATGAAAAATTTGAGCCAGCAGATTTCAGACCAATTAGGTCATCGATAAAATCTGATGATATTGAAACCAAAATATTATGCAGGTACTATTCAGGCTTAGGGTAATTGGTGATTTTTACTAACCACTAATCACCAGCCACCAACCACTATTTATGGAGAATATTGCAATGACGCGAAAAACTCGACGATCTCGCCAGCGAGAAGACCGTCGCAGAAGTAGAACGGGCCTCAATCGGACCGTCACCCCATTGGTAAACAGACTTTCCCCCGTCGAGGTCATCTCGGAAGAGGGTGTGGAGATGATCCATCAGGCCTCAATGCGGTTGCTAAAAGATACGGGAATGTTGATTATCGATTATCCCTCGGCAGTGGAAATATTCCGCAAGAATGGGGCCAAAGTCGATGGAGAGAAAGTTTGGATTGATGAAGATACCCTGATGCACTTTGTGCGGCAGACCCCGTCAGAGTTCACGCTACTGGCCCGAAATCCAGCCAACAATGTAAAGGTCGGTGGTCGCAACACCGTCTTCTCCCCCGTTTATGGCCCACCATTTGTCTCTGATTTAGACCGAGGTCGACGGGCCGGGACAATGAGTGATTTCCAGGAATTAACCAAATTGGTCTCAATGATCCCACACCTGCATCACGGGGGTGGGGTGCTGTGTGAACCGAATGACATCCCTGTCGAAGAGCGACATCTAGATATGCTGCTTACCCACATTCACAATCATGACAAAGGCTTTATGGGCAGTGTTGTCTTCAAGGACAGTGCCCGAGATAGTGTGACAATGGCCGAGATTCTCTTTGGGGCGGAGGCTATCCGTGAGAATCCAGCCTTAGCCTCCACAGTCAATGCCTCCAGTCCATTGCGATTTGATGATCGAATGTTTGGGGCAATTGAAGTGTATGCCAAAGCCCGCCAACCGACAATGATTACACCGTTTATCATCGCTGGAGCGATGTCACCGAGCACAATGGCGGCCACGATTGCCCAACTCAACGCTGAAACCCTCTTCGGCACCTGCTTCGCCCAAATGGTCAATCCAGGCGCTCCCATCATTTACGGCTCTTTCTTGGCCAATATTGATATGAAGAGTGGGGCACCATGCTTCGGTACCTCGGAAAACACCCTAGCCCTGTATGCGGGGGCGCAGATGGCTCGTTATTATAAAATGCCGTATCGCTCTGGTGGGAACTTCACTGCCTCGCGCATCCCCGATGCCCAAGCCGGCTACGAATCAGCCAATACGATGCTCCCCACCGTGCAAGCCCACACCAACTATGTCTTACACTCGGCAGGCTGGCTGGAAGGCGGTTTGATCACGGGCTACGAAAAACTGATTCTAGATGCTGAAACATTAGGAATGCTTGTTCGCTACGCGAATGGGGTTAGTATGACTGAAGAAGATTTCGCCTGGGACGCCTATGAAGAAGCGGGACCTGGCCAACATTTCCTCGGCACCGCCCACACAATGCGCCACTATGAAGATGCCTTCTACCAACACCAGGTCTTTAGTATGGACAACTATGAAAAGTGGGAAGAGGAAGGCAGCGAAGATACCTACAAAAAAGCCAACAAGGTCTGGAAGCAGATGTTGAAGGATTATGAAGCACCGCCCCTGGATGAGGCCATTGTTGAGGAGTTGAATGATTTTGTGGCCCATCGCCGAGCTGAAATTCAGGCGGGTAAACCACGCAGTGAGTGGAAGCGATAATACTTTCCTACAGAAATCATAAAAGACGCCCAAAAGTCTAATACGCTTTTGGGCGTCTTTTTATTTTGTAGACCTTACATACCAAACCATATTCAGTTATGATAAGATTATTCGTAATGAATCAGACATATTTTGAAAAAGCATCGGCTTATGTCATCCTCAAGCATTTTTGGCAAAAATCCATTGGTCACAACCAGTGGATGCCCGACAAAAGCATTCGAGCAGGACACGCCAAACTGCCATTGAAGCTACTGACCCGGACATAGAAAACTAAACACGATTCCTTGTTCCAGGGACCATCTTGAAAAGTTTAGAAAGTTACGTCTGGATCAGTAATTCGCATACTTGCTTCATAACAAGATTAGTGTAAGCGTTTTGATTATCTCTCGAACTCTCTCATAGACATTCAAATATCAAAAAATTAAGCATTTGACGAATACAGGAGCAACCGTAATGACTCAAGATAAAATTGATGAATTTATCGCAAAGTCTAAACAATTGACTGGTAAAACGCTCAAAGAGCGCGCTCAGTGGAATACGGAGGCTTCCGCCGATGCGATTCGTCACTTTGCCTATGGTATTAGTGATGATAACCCCTTGTGGCTTGATCGTGACTATGCCGCACAAAGTCGGTACGGGCGACTAGTAGCTCCACCAACCTTTTTGACCTCAGTGCTCTATCCAGCGCTGCATGGTGAACCGATGGACGTCCCATTGTCCAGCTTAATCAGTGAGCTTGAGTATCAATGGTTTTATCCGATTTTCGAGGGAGACAGCCTACGCGCCTCAGCCAAACAAATCGATGTTGTAGAAGGGAAAAATCGAGGCGGACGACGGCTGGTCTATATTTTAGCCGAGACAACGTACTGGAATCAGCACGATCAAATTGTCGGCAAGGCCTTCGGGACGATTGTACGAATTGCTCAAACCGGGACCGAGTTACTGCTTGATCGGTCAGTCTATCACTACAATGATGAGGAGTTGGCAGCTATTCAACAAACCATTTTGGCCGAAACACGTCGAGGTACAGCGCATTTCACAGCCGATGAGATAAAAAAGGGTCAAAGTTTGCCTCGATTTGTTCGAGGCCCTTTGACAATTGGCGATATGATTTGTTGGCAGGCGGCGATTGGGCCATCTTATCGGGCGGGAGCGCTGGGTTATCGAGATACGGTCGCTGCGCCACACAGTGCTGTCAACATTCCGGGGGTTGGCTGGCCCGTAAAATATTCACAACAGCATGAGGATTTCACCCTCGCCGAGCAGCGTGGAATGCCTGCCCCTTTTGATAACAGTGTGATGCGGTTTTCCTGGCTTTCCGTTTTGTTGACCAATTGGATGGGTGACAATGGATTTCTCAAGCGCTTGCAAGTTCAGATGCCAGAGCCAATCTTGTATGGCGATGCCACTTGGTATGATGCCACAATCACCAACATCGCCAATGACACTGAAGGCACAATTGTTGGGATAAAAATTACGGGAACAAACCAAGTCGGTCAGATCAACACGCTGGGCGAAGCCGAAATCGTTTTACCCCCAGAGGTGCTCAGCTTCCAGCCTGAGATCGATGTGGTTACGCCAGCAGATACGGCATCAACAGCAAGCCTGGATGGTGACCAATTAAAGCTTCTTGAGACTTGGAACGACACAGAAAAAGTCTATCCCGATACCCTTAACATCTCAGAAATTTTTGAAGCGCAGGTTAAAAAAAGTCCTGAGACAATTGCGCTTAGATTTGAAGATCAGTCTCTGACCTATCAACAACTCAATGAGCAAGCCAATCAACTGGCCCACTATCTACAATCAAATGGGGTCAAGACGAATACGCTTGTGGGCATTTGTCTGAGCCGTTCGTTAGAAATGGTTGTTAGCATCCTGGGTGTGCTCAAAGTGGGCGGGGCTTATGTGCCGCTTGATCCGACTTATCCGAAGGAACGCTTAGCCTTTATGGTTCAGGATGCTGATATGCATTTCCTCTTAACACATACCGAAATTCTGCCCGATTTACCCAAATTGAAAACCTCCCCGATTTGTCTTGATGATGTTTGGGAGCTCGTCAGCCAGCAAAGCAAGACGAACTTGGCCCACACAACAGAGCCAGGCCAGCTTGCCTATGTTCTTTACACCTCTGGCACAACTACTCAGCCCAAAGGTGTCGGCGTCCCTCAGTCCAGCTTGGCTCAATATGTGAAAGCCTTGGCCGCCTCACTCCCAGTGACAGCAGACGATGTTTATCTGCACACTGGATCTTTCTCATTCTCAGCCTCGGTGCGGCAAACCATGTATCCCCTCTCTATCGGGGCAATGCTCGTTATCGCAAATGAGACACAAAAACAAGATCCTATGAGTTTGTGCCAGCTCACCAAACATAATCAAGTCACGGTTTGGGACACAGTCCCCACATTTTTACATCACACAACTGAGATTTTACTCTCACTGGAAGCAGAGGAACGTACAGCTTTGCTTGAAAACCAACTACGTCTCGTATTCACTACAGGGGAAGCCTTACGTTGGAGTACGCCGCAAGCGTGGCAAGATAAATTGCAACACAAAGCCACGTTAATTAACCTTTACTCGCAAACAGAAACGGCTGGAACCGCCGCTTGTTATCAAATTCAAGCAGGTTCAACCGGTAAAGCTGGCACGGTGCCGTTGGGCCGTCCTCTTGAAAATGCCCAAATTCACCTACTAGACCAAAACCTAAATCCTGTTCCCATTGGGGATGCGGGCGAGCTTTATGTCGGAGGTAGTCGGCTGGGCGCAGGGTATCTGAATCAGCCGGAATTGACCGCAGAAAAATTTATGGCAAGCCCCTTCAATGACGATCCAGATGCGGTGATTTACAAGACGGGGGACTTGGCCCGTTATCTACCGGATGGAACGCTTGAGTCATTGGGGCGCAGCGATTTCCAAGTGAAAATTAGGGGCTTCCGGATTGTGTTAAGCGAGATTGAGGCAGCTTTGAATCAACACGAAGCCATTGCCAATGCAATCGTCATAGCACAGCAGTCTGATGTCCCTCGTTTGGTCGCGTATTTAGTTTCCCAATCCAATCAAGCTACGCCAACGACATCCGAATTACATCAGTTTCTTGGGGCAATCCTGCCCGATTATATGATACCTTCGTTATTTATGACGATTGATGCAATACCCACAACGCCCAACGGAAAAGTTGATCGTAATGCCTTGCCTACCCCCGACGCAGCTAGACCTGAGTTAGCCACAGCCTATACCGCGCCGAGTAATATCATTGAAGAAACGTTAGCCGAAATATGGCAGCTAGTCCTAAATATTGATCAAATTGGTATTCACGACAATTTTTTTGAGTTAGGGGGACATTCTCTCATTGCTGTTCAGATTTCCTCACGAATTACACAATTGTTTGACATCACCTTACCACTCACAGATATTTTTGATGCACCAACAATTGCCGAGTTGGCCCAAAAGATAGAAGAATATGTCTTTATTGCAGATGGTGAGGATGAGAACTTCTTTGAAGGTGAAATTTAAAGTCATTGTGTCCAAAGGCGTGGGCAAGTTCTCCACACCTTTGGACAATCAATTAGATCTTAAATTCGTGTTTCCCTTACCCCGCTGAAACCGGCTCGGTTATCATATGAGGCTGCCGCCAGATGCCAAGTGTACTAAAAATCAGGGCCACGACCCACAACCCTAATCCTAAACCACCATCAGACCAAGCCATATAACCAGGGAGCAATAAGAACAGCAACAGCCCGACATCAATTGCCCCGACCACAATGAGATTGAGCCAGTAGCCCAGACGGCTATTTCGCCAGTTGAGCCAAATCCCAACCACGGTGACAAAAACACCAGGCCACAAAATATTCCAGGCATAATACGCTAGAACGTTGCTCACCAAACCACTGGAAATAACAGGAATATCTGCGGTCGGTGTGGCGGAACCGACGATCCCCAAGAAAGTGGTCGGTCCTTCGGCTGACAGTTATTGGAGCAACACTCCTGCCCCAACAATGTGCAATAGCCCCCACAAAATGTAGAAAACAGCCCCAATTTTATGCGCATACCCTGTCATTATGATGCTTCTCCCACTTCGGCCTGATCCCAAGCCAGTAAGCCCACGGTATTGCCTTCGCTATCCAAAAAGGTCGCCAAGTAACCATTCCCAATGCGAAATTTCGGAAAGGTCACCTTTCCACCGGCTGCCTCAACCCGTTCTAATACCATTTCAAAGCTTTCTGGCAAATCAAAGTAAACAATAGTCCCTTGGTGGCTGGGTTCAAAGCCAGTGACTTGAAGCAGGGTCCCCTGCGGCTGAATGGCCTCATCCAAGCCAGCCCCTGGGGGCATCAAGGCGACCGTGCGCTCCGCATCAACCTCGAATACCTGAACCTCTTTCTCAAAGACTGCGCTATAAAATTTTACCGCCCGTTCCATATTAATCACCGGAATTTCAAACCAATTGAACTTACTATTCATCGAAATTACTCCTTTTGAGTTTATAGGGGTTTTAGCGTTGATAGAGTTTGTAGGGGTCGTAGCGTTACGACAATCCACTACAAATTTGAATGCTTCAGGATCCTGTTGAAAGGAGTATATCGAATGAAATTGAGGATGTCGTCCCTAAATTGGGACAAAAATTGGGACGATTTTATTGTTTCTCAGGAAACACTCAGGGAATTCTTGGGAAATTATCAAAAAAGGGGGTTATTCTGTAGTCAAGATCAAACATAAACGTGATGCATCAACAATTATGTGACAATCGAACTTATTCTAAATTATCCAACAAAAACAAGAATTTATTTATCAAAGGACAACAAACAATGAAACGCTTAACAAAATTTATGGTAGGCTCAGCTTTAGTGGTGGCAATGCTAGGAAGTAGTGCCGCAGCCTTTGCCCAAACAAATGTGCAAGATGCACCCCAACGAGGCATCGCAATTGAATTAGATGGGGCAGAACTTGAAGCCCGTCGGGGTGGACGCCGAGGGGCTGGCGGGGAAGTAACAGCCGTTGGTACAGATAGCCTGACCATTCAAAACCGCAATGGTGAGAGTGTGACAGTGAATGTAGATGATGACACCACCATTCAATTGGTTGAAAGCCAAACTGAAGGTAGCTTGAGTGACATCGCGGTGGGTGACAATGTGAAAGTGCGTGGGCAGCGCAATGATGACGGTTCCGTCGATGCCCGAGCCATCGTTGTAGCTCCCGATGGAGACAAAGCAGGGGGACAAGTTACAGCCGTCGATGGTAGCACGATCACGGTCGAGGGTCGCGATGGAGAAACCACGACAATCACTGTAGATGGCGACACTGAGTACCGCTTAGGTCGAGATGGTGAAACTGGCTCCTTAGCTGACATCACCACAGACAGCAAGATCCGGGCTTATGGTGAACTGCAAGACGACGGCTCCTTAGATGCCGACCTGATCTTCATCGGGCAAGGTGGTGAGCGCGGCAATCGAACTGGAAACAGCGATAACGCCTAAGCTTGACAAGCATATAATCGAATAACCTGAAAAGGCCGTAGCACTTTGGCTACGACCTTTTTTATTCAAGCAATTTTATCTGTCGCGCCCAATAGACGGCCTCAGCTCGGCTGTGCACATCGAGCTTGCTGTAAATGCGTTTAGTGTAGGTACGAATGGTGCTAATGGAGACAGTCATTTCAGCGGCAATTTCTTCGATGGAGCGTGCTGAGGCAAGCAGGCGCAGGGTATTGAGTTCACGGCGGGTCAAGGTATCCGCAGACTTTTGTCTCACATCAGTAAGCTGACGCACCATTTTAGGGAAAGCGTCTAAAATTGTAGCGATATAATCAGAGGAAATTGAGGCTTGGGGTTTGGTGAAAAGGGCTAATAATAATGGATATAGCATTACCCCCTCATCGGCAAACAAACGAATATTTTTTTCTTGTTCAACCAACCTCAAGGCGTCTTGTAGGAACGGAAAGCCAGCCGTTTTATGGTGCTGGGTAGCGTAGGCAATCGCCCGTAACAGGTAGGTCTTAATGCCAATAGCGGTACGTCCGCCAGATAAGGCTGGTTCAATTAACCGGTCGAGTAGCGCTATCGCAGTATCGAGAGGAGTATCGCTCAAAATGGGCGTCTCTTGCCCTTGCGCCTGTAAAGCAGCTTGGGCCAACAATAATCGTACCAGCGTTAACCTCTCAAATTCACGATCACTATCATAATCATCTTCATTATGCTCTATCGTAGCCAATCTATCTGACCGTGTGGCCCGTCGTAAGGGGTCGATCAAGTTGCCATGAGCCAGCTGTAACCGGATTTTGAGAGCA
The DNA here is from genome assembly GCA_028285035.1 of Phycisphaerae bacterium. The sequence continues at coordinate 22,606 of JANQQF010000161.1, forward strand.
ACTAATCGTCGATACTCTGCGCTTGAAAAATCTAACATTTGTGCTTCAGTATCTTCAAGCAGTTTGCTGGCTTGCTCATATTTCTCCTCCGCCGTTAACAACTGAGCCATCAGGAGGGTGCCAGCAAAAACCTCCTTTTGCCACGCCTCAAAAGGGCAACATAAAGCCAGCCCTTGTTCAAGATAATGACGCGTCTGACCGAGTTGATTTTGCAAATAATAAATTTCGGCCAAATGAATATAAATTGCGCCCATATCAGGCCCCGTCCGCTCTTCCGTATAGGCTTGGATCTGTCTAAAAACCTGATGGGCTTGTCGTAAATGACCACTTACTTTGAATGTCTGGATTAAGCGTGCGGCGGCAAAGAGTAATCCATCAATATTTTCAGCTTTCTGACAAAGGTGGAGGCTCTCTTCATACAAAGGGATAGCGGAGGTAAGTTGTCCATTCGCTTCATAGGCTGACGCCAAATGAGCCAACGTTCCACTACGAACATAGCGTTCATCAGCCGGTAATCGCTCAAGAACTTGCTCACACAAGGTAATCACCTTTGGCAATTCTTTCATTTGTCGGGCTTGATTGGCTCGGAGTAAATCTACCATAGGCAACATCGTAGCGATATCTTGCTCGGAGTCCTGCGCCTCAGCCCAAGGAATTGTCTGCTCAACCAATCTGAGTTGACGTTCGATATCATCCCAACGATCTGTAAACATTTCAAAAAGTAGCCAAGCATATGCCAAACGAAGGTTCGGGCGGGATTGAACGACCGGTTCTGGCAAGGACTCATACCAAACCAGCAAACGAGGCATATCCTGATGGATCCAGTCGCGTTGTTGAAACGCCAATTCGAGCAAATCAGCGACACGGGCAAAATCCTGTGCCTTGAGGCCGTGTCGAATGGCCGAGTCCAGTTGGTTTTGTTCCTGATACCACAAACTGGCACAATGATGAAGCGATTGTAGCTTTTCAGGAGCGAAACGCTGCAATTGATTGCGAAGCAAATCCAAAAACAGGGGATGATAGCGATAGGCTTGGCGGTGTGGGTCAAGCGGGATGATAAAAAGATTGTTCTGAGCCAAAAACTCAAGCATCGCTGCACTTGATTGAGGGGGTTGAGAACCAGATTGACCTAGCTCAAAATCATCTTCGAAATGATCACCCCATCCCATCAAAGCATCACACAATGAAGCTGATAGCTGCTCAACAATAGATGTCTGGAGTAAAAACAAACGGACCTCCGTTGATTGATGCCGCAGAACTTCCTCAGTGAGATAGTCCTCGATATAACGATCCATCCCACCCAATTGTGATAAGAAGTCACCTGGCTCAACTTGTCCCTGATCCCAGCCAGTTGCTTGAAGCGCTAGACCGACCAGCTGCACCCCAGCAATCCAGCCTTGGGTGCTTATCTCCAAAGCGGCTAAATCAGCCTGGGTAAGGTCAAGGCCCATAACAGTCCTTAAAAACTGTTCAACTTCTGTCACCGTAAATCGGAGGTCAGCTGCGGTCAACTCAAGAAGTTGGGCTTGGCTGCGTACACGAGCTAAGCTCTGTGGGGGCACATTACGACTGATGATGACGAGATGAATGTGAGCGGGTAATTGCTCAATCAAAAAATCCATTGCCTCGTGAATGGATTCGTCAGTTAAAACATGATAATCATCGAGAATGATAATTTGGGGATGCGAACGGGCTGCCAACAAGTTGAGCAGCGAAGTTAAAATAGTTCTACTGTGGGGGGAATGAATAATTTGGAATGATGGTCCAGTTTCGGCCTCATCTTGAGCGCAGGCGTGGACCAGGTAAAACAGAAAGCGTGCAAGATGATTGTCATAACGATCTAAGGAAAGCCAGACAACGGGGACTTTAGCCTGTTCAACCCATTCCCGGACCAGCGTTGTTTTGCCAAAGCCTGCCGGGGCCGTAACCACTGTTATTTTGTGGGTGGTAATCGCTTGCAAACGAGCCAAAAGATGTCGTCGAGCAACACGATGTTGTCGCAATACGGGAAATTGAAGCTTGGTTATAAGTAGTGGTTGCTCTGTCATCCTGCTTAGTATAGCACAAATATTCTATTTGATATATCTGAATAATAAAAGTTGGGACGTTGAAGACAAAATTCTGACAGGGTAGAAAAGTTAGCTGAACTTTTCTACCCTACATTTTTATAATCTTGCCTCATGCCAGAACAAACCAACCTTGTCGTAAGGCAACGAGCACTGCGCCAAGTCGGGTTTGAACATCAAGCTTTTCAAAGATATTTTGCATATGCGCTTTGACAGTATTAGAGCTAATGACCAATTTGTGAGCGATTTGGGCGTTGCTGTAATCCTCAGCCACAAGGGTAAGGATTTCCCATTCACGTCGTGATAACGGTGTACTTTGATGTGTTGCAGTTAAAATTTGGCTTTGCATAATTGGTTCCTCCTAGTGAGTTATAAGGTAATGAATTTTTAGTGATTTTTTATTGCTTATGCTTTTCAAAGATAGGACTAAGTTTGTTTCTCGGTCATCACAACTTCCCCTTTATCATATCAAAACTTTTTTGGTTTGTCTGTCATGTAATTTTGACAATCTTGTCATGAATTTAGGGCATTTTAGTCAATTTGGGCGATTTTTTGATAAAAGTAACTCTAGCTTATTTAAAAACGAAGACGCCGATGATAAATCATCGACGCCTTGTGGGGAGAGGATGTGTGCTGAAATCGGCTTCTGCTGAAACCAGCTTATGATGCAGAGATTGGTAAATCCAACAGCGTACGCGGGGCTCGTCTCTCAGGCGATTAACAGGTACGGAGCATTAGAACAAATCATTTATTGGAATAATATCTTCGACCTTTATAAGGTAGCCGTTGGATATTACGCGAAGTTTTGGTGAACATATCGAATCTCACAATTAAGCTGCAACTGCTACGTAGCCCATTGTTTGATAATATGGCTCTAGGGCATCATCCTGGGCAATGACTTCGGCACTACACTCGGGACAAATACCATGTGTGAATTTAGCATTACAGCGATCAAATTCCGCTTTACTTTCCTCAACCCAAGCCCCTTGAGACGACAGAATGCGTTGACACCAGGCACAGGCCGTAATCAAGTTTTTTCTAGATGTGATTTTAAACATTGCATTGCTCCTGGGTTGATTGAAATTATGTTTTGGGTGATCTACAGTTTATAGGATTTTATTACCATTGTCTGTCATGAAATCAAGACAATTTTGTCATGAGATTAGGACAACTTGCCACAGATTAGTTTTGGGGTAAGTAAACGTGCCAATTTTGGCAGCTCGAGCAATACCACCAACCTGCCCGCCCTTTGGGAATAATTGAAAATTTATGAATTGTTTTTTGAGCCTGCCCTTCCCCATTTGGACAAGTCACTGGGATTTGATAATTTTGCTCAGGTTTAGCGTTACTAGCATTGTATGTGTTACTTACGTTTAACATGATTAGTTCTTCCTTCGTGTCGATTGTGTTACCATCTACAATCAGAATCATAGCAGAAAGGTAGGACCAATGTCTATCATGGAATTGGGACATTCTTGTCATGAGATTAGGACAAACCAAACAAAAAGACGTTGATTTTGAGGATCAACGCCTTTTGTAAGGCCGATTAATAATGATGTGTCAGATGGTTTATTTACTCAACCAAACTATGTTCAATCGCAAATTTCGTTAAACTCGGCACATCATGCAAATCAAGTTTATCCTTGATGCGACGGTTGTAGGTATAGACTGAGGGGACTGAGATACTAAGCATTGTACTAATCTCATTATTAGATTTACCCTGCGCTAAAAGCTGTAAAACTTCCCGCTCCCGACCTGTTAACTTAATCAATGGGCTTTCACTGATGTTCTTTTCCTGAACAGTGGGCTGGGGTAAATCTGAGGTAACATCTGTTACATATTGCTCAAGTTGGGTTAAGACCTGTTTAGCATTGGCCAGATGCTCTGCTGCTCGCTCGACACTGCCTGTGGTCAGTGGTTTCTGAGCAGCCTCTAAATCCGTTTGCAAACGACTAACTTTTTGGGCAATCTCCTGTTGTAAATTCACGGCAAAGCCTTGACGATCTGTTTGCTGAGACTCAATCAAAAGTGTGGTCATATTACGTAACTGCTCGCTCTGCTGGCTAACGACAGTGAAGAGGCGATCTTTTTCCTCTTGCTGCTGTTTTCGTTGTTCAATTTCGACCTGTAGACTCTCATTTGCTTCAGCTAGCTCCACAGTACGAAGTTTCACTTTTTCTTCAAGCGTCTCATTGGCATCTTGTAAGTCATGTTGTAACTGACGAATGGTCAGGTGTGTATTGACCCGAGCCAAAACCTCTTCCTGCTGAAACGGTTTTGTGATGTAATCTACGCCACCAACCGTAAACGCGGTGACCTTATCAAAAACTTCATCGAGGGCACTAATAAAAATAATAGGAATGTGCTGAGTTTGCTCGTTTGCTTTCAAACGACGACACACCTCATAACCATCCATTTTGGGCATCATAATGTCAAGCAAGATTAAATCTGGCAGCCCTTCATCAATTGCAGCCAAAGCCCGCTCCCCACTGGGGGCAGGCCGCACAACATAGCCGCGTTCCGAGAGGAGATCGACCAACAGTTTTAGATTTTCGGTCGTATCATCAACAATCAAAATATTACCGGCTGTTCTATTCATTCCTACGCTCCGCTTCCTCAATTAACACTAATATTTCATCGTATTCAAATCGATTGGTCAAATACTTTAAGCCAGATACAACCTCTGGCTTGTAATGACCAATTTCATCGATCAAATTATCAATTTGGCTGAGATCAATATATTTTATCGCTTTTTCAAATTGGTTCAACAAATCTAGGGGAACATTGCTCAGGGCTGATTTAGGTAACGGTTTTTGAGCTTGGCCTGAAGTCGCAGTTGATGGATCAGCATAGATATATTCAACCCCAATATGCTTCTGCATCATGTCAAAAATCTCAATCTCCCGAAATGGCTTCCGAACAAAATCATCACATCCAGCCGATAGTACAATGGCCCGTTCTTCTTCAAAGGCGCTTGCTGTAAGGGCAATCACAGCAGTGGCTTGTCCTTTCGTACTCAACTTAATCTTTTTAGCCGCCTCATACCCATCCATGACTGGCATCCGCATATCCATCCAGATCAATTGAGGCGACCATTCTTCCCAAATTTCAATTGCCTGTTGCCCATTTTCCGCTTCACGAATTGAAAACCCCAGTGGTGCAAGGAGTTGCAAAAGTAACTGCCGGTTGGTCCAATTGTCATCAACTACCAAAATACGATATTGCGGTTGGTCAGGAGCAAGGGCAATAACTTGGGTCTGCATTGTCTCAATGAGAGCAGATGCCTCATCCTCAACTAGATCAGCCTCGACGAAAAAGCTGAATGTTGCTCCTTCGCCCAATTGACTCGTCACCGAGATATCTCCGCCCATCAACTGTACAAAACTACGGCTGATGGGCAAACCCAAGCCTGTTCCTGTTTGCTCCTGACGGCCCGATTCAGTTTGGACAAACGCTTCAAAGAGCTTATCTATTTCCTCAGGGGCAATACCAATCCCGCTATCAATGATCTCAAATTTGAGCATAAGGGGTTGGCCATCTTTAGGGGAAATGTCTGTCGAAACGTTACAGGTCACACCCCCTTCTTCTGTAAATTTAAGTGCATTATTGAATAAATTAATGAGGACTTGCCTTAATTTAATCTCATCAGTCGCAATAAATCGAGGCACTGCCTCTATATAATTGATCGACAAATCAAGCCGTTTCTCTTGCGCTTTCAATGCAAACAACGTTTCCAATTCTTCAAGCAAATGGATCAAATCGAATTGAGTCTTATCAAGCGTTATCCGACCAGCCTCAATTTTAGATAAATCCAAAATTTGATTAATCAATGATAACAGATGTTCACCACTGCGATTGATAATCTGAACATTTTCTTGATGTTCGGCGGGTAACGTATTACTTCGAGTCATAACCTGAGCAAATCCAATAATTGCATTCAGAGGCGAACGCAACTCGTGACTCATATTAGCTAAAAATGTACTTTTGGCCTGATTGGCTCGTTCCGCCTCCTCTTTCGAGGCTTGCACCGAGCTATAAAGCTGAGAATTGGTAATTGCAATTGTGGCCTGATTAGCAAAAGTTGTCACCAATTTCAAATCGGCCTCATCATAAATATCAACCTCAACACTGTTAACCGTTATGACCCCAATCGCCGTTTCGCCCGTCATCAACGGTACACCAATCCAGCTACGAATTGGCTTTGAACCTTCGAACGTTTTCCAGCCTGGATCCTTAAGAACATCAGGAATAATAAATGCTTGTTTCTGCATAAAGGTTCGGACCGCAGGACTATTCCCCTTAAGTGGAATATGAAAACCAATAGCATCAGGATTTGGTAACCCAATCACATCTGAAATTACCAAATCATCACCCTCTTGCAACAAAATTACCGCACTATCGTATACGATAAACCGTTGCAGTTGATCAAAAATCTTTGACAACACCGTCTTTCGATCCAAACTTGCATTGAGAATAATCGAAACTTGACGAAGACTCTCCGCAATTTCACGTTGCTGATACTCCTCCTCAAGGGCCCGTTTTAAGGTTTCTTCGCGCTGTTGTCGCTCAACAAGCTCTCGCTTTAATTGAGCATTCTCTTCCACTAACTCATCTATTCGATCAGTCATACCTGTTTCTACTTTTTTGCTTATCCTATAGCATATCTTTTGATTGAAAAATTATCTACCAAAGGCACTATTACTGTTGACTTTACAAATATCAAAAAGTTACTTATTGTATTTTATTTTTCTTGCTGTGATGTGGTCTTGTGTTGTCCAAATAATGAGTATATACATATAGATAGCATAACATAATTATAATAGGTCATCAATAAATAGTAACGTATCACGCAACATTTTGCATCTTGAACGAAAATATTCTGATTACCCAACAAATGTCCACAAACAACACAGCTCAAGGTTTGGGTCTATGCTTACGCATTCTCACACGCTGCTTATGTCACAGCGATCAAATTTCCAACTTCCCTAATTTTAAGTTGGTTAAGAGAATATTTGACATAATAATCAAGGTAACTGCTTTTAGTTGCCCTGATTATTTCTGAGTCTACGCTTAAAAAATCATTGTAAAGTTGTGTGAACCGTGTTATACTGTGACTATGTCAATTTGTGTGTAACCTGAGTTTGCGAAAGCGTCGCAACTCAATACAATATTAACAATGTGCCACAGGAGATAGGCTTATGGCAAACATCCTTTATGCTGAAGACGACCGAGACTGCCGAGAGCTTTTTGCCTTTGCCCTACGCCAGAAAGATCATAAGGTTCACGAAGCCATTAATGGTGCGCAAGCCGTACAAATTATTCGTGAAGAAAATATTGATTTGGCTATCCTCGATGTTAGAATGCCGATGGTCACGGGGTATGATGCAGCGCGTATGATTGCGCGGGAACGCTCGGATATTCCGATTATCTTTCTAAGCGCCAAAGGTCTACGCCGTGAGGTGGCAACAGCTTTTGAATGTGGTCCCACCGTCGTTGACTACTTGGTGAAACCGCTTACCCCCAATCAACTGATTAATCAAGTTGAAGGTATTATAACTCAATGCCAAATTCGGGGTATAGAGATCATCCGGGAAGAAAACATGACGCGGGAATTAGCCACAATTGAATGGTAAGGAGAACCAAACCCCTTGGATGGTGTACGTGCCGCACTTGAGTTAGCACTCGGAATTTTACCTGAAGAAGACCTTCGCATGTTAACCAATGTGGTGGTCGAACAGAGTTATGCTGCCGGTGACGTCATTTGCCGAGAAGGGGATTTAGAACACATCTTTTATATCATCGAAACAGGCCAAGTTGCTTTTAGCAAAAATATGAGTGAAGGTGAGCAACTGCTTGGTACCAAAGGTAAAGGGGATTTTTTCGGTGAATTAGGTGTCCTCGACCGCGCTCCCCGCGCCGCCAACGTTAAAGCTGTTACAGATTGTCAACTCCTCGAAATCCACGAAGATGCTCTAGATAAAATTCTATCACGTAATCCCTCTGTATCTCGGGCAATTATGCGCGGTATCGCCCGTAGCGTTCGTGATACAGACAAGATCACTATCGGCGAATTACAACTCAAAAATGAAGAGTTAGCTCGAACGCTTGATAACTTGCGGGCGGCTCAAGCCGAACTTCTGCGTCGTGAAAGACTCAAGCGTGATCTAGAAATTGCCAGCGAAGTTCACAAAAGTATCCTTCCGACATCTTTCCCAAAATCACCAAATTTTGAATTTGCGGCGGTTGCTCGGCCTGCGCGGGAAATTGGGGGAGATCTGTATGATGTTGTTGATATCGGCGATGATAAAATTGGGATTGTAATGGCCGATGTATCCGGCAAGAGTGTACAAGCCGCGATTTACATGGCGGTGGTCCGAGCCCTGTTCTTAAGCGAAACAGACAGCCGCCGATCACCCACAGAAACAGCTCACCGTATTCACGATCTGCTGTTACAGGCCTCTACCGCAGAAATGTTTGTGACTGCCTTTTATGCAACGCTAAATCATTTGACCCGAGAGATGCGTTTTGTCCGGGCCGGCCACGACCGCCCTGTTTACTATCACGCTGATACAGGTAAAACCAGTTTGCTTGAGGCACCTGGCCGCTTCTTGGGTCTTCTCCCCAACCTCATTGTTGAAGAGGCAACGCTCACTTTTGAAGTGGGAGACATTCTCGTTTGTTACAGTGATGGGGTGACTGATGCGGTGCGGGCAGACAATGAGTTTTATGGGTTGGAACGCGTCCAAGAGCTTGTTGAAAGTGAAGGTCATCGCTCCGCTCAAGAGTTGCTCGACATCATCGTCAACGATATTGACAACTTTCGGGGTGAAGAGGATCAACCCGACGACTTAACTTTGCTGATTACGAAGGCCATTTAGCCTTTAGAGACCACTGCTTCTGTAAACGCGCTAGTCATTGTAATGCGTTCAGCAAATTTACAGAGAATAATTTGCACAATCAAGGAGAACCTAAACGATGAAAGATATGCGAACCCGACCCACTCGTCGGCCTCGTCGTTTGGAAGACGCAACACAAGTCGATGTATCCTTTCCAGTGCTCTGGATTGTTATTGGAGCTATTGCTGGCTTATTGATATTGGGTCTTGTTGGGTTAGGTGTGCTCAATATTGTTCGAAAACAATCAATCACCCCAACCCCATCAAATATTCCCGGTTTGGCGACCACCCAACCCATTGCCGGGGGTGGCGATGGTGCGGATGAATCAATTAGTGACCCTGACTCAACCCCAACTATTCCCCCGGTCGTAACCCTACCTCCGACCGAAACGCCGCCGCCTACCCCCACCTTACCCCCCGCTGCTCCCAGTGAATTGGCTCCGGCCATTTACGCTGAGGTTACCGGTACGGAAGGGGCTGGGGTGAGTATGCGGGCTGGCCCTGGCACAAATAATGCTCGTCTCAAAGTGGCTGGTGAAGGATCAGTTGTTCTCGTGTTGGAAGGCCCTCGTGAGGATGAAAATTTAGGTGATTTCACTTGGTGGCTCATTCGAGATGATGAGGACACAGAAGGCTGGGTTGTTCAAGACTTTTTGATCCCAACATTCCCGCCTGAGGATACTGACACTGAAGAAAATTAAGCCAGAAATCACTTCGTAGTAGACTAATTTATAGTTAATAAACCTAAAATTTTTATTTTCGAAATTCTCGATTATTCATTATAATTGGCGTTGCTCAAACTGAGTGGCGCCTTTTTGCCGCCTTAGGATAAACGATAAATGTCCGATATTGAACAAAAATTAAGCGACCTCCGCAAAGAAATTAATTATCACTTATATCGGTATCATACCTTAGATGATCCAGTTATTAGTGATGTTGAGTATGACAAGCTTTTTCACGAATTGCGCCGACTTGAAGAAGAAAACCCGCATCTTCTCACCCCAGACTCCCCCACCCAGCGAGTTGGGGCAGAGCCACTCGAAGGCTTTGAAAAAGTAGTACATCCCATTCCTATGACCAGTTTGGGCAATGCCTTTGGTGATGAGGATATGCGGAGTTGGCTCACACGGATCAGCAAGTTGCTACCTGACGGAATGACGTCCGACGACTTAGAATTTGTCATCGAACCAAAGATTGATGGGCTGGCCATCGCCTTAACATACGAAAACGGCGTTTTGGTGCAAGGTGCAACCCGTGGCAATGGCGTTGAAGGTGAAAATGTTACCAACAATGTGCGGACGATAAAAAATGTTCCGCTAAGCATTCCCGTTGACGCCAGCGGGCCACCCCCCCCGACCCGAATTGAGGTGCGCGGCGAAATCTATATGCCGACGGCTGACTTCAAGAAATTCAACCAGTTGCAAGCCGATAAAGGCGAGAAAGTTTATGCCAATCCTCGCAACTTTGCGGCGGGCTCCTTACGACAGCTTGATAGCAAAATCACGGCCCAGCGCCCTTTGGCTTTGTTTGTCTACGCCATCGGCTATGTTGAAGGAACCGAGCTAAATACCCAAAAGGAAACGCTTGATTTTCTTCAAGCGCAAGGATTCCCAATCAACCCTGACACACTTCATACTGGTAATTTTGAAACAGTGCTAAATTTCATTGATGATTGGATGCAACGCCGCGATCAATTACCGTATGATGCGGATGGGGCAGTCATCAAAATCAACGATTTTGCCTTGCAACAACATTTAGGGGTGGTCGGTAATGCGCCCCGGTGGGCCATCGCCTACAAGTTTCCAAACAAAGAGGCCACCACCAAGCTTTTAGAAATCCGAACGAATTTGGGACGTACCGGCCAAATTACGCCGTACGCAGTCCTCGAACATGTGAATATTGGTGGGGTCATGGTCAGTCGAGCCAGCTTGCATAACTTTGACGATTTGGCCAAAAAGGATATTCGTAACGGCGATACGGTGGTGGTTGAGCGAGCCGGGGATGTCATCCCACACGTGATCAAACCCATCCTTGATTTACGACCTGCCGACTCCCAACCTTATCAGCCGCCCACCCATTGCTCCGATTGCAACGAACCAACCACGCATTTGGGGGATGACGTAGCCCTATTTTGTGTCAATGCGGCTTGTCCAGCCCAGCTTATCCGCCAGATCGAATATTTTGTCTCACGTGGCGCAATGGATATCGACGGGTTTGGTATTAAAATTGGCGAACAGTTGGCCGAGGAGGGCTTACTCAAAGACATTGCCGATATTTATTTTGTCAGTCGCGAGCAAATGTTAGCTCTCGAAGGGTTTGCAGAAAAAAAGGCTGACAATCTAATTGAGTCCTTGGAAGCCAGTAAACAACAGCCATTTGAGCGAGTTTTAATCGGTTTGGGTATTCGATACGTAGGCAGTTCAATTGCCAATTTAGTCATTAGCGCATTTCCCTCAATTGAAGCTATTCAACAAGCATCCCAAGAAGATTTGGAAGCCGTTGAAGGGGTTGGGCCACGGATTGCTGAATCGATTGTTGAGTGGTTCAAACGACCCGCAAACTTGCGATTAGTCGAAAAGTTCCGCGAAGCAGGCCTAAACTTACAAGCGGAAATTGTCGAAGCTCAGGGGCCACAACCACTACTTGATAAAACCTTTGTCATCACGGGCACGTTGCCTACCTGGAGTCGTGATGAGGCCAAAGCCTTTATCGAAACGCACGGCGGAAAAGTAACAGGTTCGGTCTCCAAAAAGACAGACTACCTAGTCGCAGGGGAAAAGGCCGGGAGTAAATTAGCAAAGGCCGAATCACTGGGGGTGACGGTCTTGGATGAAGCGGGTTTGAAACAACTCGCCCAATCATAGACGTAACTCATACACCGTTTTGGTGTTCAAAAGGATGGAGTCGGGTCAATGAACATATCGGACTTCATCACATACAACTATTAGGACGCACAAATAACCTATGCTAAATACAGCATTTAGCTAAAATACAGCATTTGGCTAAAATGTAACATTTGAAGCACTCAGCCCCGGCTACAGGTTAGCCATTTTGTGCAATTTTAAGTACATTGAGGAGAGAATATGTCTCGCGTTGTTATTACAGGAGTAGGTGCATTTAGCCCTATCGGAAATGACCCAGATACCTTCTGGGAAAATATGAAAGCAGGCGTCTCGGGCGCAGCTCAAATTACTCACTTTGATACAAGTAATTATGACATCAAAATTGCTTGTGAAGTAAAAGATTTTAATGCCAACGATTGGATGAATAAAAAGATGGCGCGCCGTTTGTCTCGGTCGACTCATCTTTCCGTGGCCGCAGCAAAACAAGCGTTGGCTGATGCGAACTATGAGGTCACAGAGGAAAATTCACCCCGAACGGGGGTTGTCTTCAACACCGGCGGTGGCGGTATTAGTGCGATGGAAGATGGGGAGATTCAACTCCTGAAGGGTGGGCCGCGTACAGTTAGTCCCTTCCTGGTGCCTAGTATTATGGCCAATGCGGTGGCTTGTTTAGTATCGATTGAGGTCGGCACGACTGGGCCACTCAACACCTCAACCTTGGCGTGTGCCAGTGGTAATTATGCCGTCGTTGATGCTTACAATATGTTAAAGCGGGGAGAAGCTGATGTTATTATTACAGGGGGAACTGAGGCTGCTGTATCTCCCTTGATCTTTGGTTCATTCTTACGAATGGGCGCTTTGGCGACACGCAATGACGCTCCTGAACAAGCAAGCCGCCCCTTCGACAATGGTCGTGACGGGTTTGTCTTTGGGGAAGGGGCTGCCGCCTTCATCTTGGAAACGGAAGAACACGCTAAAGCACGTGGCGCCCGAATTTATGCGGAGGTATTTGGCGGACGACTTACATCTGATGCTTACCACCTCACCGCTCCTAAGCCCGATGCCAGCGGCGCTACAGCGGCGATCAAAGGCGCTTTAGAGGTGAGCGGCAAGAGCATCGAAGATGTTGATGCAATTTTTGCCCACGCGACCAGCACCCCTTTAGGCGACAAAGCTGAAACATTAGCGATCAAAAATGTTTTTGGTGAGCGAGCTTATCAAATCCCAATCACAGGCACGAAATCACAGTTGGGACACACCTTGGGAGCAGCGGGTGCATTGGCCACCCTTGCTGCCGTCAAAACCATCAATGAAAATATCATCTGTCCCACCATCAATCTAGAAGAACCTGACCCTGATTGCGACTTAGACTATGTGCCCAATGTCGCTCGTGAGCACCAAACTGATGTCGCCATTGTGAATGCCTTCGGGTTTGGTGGACAAAACGTCGCGTTGGTTGTCGGCAAATATAAAAACGGTGCAAACAACTAAAATCGTTGTTCACACGCAATTAGAATAAAAAACCTTACCACAAATGGTAAGGTTTTTTTTGTTCAGGACAAAATACCTAAAGATTTTCACTGAATTTTATGACAAAATAGTAATGATCCTGCTATTTACAATTTAGGAGTACCTGTTGTCCGACCACTTTTTGCAGAACAACCAAATTAACATTGATGAGTTATTACGAATTGGGATGAATGCGGCTAAGTCGGGTAAAAAAGAAGAGGCCCGACGCATTTTACTTCGTGTCATTGACATCGATCAGCATTCGGTGACAGCTTGGTTATGGTTGAGTAGCGTTGTTGATGATCCAGAAGAGCGACGGACGTGTTTAGAAAATATCCTGGAAATTGCCCCCAATCACGAATTGGCAAAGAAGGGGTTGGAAAAATTAGGGCCTGTCAAGAAAAAACCTACCCTGGCCAAACCACCACGGTCTAGAACATCACAGTATAAAACACCGGCGGCCCAGCCGAATTCTGCTCCGCCTGTATCCAATGAATCCGAAAAACCTGTCCATAGAAGGGGTCCCGCCTCACTTGCCAGTGCCTTGATAGGCGATCAGCTAACTGGGCGGATTGACGCCCCCCAAGATGATACATTAGAGGCTGAAGAAGATAGTGCCTTTGGCAATGAATATCTATGTCCTTTCTGCGCCCGTCAAACCCACCCCAATGATAAGCGATGTCAAAATTGTGCTGAGTCCTTGTGGGTAAAAGTACCACGTTTAGCAAAAGCCTCTTTATTATTCCGCGTGGTGCTTATTTTGCATATTATCAACCTACTGACCGCCCCAATTTTCGCTCTGATCATCCTCCCATACCTTGCAGCACTAGACAGATCAACATCTTTAGGCTCTACACTCGGTCAGTTTACGTGTGGTATGGGTTTTGACATCTTCTTACTGGTGGCGTTAATCAGACGGTGGCGAATTGCCTTCTGGGTTTATTTATTTCGAAGTGGGTCTCTTCTCTGCACTGCAGCTGTATTACTCGTTCTATTTTTCGCGGTCATCCCTGATATCAGAGTTCTTATCTATGGGGGTATCGGGTTTGCTCTAGCGCTTACCCAATTCTTTGTTATGCTCAGTCTCGGCGATGATTTCACGCAAGAAAAATATCGAGTCATGTTCCGCGTGGATAGCGATGCAAAATCTAGCCTAACCTTGATGGAAAAAGGTCGAAAATATGCCAAACGCAAGATGTGGGGCTTGGCCGCGCTTCATTTCCGTCGAGCTGCCTATCAGATGGAAAACATCTTAGAGCCTCAACTGGCCTTGGCCATCGCCTATAATAATCTCAAAATGTATGACCGAATGGCTGTCCCTCTAAAACGGGCTCATAAAATTTCTCCTAACGAGCCTGGTGTCCAAAAATTGATGGCTATCGCCGCAAAACAAGGCATCTCAATCTAGTATTTCGCGGCGTAAATAAGGCAACAGTTATTTAGAGGCGAAATACTTAAACAGTTGGGCGTTGAAATGCTCGTTACTGTATAGTTATCTACGCCCAACTGTACTAACAATACCAGGACTTACGCAAGAGACATTTTGATAGAAGGATGTTTGAGCTGTTGAGAAAGATAATCATCTAACAATCCGTGTTTGAGTTGATAAAGAGTTCGAC
>JANQQF010000162.1 GCA_028285035.1 Phycisphaerae bacterium
CACATCCCCAATCACAGGGTTACTACCGCTGACGGTTCCACCGTTACTCAAGCTCGCGCTAACCAGATTTACTTCACTTGGTAAGGTGTCGGTCACAAGGACGTTGTTTGCTGCGCTGGTCCCAACATTGGCCACAGTCACGGTGTAAGTAATCGCTTCATTCTCACCCACACTACTACCACTGACGGGCAAGCCACTCTTCACAATCGTTAGGAGCGGAGCAGAGGCAATTTCGTGGGTCACGGCAGACGTTGTGACCAAGGACAATTCATCGCTGTCCACTGACATCACGTTGGCAATGACAGTCCCCGCGCTGGCTGTATTCGTCACCACCGCTCGAACTGTATAACTCACAACCTCGTTACTCAATAACGTTCCCACACTGATATCAAGCGGATTAGGCCCGCTCACGCCACTACTTGGCGTCACATCGACAAAACTGAGGTTACTATCCAGCGTATCCGAAATCGTGACATTATTGGCCGAAACAGGACCAGTATTGCTCACGATCAAAGTGTAGGTGATCAATTCACCGGGGTTGACCAAGCTACCACTTACGGGATCAGCCATCTTGGCAATAACCAGACTTGGCGCCTCAACCACGTGGGAAACCACATTGGTCGTCGTGACGACAGTCTCATCAGAGTCGATCTGAGCGACGTTGGTGATTACCATTCCTGGTGTCGCACTGGTGCTGACGCTCATTACAAAGCTGAAGGTAACGATTGTGCCATCAGCCGGAATAGATGGGATGTCCGCAATCAGAGGATCACCGGTTGTGACAGTTCCGCCCAAAGTAAACGGTGTTATCAATGGGGGTGGTATGGTGAACAAGTTCATTGAGATCGGCAAGGTATCCGTAATTCGGACATTTGTGGCTGGCGCATTCCCCGTATTCTCAATATTGATACGATAGACCACCACGTCACTTGTACCAACGACTGAGTCGCTGGCCGGGAAGGCTTCCTTCGATATCGTCAGGATCGGTTCAGCAATCACAGTATGGGTTACCACATTACTCGTAGTCGCCGTTGGCACCTCAGTCGAGGCCACAGACGCTTGATTACTGATGATCGTACCACCTGTCAACGGTGTCGTCACGGTCACGACCACGGTATGGATCACTGAGCCACCACCACCAGAAACCGTGCCAATGTTCAAGACTAACGGACTTGTACTTACGGTTGCGCCACTTGTACTGATAAAGTTAACATTCGCATCTAAGACATCAGTGATCAAGACACCCGTTGCATCAGATGTTCCGTCATTCGTCACTGTCAAGGTGTAAGTGATCAGATCACCCGGATTTACCGAGCTACTGTGCGCTGGTGTCGCCGATTTAACGATGGTCAATTGCGGCGTCGAGGTCACGGTATGGGTGACGCTGTTCGTCTGACTGACCACCGCTGTTTGGTCGGTGATAAACTGGGCACTGTTCACGATTTGGGTACCATTGGCTAGCGGGTTATCAACCACGACCGCAAACGAACCGTTGAAGACCCCACCGGCACCTGGAATATCTCCAGTGAAGGTAATAACACCACCGATTTCACCCGCAACCCCTGTGGACGTAGCACTACCCGCCACGTAGGCACTGTTGCTTGGCACGGTATCGGTGATAATCACACCGGTCGCATTCGCCGTACCATTGTTCGTAATGGTGATTGTGTAGGTTATTGTATCACCCGGCGTAATCGCCCCCGGTGTCGGCACGGCCGTTTTACTACTGACGAGACTTACCGAACTTTGCACGGTATGCGTTACCGTGCTGCTATTCTGAACATCCGTACGATCACTGTCCACTGAAGCCACATTGCTGATGATCGTGTTGTTTGGCAAGGATTGCGATGCAGTGACCACAAAGGTCAGGGTCATCACTTCACCATAGGCCAACTCATCAACTTCGGCAATCACCTCGCTCGCCGTTGAACTCGTTGTTGGGTTTAGCCCATCGGTCGTCAAACCGATAGATCCTGCAACCAAATTCGTATCAGCCGGAATAGCATCCGTAATAACCACATTCGGTGCATTCTCGGTACTGATCAACAGATCGTGCTCTACCCGAATCGTGTAGATGATTGCATCACCCGGCACAATCGTGCTGCCACCTGCGGGATCAGCCGTCTTGGTCACCAGGAGAGTCGGCTCACTGGCAATCTCATTGGTCACGACGTTGGTTGAGTCGAGCACCGTCTGATCACTGATGAACGAGGCCGTGTTCGTGATAATCACGCCATTCGTGTACGGCGTTGGCACCCGTAAGAAGATAAACATATCTACTGATGAGCCGCCAGGCAATGATGGAACAGTCATCTGCCAGACCGCACCTGGAATATTCGTATTCACACCTGCTGGCACAAATGGGCCAGAGAAGATGGTCAGATCGCTTGGCAGCACATCCGTAATCACGACATTTGTGGCAATCCCCGTACCATTGTTTTCGAGAGTTAACTGATAACTGACCAGATCACCAGGATTGACAAAGTATCCAGGCACATTGACCTTGGTCAACGTCAACAGCGGTGTAGCCACAGCCGTATGGGTGATTTCATTGCTGAAGACCGGATCAAAGTTATCAGCATCCATCTCGGCCACGTTACGAATAATCGTGCCATTCGTAATCGGGTTGGTCACCGTCACCTGGAAGGTAAAGCTCATTGAGCTATTCCCCGGCAGGGTACCCGCATCCACTTGCAGCGGATCGGGGCCGCTGGTCGTGCCTTGACTACTGCTGAAGGAGCCGCTGACAAAGTTCGTATCGGCGGGAATGGCATCGGTCAAGACTAAGTTCGTTGCATCAAGTGTTCCCGCATTGGTGACCACGACCGTGTACGTAATCGTATCCCCAGCCCCAATCGTTGCGCTATTGGGCATAGCAAACTTGGTCAATGTCAAGGCTGGCGTCAGTTGAACCTCGTGTGTGGTCACATTGGTTGTGGTGATCACCGGCGCCTCGGTGTAGCTCACGTAGGCCTGATTCGGCAGAACCACGCCCTCAGTCACCGTATTGGAAACCGTAACCGCAACGGTCGCCGTCATCGTCGCTCCCGCAGCAAGATCACCAGTCACAGTGAGGGTGTTGCTACTATTGACCGCACTAAATCCAGCTGGAACGCTAACACTGCTCGCGAAGCTGGTACTTACCGGAATGGTATCTGTAACCAGCAGATTTGTGGCCGGGCCATTCCCACTATTCGCCACCGAAATGGTGTAAGTGATCGTCTGGCCAGGCAGAACAAAGCTACCACTGGCTGGGTCAGCCGACTTATTCAGGGTCAAAGTTGGCGTGCTGATAACCGTATGGGTCACCGAATTTGTCATTGATACGCCCGTTTGGCTGGTTAACAACAAGCCTTGGTTTGTCAGGATTGTGCCAGACGTCAATGGCGTTGTCACGGCCACCTCAATGGTCGCTGTCACAATTTCATTGGTCGTCAAGGTGTCAACATCCCACGTCACGACATTGCCTGCATTCGTTGGGGCAGGGGCTTTGCTACCGCTAACACTGACAACACTTACGTCTGATGGAACTGTATCGGTCAGCAATACACCTGTCGCCAACTGCGTCCCCGTGTTGGCTGCTGTGATCGTGTAGGTGATAGTGTCACCAGGCGATACAACGCTACCTGACGGCGGTGTGGCTGTTTTCGCAACCGCAATGTCGGTCGTACTCTGCACCACGTGGGTAACCACATTGGTCTGTGACAAGCCAGTCGTCTCAGCGATATCCAACACCGCACTGTTGCTGATAATCAAACTGTTCGTCAAAGGCGCATCCACCTGTACGGTGAAGGTTGCACTGGTGACCCCACCTGAACCGATGATTGACGGTAAGTTCCAAACCAGCGGACTAGTTGAAGCAGGTGTTGGGTTGGCTGATCCAGCCACAAATTGCGTGTACTGTGGCACGGTGTCGGTCAAGATAACGCCCGTTGCATCAGCACTACCGCTATTAGTAATCAGAATAGTGTAAGTGATCAGATCACCCGGCGTTACCGCTGAACCATCTGACGGCGTGGCATGTTTCGACAGCGAGATGAGTGGTTCGCTACTAACCACGTGGGTCACTTCGTTTGTTTGGCTCAAACCTAACACTTCATCATAACCATACTGAGCCAGATTGGAGATGACCGACCCATTTGCAACCGGATTATCAACATCTACCGCAAAGGTCAGGGTCAGTACATCATTCGGTCCAAGCAAATTGGTCGCAGCCAGTTGCACCGCCCCAGCCGGGGTAGTCACTGTCGTTCCGGTCGAGCCATCAGCACTCGCCACCACATAACTGGTGTTGGCCGGAATGGTGTCCGTTAGAATGAAGTTCGTTGCTGTCGCCGTACCACTGTTGGTGATAGCAAAGCTGTAGACGATCCGCTGCCCCGGCGTAACCACAGTCGTCGGAGTCGGCACCGAACTCTTGGTGATGCTGATAATCGGCGCGCTGC
The DNA here is from genome assembly GCA_028285035.1 of Phycisphaerae bacterium. The sequence continues at coordinate 4,446 of JANQQF010000162.1, forward strand.
GAATGAGGTGAGTTACCACATTCGTTGGGCTGATCGTCGAGCCAGAGGTGAAGACACCACCCTGATCATAACCAATTTCGTATTCATTGCGGATGATTGTCTGATCAGCTAACGGCACATTCACATCTACCGTAAAGGTGTAGCTCAAGACACCACCATTCGCCGCCAGGAAGCCCGGACTTTGTAGCAAGTCGGTTCCTGTTGTATTGGCCGGAACGGTGTCTGTCAGGATTAAGCCAGTCGCGTTCGCATCCCCTTCATTTGTGATCATAATCGTGTAGGTGATTTGGGTCGGTGGACTGAGTTGTAAATCAATCTCGCTACCCGCTGGTGGATCAGCAAACTTGGTGTAGGTCACACGTGGACTACTAACGACCACGTGCGTGATCGTGTTACTTGGGGTGATAACTGGCGATCCTGTGAAGGTCACATAACCGGTGTTGGTTAGAATCGTGCCATTGGTCAGCGGTGTCGTAACTTGTACGACAATGTCCGCCGTCACTGGATTGTTGATGGTCAACGCTCCAACCGTCCAGGTCAAGGCTCGACCACTTTGAACGATTGTGCCGCTGCTCGGTGTATCCGAGACGTAGTTGGCATGTTCCGGCAGGGTATCTGTCACGATCACGCCTTGGGCCAACTCATCACCAACATTTGAGATTGTCAAAGTATAGGTGATCAGCTCATTCGGACTGACCGCAGAGCCTGGTGTCGAGTTAGACGATTTTTCAATTTCCAACACAGGCGCACTGACCACCGTATGCGTCACTTCATTAGAAAGCGTCACCGTGGCAATTTCAGTCGATGTCACCTGAGCCGTATTTGCAAGAATTGTGCCATTTGTCAACGGCGTGGTCACCCGCACCTGGAAGGTCGCGGTCACAATCCCCGTTGGGCCAGATAATGTATCAATGCTAAATTGACGCGGATCAAGCCCAGGCAAGAAGTTCAAACCAGTGGCTCCGCCCGTGCCCGTCAAGGTGACGCTACCCACCACAGAGCTTGTATTGGCCGGAATAATATCGGTAATCAACACATTTGTGGCATTTGCATCACCTTCATTGCGAACCGTGATGGTGTAGGTGATGACATCATCGGGGCGAACCGGGCCTGGTGAGGCTGGGTCGGCTGATTTGGTAATGCTTAGGACAGGCGCACTACGGACGAGATGTGTGACCACATTGGTCTGACTGATGCCGCTTGATTGATCAAAGGCATAATCACCTATATTGGTAATGATTGTACCATCCGTCAACGGTGTATCCACATCCACGGCAAACGTCAGAGTTAGAACATCACTCGGCCCAAGCAAGTTGACTGCATCCACTTGCACTGCCCCAGCCGGGGTGCTGACGATAGCCCCAGTCGAGGCATCAGCACTACCACCAACGTAGCTTGTATTGGCTGGAATGGTATCGGTCAGAATAAAGTTTGTCGCGGTGGTTGTACCACTATTCGTTACAGCGAAACTGTATATAATACGCTGCCCTGGCGTAACCACAGTTGTCGGGGTCGGCACCGAACTCTTGGTGATGCTAATGATCGGCGCGCTGCGAATGAGATGCGTCACCACGTTCGTCGGGCTGATCATTGAGCCGGACGTAAAGACCCCACCTTGGTCATAGCCAATTTCATATTCGTTACGAATGATGGTCTGATCCGCCAGCGGCACATTTACATCCACGGTAAAGGTATAACTGAGAACGCCCCCATTTCCAGCCAGGAAGCCTGGACTTTGCAACAAGTCGGTTCCCGTTGTATTGGCCGGAACAGTATCGGTCAGAATTAAGCCCGTGGCATTAGCATCGCCATCATTCGTGATAACGATGGTGTAGGTGATTTGGGTGGGCGGACTCAGTTGCAACTCAATTTCACTACCCGCAGGTGGCTCGGCAAACTTGGTGTAGGTCACTTGCGGACTACTGACCACTATGTGTGTAATCGTATTGCTCGGTGTGATAACTGGCGAACCGGTAAAGGTTACATAGCCAGTGTTAGTTAAAATCGTACCATTGGTGAGCGGCGTTGTCACTTGAATGACAATATCAGCCGTCACCGGATTATTGATGGTCAACGCCCCTACAGTCCAGGTCAAGGCGCGACCACTCTGGACAATCAACCCATCACTGGTTCCACCTGAAATAAAGTTGGTATGCTCTGGCAGGGTATCGGTGACAACGACACCCTGAGCCACTTCATCACCAACGTTTGTGATGGCTAACGTGTAAGTGATTCGTTCATTCGGACGGACGGATGAGCCTGTGGCGGGGTCAGAATGTTTTGTAATCTCCAAAACCGGTGCACTAACCACCGTATGGGTCACTTCGTTTGAGAGCGTTACAGTAGACACCTCTGTTGAGGTAACCTGTGCTGTGTTTCTTAAAATTGTGCCATTTGTCAACGGCGTGGTCACCCGCACCTGGAAGGTAGCCGTCACAATCCCCGTTGGGCCGGCGAGGCTATCAATACCAAATTGACGTGGGTCGAGACCAGGCAAGAAGTTCAAGCCACTGGCACCACCTGTTCCCGTCAAGGTTACGCTACCCGCCACTGAACTGGTATTGGCCGGAATAGTATCCGTGATCAATACATTCGTGGCATTTGCATCACCTTCATTGCGGACAGTGATGGTGTAAGTGATCACATCATCGGGCCGAACCGGGCCAGGTGAGGCTGGATCGGCCGATTTGGTGATGCTTAAGACTGGCGCACTACGCACCACGTGGGTCACGAGACCGCTGAAGGCAACCGTCGGTACCTCGGTCGAGGTCACACTGGCACGATTCTCGATGATCGTCCCATCAGTCAGCGGTGTAGTCACCCGTACTGTCAAGGTTAATACCTCTTCACCATTTGGTGCAATGAGCGATGGTATATCTGCTTGAAGCGGGCTTAGGCTGGTGATGCTCAGGCCGCTGGTCGTATCGCTGGAAACCAGTGTGGTGAACAGTGGCAAGGTATCGCTGATGACCACATTCGTGGCATTGGCATTCCCCGTGTTGCTGACCCGCACCGTGTAGGTGATTAAATCGTTCGGGCTAATTTCACTGCCCGAAACAGGATCAGCCACCTTGGTGATGCTCAGAACAGGCGCACTGCGCACCACGTGGGTCACTTCCTCGGATAAGGTGATCGTCGGCACCTCTGTTGAGGTGACACTGGCGGTATTGCGGATGATGAGGCCATTGGTCAATGGAGTGGTGATTTGGACGCGGAAGGTTCCGGTCATCACCCCACCATTACCCCCAAGGATTGGTGTTGTAATTCGCAACACGCCACCAACCACGTTTGCACTTGCCCCAGCCGACGCATCGGCACTGGCGGCAACATAGGTTGTATTCGCCGGGATGGTATCACTGACCACGACACTGGTCGCGTTGGCATTGCCGCTATTGGTAATGCGGAGGCTGTAGGTGATTGTATCACCGGGGTTGACCTCGCTGCCCGAAACGGGATCGGCCACCTTAGTGATGCTCAAGGCAGGCGAACTTTCGATGACATGCGTGACTACATTACTCGGCGTAATCACACTAGAGCCAGTAAAGGTAACAAAGCCTTGGTTCGTGATCAAAGTGCCATCCGTCAACGGCGTTGTGGCTGTCACCACAATGGTGGCATCGACAGGCAAATCCGTCGTCAAGGAACCAATTGTCCAGGTTAAGACCTGGCTATCTGACACAATAGCCCCGGTTCCCGTAGAGGCTGAAACCAGATTTGTATGTCGCGGAATAGTATCGGTGACGATCACCCCAGGGGCAATCGCAGTCCCGACATTGCTAACAGTCAGGGTATAAGTCACAGCCTGACCTGGCACGATGGTCGAACCTGACACCGGATCGGCAGTTTTCGTAATCGTAATTTCGGCACTACTGGCCACTTCATGGGTCACGACATTACTGGTTGTCAATGACGTCACTTCCGTCGAGGTCACTTGAGCCGTGTTGGTGATAATCGTGCCATTCGCCAACGGTCTCACCACCCGAACCGTGAAGGTGATGGACGTTGTGCCTGTCGGTGCAGTCACGGTGCCTACGTTCCAACTCAGATGCGAGCCGTTGATCGTTGCGGCAGGTGTCGCTGTCTCAAAGATCGTATCAGCCGGAATCGTGTCACTGATCGTGACATTGGTGGCATCGGCATCACCGGAATTGGAGACCGTGAGCGTGTATGTAATCAACTCATCTGGCTCGATTTGAGAACCAGCCGGAGGTATCGAGACCTTACTAATCGTCAAGACGGGGCTACTTTCCACAATGTGGGTAACCACGTTGGTTTGAGTTATGCCGCTCGACTGATCAAAGTCATAATCAGCCTGATTGGTGATAATCGTCCCGTTTGTCAACGGACTATCGACATCAACCGCAAAGGTCAAAGTCAGAACATTGTTTGGAATGACCAAATTACTAGTTGTCACTTGCACTGCATTACCCGGCGTCGTAACAACCGCGCCAGTTGAGGCATCGGCACTGCCCACGACGTAACTGGTATCAGCCGGAATAGTATCCGTCAGAATAAAGTTCGTCGCCGTGGCTGTTCCACTATTGGTAATAATCAAGTTGTAGGTAATGCGTTGTCCCGGCGTAACTACCGATGTCGGTGTCGGCACTGAGCTCTTGGTGACACTGATCACCGGAACACTACGAATAAGATGGGTGACCACATTGGTCGGGCTTATTACCGAGCCAGAGGTAAAGACGCCGCGCTGATCATAGCCAACCTCGTATTCATTGCGAATAATCGTTTGATCAGCCAGCGGCACATTTACATCTACCGTAAAGGTATAACTCAGAACACCCCCGTTTCCAGCCAGGAAGCCTGGACTTTGCAGCAAATCCGTACCTGTCGTATCAGCCGGAACTGTATCGGTGACAATCAAGCCAGTGGCGTTCGCATCCCCGTTATTGGTAACGACAATTGTGTAGGTGATCTGTGTTGGTGGAGTCAGGCTCAGGTCAAGCGTGCTACCCGCTGGAGGCTCAGCATACTTGGTGTAGGTCACTTGGGGACTACTGACCACCACGTGAGTAATCGTATTGCTCGGCGTGATGACGGATGAGCCGGTGAAGGTCACATAGCCCGTATTGGTCAAAATCGTTCCGTTTGTTAATGGGGTGGTTACATGGACGACAACATCGGCATTGGCCTGCGTATTCAGACCAAGCGTTCCTACTGTCCAAGTCAAGGCTCGACCACTTTGGACAATCACCCCATCACTCGTGGCACCCAGAACAAAGTTGGTATGTTCTGGTAGGGTATCAGTCACCACGACGCCTTGCGCAATTTCATCCCCAACATTGGTAATCGCTAGAGTATAGGTGATGCGTTCATCTGGCCGAACTGAAGAGCCAGGGGCAGGGTCTGAATGTTTGCTAATTTCCAAGACTGGCGAACTGACGACGGTATGGGTCACTTCATTAGACAGTGTCACCGTGGTAATCTCAGTTGAGGTCACCTGGGCGGTATTTGTTAGAATCGTGCCATTGGTCAACGGGATCGTGACCCGCACTCGGAAAGAGGCAGTGACGATACCCGATGGCGCAGGCAAGAAATCAACAGAGAATTGGCGTGGGTCAAGGCCGGGCAGGAAGTTCAAACCATTTGCACCCCCTGTTCCGGTCAGGGCTACACTACCAGCAACCGAGCTGGTATTCGCCGGAATGGTATCGGTGATCAATACATCTGTCGCATTGGCATCACCCTCATTACGAACTGTAATCGTGTAAGTAATAACATCATCAGGCCGCACAGGTCCCGGTGAGGCAGGATCAGCGGATTTGGTGATGCTCAAGACGGGCGCACTACGCACCACGTGGGTCACCAGACCACTGACTGTCACCGTGGAAATTTCTGTCGAGGTGACACTGGCAGTATTTTCGATAATTGTCCCATCTGTCAACGGACTGGTAACCCGCATCGTCAAGGTTAGTACCTCTTCCCCACTCGGCGCACTGAGGAATGGAACATTAGCCTGGAAGGGGCTGAGGCTGGTGATATTGAGGCCACTGGTGGTATTGCTGGATACGAAGGTTGTAAATAACGGTAGGGTATCACTCACCACCACATTTGTGGCATTGGCATTCCCCATATTGCTCACGCGAATGGTGTACGTAATCAAATCGTTGGGGCTGACTTCGCTGCCGGAGACAGGGTCGGCCACTTTGGTAATGCTCAAAACAGGTGCACTACGCACCACGTGCGTCACTTCCTCGGATAAGGTGATTGTTGGCACCTCGGTTGAGGTAACACTGGCAGTATTGCGAATGATCGTGCCATCGGTCAGTGGGCTAGTGACTTGGACGAGGAAGGTTCCTGTCATCACCCCACCCTCGCCCGCGAGCAATGGCGTGGTGATACGCAAAGCCCCGCCAGTGACGGTTGCGCTAGAGCCAGCCGAGGCATCGGCGCTACCAATCACATAGCTTGTATTGGCCGGAATCGTATCGCTCACTACTACATTTGTGGCGTTAGCATTTCCACTGTTGGTGATACGAAGGCTATAGGTAATGGTATCACCTGGATTAACCTCGCTCCCAGAAATTGGGTCAGCTACCTTCGTAATGCTCAGGACTGGCATACTTTCGACAACGTGGGTCACTGGATTACTGGTTGTAATCACAGGCGAGCCAAGGAAGGTGACGTCGGCGGTGTTTGAAATCAAGGTGCCATTGGTCAACGGCGTGGTCACGGTTACCACAAAGGTGACGTCAATGGCAGACTGAGAGCCGTCAAGTTGGGTCCCGGTAAGAACCGGACTGGTCACGATCAGCGCAGGCGTTGTGGCCGAAATCGAGCCATTGGTCGCGCTTTCGCTACCGGCTACAAACTCAACGAAGGATGGAATGACATCGGTCAGTACGACGCCAAAAGCATTATCATCCCCGATATTTGTGATGACCAGACTGTAGGTAATCAAATCACGTGGGGTAACAACACTGCCTGAAGGCGGCTCGGCTGTTTTCGCTACGGTCAGAACCGCCGCACTCTCAACCTGATGGGTGACCACGTTGGAGTAGGTAATCACATTTGAGTTTTCAGCAGAGGTCACCTGAGCAGTGTTGGTAATCAAAGTGTTGTTGGCTAGTGGTGAATCGACTCGTACGGTAAAGGTCAGACTCGCAGTGCCTGCCGGAGCGGGCAGGAAGGAGAGATTTGCCTGAACAGGGTCACTAAGAGACAAACTCACGTTTGAGGAAGCTGTTCCCGTAACCAATTGCGTATTGGCCGGGATTGTATCGCTAATGACCACATTGGTGGCATTCGCATCCCCCTCATTGGTTACGACCAAGGTGTAAGTAATTAGCTCGCCGGGTCGAACCAAACTCCCCGGAATAGGAACGGCATCTTTGGTTAGAGTCAGAATCGGCGAACTTTGCACCACGTGGCTGACCACGTTCGTCGTGGTGATGACGCTGTTCGTGCCGTTGGAATAGCTCACCACCCCGCTATTGGTTAGGATGATACCATTCGTTAACGGCAGGGTCACATCAACAGTCAGAGTCACGGACATCACCCCGTTGTTCGGTGGAATCGGGTCAAATAGAGCCAGGGCCGGATTGGTTAAGGTCAAGACACCTGAATTTATGGTTCCGGTGGTCAATTGGGTAAAGTCTGGCAGAACATCTGAGAAAGAAACATTTGAACCGGTGAAAGCGCCTGTATTGGTCACATAGATGGTATAGGTGATGGTTTCACCAGGCCGAATCGGGCTATTTGTTGGCGGCTCAGCCACTTTGGCCGCCATAATCACAGGTTCACCGACTGTGACCGTTGTTGTAATGACGCCACCACACTGATCAGTTGCGGTAATCGTATGTGTTCCGAGCACCGTACCATTGTAGGTTGTGTTAGCCAACCCAATGGCTGTCGTGGTGTCAGTGATGGTAAAACTACCTGCACTGGCGGAGAAAGAGATGGGCGTACCATCAAGTACAGTTTGTCCGCCACCCGCCATTGTTAGGGTCAAATCAATCGTCCCGTTGATGGGTACCAAGGGGGGTGTAGGCACGGTCTGTAAGCTCATTGAAATGGGCGCGGTGTTTAATCCGCCAAAGTAATCGGAGGGGAGGGTTGCATCGGAGTCGAGTGGCGGGTTAGTTCCCCACCAATTGCCTGATACAGTTTGGGTGATGCTGGTGCCATTAATCAAGCCGACATTTGTATTACGACAGATGGTATTACCAAAGGCGTTAAGCAACACTGAGTCATTAATGAGAATGCCAACCGGATTGTCTGTAATTTGGTTGAAACCAATGGTTGGGGTAGCAATAGAACTGACCTGAATGGCTGGGGCAAAGCCTGTTCCATTGGCAATCGTATTTCCAAAAATTTGGGGCTGGGCACTATCTGTGACCTCGATCGCAATCAGGTTACTTGATAGGGTGCTATTGATAATTTGGGGTTGAGCACTATCTTCAATATTAATCCCATAGGTGGCGTGGCCTGAAATCGTACTGTCCGTAATAACTGGAGCAGCACTTCCAATAATTTCGATTCCAAAATCAAACTGGCTGTCGATATCATTTTGGGTAATGGTTGGATCAGCTGAATTGCCAAGCTGAATCCCGATGACAGAGTTACTCGCCCCATTCAAGGTGTTGTTCTGTACCAACGACACGCCGCTTTGGTCAAGGTTGATAACGCCATCAGGTGTACTACCAACCGAGGTGAGCACGTTGCTGGCAATCAAAGAGGGAGCAAGCCCATCAGCATGAAGCAGGGGCGGGAGGTCATAATCGAAAATATGATTTCCTTGAACTGTAGCCTGAATCGAGCCGATCCCTGCACCTGTACCCAAGAAGTAGATACCACCTTCGCCTGTCGCACCACCACCAGAATCGCTGACCGAGTTGTTGGTAATGGTAATGTTATCAGCACCTGCGGCTGTTCGCTGAATCTCAATCCCGGTCGGATGATCCTGCACGGTGATCCCATCAATGATGACGTCACTACTATCCTCAACCCGAATGGCGCTGTGTTGAACAAGGCCAGTGCCAAAGAGGGTTAGATTTGTGACCGTCACAACATCGGCAGTGACCCGGATGATTGGGTCCGTGGGGAAGGGGAATATACCATTATAGACAATGGTTGAATCCGGTGTGGTTCCTCGCAAGGTGAGTGATTTATTGATCTCAACCTGCTCGGTATACGTTCCCGTAAATTCAACGATGTCTCCCGGCGAAGCCGAATCGATCGCCGCCTGAATCGTTGTCACAACAGGAACAATTGCCTGTAACTCCGACAAAGCCGTTGAAGCAACGGGAGGTGCGGGGGCTGCCTGCACCGTCTGGTTTAGGCCCTGAAATACAAATAATACGCCACAAACCAGAATTAGACCAAGACTAAAGGGAATGAGGGTTCTGCTAAGTCGTCGTGGTATCATCTCGTGTCTACTCTCCATAACCAATCCAATCGTAATCGATACATCCAAATAAAATTTCAGCCCAAGTTGAAAACAAATAATTTCAGAAAACAGCAAACGGACTCCGACTGACGCCCACGGACTCCATTACTGAGACTAAGGATTCCTCCTTAGAAATATTCTTTTGTTAATTTAGGGTGTAAAACACCCCTCTCCCAGGTGATGGCTGATGCCCAAACTGAGTTTGGGCACTCAATTCTCGTCACGAAACTCAGTCTCGTTACGAAACCGAGTTTCGTGACGAGAATTTACGCCAAATAAGAAATACTGCCTTAAATAATTTATCATGGGGTCAATGGAATGGTTGTGATTACGGTGTCGGTATCCCCATCCACCACCGAAACCGTTCCATATGACGCACTCGAATTTTGAGCATTCCCAACATAAACTTTGTGGGTTGCTTGATTAACATCCACACCTACTGGATTATCGCCGACCGTGACACTGGTGACTGAGTTCGCCACATTGTTAGTCGGATCATAGTCGATCACAAACAAGGTATCACTTTGGCTATCGGTGACATAAACCTTGTTTGTCTCTGAGTTAACAGCAATGCCTTCCTCACCCGCCGAGATAGCTCCTGGCAGATCAATTGTGGCTACCCAAGCCGGACCAGGAATAGCCAATTGGCTGGCCGCAGTGCGTAGGAAGTTCCAGGTACAGGTGAGATCTGAGGGTGGGCCACCTGTTTCACTCAACAGCAGCGCCTCATCCAAGACATAAACCTTGCTGGTCGTTTGGCCTGTATTGAAATCAGGCGGCGAGGTAACAAAGACGTGCCCTGTATTTTGGTTGACCGCTACCATTCGTAGAATACGTGGCTCAGGCGGGGCATGGTGGCACGCCCCATAGTTGGAGACACTCTCACCTTCGGTGCCATCAAAGATGATCAACTCACCTGTATCAATCGAGGCCAGATAGGCATGATTGGTACGGTGACTGACCTCAATACCGTAGGAGGCCTGGAAACTCTTCTTGGGCACCCAGCCAATACGGGTTTCAGCCGGACCATTCAAGATCGGCAGGCGATCAAAGTAGTTTGAGACGTAGACCCGTTCCCAACCCGAATTGGAGTTGGTGGCAATTTTAACCGGAGCCGCACCCACATAGCCACCTTGATCACTCATCGCCCGTACATCCAAATCATCGCTATCAATGGTCCAGATACCTGGCGTCCAGTTGTTGAGCGCGTAGGCGTGGGCTACAAAGACCTTACTCGGTGTAGTTGAGGTCAGGACAGCCAAACCTGTTGGCCCGTAACCAACACTGACCGAGGTGTTATAGACATCACTTGAACCATCAATCGTATGGACCACATTCTGATTTGGATCGGCCACAAAAATCTGATTAGTGGTCGGGTCCGCCGCAACGTCAGTAACCCAGCCAATTCCGGTAACTGGCGTTGCTGGAATTCGAGCCGTCGCGGTGGCCGTGGTACCGTCGGTGAAGGTGATGTAGACGGTGTAGTTGTATGTATCTTCAGGGAAGCGCGTCCCCCCCACATCATCTGAGGCAAACAGGGTCACTGTCACTGATGTATCCACATCTAACCCATCAACCGTACCATCCGAGTCATTGAGTTGGGTGTTACCATCGTAAATTCCCAAGACCGGATCACTATCAATCACTGTATCCCACGTAGGGCTACCACTCTGATCACTGACCAATTCAACAAAATCAACTTGTTTGCTGCTCGGGCTGACTGTGATTGTTAACAAGAATTCACCATCATTTTGACCATCAGCATTTAGCCCCCCTGAATTGCCATCCAGTTCCTGAACCCGATCCTGGGTTTGTGATACCCAGGTCAGCGTTGCATCGGCTGTGCCAGGCGGAACGATAATGATTGGCAGGAAGATTGTGAACGGTCCGGTTGAACCCACCAAATGGGTTACAACATTTGTATTGGATAGGGTCGTCTGATCGCTGATAAATTCAGCAACGTTGCTAATGACGGTCCCTGAAATGACCGAGCTATCAACCTGTATCGTGAAGGTCAAGGTTGCCGTAGCCCCACCAGGTAAGGTACCAAAATTCGCAACCAGCGGGCTAGGTCCGGTCAATACCCCTTGGCTCGCATCAGAGCTAACAAAGGATGTATCACTTGGAATAGTATCGGTCACCATCACATTGGTTAAATCAGCCGTGCCCTGATTTGTTACAGTTACCGTATATGTGATCAACTCATCCGGCACAACTGTGCTACCGTGAGGTGGAGTGGCTGATTTGAGCGCAACCAGGCCCGTTATTACGTCTGAATGGATTAGATGGGTCACTACATTTGTATTGGTTAGTGGCGTTTGATCGCTCTTGATTTCAGCAAGGTTACTGATGATTGTGCCAGAGATGACTGGGCTATCAACACGAACTGTGAAGGTTAGAGTGGCAGTCGCACCACTATTCACTGTCCCAAAGTTCAATGTTATTGGATCGGGACCAACGGTGACACCCTGCGTTGCACTGAAGCTCTGATACGAGGTATTTGCGGGCAGACTGTCAGTAATCATCACATTGGTGAGGGCAATAGATGACTCATTGGTGACAGTAACCGTGTAGGTGATCAGGTCATTGGGTTGAACAATGCTACCATGCGGTGGGGTAGCCGCTTTGTGCGCAATCAAATCATCGGGGTTTACATCTTGCACCTCGTGGGTCACCACATTTGTTGTGGTCACAACCGACTGATCACTCATCACCTCTGCTGTATTGCTAATGAGGGTGCCATTGGCTGCATCACTATCAACCCGAACAGTGAACGTGAAGGTCTCTGATGCATTCGCTGCGATTGGACTGATACTAAAGACGAGTGGGTCTGGCCCGCTGACAGAACCGGTTAGGATATCACTGCTGACAAACGTAGTACTGATTGGTAGCGAGTCGGTCACGACCACATTTGTCAGGTCAGTAGCACTTGGATTACTGATCGTAATTGTGTAGGTGATCAAATCATCAGGCGCAACGATACTACCACTCGCCGGGGTTGCTGCTTTTGAAGCCAACAAGGTGGAGGTAACAGCATTTGTCACTGTATGAGTCACCTCATTGGTTAGCAACAGACTGGTTTGATTACTATCCACCTGGGCAAAGTTTTCAATTTCCAACCCGGCTGGTGCATCACTATCAACCTGGGCTGTAAGCGTTAGGACAACCGTTTGATTCGGATCTAAGCTTGATACAAGTGCAGTGACCGGATCATCTCCACTCAAGGTGCCTTGACTGGTCGCGCTGTAAACGATTGTTGTACTAATCGGTCGATTATCCGCAATAAAGAGATTGGTTAGGGTACTTGTGCCATCATTGGTAACCGCAATGGTGTATGTAATCAGTTCATTTGGCACAACCGTACTACCACTCGGTGGCACAGCTGATTTTGTTGTAACGAGTGATGAAGTTAACACATCTGTGACTGTATGGGTCACTGTATTGGATTGATCAAGGGTGGTCTGATCGCTCACAATTTGAGCCGTGTTGCTGATTAGAGTGCCCGAAATGGCAGCGGTATCGACCTGAACAGTGAAGGTGAATGTTTCAGATATACCTACACCCAACGAACTGAGGCTAAAGACCAGCGGATCTGGTCCACTAACTGAACCATTGAGAGTGTCACTGCTCACAAACGTTGTGCTAATTGGCAATGAGTCGGTGACCACGACATTCGACAGGACAGTACTTCCCGCATTGCTCACCGTGATTGTGTAAGTGATCAACTCGTCCGGCTGAACAGTGCTACCACTCACAGGTGTAGCTGACTTTGTAGCGACCAAGGATGACGTCACCACATCTGTGACCGTATGGGTCACTTCGTTGGTCTGTGTCAATATCGTTTGATCACTGACAGCCTGGGCCAGGTTGTTGATGATCGTCCCCGAAATCGCAGCGGTATCCACTTGAACGGTAAAAGTGAACGTTTCCTGTTGATTTGCCGCAAGCGAACTGAGGCTGAACACCAGTGGGTCTGGCCCACTAACTGAACCATTGAGAGTGTCACTACTCACAAAGGTTGTACTAATTGGCAACGAGTCGGTGACCACGATATTTGAGAGAGCAGAACCACCTACATTACTCACAGTGATCGTGTAGGCAATCAAATCATTTGATTGAACCGTACTACCACTCGCAGGAGTTGCGGCTTTTGTAACAACCAAGTCGGTCGCTGTTATATCATCCGCTATCGTATGGGTTACCGTGTTAGTCGCATCTAGAACCGTTTCATCTGTATCCACAAAGGCCGTGTTGCTAATGACGGTCCCCGAAATCGCGGCGGTATCGACCTGAACGGTGAACGTGAATGTCTCTTGTTGATTTGCCGCAAGCGAGCTGAGACTGAAGACCAGTGGATCAGGCCCACTGACTGAACCATTTACCGTGTCGCTGCTGACGAAAGTCGTACTCATTGGTAACGAGTCGGTAACGACCACGTTGGACAGTGAGGTGCTCCCCAGATTACTGATTGTAATCGTATAGGTGATCAAATCATCTGGCTGAACAGTGCTACCACTAGCCGGTGTTGCGGCTTTGCTAATCTCAAGCTCAGTCGTCCCTGAAACAACGTGGGTAACGACATCACTGAATGTGAGGTTTGTTTGGAGGCTGTTGACCTCACCTGTATTGCTAATCACACTACCTTGAGCAATATCAAGATCAACCAGAACGGTAATGTCAACTTGGGCAACATCTCCCGGTCCAAGAACATCAACATCGACAACCAATGGGTTGGGGTTGATGATTGAGCCGTGGGTGGTTGAGCTACTGACTAGCGTTGTGCTAAGCGGCAAGGTGTCAAAGATCATAACCGCAGTCGCTTGTGTGGTGACACTGGTGTTGGTGACTAAAATCATATAATCGATCAAACCACCCGCAGCAATCGTACTACCACTGACCGGATTGGCTGACTTAGTGATGGTTAGAGCTACGTCACTTTGAACGGTGTGAGTGACCGAATTTGATTGCTGAACATTGGAGTCGTTAGCGACGCTGTACGCTGTGTTAGTGAAGACTGTGCCACTAACGGCAGTGTTACGGACACTGGCGACGACTGTCATCGTCACCGCATCGCCTACCAGAATATTGCCCAGATCAGCGGTCAGTTGGCTGTTACCATTTACCACCCCGCCTGTACTTAGAGTAGCTGTCACAAAACTCACTTCAGAGGGCAAGGTATCAGTCAAACGGACATTTTGAGCAATATCTTCACCCGTGCTGTGTACTGAGACCGTGTAGGTGATCAAATCACCGGGTTGGACAGTACTACCACTAACCGGATTAGCTGTTTTAACAACATCCAAACGAGGTGTACGAGATTGAACCAAGGTTTGCTCGAAGGAGCAGTTGTTACCTGTGGTCGCTTCCTCAGTGGCGCTACCAATACAAACGGTATTGGTAATAAAAGCGGGGTCGCCAATCAAATTAAGTGGGTTATCAACCGCGACGGCAAATTCAACAAAACCGCCTGAGCCTGAGCCAACTGTCCCCAAACTGTAGGTGTATTCGCTTGTACTACCAACCTGGAACCAGCCATTACTACCCGATGGGCCACTAAAGCTGGTGTGGTTTGGTAAGGTCTCGGTAATCACAACGTTGCTGGCAGAACCAACGCCGATGTTGCTGTAGAGAATACTATAGGTGAAGACATCGCCAGCCTGCACGAATGGCAGTTCTGTGGGTCCACCAACAAGATCGTTTTTAAGGATTGTCATATCAGGCAGACAACGCACTTCGACATCGGCCTGCGAGGTATTATTATCTAAATACAGTTCAACCCCGCCGCTATAGGTCGCGGTGATTGTGCCTGTGTTGGTCAAAATTTGATCACAATAACTCAAATCACTGCTGCTCTGAGTGGTCAGCACAATCGTCCCTTCGAGGCCAGGGGCAAGATCGCCGATACTCCATTCCACTTCGGAGCCAACTTGGCTTGTTGGGGTCGGGTTACTGTCAACAAAGCTCAAGCCAGCGGGCAGGGTATCTGTAACCAGTGTATTGGTGGCAGTGAAAATGCCAGGGTTACTGTAGGTCAGGGTAAAGCTTACCTGATTACCCAGAGCAACTTGCGGAGTCGTCGTCGTTTTGGTGATGGCCACATCGCGACAGCCCGGTGGTGAACCATCGTAGGTATCAACATTGTTGCTATCATCAAAGTCAGGCTCTAGCGCGGTCACCTGAACAGTGTTGGTAATTGTAGTCTCATCACAAATGTTGAGATCAGGAACGATTGTCAATTCAAATGTACGTGAGTCGCCTGACAGTAATGTCCCGACTGACCAAGAAATATTGCCACTACCATCATCACTATGTGCGAAGACAAAAGTGTCACTGACATAGCTGGTGTGGTTAGGCAGGGTATCGGTAATGATGACATTATGGGCCGAGCCGTTCCCCTGATTGGTGACTGTAATAACGTAAGTCACGTTTTCATTGGGCCGAATAACTGGCGTTAAACTCTCTTTTTCAATCACCAAATCAGGAATCGCCACCACAGGGGTTTGTTCCTGAGATTGATTGTCACTTTCTACGGCATCACTCTCATTAGCACCAACGTTGATGACGTTGTAGACGTGCGTGATTGTCGCTGGCAGTGTAGCAACCACACGTACCGCAAATTCAAGCTTACCGCCCGACATTGCAGCTAGATCGCCGGGTTGATAAATGTATGTATCACCACCAGTGCTGAACCAACCATTGGCGTCAACGGGACCTTCAAAGGTGGTGTAAGCGGGTAGTGTTTCGGTAATCACCACACCAGTGGCTGTGGCATTACCAAAGTTGTTGTAGCTGATGGTGTAGGTAAAGACCTCGCCGGCATAAACAAAAGGATCTTCGGTCAGGCCACCAATCCCGTCATTTTTCACAACAACCAGATCAATCTCATCACATGAAATAACATCTTGGGCGATGCTTTCATCATTGCTTGGGTTTTGGTCGGCTGTGCCTGAGCCAATTTGGGCTGTATTGGTTAGGATATACGAAGACGATGGACAGGTCTGCAATCTAAACCCAATATCAAATTGACCTGTTGAGCCTGGAGCCAAGTCCCCTAAACTCCAAGTAATCGCGCTAGTACCAACCACGCCGCTGCCTAAGGTATCGGTCACGTAATTTACATTGCTGTCAAGTACATCGGTAATCACAACATTTGTCATCGTAAGAACGCTGCTGTTGGCGTAGGAAAGGGTGAAGGTGGAAACTTTACCAAAACTGACCGCAGGACTAGTCAAGGTTTTGGTAATCGCCACATCCTGACAAACGTTTGTGGGCGAGTTGGTGGCGTCTGTTGTAGCTACATTATTGCCATAATTACCTTCAGCCTCTGCACCACGGCCCTCAACTGTATTTGAGAGGAAACTGTCGCCACAAATGGCAGTTCCCGCCTCAGCCAAGACTGTCAGGCTAAAACTCGTTGTTTCGGCGGGGGCCAATAATCCGACACTCCAAACAACTTCCGTTGATGAGGTTGAAACCGGTGTACCCATGACCGTATTGCTGTAATATGAGGTACCCGTGGGCAATGTGTCCGTAATGAAGATGTTGGTGCTCGTAACACTACCCTGATTGGTCAGGGTAATGGCATAAGTGACCAAATCACCTGGATAGGCCACGGTGGACAACCCTAACTTCTCAATAGATAAATCTGGGGCCGGAGTAATTGACGTTACCTCTGTTGCCTCATTATCATCCGTCGCGGCATCAGCTTCACTACCACCAATGGTGACGGTATTCGTTACTGCCGTAGCGGTTGTGGCTGGATCAACCTGAACGATGAAATCAACGGTGCCACTGGTCTGTGAGATGACCGTACCCAGGTTGTATGTGTAAGCTGACGGTCCACCTGTCCAGCCCGTAGGCCCGACGAATGAGGTATTTGCAGGTAGCGTTTCCGTGAGGACAACATTGGTGGCATCTGTGGCCCCAACATTGCTATAGCTCAAGGTGTAGGTAATTAAACCACCGGCTAACACGGTACCACCACTCAACCCGTCATCTTTTTCAATGACTAAATCGGGGTCACAAGAGACCGAAACGAGATTTGCAATCGCAGACGCATTACTTGTCTCATCAATGTCAGCCTGTGAAGAATCAATAGCAGTGGAGTTGGTAAAAGTGGCTGTCCCACCTACACAATTAACACTGGTGGGATCAAGCAAAACGTCTAAGGTAAAGGTATAACTTTCACCAGGGCCAATGTCATTTAACAAATCCCAAGATACTGTATTTGTTCCAGTGACAGGGGTTACGCCCAGCGTATCAGATTGGTAGATTACGTTTGTATCTAGGAAGTCGGTAATCACGACATTGGTCGCCGTGACAAAGCCAACGTTGGCATAATCAATTTGGAAGGTTGTTGACTTGCCAACACTTTGCGCGGCAGAAAGCACGGTTTTGGTAATGGCTAAATCAATACAAATCACTTCTGTATTGGAATAGGTATCGGAGTTATTGGTTAGGTCACTATCAAAACTCGTAGTCGTTGCTTCGGCTGAATTGCTGAGCGTACTGGCACAGGTTGCATTCGTATCGACCAAACCAACCAAAGTAATCGTTTCACCTGTTCCAGCATTAACGTCACCAACTTGCCAAACCACTTCTGAGGTTGTTTGTAACCGGCTCAAGCCCAAGGCATCTGCCGTATCAGTGAGCCAAGTAACATCACCAGGCAGGGTATCGGTGATCAAGACATTTTCCGCTGTCCCGTTACCCGCGTTGGTGTAAGCTAGGGTATAAGTAATCATTTGACCAGGAATCACCTCGCTGATCGATGAGGTTTTTGTCAATTGGACATCTGCACAGACAACCTCGACACCACCGCTGTGACTGGCCTGATTATTTGTGGGATCACCATCCACCGTAGTCGAGGTGATTTCAACCTGATTAGTTAATATAGATCCACAGGTTGTGGTCGCGGTTGTCGGCAGTTGGGTGGTCAGCGTGAGTACCTCGGCGGCATTTGCCGGCAGCGAAGGGGTAGACCAGACAATCTCATTCCCACTTACCGTTTGGGACAAGCCCAAGCTAGCACTGTTGTCAGATACAAATTGAAGGTTGGTGGGCAAGCTGTCAGTAATCACCACATTTGTGGCCGCGATGTTGGCATTGTTGCTATAGGCAATGGTGTAGGTGATTAGATCTCCGGGGGTAATGTCTCGAATGGATGATGTTTTCGCAATGCCCAGATCAGCCGCTTGAAATTCGACTTCAGTGGTGATTGGGAAGCCACAAAATTCTGTGGCTGTAATTTGAGCTGTACCTACCGTTTGAGCAGAGGTTAGGGTTACAGTGGCCAAACCCGAAGCATCCAAGGTCACTTGGCTAGCAGAGAGTGTACCCAACGTTGTGCTAAGGTTAACAGTACGGGCACGGGCGGGGATGGTCGAGCCACTTTCGCCGAGCGAAATGGTGATTGTTGTCGTTGTCACGCCGTCGGCTGGCAGTGCTGTCGCCGCTGGGGTCCCAGTAAAAATCATCGTTGGGGAGATTGTCACAGCCCCCTCAATATCAGAGCCAGAGCTAACCGCTCCCGTGGTCGGCGTGTTGCTCCCCCACCAATCAAGCGTCACTTCGATTGTAGTTGCATCGATATTACGGAATTGATATTGGGCGTTATTACACACCACATTTTGTTCCAAGGTGTAAGCAGCGAGGACACTATTGTTTGAGAGGCCCCACAAAACACCTTCGTCGTTGTTGTAAAACAGGTTATCAGATAAGTTCAGTGTTGCAGTATCACTGATAACGACAGCTGGACCTGTGTTGCTGTAAACATCATTATTACGAATGGGGAATTCTCCGCCAAATACGGCGGTCTGATCCTCAACATAAATCCCACCACTCACATTACTGTAAATCTGATTATCTTCAATACTGTTGGCAATACCCTTAGCCATGAAGATACCATATTCACCAGCATTGCGAATCTCATTACTGGAAACAACATTGCTATTTGAAGTTGTGGTTAAGTTTGGGGAGAAAAGAATGGCACTGACTGTGGTTCCCGAAATTATGTTTTGGCTAATCTGATTACCACCAGATCGAGTCAAAAAGATCGCGGTGTGATTATCGGTGAAGACGTTCTGATTAAAAATCGTACCATCTGTAAAGCCAATAATCGCCCCACTAAATGGACTGGGTTGAGGGGTACAGCCCCCATTATTTTCAAAGGTATTATTATTGATTTGATGACTATTAGAACTTTTGATGTAAATCGCTTGAGAGGCATACTCAAAATGAGCATATTCGATTTGGTTGCTGTCACTCTCTAACAAAACACCTTGCCACGTACAGGTTCCAGGCGTACCTGTAAATTGGATTGGCTGCGCGGTGGTGCCGTTGGCCAGAAGCTGCCCTGTCGGCAGGGCGACCAACAGGCTATCCTGAGTGAAGGAGACAACAACACCCGGCTCAATCGTCAATTGAGCTTCCAAGCCAATAGTTCCCGAGATAATGAACGGGCTATCGGCTGTGGTCCAAGTGGTTGTACTCGTGATGTTTTGGGTCACAGAGGTCGGGCCAACCGCAAGGGGTGCTGCCGTTGCACGGGGGGTGAGCTGATCGAATATGATAAAGAGGCTGCCAGCTAGGAAAAGCCCTAACATAACAACCATAAACAGTTTGGTTACTTTACGAAGGTGCGATTTAATTGTTAACATACAAGCCTTTTCATCCTACATTTGAGCAAGTCGATGTGTTAAGCGATTGTTTCAGGTCGAAAACTAGGCAATATTAATTGTTAAAGCGAGTCGAGTCTATCATACAGTTACGCGGGTTATCAATGGGAAACACGTCCCAAGTTTTAAAGAATGGTTGTTAAGGCTTATTCATAACTATTTACTGAGATTCATTTATGGTTTCATAATTATCGGGAAAAAGATCTTTTTCGAGTATTTCATAACAACGGTCACATTTCGTTGTCCAACAGAGACGTTTGTCGCTGTCGTGCCCGTAAATATTAGGGTTGTTGTGTATGTACCTCCGGAGGCTGGCCGAGTTACAACCAGGGATACATCCAGCGGTGCGGCTGCAGATAAAGTTCCCGATGAAGGTGTAATAGATTGGACCCAAGAAGAAGTGGGTGAAATGATTACTCCCCAAGTTATAGGCGCCGTAGCTACTGATGTTAATTGGATGGTTTGGGTTAAAGGCATAGCCTCTACCTGATCCATTGTGAAACTCACCTGGGTAGGCGATAGATTAAGACTAGCCACAACTTGCAAAGCTTGGAAGGCATTTACTCGACCGTGACCAAACTCAACATCATATCCTCCTGTTCCCTTATCTTCTGCTGTATTTTCAATAATGGTTCGGACATCAGCCGCCGTTAAATCAGGGTTATTACCCCACAAGAGAGCAGCTAATCCCGCCACATAAGGTGATGACATCGAAGTGCCGCTGCGATTTTCATAGGGGGCAATATCAGAGCGGGCGGTGCTATAAATTTGATCTCCCGGTGCCGAAACATCAATATGGATACCACGGTTGGACAAAGACCAGCGATCATCTTCATCTGTTGTTGCGCCAACGGCCACGACAACATCAAGGGCCGCAGGACAGCTAACAAAAATATCATTTTCATTTCCTGAGGACGCAACCACTAATACTCCTTTGTTGACAGCATCCTCAATAACATCAACCACACTTTGCATATCATCACAGGGCGCATGCTCAGCGGGATCGCCCAAACTTAAATTGATAATATTGGCTCCATTTGCCGTAGCATAAGAAATGCCATCAGCTAATTTTTCGAGCGTGGTTCTCTGCAATGGGTCAAAAACCTTAATTGCCATCAACGAGGCATCCCAATTTATCCCCGACACACCAACAGCATTGTTACCTTCTGCTGCGACAATACCTGAAACATGCGTGCCGTGTCCTACCTCGTCGGTTGGGTCATTATCATTTGGCGCGTCACACATGGTTATAGACGAGGCACTATTACAAAAATCCCAACCGTTGATATCATCAATAAAGCCATTTGTATCATCATCCAAACCGTTGTCAGGTATCTCACCAGGATTAATCCATAAATTATTCTGCAAATCCTCATGATCGAGGCGTATGCCAGTATCAATAATAGCGACAACGACATCGCTACTCCCTGTTTCAATATCCCAAGCTTCGGGGGCATCCATATCAGCATCAGCCGTTCCCCCACTTTGACCAGTGTTATTCAAGGCCCATTGTTCATTGTAGTCTGCATCATCTGGGGTTCCAGCCAGGAAAAGGATACGATTAAGTTCAGCATATAGGACATCTTCTCGCCTTGAAAACCTCTCAGCAAATTCGACTTCCTGCCCAATTGGTACCTTCACTCGCATCAAACCACTAAAACGTGAAACAGATAAAACCTGCATCCCGGTTTGCTGTATCGTCACTTGTCTGGTGACAGGCGATAAATCAGATTTGAATTTTACAAGTATTTCACCTTCAACATAAAGAGGCTGATTATTTTGAGTAGGTGCTTGAGCCCCGGCTATTGTCGCTAAGCTCATTAAAAAGAAGAACAGAATTGAGTTGATGGTAATAAATTTAGTAATTGTCACGACTCTAACCGATGCAATGTGTATTTGAGGATATAACTTGCAGACCTGACACAACTCTTAAAGTTGGAGTCCACAATAAAACAAAAAGGGTACGGAATCCCCCCTGAACTGACCTAAATTTAATCTTTTTAAGATTCAGGCCGTGCCAAGAAGATAAATATCCAGAAACCATATCAAAATAAAGTTCTCCTCGTATATAAACTATTCGCAACACGTCATTAAATCATTTCAAGAAGCGGGTAAATGTAAAACCATCACGATTTCAAGTGACTTTGCCCAATGTCTTTCTCAGACAAGCTTTACTTCCAACGCTGCCCCCCATCAACGGGCAGAACAACGCCGGTCACAAATTCGGCGGTCACCAAATATAAAACGGCTTCAGCAATACTTTGTTCCCCACCCATTCGTTTGAGTAGTGACCTTTCAATCGCACGGTCCTTGTCCGCCTGACTTAATCCCTCTTCTGCCAGAATTGGGCCAGGGGCAATGCCATTGACTCGAACTGTAGGGGCAAGCGTCTTGGCTAACCCATACGTCATTTGTTCTAGACCTGCCTTGCTTGCCAGATAGGGAATAAATCCTGACCAGCCGATGTAGACGCCAGTATCGATCATATTGATGAGAACTCCACCCCCATTTTCTTTCATCCACGTTCCAGCCCGTTGGGCACAAAAGAATGGGGCCTTCAAATTTGTGTTGAGTAAGGCATCCCATTGATCCTCAGTCACAGTTCCAAACGGTGTCCGCCAGAAAAGGGCCGCATTGTTGATGAGAATATCTAATCTTCCGTAATGAGCGATTGCTTCATCAACAATTCGCTCAGCTTGGGGCATTTCGGCCAAGTTAGCCTGAGTTCCCACAGCTTCAACACCAAACTCACGAATTGCTACCAGCGTCTGCTGAGCCTCTTGTTCAGAGGTGTTATAATGAAGCATAATATTGGCTCCCGCCTCAGCCAGTTGTAAGGCAATAGCTCTACCCAGCCGTTTTGCTCCCCCTGTTATCAACGCCGCTTTCCCATCCAAACGCATCATTCCTCCAAGCAAATTAGTATGTTCACCTTAACGGTCCATACTGGATTTGTCAATCTCTGTTTTGACTCCCCTCTCAGCGAGATTATAATCAGTCCGATTTTAATACTTGGGAGTTTTTCATGAACACAAAATTAGGGATTGTGATTGGAGGCATCATCGCCGCTGCAATTGCGGTGGGTGTCGTCTCTTCAATTTATAATCTGACTGAGACCATTTTTGCCGGACGTATTATTGCCATCGCCGCAAGTCTTATCACATCTGGCATCTTGTACACGATTACTTACACCCTATCAGATGCCCGTAATGGTGAACTTGAAGGTGTCGCCGCTGGTGTATTTGCTGGAGCGGTCGGAGGTATTTTGACCTGGGCCATAGGTGATGCCATTTTTGGGCCATTTGCTCTAACAGGTTTAATAATTACGGCCCTAATCGGCGGCTTTATTATGAGTATGCAAATCGACGCACGGACACTCTAAGTTGCCCAAGCTTCTAAATATCTAGCATTTTGGCTTAGGCCTTAGGTCTAACGCTTTGGGCACAAATTTTGGCAAAACATCGGATGACAGTGATGAAAAGATATGATACAGTGGAACGGCTAAATATATGGAACTAAAACAATATGGGCTCATCGTTTGGCGTCGTATCTGGATTCCCATTTTGCTGTTGATTGTTGTCGCTGGGGCCAGTTTATTAACAATGCAAACGCCACCGCCGATATACAACACGAGCATGCGTTTTACCGTTCGGGTGGAGGCACAACCCGTCACAAATGATGAGTATCGTTACGATGGTTATTACGAATGGTTAGCCTCTGAGTATATGGCAGACGATTTAACAGCCATTGTGAGCAGTGAGGCTTTTGCGGAGGATGTCAATCAGCGTTTGACAGAGGCGAACAGTGGGGTGCAAATCCCTCCGGGGAGTATTGGTGGGCTTTCTTTTGGCGATAAACAGCATCGCGTCTTGCAGATCAATCTCACGTGGGGTGACGCAGATCAGCTATTTTCCATTGCTGAAGCTGTTCAGGTAGCAATGGAAAATGATAGCGCCAAGTATCTGAATCCACCGGGCGGACCAGCAGCCATCATTGAAGCCATAGATCGCCCCAGACCACCAATTGCAGCACCACGCTCATTAACTGAACAGCTACAATTGCCAGTCCGACTAATTTTGGCAGTCGTTGCAGGCGTTGCTTTGACTTTTCTCATTGACTACTTTGATGATAGTGTCAGGCATAAAACAGAGTTGGAGGCTCTGGGTATTTCGGTCTTGGCCGAGGTGCCAAAAAAGTAGTTGGTACAAAAAAATAATTTTGAAGAATTCTTTCGATCTCAGATAAATAGCCACTTCAAAGGCTTGATGGTACAATCTCTGCGGTTAAATATGAAGGAGCTAGATCAATGGAAATTAGTGATTATTTAAGAATATTACGCAAACGTGGTTGGATTATGATCGTTGTTGCAATTATCGCTGCAGCTAGTGCTTACGGTTTCAGCAAACTACAAGACCCTATATATAGTGCAACTGTTAAGCTCAGTGTTGTCCCCGCTCGAAATGATTGGGGTTCCAGCAATACTCTGAAAGACTTGCTACGAAACTATGCTGAAAATATAAAAACTCACTCAATGGCTACCGAAGTGATTAATCGAGCCCAACTCGATATGGATACAAACTCCTTTTTGGGTGACTTGTTTGTTAGCCCTGATAGTTCAACGTTTACCTTGGCCATAGAGGCTCGTAACAAGGACGGTGAAGTGGCAATGGCGATGGTGGATACAGTGGCCACGGTCTTTGCTCAAGATCGTGACCAATGGAATCAGCGTCAAGACAAACGGGATCGGATTGAAGTAACGATGCTCGACAGAGTTTATAGCTTAGGATTTCAACAGTATAGTCCAAATACACGAGTCAACACCTTGGCTGGTGGCTTATTTGGTTTATTGGTCGGGATGCTGGTCATCTTCTTCTTAGAGTGGCTGGAAATGGACGTCATTCGTAACTCGGCTGATATCGAAAGAGCTATTGACGTGACAGTCCTTGGTGCTATACCAATGACGGGGAGTACCCCATCACCGAAAGCACCAGAGAAAGGTCGTCAGCTCGTGCCAGGGCTACGCGGCACAAATTAATTTTCCGGAAATCTTTACTTATGCCTACGAATGAAATTATTACGTTAGCTGACCCGCAATCAGC
Organism: Phycisphaerae bacterium; assembly: GCA_028285035.1. Next base: position 29,621 of record JANQQF010000162.1, read on the forward strand.
AGCAGCCGAAGCATTTCGTACCTTGCGAACCAATATTGAATTTTCCAGTGTCGATGAAGCCATTCACACATTGTTAGTGACCTCATCTGTTCCAACAATAGAAAAGGCTAGTGCTGTGGCCAACTTGGCGGTAGCAATGGCCGATGGCGATCGTCCGGTTATTTTGGTTGATGCGGATTTACGCCGCCCCAGCCAACATACCCTTTTCGGCGTACCAAATGAACGTGGTTTTACAAACCTCTTTCGGGAGGATGAGGCTTTAGAAAACCCACCATTCCAATCGGTCCCAAATACTAGTTTAAAGATCCTGACCAGCGGGCCGCTTCCGCCTATTCCAAGTCAGCTGCTGGCCTCAAAAAAAATCAATGACGTCATTGCTCGTTTAACAGAGCTAGCCGAGATTGTGATCTTTGATGCCCCGCCGATTATTACTGTGAATGATGCCTCATTGCTCGCGTCCCAAGTCGATGGTGTATTATTGGTAGTTAAAGCTGGGGGTGATAAAAGGGAGCATGTCAAAGCGGCCAAAGATCGTTTAGAAAAGGTAAATGCACGTTTAATTGGCGCGGTATTGACGAATGCACCGGTTGATACCACATTGCAGTACACGTAATTTGCACGCTAGGTAGCATCAAATTGCAAAAGATTACAGTTTCAATCCAGAGTCGTGGTATAATATCCGGAGGGCAATTTTGTCCTCCCTTTTTATTTGTTTAGAAGAACCAACACATACACAAGATTGCGCTTGTAGTAGACAATGGGGTCGTGTAATCAATCATTTATCAAATTGCGACCCTGCTTGTATAGTGAGTAGGAGTCGCCTGTAATCGAAAGGATTGGATTATGATCGACATCCACACTCACATTCTCCCAAATCTAGATGATGGTGCCCGTGATATGCGTGAAGCATTGGCGATGGCCCGCATTGCAGTGGATCAGGGCACGACCCATATGTTTGCTACACCTCATCAGCAATTTCAGGGAACCCGCTCACGTCAAGAAATAAAAGATCGCGTGGCAGCCTTACAGAAAGAACTTGATGCCGCAAATATTGAATTAAAAATCTTACCCGGTTATGAAATAAGATTAGAAGGAAGTATCTTAGAAGATTGGGATAATGATTTGGCAGGACCCTTAGGGGACAGCCGTTACGTACTAGTCGAGCCATTATTCGAACGTTACGATCAAGAAGCAATTCAAATTCTTGATCAGATCTTTTTGCGAGGCTACATTCCGATTATGGCTCATCCAGAACGAATAATGACGATACAAAAAGACGTTTCATTGTTAGAGCCATTCATCGCTCGTGGGGGATTGACCCAAATCACCTCACATAGCCTAACCGGATATCACGGGCAAAAAGCTAAACAAGTCGCTAGAGAGATGCTCCATGCCGGTTGGGGACATATTTTAGCCTCAGATAGTCACCATGAGAATCGACGTCAGCCTGTATTATCAGAGGGGGTTGTCATAGCCGCTGAGATTGTGGGACAAGCAAAAGCTGAAGCAATGGTTACCACAACACCTTGGGCCATTGTCAATGATGAGCCAATTACGACTGAATTACTATTTATATAAAATAGATGACTGACCTAGATATAGAAAACTAAACCAATTTCTTGTCTCGCTGACCATCGTGAAAAGTTTAGAAAGTTGTGACTGGGTCAGTAATACATTTTTTGGAGAGAGGGTTAACATGAAAGGATTAATTCTAAGTGGGGGGAAAGGGACCCGACTTTATCCTCTAACTTATACAAGTGCAAAACAGCTTATTCCCATTGCAAACAAGCCTGTGTTATTTCGCGTCATCGAGTCAATCCGGGATGCAGGCATTACTGACATTGGGATTGTCGTTGGTGACACGGCCAAAGAAGTTGAACGTGAGGTAGGCTCTGGCGGTCGTTGGGGCGTAAAAATAACCTACATTAAGCAGGATAACCCAGCGGGTCTGGCGCATGCTGTTAAAATTTCCCAAGATTATTTGGGAGATGACAAGTTTGTTATGTTCCTGGGCGACAATGTTATTGAAGGGGGAATCAGCTCGCTGATCAGCCAATTTGAGAAAAGCAACTACAATTCACAGATTGTTTTGACCCGTGTTGAAGAGCCACAACAATACGGCGTTGCTGAACTTAATCAAAATAATGAAATTGTTCGCCTGATTGAGAAGCCAAAAGATCCCCCCAGCAACCTTGCCCTGGTCGGCATCTATATGTTTGATAATAACATCATGGAGGCAGTCAATAGTATTAGTCCAAGTTGGCGGGGTGAGCTGGAAATTACTGACGCCATTCAGTGGCTCGTTGACCACAAATTTAAGGTTTCGCCATATATTCATAGAGGTTGGTGGATTGATACGGGGCGACCTGGGGATATGTTGGAAGCAAACAGCTTAGTTTTGGAAGAGTTAAAGCCAGCCATCGATGGCTATATTAGCCGAGATAGCGAGGTTGACAGTCGGGTTACAGTTGAGCAGGGGGCTGAAATTATTAACAGTGTCGTTCGTGGCCCAGCCATCATTGGGAAGAACACCCGAATTGTTAATGCCTATGTTGGGCCGTTTACCAGCATCTACCATCATTGCCTCGTTGAGAATGCTGAAATCTCCCGCTCAATTGTCTTGGAGCACAGTCAAATTCGTAATATCACTCGCCGTATTGAGGATAGCCTGATAGGGCGTCACGTTGTGGTTCATCGCTCACCAATTCGGCCTCGTGCCTACAAGTTCACGCTCGGTGATAATTCACAACTCGGCTTATTAGGCGACGAAGCCAGCTAAATCTGCGCGTTTATCCCAAATTTTATCCCAATTTATCCCAATTCGAATTTGGGATAAATTGGGATATCTATTTTATAGACCATGGACGTAGAAATCATCCGCAGCAAAAAACGGATAAAGACCGTGAGTGCCCGTGAAGAGAATGGGCGCTTTATTGTTCGTGCACCAGCAAATATGACTGATGGCGAGTTGCAACCTATTATCGAAAGATTGAAAAAACGATGGCAGCGCCGACAGGCAAAAACAAGTTTGGATGATGAAGCCCTTGAACGTCGCGCCCAGCAACTTAATCGGGCATATTTTCAGGGAAAGCTTAAGTGGAAGTCAATTAAATGGGTGACCAATCAAGAGCGACGATTTGGGAGCTGTACGCCGTCTACGGGTACGATTCGGCTTTCGCATCGCTTAGCTAAGATGCCTACATTTGTTCAGGATTATGTCCTTGTGCACGAACTAGCACATTTAGTTGAAGCCAATCACGGAGAAAAATTCTGGGGCCTGGTTTACCGTTTTCCAAAAACAGAGCGGGCCAGGGGGTATTTGATGGCCGTTGGCTTAGAAAATCTTGAAGATGAGTACGAATAGCAATTTTCAATTGCAATAAAAAAACCAGCTTGATTGAAGCCGGTTTTTCATTTTGAGAAAACAAAGAATATTTATATCTCAGACGGGTAACTTTTGAGTTATTTTCAACAAGCCGTCAGACAGAGTCGTTTTAGGCTCATAATCAAGCAACGCTTTTGCCCAGTTAATATTCGCAACCAAACTTGAAACCCCACCTGATACGGATGGGTTAGCAATAATCTTAGCTTTCTTCCCCGTCGCCTGTTCAATAGCCTGGATCAACTCTTTTATGCTTGTCCCAACACCTGTCCCCACATTTATAATTTGACGATCAATGTTTGGGGCCGTTGCGGCTGAGGCCAATGCCTGAACAACGTCGTCAATATAAACATAATCGCGAATTTGTCGACCTGTATCGTGCATAATGATTGATCCCCCTCCTAAAATCTGTCGAATAAATTGGGGGATGACGGGTGGATGAGCAGGCGGAACATTTTGTTCTGGCCCATAGGCGTTAAAAATTCGAAGTGATACAGTTTCAATTCCCCAAATACCACCTATCGTACGAACATATCCTTCGGCAGCTAACTTACTGACAGCATAAGGTGACGTCGGGGCTGGTAACAAATCCTCGTGAACCATCTCGATATCCTGCTCACCATATACAGCCCCTGAGGAAGCAAATACGACCCGTTTCACACCTGCGTCGCGCAAAGCTTCCATCATCGCTACTGTTCCACTGACATTAGCTTTATTGTACTCGCGCGGATATAAAATCGACTCTGGCACTGAAACACGTGCGGCTAAGTGGTAAACACAATCAACTTTATTTAAGAGACGCCAAACCTTAGGTTTATCCTCAATATCCCCTCGAGTGAAGTGAACATCTTCGTGAAGCTGGGATGTATCCCCTGAGCTTAAATCATCCAAAACACGCACAGTATGGCCGGCCTGAACAAGGTGGTTGGCTAACGCTGTTCCTAGAAAACCAGCTCCTCCCGTGATCAAAAAACGCATGCAATAATCCTATCTCATCAACAAATTAGTCTGAGGCAAATTATACTCCCATTGTGCCCCGATCTACTTCCCAAGGGTAAATTATCCAATCTTCTGTCTGGGCTGCATAAAAATTAGGCGATTTATCTTCAAAGATAGATCGGTGGGGTTTGTAATGAAGGACAGCGGAGATGGGGCGTCCTCCTGCCTGTTCAACACGATCAGTCACACTCATTACTTCCTTCCCACGATCCCAAACATCATCAATGATTAACACTTGCTTACCTCGCAGAAAACTATCTGCTGGAAACTGCATGAATACTGGCCAATCAAACTCATGTTCTTCATCCTGATAAAAATCTACAGAGGCAACCAAGACTTGAGATACAGCAAGTTGTTCAGCAATAATTCCGCCAGGAATTATTCCACCGCGGGTTATAGCGATAACAAGATCATAGCTGTAACCCTGTAAGCGAGGGATTAAATTGTTAATAAGATTGTTAACATCTCTCCAAGAGAGGTAGATTTTTTTTGTGTCAGTCATCTATTTATTTAGATACTCCTGCATTAACAAAGCGGCTGTTGCTCCTTCACCCGTCGCAGAGGCAACTTGTTTGGTTGACCCAGCTCGTACATCACCAGCAGCATAAACCCCTGGCATACTGGTGGCTAGGACAGGTGGTTCTTGATCCTCTGTCCATTTAGGGTGATGGACTAAATGATGTCCAGTTAAAATGAAGCCATAATCATCTGTAATAATACCACTGTCTTTGACAAAATCTGAATTTGGCTGTTGGCCAATGAAAACAAATAATCCATCAGGCTCTAAAACATCTTCTGTACCAGTTACCTTATCCTTGATAAACACTTTTTGAAGGTGATTATCTGCCTCACCCAATTTTGTTACCGCCGTATTGTAACGAATTTTGATACGATCTTCTTCGGTGGCTTTATCAACAAGTAATTTACTTGCCTTTAATTTATCACCGCGAACCAGCATAGTCACTTCATCAGCAAAGCGCAATAAGCCGAACGACTCTTCTGTGGCGCTATTTCCACCACCAACGACAGCTACAGATTTGTTTTTATAAAAAGGGCCATCACACGTCGAACAAAAATGAACGCCCGCCCCGATAAGATCATCTTCCCCTTCGATACCCATGCGTCGATAATCCGCGCCAGTGGCAATTAAGACCGCCCCACTTGCATATTCTGTGCCATCACTCGTTGTCACACAAACCGACCCCTCAAAAGGCTTGAGTTGAGTCACCGATTGAGCCTGTAAAAATTCAACACCAAACCGTTTAGCTTGAGCAACAACCCGTTGTGCCCAATCACTCCCTTTAATCCCTTCGGGGAATCCAGGGAAATTATCTAAGGTTTCAGTGGTAGCAGCCTGCCCACCTAAAGCGCCTTCATCAACAACCATCACACTAAATCCATCACGAGCACAATAAATCGCGCTCGTTAACCCAGCTGGCCCTGCCCCGATAATCGTAATATCGTGATAACTATGGGGATCTCGGGTTACTAAATCAAGCTTTTCAGCTAATTCAGCATTTGATGGTTCAACCAAAAATGAGCCATCACCAAATGTAATGGTTGGGATAATTCGCTTCCCATCATTCAGTTTTTCAACGTAGGCTCGACCTGATTCATCTTCCTCAATGTTAACCCAGTGATAGGGGATTTGATGTTCACTTAAAAAGCGTTTGCTTTGTCGACAATCAGGGCACCAGAAGGCCCCATATACAGTTATTTCAGTTTCCATCTGTCTATCTTCCTTTTCGTCATTCAACCGTAATAAACGGTTTGATTTTTTGAAATGTGGCATCACCAATGCCACCTACTTCTGTAATAGACTCAACAGACGTAAAACCTCTTACCTGTTCACGATATTGAATTATTCTTTGTCCCAACGAAGGACCAATTCCTGGTAAAGTATCTAACTCCTCTAATGTTGCAGTATTAATGTTAACCAAGCCCATATTATTATTTGCCGGTGGATCAAAATTCTGAGCATTGTTCTCCTCAGTCACCGCATCTTGAATAACGGGCTGGATTATCTCTTCGTCAAGGCGGGGAACATGAATATGTTGTTGATCCTTTAATTCGGTTGCTTGATTAATACGTTCTGGGTCAGCATCAGTTGTCATCCCACCGGCAGCCAAAATTAAGTCTTTAATTATGCTACCTTCTGTTAAATAATAGACATCAGAGCTAACAACAGCGCCCGTAATATAAACCCGAACCACTCCAAGTGTCGCAGTCGGTTCTAGTGTCGACTGCGTCGTAGGTATATCAGTCGCTGTGGCCTGGGCGGTTACCAAGACAATCGGTTCAGAACTGGGTTGCTGAAAATAAAATGCACCTGCTCCACCAACTGTGAGCAATGTTATCACACTAAAAATTATATTCCGCTTCCGATCTAACCAAGTAACATCTGTAGACACGATTAATAGTACCAAGGTTCTGGGTAATTTTAAGCAATTATAGTGGATTTTTAAGCTAGTGACAAGGGTTTGATGATATGACAACTCAGTTTGTTTACGGTTGTCCAACTTTATGGTATGATATGAACGTCATCAAATTTAGACCCCTGGAGCATTATCCTATGAAAGCGGTCATCATGGCCGGCGGGGCAGGTTCCAGACTGCGTCCAATGACTCTTGAGCGTCCAAAACCGATGATCCCGATCATCAACAAGCCAGTCATAGGCCATGCTCTTGATCTCCTCAAACGCCATAACATTACAGAAGTCATCATCACAGTTCAATATTTAGCTGACCTCATTCAGGATTTCTTTGGTGATGGGTCTAGTTTTGGCATGCAAATTCATTACAGTGTTGAAGAGACCCCTTTAGGAACTGCTGGGAGTGTTAAGAATGCTCAAGAATATCTTGATGACACCTTTTTGGTCATTAGTGGTGATGCCTTAACTGACTTTGATCTGACCAAGCTGATTGAGTATCATAAGAGCAAAGATACCCTCGTTACCCTCACGTTGTACAACTTAGCTGATCCTGTTGACTATGGTGTCATTAGTTTAAATGCAGAAGGTCAGATTACCCGCTTTCAAGAAAAACCAAGCCGTGGTTCAATTATGTCCGATTATGTTAATACAGGCATCTACGTTTTAGAGCCTGATGTGTTTGATTTCTTTGAACCTAACACCCCCTTCGATTTTGGACATGATCTATTCCCAATGTTACATCAACAGGGCTACCCAATATACGGACACATTAGCGAGGGGTACTGGTGTGATGTTGGCAATATCACCGAATACATGCGGGCGACGGCTGATGCGCTTGAAGAACGCGTACAAGATCTCGATAAAGGCTGCTATTTAGGGAACGGAATATGGGCAGGAACTGGAATTGAAATTGCCCCTGATGCTCAATTAGAAGGTCCGATTTACATTGGCAACGCCGTACAAATTAAAAGTGGGGCTGTAATCAAAGGCCCAAGTGTTATTCGAGACTACACAGTCGTCGATAACGAGGCCCATATTGATCGATCGGTCATATGGCGTAATTGTTACATTGGGGAACGGGCCTCAATTGAAGGCGGTGTCGTTTTAAGACAATGTAGTTTAAAGGCGCGTTCTCGAGTAATGGAGGGGGCAGTTGTTGGAGATCGGGTAATTATTGGTGAAAATGCTATCATTCAGCCAGGTGTAAAGATATGGTCGGGAAAAGAGATAGAACCAGGTGCAATTGTTAATAGTAGCATCATTTGGGGTTCACAAGGGCGTCGTATCCTGTTTGGTCGTTCTGGCGTAACCGGTGTCGTCAATATCGATCTTACCCCCGAATTTAGTGCCAAATTAGGCGCGGCCTTTGGGGCAACCTTACCCAAAGGGTCAGCGGTTACGATCAATCGAGATGTACATCGTAGCCCTCGAATGATAAAGCGTGCGATTATTTCTGGATTACCTTCTGCCGGAATTAACGTATGGGACTTAGGCACCCAACCAATTCCAGTTGCCCGTTATTACACAAAAATATCAAATGCCGTAGGGGGGGCACATGTAAGACTTTCCCCCTTTGATGAACGAGCCGTTGACATTTATTTTGTAGAAGAACACGGCCAAAATATTCCAAAAAATCGCGAAAGAGATTTCGAAAGAATATTCTTTCGCGAAGATTTTAGACGCGTTTATCTCAATGATATTGGTACGATTGAATATGCTGACCGGGTTAAAGAGGTATATATTGAAGATTTCTTGAAACATCTAAATAGCCGTGCCATCCAGGATGCAGCCTTCGACCTAGTCATTGACTATGCCGACTCCCCGGTTGGTAACGTCTTTCCGACTATCCTAGATAGTCTCGCGTGCAAAGTTGTCGCATTGAATGCTAATGTTCAACAGGACAAACCTCATAGCCAAGTAGCATATCAAACAGCCTTACGTCAGCTTCAAATTATTACCGCTGCGTTGGGGGTTCAACTTGGCGTCTATATGTCTCCAAGTGGTGAACAAATTTATTTGGTTGACGATCAAGGACATTTATTGGATGGGAAAACCGCCTGTGCGGCAATGGTAGAACTCGCTTTACGAGATGCGCCAGGCAGTTCAGTTGCCCTACCAGTCAACCTCCCGAGTTTATTTGAGGATATCGCCGCAAAATATAATGGGCGTATTATTCGAACACCCATTGAACTTAATACCTTAATCAAAACTGCTTGTGTAGAAAAAGTAATTGTTGCCAGTGATGGAGCCGGAAATTTTATTTTTCCTGATTTTCACTGCGCAGTAGATGGATTAATGGCGCTAGCAAAAATGCTAGAATATCTAGCTACTCAAATGACCTCCCTGAGTGATATTGTCTCAAATCTTCCGCCGTTTTATGTTGCGGATCGTGAAGTATCTTGTATTTGGGAAGCTAAGGCAAGAGTAATGCGTCTTATCAGCGAAAAATTTGCCCATTATAAAAATCAAGCGACCAACGGAGTCAAAATAGCCTTAGATGAGGCGCGTTGGGTCCTCATTTCCCCAGACCCAGACCAACCCCACTTCCATATCACGACAGAGGCAGCCTCACAAGAGGATGCCGAAGCCCTCGCTGATGAATATAGCCTTATCGTAGAAAATATTACGACACAATAAATGGTATAACCTCGGAGAAAGCTCCGAACTCTTATTCCGCAGCAAGCTGCGGGGTATTTAACCAATAAGGTATCAAGACAAATAAAAAATAGGAGAGCTAATATAGCTCCCCTATCTCTTGAAAAACTAATTGAAACCAGTCAGCCTACTTAGGCAATTTCTACAGTAGCGCCTTCAGCTTCCAACTTGGTCTTGGCTTCTTCAGCAGCTTCTTTAGAAACACCTTCGAGAAGCTTAGCAGGTGAGTCATCAACCAAGGCTTTAGCTTCTTTTAGACCTAAGTCAGAGCGAATTGTACGAACAGCTTTGATAACCTGAATTTTCTTAGCTCCAACATCTTTGAGCATAACATCAAATTCGGTTTTCTCTTCTGCAGCAGCAGCTTCAGCTGGAGCAGCACCGCCAGCAGCACCAGGCATTGGCGCAGCCATTACAGCAGCGGGAGCAGCAGCACTAACGCCCCACTTTTCTTCCAAGATTTTTGTCAGTTCAGCTGCCTCCAAAACAGTTAACTGGCTTAATTCTTCTGCAAGTTTTTCAACATCAGCCATTTTAAAGTTCTCCTTATTTATGACTATACATAATTGTATTAGATTTATAGTTTAATTTTTACAGTAACCAGACTTAAGATTCAGTTGCTTCATCTGGTCCTTTTTGTGAATAAGCATTAAGTACGTTGAGTACTTGACGTACCCCACCAGATAGCACACCAACAAATTCTGTAGCCGGTGCATTGAATACGCCAACCAATTGACTGGCTGGTGTATTGAGCAAGCCCAAAAGTTGAGCTCGTAAAACATCGATTGACGGCAAGTCGGTTAATGCTTTTACCGAGTCCACATCAATGATACTCTCTCCAATCATACCGCCTTTTACGACCAACAATTCGTTGTCTTTAGCAAAATCGAGAACCGCTTTGGCGACCCCAGGGATATTTTTGTTTCCAAAGGCAATCCCGACAGGCCCTTTTAACAAATCTTCGGGTATAGGCAATCCAACTTCATTAAGAGCCACCCTAGCCAAGGTATTCTTCACAACTGCAAACGAACCCTCAGCCTCACGAATTTTGCCACGTAATTCCTCAAGTTGACCAACTGTCAACCCACGATACTCTGTGATAACAAACCCATCGCTATCTTGAAGTAGTGCAACATGTTTCTCAACAAATGCGCTTTTCTTATCACGTGAAATGGCCAAGTTTGACATCCCTCCTTTCTTCAAGGGTAAAATAAAAAAGTCTTTACAAGGACTAATGTAAAGACGTAGAAATTACACAACAAACCTAGTTTCTCAACACTTTGCGAGTGAGTATAGGTAAAATTTGTTACTTCCAGTCCCTACCTCGGCGGGCAAATTTAAGTACAAGATTAAAGTTTGTACACCAGCTGTCTTTAGTATGGAAAGAAAATCTAAAGATATTTTCTTTTACAGAACAATTAGGCTACTTTTAGTTGCATCGCCTGAGCAGAGTCAACTTTTACACCAGGCCCCATTGTTGCTGCTAATACGGTTTTTCTGATATATGCACCTTTTGAACTTGCTGGCTTTGCCTGCATGATTGCATCCATCAAAGCAGTGAAGTTCTCAAGCAACTGAGCTTCTGAGAAAGATGCTTTTCCAATTGGAACGTGAATATTTGCAGTTCGATCTAGACGAAACTCTACCCGACCAGCTTTTAATTCACGAACAACCCGTTCTACATCACCCTCTTGAACTACTGTGCCTGCTTTTGGGCTAGGCATTAACCCACGCGGCCCCAAAACTCGACCTAACCGACCAACTTTTGACATCATTGGCGGGGTCGCTACCGAAACATCAAATTCAAACCAGCCACCTTGAATTTTTTGTACCAGATCATCACTACCCGCATGATCTGCCCCAGCATCAAGGGCAGCTTTTTGGGCTTCCCCTTCAGCAAACACCAAAACGCGTGTCACACGGCCTGTACCGTGTGGCAGTTGAACGGTGCTTCGGATCTGCTGATCGGCTTGGCGTGGATCGACACCCATTCGTAAGTGGGCTTCAATCGTTGCGTCAAATTTTGTATATGATGTTTTCTTCACCAAAGCAACTGCTTCATCTGGTGAATAAAACGTATCATTATCCACCAGCTTTGCAGCTTCTTCGTACTTTTTGCCTCTTTTTGGCATGATTTACTCCTTGTGGTCATATCGGGACGCAGAAGTCCCTGCCACAGTATAATTTAGTATCTAAGAAATAACCTTAGTGCTATCCCTTGATTGTAATTCCCATACTACGAGCTGAACCAGCAACCTGCTTCATCGCTCCTTCAATGTCAATCGCGTTGAGGTCCTTCATTTTAGTCTCTGCAATTTCCTTGAGTTGCGCCTCAGTAATTGAGCCGACTTTGTCACGATTAGGTACACCTGATCCCTTGGGCAAGCCCGCTGCTTTTTTCAACATATCACTTACAGGAGGTGTTTTAGTGATAAACGAAAAGGTTCCATCAACAAAAATCGTGATCTCAGCCGGAATGATTGTCCCCATCATATTTTGGGTTCGAGCGTTATACTCTTTACAAAAGCCCATAATATTGATTTGATGTGGCCCCAAGGCCGTACCAACTGGGGGAGCAGGATTAGCTTTACCTGCTGGAATTTGTAGCTTTACAACAGCTTTAACTTTTTTTGCCATACTGACTAAATCCTTCCTACAACAATAAACATATCTATCAAATGAGCTAAACTATACCCGCTCAACTTGTAAGAAATCAAGTTCGATTGGTGTTTCACGACCAAAGAAATTAACTAAAACCCTTACTCTCGCCCGATCTGTATCAATTTCATCAACTGCACCTGTGAAATCTTCAAACGGACCTTCTACAATTCGGACTTTCTGACCTACCTTGAAGTTAACCTTAATCTTCGGTGCTTCAGCTTCCATTCGCTTCAAGATTCGGTCAACTTCTTCACCGCGTAACGGCGTTGGTTTATTACCTGAACCAACAAATCCTGTTACACCAGGGGTATTACGAACAACATACCAAGAGTCTTCATCTAACAGCATTTCAACCAGGATGTAACCTGGAAAAACTCGACGTTCAATTGTACGGCGAACGCCATCTTTTAACTCAACTTCTTCCTCGGTCGGTACGATAATCTGGAAAATCTTATCTTGCATCCCCATTGATTCGGTGCGATGAAGTAAGTTTTTCTGCACTTTATTTTCATAGCCGGAGTAGCTATGAACGACGTACCATTGCGTTCCATCAGGACGGCCTTCATCCTGGTCTTCATCATGATCAAATGACTCTACATCAGAATTTACAGTACCGTTTTCCAAGCCAGAGTCATCAAGTTGTTCTTCTGCCATAAATCTATCCAAACCAGTTAACTAAAGATCAATACTGTATTCAGCTCAATCCTTAGCCCTTACCCAACTATAGGCTATTCTTGTTGGCCGTTAAAGTAAAATATTGCTGTACCAACAGCCAAAAGCAGCACGGCAATACCAACCCATAAGAGGTTACTTGATAAAATTCCCGAAACAACTTCTGAAAAAATAAAATCCAAAAGACCTAGAAATATCGCAATCACAACCATAACCGTCACGATAATAATTGTGAGGTTTACGGTTTCCTCGCGAGTTGGCCAAGTTACTTTTCTTAATTCAGCCCGAGTCTCGTTGTAATATCTAACAATCGGATTTTCATTACGGTTTGAAACCGATGAGGCTGTGTTAGATTTTGATTTTGCCACCTTAGACGTACTCCTCTCAATAAAATACCACAACTTGTATAATTGAGGCATTATAAACATCGCATCAGTCAATTACAAGTTAGATCGTAAAAAAGTCCCTTGTAATTGACCGAGAATAAGACCAGATTACTTTGTTTCGCGATGCAGTTTGTGAGTTCGACATCGGGAACAATATTTATTAAATTCCAATCGACTCGGGTCGTTGCGGCGGTTCTTCTCTGATGTATAGTTACGCTCGCCACATTCTGTACAAGCCAACGTCATAACCGTTCGAATTGCTTTTTTAGCCATAATTCACAAAAAGAGGGTGAGAGCGATTGTTCTCTCAACCCCCTGCCTCCTTTCACACCAAAGGCAATTTTCAAACAATCAGTCCCGCTGACAAATCAGCGAGACTGATTATCAATTTTACGTTTAGTCGGTAATTTTGGTGATAACACCAGCACCAACGGTCCGACCACCTTCACGAATAGCAAAGCGGCCCCCATCTTCCAATGCCACAGGCACAATCAACTCAACATTC
>JANQQF010000014.1 GCA_028285035.1 Phycisphaerae bacterium
ATCCATCGTTCGCTGCCCCCCGGTCAGTGGATGCCCGACAAAAGCATTCGGGCAGGACATGACTTTTTTATTCCGGTTTTTATTTGATTTCTCTATTAGATGAAATTAAAGATTCTCTTTTTTTGTATCTTGATAACTTCACTGAGGCTTTTTAATTGTTGGTAGATATAACGTTGCATTATTATCCGGACTGGATCCAATCGTAATGACTACCTGATCTTGAACAGGAGATACAACCTCACTGCTCGTTATAGTAGCCTTATTGGTCAAAGTTTGTCCCTCAGTCCCATCATCAACCATCACTGGCATCCTGACAGTGATAGATTGTCCGACATCGATGGTTAAGCCACTGGCGATGTGTGGCGGTGCACCTGCTGTGCCTATTGTGCCCTCGATAGTTACTGGCCCGATAAATGTGAGGCCACTGGGCAGGGTATCTGAGAGAACCGCTTGGGTGACGGGTAAGGTGCCATCGTTGAGGATGTTGAAGGTGTAGTTTAAGGCTTGCCCTGGGATTGGGGTGGGATCATTGACGGTTTTATTCAAACTTAGGCTAGAGGGGCTAACTATCACCGAAATCGAGTCTGTGACAGGGCTGGTGATTTCGCTACTGGTGATTGAAGCGGTGTTGGTAAGGATTTGTCCTTCAGTGCCTATATCAACTTGAACAGGGAAGCTAACCGTTATTGTTTGCCTAGCGGGAATCGTTAAATTCGTAGCAATTAAGGGCGGTGTACCTGACAGGCCACTGCCTCCCTCAATAGTGACGGGGCCAACAAATGTTAGACCACTCGGTAGGGGGTCTGACAATGTACCACCAGTAGCTGATAGACTGCCACTGTTGCTAATAGTTAGGCGATAAGTCAAGGTCTGCCCCGGTTGGATATTGGTGGAACTGACCTCCTTATCCAAAAATAGATAATTGCCAAAGTAGGCTACTGCACTATCACTAAGCCCAGCGACATAGAGATGCTTCCCCTCAGGACTTACCGTCACTGAAGTGGCCCCGTTTAGCCCCTCCACCCCACCTTGCCCGTCTTGAAGCATCTCGGCAAAGTTTAACATTCCTGTATTGTTGTCTCGATTGAAAACTGCCACAGCAGCATCAGCCGATCCAGCGACATAGAGACGCTTTCCATTGGGACTGATCGTCACTGATCTAACCCCCTGCAGCCCATCTACCCCTTCCTGTCCATCTTTGTGTACCTCAACAATAACATACCTGTACCCTCGTCTCGGCTGAACACTGCTACGGCGTCATCCCAATGCCCGGCAACGTAAAGATGCTTTCCATCAGGGGTAATCGTGATTGACATGGGTCCCTCAATTCCTTCTACCCCATCTTGGTCATCTCTATACACTTCGACAAAGCTCAGAATTCCCGTATTCTCATCTCGGTTAAAAACCGCCACCGTGTGGTCCGTGAATCCAGTGACATAAAGATGCTTTCCATCAGGGCTGACTATCAGTGAATAGGCTAAACCCAGCCCATCTACCCCTCTTTGCATTTCAACAAAGGTCAACATCCCAGTACTCTCATCTCGACCGAACGCTGCTATTGCGTCATCTAGAGCCCCAGTGACATAAAGATGCTTTCCATCGGGACTGACTGTCACTGAACTGACTCCATACAGCCCATCCACTCCATCTTGCCCGTCTTGAAGCATCTCGACAAAGGTCAACATCCCAGTATTGTCATCTCGACTGAACACTGCTACTGCGTCTTCAGCTGACCCGGCGACATAGAGATGCTTTCCGTCTGGGCTGACCGTTACTGATATGGCCCCATCTGACCCATCCACCCCATTTTGACCATCTTCCTACTGTTCGACAAAGGTTAATGCCCCTGTATTATCGTTTCGACTAAAGACCACCACGGCATCGTCAACCAACCCGGCGACATAAAGATGGTTTCCATCGGGGCTGACTGTCACTGAATTGGGGGCGTCCAGCCCATCCACCCCACTCTGTCCATCTTTGTGCATCTCGACAAAGGCTAACATTCCCGTATTATCATCTCGGCTGAATACCGCCACGGCGTCGTCTCGATTCCCGGCGACATAGAGATGTTTTCCGTCTGGACTGACCGTCACTGATATGGCTCCAAATAGTCCATCCACCCCGCCCTGTCCATCTTTGTACATTTCGATAAAGGTCAACACCCCAGTATTGTTGTCTCGACTGAACACCGCTACAGTGTCGTCCCAATACCCAGTGACATAAAGATGTTTTCCATCAGGACTGATTGTAACTGAACTAACCCTATCCAAGCCATCCACCCCATTCTGCCCATCTTGCTGCTGTTCAACAAAAGTCAACATCCCAGTATTGTCATCTCGACTGAACACAGCCACTGTGTCACCACCTTCGCCAGCGACATAGAGATGATTTCCATCGGGGCTGACCGTCACCGATCTAGCCCCTCTAATCCTGTATGATCATAGACCACCCCAATGAAAGGGATTTTTTCGGCCGCTCTTACCAAAGTAATCATTTGTAAGCTGCCAATTACGATCAATATTAGAAGCATTTTTCCGATTTGAGTCACTCTATTTTTGAGGGGCATTTATTGGCTTCCTTTCGTATGACAAAAAACATCACTCCCCTGAGTTGTAATTAATATCAGACAGATATAGACGTTTTTAAGAGATGACCATAAACTTTAATGGCTCATGAGGTCAAAAGGTGCGGACAACTAAAGAAGCGATGAAGGGAGGATTGACAGATTTAAGATTACGTTTGAATTCAGCGAGGGCGACATAGC
>JANQQF010000016.1 GCA_028285035.1 Phycisphaerae bacterium
CAGCCGATTGAGCCTGAGCCTCCCTTAGTCACGTCTCATTCTTTTTCTCCTGTCAGTTAATTCTTATCTGTCAGATTAAGTCGAGTCTATTACAGTTAAATATTCAAAAGGCCAGTCGAGAGTAATTTCGACTGGCCTTTTTTTAAAAGATCAAGAGGTACGAATTTCTAATCGAGGTTAAATTTGTTAATGGGTTTATTAAAGATTACAAACCCAATATATTAATGGCTCAGGCACCTATTTGTCTGCTTGAGTATTTCATTGACATTGTTTTTCCACGCTGAAAACCAACCAGGGCTATTAGAATCAACAGTATTCCGTAAAGAAGGCAGATGCCCATCGATTGCATTAGCATCAAAAATGAAATTGTTGTATTTTAATCGCCCTTTAGGTTCACACCATCCTACTTTTATCCCAAACTCACGGAACTGTTTGTTATCAAGTTTAAGTGAGTCTTCTAAAATATCTAGACAAATTTGTTTTTGAACCTGAAACCCAAATCGCCCCTCGCTATATCGTTCCCAAAGGCTATTAATAACTTGTAAAGCAACACAAGAAATATTTTTTTCTATATCTTTAGGTCGCAAATCTTTTTCTTTCCCAGCAATGTTAATCATCACTTTAGCGGTCTCATTATCAGCTTCTAGCCAACGCCCTGCCGCTAAACACGCCTCTAAGTGTGAGCATTGATTTAGATACAGTTCAGTCTCCTGATACAAGATATCCTGTAATGTTTTAGACCAGTCCTTAATAGATTGGGGACGATTATGTTTATAAACTGCTAAAGCGTGAGTAACAGCGTCACTCACAGCACGACTAACACTTTTATTGAGCTTGTGTGGTGGAATATAAGTATCTTGTCTTAAACGTTGTTTGTGATCTGGGGGGAGTTGTCCTGTTAATAAATGATAAAGAGTCACCCCTAACGCATAAATATCCAATGATTGTGAAGTATGTGAATAAGTTGACCTTTGTTCAATCACTGTATAGGCTGGGTTAAAGTTGGCAAATCGGACTTGGCCATCCCACACCTTAATTGTATGAGAAGCTATATCAAGGTGAGCAGAAGAACCGTGTTGCTCATACAAATACTGGACAGCTTTACAAATTTGAATGATATAAATCAGAGCCTTTCTTTCTGGTAATCCTTTATCTTGATTATTATCTAATAATTCTGCAAGGGTCGCTCCTTCAATAAAGTCTAAAATTAAAAATCGATGTTTGTGTTTACGACTATCAGCAATATAGTCATAGACCTTTGGCAAGCCAGAATGAGCAAGTCCCAAAAGTTGTTCGGCTCGTTCTCTAAATTG
The DNA here is from genome assembly GCA_028285035.1 of Phycisphaerae bacterium. The sequence goes on from JANQQF010000016.1 coordinate 1,314, forward strand.
CTCATTACTCAAGCCTTCATTGAATGGATATACATTGATCCGAACCTTTTTATCTCGTTTAGGATCGTAAGCGCTATATTCAATATGTGGTACCTGCTTACGCAACCATTCATCTCTGTTAAGCCATTCAATGATTTCAAATTGCTGATTTAACAGAAATTCATTTGGCAAAATAGTTCGGAAAGAGGAAACGGGCGAATAAATCTCTCTTCCTTCATCGCCTGCAAAAAAATCTTCTTTACCTTTTATATCTGCCTCAAAAACACCGATTTTACGTATGACTTTCTCGAGCCCTGCCAAAGGAAGTGACCCTTCATTTTCAAAACCACGCACAATATCGATCAGAACCAACAAACCACCATCATAAAGGGCTGCTGTCGTAATGATATTGATGACGTCATCCCAATTGGTCATCCCACGCCGTATATGATTTCGAAATGGTAATTCATCAATAATGGTTTGCCTGTCTTGATGATGACGAATAGAGGGGCAGTCCAACAAAGCATCTGCTAAGGCTTTTTTTTGTGTCCACTTCATTTTTATCAGCTTTCACCTTGAGTGATTATGAACCGTTCATATGTTCCGACGGTTTAGACACTTCAACTTCACCATTCATCTCTATCATCATTTTTGCCATCAACATATCGGTCACAGTACTTGATCCGTCCCCACTAAATGTAATTTGTGGTAAGGTAATTTTGGCATATTCCGACGCTTTTTGGATTTGAGCGTAAATATCTTGCCCCAAAATGTCTACTTCTTTTTTGAGTATATCTACTTTAGCTTCAAGTTCCTGTGTTCGGGCTTCAGCAGCGGCTTGACGTTCTTTAATGCGAGCCTCAGCTTGGGCTAGGACTTTCTCATTTTCAGCCGCAACTTCAGCTTCTCGCTTTTTGATGTGTATATCCGTTTGTGCTTGAAGTTTTTCACTTTCAACATTTGCCTTAAACTGGTCTGCATCGGCTTCAGCTTTAGCTCGGCGACGTACAGCTTCAGCATCTTTATTGCTCAACTCCAGATCAAAATCAGCTTTGGCTCGTTCGAGAATTTGTCTTTGCTCTTCAGTTGCTTGTTTTTCAATGTAAGTTTGTCTTTTTAGCATCTCTTCAGCCTCATCCTGAAGATGTCTCTCCAATTTATCAGGTAGACCAATTTCATTGATCAAGGTATTAACCGCATTGACTCCATAATGCTCAAGCTCACCTTCAATGTAATCTGCGGCATAATCTCGATATTCTTTACGTTGCTCCTGAAACTCTAATGCACCAGTACCCGCCGCCGCAGCCCGGAAACAAGCTTCCACGGTTGGTTCCAGCACTTTGGTAATCAAACTTCTAATAGATGGATACTTGTGATTACGTTCGGCATCCTGCTCATCTATATCATTTTGGAGCCTATTGACTCCAATTTTGGTAATCATTTTGGGGGCATTTTTAGCATCAATATGTAGTAATTGCGTGACGGAGATATCGAAAGAGAAACCATCTTTAGATAAAAGCTGTAAGGGGCGTAACTCAGCATCATAATTGTATTCAGGCTTCTCCTTATTAGACCAATCCAAGGCAATGGGGTTTATTGGAACTAAAATCACATTGATCACTTCGGTATTAATAGCGTGCCTACCAGGTCTGAGAAGATCTTGACGGATTCCCTTATAGCCTGACTGAACTAACTCACCATCTGCCTCCTCACCAACATTCGAAATCAGGACTCCCACCGTACCGGCTGGAATTTCAACCAAAGGACGTTGCTCTACCGAAACAAACCAAGGGTTCAAGTTATAATCACCTGTCTTCAATATCTCTTCTTGTAAGCCTTGATAACCACCCATTTCAATAAACTCAGGTCCATCCTGAAATGAATTATGACCCTCAGGCTTTAATTCTCGTATGGAGGGGGCTTCCCCTGCAATACTATTTTGTGGAATGGGCTTTCCCGCAGTGGTAGTTACAATACCAACCTGATTTGGTTTTACGCGATAAACATCAACTAAAGTAATCTCAAATAATTCTGTATTTATCTGATAACTTCCAGAAAGTAATACCTTAAGCTGACGCCCCATCTGTCCACCACCTTCTAAAAAGGCAGTTGCATTCTGAAAGTTATCACAATCTTCTACTTGTTTGCCAAACTTTTCTCCTGATGACAGTGCAGTCCCATCTTTAGCATAAACCAGACCGATTTTGCCAACAGGGATTACCGTTTGTGGTACCTTATCTATTTTGTACTTCCAAGAATGATAACCATGGTGCAATCCAGGCGAAAGAGTTTCCGCCTGAATACCAACCTCACCTTTTCGAGCGATTGATTGTCCTGGTGCAAGTTTGGAGCTAGAAGAAAGTGTGGAAGGCTTTTTTGTAACAATACCGACCTGATCCTGTTTGATGATGACTTCACCTCGAATGAAACTTGGAAATATAAAAATCAATCCCCCAATCAGCAGACTAATTCCAACAAATGTTATGACGATAAGCTCCATCAAAATACTCCTCCTGTATTAGTGTTTTTTGTAAACTTCTTATCAACTATTTATTCGGATGATGCAGGTAGTTGAGGTGTTGTGTCAGCTAATTCAGTAAATAACGATCGGACTCTCTCCGCTCCACCTGCTTGCAGATATCCTCCCAAAGCCTCAATGAAGATTTCGATCTGATCGCCAGTAACATGTTTTTGCTGTTGAGGCAAGCCCATATCTATCCCCATCATTCTCGCCATCAAAATTTGGGTAAAGTCCCCAGAGCTTCCGCTACCACCAAACATAGTTTGAGGTAGAACAATTTTTGCTCGTTCTGCCGCCTCTTTGATGCGTGCATAAGCCTCTGGCCCTAAAGCTTCAATTTCTACCCGTAAGGCGTTGGCTCTTGCTTCAAGTTCTAAACGAAGTTTCTCTGCATCTGCTTGATGATTAAATTGAAGTGCTTTTGCTTTAAATTCAGCGTCTTCAAGAGCCAACTTCGCTAATTTCTGTTGTTGTTTTATTTCGAAGTCCGTTTTTGTACGTTCCAGTCGTTGTCTCTCTTTTTCAGCAGCTTGCTGTGCAATATAGTTTTGTTTTTGTTGCTTTATGATGGCATCACTTTGGAGAAGTTCTTCCAAATCATCTGGCAAATCAATCTCATTAATTAAAGTATCGATCCCCTGTACACCGTGACTTTCTAAAGCATTGTCGATATAATCTTTCGCTTGTAGTTGAAGATTAATACGTTCAGCGTGAAATTCTAAAGCTTTATAGCCCTGCGCAGAATTTCGAAAGTAGTTACCGATTGTTGGTTCAAGAACCTTTTTAATAAGACTCTTGATTGCTGGGTATCTTTGTTTATTCTGAACATTATCCTTAGCCAAACTATTGTTAAACTCATCGACACCAATTTTGGCAATCATTTTCGGAGCATCCTTACCATCAATTTGAATAACTTGGGTAATTTCAATTTCAAAAGGAAATCCATCTTTTGATCGAAGTTCCAGCAAGCCTAAACCAGCATCATAGTTATCATCAGATTTTTCTTTCTCAGACCAATCTAAAGCTATGGGATTTGTTGGAACGATGATAATTCTCATCACCTCAGTATTAATAGCATGACGCCCAGGATACAAAGGCTCTACTTGAATTCCCTTATACCCAGATTCAGCAAGCTTGATTTCAGTCTCTTCATCCAGTTTTTCACCAATATTTGAGATAACTACCCCAACAGTGCCTGCTGGTATTTCAACTAAAGGCTGTTGTATCACTGAAACTAGCCAAGGGTTCAACCTATAAGCCCCTGTTTTTAAGATTTCTTCTTGAAGCCCCCGATAGCCTCCCACTTCAATAAACTTATGCCCATCCTGAAATGAGTTATGTCCCTGTACAGTTGGCCCTGCGATATTGTTTGTTGGAATTGGTGTCCCATCAAAGGTAGTTACTATACCTATCCGGTCCCGCTCTACCCGATAAATAGCGAGACCACCTGGTTTTAGCTCATATTCGTGTGCATTTTCCATAGTGATAACGTCGAATAATTTTGTATTAATTTGATAAGTCCCATTAACCAAAATATCAATTTGCCGACCTTGCTCTCCGCCATTTTTAAGAAAAGCCTCTCCATCCTGAAAGTTATCACATTCGACATGTTTTCCTAATAGGCGCTCTAAAGGAATAGCCGTACCATCATTGGCCTTAACAAGGCCAATTTGTCCTGGTGGGATGACAGCCCTTGGCACCTTTTCAATTTTGTATACCCAAGCCCAATAGCCATAATAAGTACCTGGGGCAAGTGTATGAGCTTGCCAACCGGGTTCACCATTTGTGGCAATTCTTTGCCCTGCCTCAAGCTTTTGATGGTTTGGACTCAATGAATACTTTTTGTAAATTAACCCAACTTCATCATCTTCAATGCGAACAATGCTACGCAAAAAGTAAAAAATAAAAACACCTAAGCCCAAAACACAAAACAATGCTAGTAATCCAAGAATTATTACGCCTGTAATAATTAAAATCTGTGTAATCGTCATATATGACACACCTCCCAGTGTCGCTTCTTATTGAGATAACCCGTTTTTTTTCAAAAATTCATCAATTTGCCGCATTGGTAAAGAGTCGCCCTCAAACCCGCGAATAATCTCTACCAATGTTTCAATCCCATCTTCAAAATCTAAGGCGCGATTAACAATGTTATTTGTATCGAATAAATCATTTCGGCTTCGTTGAATAAAATTTCTGACCTCCTTTGGTAAACTAGTAATCACATCTTCGCGATTGTGCGGGTTGCTCATTGCGGTACATTCAAGTAAGAGTTTTGAAAAAGCTGATTTCTCTTTTGAGTCGGCAAGTCGTTTACGTATATCAGGTTTCTCAACTTTTGTTTTTTTCGATTCCTGACCAGTCGAGGATTGATGAAGAATCGCAAAAGTACCCCCCGCCCCCCAAAACGCTACTTGCTTTGGCAGTGGCGTTATCATCCCCTCGATGCGATCCAAATTGCCAAACTTCATTGCGCCTAATAAATACAGGGTCAGGCCATTGTAATATTCTGGCCAATGCTTGGGTTTTGATAAAAACAAAAGGGCGGTTGTGCGAATGGTTCTCAATATTTGGAATGGATTTTCCAACAAGGGATGTGGTAGTACATTGATGTCGAATGGCTTGGATAAAGCAACCACATCATGCAGGTGCAGGTAAAATGGTACGATTACTTCGCCTGGCAAATGATTATTTACTAGAATTTTGGAAATCAGTTTGGTAACAATCTCTGTCTCTAGCCGAAAAAAATCGTGGAGGAGATGATCTTCACGGGCGGCAGCAAAGTCAATCAAATTGACTTGCCGTGTGGTTAGGTTAATCAGAATATTTTCGAGGTTCAAATCACCATGGATTGTGCCAACATTAACATCATATCGCTCAGTTAAGATTTTTTGCCAGTGGATGAGTGGATTGGGTAAGGTCGTGCCATCAGACAATGATACGGTTTGTGATGTCTTCGTTATACTCGCGCCTAACGTTTTTTTTGCTTCTTGATGAAGCCGCTCCAAACGTGTTTCCTTGACTATTCCAATCAAGGGAGAGGCAACGTCTCCAACCTTATAGGAAGGGATTTCTTCCGTTGTTTGAGCTCGAATAAAAAAAGATGTTGCAGGGCCATCAGATGACATTGGTAAATTGAGATCGATGGTTTGATAATTCAAATCAACTTTTAGGATGGCAAACCCTTCGATATGTACATAATCACCTTGTTGGAACGACATCTTTTGGGCTGTATTGGGCGATAATTGGTAGGGTGTTACCGCAGAGGGAAAAGTTGTAAGTTCAATGAATAAGTTTGGGGGAAGTAAATGGTCATAACTGATTTGAAGATTGAACTCAGCTTCGACTTTGTTAAATCGCCATAACTCGGTCATAACCAAGAAAAGTTGATCAAATACAAATGAAATGTCTTCCGCCAACGCCTGCTGACAATACTCAAACAAGCTTTGTATTTCAAACGCACCACTGCCAACCAACGGGTAGCTCAAACCGGCCCATTCATTATCTGGCAAGATCGTTGGGGCATTCATCATGCTGATATTATTTGGCAACCGATTATGAATAAATCTTTGATAAGCTAGCCACTCTTTTTCTATAAGGCTAACTGAAGCGAGTTTTACGACAGTTGGCAACTCCGAAAAACCATCACTACGGATAAGACGAACCAGGAAAACACGCCCCCCGCTAAAGCCTCCACGAAACGCTTGTTTGAGAATAACCCGCTCATAATTAGCAAACATCTCTTGGAGAACTTCAATTAGATTAGAGGAAAGCGAATGGTCATCTGCATTTTCAATCAGAGGTTTTTCGCTTTCTGCTTTAGTGGTTGGAGATGTAGGATGATGCAAATCATTTTCTTTGGTATCTTCTTCCAATGTGGCTAGCTTTCTTTGCAAGTTTTCAATCTCTTTTTCGATTTGTTTGATTTCCAAAGGAATTTTAGGGTCAACAGATATCCCTTGTAGAGCAGATTGCTCCTTAAGAATCTGTAAACGAGATTGATGTTTTTCAATTAGTCGTATTATGTCATTTTTATTCAAGGGGAAACTCCTTAGGTGTTAGGCTTCGACTCATCCAAGATATCTAATGGGTGCCCTACCATCTTTTCCACATCGGCTTGATATACCCGCCAATTTTTACCAACCCTGAATGCTGGGAGTTTCTTGTTATGACACCATCGCCAAACTGTTGTTCGGCTAACACGTAAGCATTTGGCAATCTCTGGTACGGTTAAAAGCTTGCTCATTTTATTACCTTGAAATATTGACAGATACTAACAAAACAATGCATAATACCCTTAATTGTTAAGGGCATCTTTTGTATCTAGCTTCAAACTAGACCGCTTCACACAACGACTCGAAAATTCATTAACCCCTATAATATCCACACATTCCATCAATCATTAGATAACGCTGCAAATTATCATTGATGCAATTTTTGATAATTTGCGTGAAACTAACTGAACCAATGTAACTAGTGCAACCATCATAGCAAGGCAATTCTCGGTCGGGAAGGTATATTTCTGGTACGAGACTGGTACAACGGAAAATGTTTCATGGTACACCGGAATTTACAGGCTTTTGGACAGCGTTTGCGTCATCTTCGGCAAAATGCTGGCCTTTCTCAAGAAGGGTTAGCGGGTCGAATGAGTCAAATTCATGCCAAAATTACAGAAGACGCTGATTTAAGGGTTGATGGGAATCGAATTTCGAAATGGGAGCGGGCTTTTCAAGATAAACAAGGTCGAATCTGGAAGCCAACCCGACAACAGACCCTTTACTTAATTGAAGCTTTTGCGGATCAATTAGGGCCTGAAATGTCTCATAATTGGGCCTTACAAGCTGGCTATCGCTTGAACAATGACGATCTAAAATCCATTTTTTCAGAACCATTAGACGTACTAACTTCTTATCTACCCGCCTCACCTGATATGCATACAAACTTAAAACGTCTAAGCCTTCCCGTTGATCAAGTACTGTTCGGTATCGATCTTCCTTGTCATGACTTACATCAAGTACTTAATGTCATTTCAGCCCCTTGGCTTATTGCAATTGATGGGATTGGTGGGATTGGAAAGACTGCTCTTGTTGGAAAACTAGTTCACGACCTGATTGGAACTAATCGGTTTTATGATATTGCCTGGGTTAGTGCGAAACAGGAAGAGTATTTTGCAAGCCAAGGATTAAGGTTAATTGACCAATCAGTCATGAATCGGAACACCTTAGTTGACTCCCTCCTAGAACAATTGGGAAAAGATATACCGCCACTCACTTCTTTTGAAGAAAAGCTCACAGTTTTACTTGGCTTATTGAAAAGACAATCATATCTGATTATTATTGATAATCTGGAAACTGTTGCTGATTATGAAGTCATATTGCCATTACTTCGTAAACTAGCGGATCCAACTAAATTTCTATTAACGAGCCGACACAGTTTAAGTGCTTATTCAGATATATATTGTCTCAGCTTGCCTGAGTTACCTCAAGCTGATGTTTATTATTTTATTGAACATGAGGCTAAGATTCGAGGAATTTCCACCCTAGTTGAGGCTTCGCAAGCACAATTGGAGTTAATATTTAATGTTGTGGGTGGAAATCCTCTGGCTCTAAAGCTCGTCATTGGACAAATTCAACTATTCCCTTTATCAACCGTGCTGCTTAGCCTACAAAAAGCAGTTGGTAAAAAAATATCCGATTTATACACTTATATTTATTGGCAAGCCTGGAAATCTCTAGACCCCTCGGCCCGTGAAATTTTTTTAGTGATGCCGCTAGCTCAAGGGGGAAGCTTGCAACAACTTGTCTCCCTAAGTGATTTAGAGAATAGTGAATTAATACACGCGTTAGAAAAACTCATTAACTTATCACTTATTGAGGTAACAGGCGACCTCGAATACAGACGTTATCATATCCATCGTTTGACAGAGACTTTTTTATTAACCGAGGTTGCGCAATGGCAACTCACTCTTTAGACGATAATTCATACTATGCCCGATTCTTTCGTAAAAAAATTGGTACAAATCTTCAATACTGGCACAGATTTCTAAATAGGTCCATATCGAGTATTGAAAATTTAGACGGTGAACGTGCGTGTATCATCAATGCGATTTCATATGGACTTAGTTTTGATGAAACTTGGGATCAGGTATATCAGTTAATGATCCCTTTCTCCTTGTATATTGAAAAGCGGGGTCCTTGGAAGGTTTGGCATCAACTCCTAATTCAAGCCATTGATAAGGCTCAAAGCCTTAAAGAAATAGACCGGGCCACCACCCTATCGATTTTATTAGCTAAACTTTTGCAACGTCAACAACAATATCCACTTGCTATCAGCCAATATAAACAGGCTATCAAGTTAGCCCGCCAAACTAATAACTTATATGAGGAGGCTCGAGCCTGTACAAATTTGGGTTATTTATATATCGAGGAGAGTCGATTTTATAGAGCTAGGATTTTATGTTGCTACGCCCTTGATATTTTTAACGCTCTCAATAACAATCATGGGTTAGCCCATACAGAAAATCATTTAGGGATGTTGTGTATTCGGCAGGAAGATTGGGCACAAGCACAGCAACATCTGCAAAGAGCCTGTGAAATATGGCAAATAATGAATGATGATTACGGTTTAATGTACGGATTAATCAATTTAGGCCTGCTTTATGATGAGATGCAACAGCCGCAACAGGCAATAGATTATCTGGAGAAGGCTCTACAGATAGCCAATTCAACAGGCGACGAATTGAACACAGCTGTCATCTATATGAATATGGGTGTCGCTTATCGTTATTTGAAGAACTTTCGTCAATCTGAATATTATGCTCGACAAGCAGAGACCATCTTCAAACAAAAATCCAATCTACATCGGCTGGCAGATGTGTGGGGTAATTTGGGGCTTGTTTATAGTAATCAAAAAAAATGGTTGGAGGCCCAATTTTACCTTGATATTTCTCTAAAGACTCATCGCCAATTACAAGACAAATCAAAAGAAATAGATACGTTGTTATATCAATTAGAGTATGAGCTAGTTCAAATGAATGACTCAAATCTATCACCTTTATTAAACGAATTAGATTCGCTTATCGCTCAACATGGTCGACCTAAGCAAAAAAAAACGCTCTTATCTCTTTTTAGTCAATATAACTCCGACCTTTCTAGAAGAATTTAATGATGGCCTCCAAGTCCATCAAAGCAAGTGAAGCACCTAGTGCCTCGGAGGCCAAACATTTACAAAAATCTAGCAGCCACCACCAGCACCAGCACAATTGTCAGCAATGGCTGGTACATTGACCCAGTCTGCCAATGAGTCAGCTACACCCAACGTGGTCGCTGTAGCCATTGCAACAAATGCCAAACTGGCAACTGCAACAATAATACGCTTTGTTAACATCTCTATGCCTCCTTTCTACAAAGATTAGGAGGGCTATGGAGATGAGGGTTCCCTCGGCTGAAGACCGATATGGTTTCAGCCTACTCGCGAGTTATCTATAAGCCCTATCCGATATATGAATGGGCCCAGATCAAAAATCGAACTATTTGTAATATATCGGGAAAAATGCAAAAAGTCCTTATCTGACGCTTGGATACACTTAGAGACCGATTTCAGCACAAATTTAGATTTGAGGGTTTATACTGACTAGATTTCAGAAGCTTGTGACAAAATAATCTAAAAAGCAGATTGAATAAGGTAATCTCTTAAGCTCTTTGTTGATCGTTGGGAATTCTTATTGATCGCTTTTGTGGGCTCTGTTTGTATAGAGATATAAATAAATTCGAGGAATTTATAAGATGGTCATAAAACAACCTTGGACAGAATATCCAAAAACATATCGAGCTAAGGAAATGAAGATTTTAATAAGCTGGATTACCTCCGGCGAGAGCGGTTCAGTGATAGGGCTTTTGGGGTCAGGTCGATCAAATCTCTTAGGGTTTTTATGTTATAGACCTGATGCTATTCAACTATATCTATCAGAACAGGCGAAATCCATTGCCTTAGTTTCTGTAGATTTAAATAACTTACCTGACAATAATCTTTCCGCACTCTATCGGGTAATATTGCGTTCTTTTTATCGAGTTCGTAATCATTTTGACCAAAAACTACAAGAGTTAATTATTGAGTTGTACCAAAAAAATCAAAGAGAAAGTGATGCCTTTTTATCACAAAGTGCTTTACAAGAGCTTCTATTACAATTTGAGATGCAACAAACCCAAGTTGTCTTGGTCCTTAATCGTTTTGAGCGTTTTTGCCAATACGCAGATAAACAGATGGTCAATACATTACGTGGATTGCGGGATGATTTTAAGGATACCCTTTGTTATTTAGTGGGCATGGCTCAAGAAGTATCATATTTTACTGATATTTCAATTTTAGGAGATATGTATGACATTCTAGATAGTCATTTGTGCTGGATAGGGGCAATGGAGGCAGATGATGCCCTAAATGTTATTAAGCGGGCCACAAAGTCTGTGGCTATTCCACCAAATGAAAGCGAAGTCAGGACAATATTGTCTCTCACCGGAGGATTCCCTTCTTTACTAAAAGCAACGTGTCATTGGTGGCTTAATACCGACGAAAAGCCTGTATTAGATCAATGGATAAAAGATTTGGAACCCCATCGAAGTATTCAGCATCGTCTCAATAGAATTTGGGCTGGTTTGACCCAAGAAGAGCAATTTGTGTTGTCTGAATTACAAAAACTTCAAACTGTGAAAAGTCCTTCTACAGAGACGACTTTAACCAAGGATAAAAATAAACATTTTGATAAAAAAAATCAGAAGTTTATTGAGGAGAATCGATTAACCTTAAATCAACTGGTTACTAAAGGGGTTTGTTACCAGAAAATGTCGCGGTGGTATGTTCAAGGTGATTTGTTAGCTGAATTTGTAGCTAAAGCTGAGGGGCGAGGCAGGGGGAGAATTTGGTTAGATGAAGACTCTGGAGAGCTTTATCAAGGGCAAACATTATTAAAAGATTTAAACGCATTAGAGAGGGCTGTTTTATCGTTCTTGGTTAAAAATCCCCAGACTCGTTTCCCAAAAACTGAGCTAATTATAAACACCTGGCCCGATGAACTTCGACGTGAGGGTGTAACAGACAATAGTTTATATCAGGTGATATTCACAATTCGCAGAGCAATTGAACCAAACCCGAGTGATCCTTCATATCTCCTTTCTTGGCGAGGTAAGCCAGAGGGTGGATATCAATTCTTCCCGGAAGGTCGTCCCAGGTAGGTCAGTCACATCGTACTCAACGATCAATTTTATAAACACATTCCACTTCCCTCTTGCCCAACCCTACCACTTCAGTTAAACTAAATCTATGAACCCAGACCAGCTTTTCCACCAAGCCACTCAGGCCCACCAACAGGGCAATCTGCCACAGGCCGAGCAGTTGTACTGCCAAGTTGTCACCCAAGCCCCCAGCCACGCGGATGCCCACCATCTGTTGGGTTTGGTGTGCAGTCAGCAGGGGCGGCACACGGAGGCGGGACAACATCTGCAGCAGGCGATTCGATTGAGTCCGGCCAATGCGATTTATCAGAATAATTTGGGTGAAGTGTTACGGCTGCAGGGACAGTTAATTGAAGCAGCGGGAGCTTATCAACAAGCGCTGACTCTTGCCCCCGACTTTGCCGAAGCGTACTGCAACTTGGGCAATGTATCGTGGCAGCAAGGGCAGGCCGATGGGGCGATTCGGTGCTATCGGCAGGCGATTCGATTTAAGCCAACATATGTTAAGGCATATCAAAATTTGAGTGGGGCATTAGCAGAGCGGGGGCAGGACGAAGAGGCGGAGGCGTTTGGGACGTTTGTGCAGATTTTGGTAGCCCCCCCCAGCCACCCTTTGGGGGGAGAAAAAGATAACCATTCTCCTCACTGGGGAGCTAGAGGTGCCACAAAACACATTCTTTTCCTTGACCCCCTCAACGTCGATTACACACCCAACACACCCTATCGTCAGCCGCTGGGAGGATCACAATCGGCCTTATGTTATTTAGCCGAGGCTTTTGCCGAGCAAGGCCACACGGTTTATCTCTTCAATCGCAATAGCCAGCCCCGCCTTGCCCGTGGGGTGTTGAGCTTAACCCTGCCGACCAACCTCAACAAAATCCAGCCGATTTTGGCTCAACTCCAGCTTGATGCGGTGATCGTGTGCAACTATGCTCCGATTATCGAGTGGCTCATCCCGCAATTTGGACCAAAGACTCGACTCATTCTATGGACGGGCCACGCCCACGACCAATCCGATGTGAAGGCCCTTGCCAACCCTGACATCGCTAATGGTTGGAATGCAATCGCTTTTGTTAGTGAGTGGCAGAAAACGCAATATCTACAGCAATTCCCCTTGGACCCAGCTCGCTGTGTGGTGATGCGTAATGCCATCAGCCCTCGGTTTGAGCACGTATTTGATGAGGCAGACGCCGTGTTACCCCAAAAGCAGCCCCCGTTGTTGGTCTACACCAGCACGCCATTTCGAGGGTTGGACCGACTACTGGCTGCCTTTCCGCTCATTCAGGCCGAGATTCCCGATGTTGGTCTCAAAATCTTTTCCAGTATGAAGGTTTATCAATGGGCGGAGAAGGATCGGGAGTTTCAGCATCTGTATCAACAGGCGCAGGCGATGCCAGGGGTGGAGTACGTCGGCTCGATTCCCCAGCCGGAACTGGCGGCAGAGTTACGTCAAGCCACAGTGTTAGCCTATCCCAACACTTACGCCGAAACCTCCTGCATCGTGGTGATGGAGGCGATGGCTAGCGGCTGTCGCGTGGTGACGAGTGATTTGGGGGCTTTGCCTGAAACGTCGGCTGGTTTCGCCGACCTAATTTCGTTCGATCTACCTGCTGATCAATATGTAGAACAATTCAGCCAACAAGTCATCGCTGTCCTCAAACAAACCATTGCCAATGATCCTGAAACCGAGGCTGATCTCAAGCGACAAATCGATTTTGCCAACACGCACTACACGTGGCGGAGTCGCGCTCAAGAGTGGTTGGAATGGTTGGCTTAATTGTTTTTCCTTGCCCAACCATCTCTATTCAATTAAACTGACACTATGAACCAAGCACCCGTGAAAATTTTACAACCAACCTCACTCTTAGCCACGGCTTCTCCAGCTCATCAATTTGACGAACTACTCAAGACCACACACTTCGACACCCTACTCGAAACCCACCCCACCCATACAATGCCTTGCCAGCCACCGATGGATATCAGCCACACCCCACAAGAAAACCAACTATTTTTTGGCAATCCCCAACGTCATTTCAAAACAGCATACCCTTTTCCCGCCAGTTATGTCGTGGCCTTGCCCCATAGTCGTCTAGTGGGTGAGGGATATATTCTGATTTCAGGACGAAATGAAGTGATCTCGGAGTCTTTTTCTGGGGATCAAGTACTGCAAAAAAGTGGGCACTTTTTACGAAAGCAACTCAAAATCGATTTGGGTGGTGGCCTGCAAACTGTCCCATTTGTTTTGTTTCGCGAGCACAGCTCATCACGGCTTATTGAACAGCCCTGTATCCTTCCCACCCACTACTGGCACTTCAACTATCATCACTGGTTAGTCGAGGTTCTGCCACGTTTACGCATCGCTCTAGAAACGCCTGAATTGGCCGATTGTCCGATCATTGTGCCTCAGCAGTTAAAGTCTTTTCAGCGGGAGTCACTTACCCTTTTGGGTATTCCAGCCAATCGGCTCTTTCCTTTTGATGGCCAGGACTGGCCATTTCGTAACCTCATCTTTCCCTCCATTGGCGTTTTCGCCCCCCACGAATTGCGCTGGGTACGAGACGGATTGTTAGCAGGAATGGGGATCACCACGAATTCCCCCGCCACAGAGGGTCTCTACTACGTCACCCGTCGTGATACAACCAATCGACAGGTGATTAATGAGGATGAGGTAATCAGATTTCTAAGTCAGCGCGGCTTCGAGATTATTACCCTCACTGGAATGCCTCTGCAAAAACAAATTGAGCGCTTTGCCTCGGCCAAAATTGTCATTGGTCCCCACGGGGCAGGTCTAACTAACATGCTTTTTGCCCCACCAGATGCCACCCTCATTGAACTAATGCCCAATGACCAAGTTAACCATTGCTTTTGGGTCATTGCCAACGCCATCGATCACCACTACACATTCATTGCAGGTCAACAGATGAATGAACAACGTGATTTTATCGTGCCTATTGAGCGATTACAACAGATCCTCTTAAAAGTAATGTAGTTTGATTATACACGGTTCTGTCAGATGGCTGGTGTGACGCAGAGCATTGGTCCCAGGCCTAAATGTATAACTCCTGTACACTTTCATTAATCATGTCATAAAAGTGCAGATTTTTGGCTTAATCATGTCATTAATCCATAAATTCAGAGCATTTTTGAGCAAAATCCCCCTAAATCTCTCCCTTTTTTTCCATTCATATTCAAATTCAAGTGTGTTATGATACTTACACAAATTTACTTTAGCTCCTCAGCTTTAAATAATTTTTTGTTGCTGTACTACATTATATTTTTAGCCGAGAAAGCCCTACAGACTCCATTTTCAAATGTAGAACTTAGGGAAAGAGACAGTGGGGCTGGCTCCTTATGATTTCAGGCAAAATTCAGGAACGTGACAGGGAAATCAAATTTTTCAATTTATAATTGAGATAAAGAGGTTGCAATTAGTGATATTTAAGGAGTCTGTTATGTCTCACAAAAATTTATATAAACCTACCAAAGAAACCAAATCTTCAGCCTACGAAGCGGCCCATACCCGCCAGCCCATCGGGCAGATAACCACATTAAGTGGTTTCCCTGAGGGCGACACCCGCCACTTATGGCACCGCCTCTGGCAACAAATCCAGCGGGGTCAGCGCACCCTACATCACATCCAGCAATGGCTGTACGAACGCCGCCTCACCCTGCCCCACCTGACCCTGCCCGCCCACCTCAGCCGCAGCGAGTGGTTGGCAATGGCGATGGCGGCGGGGTTGATGATGGGGAGTTTGAGCCAGCCGTTGGTGGCACAAGCTCAAGAACCGGTGGGGGGCGAGTTCCAGGTCAATACGTATACGACACGTCAACAAGACCACCCTGATATAAGCATGAACGCCGACGGAGATTTTATTATCGTTTGGGATTCTTATGGACAAGATGGAAGTACTTCGGGTATCTATGCTCAACGATATAATGCCAATGGCGTACCTCAGGGTGCTGAATTTCAAGTCAACTCTTACACAACCAATAGCCAGTCACGTCCTAGTATAGGTATGGATCGAGAAGGCGATTTTATCATTGCTTGGGATTCTTATGGACAAGATGGAAGTACTTCGGGTATCTATGCTCAACGATATAATGCCAACGGAATACCTCAAGGTTCCGAATTTCAAGTCAACTCTTACACGACATCATCCCAAAGCGCTGTAGATGTAGCCATGGATGGGGATGGTGATTTTGTAATTGTTTGGGCCTCCTTTCCTCAGGATGGTGACTCAACCGGCATCTATGCTCAACGGTATAATGCCAACGGAATACCTCAAGGTTCCGAATTTCAAGTCAACTCTTACACGACATCATTCCAAAACTCTGTAGATGTAGCCATGGATGAGGATGGTAATTTTGTAATTGTTTGGAATTCCTTTACTCAGGATGGCGATACAGGGGGCATCTATGCTCAACGGTATAATGCCAACGGAATACCTCAAGGTTCCGAATTTCAAGTCAACTCTTACACGACATCAGGTCAGAATAATCCAACAGTAGGAATGGACGCCGATGGAAATTTTGTCATCGCTTGGGATTCACCTTCTGTTAATTCGCTAGATATCTTTGCCCAAAGATATAGTGCAGATGGTTCTCCTCGGGGATCTGAATTTATAGTCAATAGCTTTACTTCAGAGTCCCAAAAAAACCCTACTATAGCAATGAACCCCGATGGTGATTTTGTAGTGACTTGGTTTGACAGGCACGATGATATTATGGGAGATTTACAAGATGATATTAAGGCTCAACTATATAGTGCAGATGGTTCTCCCCAGGGATCTGAATTCCAAGTTAATACATTTACTTCTGATCAACAATTCAAACAAGAGGTTGCCATGGATGCGAACGGTAATTTTGTGGTCACTTGGGTTAACTATGATGATCAAGATGGGCATTATTATGGTATCTTTGCCCAACGTTACCGACCGACTCCAGAAATATTGATTAGCGCCAACAATCAGGAAATTATTGATGGTGATACTACGCCCACATTGACAGATCATACTGATTTTGGGAATGTTATTGTTGGGCGGGAAAAGTTGGCCCGCACCTTCACCATCTCCAACACAGGAGCTGATGAACTAACCATCAGCACTGTCAATCTGACTGGCACCCACGCCAGTGACTTTACCGTCACCCAACACCCCAGCAGTCCTGTCGCCATCAATGACAGTACAAGCTTCCAAATCACCTTTAACCCTTCAGTAACGGGCACACAAACAGTGACGGCCAGTTTAACCAACAACGACCCTGACGAAAATCCTTACACCTTTGTCATTCAGGGTGATAGTGTTAGCGCTGAAAGCATTGGCACCGATGGCATTTCCGATGCTATCGAAAATAGTGGACCAAATGGGGGTGATGGCAATGAGGATGGTATTCCCGATAGTATCCAAGACAATGTGGCCTCTTTGCCAGGGGACAGTGGAAATTATCTCACTTTAGAGTCACCAGATGGTTCAACCCTGTCCAACATTGCCGTCACTGACACTCTACCCATTACTCCTCCTGTTGGGGCCAGGCTTAGTGAAGGATTAATTGATTTTAGTCTAACCAATTTGACCCCAGGTCAGACCATCTCCCTTACTCTGAAAGTCCATTCTGGAGAAACACCCAGACTCTACCTCAAGCTCCAGGATGGCAAGTGGATCCAGTATGACCAGGTGGTCATTGATGGGAGCGACCTCATCTTAACCCTGACCGATGGCGGTAACGGGGATGATGACGGCCTTGCTAATGGAACCATCATTGATCCAGGAGCACTAGATTTTAGCACAGCAGTTTATCTGCCTGTGATTAAAAAAGATCAATGACTCTCATTGTATAGACTCTCACTTTAGGGTCTACACCTTTTGTTTCCGAAGGAGTTCTTTATGTCTCATCTCATTTCAAAACCCCCAACTGAAGAAACCCAGCCTTCTGCTTATGAACTGGCCCACGCCCGCCAGCTCATCGAGCAGGTGGGCACCCAAAGCGAACTCGCTGAGGCGGACACCCAACGCCTCTGGCAGCTACTCTGGCAGCAAATCCAGCGGGGGTACCGCACCCTATACCACATGCGCCAATGGCTGCAGGAGCGGCAACTAGCCCTCACCCGGACCACCTACCTCAGCCGCAGCGAGTGGCTGGCGATGGCGATGGCAGCGGGGTTGATGGTCGGGAGTTTGGGGCAACCGCTAATGGCACAGGCTCAAGAGCCAGTAGGCAGTGAGTTTCAGGTCAATACACATACGACTGCTTCACAATTTTTACCTGATGTAGCGATGGATCTCAATGGGAACTTTGTTGTAACTTGGTCAAGTAACGATCAAGATGGTAGTGATTCTGGTATCTATGCCCAACGTTACAACGCCAGTGGCACGCCTCAGGGCAACGAATTTCGTGTCAACACCTATACAACAAATTCTCAAGAATTTCCCAGCATCGCAATGAACCAAGCTGGTGATTTTATTATAGCGTGGGAAAGCGAAGGACAAGACGGTAGTGATGCTGGTATCTATGCCCAACGTTACAACGCCAGTGGCACGCCTCAGGGCAACGAATTTCGTGTCAACACCTATACAACAAACCGTCAACGAAGGCCTAATGTGGCCATGAATCAGGATGGGGATTTTGTTATCACTTGGAAAAGCCTAAATCAATATGACACCATCTATGGTGTCTATGCTCAGCGTTACAACGTCAGTGGCACGCCTCAAGATAGCGAGTTCCATGTAAACACTTTCACTGCTCGTCATCAAACCAATCCTGATGTAGCCATAGATCAGAATGGGAACTTTGTAATCACCTGGGCAAGTGGCGATAGTTCTAGTACGCAAGACGGAAGTAAAACTGGTGTTTTTGCACGTCGATATAACGCATCAGGGGTAGCCCAAACCGATGAATTTCAGGTCAACTCTTACACTACAGGTGATCAAGGGTCCTTTTCATTTGATCAATCCATTGCCATGGATCAGGATGGCGATTTTGTTATTACTTGGCTAAGTCAGGAACAGGATGGCAGCCTTCTCGGAACTTACGCTCAACGATACAATGCGACTGGCGTACCTCAGGGTGATGAATTTCTTATTAACACTTACACGACGCGTAATCAATATAGTGCTAGTATCGCAATGGACTCAGCTGGTAATTTTGTTGTCGTTTGGCAAAGTGACAGTCAAGACAATAGTAACACTGGTGTTTACGCACAAAGATATAATACATTAGGCGCTCCCCAAGGCAGTGAATTTCTAATAAATACAACTACAGCTGGTCCTCAAGGTAGTCCCAGTATTGACATGAATGCTGACGGCAACTTTGTGGTTGTATGGCAAGGGGCAGGGCCAGGCGATAGTATTGTAGATATCTTTGCTCAACAGTATGGCGTCCCATCTACCCCAGAAATTCTAGTCAGTGGTAATGGGCTGGAAATCATGGATGACGATACTACGCCTACAATTATGGATCACACTGACTTTGGTGATGTTCTCCTCAGTAGTGCCAACCTAACCCGCACCTTCACTATCTCCAACACCGGCAATGCCGAACTTACCCTTAACAATGTCACCCTCAGCGGTAGCCACGCCAGCGACTTTAGCATCACTCAACAGCCAACTAGCCCCATCGTTGGGAATAGCAGCATCACCTTCGAAATCACCTTTACTCCCTCCGCCACGGGGACTCGCACCGCCGAAGTTAGCTTGACCAATAATGACAGCGATGAAAATCCCTACAACTTTACCATTCAGGGAACAGGAGTGGATGAACAAAAGATTTATTTTCCCTTAATTATCAAGTAGATATCTTATTCAACTATTTATCACCTTGATTAAGATATTTATGCCTCACCCGGTTTTATCCAACCTGACCAAAACAGCTAAGCTATTCGCCTATGGAGCTTAATATGCTCGCTTTCAATCGCGATACAGTGCTCGAGCCACATATCAATATCTTTAGGGCCATCTTTTGGATACGATTTGGATACGATTTTGCTCTATATTGATATAGTTATCAACAAGTGCGTGGGGTGGATTACATCCTTTACATCTAAATCAGGAAGTACACCCAAAATCCTGTAACCAAATAATTATATCTTAGGAGATCTTTATGTCTGACCCAATTTCACCAAGACCAACCGAAGAAAGCAATGCCTCAGCTTACGAGCTGGCCCACACCCGCCACCTCGTCGAGCAGATGGGCAATCAGTACGGCCTCGCTGAAGCGGACACCCGGCACCTCAGGCACCTCCTCTGGCAACAAATCCGGCGGGGGCAGCGTATCCTACGCCATATCCAACAATGGCTGCGCGAACGTCGCCTCGCTCTGCCCACCCCCCTCAGCCGCAGCGAGTGGCTCGCCCTGATGATGGCCGCAGGGTTGATGGTCAGCGGCCTAGGGCAGCCGTTGTTGGCGCAGGCTCAGGAGCCGGTGGGTGATGAGTTTCAGGTGAATACGGAGACAGTGAATGCACAAACAGAGCCCAGTGTTGCCATCGACCCATCGGGTAATTTTGTCATTGTCTGGACGGATTATAGCCGGAACCAACGTGATATTTATGCCCAACGGTATGACAGTAGTGGCAATCCCCAAGGTAGTGAATTTCAAGTCAACAGTCATACCACAAATAGACAAGACATGCCTGATGTCGCAATGGATGCCAATGGGAATTTTGTAGTTACGTGGACAAATGATGATGGTCAAGATGGTGATGGGACAGGAATATTTGCCCAACGGTTTGACTCAAGCGGCAACCCACAGGGCAATGAATTTCAGGTCAACAGCTACACCACCAGTAATCAGCTTTTTTCTGCAGTTGCCGCCGATACGGATGGCAATTTTGTCATCACTTGGCACAGTTTGAATCAGCTTGGCAATAGTAAGCTCAACATTTACGCGCAACGATATGATAGCAACGGAAACCCGCAAGGTAGTGAGTTTCAAGTGAATAGTGATACCACTGATCGGCATCTCGACCCGGATGTGGCAATGGATGCCGACGGTGATTTTGTCATCACCTGGCAGCGTGGCGTTCTGTTGGGCTATAGCATCTACGCCCATACTTACCGCGCAGACGGCACCCCCGGCACTGAGTTTATGGTCAATTCATCGACAACATCATTTTATGCTAATCCAAGTGTAGCAATGGATAGCGATGGTGACTTTGCTATTGTTTGGCGGGATGGTGACTCATTTTTTGGTGGGTCACAAGATGGGAGCCGAAGCGGGATTATCGCCCGCAGGTTTAATGCTTCAGCGACACCACAGGCCGATGAATTTGTCGTCAACAGTTATACGACTGGCACCCAAAGCTCACCACACATCGCAATGGATAGTATCGGAAATTTTGTCGTCAGTTGGGACAGCCATCAGGACGACTCTGGGTTAAGCATTCAGGCTCAAGCCTTTAATACAGTCGGTAACCCCGATGGTAGCGAATTTCGCGTCAACACCTACACTACCAACGCCCAGGCTGCACCTCGTCTGGCGATGAATACCGATGGCGATTTTGTTGTAACTTGGAAAAGTTATTACCAAGATGGGGATTTTGAGGGGGTTTATGCTCAACGTTTCAACGGAGTATCACAACAGAATGTTTACCTCCCTGTGGTTCTTAAATAAATATGGCTCATGAGGTCAAAAGGTGCGGACAACTAAAGAAGCGATGAAGGGAGGATTGACAGATTTAAGATTACGTTTGAATTCAGCGAGGGCGACATAGC
>JANQQF010000021.1 GCA_028285035.1 Phycisphaerae bacterium
GTTTTCAAAGCCACGCTCATAGATACGCAACGCCCCACCGGCTGGCAACGGATAGACAAAGCCATTTTGTTCAGTAATCGCGCTGACAGGGAAGGAGAGGCGACTGGAGAACGTTCCAAATAACATGTCGGCCGCATCAACATTGATCAATCGTTCGTGTTGAGTGATTGCAACCTCTGTATCTGAGCGGTTATCACTAACAATTAGCTGGACCGGTCGCCCCAATACACCACCAGCTTCGTTCGTCAAATCAACACAGAGTTCATACCCTTCTTTGTGTTTTTGCCCGTTCACAGAAAAACCACCCGTCAGTGGTAATGAGGCCCCAACGACAATCGGCTCACCCGAGGCTTCAGCGATGTCGCTGCTACCAGAGAGCAAGGCTTGGGCATCCTCGGTACTCGGCACACACAACTTCCAGCCAGGCTCGATAATGTCGGAGTTATCGATCCGAGCGTAGCTATCATCGCTACCGTGGGCCTCGTTTGTGGCTTCCACAATGGCCGGGAAGGCTAAAACATCACCATAAAATTTATCGGCCAACTTAGACAGCCAGTCATCCGCTTGAACCACAACATCTTGATCACAAGCAACACCTTGTGCTAAGACGTGTTGCGGGGCAAAAGTGTGTGGTGCGACACTCAAGGCAAATACAACGGCTAATAAAATATTAAACAACTTTTTCATGAGTTACTCCTCCTGAGAACTAAATTGGACTACATCATTGCTAGTCCTGATTAAAATTTTAATACCAAACAACAGTTTCCAACGATTGATAATGTTCTTTTGATAGCCTCCTTTCATAACCGTCCAGATATTCCTTGCAACCTATTAAATGTCAGGTAATTGGTAAGTAGTAATTACGGGTGATAAGCCTGCTTTGTTTGTTCAACCTGAACAGTTACCTCACCTCTACAATTCGAAATCTATCTCCGTCCTGTATCAATCCCAGCCATTCGGGCCAGAACATCAAACACGATCGCAAAGTCATAATGACCAATGCCCATCCCTCGGGCTGCTGACATATATTCATTGGTCGTTGAGGTGGTAGGCAACGGCACATCCAGTTGTTGGCCTAGCTCAATGGCTAGATTGAGGTCTTTCTGCATCATCGTACAGTCGAACAATGCGGCGGGATGTTCAAGAATAAATGGACCACGATACTTGACCATCGGCGACGCAATCACACTGCTGAGCATTACCTCTACGACCTTCTCTCGCGGGATACCACTCTTTTCAGCCAACAAAACCCCTTCGCTAAAGCCCATCATTTGCACAGCGAGGCTCAAGTTAATGGCAATTTTGAGGGCTACGGCTTTGCCGTTTTCGCCGACGTGAAAGACGTTTGGTCCAATATCCTCGATGATCGGCTTAACCTTATCAAAGGCGGCTTTATCACCACCGATCATAAAGGTCGCTTTTCCCTCTTCCAAGGTGATCGTGCTTGCCGAAACGGGAGCATCCAGCATTTTCGCGTTAGTTTCGGAATGTACTTGCTCGGCTAGTTCGCGGCTATAATTGGGACTCATTGTGGACATATCAATGTAGATTTTGTCCGGCGTCAAGCCTGCCAAAATACCATCTGGGCCTTGGGTGATGGCCTGTACAGCTTTAGTATTCGTCACCATCGAGCACGTGATATCTGCAACCTCAGCCACTTCCCGTGGCGAGCCAGCCCATTTCATTCCCAATTCAATCAAGGGATCGGCTTTAGAACGGGTGCGGTTATAGCCAGTGACGGTGTGACCTGCTGCCAACAGCCGCTTAACCATCGTGCTGCCCATTTCGCCTAAACCAACATATCCAACATTTGCCATAGTTTCCTCCAAAGAAAATTCTAGCCCTAAAAGAGTTAATGCCCAACGCCTTAAAAGCCCTACACCTTAAAAACCCAATGCTTTAAGAATCTAACGCCTTTAGCGATTATCCTGACGCGCTGCCTGATTTTCAATCAATCGATTGTAGGCCTCTCTCGCCTTGCGGTTATGCTGGGCCACTATTTCTTTTAAACCTTCGGCGTCTCGCTTTTCCAGTAATGCAATCATCTGCCCATGCTCGGCATGGGCTTGATCCATCCGTCGTGAGGTAAACTGTTCTGAGTAAAAGGAACGCAAGCGGTCACGACTATCCAAAGCTCGTGTCGTGAAACGTAATAACATTTTCATAGTAGTGATTTTGGCAATGCTCAAATGAAACTGGTTGTTGAGGTCATACCACTGATCTGGATCTTTAGCATTCAAGACCTGCGCCATTTGAGTATCAAGCTGACGGAGCTTCGAAATATCATCTTCAGTCGCTTTTTCAACAGCGAAGCTAAAGGCAACCTGCTCAAGAGATTCTAGCAATGCAAAGATTTCAGTTATGGTTTCGGGGGATATTTCTGAAATGATGGTGCCTGTATGAGGGGTGATTTCAACCAAGCCCTCGGCTTGCAGGCGTTGTAAGGCACCACGAATAGGAATAGGACTGACCCCAAGCTCTTCACTTAAGGTATCCATCACCAATTTCTCGCCCGGCTTAAGGTCGCAGCGCATGATAGCATCACGCAGGGTATCATAAACGTATTCTTCTTTTGTGCGATGGGGTTTGGCACGGGTTTGAGAAATCATCATTGATCCTATATCATATATGATATATCGCATAGGATATAGGATTTTTCACTTTTGTCAAAAAATGATTTGAGTTTTTAAAGTCCTCTTGACATTGTAACAAAATCATGTTAAATTTTAGTTCATTGATGAACTATTTTTAAGCAAACAATTATGAGTAACAAACACACATCAACAGCCGAAGAACTTTTAGCCTTAGATACGTACACAAAATTATTACGGGCCACAGGTTCTGTAAGGACCCGAATTGGCTGTCATAATACAGTTGGCGAGCTAAATGACTCACAATTTGGCACGCTCGATATGCTTTATCACGTTGGACCTCTGCATCAAAATGCTATTGGTGAAAAACTGTTGGTCAGCAAAAGCAACGTTGTTGCGGTGATTGACAAGCTTGAGGAACAGGGCTTGGTTAAGCGCGAGCGCAGCATCGAAGATCGGCGGCGCATTTTAGTGCATTTGACCGAGGCGGGGCGAGATATGTTAGAGTCGCTGTTTCCAGGCCACGCTGCCGCGATCACGACAGAAATGAGCTGCTTGACAGCGTCTGAGCAAAAAGAGTTGGGACGACTTTGCCGTAAGTTAGGTTTGAACTTAAAGTAATAATTCGGTTCAAAATTTTTTACCATAATAGTTCATAAGTGAACTGTACACAATAAAACCATAAACCATAACCAGACATATTGGCTAACAATGGAGAATTAAAATGAACAAAACACAATTGCGAAATTTAACCATTCTGCTGGGCAGTACAACCACGGTATTGGCGGCAACGATCATTGCCCCAGCCTTACCAGAAATGGCAACTGCCTTTCAGGATACACCCAACGCTGATTTTCTTGTCAGATTGACCCTGACAATGCCTGCTCTGTTTATTGCCCTTGGCGCACCCTTCGTTGGATTGCTATTGGACCGCTTGGGACGTAAGCCCGTGTTGATCGCATCCCTGATTTTGTACGCAGTGGCTGGCACGGCTGGCTTTGTGCTGAATGATTTGGTGACGATTTTGGTGAGTCGAGCCTTACTCGGCTTTGCTGTGGCAGGTATTATGAGTGGCTTTACCACGCTCATTCTCGACTACTTCAGCGGTACCAAACTCAACCAATTTATGGGCTATCAGGGGGCCTTTATTGGCCTCGGTGGAATGGTCTTCCTCTTGATCGCAGGCTTCCTGGCCGACATCGGTTGGCAATTCCCATTTTTAGTCCACCTCTTTGCCCTGATCGTGCTACCTGGGGTGCTCTTTGCCATCGAGGAGCCACAAACCCAAGCCGATGATGTGACAGACAAGAGTTTCTCGTCAACCCTAGTTTTTCCTTGGAAACCCATTACTCCGATCTACATCATTTCCTTTGTCGGGATGATTATCTTTTTCATCTTTCCTGTTCAGCTCCCCTTCTACTTAAGCGGCTTTGCTGAAGTGAACAACAGTCAAGTCGGCTTGGCCCTGTCCTTACAAACACTCTCGTCGGTTGTTATTGCCTTGCTCTATCCCCAAGTGAAAGCTCGGTTCTCATTTGCCGCGATCTTCGCCATGATTTTTCTTACCTTCAGTATCAACCACGCCATCATATCCCTCACAGGCAGCTACAGCCTCGTTATTGTGGCGATGCTCATTGGCGGTTTGGGGATCGGTTTATTCCCGCCAAACAGCAGCGTCTGGCTAGCCGAGGTGACCCCACCCGCATTACGTGGTCGTGCCGTTGGGGGAATGACCAGCGCAATTTTTCTGGGCCAATTCTTCTCCCCGATTTTTAGTCAGCCCATTGTCGGCCAATTTGGTTTGGCGGGGATGTTTGGTATAGCCGGTGCGCTTTCGTTGTTAATCGTTGTTATTTTTGTGGCAGTCGCGACACGCTCGGCGGCTGAACCCGCAATGCAAAATTTATAAATTCTACAATATATTTGAGGACACATATTATGAACAATAAAATCATATTGGTAACTGGGGCCACCGGCCAACAAGGGGGTGCGACGGCCCGCAAATTACTCGAAAAAGGCTGGGCCGTTCGCGGGCTGACCCGCAATCCAGATAGCACCAAAGCCAAGGCTCTCGCTGAAGCAGGGGCTGAAATGGTTCAAGGTGATTTAGAAGATAGAGCTTCGCTTGATGCGGCCTTAGCAGGCGTGTATGGTGTTTACAGCTTTCCCAATATGGCCTCTGGTCTTGAGGGGGAAATTCGCCAGGGTAAGATTATGGCGGATGCGGCTAAAGCGGCTGGGGTTCAACATTTTCTACAAGCATCTGTTGGCGGGGTCGAGCGTAACAGTGGCGTGCCACATTTTGAAAGTAAGTGGGAGGTTGAAAACTATGTTCGCTCGCTCAATTTACCAGCCACATTTCTGCGACCTGCCTATTTTATGGAAAATCTCAACTGGAAGCGAGAACAGATTTTGGGCGGTACCTATGAGAGTATGGGAATGGTTCCCGACAAGCCGTTACAAATCATTGCGGTTGATGACATTGGGGGGTTCGCCGCCCTCATCTTTGAAAACCCGCAAGTGTATATCGGCCAAGGGCTTGAAATTGCTGGCGATGAGCTAACCGAGCCACAAATGGTTGAGGTTATGGCTCAAGTGATTGGGCGACCCGTCACATTGACTCAGCCAGAGGGGTCATCCGCTTTTGAGGATATGGCGATTATGGTCAATTGGTTTAATGAAAAAGGGTATGAGGCTGACATTCCGGCACTCCGTGATCAGCATCCTGATCTGGCCGACTTCAAGACTTGGTTACAAGCAAATGGCTGGGCAAGCTAACCCCCACCCAATCCATCAAGTGTTAGGAAAAACAGGGATATAAAAATGAATGAAACGAAACGAGAACACACAAATTCAGCAGACAACTCCCGAAAGCGTATTCTGGCTCGTGGATGTGACCCAGATGCTTCGCTGGCAGCCTCAAAAGCCATCCCCCCTTTGATTGGCAATCCGGAATATGTTCCGACGACAAATGATGCGGATTTTATTGAGAAGTTGGAATCGCAGGATTGGTCAGTCATATTTTTTGCCCCTGGGGCATGTCGCTTCAGCGCGGCAAAACAACCCATACCCGGTAGCATTTCCCAAACCCAAGGGTGGACTCTGGAACAGTATCGAGCATTGGTTCGGGAATATCAAGGGGATACGATACAAATTGTTGAGACACAGGATGAGCGGGAAACGGTCGGTCTACTCAAAAATGCGCTGACAAATGCACAGGAGATAAACTCGATTGCGCCGCGTTTAGAAACCAAACAATGATTTCCTCTGCGCACAGTTTGCGTTATACTTTCAACAAATCGCTTGGCTACCTCTATGACAAAGGAGAATTTCTGATGGCAGAACAAAAAATTACAGTTCAAAAAGATGGTCCTTATCTTGTTTCGGGTGATGTTGATCTAATTCGTAAGAAACAGATTGCTTCTGAACACGGCGAGCCGATGACGTGGGAAAAAATCGAGGAACTCGAAGGCAAAGATGTTTATGCCTTATGCCGGTGTGGCGCCTCCAACAACAAACCATTTTGTGATGGAACGCACTATACGACTGGCTTTGATGGCACAGAAACGGCGGCCACTGACACCTTTGAAGATCGAAAAATCGTTGAAGCCGGGAGCACCAATATCGTCGTCAAACGAGATTATTCAATTTGCGCCGAGTCAGGCTTCTGTGGGCATCGTCTAGCCAATATTCAAAAATTGGCGGCCCAAACCGACGACTCAATCGTGCGAGCGCAAGTAATGGCGATGGTCGAACGCTGTCCCTCCGGCTCATACACCTACTCACTGTCAGAAGATACGGCTGACATTGAGCCTGATTTGCCCAAACAAGTGGCAGTGACTACCGAGATGACCTCCGACGGCCCCATCGCTGGACCATTGTGGGTGTCGGGTAAAATCGAGATTGAGCGGGCCGATGGAGAGCCGATGGAAGTTCGCAATCGCGTTACGCTTTGTCGCTGTGGACTATCAAAAAACAAACCTTTGTGTGATGGCACCCATCGGGCAGAAAACGTCACAGAATAAAAAAGAATTCAGATCCCCCCTAATCACTGGTACCGACGCTCTGCGCCGGTACTAGTGAACAATGACCTACTTGACTGTTGACTAACCAAGTTATTACTCAAGTAGGTCTTATGATTCTGCGTGCTTATAGAGTCGATGGTATAATTTTTCCTCATCAATCAGCCCAAAATCTAATGTGGCGGTTAAGCACGCTTTTACCAATGGAGACAAGTAATCTATGCGAAAACTAATGGCAATCTTTGCCCATCCTGATGATGAAGGTGCTATCGGCGGCACGCTGGCCCACTATGCCAGCCAAGGCGTCGAAGTCACCCTCGTCTGTGCCACCCGAGGCGAGGTCGGCGAAATCTCTGACCCAGCACTGGCAACCCCGGAAACCCTGCCCCAAGTGCGCACCACCGAACTGGAAGCCGCCTGTGAAATTTTGGGCATCCACAACCTACGCTTTTTGGATTACCGCGACTCAGGAATGGAAAATACGCCACCAAACGAGGACCCTCGGGCCTTGATTCAAGCTGATCCTGAAGAAGCAATCGGACGCATTGTCGCCCTCATCCGTGAACTCAAGCCCGATGTGGTTGTCACCTTTGAGCCATATGGTTGGTACGGCCACCCTGATCACCGGGCGGTCTATCGGCTCGCTACCGCCGCTTATGAAAAAGCCAGTCAGGCGGACGCATACCCCGATTTAGGTGAGCCTTGGCAGCCACAACGCTTATTTTACGCGGTCCTGCTCGCCAGTAACTTTAAGAAGATGATCGATTACCTCAAGGCGCAAGGGCTGGCCGAGGAGATGGAAGCGCTTGAACCCAAAGATTTTCAGTATGAGACCGACGCTCAAGTGACGCACAAGCTAGATACGACCGCTTGGTTTGAAACCAACCAACGAGCGATGTTGGCTCACCAAACTCAGTTCGGTGAGGATAACTTTTTTCGAAAAATCCCAGAAGATGCCGCCAGACAAATGTGGGGGTATGAGCATTTTATTTTGGTTCAGCCGACACCAGATGATGACCTGCGCTCCAAGAACGCAACGGATTTGTTTGAGGGAACGTAAGCGTTTATAGCGTTTGTAGAGTTTATAGAGTTCGTAGGGTTTTGCAGACTTTGCGAACTTTTTAATTTTCTTTGAGACCTTTGTGGTTTGTCTATTTCAGACCACTTAAACTAAACTGTGGGACCAAAAATTTCGAGGAGAGAAAATCAATGACCCACCCATTGTGGCAACCCCCAATATTACACACAAAATGGCATGAACGGCATGGAGAAGAACGCAAAGTTGGTTGGCTTGAGCTATTTTATGATTTAGTCTATGTCGCCACCCTAATCCAACTTGGGAATCGGTTAAGTGATGATGTATCAGTAACGGGCTTTGTCCATTTTGTGCTGCTGTTCATCCCTATTTGGTGGTCCTGGACCGGAGTTACCTTTTATGTCAATCGCTATGTGGTGGATGATGTCCCGCATCGCATTTTAATATTCTTTCAAATCCTCGGCATTGCAACGTTAGGCCTCAGTATTGCTGGTGCCTTTGAGGATTTAACCAACCAATTTGCCGGATCCTACATTTTTATTCGCCTCATCATGATTGTCCTTTATATGCGGGCGGGTCACCACATTCCCGAAGCTAGAAATGTCACCAATCATTTTGCGCGTGGGTTCGCCTTTGCCCTCGTATTCTGGATCATCTCTCTATTTGTTCCAGCCCCACTTAAATTTCTCCTGTGGGGCATCGGGATGTTCGTCGATATCACGGTTCCCTTCACAATGAATAAAGAAACCCGATCAGCTAGCCCTCCTGATATCCCCCATATGTCGGAACGTTACGGTATCTTCACAATTATCGTTTTGGGTGAGTCATTTGTAAAAATTCTGGATGAAGCCGCAGGCCAAGCCGTAGGGGTATGGGCTATTGTCTGGAGCGTCTTTGGAGTTGCCGTCGTAAGCTGTTTGTGGTGGCTTTACTTTGATGATGTTGTCGACCAAGTCATAAAAGGAAAGGGCGGTATTGGCACATTTGTCTGGGTTTACAGTCACCTGCCCTTTGCCATCGGCTTGACCGCCTTTGGCGTCGCCGCCAAAAAAGTCTTCATCCAGCCCCACTTTGAGCCACTCACCAAAAAGTACATGCTACTATATGTCACAGCAATTATCATCTACCTCATCTCGATTGCCCTCATTGACCTTGTCACGGAGCGTGAAGATGAAGACGAGTTGGACAACTTACATCGGGCCTACTGGCGCTTTGGGGCTGCCGCCGCGGTCTTAGCGATTGGTATTGGTGGTTACTTCGTCGGGATGACCTCGATGATATTCATTATTTTGATAGCTGCTGTTTTTATCATTCAGGTGTGGGTTGATTTGCCGGAGCGAGCATCACCTCAAAGCCTGAGCTAAATCCTCAATCAAATCATCAGGATGTTCCAAGCCGACGGAGACACGCAGGAGATCAATCGGCGTCTTAGATCCCTCACCCTCGGCGGGTGCACGATGTTCAATCAGGCTTTCAACCCCGCCGAGACTGGTCGCTTTGGCGAAAATTTGGGTACGATTAACGATAGCGTCTGCGGCGTCAAAGCCGCCGTTGACCTGCACCGAGAGCATCCCGCCGAAATCTCGCATTTGGCGTTTAGCCACTTCGTAGCCGGGGTGGCTTTCGAGGCCAGGGTAATGAACCGTGTGGACTTTGGGATGATCGGCCAGGAAGTGGGCCACCTTTTTAGCATTTTCACAGTGGCCGCGCATGCGATAGGGCAGGGTGCGGATGCCGCGCAACAGTAGCCAGCAATCAAAGCCGCTGGGCACACCACCGCCGATGCCTTGCATCTCCCGCATCGTTTCAAAGAAGCTGTCTTCGGCTTTGGCGATAATTATCCCGCCGGTCAGATCACTATGTCCCCCCAAATATTTGGTCGTCGAGTGCACAACGAGGTCGGCCCCCAATTCGAGGGGCGATTGCAGCATCGGGGTGGCCCAGGTGCCATCCACCCCGACGAGCGCCCCCGCTTCGTGAGCAATATCGGCCACAGCCGTAATGTCAGTAATCTTGAGCATCGGGTTAGAGGGTGTTTCTATCCAAACGATCCGAGTGGTCGGTTTGACAGCAGCTTTAACCGCAGCCAAGTCGGTCATATCGACCAAGGTATGCTCCAACCCCCACCGAGCCAAAATGCCAGTCACCAACTCCCGAACACCAAAGTAGGTGTCATCTGGCAAAATCACATGATCATCTTTCGCCAGCGATTGGAAGACACCGGCCACGGCGGCCATCCCTGAGCCAAAGGCGATGGCTCCCGCCCCACCTTCTAGTTCTGCCAAACAGGTTTCAAGGGCTTGCCGATTAGGATTACCTGTTCGAGAGTAGACAAAATCACCTTCATTTCCCCGTACGTATGTTGTACTCAAATGAATCGGCGTCATCACAGCGCCGATGTATGGATCGGGATCGCGCCCGGCCTGAATGGCAATTGTTTCGATATGTCGTTTTGGCATCGTGTTGTCCTTAAAATTTAGTGAACCATTTAAAGTAAAAATAGATAAAGGTAGATCGAATTTGAATTTAGGAGATTAGAGATTAAACGTGTTCCGCAATAAGGTTTAGAGATCAGATGTTCCGGTTTTACAGCGAATTTGAGGATTTACCAAAGATTTTCATTCGATCCATCCCTCAAT
>JANQQF010000034.1 GCA_028285035.1 Phycisphaerae bacterium
CGCTTCTCGAGACTTTGAGCCTTCATCCGCAAACACTGGGTTCAGATCTTCATCAAACATGGGGTCACCCATCGACAGTGCCATCAGATACCAGGACCAGTCAATGGCCCCCAGGGCAACTGGATATTCATCAATTCCTTGATCTTTGATTGCAATCGACTGCTCTTTCAGCTCAGCCCACGTCGTGGGTGGGGCGTCAAAGCCAGCCTCCGCCGTTTTCGCCGAGTTGTAATCCATCATCACCAACTGTAAGTAGCTGGTCAAACCAAATACCTCGCCACCAACGGTAAAGAATTCACGTCGTTGGATATCATCGACATTTAGATCAGGCGTCTGCTCGATCAGATCATTCAGGGGCATCATATTGCCTGTGGCAACAATATTGGAGGGAGCTTCTTCAGTCAAGAAGATGACATCGGCTGGATTTTCATCTGTGGCTGAAGCAACCTGCACCCGGCTGAATAAATCTGCCATCGGCACCGACTGGATACTGACTTCGATGCCTGTCTCGGCTTGAAACGCAGCCAAGGCCTCCTCATCCGGTGGCACACCCCAAGGCGGCGTTAAAAATGAGATCGTCACCGCTTCCATAGCGGCATCTGAAGCGGAGTCGTCCTCCATTGTTTCTTCCGATTCAGCGGCTTCTTCAGATGCGCTTTCTTCCTCTGGAGCAGCCTCCTCTGCTTCAGCACTTTCTTCTTCTGGGGCAGCTTCTTCAGCTTGCGCACTTTCCTCTTGGGCTTGTTCGCTTGAGCTCTCGGCAGCTTCTGGCTCTGGATTGGTGCCGCCACATGACGCCAGTAGAAGCGCAAAAATCAACGTAAATATAAGGCTATATAGATGTTTACCATTCATAATTTATCCTCCTTTGGATTAATGATTTAATTGGATATGGCATGATCAACGATTGAATAAGCTCCTCCTTTCTTTACCCCACTAGATCTACAGGCTTGCAATCCTCTCACTTTATTTCGTGCAGAGCCTGTTCGACTCGCTCCAATGCCTCAGTCAAGCCTAAAGGCATTTTATGCACCGGATCCAACATCTGTCCGCTCCGATTAAAGAGCCCCAGCAGTCGTCCCTGGCCCTGTTGAATCCCTGAGACTACGGCGACAAATGCGCGGCTCACAAAGATTTGGCTACGAAAAGCAAAGATAGCCGTATCACCGACGGTATATCCATCATCAACATGCCCTTTGAGTTCGCCATAATAATCTATCGCCTCGCTAGGTAGCGCTTGATAGGGGAGCGGCTGGGTATCAAACGCCAACTCAGGGGATCGGGTAACAATGGCTGCTTTTGTTCTACCCCGAGGGTAAAATCCGCCCCCAAAAACAAAAATACGATCCTCCAGTCGATGTGACACCTCCGTGACATAAACTATGGCGGGTCGCTCCGGTTCATCGTTAATCGCATGGATTGGCGTATGGCCTGTCATACTGCTACCTGGCTCTAAATGTGTAACCCCGACCTCAGCTAACATCCCCATAATGCTTGAGGTGCTCACCCCTGGCCCATTAATCTGCTGCACAACCTCGGAACCAAATTCCTCTTCGAGCATTCCCCCAGCCGTACATAACGCTTCAAGATTTGCTGTTGGTAAAATTTTTCGTTGAGTGTAATCAAATTTAAGACAAGGAAAGGTGGTCACTCCAACCAAACGGATGCCTTTGATTTTGGTAATCATTTGTGCCCCAGCCACGATATCCTTTAGCAAAAAACCACCTTCTTGAGCGGGGTAAAAGGCGGATGGTTCGCCAACAATACGCATTAATACAGGCTGAGTCTTGCCCAACTGATCGGCAATGCTGCCGATATGTTTTGCCTTCTCCACGGAAAAGACAGTCATGACCTCGGGGGCCATCTGCAAGGCTTCAGCGATTGCCCCATCAGGAATTTGGGTCAGATGTCCGATATTGCCTAGAGGGATGCCATAGGCATGTAAAATTCTGGCTCCATCAAAATCAACGGCCACGGCATGGGGCAGGCCCGCTGCCACTATCATCCTGGCCAGCAAAGGATTACGGCCTTGCTGCTTGGTCATTCCATATAGCTTGAGGTTATAGCCTTGCGCCGTTTTCACCAGAGTCCGAACATTTTGGACAACGGTATCAAGATCGATGAGATAGGTGTTAGGGGGAAGCGCACCAGCTTGATGCAATTCGATAGCGGTTTGGATTAAGGCTGGGTTGCGTCGGATGGTTACATCAAGAAACATCCGTTACTCCTCTCACTATTTAGGCTTAGGTTAGGCTGATTGCCCTACGTCGTGCAACGCGGACTTCAAAATATGGATAATCGTATCGGCCCCGGCCCGAAAGGGACTAATCCGCACCATCGTATCTTTCAGGGTTGGCTCTGCTTCGATCATTGCTTTAGAAACTCGATAAAACATTGTCCCAACCTCGTGACGGGAAGCCGCACCAACGGGATAAGGTGTGGCCCCATAGTGCAGGGCTCGATCAATCACGGCGGGGGCCACAGGATCAACAAGCTCGACGAGCAACGATCGGGCTTGGTGATTACCCAAGTGAGCTTGGGCTACCCCAGGCACCTCGCCCGCATTGAGACGGCTGGCAACCTCATCTACAACCTTGACGCCAATGGCAACCATCACAGGGGCATAAACCAAGCTTTTGAGGGCGTCCATCGCTTCTGGGCCTTGCACTTTTGTTCCGCCCGAATAAGCATCTTCTCTAATCGGATCGATATATTTTTTATCTCCCACGATACACCCTACACCTGGTGGCCCTAGTAATTTGAACAGAGAAAAAGCAGACAGGTTGGCCCCTAATTGACAGCCAATTTGGGGCATAGCCATCGCCGTGTAATTGTCATCAACCATGATCGGGGCTGTTGGTAAAGTCGCTTTGACGGTTTGGATAACGGCTGACAAATCGTAGTGATCCTGTAGCCGTTGACGAGAATGTTGGATATAGATCCCTTTTAGATGAGGGTCGAGCGCCTGCTTAAGTGCGCTTTGTTGATTAAAATCTACCTTATGCAACGTAAGGCCCATCGCTCGAAAGGTAACTTTCGTCGTGGAATAAACTGGCGCTTCGTGGACAAGAATTGGATCGCCTGGTTGAAAGTTAGCGATCAAGGCCGAACGAATCGCGCCAGTTCCAGAGCCACGAACGAGGACACAATCCTCTGCGTCAAAAAACTCAGCTAGAACAGCTTCAACCTTCGCCGTGGTTAAGGGGCGGCCATAACTTGGGTTCACCCCAAAATCACCCGCCTGTAAAAACTCCGCACCAGAAAAATGCTGTTGAATGAGATCAACCAGTCGAAATTGCATAGTCAACGCTTCATCAAGATTCATTTGAGCAATAGGATAAGTTTTCAACTCGGTCTCCTAGAATAATGGGTTAGATTGCCCCAACTATAACTAAGCCATTCGCAATCAAGCCGATCAGTAACACAATCAGTGGCCCCGCTGCCATTCGATAAACCACTTGCCCAGCCACCGAATTCAAAACATAGAGGCCAACAAAAATCATCACCCCCAAACCATCAGGGATTAACTGATTCGCGGCTAAGGCTGAGCCAACCAGCAAGGCAACCTCCAAAACCTGGGCCAATGCCCCTCGTAGATGCTCCGAGGAGACACGCAACGAGGGAAAGCGGAACCACAGGTTATTCAACCGTTCCAAGAGCAACACCTCTACGGAGATCACCACAGCCCCAGCAACGAGAGCAAATAAGGGATGGGGTGAAAGAAAGCCAACCGCGTAAACCAGGGTCAAGCCAACGGCTTGATAAACCCCTGTGGTCAAGGCAGAAATAGCAATCAAAGGCGTGAAGGCGAAAGCGCGTACAAGATCGGCCAGCGCCGCCTGACCGACTCGTCCACCCGCCAACAGGGCAAAATCTGCCTCAGAACCCGCCAAAATCCATAATCGGCTGGCTAAAGCGAGTAGCGCCCCTTGGACAGCGAGCCAAGGGAGATGCTTTCGCATCCGAGCCACTTGCGAGGCAAAATCCATTCCAGCGGCGACGGATGAGGCATCAGCTCGCTTCATATCACGAGAAATCCCCAAATAGAGTAAGCAGATGATCCCGATCAACATCCCCCCAATTTCCGGAGCACCTGTGTCCCCCATCGTGTAAAACAAGCCTTGATGGCCGATTACCGTCAAAATCAACGCCCCACTCCCTAAACGTGGCCCATATTGCAGGGCGACAGCGAGGGCTGGAAAAGCAACCAAGGCATAAGTTACCGGTAATTGCAGGGCCTCCAGCGGTGCTACAAAATTTACAGGCATGATCGAGGCAACTTCGAAAATAGTTTGGAGTAGCACAACCATCAAGCCGCCCCACAATGCGCCAAGGCCAACTGCGATCCAGCTACGGGATGAGCCGATGCCTATCACATCGGCGGGCAATAAAAGAAGGGAGACCATCATTAACCCAGACGCCAGGCTAAAGGGTAAGCCAAATCCAATCACAAACGGCAAGCTCAACTTCAGCGCATTGGCAGCCAAATCACGACGAGACATACGTCCATTCAAAAATTCAGGATAAATCGGGCGGACCCCATCATGAAAGTTAGCGATGGCTTTATGGGCCAAGAGTGCCGACCAGCCCCCCACCGCCCCCAACACGACAATTTGCAGCCAAATCACTGGTTGAGGGAGCGTTGCGTGATGCGGGCTATTTTGTAGAAATTGGATGATAGCGTCCATAAAACAAAACTTAGGCTTGGCTAGCTGGCATTTTTAAGAAGGGCCTCTACCAGTAACGGTACCGCTTGTTCGATCTGATCATGCGTCATACCAAACGCTTTGATCCCTTGGCTCACCGCCTCAGCAATTTTATCAGAGTCAACCCCTCGGCCAGGGTCACCGACCATCGCCGTGTTGGTATACCCCAAAATGGCAATAGCGGCAGCCAGCGCGCCCCCCTGCCCGCTATAGCAAGCCCCAAAATAAACATCGGCATCCCCACGTTGCACGGCTTGGGCACCCTCAAAGTCGCTCATAATTTGAGACCGAATCGAGGCGGAATCATATTGCTCTAAAATCTGGTGAATCTCACGGCTACCGATACCAGCTGCGACAATTTTTAGCGTCATACATCATCTCCCTGTGGATTAACTACCTCTGAAAGTGTACTAATGTGGATGGCTAAATACCCCAGCTCACTTTCGGGTAACGCGACACCGAGTTCTTGTTCAACTTGACGAGCCAGCCTCTGGGTAAATGCCCAATCATCGGGTCGGTCTCGCGCCTCTGCCAACAGATCATCGGGTAACGCATTTTCTAATGGCGCACCATTTAACAAACGTTCTAATCCCAAGGCCAAGTGGGTGATAAAAGACATGGCCACGCTTCCTGATAAAGAAACCTCTAAATAGGCCTCAACACTGTCTGCCAGGCGGCGGGTGGCCGTGGTTATCTCGGGACTAATTTGATTGCTGTCTTGCAAAAGATGTAGTCGTGATTCAACCGTTTCAGTCACTAGTCAGTCTCTCCATATGAACAAAATTTAATTGGCAAATGTTAGAAATCGAGCCGGATTTTCGACAAGTATTTGCTGGAGGGTGGCCTTGTCAAGGCCGGCTTCATACAGTCCAGGGACGATACACCTTAAAAAATGATCATATCCCCAGCCGCCTTGAGCCTTTAGGTAGTTGGCTCGGCTAAGGTCGCAGGAGGTCAATATCTGTTGACCAAAACCTCGGCGAACCATCTCGACCAAACAGGCGATGCGGGCTGCGTCTGTTTGATATTGATTTTTACCAAATGTGTCATACTGGATATAAGCCCCTTGTTCGGCCACGGCAGTGTGATAATCTGGGTCTGGGATAAGGTCAAGATGCCCAATACTCACTCGGTTGAGCGGCAATTTTTCTTCCTGTAATATCTGGAGTTGCTCAAGGGCCAAATACCCTAGCGAGGTATGAGTACTTAAAGGTGCGCCCGTTGCTAAAGCCGCTCGAGCGCTGGCTCGCAATACTTTCTCTTCATCTGGGGTCACAATTTGTTGGCTGGTCCCAATTTCACCGATGATTCCTGCCTGAATATCAGTATCATCAATTCCGTTCTCAATTTCACTTACAAAGCCATCAATTATCTCTGCCATAGATTTTTCTGCTAAATCAGCCGGGTAATGGCTTTGTTTATAAAACCCGGTCGCACAGATAATATGTAACCCTGTAGCTTGAGCCACTGTCCGCAAGCTTTTGACATCGCGTCCCATTCCAGTATTAGTTAGCTCGATAATCGCTTGCCCACCAAGTTCGACATACGCTTGCAGGTCAGCAATAACGGGGTCAGGCGTCAATATTTGCTCAGGTGAAATATGACAGACTAAATGTTCATGACAGAGGGTACTCCCTAACGCTGCAGGCTTGATATCACCCAGTACGGTACGAATGATTGACATTTATGATCCTTCCAAGACACTTTGACCATGCTCAGTGGGTCCGACTGAAAAAAGGTCGGCCACGGTTGCTCCAACATCTGCCAATGTAGCTCGGACGCCAAGATTTCTGGATGGATGTTGGGGTCTGTATAACAAAAAGGGTGTTCGCTCACGGGTATGATTGCTATGACCGATCATGGGGTCATTTCCATGATCTCCAGTGATGATCAACACGTCATCAGGCCGACATCGTTCCATTAACTGCTCGATACCTTGATCAACTAAGGTGAGTAGCTGTCCCCAACGGTCTGGATTTTGTTCGTGTCCAGCCAAATCGGTCTCCTGCACATTGGCCACGACCAAACCGGTATCCATTCCAGCTAATACCTCATAGATCAACCTAAAAACCTGCTTTGTATCAACCATCGGCAATTGATTACTGCCAGGACAGGTCACAACATCAGCGGCCTTACCAATTAAAGCGACAGGAAAGCCAGCCTGCTTGACCAAACTTGGCGCCTGAGACTCAATCCGAATCCCCTTGCCAAGATGTCGGACCTGATACCATTTGTCATAAACTCCCAAAGCTGGGGTATCAATTCCGACTGCCCCTGCGTGTCGTTTGAGATGATGACACATATCCTCGATGGTGTATCCACGACCGCCTACAACGATTACTCGTGCCACATCAACGATACCCCGCACAACCTGCCCAATGTCGGTCAATGCCTCCAGTGTGATATCATCCAAGTTTGCCGTCACATTGATATTCAGGCCAGGGTCAGTCTCCATATTGTCATGCACGAGGGCAACATCATTGACAAGTAGACAACTTGCATCAGGGAGAAACCTGTCAACCTGATACATCCGAGCTTTCAATGCTTTACAAACCTGTTCCCCAATCTCGCTCATCAACTGATTACGAGGTGGTTGAGGAATCGTGCCCATCAATTCTTGATGCCCCATATATGTGTCGGCTCCTGAATGGCATAAATTGCACAAACCGTAGGCAGCAGTAGCCTTGGGACCGACAGCCTTAAGGCCAGGAGTTTGGGCTAAATTACCCAGCCCAAGACGCTGTAAATTGGGTAAATCTAGTCCCTCCACAGTTTGAGCAACATGCAACAAGGTGTGACTGCCTTGATCTTGAGGGCGAGTCTGGGTGACATCAAGCATTTCTCCCATTCCCAGCCCATCTATAATTAAGACAATAACACGCATCGGGTTTCCTTATGGTTCACTATTCAAGCCTCAAGCCTAATACGAAGGAAGCCGTTTTCGGGCCACAACATCTGTCTGGACTGCCAGAAATGCCTCAATATCAAGTACAGCCTCTAATAGATTAACCAGTTCCCACTGCTCCTGGCTGACCACAATCACGGCTTCAGAATAGATATCATAGAGATCACCAAAGCCCGCTTCCTGAGCGGATACAATTTTAAACTCAGGGGCAGGGCGTAGGGTAAAGTCGTCAATATTCCATACAGTTGCATCAATTTGCCCAGTATCGAGCGCTGACCGAATCTGCATATATCCAATATCGACAAATTCGACATCTAGGTCTTTACAAGCCCCATGAACCAAGGCTAAATGGTCAATCGATTGATTATCCACCCCAACGCGCATTCCCGATTGAATTGTGGAAAATGAGGCGTCCCGAAAAACCAGGACATGATTTTTTATCCAAGTCCCTGGGCCCAAAGCTTTGGCCAGGGTCACATTACTCCCTTCCTCCTCCATCTTATCGAAGGCTAACCGTGAGATAACAGCAAAGTCACATCGTTCGTGCCCCATAGCTTCAAGACGATTCAGAGAGCCACGGACAAAGGTTAAATTGAGAGACACGGTTGCCCGCTGGAAAACTTCATGCAATCCCGTAGCCAACCCTTCATACAGGGGTGAATAGGGCAACGGCATGGAGCCAACAACGGGCCCTCGAACAGTAAATTGCCATAACCCAGGGTAATCTATCTCCTGAATATAGCTCCCCCATCGACCTCGCGCTTCAACCTTGACCACATTCGCATTAAATAGTTGTTGCAAGGCGGCCTGAACCGTGCCTGCTCCAACACCATACTTTCGAGCATAGTCTTGAGCTCTAGCAATCTGGTCCCCAGGTTGGTACTGTAACAGATCCCACGCCAATTGGGTGGTAACCAAGCCTTGTTTCGAAAATAAAGAAGAATACATAGAATCCATTGAAATTTTCCTTTGTTCAATATTCAGAATTCTGAATATTGAACAAAGGCATTCTAAATCAATTTGAAGAGCGTGTCAAATAACACTTTTTGTTCGTATCCGCCCTTACAACATAAGCAGAGCTATGAAGGTTTATATTAGCTTAATCTGGTAAAGCTCTTAGACTATATATCACCGCAAAATCAACAATATTCCCCTAACCGTCTCCCACGACAGGTATTTATCAGCGCGTAACAAAGTTTTTGGTTGTGACAAACAACTATGTCATCGAGGGCGCTCGCAACCTAAATGTGTCTACGCCCAAGGTGGCTCAGCCCCAGCCCGATTGGTCGGCAGTGCCCCTGATTTTGATCTGGCGGTCCTGAAAGTCGATGGTCCCGTACCCGCTGTCGTCCAGTGGGGTGACTCTGGGGAATTACCTTTGGGCGCAAACGTGATTGCCATCGGTTCAGCCTTGGGTCGCTATCAAAACACCGTCACGGCGGGCATCTT
>JANQQF010000038.1 GCA_028285035.1 Phycisphaerae bacterium
CCAACCTTCACGTGGGACTAAAGCCGTCACGCTATCATAGGTAAAAGGAGACTAAAGTCCCCTCTCTCGCCTGCTTCAGCGGGCTTCAACCTAATATAGACCGGGGATTTATTCCCGGCCGAAGCTCGAGCCGAACATCGGTCCAATTCTCGCCCCATAACTGAAACGCACCCTAAATTTCAAGATTGATTGCCTATCTATACATTATTATGTATACTTACTTCTGTCTATCACATTACTCTGTAAGCGTTGACACAAAAAGGGTTGGAGAGGTGATCAAATTTGTACGTAGATATTTTTGGCTTTTAATTTACATTTTCTTAAGTTGCTTACTTTTTCTTCCCACTTCACAGTCTACCGCTCAATCGAATCCGGCCCTACCATCAGATTTATCCTATAGTACAGAAACAACTTGGCACTTACCGACATTACCTAATCTCAGCGCCACTGCAGGATATCTCCCACATAATTTTTCCCAAACAGCCTATATCTACACCTATAATCAACAAATCATCCATGGCTTCAAAGCCCATAAAAATTATCAAGCCATTGATTTACACTCCCTCATTTGGGCTATAGAAACAGCTCAATACTATTACCCTGAGCCTTATCTGCGGGAAACGCTGGAGGCCCAGCTCAAACAGCAAATTATTATAGGGCAAGATCAGGGCACCTTGCCAGACGTTGTCTCTAGTAATGATGTTTTGTATCTAATCCACGGGGCATATCAATATTACAATGTCAACTACAACACGCAATGGCTTCAGCAAAAGATTGATGGTACTCAAATCATTACCCGTTTAAATTGGGCGGGTAATTGGATATATACACATCGTCTCGCTCCAGACTCACAGCTCATCCAATCAAACACTTCAAATTCTGCCACTGTTTTCTTAGATCACCCAATGGTTTGGACACACTCTCCCGACCAACCCTCTCCTTCAGTTTCAATTTATGATCAGGCC
Organism: Phycisphaerae bacterium; assembly: GCA_028285035.1. Next base: position 966 of record JANQQF010000038.1, read on the forward strand.
CTCGCTTACTTAACCTTCATCGAACTAGCGACCCTGAACGCAGCGGTTGGTGCCACAGATCAGGCTGATTTGTGGCAGACTCGCGCTGAAACCCTAAAAGTACAGACAAATTCTAAACTCTGGAATAGTCAAAACGGTTATTTTAATTGGAAATATAACAGTGACGAGGATAAATATGTCACAATCGCTAATAGTCTTGCCGTGTACAGTGGCCTGACATCCTCCTCACAAAATAAGACTATTTTTGATCAACTGGAATGGACCCGACTTGAAGCAAAGGCAAAAAAGCCTGGTGTGTCTGTCTATCCTTATTTTCCCGCTTCAGAATCAAGTTCAGCCCTTTTTACACCAGGTCAAGGATACAATGGTGGAGTATGGGATTGGTGGGCGGGTATACAAATCAAAGCTGAATTTTTGAATGGTTTCGCTGAACTTGGCCAACAACATCTAATTCAATTAGCCAATGATTGGCAAACGCATCCTGGAAACATCATCAGTTGGCAACCAACCAATTTGAACTCAGATCAGGAGGGACATCACTTTCATACAGCCGCAGCTGGAACAACTGGAAACGCGATCATAGAGGGGTTCTTCGGCGTTTCCTTATCAGGTCGTGGCCTCACGCTTCAACCACGTTTAGGCTTAACCGATGGCTTTATTCGTGTCTATCAACCAGCCACAGATCGTTATGCTGCTTATAGCTATGACTGGAATCAGACTATCACTCATCTGAACTATGGGACAAATGCTCAGGACCCTGTTCAAATCAAGATCCTTATACTTCCAACTGACACTATTCACACGGTCTTACTTGATGAAAAATCAATACCCTATACCTTGACTACAATGGGTCACGACACCTATCTTGAATTTGTCGCGCCAAATGGTGAACATCAAGTTCAGATTCTAAAGGGACAGAGACCTACTACAGAAATAACCGATGAAGTTGCAATTTCTGAAACACAAACAATATTTAGTGTAGATGCCTCTGGCTTTGCCCCAAACTTTGCCCCTCGACAAAATGATACCTCCAACGAATTACCTATGGTTCCCTCAGGGAATCCAATTCAACCCATCTGGTACGATTATCTTCAGAGGGCCACAATGGGCTGGATCATTTTTACGTCAAGCTTTTTAATTATTCTGACCATCTTTCGTCGCCTTTGGGGCTACCTACGACAAAATAATCGTAAAGATCGCAAATCCCCAATTTAGTCAGCACCAAAATCTTCAATTTTTGCATCTCCACATTGAAAGAGTACAATCCTCCAGATTACTCAACCTTTGGGAAAAGTTTGGTGGAAAAAAGAGTTTGGTGGAATGAATTTAGATAACCGCGTTGTCATTCTTACGGGTGCGACCCAAGGCATTGGTTTGGCAACAGCAAAACATCTGGCCCAAGCCGGTTGTCGCTTAGTTTTAGCGGCTCGTAATGAGGCTAAACTAAATGAATTGGCTCAAACGCTCAGGCAGCAAGGCTATACTGCGACGGCCATTCCAACCGATATGGGTGACACAAGCCAGGCTAAAAACCTAGCCCATCAAACGATAAAAGCATACGATTGTATTGATGTCGTTATTAACAATGCCGCCCTTGGGGTGCGGGATAAAGTTCTTGATCTGCAAGAATCAGAGGCGCGTACCGTTATGGATGTCAACTATTTTGGCCCCGTTGCCCTCATTCAAGCGGCTATTCCTTATCTCAAGCAAAATTCCAATGGGGGCCTGATCATCAACGTCTCCTCTATCGTTGGCCGTCGGGCCATGCCGGGGATAGCAGGATACTGTGCCAGCAAAGGCGCGTTGGAAAAAATGGCTGATAGCCTACGAGTTGAAGTAGCCAAGGATAATATTCGGATCAGCACTGTCTATCCAGGCGTCACTCAAACCCATTTCAATGACAATTCATTGGGAAATAGTCAGATGGGCAGAGGTCGCTTGTCAGGTGTTCCCCCTGAACGAGTGGCAGAAGCGATTGCTCGAACAATTCGATGTGAATCTCGTGATGTATTTATCACGTGGTTTGATCGCGCTTTTGTGACAGGAAGTACAGTATTGCCTTGGGTCATGGATAAGTTGCTCATAAATAGATACACAAAATAGTGCTAGGTTTTCTTTATTTTCAGGGATTACACCCGCTAATAATAAAGATTAACGTCAAATAACAGGAAAGTCACTCATTTTCAGCTAAACAGGTCAATTTATGATTTTTAATTACATCATCTATAACGGGAATCTGATCCCGGCTGAACAGGCCCAAATATTTTTATTCAATATGTCATACTTTTCCAGTTTTGGCGTCTATGAGACCGTAAAAATCGATCAAGGACGTCCATTTTATCTAGAAGAGCATCTTCATCGCTTGCTGAAATCAGCTAAAATGCTCGATATCGATTTACAGGTAGATGTAGTAACCTTGAAAAGCTGGTTTGATAAGCTCATTGCGGTTGATCCAAACGCAACCTGGGGCTTAAAAATCCTGGCGCTCGGCCCAGAACAATCAGGCGAGCCTCCAATTATTGCGATGCAGGCTAATGAATTAGCCACATATCCTGATGAATTATATCAAACTGGGGCTAAAGCAATAATGTTTGAAGGGGAGCGCTTGCTGCCCACCTGTAAAAGTTTGAATACATTGGTCAATCATCTAGCTCGGCAAGCAGCAACCAAAGCAGGCGTTCTCGAAGGACTTTTGCACCACAATGGTCATTTCACCGAAGGTTCGCGAACCAATCTATTCGCAATCCGAGATGGACAACTGTTTACTCCATCTCGAAGTCAAGTTCTATCAGGAATTACTCGGGAAGTCATTCTGGAAGTAATGCAAGAAACCGATTGCCCAGTCATGGAAACAAACGTTGTGGCTGACCCCACATTATATGATGAGTTTTTCATCAGCAGCACTAGCATGCACGTTATGCCAATTACTCAAATTGACGATCAAGTAATTGGAAATGGAGAAGTGGGACCAATTACAAAACTTGTTATGGCTCAATTTGAGACACATTATCGGCATGTCATGGAAGCGAGTGATAGTTAAATTATGAATATTCCTGGTCACCTTGCGATTGCCGTCCTGCAACGCCATTATCTAATGCCAGAAGAGGAGGAACAGGCAGCAATCTTAGCCTTATATACCGCCAGTCTCTTTCCCGATGTTATTGATAAATCGATCGGTTATCTATTCCACTGGATGCCAAATGGTCGTCACTTTACCCATAATCTATTTAGTTTGACCCTGCTTTCAATCTTTATTACGGTGTTGTGGGGTCGAGCTGCTGGATATGGTTGGTTTATCGGGCAGCTAGGTCATATGATCGTTGACAGCGACAGTACGATGCCTTGGCTGTATCCGTTCAAAAAGTATAACTTTCGTAAGGGACGGCTAAAATTGAACTTGGGGGCAAATTTACGGGAGTTAGTTTTTTTGTTATTAATCATATCGGTATATCGGCGTTAAGATTCAGTTCAAATAAATTGTCCTTCCTCAAAAAGAGACTATAATAGCCTCCATATTAAAATTTTTTATAAACAGAGACAACTATGTCCCAAGCAAATCGTTTTCTTCGAGCGTGTCGTCAAGAGGCAGTAGATTGCACCCCAATATGGCTAATGCGGCAGGCTGGACGCTATATGGCCGAGTATCGGGCCTTACGTCAAAAATACAGTATTTTAGAAATAATAAAAACGCCTGATCTGGCAACAGAAGTCACCCTCCAGCCCATTCAAGCCTTTCCCTTGGATGCAGCCATCATATTCTCTGACATTCTTCCAATTCTAGAAGGGTTGGGGTTAGAGTTGGAGTTTGTCAAAGGAGATGGACCTGTCATTCACAATCCCGTTCGGCAGACCGCAGATGTTACAGCCCTGCAGGTACGTCCTGCAGAGGAAACAATGGGGTTTACTCTACAAGCCATCAAACAGGTTATTCGAGAACTTGATGGACGTATACCTTTGATCGGTTTTTCAGGTGCCCCATTTACCCTGGCCAGTTATGCCATCGAAGGTGGTTCTTCTCGAAATTATCTCCTGACAAAAAGTTTGATGTATCAAGAGCCTGATACCTGGCACACGCTGATGGGAAAATTAGCGGATGTGATTGGGGATTATTTACGAGCACAAGCCGCTGCCGGTGCTCAAGCTCTACAACTTTTTGACAGTTGGGTGGGAGCACTCGGCCCCGCCGATTACAGAGAGTATGTCTTACCACACTCCAAACGAGTCATCGACATCGTCAAAAACAGCCATGATGTACCATTCATTCATTTTGGGACAAACACAGCAGGGATATTGCCTCTTATAAAAGAAGCGGGTGGTGATGTAATTGGTATTGATTGGCGGATTAACATTATAGAGGGCTGGGATAAGGTGGGTGACGATGTGGCTGTACAGGGCAATCTTGATCCGTTGGTCTTATTAAGTTCCGTTTCGGAGATACAGAAACAAGCAACTCGTATTCTTGATGAAGTGGGTAACAAGCCTGGCCATATCTTCAATTTGGGACATGGTATCTTAAAACAAACACCTGTTGAGCATGTAGCGGCCCTTATTGATTTTGTACACGATTATTCAAAGGATTAGATTAGACGATGAGCAAAAAAGCAGTTTTGATGTTAGCGTATGGTACCCCAGATAATGTTGATGGAATGGAGTGCTATTTGTGGGATATCCGTGGCGGCCGCCCCATGTCAAAAGAGTTTGTCGATGAATTTAAGCATCGTTACTCGTTGTTAGAAGGCGGCAAATCTCCGCTTACCACCTTAACTTACGAGCAGGCGAAAAATACGCGTCATGAGCTCGAAAAACGAGGTTATGATTGGTCCGTCTTTGTTGGGATGCGTCACTGGTCTCCTTGGATCAAAGATGTTATTGGACAGATGCACATTCAAGGTATTGAGGAGGCCATCGCCATTGTCATGGCCCCCCACTATTCAAAAATGAGCATCGGCAAATATTGGGATAAGATCGCTGAAGCACAAGAGGCTGTGGGCAGTGATATAAAATTCTCAATGGTCGATGCTTGGTATTTGCAGTCAAAATTTTTGGATGCGGTTGAAGCACATGTTCGAGCTGCTTTGGAGAAATTTCCCGAAGCTGAACGAGATCAGGTCAAAATCGTCTTTACTGCCCACAGTTTACCCGCGCGCTTATTAAAAATGGGTGATCCTTATGATGCCCAACTCAAGGAGAATGCGACCATCGTTGCCGAGCGGCTAGGCAATGTAGATTGGATGTTCTCATATCAAAGTGCCGCTGAAACAGGTGAACCATGGCTTGGGCCGGCTATTGAAGATGTGGTTGTTGATCTAGCCAAACAAGGGTACAAGCATATGTTGGTCGCTCCAATTGGTTTTGTCTGTGATCACGTTGAGATATTGTACGATATTGATATTGAAGCTAAACAAATCGCCGATGAACACAAGATCAATCTTGAGCGAATCGAGTCGATGAACAGTGATCCTTTATTTATCGGGGCTGTAACCGATGCGATATTGGAGAAAGCCGTAGCATAGATTTATATTGCGATAATTCATTAGGTTAGGATAACAATGACTCATGTTATCATTATTGGCGGTGGCATTAGTGGATTAGCTGCCGCCTTTTATTTACAAAAGTTAAGCCGAGAGCAGAATCTAGCAGTCACTTATACTGTCCTTGAAGCTGGGTCTCGTTTTGGGGGGAAAGTTGTCACAGAAATTACGCCCGACAACTTCATTGTTGAAGGCGGGCCAGACTCGTTTGTTACCTACAAACCGTGGGCCAAGCAACTTTGTCATGATTTAGGGCTAGATGATCAGCTGATCCCTACAAATGATGCAAAAAGAAATATTTTTGTCTTAAATAATGGAAGTTTAGCACCATTTCCTGGAGGAATGCGTCTTACAATCCCTACAGAGTTAATTCCATTTATCACATCACCCCTAATTTCTGTAGGGGGCAAACTACGGATGGCTCTCGATTTCCTGATACCAGCGAATAAAAATGGAACTGATGAGAGTTTAGCTAGTTTTATTCGCCGACGTTTAGGCCAAGAAGCGGTTGATAAATTCGCTGGTCCAATTATGGCTGGAATTTATATGGCTGACCCCGAGAGATTAAGTCTTCAGAGTACATTTCCCTCATTTATTGAAATGGAACAGCAACATGGCAGCCTAATTCGGGCAATGCAAGTGAATAAAAAGAAACAAGCCGCCAAACAAAAATCACCGACGCCTGCCATGTTTATGAGCTTGAAGGGTGGAATGGGACAGTTAATCGACACCCTAGTGCAACAATTGGATGGTGATCTAAAGCTTAATTGTGCTGTAGATAAAATTGAGCAAACTTCGGCTGGTTATAGAATTTATGTAGATGAGGTGGCCAATTCTTATATCGAAGCCGATCAAATTATTGTAACAACTCCCGCAAAAACAACTGCCCATCTAATTCAGCACATATCTCCCAAAACAGCAGACATATTGAATGCCATTCGATATGTCTCAAGTGCAACCATCTCCTTAGGCTACAGGCGTATCGATGTAGCAGATCAGCACGATTTTAACGGCTTTGGCTTTCTCATTCCGAAAACCGAGCAACGCAAAATCGTGGCTTGTACTTGGATGTCAACCAAATTTGAGCATCGTGCCCCGCAAGATGGAGTATTATTGCGTGCTTTTGTCGGCGGCTATCAGCAAGAGGAATTGGTTGAGCTATCAAATGAGGCCTTAGTGAATTTAGTTAAAGATGAAATTGCCGATATTATGGGTGTACGCGCTACACCACAATTTCATCAAATTTATCGCTGGCAGCATAGTAATCCACAATATGATGTGGGACACTTAGACCGTGTTGCTAAAATTGATCAACTCATTAAACAAACTCCTGGATTACATTTAGCTGGCAGTGCTTATCGTGGTGTCGGTTTACCTGATTGTATCAAAGGGGCACGCGCAGCATCTGAAGCAGTTTTAGAGACAATCCAACTCACTAAATCGACAGAATATACTGTACAATACCCTTGACCTTGATAAAAACCTGCAATACAATAGATTGATAAAGCCTAAGGCTTTATCAGGAGGCATCTGTCAATTCTAGCATATTCAGACGTCTTCTAAAGTTTATCCCTATGGGAGAAGTGGTAAATGTCAGATCAAAACAATTATGATCAAGCACCTGTTTTATTAACCCTAAAGGGGCAGGTTGTGATTCACTATCTAGACGGTAGAATTTTAGAGGGTGAATTTATTACCCAAGATATGTTTAATCTTTTCTTACAAATCGATGATGAGCCAGTGATGATTCCGCGGAATCAAGTACGATTCATCAAAGGGGCAACAGGACAGTCGATAGAGGCAGATGACTCGCAAGCAGCTTATGTGACTAATCAAGATGGTGAGATACGCACCAGTGTAAGCACCATCAAATCTCGACCAGTGAAGCGTGAAGAGATAGGGACAGGATCAATTTGGGATACAGATGTTACTGATGCCGAAGAAAATATTCTCTCCCCAACCATCGAAAGTGAGCGCAAGGCTGATCCTTATGCGACTGAAGTCCTTGAGCGAGAGGAAGTCACAGCTGTGCCACCTAACGCAGATGATCAATTGGGTGATGATGAAACGATGCTCATCGATGTTGAAGATGACGAAGATGAAACCATCTTTATCGAGGAAGATGACGATGAGGATAGTACAATGGTTTTTGATGAGTCAGGTGACTCTACCCCATTGATTACTGCCTATTTCGAATGTACAGCCGGGCCACACGCTGGACAACGCTTTGAATTACAACCTGGCGTAACAACAATTGGTCGATCTAGTGATAATATATTTGCCCTATCTAGTGACAAAGAAGTTTCCCGGCGTCATTCGCTGATTAATCAACAAGCCGATGGAACCTTTGTCATTGAAGATCGAGGTAGTCTCAATGGAGTCATCATTAATGATATCCGAATCGAAGCCCCCTATACATTGCATGAAAATGATGAGGTACTCATCGGGCAGTGTGTTATGATTTATCACGAATAAGCCTCAAATAGACTACAAATTTCTCCAAATGAGTAAAAATGACCCACAAATTGTGGGTCATTTTTGTTTTCTAACGATCGATTTTTCGTGATCCAGTAGTTGACATAATTGACCAGAAACATGCTTTATGGTAAGCTATAATATGTAAAGTCGGATGGTTTTGTAGCATTTTGGAGAGAAATGATGAAGTCAGCCTATAAAAAATTAACGTACAAAACATTGTTTACCTATAGTTTGGTTATCATTGCCCTGTTGATTATTGCGGTCCCTGTTGTTGCTGCACGAACAACAGGCAACACAATCTTTGAGATGCCGTTTCAAAACGCTGAAGGCAGTTCGCCCCAAACAAGTCAAGGTTTATCAAGCGGGCTGAATGTTGATCATCTACAACCTGGCGAAGAAAGATGGTATGTCTACGATCAGGAAAGTTTAGGCATTGATAAATCTGCTTGGGTCTCGCTAGCGTTACGTTATCAAAGCGAAGGACAAATTAACACTGAGCAGGCCAATTTTGAAGTATTCTCTCAAGCACCACAGCAAAGTTGGTTTAATGCAGAAAATGTACCCCAGGAATATTTAGGGCTTGGTTTACGATCGCCATTACAGCCAGGGCAAAATAGTATTGAGTCCTTCTGGAGTGGTGAGATCACAGATCACATCTATTATGTCCATGTATTCAACTACTCCCCATTTGGTCTAGATTACACGCTAGAAGCCAGACCAGAACAGCCGACAGTGTCAGGGGCTATTCCAGCCAGTACGGGAGCAGCCATAGGTAATCCACGCCCCCTTAACGCACGACAGATGGCTTGGACCCTAACCGCGCAAGCAGTGGAGAATATGGATGCCATTGAAGCGGCAGTATGGATGAAAGAGGCTCAGGTCGTTGGCTGGTTAGTTACCCAAGAAACTGTTACAGAAAACATTCCTCAACCCGATGCAGCCAGTCCACAACTATTGTGGAAACTCACAGCGCAAGCGATTGAAGGACAAGACGCCCAAACCGCCTCTCAATGGCTCATCCAAGCTGACAGCTTAGGTTGGCTATCCATTCCAATGGACGAACAAGCTTTGCGTGGCGCAAGTATCCCAGCAGTTCTTGATGCCCCAGATGAAACCGGCCCGGTTGAGCCAGCTCCGATTGAACCTGTTCAGCCTGAGGATGAAACGCTGGGCTATGAGCCAGTCAACATTTATCCAAATAACCCTTTGCCAATGAATTTAAGTCAAGTCAATAGCGGGCGGCTCGGGCCTTATGGCGAACACTGGTATCTATTGTCCCAAGATGATATGGATGATGATATGATCGAAGAAATGCGACTGACAATGTTCTTCACCCCGCGTGTTGGCTACATCAGCAATCGCATCAATTTTGAAATTTTTCCAGCTAATCAATACCACATCTGGGCTAGAGGCGATGCCGATTATATGGAAAACCTTGGTTTAGGGATGTGGATTTCACGAGATGAGGATCCAGATACCGGGGAACGGCTTTGGTCTGGCACCTTGGTGGACCGTGATCAATATCTAGTTAAAGTTAAAAATGGAACTGCAGATGTGGTTGATTATTATCTGTTCCCAGATGACGTAGAAAATGCCGAGCTTGGCAATCCACTGTTGCATGCCAGTGATGAAGCAACCGGACACGTACCTTACCCGATTTCACCACCTACTCGGGTCGGGCGTTGAGATAGTTTGCTACTATCCAAAACTTGTCGTGTCTTTTGACTGAGTTGACCTAAAGTAAATGGTTTTTGTAAAAATTCGATGCCATTGCTAATCCCATGTTGAGCAATGGCATCGTCTGAATAACCGGACATATAAAGCACTTTCAGGTCAGAATGTAATGTTATCAACTCCCTAGCTAACTCCACCCCATTCATTCCACCAGGCAAAATAATATCTGTAATCAAAAGATGGATCGGCGCATCACTTTTCTCCGCAATGTTTAGCGCAGCTTGCCCATGATTTGCTTCTAATACGGTATAACCATCTAATTGCAGAACATGACTGGCAAAGTGTCGTACCGACACTTCATCTTCGACCAAAAGAATTGTTTCGGAGCCAGATGAAGACTCTGCACGGATTCCACTCCCTTGCTCAGGAATTTCTTCCTGAATACGCGGAAAAAATATTTCAAATTGAGTGTATTGATTAAGTTCTGAGTCAACCGCAATATATCCATCACACTGTTGTACAATTCCGTACACAATTGACAATCCTAAGCCTGTACCTTGCCCTTGTTCTTTTGTCGTAAAAAATGGCTCAAAAATATGCGAGATTGTCTCGGAGTCCATACCTTTCCCACTATCTCTAACACGTAAAATTACATAAGGGCCAGCTTCTAGACCAATATACCGACCTGCATACTCGTGATCAACATCGATATTACACGTTTCAATGGCTAAATGACCGCCAGTTAACATCGCATCACGGGCATTCAAAACGAGATTCATCAAAATTTGCTCAATCTGATTAGGGTCAGCCTTAAACTGTCCAAGGTTAGACTCAAGAGTGGTGGTTAGTGTTATCGTTTCATCAATCAAACGTCGTAACATTTTTTCTAAATCAAGAACAATCTCATTTAAGTAGATGACCTTCTTTTGGAATAAATGTTTACGGCTAAATGTCAGTAATTGTGCAGTTAATTCAGAGGCTCTTTGACTGGCCCGACGAATCTCTTCCAATTCCCTGCGAAGCGGGTCATCTTTATGAAGATTACGTTGCAGTAGAATCTCGCTATATCCACGAATAACAGTCAACATGTTATTAAAATCATGGGCTACGCCACCCGCTAGACGCCCGATGGCCTCCATTTTTTGGGAATGATGTAATTGCTCTTCAAGATGCTTATGATTTGTAATATCAACCATCACCCCCTGAAGCTTAACTGGCTTATTATTTTCTACGATGACAGTAACAATATCACGTAACCAAACAATACGGCCATCCGCAGCCAACATCCGATATTCAAAAACGTGATCTTTCATTTTAGCTGTTGACTTCTTACAATATTCCACAGCACTATCACGATCCTCAGGATGAATATGATTGGGCCAAAAATCGTGCTCAAGCCACCGTTCCTTTGGATAGCCAAGAATGCGTTCCGCTTGCTGACTTACAAAAATATACTGAAAACTTGCTACATCAACCTCCCAAACAATACTATCAATTGTATTAACCAGTTGCTCATATTGTTGCTGGGATTCGCGCAATGAGTTCTCAACCTTTTTACGCTCGGTAATATCATAGGCATTGACGAGAAAGCCATCTACAGTTGGATTATCAAGCAAATTTGTAATCGTCATAACCAATGTATGCCATTTTTGGTCGTAGTGTTGGATGCGACATTCTTGATTTGCAAAATCTGAATGATCAAGTATCTGTTGTGGATCAAACAAAGGGGCAAACTTTGTTTGATCTTCTGGATGAAGTAACTCGGGTAAGGCCTTTCCAATTACATTTTCTGATTTATAACCAAGCACTTTGAAAATTGATGGACTTGCATAACGAATGATTGCCTCCTGATCCAAGATAAATACAAGATCTGAGGCATGTTCGATCATCGCCTGAAATCGCTGAGCTGTTTGCCACAAAGCAGCTTCGGCACGTTGCCGTTCAATGGCTTGTCTCTCCAAATTTCTAGTTGCTTTAATCAACTCATCTGTTCGTTCTTTAACTTTTTGCTCCAAACCTTCATTGTCTGTTGCAAAGTAAGACTGCACAGCACGATGTACCTGATAGATTACTTCATCTATTGTTTTGTCTGCTTTGTGAATAAATGCAAAGGTATCGGCATTGACTGCCGTTATAGCTGCTTCTAACGTGGGGTTATGCGTATTAATAATAACTTTTATATTCTTGTTAATGGCCCGCAAATCCTTAAGTAATTGCAGACCATCTATATCCGGGAGTTGAAGACTCAGAATAACAATATTGATATGTTGTGTTAGACAGATTGTTTTTGCGCCTTGTCCCGTCTGACAACAAATTGGCAAAAATCCATTTTCTTCAAGTGTTATAGCTAAATTTTGTTGATAATCGACTTCATCATCAACGAGAAGAATTGGAAGTGAGGAATTCTGAGGAAAGACTTCACTCATAAAAAATCTCCACAGGTTACAACAAATGGTAGATAGCGAATAGAGCTTGCTTACAGAAATGATAGGGGATATTTAGTTTGTAAACCTAAACTACATCATCATGCTACACGACCTTAAAGCTTGTGTCAATGATTTTTAATTTGCGATATCAATTGACAAGGTAAAAGAAGCATGATATTCTTGGCCCTGTTTGCTAATATACGCCTCGAAGCCCTCGCCTCTTGTCTGGACGACTCCATGCAAATTCGAGGGTTTTCTATTTTAGGCAATTTCAAGAAAATAAATCATCAAAATATTTTTACTTTGATAAATTTATTTCTTGGAAAAGCCTTAATGAAGATGACCAAGTTGGTAGGAGGTGCTTCCTCAAAATTTGTTGTTGTATTTTTAGGACTGCTGTAGTTATGCCCCAAATTATGTACAAAGTTTTTACATAGCTCCAAATCAAATGATATATTACTCTTAAGGAGGAGTATAAATCATGAAGAAACTCGCTAAATTTATTAGTCTTTCCTTGTTAGTTGCGCTACTTTTGTCATTAATTCCAGCGCACGCCATGGCCCAAGAAGAAATTGTTTGTGAAGAAGATGTTGTCGTTCAGGCCGATGACTGGTTGTCAAAAATCGCCGACAAATTCTTTGGTGATGTATTAGCCTTCCCCGTTATCTATGAAGCAACAAATGAAAAAGCGACCAGCGATGATAGCTACGCTGTTATTGCTGATGCAAACTTAATTGAAGTAGGTTGGAAATTATGTGTTCCAACCGCTGAGTATGCTGAGGGCATCCTAGGAATTGGGGAAGAAGCTGCGGCAGAAGCCAGTGGTGAAGTTCAAATCCCAACCATTGAAGAAGGCAAAACAAACGTTGCTTTTGTTTATGTCGGCCCCATCGGTGATGGTGGCTGGACTTTTGCCCACAATGAAGGCCGACGTTACATCGAGACCGCTTTAGGTGATAGTGTCAACACCGCATACTTAGAAAGTGTTCCTGAAGGGGCTGATGCTGAACGCGTTATCCGCAATCTAGCTCGCCAAGGCTTTGATGTCATTTTCACCACTTCCTTCGGTTATATGGACCCCACTGGCGTCGTTTCTGAAGAATTCCCAGACACTGCCTTTGTCCACATTTCTGGACAAAAGAGAAATGACTCTAACTTTGGTAACGTCTTCGGCGCAATGGAAGAAATGAAGTATCTGGCTGGTATGGTTGCTGGGGCCAAGGCCAAAGAAGATGGCTCTAATCGCGTCGGTATTATTGCTCCATTCCCAATCGCCGAAGTGATCCGTCTATCAAATGCTACAGCTCTGGGGATGAACCGCACTTGTCCCGAGTGCGAAATGGACATCCGCTGGATTTTCACCTGGTTTGACCCTGTAAAAGAACGAGAGGCCGCAGAATCAATGCTTGATGCTGGAGCAACCGTCATTATCACTGGGGCAGATACCCCAGGCCCTGTTCAAGCCGCTGGTGAACGTGGCCTCACGGGAATAGCCTATGACTCTTCCAACGCCTGTGTCGGCCTTGAAGATAGCTGTTTGGGGGTACCATACTGGAATTGGGGTCCCGTCTACGCAGACATCGTTTCAGGTGTACAGGCGGGAACCTGGGTTCCCGAAGACTACTACGGGTCTACGGCTGATGGTATGCTTGGTTTCTATGGCTTTATGGAAGGTCAAGAGCCATACGCTAGCGTTCCGGCCTCTGTCATTCCTGAAGTTCAAGAAGTTTTGGCCCAGATGCAATCTGGTGAATTTGATCGCTTCAGCATCTTCACTGGTCCAATCAACGACAACCAAGGTAATGAAGTAGTTGCCGATGGCGTTGTTTTGACCCAATCAGACCTGGAAGGTCTCTCAGAAGGATACATGGGTGCCTTCGGCATTGAAGGACGTGAAGCCTGCACCATATGTATGGATTATCTCGTCGAAGGGTTTGACTCAACTGCTGAAATTCCGCCGCTGAACTAACCTTTAGATTTCAATGAAGTATCTAATTTGAGGAAGATTGGCAAACATTTTCATTAATTAGTATACTGGGTGCGCGGTTATGGTGAATAACCGCGCACCTTTTTTATTTGTGCCACAACCGTCACATTTGACTTAATCACCACTATCAACCACTTTTTTAGGAGGAGACCATTTGAACAGCACCCAATATGCTTTTGAAATGCGTGGTATCACCAAACGATTTCCAGGCGTGATTGCCAATGATGACGTTGATTTTTCTGTAGTCAAAGGTGAAATTCACGCCCTACTTGGTGAAAACGGGGCCGGTAAAAGTACCTTGATGAATATGCTCAATGGCTTATATCGTCCCGATGAGGGTCAAATCCTGATCGATGGCAAGCCGATTCGGTTTAGCTCCCCCAGAGATGCCATCAATCAGGGCATCGGTATGGTTCACCAACACTTTATGCTGGTTCCCACCCAAACTGTGGCCGAAAACCTGATCCTCGGCCAACGACTACCTCGCTTCTACATCAACTACAATCAAGTTGAGGCGGATGTTAAACAATTGTCAGAAAAATACGGCCTCGCCATCGATCCAAAAGCAAAAATTTGGCAGCTATCGGTCGGAGAGCAGCAGCGTGTTGAGATTCTGAAAATGCTGTATCAAGGCGCAAAAATCCTGATTATGGATGAGCCTACCGCCGTACTTACGCCGCAAGAGGTCCACGACCTATTTAAAACCTTACGGAGTATGACCCAAACAGGGCACACCATTGTCTTTATCAGCCACAAACTTGACGAAGTTGTCGAAATTGCCGATCAAGTGACCGTTTTACGACGGGGGCGTGTTGCCGCCACCGTTAATGGGGAAAACGTGACAAAAGCAGAGTTAGCCCGATTAATGGTTGGGCGTGAAGTGCTGTTCCGTATTGAAAAAAAGGCCGCAGAGCCAGGCGAAGTTGTCTTAAACATAGACAATGTATCTTGTGATAATGACCGAGGTCTCCCTTCATTACGCAATCTGTCACTTGATATTAGAGCCGGTGAAGTGGTCGGTGTAGCCGCAGTCGCAGGAAATGGACAAACGGAACTGGCAGAAGTAATTACCGGATTGCGCAATGTTACATCAGGTAAAATTGTCGTACAGAATCAAGATGTCACAAATCAGCCTGCCACGGCCACCATCGAACAGGGTTTAGCCCACATTCCAGCCGACCGAACTGGCGTTGGCTCCTCACCTAATCTCAGCTTAGCCGACAATCTCATTCTCAAAGGCTACCGGCAGACGCCTGTGGGCAAGGGATGGCGCGTGGATTTAGGCTTAGCGCGTCAACAGGCTGAAACCTTGGTCGAACGGTTCGATGTCAAAACGCCAAGCATTGATACCCCAGCCCGACTACTTTCCGGCGGGAATTTGCAAAAGCTTATTTTAGCCCGCGAAATTTCTCAACAACCCAAAGTGATTGTTGCTGTATATCCAGTGCGTGGATTGGATGTTGGAGCCATAGAGTCGATTCATCAACGATTAATTGATGAGCGAGATCGTGGGGCGGGAATTCTTTTGATTTCTGAAGACCTAGACGAGTTGCTATCACTATCAGATCACATCGTTGTGCTATTTGAAGGACAAATTATGGGTGAAGTCCCCCCTGAAGATGATCGGGTTGATGAGATCGGCCTATTAATGGCCGGCACAAAAGTAGAGCAGGGAGGATAGTGGCTATGCGAATATCAATTGAACCTCGTCTGAACGTCTCTCGTTGGTTACCTGTGATCAACATCATCATCGCGGTCATCATCGCTTTGATTCTCGGCTCGATCCCTCTCCTCTATGGCGGACTTAATCCAGTAACAGCCTATTGGCAAATGATCAAAGCGGGTTTCTTTGAAACCTATTCATTCTCAGATACATCGGTCAAAGCGACCCCGCTTATTTTGGCTGGATTGGGGGTAACAATTGCTTTTCGAATGCGCCTTTGGAACATCGGGGCTGAGGGACAACTGCTAATTGGTGCCTGGGCCACAGCAGGGGTTGCCCTCTTCTGGCTACCAAGAGAAACACCAGCCGTTATTATGCTAGCGACAATGACCATTGCCGGATTTGTCGCTGGGGCAGTATGGGGGGCCATTCCTGGGGTCTTGCGAGCACGATTGGGGGTTAACGAAATCATCTCATCTCTGATGCTCACTTATGTTGCCGCTCAATTCAACAACTACTTTATCTATGGGCCGTGGGCCGCCGGAGGCTTCGGCCTGACCGCCCCCTTCCCAAAATCAGCCTGGTTTCCACGCTTAACCGATTTTGGCGATATTTATCCTGCCTTGCGCGGCCTAACCGCTCATTTAGGCATTGTCTATGGGATCGTCGCCGCCATCATTTTATTTGTGATCTTCAAGTACAGTAAGTGGGGCTACGAATTAAAGGTGATCGGGGATAATCCTGAGGCGGCTCGCTATGCGGGAATGAATTTATCCCGCACGATTATCTTAACAATGGTCGTTTCTGGTGGCTTAGCTGGCCTAGCGGGAATGTCAGAATTAGCGGGGGCGGTGCATCGCTTGCAAGAAAACTTTTCCCCTGGATATGGCTTCACCGCAATCATCGTGGCTTGGTTGGCTCGCCTGAATCCGCTCGCGGTTATTCTGGTCGGCTATCTATTTGGTGGTCTCTTGGTCGGGGGGGATGTCATTCAACCCGCCGGAATCCCCTTGATGATTCAGGGGATCATTCTATTTTGTGTGATTAGTGCTGATACGTTTACTCGCTATCGCATTCGCTTCACCTCAACCGCACCAGCTACAACGGAGGTATAGAACAATGGAATTAATTTTTATCGTCAACATTATTGCCGCAGGACTACGAACCGGAACACCATTGTTGCTGGCCACATTGGGCGAAATCATCACCGAACGCGCCGGGATTCTGAATCTCGGGGTAGAAGGAATGATGTTGGTAGGAGCGTTAAGTGGATTTGCGGCTTCATATGGCACAGGTAATCCCTGGGTCGGTATTTTAGTCGGGATGGGTGCGGCGGGTGCCTTGAGTTTGTTACACGCATTCGTGGCTATCACCCTACGTGGTGACCAAGTGGTTAGTGGTCTCGCCCTGACCTTTGTTGGAAGCGGTATCACCTCTGTCCTTGGCGTATCCTACGTTCAAATTCGTGATGTCCCCCGACTGCCTATCATTGAACTCCCATTTATGTACGATATTCCCTTAATTGGCCCGAGTGTTTTATGGCCTCTCTTTGGGCAACAAAGCATTGTTTTATACATCGGCTTTCTTCTAGTGCCCGCCGTTTGGTTTTGGATCGAACGGACTCGGCCTGGCCTACAATTACGGGCTGTTGGGGAAAAACCAGCGGCGGCAGATGCAGTCGGCATCAACGTCGCCTTCCAGCGATATTTATATGTTTTTGTCGGCGGGTTATTTGCGGGTTTGGCTGGAGCTTCATTATCTTTGGCCATCACTCCACTTTGGATTGATGATATGACCGCAGGGCAGGGCTGGATCGCGGTCGGTTTGGTAATTTTTGCGGGCTGGAGTCCCTGGCGTGCCATTTTGGGTGCTTACATTTTTGGGGCCTTACGCCGGCTACCGCTTGATCTACAGGCCATTGATTGGCTCCCCTTTGCCAGCAATCCCATCCTAGGGGTTTGGCTAGAAATGATTCCCTATCTCTTTACTATTTTAGCCTTGATTTTCTCTTCCCGCGAAGCCCTTCGTCAACATCTTGGCGCACCAGCGGCGCTGGGTATCCCCTATATTCGTGGGGAGCGAGGCGCATAGGTTAAATCGCTGTGCCGCAGCAAGCGCTAAAACCTCGCACCATAATCTGGCTCGCCATCGTTATCCTTTTAGGGGCAACGTGGGTCAGATTATGGCAATTTCCCGATATTCCACCCGCCTTTAACTATGACGAATCATATAATGTCCTTGATGCTTTATGGTTAAGTCAAGCCGACTCGCTTTGGGTTTTTCTACCAGGAAATACCGGTCGGCACGCCCTCTATCACTATCTAGCCATTCCATTTCTTCTACTCCTCGAATCACATAAGGTTTTTGCCCTACGTTTTGTCTCGGTTATGATCAGCATCCCGGTTATTCCACTAACGTACCGTTGGATTTCTACGATGTTTCGTGGTCACAAGCAACATCATTTGTTTGGGTTGATGGCAAGCATCGGGATCGCTTTCTCATTTTGGCACATTACCCTCAGTCGTAGCGGCTTTCGAGCGTCGCTTCTGCTTTTGCTCTACGTCCTAATGGCCTATCTTTTCTGGCAAGGCTGGCAAAAAAATTCAAATCGACACATCATCAGGGCAGGAATTGTTCTAGGGCTATGTCAGTACACCTATTGGTTAGCCGGCCTCATCCCATTTCAGATCGGTCTCTTTGCAATCATGTACACATTTTGGGCCAAAGAAAAACCTTACCCTGCCTCACGAGTTTGGTTTTGGATTGGTCTAATGGCTGTAACCTCGTTCATTGTATTCCTTCCCCTCGGCTGGCTGTACCTTACTGATCCTACGGTTCTACAATATGTAACCCAATCCAGAGCCGGGACACAAACTGGTGATTCGGCACAATCTTGGTTTACCCAAATCATTATAGCCCTTCGCATTTTTCTTGATGCGCCCCTCGATTTATGGCAAGGGCAATTTGATCGATTACTTCGCTTCGACTGGCTGGCTTTGATTGGATTTTGGGTTGGGTTGATTATCAGCGTGCGCCGTTGGCGACAACCGGCTTACCTATTTCTGATTACGGGCCTTTTTGTCCTGTGGCTCCCGGCACCACTCAACGATATTGACTTCAGTGATCTGCGGTTATTAGGAATGATCCCGGTTCACCACGCCATCAGTAACTTGCGGGTAATTGGGGTACTCCCAATTTATTACAGCTTGGTCGGGGTTGGCTTGGTTACTGGCGGGAGTTGGCTACGGAAATCTAGTCCACCCCTGCAAATTAGTCTACTGACGCTGATGATTTTTTTCGTTGTCAGCATCAGCATCAACAGTTACAGCTTCTTTGTTATCTGGCCCAAACAACCCTTTATGTATGAGCGTTACAACGGCCCGATTTTTGATCTCGCCCAACAAATTCTGCAAGAATCGAACAACCAAGATATTCTTCTGCCAGCCCACCTCTATGGGCACCCGACGATGCGGCTGTTCTTTGATGATATTTTTGTAGAATCGAACACGCCACCTGCCTCCAGCAATGATACAGCTTTACTGGTAACAGCGGAAACTACGCCATTGACCTCTTATGCCTGGTTGCATCGCTCGGCTTCCGGAAGCGGTACGGTTTATCTAACCCCATCAATCAATTTATCTGACCTGACACGCAATATATCATCTCAACAAAGCATAGTGTTTGCCGCGCCGCTTCATTACACAGCAAAAACCTACACGATCCCTAGTTTTTCGCAACATCAGGCCGCGTTAGCTGGGAATATCCCACCTAACAGCACAGATTATGTGTGGAATAATGAAATCAAACTCGCTGGCTATGAAATCAGCCCAGATATTTCAACCGCAGGCACGTCCGTCACGCTAACTCTTTATTGGCAAAATCTCGTTGATCAGCCGATTGTCCAGGATGTGTTTATTCATTTGGTCAATCAATGGGGCGAAGGGGTCGGACAGGTTGATGGGGTTGAATTGAGTGATGGTCATCGCTGGCGGGCGGGGAAGTTGACTCCAACCCATCATATACTACAACTCAATGAGTCATTAGCGCCAGGGCCTTATCTGATGCGCCTCGGTCTGTTCAATGCCAATTCAAATACCCGTTTATCGGTCAACCGTGAGCGAGGTGATATTCTGGGAGATCAAGTATTTTTGGGGGTACTGTATGTAATAGAAGCTGGCCTTGATGAACAAACTTATTTACAACCAACACAGTCCATCAAGGCCAATCTGGGAGATCAAATTGAGCTGACAGGATTAACCTTGAACAGTTCGCTCAATGATCTAGTAGGCGAAGCCCCTCATTTAAGTTTAGATATTTTCTGGCGAGCAACAGCCCCAAATGATATAAATTATACAATCTTCTTGCAATTGTTAGATGAGCAGAATCAAGTGATTACGAGCCGTGATACCCAACCGATCAATAACAACTATCCAACCACCTTGTGGCAACGAGATCAAATGATCCGAGAAACGTACGATTTACTATTATCAGCGCCGTTGTCACCGGGGAAATATCGCCTTGTCACGGGAATGTATGATCTACAAACAGGGCAACGCCTTCCAGCCAACAATCAGGAGGACATACCTCTGCCTGACAATATGATCGAACTCTTTATGATTGATGTCACTCTTGAGGGAATTTCAATTTTACCCCAACCATAGTCATTCCCCCTAAGGTTCCGGCAGTATTGTCATCCGCGTAGTCAATTCAGTTTCCACGTCCTGCCAATCAAATTTAGCCGGGACCGCATCCAAAATCTCCAAAGCGTAACGTCGCTGAAGTTCCGGAATATCCCCCCAGGTTCCCCCATTTTCTAGCGTTTGCCGTAAGTTATTCGGCCCCCAATTGTAGGCAATGATCATCCATTGCTGCTCAGGGTAGCCACGCTCCCGAAAATAGTCTCGCAAAAACGCGAGATAGGCCGCGCCAACTTGAACATTACTGTAGGGGTCAAAAGGATC
Source organism: Phycisphaerae bacterium (assembly GCA_028285035.1). The sequence continues at coordinate 21,686 of JANQQF010000038.1, forward strand.
TGTCACCCCCACCTTGGGTGCCCATTCATCCCAGGTTGAAGGAATAATCTGCATAATACCCATATCTTGGCTCTGCCCAATGGCCAGAGGATCGAGCCGACTCTCCCGATAGGCCTGACGGGCCAAAAGTCGCCAATCCAATTCATATTGAGCGGCGATGTCTTGAAACATGACCTTGTAAGTGATTTGATTGGACCCAAGTTGCGTCTCAACAACAGGTGTTACGTTAACAGGGATATCAACCGAAGGTAGTACCTCATCATCTTGGGTTTCAACGAGATCTTGTGTAACGGTTGACGTTGACAATGCGTTAAAGAAATAGCTCCCCAAAATTATTAGGCCAATGATAACTAGCCCCAACGGAAGCGGACCGACGATAGGACGTGTCTGTACACGACCGAGTACAGATCGTGTCGTCCAGGTGCCGACCAGCATCTTTGCCGTAATTGTATAAGGATAGTGATGGGAAGAAATCCCAAAAAGCGCACGGGGTGGGGGAAAAACCTGAATCGGGAGGGCGATTGTTGAGCCGGAATCAATCAGAAGCTGAGTTTGATCAGCTAAAGCAACACGCTCCGCTGAGGTAAATTCGAATTGGCACTGCTCACTCTCATCTTGCCCCGAAATGAGTAAAGGTAAGGGAGCATTGCTATGGTTGGTCAATGTTAGTTGAGTTTGACTATAGGTCTTGAAGGCAGAGAGCTGTTGCCGTTTTGGTAATAACGCATCAATTGTAAACTCGTAAAACGGTCTAACTTCAAGTGCCACGCGTTGTTGCGCTGGCCATTCAGACACCTCCTCAGGGGATATAAGAACCGTAAAATAGTAGATACCAGCTCGGCTGCTATGATGTTTAGGTGGATGTAAATGTAAGGAGATTTGAATTTTGTGCTTCGCTGGGATAACAACATTCGACTGCGACAAGGTGAACCATTCACTATCCAGGCCAATAAGATCGATATTACAGGTTAAACTTTGCTCGCTGTGATTGAGGATGTGAATGTGGCCAGTGGTCTGCTGCCTCGGCTCTACCCGCCATAGATCTTCTGAGGTATGAATCTCCAGAAGGCTATTTTTTTTGTCGGACTCAGAAGATTTATACGGATTTTCCATTAATCATCAACATTATTTTGGTCTATCATTCATTGTGATTATATCAGGCCACATCTAAAACTTTCAGACAGAAGTCTGACGCTATTCAAATGAATTGTGCTAATTCTAATCCCTGTAAATCCAATGTGAGTGAATCGAGACAAACTCGTTTTACAGAACGGTGGTGTAGGAGTTTGAAGCTCGTCGATTATAACATAATTGGTTGATCTTGACGCTGTAAGCAAGGTTGATATAATTTGGATGTTGACAATAACGAACAAAATAGGTCACAAACGAGGATAAAGGATGAACCTTGCACGCTCAATATTTTTTGGACTTACCCTTTTATTAGCTCTAACGGCTTGTCGAGTCGAGTATGGGACGCCCGTTGCACAAGATAATGCCCAGGCCGTTCCAAGTGAATCTGAAACCCAAAGTGAGACACCTTCTGAGCCTTCAGTACAAGAAGAGGATTTAGCTGTCACGCCAACAGCCACCGAGGTCGTGGCTCTGGAACCAACGGCTACAAATACAGCTGTGCCGACAGCTACCCCTTCGCCGTCGCCAACAAATACATCAACGGCAACCAGAACCCCTAGCCCAAGCCCCACATCGGCCCCATTTATTACTGTTATCGAAACACTCGAAGAAAGTATCAATGTACGAACAGGTCCCAGTACGGACTATGAGGTGATTAACGCTTTAGCCCCTGGTGAAGAGGCAATTGTGCTGGGGCGCAATAAACCAAATACCTGGTGGCAGGTTAAAGTGCCTAATGAAAATGAACCGGATGATATCGGCTGGGTCTTTGCAGACTTAGTTGTCTTTGGTGGTTCTAATCAAGTTATTCATATCGTTGATGCCCCACCATTGGGCGAAGAAGAGACTGAAATTGCCCAGGTACAAGGGGCAGTTATTACAACCCCACAAACTCTAACAGCCACTCAAGAAATCGTAGCCTCACCAACACCAGTGCCCACCCCGAAGAGTGTGGACGCCAGCGGGGAAAGTGCCGATCTTTCTCCCGAAGCACTAGCTGAAGGCTTAAGATGTGGTAAAGATTTTTGCGTGACTTATCAGGCGATGGTGCCCATTTGGGAAAATGGGGGTTGTGTCGGCAACCATAGTATCTACATTACGGTATTACAAGGCTTACCGCCTGGAGAACCGATGGATGGGGTCGTTATCGGGGACACATTTAACAATGTGGAAGTGGCCTCAGGCAGCCACGGCCCAGGCCGCACGGAAATTACCTTGTGGAACAATAGTATGACGCTTTATGCCAAACGACATATCAATGACACGCCATACACCAGTGAAGAGAGCTTCAATTTTACCGCTGCCGATGAATTGATTCCAGCCGAGGTACTGGCCGCAAATGGATATTGCGAAGGAGATATCGATCATTGTGAGTGGGCCAGAAATAATAATCAGGTTTGTCGAGGCCACTATTCTTGGCGAGTGACATTCCACAAGTTTGATTAGACGTTTCGGTTAAGGTCTATTCCAAACTTTTCCAGCGTTTGACAATCGCCATGGCTTCCGGTGTTCCAATACTTTCTAGCGCTTTAACGGCAGCCCAGCGCACCATCCAATCATCGTCTTGCAACGCATCCACCAAGTCGGATGTTGTTTCTGGAGCTGCCATCTCATTCATAGCTTGAACCACAGCCAGCCGTACTTCGCGATCTTTATCGTGTAACTTATCCCGTAAGCCTGAAATGGATGATCGACCGATACGGCCCAGCGCTTGGCCAACAATTTCCCGTAAGATGCTGTCAGACGTGTGCAGGGTCTCGAGTAGCGGACCGACGGCTTGACCACTACCGATTTCACCAAGTGCCCCGGCAGCGACCCAACGTACGCTCCAATCTTCATCACGCAATGCTTGAATAAGCGCAGGAACAGCCGCTTTATGCCCGATTTCCCGTAATGCCTCCACTGCGGCAATTCGCACATAGCGTTGATCATCCTTTAATGCCTCGATCAAGCCAGCTATATCTTCTTGTTGTTCTGTTTTATTGGTCATACGCATTATCCGTTACTTGGAAATTTCCCGATTTAGGGTACCAAGAATTGAACCTATTCCATTGCATTACTTCAGAATATGCAACAGATTCTCTAATGTTAACAATTCTACCTCAGCCTCGCGTTCTAAGAAAGGCGTGACATCCGTTTTTACCCGGTCCCAAGTTAGTTTTCGCAGCCGTTGGGTCACAACATCTCGCCAATTTTCTGGTGTTAGCTCACCAGCCGACCAGTCACTTTGGATTAAAGCATTATTGAGATGAGTCAAATTAGGCTCAGGCCAATTTGGGTCACTAAGATACCATAACAGATCATAAATATCACGACCTTTGGTATAAGATCGTTGCAGAATCGCGTGTAATTTTCCAGCCAGTAAAGTGGCTGGATCGTGATGATACAATCGTAGAGGCAAGTGACGACGAATAATTGTTGTAGCCAATGTTGCGCCAGGGGGTGGATTCGTATCTATTTCCAATTTGACAGACAAAATCTCATCCTGATGGGGTGATAACCCCAGTTCATATAAAAGACCGAGAAATCGGACAAACGCACTGTGCACAATTTTTTTATCATTGAGCTTGATTTCAATCTGATATCCTTCGGCCTCTAACTCTTTGCGAATTCCTTTCAAATACGCTCGAAAATCATACGTTTCCTGATGTTGCTCCAAAGCGAAATCCAAATCCTCGGAATAACGAGGGGTCGCATATAGGAATCGCAGGGCGGTGCCGCCGTGAAAGGCCAAAGATGTCATCGCACCACTTCGTTGCAAGGCGGCAAGAATTCGTGCTTGTAAGTATTCACGGACCAGATTGCGCCCCTGTGTTTGATCGGGCAAGTCCCGTAAACGATCAATTAGATAATCTTTCATAGCGCCTCATAATCTTCGGTTTCAGTCTGAACTATCGCTGAAATGTTTGACACCGCTCGCACTAATTTGGGGCTTTTTGCTCTTTGGGCAAATTGCTGCAATTGATCGAGATCAAGCTGCTCTACATTTTGCAATCGTAAGGCCTCAAGGTAATTCAACGAATCGGCTTTCGGTTCGAGATAAATAAGATCAAGGAGTGCTTTTTCAGGGGTGGCCACAAAGGCAGCTTGATTCTGGCCAAAATCAATCGACTGATAGCCGTAAAGCAATTCTGTTTTGATGTGGCGAAACTCGTGGGTTCCCAATGGGGTATCCCATCGTGTGGGTCGGCCAGTGGTTACACTTGTTACGATTGGAACATATTCGGGAATCAGCCCATAATAGCCCAGCGCAGATTGGAGACTAACATAGCTACCCGTAGGAATGAGGCGATTGGCCACATAGAATGGGTGTGGGGATATCTTCTGATAAGGTGGCGCGAGAGCATACAAGCCGCGCCGAAGCTGATACAACTGCTCCGCTTTTGTCCAGCGCGATAATTGACGCTGAACATCTGCTGGATCAACATCACCGGCTAACAAAAAGCCTGTTTCAAAGATCGGCTCATTCCCAACAATCTCGACAAGTTCTCTAAAATTCATTGCAATATATTATCACAAATGGCAAGTTATTGCAACGAAACCAAATTAAAACCAACTAATCCATTACAGCCCGCCAAGCGGCCAATCCCTGCTCCAAATCGGCAATCAAATCATCTGTATCTTCTAGACCAATTGACGTGCGGAAGGTATCATCATCAAGATTAAGACGTTGGCGTAGGTCGGGTCGGGCTTTTTGGCTGTCAGACAATGGAATCACCAAACTCTCATACCCCCCCCAACTCACCCCAATCAAGAAGAGTTCGAGGGTATCAAGAAAGGCAACCCGCGCTTCTTGGGTACCTGGCTGGAGACGGAAACTAAATAGACTAGAGTAACCAGTCATCTGCTTCTGCGCTAAATCATATTGTGAAAAATCGGATAGTCCTGGATGTAGAACTTCACGAACCTCGGGCCGAGTCTGTAGCCAATGAGCAATCTTCAAGGCACTTTCTTGGTGTTGAGCCATCCGCAAGGGCAGTGTACGCAAACCGCGTAAGGCTAAGTAAGCATCATCCGGGGCCAAGCTTGCTCCCAGAATCGCTGCTGTTGGTTTGATCTTATCAAAATACTCACGTGAACAGGCTAAAAGACCAAGCGTCAGATCCGAGTGACCGGCAATGTATTTTGTACCTGAATGAACAACGACATCAATTCCCATTTCAATGGGCTTTTGATAGAGGGGCGTCGCCCAGGAATTATCTAGAATCGTATCAATATTGTGTGCCTTTGCCACCCGAACCACGGCAGCAATGTCTTGAATATCAAAGGTTAAACTACCGGGGGACTCTAGATAAATGAGGCGAGTGTTTTCCTTGATTCGGCCCGAAAGATCGGCGGACTCTGATGATGGAAAAAACTCAATCTCAATGCCCATTCGCGTCAGAGTATCCTCGCAGAATTTGCGCATTGGGCCGTAAACACACTCGATAACAAGCAGGTGATCGCCGTGACTGAGTAAGGCAAGAAGGGGGGCGGTAATGGCGGCCATTCCCGATGAAAAGGCAATTGCCATCTCAGCCCGCTCAAGATCGGCCACTTTTCGTTCCAACGCATCAGTCGTTGGGTTGAAGTAGCGATTGTAAAATGGGGTATCAGTACGACTCTCGTTAGCTTCAATAAATTCTTGATAGGTCTTAAAACCAAACAGCGAAGCATGTACAACGGGTGGATTAACGGCACCGTGATACAATTCGGGGGTATCGCCTTCGTGCAGAATTCGAGTTGTTTCTTTCATGGAAATGGCTCCAGCAAAGATAGGCTATCGAGCTAAACTGACATGGACTTTCGCCAATTTTACCCGCTGTCGTGCCTTTGAACGATGGGATAAGATGCGGGGCAAGGCTCGTAAGGCTTCCCATCGCGCTTGTAAAGGGACAAGACTTCTGGTACGAATAAGCTGATAGACAGTGGACATGAAATCATACGACAGAATAATCGGCCAGGCCCAAATAAAATCACGGCCTTCATAATTTTTCAAGATTGTCCATACTTTGTTACGGCTCAAGAGAAAGACTTTTCGATTACTAAATTGACCGCCGGTGGCCGAGTGGTGATGAAGCACTCTGGCTGAGGGCATATAACGACAACGCCAACCCGCCCGACGAGCACGCCAAGCTAGATCAACGTCTTCATAATAAGTATAGAAGCTTTCATCAAATAAACCGATTTCATCTAACATTTTACGGCGGTAGAGGGCGGCGGCTGCACAAGGCCCAAAGACCTCCTCGGGCGTCTCAGCATCTGCCACAGGTTGACGCCACTCCCGATTCCATCCCAATCCTGCCCAGTCAACCTCAATGCCTGCCGAGTCGATGAGTTTGGGATCATCCCAAATTAATGTTTGGGCTGCCACCATCCCAATATCAGGCGAGGAAAGCCCATTGACCATCTCTTGCAACCAATCTGGCTCAGGATTTGTGTCATTATTAAGGGTGACGATATTTTCACCGCTGGCTGCTCGAATGCCCAAATTATTAGCTCCGGCAAAGCCTAAATGCTCATATTGCTCAATGAGATGAACTTCTGGGTAATGTTCGGCTACCCATCCCGCCGAGCCGTCAGAAGAGCCATCATCAACCAGGATGATCTCAAAATCCTGGAAAGTTTGGGTCCGTAAGGCATCAAAGCAGCCTTTTAGCCACGATTTGCCGTTCCAATTTGTAATAATAATGCTTACGTTGGGCATAATCTCACCATCTTTATCATCTCACCCGATCGTTTACCAACCTTTGGGCAACCCGAATGGAACCTCGATATTCGCAAAATCTTCGGTCTTACGGCTACCGACTTCCTTGACCCAAGCGGCCATACGGGACACCCCTTCAAGAAGCGGGATAAATTCTGGCACATCAAAGTATTGTTGGGCTTTTTCGTGGGAAGAAAAGGCGTGTTTCACTTCATTTCGGGCAGGCAAATAGGTAATGTTTGGCTCTACGCCTAAAACCTGACAAACTGTCGTTGCCAGTTCATTCACGGTATAAGGCTGATCGCCACCCACATTGAAGACTTCCCCAAACGCATCTTGGTTAAATACGGATTGAGCAATGACCGGAGCGACATCATCAATGTATGAAAAGGCTCGGGTCTGTTCACCATCTCCAAAAATCGTTAGTGCTTTTCCTTGTAGAATCTGATTCATAAAAATACCAATAACATTTCGATATTTGTCACCAATGTTTTGGTGTTCGCCATACACATTATGAGGACGGAAGATGATGTAATCTAAGCCAAACTGATGATGCGCGGTAGCTAAATCCATCTCGACGGCATATTTCGCTACCCCATAAGGATCTTCCGGCTGCGGGATCAGATCCTCAGTCATCGGCACTTGATTGGCCCCATAAACGGCAATCGATGAGGTAAAGACAAAACACTTTATTTTATGGAGAACACTTAAGTTGATTAAGTTAACTGAGCCAATCAAATTATTTTCATAATTGTAACGACGAATAAAATGGCTCAACCCTTCAGCCGCATATGCCGCCAAGTGATACACGTAATCAAACTTTTCTTCCTCAAATAGCTTGGTCAGCTTTTCGTAATCTGTAATTGATCCCTCAACCCATTTGGCGGCTTTGGGAACATTTTCAACATATCCGCCACTTAAATCATCAAATGCTACAACCTCCTTATCAAGGCTGAGCAAATGTTTTACAACATGTGAACCAATAAAACCGGCTGCACCGGTAACTAATGCTTTTGACATTACTTTTTCCTTATCAAACTAAAATGTCACTTGTCTACGCACAAATGTCCAGCCTTCCTTAAACAATCCCATTAAACCATTTTGTCGATAATGAAACTTGGCTTCATTGGCAAAATGAAGGGCGGTACGAACCAACTGTGGTTGACGATTGATTTCATGGGGGCGTCGGCTGGGCTGGCGTATAAAATTTTCAAGTGGGCTAATCGTTTTATCCCAGGTTAACCGTTCGCGAACCAATTTTTGTGCATTTTGGCTACGCTCGGCAACAAGTTCAGGTTGTTCGAAGATTTCCTTTAAAGCAGCTTTTATTTCAGGGGGGTTCTCAGGGTTAACGACCCATCCTGCCTCATACTCCTTTATATAGTCACTCAGTTCGGCATAGTCTTGATACAAGACAGGTAGACCACACCAAAGATATTCTACAGTTCGAGTAGTAAAGGCCAGTTCACGTTCCTGATTTCGTTTCATGACATCAATGGCAACATGAGCCTTTGAGTATCTTTCCATTAAATCATCATGCGAAACCATACCCGGCGCAATGACTTGAGGATGTCTCTCCAATTGCTCTAACAATTCTTCAAAAATACCAGAGTTTACCGAATAGACTGGATGTTTTCCCCCAAAAAAATAGAGCGTCCCTCGTTGATATTCATTCATTGCCTCAACCAAGCTAAATAATCCAGCCGTCGGATCTTGCCAAGGCAAAAATACCCCACCATACACAAAGGTTAATGCTTCATCGGGTTGACGAGGGGGTAAATCAGGTGAAAGCGACACGGGAATAAAGCCTGTTTTCTCTCGGCGATCTTCCTCACTCCAACCAGCTTCTTCAAGCCAGGTTTGGAAATAGGCCCATTGCTTTTGCCCCGCGCAACTAAAAAAATCTGCCTTTTTAAGAGCTTCAATCTTTTTCTGTCTGTTGCCCTTGGGATCTCCAAATCCTTGGTGTTGTCGCTCTAAATAATGAGGGCCGTGTTGGTCCAACACCACAGGCATTGTTAATTGGTCAACCTGAACGGCATTCATCACAGGCCAATTACAAACAACAACAATGTCGGGGGCGACTCGTTGAATAATTGAGGTCAGAGTGTGGTGTTCCCAAGCTAAATCGATTAACTCGGGCGGGGCAATATCAGCCCATTTACTTAAAGCTGCTCGTGGGATCGAGAACAGTACCTCATGTCCGCAGCTTTTTAAGCCGTGACCAAGACCCCAAGCCCGTAATCCTGACCCCACAGTTGGCATTCCAGGGTAAGGTAAGACATCCGAGCTGATTAGCAGAATTCGTTTCTTATGTTCTAGACCTAACGTAGTTGAGTCTTTTTTCATGAGTAATCACTATTGGCTCATTAAAAATGTCTCACCCATTTGAGTAGTGAGACATTTGATTTATTTCTATGTTTCTCTGGCCATTTTGTAGAAAATATTATCTCAGGTTAAAAATCACTTTTGTAAGAATCAAACAATCTATCTAAAATGATAAATCTGATTTCGATGTTCGTAAAAAACGGTCACAATTATGCCACAAATAATGGACAGTCAGCAAACCAAGCTGTCGGATCAAAAAACACTTTTCTATATTTTACTCATTTTGGCGCTGGTACGTGGGATTATGTATGCGTCATTTATTCCTCCCTGGCAAGCCCCAGACGAGCCAGCTCAATTTGAGCGAGCTAAAGCAGCCTTAACGACCGCAGAATGGATCGGGCAAGAAAATGATCCAGATTGGTATTATGAGCTACGTGACTCACTATTTACGTTTCGATGGCCAGATTACAATTTTGCAGTCATCGACTATGATCAAGATAAACCATTAGGTACTTACATTGCCCTTTATCAGGAAGTATATGAAGGCAATTACAGTGGGAGATTACCTTATGTTATCATGGGGCTTCCGACCCTCTTAGTCCAAAACTTTAGTATTGAATTACAGTTGTACATTGTTCGGCTAGGCACTGTCGTGATGGGGGTGGCCATTATTGCCCTTGCCTATCAAATTACCAAACTCATCTTTCCTAACAATTTATTTCTTATGTTTGGTGTCCCAATTCTTATCCTCTTTAATCCCCAACATACTCATCTTTTATCAACTGTAAATAATGGTAATTTGGCAGAATTGCTTGTAACCCTATGGTTCCTTCTCACGGTTATTGGTTTCAAAAAGGGTTTCTCTCCACTCATCCTAATTTCGTTACTGATAATCGGGCTATTTGCTATGTGGACAAAAGCAACTGCCTATTTTCTTGTAGGTCCATTTATAATATTAGGTGGATTGATTGCTTGGCAATATAGAACAAATTGGAAGAAATTTAGGGGATTAGCAGTAGTCGGTACCATTGTTTTGGCTATTATTTTGATTGATACATTTCTCACCCATTACTTTGTGCCAGTTCGATTATCCCTCCTCTTTTCAAAAGCGTGGAGCTTTCTAACCTCTGGGCAATATTATTTACATCCCTCAGTGCTCCCCACAATCTTTCGTAGTTTTTGGGCAATGCCAGGCTGGCTTACCGTCCAGTTAGATCCAATTTGGTATCAAATTATTTTTGGCACTTGTCTTATTGCGCTAATTGGATGGGGTTTAGCAATTTTCAGCAAACAGAATAATATATTCAAAAATAATCGAAAAGAGTTATTACAAATTCTACTTATTTTTGGGGTTGCCATTCTTAGTGCAATCGCAATTCAAGTTGGATGGCATGTGCTAACGGGGACTTTGGAATATCGACACGGGCGCTCACTCTACCCGGTAATTGTACCCATCTCAATCTTTCTACTTTTAGGCTGGCAACGCGTTATCCCTGTTAATTGGGATTTATCGAGTTTACTTATATTGACCACAATCTTATTTTTATTTGATTTAATGGTGCTATTTTCATATATCATCCCTTTCTTCTACTCGGGTCAACTGACATAAAGGTTTATCATCATGAAAAAAAACACTCCCCTTCTTTTAACAGGGGTGACATTTATTATCGGTATCCTTACTATTTTTTTGAATTCTGTAAGTCAGTTAGCCTGTGAAGGGCAGTTGTTGTATGCCCACCTGATTACCGAAGATCAACAAATCTTTGGCGATGTCTCTTTGGGCCAACGTTTTACTGCCTCACAAAACGGATTAAGACAGATTGATATCCTCTTCCAAACATTCGGTGAGCCAACAGCCGAGGTAAATTTAACTTTGTGGGAGGTTACGCCCGATCTAGCTACGCCGGAAAAAATAGCTACCGATGTATTTCAAGCTGAAACGATTTCCTTTGGCCAAGCCTGGTATAGCTTTGAATTTCCAATTATTGAAAATTCGGCAACCAAACATTATTTGTTTACCGTTCAATCTCAAGAATCTGTAAAAGGTAATGCCTTAGTTGTAACTGGCGTTCCAAAGGATGTTTATGCCGCGGGAGTAGCAGTTGCTGGACCAATTGAGCTTCACGCAGATTTAGCTTTTAGGGCGTGTTTTGAACAGTCAATATTTAGTCGATTTCAAACCTTGGCAATAAAATTGACCCAATATCGCCCTAGCTTGTGGAATTTTAGTTACTTTTATATTGTCTTATTGGGAGGGTATTTTGGAATAATGGTGAAGTTAGTATTACATCTAGGGAAAATTAGTTCGAAGAAATAGTACAAGAAATTTTCATCATAAAGCTGAATGAGGCTACTGAAGGTCTCAACGTCGCATCTGCCACTTTATATATTGAACACCTTGTTTGAAAAGCTCAGGGACTCCGCCAACTCTTAATGTTCGAAAAACTTTTGATATTAAGCCACGTTTTCGCAGACTGGCAAAGAATGCCTGATTTATGTAGTCTTTATCCGCCGAAAAATAAGGATTTGCACAGAAATCTACCAAAGGTTGGGTAACGACTTCCCAACAATATTGACTTGCTACTCTTTGAAAATGAGTAGCCCGATTCTGTTTTAGCTCAGAGTCATTCAAAACCGCCAGAATCGCATCGGCGACACTGTTCGGATTACCAGGCTCCACCAAACGGGCTAAATTTTGTGCTGCTAAAGTCTCACCTAAAACATCTCCCTTAGTAGTAACGATGGGCAACCCAGCCCACAAATAATCCATTAGTCGTGTTCGAAATGAAAAGCGAGTCTCAGCGTGGTCTAAGTGGAGACTAATGCCAATATCAGCTTCAAGTAAATAATTTTGGCGCTGTTCATATGGCACCCAATCATTAAAGAAAATATACTCATCTAAAAGTCCCAAATCTCTAGTTCGAGCAATAGTTTGGTCTATTGCTTCAGTACCAACAACATCAGCATTTGGTCGCTTTATTCCCATAAAAAAAAGTTTTACATCTTGACGATGTTCCAAAACAATAGGCATCGCTTCAATCAAGGTAGGTGCATCTAACCAGTTCCAAATTCCTCCACCCCATAAAATTACTTTATCATCCTCTGAAATCGTTTTATACACACCCTTTAACACTTTGTCGGTATGTTCAGGAGGATCATCGGGTAATCCAAACGGAACCACATCTATCAATCGATATAAAGTTGGATCATCCTGATGCGTTTGAGGGTTTATTCGCCCGACCGCCGATAGAACCCCAAACCAATAGTCGCGTTGCTTTTCACCAGCACAAATAAAGAAATCACCAGCCAGTAACTGTACTTTCATTACATCTAAAAAATTTTCAAATGAAATCAGCCTACTAGGGATATGATCTTCTTTTTGAAGTTGTTGTAATAATTCGAGTAATACTGGATTATAAAGATCAAGCACTAAGGGTTTATTGAGGTTTGCTAAAAATGGATACAGGTATAAGTTGATACCAAGCGTTATAATAATCTGACAATCACCGACAATTTCACGAAACTCAGCTAACGTCTGGCAGAAATATAACTCAGCCTTGGGATGATGAACCACTGTGGTTGCTTTACTTGCAATAAAGGGAGGAACGATCAATCTAACGGTGAAGTGGTTGCCCAGAATACGAGCAAATTCCCAGTAACGAATACCTGGCCCGGCCATTCGTTCACCAATAACATCATCGGTTATTAGGGCGATAACATTGTTTTGATTCGCTGACAGAATGCTATTTTTCCCATCTATAGGTATTGTCTACCGAATTTGAGGTAGGAGAGGCATATATTACCAATCCAGTGACTAGAGTCAAATACAACAATGTTTTCCTTAGTTACTGGGACGACCTCGGGATAATTAGGGTAATCTTTTGCGCATTTAAGTGATATAGATAGAATTAGGCAACTCTGTTGAGGGAGATTTTCAAGTGAATAAAATTGCCATTGAGTTTGTTAGGCATATTTTACAAGAAAATCCAGAGGCAAATAACTTTACTACGATTTATGATGCAATGTCTCGAGCTGCTTGTGCCCGCTCATTTCACAATCTTGGCTATGAAGAGTTAGCGTTAGCTGGGATTTCTTTCTCTCTTCTCAATACGAAACGTTTAGAAGGGTTGATCTTAGAAGCTCAAAAGTCACTAAATTCCGAAAGCTAAGGATTAGTTCACACACTTTATGATTTTATGATTTTATGATTTTATGATTTTATAAAGTCGTAAAGTTTTAACTTTACTTCCTCTAGTTTATGAGCATCCGTAACAACCTGTTCACCCCCCCCTGCTTCCTCAATAACACTAGCCAATAATTCAATCGCAATGCCAACAATCTCACTACGATTAGCTGAAAAATGCTCGCTCATAAGTAGCTGCAATTGACTTAGAGTGCGACTCTCATTTTGAGTTAGATGAACTGTTGTTGGTTTACGCCGAATTTTTTTAGGAGGGCGCCCTAAGGGTTTTACTTGTCTTTGATTAAGTTCTTCTTGTACATCATAAAGTTTAGCGAATGTTCCCTGACCAACTTTGTTTTTTATCTCTTCCGGCATTATTGTAACTCCTCAAGTACTTGTGTTACAAGGTCCTCATCAACAACAGATACATTATTTAGTAAAGCTACAGGCAATACATTAAGTCCGGCCACACAAATATCTCGTGGCATACCTCGACTGTAATTATATATTCTCGTTAGTGCTGCATCAGTGAATAAAGGCATCTGACGACCAGCAACCATTACTCTAAAATTAATCATTGAGCGTGTATCTTCAAAATGAAGGGGCTCTAAAGTTGATTTTGTAGCTACACGTGAAGCAAGTGCCCGCTTTAGGCGAAGCTTATTACGCAATTCATTTTGACCAATTAAGACAATCTGCAATAACTTTTGAGTATTTGTTTCAAAATTGAGCAGTTGTCTTATCAATTCAAACTGTTGCCCAACTAAACCTTGGGCCTCATCAATTATCAATAAAACTGTTTTATCTTCTTTTAATACATTAATCAAAAATTCTTCAAAAGCGGCTAATTGAAGCAGTTTGCTCCGTTTTGGAGAAAGTCCAAATTCGGCACAAATACTCTTCAAAAATTGAAAATCAGATGGAAAAAGCGGGGTGGGAATATATGCTGTATAAAAATCTTCTCGATCACGATAGACTTGATAAAGCCGGCGAGCGATTGTCGTTTTACCTACACCTACATCACCATACACAACCGACAAGCCTTGCCGTTGCTCTGTAGCATAAGTTACTTTTGCTAAAGTTGCTTTATGTTGAAGAGATACATAAAAGTATCTTGGATCTGGTGAGAGTGAAAAGGGTGGCTCAATTAACCCCAACGGGCCTAAATCAAGCATATACAAAATACCTCCGGGCAAACTTAGGGCTAATTATAGCACCTACCCCCCAGAATTACAACTAAGTCTTGACATTTTATATGATTATGTTTATAATTTTCTGTAGTTAGTCTGGATTTGATTCTCATTTATTAGCTATACACATTGAGTTACAGATATTTAGGTATAGAAAAAAAGGCTCGTTGCCGCGAGCCTTCTCTTCTGAGTGTATATTTTGGATTTATTATAGTATGAGAGCACCTTGTTGATAGATTCTCTCCAGATGTGGATTAATATACCACAAAAAATGATATTCTGTCAAGTAAATAGGTTAGCTCTCTTTATTACATAGCTTCATTAATCACTTAATTTGATCATATGTTTCATTAAATTAGGGTTATTGAACAAATTTGCGTAAAGAGTCTTTTATGTCTGACCTATCCATTCAGCCGGTCTATTTAAGTGCCCGTTCAGCAATAATAACACCGGAAAAATCCATCGCAGTAACTCTCTACTCAGCCCAAAATTGGCTTCCAAAATTAGGTCCAGAACGATGGTGTCTCATCCTGCTCCTTCGAAGCTTAAGTATTGATGCCCCACGGCGTGGTGATGGTACCAAACAAATTACTTGTAGTTGGCGAGAATTAGCCGAATTGTTAGATGTTCATGAAGAAACCATCGCCAGTTGGTTAAAGCATAAGCCAATTCCAAATGAAAAGCCTTGGCGCCAAATTATTCCTGTAGATGACAAATCAAAATTTTTATCAATGTTCATTCCTCGCTTGCGCTACGCGTACAAGACCCACAACGGTAAAACCAGACGAACTGGCTTTATGCTTGAGGTTCTAATGGAAGACCCAGTCATCCCTGAACACGAGAGCCAATTACGACAACAGATGGACTTACTACAAATGGAACAGGGTAAATTGGGGTTAGAAACTTATCGTAGCGTTGAAACCGTTAATACACAATTATCGAACTTACCAGCATTACCCAAAAATTTAGAGATACCAAATAATTCCGATTTACATTATGTAAACCAAGAATCGTCCAATTCACACGTTGAGGATAATCGATCTTATTTTGATTTACATAACGATAGAGTGAATCGACATAATTCCGATTTACAGACTAACGTGAAACAAGAATTTGTTGATACAGGTCATTATGTAAACCAAACGAATACAGGTTTACATAATAGTAAACCCGAGATTCCTGGAAAGAACGTTAACGAACTTGACATATTGATTCAACAAATAAAACAAAAGAATATAAGTAAACGTTCTAGTAAGTCCGAATTTGAACCTGTTGTTAGGTTAACAGAAACCCTATTAAATGATCATCACTCCACAGCAATGTTTTATAAAGTCTTAGGCAAACTATATCCTGAACGCCTAGACTTATATGTTGCTGCTGTTCGGGTGGCTTTACACGCCTCAGAAGACAATCCGGATACTAATTTAGGTGCTGTATTTGTTAGTACTCTAAGAGAATTTGCTGATGTTGCAGGTGTTAATTTGGGATTAAAGGCTAGTATTAGAAATGAAAAGCCTCAATTATCTATTTCAGAGCCCCCTGCCCCACAGATGTCTTTGGTAGGTATGGAACCCTTGGTTCCACCCTCTGTTGATGAAGCTATTTGGTCTGAGACGCAAGCCATTTTGAGACGTCAAATGACACGAGCTACGTTTGATGCCACCATCCAAGGGACAAGGTTGTTGAAAGAAGAAAATAACATTTTTGTTATTGGTGTTCCCTCCGAAATGACAAAAGAATGGTTAGAGAATCGATTAAAGGACCTTATTCAACGAGCCATTTCAAATGTGGTTGGAAAATCAGTCACAGTAGAATTTCGAGTTATGCATAATAATAAATCAATTTAATTTGGATAGTCTATCCTAGCAGGAGCTTAAAATGCATGTTGTTTCTCTTGCAAATCTAAAAGGTGGATCAGCAAAAAGTACAACCACATTCAATTTAGCTGGTGCTCTTTTAGAAGCAGGATTCCGAGTTTTGTGTATAGATGTTGATCCACAAAAAACTTTAAGTGAAGCTTATTTTGGTGTATATTCAAACGGTGAGTCACTATCACAAGCGTTGATTGATGATGGTCCCATAGGCGCAACTATTCAAGCGACACATTTTGATAAATTACAAATTGTTCCAGCCGATGATGGCTTAAAAGGAATCAAGAGTGGCCAGACACAAATCGAGGGTGGAGAATTGCGGTTACGTAGCGGACTAACCCGAATCAAAGCTGGTATTGATCAAATTAATGAGATCAATCAAGTTGATTGGATTCTCATCGATTGCCCGCCTAGCTTGGATAGATTGACAATGAATGCCCTTGCCGCAAGTGACTATGTTCTAGTTCCAGTTGACCCAGGCGCTGGGGGACGTGGGGCCTTGGGTGACACCGTAGAGTATGTTTATTCAGCCCAGAAATGGTACAACCCAACCCTGAAGATTCTTGGGTTGTTGGTTAACAATACCGACCCACGTACTGTTTATGATCAAACGACCGAACAAGTTGTCCGTGATATGTATGGTGACTTAGTTTTTAATACAGTAATCACAGCTTCAGTGAGAGTTCGTGAGTCGTCGGAAGCTCAAATTCCTCTTGTGTTTTGCGAGGGATCGGAATTTAATCGTCATGCCGATTTGTATCGATCATTGAAAGATGAAATCGTCGGACGTGTGGCTTAATTAGATAGGTGATATCATATGGCAAGAAAAGTTAAGATTCAACCTCAGTTAGGTGCTAAAGGAGCCGCTGCCGCTCAGGCTAACTCTAGCAGCCCTATCGATCAGTTAGCTAGTACAATGTCAACTGTTGACGTTGGGTTTCGTCCAACAGATCAACGTGTGTATGAAGTTAACCTTAATCGTATCTTGCCTGATTTTTCTCAACCTCGTCGTATTTTACCGTATGACTTGCGTCAGAAGCTTGAAGATAAAACACTCTCCCCGTTAGATGCTATTCAAGAGTTAATTTTTCGGGCAGAGAATAATGACACATTTGCTTTGCTGGTTTTGGGTAGACGAAAGAAAGACCCAGAGGGCCAAAATATCTCAGATGATAAATCTGACGATCAAGCGGAAAAAAGTGATCTTGATGAAAAGGATGACTTTATAGAAGATAAAGGATTGTTTGCGCTGGCTCAATCAATTCGAGAAATTGGCTTACGTCAGCCTTTAAATGTCTATCGTATCGATGATCCTAATTTTCCTGATCAGACATCATATCGTATTGGTGAGGGAGAAAGAAGATTTTGGGCACATAATTTATTAGTTTTGCAGGGGCATACTGAATTTAATCGAGCGAAGTGTATTGTCGAAACATTGCCGGACAATGAAGAATTAATTCATCAGCGCCAAGAAGCTGAAAATGCAGCTCGGGTAGATTTACCAGCCATTGCCAGAGCACGATCTATTCGCAGAATTATGGATCGATTGAATGTTGAAATGGGAACCCGGGTTCCAGGTACCAATACTATAAAATTGCCCACAAAACGGGAACTAGAAGTAGCTGTGGGCCAACAAGTGAAGAGCTTTACAGGACGAGCCATTAGTGACAGAATGGTTCGTAATTATCTTGGCTTATTAAATCTAGCAGCTGACGCTCAAGATTTGGCCGAGGCTGGACAGCTTACTGAAAAGCAGCTTCGCCCCGTAAAGAAGCTGTCAGATGCGGAACAAGTGGATATTGTGCGGCGTACAATCGAGAATAGCTGGAGTGCAAGCCAAGTTCAAGATGCATTAAAAGCACCCACTCCCAGACCGGAAAAATCTAAGAAGATCTTGCGAGAAATTACACAATCGAGCATTGAGCAACAATTTGAAAAGCGAGTCATGGACGCAGCTAAAACCGTTTATTCGTTGACATCAATGCCTCAAGAAAATTATGACGATGCAGTTATCGGTTTGGCTGCTCGGGCTAATAGTGATGAAAAAGCCTTACAGGCCTTGCAAAAATTACGCGATACCCTTGATGATATTTTAGTTAAATGGTCCAACTTTTCTACATCATCCCCAATTGAAGTTACACTACTTTCAATTTTACCCCCACTACAGGTCTTGAAAGATTATTTACCGACAGAAAATTTTAACTATCTTGAGGCTGAAGTATTGACAGGTGGACAAATTTTTGATCAACTTAATCAGTGGGGACAAGAAGATGCCCTTCTTGCTAGCCGTTTGGAACCCTTTTTAGCGGAGGTTCAAATTAGATCTGAAGCTCTACGGGCTGGAGAAGAGATGGTACTACCTACTTTGATTGAACAAAAGAGTGTACAGTATCCCGGACAATCTGTGTATAAGGTGAGCGCTGGTTCACTAACATATTGGGCACATGAGTTGTTAGTCAGACAAGGGGAAGCCCAATTCAAAATGATGAATGCCTTTGTTGAATATGAAAATTTAGATCAGACATAAATGGGAACTTGGGTTCCCATTTAATTTCTTCTCCTAATATTTTTATCGTACCCATTAACTAGGTTAGGAACCCAGGTTCCCAATCTAATCCCTCTATTCTCCACAAAAATACTTTGTTCCTTGCAACATAAGATTAAATAAGTGTTGTAGAATGTAGTCTACACTAGCATGTGTTGATATTTCAATGTAGCCAAATCAAAAGATTGACAAAGTGCACAAACCCAAAATGACATCTTGCCAATTTATCAAACCTTGAAGAGATAAGATGCAAATGAGTTTGTTGATAAAGTATTCCACCAAATGTCATTCTCAATAAATCCAGCGATCATAATCCCAGAAGTCTTCGATTTCTTGTGAGATGGAATAATGAAGTGACACGCTTGGACTAAAATCCAGTCGAAAATGATTGGGCGGCATACCCCTGATCAGCTAGCAGATTCTTTCGCAACGGTGATATCTTGCCGCTTGCCTGTTGCTAAGGTGAGACGCAATGGATTGCCAAGACTATTCACCACAATATGAATTTTTGTCGTAACATCACCTTGGCTACGATTGAGGGCTTAGTCTTCGACTGTTTTTTTGCCACTCCAGCGGCGTTGCTATGAGTACGAACAATCATTGAGTCAATCATACCATTTGCAAAATAGATTAGCATTTGTCCTAAATTTGGTCATTGCACCAGAGGCTAAAGTAATTGTAAATGACGTCATTGGGTACCGGTTCGGCTAGTATAGAAGACATCTTCGATAAATAAGCGGCAGGTGTCTTCATTAGCGACGTATACACTCGGGATCGCTCTCAGAAATTTGAGAATGCATCCCATTGTTTATCTTTCAGGTCTCGATTAATAATGTCAACAGAACTTGATTTTTTGATATTATTTGTTTTCAATCAATGGAGTAAATAAAGGGGTTCAGAAGAATGAAACAGCGAGAATTTTAGTTTTTGAGGAAATATTCGGGAACCCTGGTTCCCAAATACAACATAAGGAATTCAATTATCCAATTTAAAGTAAACTTTTCAGTGCCCAATTTTTATTGTGACCTTTGGGCCTTGGCGTAATGCTCGAATTAATTAGACTCAGAGCTATGGCTGACAGACCTATTCAAAGCAATTAATTTATTACCTTCACCGATAAATTTATCATCATTCTGTTTAAAAGCCTCCTTTTTTTGGTGATACAAGGTTTCTTCGATTAATACTCGGTTAACTGAAATAAGGTCGCCAAGTACCCCTAGTACAACTAAAACAAATCCGATTATTAAGGAAGCAGTGCCAACAATAATCGATTGTAGATGTCTTCCTATGCCACTTTCTCCCAACAAATAAAGAATCCCAAAACGCATTACAAGAGTAGCACCCACAATAAGAAAGGGTGAACTGACCAACATAAATGTCTTAAATGGTTCATACAAAACATATAATTTCAAAATCGTGGCCGCAGATCTTTTAACATATGACCAAGTACTCTTTATAAGACGAGACTCTCTCAATGGAGGATTAGCAGTGATGGGTACAGTTGATATAATTAGACCCTTTTTTCCTGCCTGAATTAAAGTTTCTAAGGTGTAGGTGTAATTTGTCAGGATAATGAGACGTAAGGCTGCCTCACGAGAAAAGGCTCTAAATCCACTTGTGGCATCAATTTTATTTATACCTGCGGCTTGCCGTACAACCCAGCTTCCCCACCGTTGAAGAATTTTTTTCAGCGGTGAGAAATGTGGGATTGTATCTGTTCTTCGATCACCTACAACAATGTCAGCTTGATTTAATAAAATAGGTCGAATTAAATCAGGTATATATTGTCCTGGATACTGGTTGTCTCCATCAGTATTAACAATTATGTCAGCTCCCAGCTTTAGAGATGCTTCTAACCCATGTTCGAACCCTTTAGCCAAACCCAGGTTTTTAGGATGCCGAACAAAATGTATCTTTCCCCACCGTTGAGCAATCTCTACCGTATTGTCGGTACTGCCATCATCAATGATTAATATATCAATTTCATTAATCCCCTCAATTTGAATTGGTAGATCATTGAGCACGCTCGCTATTGTATTTGCTTCATTGTAACAGGGGATTTGAATGACTAATTTCATAAATGATTTCTGTACAAGATCTATAAGTATTTTGGATTTAAGGTTTTATCATTCGGTGTGATATTATGTTTAGTTAATTATGTCAACTAGAATATTGTATAATTTTACATAAATACTATTAGCGATAAAAGGATCAAAAAGGATTAAGGCCAAGTAATAGTCATTTTTCCAATATCTCTTGTCTCATTAGCTTTCAGTTCCAATAAAATTGGCAGTCTATCTCCGATACCGGATGGGTCTGCTAGCACAATCCAATTAAGCGGAGCCCAAATAATCATGTAGTAATTTCCGGGTGGAATATTCGTCATTGCAAAACTTCCATCATCATTTGTCTTACCGACGATATCATTGGCCTGTGGCCCAGCGAGCAATGGTGGTACCAAATCTTTATTTTCTCCCACAGCCTCAACTAAATAGTATTGCGTATCACCAATGGCTGATAGCGTCGAGTTTGCAAAGACAGTACCCTGTAGTGCGGCAAGATCGGGTTCTGGCTCGACAAGATTTACCGCAGTTGGGGTTGGTGATGGAACTGGTGTTTCAATTGGTGAAGATATTGGCGATGATTCAGTACTTGAAGTTACCTCTGCTTCAGCTTGCTCATCACTGACGACTTCCTCACTGGTTTGGCAAGATACAGCAAAAAGAATGGTAATCATAATCCAAATAATTTTGGAAATAGTATTTGTTGTTGAGTGCATGAAGAAATTGTTCCTTTCATAAGCATTCGTTAATCGATTTTTTCTTGGATACTTACAGAGATCAGATCGTAACTAGTAAGAATTTTAGGCGCACTATGATAACAATAGAAATAAAAAACGGCAATATGGTTCGTTAATTGTAAAACGCAAAAAAATAGGCTAGCTGATTATCAGCTAGCCTATCAAAAACTAAGCGTTAAATATCAATTAGCGACCAAAGCCATTGTGAGCCATAAAGGTGTCGCCAGTTGAGCTGTTAATGTTTGTGAGCTGAACAAATGCTGCAATTGGCTGATCTGAGGTGATCAAAGCAGTGCCAATAAATCCATCCGCCATTGCGTCTACACCACCACTCACGCCTGTTCCAACGCGATGGTTATTGATAAGACTACCGCCAGCTGAAATGGACTGTCCAGTCAATGAAACGTCTGACCCAGTTGTAGCGTTATAAGTAATATCAACTGTTGCGGCAGCACTATCATTGAGGTTTTGAATAGTCAAAGCTGTAGCAAAACCATTGCCCAATCGCTTAGCAATCAGCGGGATGAGAATTTCTGTTTGTGTTCCGTTACCGTCGAGTGCTTCATAAGCAGCTGCATTGTCTGTCCCTACAAACCGTAATTGAACAAACGCGACTGAGTTACCGCTGGTTGTAACTTTACAAGAACCAAACCAACCAGTAGGGAAGTTAGTGGTATCAGATACAGGATTGAAAGCATAAGCCCCGTTGTTTACAACAGCGCTAGTGTTTTGGATTGTGAAGTCAGCAGGGGTGGCTGTGTTAGCTGCATCACCTGTACAAGCCAATGAAATATCGCCAGCATTCATAGTACCGCCGCTCAAGTTTTGCACAGTAATTGGCGCACTCAAACCGTTGCCCAAGCGAGATGTTACAAGCGGAGCAACCCAGCTAGTGCTCAGGCTACTTTCCGGAAAACCATTGAAGGTTTGCAGTGAGTTTGAACCAAGGAAGAAGTTGGTAACTACAGCCACTGCACCACCAGTTGAAGTTGTTTCAACGACAGCTGAGTAGAAGCCATTGCTTAAATTACCTTCTTGTTGTAGGTCATAATAGTTTGAGCTACCAGCTGGGATACCAGTAATTGTTTCCTGGTGAGCTTGTGAACCGTCTGATAGCGCGAAGAATGTTACTGTCACGTCTACCGTAGAGCTAGAGCTGGTATTTTGAATGATGATTTGACTGTTGGCTGTACCATCGGCTGATGAACCATTGCTAGAAACCAGGGGAACATATACTTTACTAGCACCTTCACCAATCGCGCTGTAAGCACCTGATGAAGCTGTTTGGGTACCGCGAGCTAAAATCTGAGCAACAGAACCAAGCTGCTGGTCGGCTGAAAGTGTTACAGAGCCACTGCCACTTGAGATGCTAGTGAACTGAGATGTATCGTACAATCGGAAAATTTGCTGGCCACCATTGGCAGTTACAGAGAAGCTTGTGTTTTCAGAGGTCCAGGTAGACCCATCAGTAAGACGGTAATCAGCAGTTACTGAAGCGTCGCTGGTTCCTAAGTTTACAACCGTAAAGTTAGTGTCCAACGATTTTGTAGTTGATTGTGCCAGTGTCACTGACACAGCTGCCGCAAATAGGGCAATGATAATCAAACTGATCGTAAATTTCTTTTGCATTTTTTTCCTCATTTTTCTAAATTAGTTAGGTTTAGAATTATTTCTATTAAATGTTTGTTTCCAAATTTTACTACACTTATTGTTGTGTTGGTCTATAATCTTTAATTTTTTCCTTTAAATCCCCCCTTCCTCCTTCTTATTTTATCCTGAAAAAACAAATCTAAAATTTAAGTACGTTCTCAAAATACCCCGTTTTTGGGCTAAAATCAATAATCCTTTAGGGGTAATTAGGGGGTATTAACCCCTAAAAGTTACATTTTCTCTATTATATCAGCCTAAAGTTTGAATCTGGTGTGATTTTCTCAAAAAATATCAGAAAGCCCTGTTAATATTATCTTTCCATTCGTAAATCAGGGATTACTCGATTTACCTATTGCTGTTTCAAAAGTATTGGCAGATAAGTACGACCCTTGGCGAGAGTGATGTCGAGATCAGTGACAGCCGGAGGTACACCAAACAATGGACTAACCTGGGTGGCATAATCCGGTGCATTAACAATAATGTACCAACAGCCTTCCTCGATATCCCAAACATAACGACCATCTGTTTCCGTTGTTTGGGGGATTAATGGTGGGGCTGATACTGGGGGAGGCTTTGAGCAACTCAACCTCAGGATTGAGCCAAACGCCGTCAGCAGCCGAAGCCTCAGGGAGATCACTCCAGGCTCCGTAGTAGCTTGTACGGTCGGCTATTGATCATACGACAGTTAGCGGTAGGGTGGAGCCAGAATCGAGAGTGTTTACATGATAGGAGCCGCGAGGTATGTTTTTGGGCAAGCCAACAAGCCGGAGACTTGCTATTCTGACATTCGCAGGGAGGTACGAGTGGTGATGAGGCCGAAGACGATCCAGATGATTTCTGCCAGATAGATTAGGAAACGAGAGGTCACCGCGATGGCGCTGGCGGCTTCAAGGGGAATTAATTGATCTGCCAATAAGTTAGACAAAACAAACTCACGGATGCCTAACCCAGAAGGCACAATCAAAATTGCAAAGCCGATCAGCCAGGAGAAACTAAAGGCAAAAATACTTTGATAAATGGAAGTTTCGATGCCATTGGCAAAGATGTTGGTTAAAAAGAGCAGGGCAAGACCGTGACAGCTCCAAAAGATGAGATAAGTGATGTAAGCGGCCAGCCAATGAAATGGTTTCAAATCAAAGACGAGTGATTGAAGTCGGTTTAATAAGGGGAACTGAGGTAGTGATTTTGTGATGAATTGTAACCCATACCAACTGATCAGAGGTATGGCCAACGTGCCGACAATAATTTCCCCTTGGATAAGTACCGAGTCAGTCCATAAATAGTAGGCTAGGGCGATGTTCCCTGCAGTTAATATGGTCAGTCCCACTTCAAGCAATGAACCAAAGGTAGATAATCTGTAAGGCGTATCATACTTTACTTTTAGCCACTCGTTACGCCCCAAATAGCCCCAAATTGTGCCAGGAATATATCGGGGTAAGAAGGAGAGCATATACCCTTGAAAAACGGCAGATAAGGAAATTGAGACACCTAGTCCCCACATTACAAAGGACCAAGCTAACATCTGTAAGGCGTAGGCCACCATGGTTAGACTCAAGGCCAGAAGTAAATAGGCTGAATTTTGGCGGATGAGGTCTAACTCCATCGCTTGCCAACCCAGCCACAGTTGTTGCAAAAAGATAAGTAGGCCGATGCTGATGCCGATGTAATAGGCAATCTTACGCCAGGGAAGCTGAAGCCGGGTTATTTTATTCAAGATGTAGGCTTTCGTAGAATCCAGTTAAAGTTTGGCATCACGGGTAACAAGGCCTGCCACACAATGAATGGAACGCTATTGAACAACTTAGCTGAGAGGCCCTGTTGTCGGGGAAGATAAAAATCATGCAGAATGTTGAGGGTGATATCTTGAATGTCAAAGGGGTGAAGTAGACTCTGTAACGACCATAGGGTACGAGAACGCTCATAGTAATGATCACCTTGCCCACTGAACCGTAAATAGCGATCCGCCCAGACCTCAGGTAGCCAATGAAGAAACGGAAGAAAGAAATGGGGTTCGATTGGGAATAACCAATTGGGGCCGCTAAAGAAACAAATGCCCCCTGGTTTTAGAACCCGGAAAATTTCATTGAACATCAGTACATCATTGGGCACGTGTTCATATACCTGAGCGCAAATGATAAAGTCGATTTGTCTATCGGCAAAAGGGAGACATAGTGCATCCCCTCGCGTAAAATCAGCTTGGGCCTTATCGTCAGGCTGAATAGCGGGAAAGGCGGTGCGGTCATAATCGATGCCGATGGTTGTTGCAAAGTTTGAAGCCAAGGTCGCGGTCATTACGCCCGCTGAACAGCCTACATCAAGACAGATGGCTTGAGAAATATCTTCAGGAATATATTGTTGCAGAACCAATTTGATTTTGTTGGCGCGCCTCAGTCTTAATTCTCTATCACGTACTCTTTCAAATGAGGCGTGAAAGTCTTTTTGATACCCGCGTGTTTTTTCCATATGATTATATTTTTCTGGCTACCACTGTATACCCTGCTGCAAATATGTTTGCTTGTAAGATTGTATCCAGTTGATAGCAAAATTGTGTAATACACCAACGATTGATGAACCAAGCAATCTGCTGAACCAATGGAATTGTCCAGGTGATGCCTAACAAGGTGGTTGAAATTTGATGCCCTAAAAAAGTCAAGAGGCCCCCTCGATGTTCAAGCGTTATAACTTCAAAACCGGCTTGTTGTAACAAATGGGTTAAACCATAATGCGTATATCGGAAGTAATCGTGAGGCTCCTCATGTAAGCGACTAAGATGTGGCACTGATAGAACTAACGTTCCCTCTGGAATGAGAATCCGATGGATTTCTTGAAGGGCTTGTGATGGGTTAGGAATGTGTTCCAATACTTCCAGGCAAATGGCAGTATCATATTTGTTGTCAGGAACAATGCTCATGTTTTGTAGATCGCTGACATAAGTTAGATCCGTTCGCCGAGGGAAAAAATCCAGAGTATCGTAGCTTTGAACCTGCGGTAGGATCAGCTCTTTAAATGGTAAATCTCCACAGCCCAAGTCAAGTAAATGACCACGGAGATAACGCTCCATCAGCGGTACAGTTATTTCATATTGACCATAATAAATGGGTGAAAAGTAGCGACGTTGGGGTGAAGCGAGTAAATCGATCTCTAACTGTCTGCGGTTTGCTTTAATCTTCTCTCGCACAAATGTAAAAAATTTCATAGATTCTTATATAACACGGCGTGCTATTGAACCATGTCGTCATAAATTTCAATAAATTGAGCCGCAATCTTTTGCCAGTCATAGATTTCTTCAGCTCGATGACGGGCTTGCTGGCTCATCGTAGACCACTGTGTATTATTCGTCAACAAGCGACAAATGTTTTGGGCTAAGGCATCTGCATCACCTGGTGGGACAAGATGGCCAACCTCAGGTGTAATAACAGTTGGAATCCCGCCAACTTCACTCGCAACTACTGGCGTTCCGCTCGCTAAGGCTTCGAGTAGAACCACACCTAGCCCCTCTTCTACTGAAGGTAGCACAAAAATTTTGGATCTCTGCATCCAGTGACGGACCTGATCAGAGGGTTGGGCTCCTGCAAAATTAATTTGCTCTGCTACGCCAAGTTCTTGG
Organism: Phycisphaerae bacterium; assembly: GCA_028285035.1. The sequence goes on from JANQQF010000038.1 coordinate 48,677, forward strand.
GCTAATGCTTGTAACCGCTCTCTTTCTACACCTTCACCCACAATAACTAAACGATACTGTGGATGTGCTTCTAAAATTTTGGGCATTGCTTTAATCAAAAAAGATACCCCTTTGCGCTCTATTAGCGAACCAACATAGAGAATCGTTGCTTTACGTTCCTCCGAGGCTGGTTGAAATTGGTTAACATCGACCCCATTGGGAATAATTTTGATATTTTTCTCAGAAATTCCAACGGCCATTGTCGCTTCAGCCAAGGCGGGACTCAGGACCGAGATGCGATTGCAACGCTGTAGAACAAAATTGGTTAACCAGGCCCCAAATCGATTGCGAGTGACTTGAAAGATATCACTCCCTTGCAGAGTAGCTAACACAGGGCGTTGATGGATCATTCGGCTTAACCAAGCCGCGCCAGCAGATAACGTCCATTGGGCGTGAACGACATCGTAGCCACGGGCATAACGGGCTACTGCTAGAGTGTGTATTAGAATGAAAGGGATCATCTGTAATCGAACGAGCCGAGAGGACTGCCAGGCGATGGGAATACCCCCGCCAGGTTGTCGTAATTTTTCCGCCGATTCTGGCCACCAATATTGTGGACGGATAACTTCTACATTATCCATCCATTCGTGTTTCGGGTAGCTAGGCCAATGTTGGGCAATGACTCGCACCTCATGTCCGGCATTGGCCACAGCGTGCGCAATACCCCAAATAAATGGACCTTCACTATCCCCAATGTATCTGGGAAAAAGGGTTGTAACAAAACAAATTTTCATATATAAATCGTCGTTATAAATTTATTCCACAAAACATTGTGTCTCAATACCAGAAGAATTTTCTAATCGATTTGCTCTGATTTGATGCAACGGTGTTAGCTCACATAAATCCATTTCAACCTGACACACAGAGCGTATGCCAGCTTGTCGAGCATAATTGACCCAATGTTCAAATGTCTGCTCAGAGTTTTGATCTTGGCTCAAATCAAATATCGAGCCTGTCCAGTATAAATCTGATATAACCATGGGTAACCAATCACAATTTGTGACAACGGTCTCAGTTTCTAGATTTTGAATAGCCTCTTGGGTTTGTTGATAATATTGTCTTGTTTCTAAAGCCGCTTGAACCCCGCGAACTTGATAACCAAAGCCAACCAAGAGAGAGATACCATAAAGAATAACAATCCCAAACTTAAAGAGTATAGGGGGGGAGACAGACCAAAGCTTGGTTAAGCCAACTAAAGAGGCAATAACAAGCAGTGGATAAAATACTAACATATAACGCGGCCCCCATTGCAAACCGCCTGCTGCTACCCAACCACGAGTAAAATAAGCGATCGCATACATCGTACTGGCGTTGAGGAGAAGTGTTGAAAAGAGTGATACACGCCAATTTGTTTGATTGCGATATAACCATACAGCAAAAATAATGTGGGGAGCAATTAGTAGAAAACCGTGAACTGATCGATAACCTTCAGTCTGAAACAATACCCAACTACAGATTAAGATGATTCCACCATATACAAAGAGCAGATAATATTTGAAAGAACTTATAAAAGGTAAAATGATTGCCAAAATAGTTAGCAATAGCCCTATCGTTAATACATCTGACCCTAGGGAAAATGCCGCAATGCGAGGCGCATTAAATAGAGTATATGGGATGAACCATAATCCTGTGTCATAAAATCCTAAAAATAGGCGGGTACTGCTGACATTTAGGCTAACATCACCAGGGGCCCAATATCTGGCTAGAAAATGTCCCATAATTAGCCAATTGGATGTGAGCCATAAAAGGGAGGTCAATACATAGCTAATTCCAAAGAAAATGGCCCATCGCCAATATATAACTAACATCGCCACACCGACTCCAAAAGATGTAGCCAACGTGTCTGTTCGTAGATAAGTGGCTAGGGCCAATAGGATACCGGCTAGAACAATCCATTGACTGCGATTAGTGTGCCAAGCGTTCATGATGGCGAAAACACCAATCAGAATTAATACCACATTCAGAGTGTGTTCCCAGAAGGTCGTACTATAGAATGTGACTGGGGTAGCTAAACCAACAATGAGCACCGCACCCCACGAAACCCATTGATAATCAGGGGAGATGCGTCTTACTAAAAGTCCGCTAAAAAATGCCGTTGTTGCGCCGGCTAAAGCAGGGAGAATGTATAGACCAAGCCATCCAAACAATTGGTAAAATGGGAGCGTTATTAGGGGAAGATTAATCGGCCACCAGGAGAAAATTTGATTATCTACTTTGACCCAATAAAAAAGAGGGACGAAATTGAGTGTCGTATCAAGATATTGGCCTGGATAGGGAATATTCGTATTAAGATTGTTTGATTGAAGAATACTTTGTAAATGAATAAACTTTCCGCCTTCATCTAAAGACCAAAAGATATTCTCTGGATACTGACCGATCCAGCCTAAATAACCTACAAACAAGATTAGGCTGAGCCATAACAATGGATCTTTAATAAAATTGCGTAAATATATTTGCCAGTTTAGAGAGGTAGCCCTTTGTTGAGAATGAGATTGTGGATTGATTTGTTGGGCGACTAAAAAATTGAGAATAGCTTTTAATTGTGTTAGATGGATGGGGCTACCATAAGTTCTAATGGCTAATAAGCTAACAATAATTAGACAAACGCCAAAAGCGATTAGGACAAGGCCAGTTGACCAAATATTTATGAAGTCTGGCTTATCCCAAAACATCCCTTTTTGGGCCGTGAATAGATAAATAGTCTGTTCCCAATATCCTAGAAAACCTACATCTCGGGGGGCATAAAATTCGGGAAGGGTGTGAAAAAATAAAGTGCTCATGCCCAAAATAGTCTCTAAAAAAATTAAAAATGTGGCTAAGAATCCACGCCATTTAGGCCCAACTAACCATAAGCCAAAGCCTATTAACCAAGCCGCAGGAATTAAGGCAGGTAATAAAAATCGCCCCTGTATTACTGGTAGAAACCCCCTTGCATAACCAGCTAGAGCCGACGCGCTAATTAAGAGAATGGTGAGTGTACTTACTACAATTACAATTTTGGCAGAACTGGCTATTTGTTTGTGCTTGGTTTGCCAGGCGCGAACAATAACTACCATAACAAACGTGATTTCGATAAACAAAGCCAAATGTATAAAAGCTGCACTCGGTTTACTCACAACCTGCGCATTATCCCACAAGGTGGCCCAACTGTTACGAAATAAATCAACCACGCCAATAAATAATAGCTCGGAAAGTGATCCCTCTGTTAAAGAACCTACCTGATTGATAAAGGCTTGGGTTCCTGTCGGATCGTTATATAAGCTATAATTTCGAATTAAAAATGGAATTACGAGAGTTAATGCAATTCCTAATATTAAGCTGAGTTGTCCAACAACAACACGCCAAGACGATTTTTGGTGAAATGCAATTAGTCCCCAACCTAATAAGAGGGCTGGTGTAATTATAAAGGCAGAAATCTTGCTCAAGCTAGCTAGACCAAGACTTAGCCCTAACGCAAAAGCTATTCGCCAACTTGCCCCCTTGACAATAGCGAAAGCTAACAAACCAAATGAGATAGCCGATAATATTTCTAAAAAAATGTCATTATTTAAGCGAGCTACAGAAGTTGCTCGTTCAGGATTTAAGGCTACTACCAAGGTAGCAATCACCGCAATCCAACTGTGTTTAGGCCATAACCAACGGCAGCTTTGCCAAATGACAAGTAAGGTCAATGAACTAAAGATTACCCCAATTATGCGTAATGTAAATAGTTTGCTTAATACATTGGATGAAAGTAAAGAATATAGTGGTGCCAGTGTAGTGTAGTAAAGCGGGGGATGATATGCCTGATAGCTGTAACTATCCAATCGTTCAGAGGCCGTGATTTCGTCCCGACTGGGCATAACTGGAGCACCTAACGTAATAACATATCTTTCTGAAGCCATTACTGAGTCGATAATTTCTTCAGAAAGCATATCTTGCCACATAATAGGCAAACGTTGTTCTTCAGCAATGACTTGAATGTAATGGAAGTGCTGAGTTTCGTCTATTAATCCCCAAGGGGGATAGATGAGCGCGTAAAGCAAGGCATGGGATAGACCCAGAAGAAAAATAATTAGGAGTAAGAAGTGATCTGGATTAAGTTTAAATAAGTGATTTCGTCGAGGCTGCATACTAAAGAAGGTTATCGCTAAGATGGTTTAGCGTCTTACCCCCCCACTTTCCACAATAAATACCGCAGAATTTCAGCGATCACAGCTAGGGGGCCTTGCTCAACAAGTATTTTCAATGCCTTTCCTGGCATTTGAAATAGTGTTGTTTTTTGTGACTTTAATACTTTTTCTTTTATTGTTGGATGATCTTTTGCTAAATTGGGATCAAGACAAAATTTGATCAGAGGCTGAGCGGCATGTTCCCAGGTGAATTGAGGCCGAATGCAATCAAAATTTTTCTTGAAATCCAATTTTCCATTGGGTGAGGTCAATAACTGCATTAAGGCCTTTGCCATTTGATCTACATCATTTGGTGGAACAACGCAGCCTAAGTTATGCGTTTGAATTAAATCCGCCAATGTATCCCCATCTGTTGCCACCATTGGTAGGCTGGTCCAGATACAGTCCAAGAGACGTGTTCGATATGAAAATCGTGTTTCAAGATGAGCAAAATGTGCACTAACGGCGATATCTGCTTCAAGTAAATAGTTAACCCTGTCTTCATACTCTACCCATTCATCATGAAAAAAAACATATTGACCTAGTAAGCCTAGCTCATCTGCTAATTCTCGTGCTCGAACAGCCATTTGCATTTCAGGAACATTAGGATTCGGATGGCGACCACTGAAGAAAAATAGACGAGCTTTAGGTTCAACTTTGATAACTTGAGGCATTGCTCGAATAGGTGTGAGCGGATCGAGCCAATTCCATATGCCGCCTCCCCATAAGATGATTTTATCATCATTGGCAATACCTGAGTAAATACTTTTCATAACAGGACGTGTAGCTTGGGGAATTTGACTCGAAGTCCCAAAAGGAACTAGGTCAATTAATTGATAAAGACTTTCGTCATATTGGTAGGTTAGGGGATTTATGCGATTATAGGCTATAAGTGCCCCTAGCCATAAATCACGCTGGCGCTCACTTGCGCAAAGGAAAAAATCACCATGCGTTAAAAGTTTTCGAATGACATCGGCATCAATATCAAAGATTTTAAATTGATCAACTAATGTATCGGCTCGATTCCTCTCAAGGTCTTCTAGCAAAAATGGGGCATACAAGTCAATGATGAGAGGTTTATTACAGGATTCTAATGCTGGGAAACGTTGCAAAAAATCAGTTGTCCCTAATATCATGTCAACATATTTCTCGAGTCGATATATAGTTTCTTCATTGTCTGGATCATAGCGTTCTATACTTATAGTATTCGATGTAAGATTTGTTTCGCTATGAACGGCCAAAGTCACCTCAATATGCTGACTTAAGGTTTTTGCTAATTCCCAATATCGAATACCAGGTCCTGCCATTTTTTTCTTAATCGGATCTGGACTAATAATGAGTAGTCTTTTTCTATCGGTCGATAATGAAGATATATCCGGCAATGTGTATGCTCCAAGGTCGAGATAATGAATTTTTATTGAAGCGCCTGCCACCAATCAATAGCACGATGAGCAAGTATGCGTTCTGAATGAAGATAATCCACTGCATTCATAGCTAATTGTTTACGAAGGGCTGGCTCGTCAATTAAAGTATTTAATGCTTCTATCCAACAGTCGGTTTGATTTTTAGTTAACCAACCTGTTTTTTTATGACGTACACTGTCCTGATAAGCTGGTACGTCACTATAAATGCCAACGGCTCCCAAAGCACTATAATCAAGAAATTTTATATCAGATTTGCATTGGGTGAAGGGAGTATCCTCTAAAGGAGCCAAACCAATGTCCCACTGAAATTGATTGGTAAACCAAGATAAAAAAGAAGGGTAAGGAATACGATTTTCAGGTAAGGGAATAACCTTTATGGGAATATTGGAAAAATTCGTTAAGGTATTTCTATCCTCAATAACACCTAGTAGGTGTACTTCAATTTTACCTTGATATTGTTCGCTGATATGTTCAAGTGCAGAAGTGATCAGCTTTAAATCTTTATCATGAGTAAACGTCCCCATATATCCGATAATGATTTTTTTCTGTTTTAGAATTTTCTGCTGAACGCTACGGAACTTCTTATTAATTCTTTGGGTAAAGCTACTTGGCAATAATAATTGCTCATCTAAAACATTTGGTAGAACCGTAATATTTTTGTTGAAACCACTCAATCTTTCTTTTAGCGGATGAGTTGTAACCCAAACTTGGTCTGCGTGGTTGAGGAATGTCTCAATCACCCATACCTTATCCTTATCAGCCCAATCTGGTCGTTCTAATGGTAAATCTAGTAAATTATCATCAATCGCGTAAATCAACTTGGCTCGGTTTTTGAGAATCTTGTCAAGGAGGTGGTTTACGATCTCTACAGATATATTAGGCCGCCACATTCTATCAACAATAACTACATCAACGGCTTGTCCCTCATAGTCAATGCCGGTCGTAACCTTTATATGTCGATGGAGTGATGGATGGAAGAGTGGTCTAAGTAGTCGAATTTGAGCACTACCAAACGGCTTTAAATCTTGCCCATGTTCGTAAAGTATATGGACCTTTAGGCGGCTCATTGGATTTTTTGTGCGATTGATTTAAAGAGTAAGTTCAAGATATTAAAGGCAGGTTTCTCTAGAAAAAACTGACTTATATCAGCGCGTGCCTGAGTTTGTAAACTAAGACGAAACTCCTGATTATCAATGAGACGTCGCAATGATTGCCAACATTCATCAGCAGAAGACGTATCAATAACTAGGCTGTTTTTCTCATGATGGGCAAACGTTGTTGCTCCACCTTGAATGGGAACAATTGTAGCTGCGCCACAAGCCATTGCCTCTAATGCTGTCAGTCCCATTGCCTGATGTGTTGAGAAATCTACGAAAATATCTGCCTCATTTAACAACTGTGCCACTTGATTTCGATGAAGTATACCCGCTAGTTGCCAATCAAATTTAAGGGGAAGATCAGCGAAGTCAACATCCTCCAACTCTGTCCCAAAAATGATCACACGAACAGCCTTCCCGTAAGTTTTTGATGCTTTTTGTAGAATTTCCATCGTTAATTGAGGACCACGGTAATGTGTTTTTGCTCGAACCATAGCCACAATGGTTAAGGGGCGGCGTGCATCTTCAGGTTGAGATCTAGGACGAGGTTGAAATAAATCAAGATTTAAACTGCTCCCTATAACTTCACAATCTACCCCTGTTTGTGTTTTAACTTCTTGGGCATTCCAGGCTGTTTTTGTAAAACAAATCATATCGGGAATCAAGGTATAAGAGTTCCACGCATCTCGATAGGCCGTTTCATTTTCAGATGTGTAAAGATAGGGCTCAAAATCTTGAATATAGTATCCACGGATTGGCATTCCATCCTTACATTCGATGGAGGCAAGCCATTCGACTGAAAAATAAGAAGTTGCGATAACTGCATCAAATTCATGAGCTAATTCAGCAATATCTTCTTTTTCGCCAAAGTGAACTGTAAATGGTAATTTAGGATACGCTTGGCGAAAGTCTTCTTTGTACATATTTAAATTAAATATATGTACGTCAATACCCATTTCACGCATAACCAGCGCTTCATCGATAATCACATTGCCACCCCCACTCACAATCCCTAGTGGCAGAACAAATAAGATGCGCTTTTCGCCAAATTTTTGTATTCCTTTATTTATAAATGACTGACGTTCAAACATTACCCGACTACGGACCCGAATCCCATTTAAGACACGGCTATTTCGACAGACCTCAACACCATCACTAAAGATGGCCTGACCATGTTTTTTAGCCAAGTTGAGGTTAGCTGCTTCACTTAAGTGTTTTCGTCTCTCATGAGAATAGCTTCTAGATTGAGCATGATAAACATATGCATTATCGGCAACGGCTAAACGCCAGCCTGCTTGGCGTACGCGAATTGCATAATCATTTTCTTCACCGTAGCCCGCCCCAAAATTTTGCTCATCAAAAAAGCCAACCTCTTTGAGCGTTTGGGATCGAATTAATAGGCAAAACCCATTTAGAAAGGGAATATCCGGGTATAATCGGTCAGAATAACGGGCCACTAAATCTCCCATTTCATCAATGGTCATCCCCTCTGGTAGTGGATTGGTTGCCCAATCGCCATCAATTTCAATTTCCGGGATTGATTGCCAAGAGGCGGTATTCGAAAGTGGCCCAACCATACCTATTTTTTTGTCGGACTCTGCACAATCAATGAGACAGTCAATCCACCTATTTGTTACAATTGTGTCACTATTTAATAGAATTACATAGTCTGCATTAGATTGTTGTAGACCTTGATTTGCTGCAAGGGTATAACCACGTGCTTGTTCGTTGCGGATTACGGTAACCTCGTGTTCATTTGCGAACTTATCTAAATATTGAGCGGTTTCGTTATCACTACCATCATCAACTAAAATTAATTGGAATGGTTGATTGAACGTTCGAATGACTGAATCTAAACATCGCTTTACATCATCTAAGGCATTGTGAATACAAATGACAATATCAACACTTGCTGTATGGGTTTGAATAGGAGGTCGAGGTGTAATCCCTTTAATCTCAATTTTTCGGCTTTGATAGTAGGTCGAAGTAAAACGCAGTTGTGCTTTCCAAGAATATACTTTTGCGATACGAGTAATATCTTTATTGATTCGATTTGCCGCATCAAACAAAGGGCTGATTTTACGTGTTTTTATGGCTAAAAGTACATCATCCAGACATTGGTCTCTAATGCTTTTTGGAGGAAATAGTAAAGCCCGGGTGCGTTGTAACGTACTTAGCAATGCCCAACCTGGTGTTTTTTCCAAATCTTCCCACAAGTTCTGCCACTTTTCAACTTCTTTAAGTAACACTTTTTTTTCTTCAGTTAATTGGGTTAAAGTAATTTCTTGAGTAGATAGTTCATTCCGTTGCTCAAGCGTTAAATCGCGACGGGCCAGATTCTCTTGTAATAACTGCCACATACGCCGTTCGTAGGCTAATATAATTCGGCTAGCTGGATCTTGACTACGTCTAAAGCGAATGGCCCAAGGGGTGAGGAATGATGCATCAAAATCAACATCACGGAAAAAGCCATGTCGAGCAAATAACTCTACCCAATATTCTACGGGCTGAACATTAAAGTGAGTGGCCTCTTTATAATCGAAAGGTGTTGATGAAAATAGGATATCATCTGAAAAATTACATAAGTTTGCAACAGCTTGTTCACCTTCAAATGGCTTAAGATGTTCTAATACCTCTACACAAGTTATCAAATCATATTTTTGTAGGAATGGTTCTATGATAGACCCGACTTGGCAGTAGGGCTTTATACTCTTGTGAACTTGACTAATCGCATATTCAGAAATGTCGATCCCATATGCTTCAACATCCTCATTTCGTAAGGACTCAACCAATAAGCCCATACTACAACCGGCATCAAGGACCGAGACAGGGTTAATTTTTGTGATAATTTGGTTAGCTACCAACTTGTAAAAAGATAACCAATTGTCATTACGCTCGTATTCATAGGGTCCACACCCTGTCGCATAGTAGTAAGCATCATATAGCTCTGACGTCATGATGCCTCCGATGTTATCCGTTTTTCTAAATTCGATGACATTGATTTAGCATCTTTCATTGGCGTGTGATTCCAATTCCCATTAAAAGTAATTAACCCAAAACGCTCTTCTTGAATTTTTGAATAAACTTGGAATGGATATAGCTTGTCGTGGTAATCAAAAACTTGGGACATATCCATATCCCAATTACATACGGTCACTGAAATGAAATATGTTCCTTCCAATAAAAAGCAACGAGGTATGGTGTAATCGACGACCCCTTCTCCTTCAATAAACGGAATAGAAAAATTGTTATAGCGTGTGTTTGGACCGGTGATATGAATTCCATTTCCATCGTGAATGGCAAATCCAAAGACAGGCTGCTCCACATACTGTGACGCATGATAATGCATACGAAGGGTTATTTGATCATTTGTGTTAAAGGTCCCTTGTTGGTTTCCTGCCTTATCTAATAACAACACTTCCCTGATGGTTACAAGCTTACTCCCCCATCGGCTATTTTCATTTTCAAAAACAAGGGCCGAATTGTCTTTATGAGATTGCCACAGATATTGATTGATTGTTGTTTCAGTTGCACCATCAGCGATAACTCTCCCCTCATCTAGCCAGATGGCCCGCTGACAAAGATTTTGAATGGCTTCAAGACTATGGGTGACTAGTAATATGGTTACACCTTTTTGCCGAAGCTGACCGATGTGATCCATACATTTACGTTGGAATGCAGCATCACCCACAGCAAGTACTTCATCTACCAATAATATGTCGGGATCAGTGTGAACGGCAACCGCAAAACCGAGGCGTACATACATCCCCGATGAATAGTGCTTAACTGGAAGATCAATGAAACGATCTAGCTCGGCAAAATCAATAATTTGATCAATCTTTTGCCGGATCTCAGCTTGGCTTAATCCCAGAATGGAGCCATTTAGGTAGATATTTTCCCGGCCAGTCATGTCAGGATGAAAGCCACTGCCTAGCTCTAATAGAGCCCCAACTCGCCCACTGATTTCTATACGTCCAGAGGTTGGGGTTAAAATGCGGGCTATCAATTTCATTGCTGTGCTTTTTCCGGCGCCATTTGGACCTAGCAAAGCAACTGTCTCACCCGCTGCAATTTCAAAATTTGCGTCACGTAGACTCCAGAATTCTTCATGATCGCTCTGATTTGATCTACTGATCAAGTTCATTGCCACTTCTTGTAATGAACGCGATCGCTGGTGATGCATGGTAAATTTTTTGGCTACATTTTCAAAACGAACAATATGGCTCATTGCTTATAGTTCCTCGGCAAATCGCCAGCTATATCGATTAAATACAAGCCAACCTACAATGAAAACACCGATTGCAGTCAATAGTGTGCGTAGCAAAAAGTCAAGTGCGGGAGGAGAACCATCAACCAAAATGACACGATAATTTGCAATGAGCGAGGCCATCGGATTTAGGATGTAAGATAAACGCCATACATCTAAAGTAAAACCAAACACATCATAGTTTCTGGGAAGGATGCTGAGTGGATAGAATATTGGCGTGATAAAAAACCAGGCTAACATCAACACATCCATAACTTGTTGTGTATCTCTGTAAAATACATTTATGGTTGCTAGGAAAAAACCAATACCTAGGGTAAAGATGACCTGGATTAATATGACAAAAGGTAAATAAATCAACCAAATTGTTAGTGGGGTTTGAAAAAATATTATGACAAAAAATAATATAACAAGCGCAATGAGAAAATTAATGAGGTTGGCTAAAACCAGAGATAACGGCAATACCTCTCGCGGAAAGTAAACCTTTTTTAGTAACGCGGCGTTGGAAACGATACTGCCTGTCGATCCAATCACTGATGCAGCAAAAAAATTCCAGGGGAGTAAGCCACACAGAACAAAAAGAGGAAAGTTTTTGATTTCCTCAGTCGGGATAGGTGCCATGACCCTGAAAACAATGGTGAAAATGATCATCATGAGGAGTGGGTTCATGAGCGACCACAATATTCCCAAGACCGAATTCTTATACCTTACCTTTAAGTCTCGTGAAACCAGATTGCGGGTTAGATCTCGATATTGGAATAAGTGGAAAAATTGGTTGATTGAATTTTTGAAGAAGGCAACCCAATTATAATCATTGCCTTCATTTTCAACACCAGCAATAACAATGGTGTTAGAAGATCGATTAAATTGCATAAAAATATATTTCAGACAATAAAACGTCTGCGTCTGTCGAGAATTTAAGCCTGCTTAAGCATAATAAACTTTTATCTAGAAATGCGGATCGCATATTAGCATAAGTTATAGGATTGAGAAAATAGCCTGTAAAGCTGAATTGTCGTTTATAACTTAGATTTAATACTTATTAATTATTTACTCAATATGCCCCACGCCGATCTAACACAGCCTTGACAGTGCGCCATAAGATTTGAATATCAAACCATAATGAATAATTTCTGATATAGTATAAATCTTCTTCAGTGTGTAAATGCATCGGTTTGTCTGACCGACCATTCACTTGCCACCAACCTGTTAACCCCTGCGGTACCTCAAAACGTTTACGCTGCCATGGTTCATAACGATCAACCAGCCACGGTAATTCTGGACGCGGGCCAACTAGGCTCATTTCTCCTTTCAGAATGTTAAGTAGTTGTGGTAATTCATCAAGACTGGTTCGGCGTAAGAATTGGCCAAATCGGGTCACCCGTGGATCATCATAAAATTTATGTAGAATATGCCCATCAGCATTGGTGACATTAAGTTGGTCTTGTTTCGTTTCGGCATCATGAACCATCGTTCTAAATTTATACATGTTAAAAAGCTTCCCATTTTCACCCACCCGCTGTTGTTTGAAGATAACGGGGCCTGGTGAGTCGTATTTGATGAGTAGCCCTAAAATCATCATGATAGGGAACGTGATGATGATACCAATGCTGCTGATGAATAAATCGAAGGCTCGTTTGATAATACGCTGCAATGGATCTAAGGCCGGTTCTCGCAAGGTTACAAGCGGCATACCGCCAAAGTCTTCAATCACGGATCGTATAAAAACAAGATCAAACACATCAGGTACAGCGCGGACATTAACCTTGAGTTCTTGTAATTCTGTGACTAGATTCGCAAATTTATAGTGTTCATCTCTGGGCAGCGTAAAGATAACCTCATTGATGTTATGCTGTTTTATAATTTCAATCGTTTGATTGAGTGACCCCAAATAATAAGTTTGGTGGTCGTCATTTTTGGGATGATCATCTACAAAGCCGATAAAATTTAGGCCAGTCCAGCTATGTTTTCTAATCATATTCGCCGCATTTTGACCAGTTGAGCCATATCCTACCACAATGACTCGACGCGTTCCATACCGCTTATCGCCAAAAAGATTGAGTAGGAATCGCAGTACAATACGATACAGAAGAATGAGCACAAACCCGAAGGTGGCAAAATAAATGATTTGTAGCCGGGAAGTATCTCGAAATGAAAAATAAAGGGTGCCTGAAAAGGCCAAGGTTGTGAGTGCGTGCGCAGCGATTAGGCGCTGTAACTCATCTCCCCACCTCAGATTTTTTTGCAAGGTGTAAACACCAAGAAATTGGAACCCGGTTCCCCAAATGAGTAAGGCTAACAGATAAATTTCCCAAGTTAGCCAGACGGTTTCGGACAATAAGGGTTTTCCAAACTCGAGTTGTACCCGTAACCAACTGGCCAAATATAGCGCACAGACAATTACACTAAGATCACCCACTAGGAGAGCTAACCGAATACTGGCTCGCCTAAACATTCACTACTCCTAAAGAAACAAATGTGTCAGCGACAATGTCGCACAACACAATTTGATTGAAACATAAAAAATATTTCAATACGTCGATTATCAATGGGGCAATTATACTCTCGAAAAAGTTGAATTGGAAAAATTACGGAATCCTATATCGTTTGAGGCCAAGCATTTGGGCCAAAATCAGGAGGACAAATAGAGGATTATAGACCAAATATCGATACCATAAGCGCCGTGGTTCTTGATACAATCGAAAGAACCACTCTAATCCATTTTGTTGCATCCAGCGGGGCGCTTGTGGAATACGTTCAGTATGAAAATCAAAGGCTGCCCCAACACCAATCAATACGCTCGCTGTGAGCTTATCACGGTTCTGGTTCATCCATAAATCCTGCTTTGGCGTGCCTAGCCCAACCCAAATAATGTCTGGGGCTGTCTCATTAATAGTTTGGGTGATGTCAAGAATTTCATCTGACGTTAATTTTCGAAACGGCGGTGAGTAACTCCCTGCGACCTTAAGCCCTGGAAACTTTTCTTGTAATTTAGCCACCAGTAGTTCTGGAACTCCCTCTGCCCCGCCATAGAAGTAATGCTTGTACCCATATTGAACAGATTCTTCACATAGAGTTAACATCAAATCGGGACCATAGACCCGGCTGACCTCATTATTACTTTTGAGCCGACCGAGCCACACTAGTGGCATCCCATCTGGAGTGGCCATCCCGGCTTCATTTACCACTTGACGCATGACCTCACTTCGTTGACATTCCATAATCGTATGAACTGGACAGACACAAACATATTCTTGAGCTTGATGGTCAATCCAACTCTTGATTTGCGCAATCGCTTGTGACATGGTCATTGCATTAATGCTGACACCTAAAATGTTTACACGTGTTAGATTAAGGTTCATAATCTTGGGACCTTATGAGAGTAAGACTGGATAATCGTCTAGTTTCCGCGTAAAACCGTAGTATAGATTTCCTCGGTTTTTTGGGCTAACCTGTCCCAGGTGTATTGAGCCAATACCTTTTGGTACCCAGCCTCGCCTAATTGATCTCCAATCGCTCGATTCTGTAGCAAATAAGCGATTTTTTCAGCGATATCTTCTGCTGTTTGGTCTACCAAGTAACCATTCTCTTCATTATCAAGTACATCTCGAATCGCTGGAATATTACCCCCAATGACAGGTTTTTTGAAAGACCAAGCCTCGGTGAATACACCACCAAAACTTTCTTGGGTGGATGGAAGACATAATAAATTGCACGCTGCTAAAGCATCGCTTTTTTGTTGTAGGTCAACGGCTCCAAGTTCAATAACACGTCGGTCAGATTGGCTCTCGAAAAATTTCTCGGAAAATGGTGTTCGTGGTCCGATAAAGAGAAAGCAGGCATTTGGGTGTTTTTGCCAGACAATCTCGGCGGATGCTCTGAGTGCCTCAATGCCTTTATATCGATATTTCTGCCCTAAAAATAAAATAAGGGGCGTTTCATCATCAAGATTTAACTGTTTCCGAAACTTGTTGGGATGAGACTGATCAGCTAAAACCGGGCCAATACCTGTAACAAAGATTCGATTTTCAGCCACCCCGAGAGAAATCAAAGTTTCCTTTTCTGTATTCGTCAGGGCACTGATGGCATCCGCTTGTTTATAAAGACTGATATATTCTCGATAATTCCAGCCCACCCAACGCGGGTGATGATAGGGAACGAAAACGAAAGGGATATCTAATTTTCGGGCGAGGTTGAAGGAGGCAAAGCTCATTGGCTCACGTCCAATGCGTAAATTATGAATCAAATCACACTGCTGGGTAAAGGGGGCAATTTTGGGCATTAATTTAGCCGCAATTTGCTGAATTGCGATGGGCTTGATGCCATAATAGCCAAAGACAAACGGTAAGACTTGTAATCGCTCAGTTTGAGTGAGTGTAATGAGATCAACCGGAATCCCTTCAAATTCATAATGCTCAGGTTTTTTTGGGGCGTTTAAGGTGGTGCCAAGAAGCCAATCAGTTCGATTTTTGGACCAATGCGTGACAACCTGAATCTTGTGCTGATCTGATAAATGTTTGAAAAGATGATGCGCATAAATTTGTGCGCCGCCAATCGCCGGACGATAACTGGTGGTGGTGCATAGAACCTTCATCGTACTCATAGACAACACCTAACCTAAAGCCGTTTCGAAGGTTTTCGCTAGAGCTTGGGTTTGCGCGGATCGCTCATAGCGATCTAAAAAGCCAGGTGGAGGCTGTGGTTTTAGCTGCTGGGTTTGATGCTTTTCCAGCATAATTTTCATCGCTTCTTTAATTGCCGCTTTATCTTGACTAGGTACAGAAATGCCGAGATTTCCCTCCGCAATGAGGTCTGCCAAAGCAGAGTCATTGGGGCACAAAGCGAGAACAAATTTTTGGGTGCCGATATACTCAAAAATTTTACCCGTTAGAATGCGTTTGGCAATATCGCCTTCAGGAACATTGACCAGCCCCGCATCTGCCGAGAGCAAATGGCTTAAACTTTCTGTACGCGAGACAAATCCGTGAAATCGGATTATCCCATTTAACCCCAAATTTTGACTCAGAAGCTGAAATTCGTGTCGAGCATAACCATAGAAATCGATTTGTAAATTTGGTTCTAACGGTATTTCCGAGGCAAGTTCGGCTAGGGCCTCAAAAAAAGTTTGAGGGTTTTGTTTTGCGGGTAAGGTACCGATGTAAATCAATTGTAATTTTTTGTCAGTTCGCGTAGGCACATTAATCTTGGCAGCTTGAATATTTTCTTCGTCATAACCATTATAAAGCAAATAAAATTTTTCGGAGGGCTGATTGGGATAACGCTGGCGAAATCTTTCCTGAGACTCCTTAGTAACGACGATAACCTGCTTAGCTGTTTTGACCAGCCACTTTTCCCCGACTTTTGAAAGCCAACGTTTGTGAAACGATCCTGTATCAAAGCGGGATTCGCCCACCCAGTCATCTCGAAAGTCAAGGATGAGGGGTTTATTTGTTAAGCGACTAAGTAGGGCAGCAATAACACCGACGGAATGAGGGGGGACTGTGGCAAATATTACCTCAATATTGCGGCTTTTGATTAATTTGCGGCCTGTTTGAATGGCTTGAGGAAGCCATAACAACTGGCCGTCTGGAATAGCAAAGGCGTGATAAATTTGACGCAGAAATGGTTTTAGATATCGATCAAAAAAGGATGACCGTGTTTTTTGCACCCCATAAATATTGTTTTGCAATGATTTGACCATTGCTCCCTGAGGCTCAAAGGATTTTGTACGAACAATAAGCGTTTGTGCCTCATACTCCTTTTCTAAGGTATCATCCATTAAGAAATCCGGATGATATTGGGTTTCAACGGTGCAAACAATGGGTCGCCAACTATAGCGAGGTAGATATTTTACAAAAGCGTGTACCCGGGCTGTACCTCCACCCCCAACTGGTGGAAAAGGGTGAGATAAGATTAAAACGTTGGGCATCTAAGTTCCTTGCTGGTCAAATGTAATTTCATTTTGACGGCTCCACTCAATGACATTGAGCCATCGCCACACTCGAAAATCAAAGGGCTTTTGACCTTGGCGAATGGCTTGCCATTCTGCTTCAATAGCCGTTAAATTAAGGGCAGAGACCTGCTTGGCCGCATCGCTTCGCAGAATTTTTTCGACCCACGGGGTTAACGTCATTAACCATTCGCGTTCTGGGGTAGCAAACCCAATTTTATCCCGTCGATCCAAGATTGGGTCTGGGACAATTCCGCGCATCGCTTCTCTAAAAATAGCCTTGGTGGTGCTATCCGGGGCAATAATATAATCTTCTGGCAACGCAAAGACAAATTCAACCAGTTTGGGTGTTAAAAATGGGACTCGACTCTCAATCGAGAAGGCCATTGAATTACGATCTTCGTAACGGAGCAACATCGGTAGACTTATTTGATTAATCGAACGATAGAGCTGATCTCGCAATACGTCACGACCGTAGTTGGCTTGAAATGATTTAGCAACATTGTTCTTGATAAACCAAGACTCATTGAGCCAAGGAGGAAATAAGCTTCTTCCCACACTACGACGACCAATATCTTGGAGTTGGGATGGCAGTAAAAGACGAACTGTTTCCAAGAAAAAATGCCATTGGCTACTGCCGGGCAATGCTGAAGCCTGTCGGAGTAGACTCTTAGCTTTTACCCATTGGCCTCGCCGAACAAGGGAGGCCAATCGAGCTGCAATATAGGGGCGATAACCACCCAACAGTTCATCCGCACCCTGTCCATCCAACATCACTTTGATGCCTGCTTGTTGGGCAAGCTTAAAGACGCGATATTGAGCGTAGATACTTGTACTGCCAAAAGGTTCATCCTGAGTTCGTATCAAATTGTCCAGGTCGTTTGCCAAATCATCTGGCGATGGAATGACTTTGTGAACCTTGGCCTGGGAAGTTTGACCCACTAAATCGACCCATTTTTCTTCGCCCAATATAGGGTCGTGGGTGACATGGCTAAAGGTATGTAGATCTAATTGATCGCCTTTTAGATAATGCATTGCCATGACAATGGCTGATGAGTCGATGCCGCCTGACAGAGCCGCCCCAACAGGAACATCGCTTCGTAGGTGTAGATTAACATTATTCAAGAAAAGCTCTTTAAGATGCTTCGTGGCTTCTGTGAAAGACAAATCTGTGGTGCTATCAATATTAATGTTCCAATATTTACTTGGGGGTAAGTGTTGAAATGGGGAGTCTAATGGGATTTGTAAGTAATGGGCAGCTGGCAGTTGATAGATATTTGCAAAGATGGTTTCCTGTCCATGATCTGTCACTTGAAACCGGAGATAATCATAAAGGCGTTGTGGATTGACCTGACGCTTGATCTCTGGCAGAGTTAACAATGCCTTGATTTCCGAGGCGAAGGCAATTCCACCTTGCCACGTGGTATAGTAGAGGGGCTTAATGCCAAAGAAATCTCGCGCTAAAAAAAGGTGACGGGTGTGGGTGTCGAAGATAGCAAAGGCAAACATGCCCACTAGGCGATTTAAAGCCACTGTCCCCCAGTGGGCGTAGGCCGCTAACAACACTTCTGTGTCAGAACCAGAGTGGAATGTATAACCAGCTTGACGTAATTCCTCACGCAACTCTATATAGTTGTAAATTTCCCCGTTGTATACCAACCAAAATCGTCTGTCAGCACTAACCATGGGTTGATGTCCAGCCGGTGACAAGTCTAAAATTGCTAGACGCCGAAACCCTAACGCTAAATTAAAAGCACCATTCTGGGCTACCGCAGCTGGTAGACTCAGGGCTGGTGGGGTGTCGGCCCCAGCGCAAGGAATAATACAGTCCTTGTTTGTATGTGCTAAAAGATAGCCTTCATCATCCGGCCCACGATGATATAATATTTCACCCATCTGGAGGATAGATTGTACTGTTAGGTTGTTATCAGGACCGGCCCACAGGCCAAAAATGCCACACATAAGTTATGAACCTTGAGTTAACTGCCGACATAAATTGACAACTTTTGCCATTTCATGATCGGCATTAAATTGTTGGGCTGCTTGCTGGGCAGCGTTTTGCATATTGATAATTTCCTCTGGTTGTAATGCATTCAGCAATTGGGCAATGTCAGTTGGTTCAAATGAAGGGGCAATACATCCACACTTATGCTTCCCTACAATGTCTGCCATCGCTGGTGATGGGCCAATACAAACAGCCAATCCAGCCATGATAAAATCAAAAAATTTATTGGGTAAAGCAACTGAATTGTTGTAGCTTGTGGGTGCGAGGGGATAAAAACCTATATCATATTTTGAAATTTCTGGCACGATTTGGGCTGGTGGAACAGGCTCATGAAATATTACACGATTAGTGGCGACTTCGATTGCTAAGTTTTTGAGAAAATCAATGTAGGCCTGATCAGTCTCAATCAACATTAAATGAAGGGAGAAACGTTGATCACATAGAGCAATCGTTTCAATCATTACCTCCAAACGGCGATCTCGGTTAGCAACACCATGATGAACTAATTTTATGTCATGAGGCACAAGTTCCTTTTTAGGAACTGAGCTAAGCTGTGGCGTATTCAGTACGACAATAGGATCAAGGGCAAATTCCTGTTGATACCTTTCCGCAATCAGTGGGGCGACTGTGATTGAAGCTGCAACATCAGCAATATATTTTTTTAGAAAGTAGCGAATCATAGGCGCGTGAAGTAAGCGCCAAAACCAAATATTTTCAAACTCAAGGGGCGCGTATTCATGAAGGTCCAGGATAACCTTGCCGCCTACTTTTTTGGCTGCTTCTGCCGCTATGGGCAAGGCATCCCAGTCATTGGCATAATATAGCTGACTTTTGCAATTGATTGCTTCCTGTAATCCAGTAGCGTTATGTGATTTTTGCCAATACCAGATACCATATAATGATGGTATAAGACGGCCTAAAAACAAAAATATTAATCGGATAGCTTTGAGAAGAATAGTGCCTGTATCTTTTGTCAGAGATGTCCAATTTATCTGGTTTGTGCTTACTAGTTCTTGATCTAGGTCGCCATAACCAATGACTGATAAGTTAAAATAGGGCGCTAAATACTTAAGTTGTCGTAAGACTCTGGCATCTCGTTGGATGGGTGAAAAAGCAATAATGCAGATTGATTGGTCCATCATTTATGACTGGCCCATCATTTACAGTGAAGGGATGACAGATTCTTGGGACTGGTGTAGCAACTTTTTATATTCACTCTCTTTATCATGAAACTCCTGTTGCCATATTTCCAGACAGAAGAGGCCCCATATTGTTCGTCCAAATTTTGACTCTGCACCGAGTTTTGCTAGTACCTGTTTATTATCGACTAAATCGCGGCTTAAAGCTTTTTGGGTTGAAAAGATATCCAAAACAAAATCTTTCGCTTCATTATTAAACCATTCCGTAAGAGGAACAGGAAAACCCATCTTGTCCTGGCGATTAAAGATAACATCTGGAATAAATGGTTTTACCGCTTCCTTTAAAACGCGTTTCATTGTGCCATCTTTAAATTTGATGTTTGCGGGAATGGTTGCCGCTAATTCAATCAGCGGATGATCCAAGAATGGGACACGCGACTCCAATCCGTGAGCCATGCTCACCCGGTCTTCGACCTGCAAGAGGGCGGGTAATAACGTTTTAAAGTCAAAATGGGTCATACTATCAAAGTAAGAAGAGCCGCCCTTGACATTATAGCTATTAAAGATGGTTTGGAAGGTCTCAAACGGGGAGTAATCTCCCAATAGATTCCAATTGATTTCACTCCCCAACATTGGTGCTCGATTAACCAACTGGAAATACCGTCGATCCATTGGCTCAAAGAGTCCTTCTTTCCAGAATTGTTTGAGGAGAGGCTTGTACTTTTGCAAGGCGGTTAAATTTGGAATGATCGATTCGTAGGTGACAATAAAATCACCATTGTGAAGGGTCCCATCAATGGCCCCTTTGATACATTGTTCAAAGTAGGCCAACAAATATCGAACATATCCACCAAATATCTCATCGCCGCCTTGCCCGCCGAGCACAACCTTGCGATACCGACTGGCGAGTTCAGAAACCATATATTGTGGGAATGAGCCTGGTCCAGCTACCGGATAATCAAGATGATAAATGACATTCCGAATATTGTTGGTGAAATCGTGGACGGTCATATCGATTTCGTGAAGTTGGAAATTACGCCAATCAGCCAGAGCGCGAGCATATTCACTTTCATCATAACCTGTGCCAAATGAAAACTTGCCAGTGAAACCTAGAAAATCGGTTGGATATTTTTCACTTGCCAGGGAAGCGATTGCGCTGGAGTCGAGACCCCCACTGAGATAACTACCCACTGGGACATCACTCCGTAAATGTAGCTCAACCGATTCGGTTAACAATTCTTGAATGCGCCATTCAAAATAGTGATCGGTATGATCAAAATCACGCTCATAATACACTTCCCAATACCGTTTTGTTTCTACAACACCGTTGGTGATTTTTAGGGTGTGGCCGGGGAGTAACTCGTGAATACCTTGAAATAGGGTCTTTCCGGCTAAACAAAATTGGAAGGTAAGATAATCTTTGAAACCAGCTAGATTTGTCTCAATTTGATCAACAAAAGGGAGCAGCGATTTTACTTCGGAGGCAAAGTAGAAGGTATTGCCGACGGTTGTGTAGTAGAAGGGTTTGATTCCAAACCGATCGCGGGCACAAAAGAGCGTTTCATTGGCCTCATCCCATAAGGCAAAGGCGAACATGCCCCGAAAATGGTTGACACAATCAGGCCCCCATTTTCGATATCCTTGCAAAATGACCTCTGTATCTGAGGTTGTGATAAAGTTATCCAGACCTAAGGTTTGACGTAACTCGACATAGTTGTAGATTTCACCGTTGTAGGTTACCCAATTTCCCCCCTGATCATGCATAGGTTGGTCACCTGTGGATAAATCAATGATGCTCAATCGGCGATGGGCAAATCCGACGTGTTGGCGGGAATGTTCCCAGGTATCGTACCCATCGGGTCCTCTATGCCGCAATATTTGGTTCATTACCTGTAATGAATTTGTTAAATTAGGAATGGGTTCTGAGGCAAGATTGAGCGTTCCAGCAATACCACACATAAAAAATCTCCTTGTCATACAACCTAACGATTCTAAATCTCGCTAAGTATACTGACGATAGAGTAATCCGCAACCACCTCTTAAAATGAATAAATATTGTTATGGTGATGTCACCGCAAATCGAGAGCGGGCAAGGCTGGCCTCATGTTGTCCAGAGTATGTTGTAAGTACGTTAAATACCGTTTTATCATCATCAATAACGGTAGTCGGTAATGCCCGATGGCAACAATCAAAATCTATTGCCTTTAAGATAACACCATCCTGTAAATAATATAAAATCGAAGTCTCATATCCCACACCATAGGTTGTAACGATAACGATATCATCAATACATTGGGGGGTACCAAATAAAAATTGTCCTGGCAGGGTGATGCTGTATCTTGCGGTTAATGTATCTGGGTCAAGCCAATCCACTTGACCATCGAGGTTTGCTGCTACAATATAATCATTACAAGCTGAGGGTGATGCAATATATCTGGTTGTTGTCGAATGAGTCGCCTCAAGATCACCAGACAGAGTCATTTGTAATACATCCCCGCCATACGTGGCAACATATAATTTGTTATTATGAATGAGTGGCCCAGCAAATATCCCAGTAAGCCCTGTTGCCCCAACTGGCAGAGTTTTTTGCCACAAAATTTGGCCTGTATCCGCCTGAAGTGCAGCTAATGTGCTTGATTCGTCAACAAAATATACGGTACTTTCATGAATAGCGGGTGCGGCGAAAATAGCACCCTTAAGGACTTGTCGCCAGCTAACCTGACCATTTTTTGAAATCGAATAAGCGGTATGATCGCTACTACCAACAAAGATATGATCATTATCTAGGCGGATGAATGATTCTTGAAAACATCCGCCTAAATCTAACTGCCAGGACAAACTACCATTTTGAGTATTTATGGCGGCTACGCCATCCCCTGCCCCAAAAATAAGCAATCCATCAATCAATATGATGGTGGTATCGCCAACCGCTCCCTGTATTTCGCTTTTCCAATATAAACCCAAAGTGTCTTTATCAAAGGCCCGAATTTCTCCGATATCTGTGGCACAGTCCAATGAGCCGAACCCAGATCCAACATAAATGAACTGTTCATCAGTAGCGGGCACGGCAAAAGCTGGCCCAGTTGTTGACCAGTGGGTAACTTGAAAGGGTGGATGACTGACAAGCGGAAAATAAAACTGGTATGTTGGGCTTTGTGCAGTCACGATTGAACTGTTGAGGGGAAATGATAAGAGGGATGCCGTAAGATCATTGGTAGCTACAGTTAAACTCAAAATAATACCGATTACAATCATTGAGATTTTTAGAAGCGATAACTGTTTTTGTATCATGATATCTTTCGATAAGATTCAATCATTGTTTTCGCGATGATCTGGCTGTCATGAGTCTGTTCAGCAAAGGACATCCCTTGCTGGCCGATTTCCGCCCATTTCCCTCGTTTGTGGATAACATCTTTTATGGTCTGTGTAATTGTTTTTGGATTGGCAGAGATAAGTGGCATATTTGGTGAATAGTATTTTTGTAAATCTTCACGGATGTAGCAGATAACTGGTTTCCCTAGGGCCATCATCTCAACAGCGAAAGTGCCATAGGCCCCGATTAAAAGCTGATCGACAATGATATCTGCCTCTGCCCCGATTCGTAAGGTTTCCTCATAGGGTGTGTTTTCAATCAATTTTAGGTCAATTTGATATCCGGCTTCTTGTAATTCTGCCACAGCCTGCTCTAAATAAATCGTTCCTTTGATCTGGCGATCCGATGGGGCGTGAACAATCCGAATTGGATCCTGTTCCTTTGCTTGTCGAGTTGCCGTTGCTAAAGCCTTATCCCGAAGCGGCAAGAAGTAAGACATATCGATTGGCTGAGGGAGTAAAGTGGACCCTGGCATAAATTCCAGTAAATCTGGGGTACTGACAAAAACACCATCTGCATATTTTTGTGCTACTTCAATTGCCTTTTTTCGATTGGCACTACAGGCCATTGGCCAGTGATGTTTGCATGCACTAAATTCATAGGTTTCAATGGTGTGTTTACTGTCTCGGATATCACAACCGGCAAAGTAAAAAAAAACTTTTTTCCCCAAGCGTTTGAGCCAAGGAATGTCCTGCAAATTTTGAAAGGTCAGCGAGGTGCCGAAGTAGAATTGAAAGACATCAAACCGTAGGCGTTCTTTGAGTAAAAAAAGTAACAACTCAATGGTGCGGTCAAATTGACGCTGGGCCTGCAATGTCCGATCGACCTGATACTGATAAGGGGTGGGCATACAATACGAAAAAGCCTCAACACCGATCTCACGTTGAGCTTTCGCTAATATGCCAGCTGCCCCGGCTGTGTTGGCTGGGCCATGAAAAATTCGCATGTCTAATTTAGCCCCAACTTATTATAGATACCAAGCAATTTTCTGGCCTCGACCTGCCAATCAAATTTATTCTTGTTTCGACCTAAATTCGTACGAAATCGGTTGGGACCACCTAAATTGGCATCAAACATTTCTCGAATGGCCTTCGCATAATCATCGATCGTTTCTAAGGACATCACAACCCCAAAATCTTCCTCAGCGACAATCTGACGCAGATAGGGTAAATCATTGGCGATGATGGGGAGTTCGGCCTGCATAAATTCAAAGAGTTTATTAGGGGAACAGTAGTAGTGATTGAGATCGACAGGTTGATATGGAATAATTCCGGCGTCCGCAGCTGTTGTCCAATAGAGTAACTCATCCTGTGGGACAGCCGCCTTGAAATGAATCCGATCCGCAATTCCCTCATCTTGTGCGATTTTGGTTAAGGTTTGAATCGCATCGTCGCCATAGCCCATAAAAACCAAGTGGCTGGTTTCAGGAAGGTGGACCATTGCTTTGGCTAAATCATCCAACCCTCGCTCTAAGGATAACCACCCTTGGAATAGAAGAATGTGATGGTCTGTGGGAATCGAGAATTCCTCCCGAAATCGATCATCACGTTTGGCGGCTAGATCAACTGGTGGTGACACTGCATTAAGAATCACATTAGGCGTTGGGACCTGATATCGCTTGCCCATTTCCTCAGCGATAAACGGATTCACGGTAATCACTTGGTCACACAGCTTGATTGACTCTGCCTCAATTTGGCTTAAACGAGCTTTATCATTGGCAGAAAGGGTGTTGATTTCGGTGTAAAGTTCATGGGCATCATAGACTAATGGGACGCGCAAACGCTTTTTAGCGTGAACCCCCACTCTAAGGTAGGGCAGATCGTGCACATGAACGACATCAGGATCGTAATAAATTATCTGGTTTAACATGTGTTGTTCGTGGACAGGTAGCGTGTCGAATTTTCGGGCCGTTCTAAGAGCTAATTCTGCAGCTTTGTTGACGACGCGAATCAAAAAAGTCATCACACGATAGCGCATCGGTCCTGCTAGTCGTTTTAAGAGGCCAACAAGCTTGCTTTGCACATAAGGAATAATCTTTTGGTACATCGCCGGGGGTAAATCTCGGGGGTCAAGCCGCTCGACTTTGACATTGCCAAGCCACTCATGACGAGGCAAACCCTCGCGCCAATCGGCCAATAAGATGATTTCGTGGCCTTGCTCAAAAAGAACTTCGGCCTCCTGTAAAATCCGACGATCAATATAAACATTATCGGGGGTTACCATGACAATTCGCACGATTCAATCCTCAACTTGATGGGGTTTCTGGCGCTTTTCCTTGTAGCTTTTGTTTAATACTACGCCGAAGCTCACGTAGTGCCCCTTTAATACCCACACGCTCTTGATAGGCGGCTCGGGTTATTTCGAGCTGGTCACTTAGGGCGAAATAACGTTGCTCCAAATCGGTGTAAGTTTGTTCAGCTTGTGCCCGTTGTGTTTCTTTTTCTGCTAATAAAGTCCGGTGCTCATGGAGCAGGTATTCTAGCTGTTTTGCTGCATCTTCAAACAAAAGCTCAGGGGCAATAGAGGCTATCTGAGATGAGGGCGTTGACAACTGAACCTGATGAAGAAACTGGCTCCCCTGTTCTTGAATAATCTTAGGGAAGGTGTGTTCCAAATTCAGTGGGTATATCTGAACGTTTTGGGAAAATGCGCTCAATCTACTAATTTCGGTCTCCGAAGGGACTGAATTCGGGATAACTGTGTCTCGCTGATACACAAAAAGTAGGGCCTTGGTAGACTTCGCAACGGTGGCCAGCAATAAATCCATGTATTGGGCGATATTGGCCTCGCGTTTATAGGGATTAAGAAATCCGCTTTGATAGAGGGCGTGTTCCCAAGGATCACTTTGCTGTGTTTTGCCAAAATAGGCCCCATTAGCGACTAAGCCAGCCACGCGGCTTGTAACCGCTGCGAAGAATAAAGCGACCAAGCCTCCCTGAGAATGACCTATCAAATTGACTGATTCTGTCTCGTTAAAATGATGATAAATGATCTCTACCAAACCTTTGATATCCGTAATATCTTTGCCGGCAACGCACCAGTCGGGATATGTTTCATAGAATTTTCGACTGTCCCACGGATTTTCAGGCTGACGTTCCCCTGTCAAGAAAAGATCAATGGCAAACACGCGATGTCCCTGTTCTGCCAAAAATAAACCGTAATCTAAATAAGGATTACCTGCTTGCCCAAACAGTTCCCTTCGCCCGCAGATATTTGTCTGGTGAATAGCAATCACTGGATGAGAAGCTGTGCGATTTTTTGGTTCAGCTATGGTTAGGCCAATTTTTTCCCCGAAACCATCTTCATAGACATATTCTTTTAAGATTACAGATTTGATTTTCGTTTCATTTTGAAATGTTGGCGGTGCTGGGGCAGAAAAAGATGGACCCTGCCCCAATGCAACTGATAACTGCTGTTTGAAATTGTCCAACATTTCCGGGGTGATCGGAGTGGTCACTTACACGGTACCTTCTTTTTCACTGGGGGTCAGCGTTTTTCCTTGAGGAGGTAGGGTCTCCATTAGCACCAGACCAAGCGGCATACTGCCGATAAATGTTTCTTCGACTCGAAAAGAAAGGGCCCTACTCCAGCGACAATAAAATTCGACACTTTCATTTGAGGTCGTAATAAATTCCTTAATCAAGGCACAGCTAATCACATACTCACCTTGCCGGAGGTTCGGGGTTTGGATCAACACCTCCCAACTTTGTACACCAGCCTGCAGGCCTTGGTCAAAAGGCCAAAACAGGTTAGAGACAACCGAGCCATTGAGTGCATAAATGGAGATACTAAACCCACAAACAGGGATTTCCTTTTGAACAAGTGCGCCAGCTTTGATGCCAATCGTTTCATTGAGATCAAAGATGACTTTGGTTTGACCCGACGTATCCGTAATTTCAATGCCGAGAAAATCAGCATAGTCTGAATAAAATTGGTCTGTACTTTTTTGTTTGAGGATGCCTTCAGTCACTTCTTCCTGCTTTTGACTTCCGTTGCTCGATGATGCTGTGGCTGTTGTGCCATCCAAGCTATCCGTTTCTGATGCGGTAAAGAATATTTCCGCAGGAAGCTGCCAAGTTTGGGTATGAAACCCATCCAAACTTGGTTCTAAAACACCAAGTGGCTGATAATTTTCATTTTGTAAAACCTCGACTTGAATGACATCGGCAGAACTGGCCGCATGGTCGATCTCTAACATGAGATTCCCCGCTTGCCACTGATCATCGGGTATGGCAAACACAAATGGAGCCTGTCGACGTTGCCCCCCTGTATTTTCAAAAAAGCGGATCCAATGCCCCTCATGCAGCCGTGGCTCGCTCCAAAACATCTCAGCAATGCCAGCTTCTAAGTAAGCGGTCTCACTAGAGTCGTTATCCATCGGCTCGCCCGGCTCCAAGCACAATCGAAAATCACCTGAGCCAGTAATGGTGATGGCTCTAATGGGATGTTGTGCTTGTGGTACTTTTTGGTCAGCCACAACAAGACGCCCAAAAAGATAATGATCGGCCGGGGGGTGGGCTGTGCCACTCTCCGAGTTGGCTTGATTCAAGCGAGCATTTCGAGCTTTTAGACGCTTTTCTTCTTGTTTCAAAATTGAGGCGTAATAGGCTTTAGTTACATCCAAAGTTTGCCCATCGATGACCACACGCCCGCGATTAAGCCACATCGCTCGATTGCAGACTTGTTGCACGCTGGAAAGGTCGTGACTGACAAAAAGGACTGTTGCGCCAGAGTCTTCGGTTAACTCTTTCATCCGTTCCAGACTTTTCCCGGCGAAATAGGCATCCCCAGCCCCCAAAATTTCATCAATAATCAAGATTTCGGGTTCAATTGCGGTGGCAACAGAGAAGGATAATCTGGCTTGCATCCCGTTTGAATATGTCTTTAGCGGATTGTCGATAAAATCCTCTAGTTCAGCAAAACGGACAATTTCATCGAATTGAGCGTGGGCATCATCCCCCGAAATACCCTGATAACTGAGGGAGGCGAAGACATTCTGGCGTCCTGTGAATTCGGGATGGAACCCGGTTCCCAACTCCATCAGGGTTTGAATCTGGCCTCGTACTTTAATGTCGCCTGTAGTGGGTTGTAACAGCCCGGATATCAACTTGAGTAGCGTGCTTTTGCCCGCCCCGTTACGGCCCACAATACCAATGCGTTCACCGGGTTGAATCGTCAGGTTGAGATCACGCAGTGCCCAAAATTCAGTATACGCCTGTGGGGGTGTTTTGAGACCCAGTAGATCGAAAATACGATGACGTGATCGTTTAAAGATGCGATACATCTTGGATAAGTTGGTAACTTGAATGATAGGTTCAGACATAATCAGCAAAAATTACTTTTAATCGAGAAAAAAGGTAAAAGCCAACTGTAAACATGACGATAGTAATGCCCGTAAAGGCAATTAACAAACCTACAGGCACTCGACCAACAACCATACTCTCTCGATAAAGCATGATGAGATAAAATAGAGGGTTTGGATACATCAGTGGTAGCAGATTTTCGGGAATCATATCAATGGTGTAGGCGATGGGCGAGACAAGCATGAGAAAAAGAATGACAACGGATATGGTTTGGCCCAAATCCTGAAAAAAAACATTTAGGGCAGATAATATCCAAATAAGCCCGATGGTAAACAAGAATTGTAGAATGACAATGAGGGGCACCATAAGTTGCGATGGATAAACAACCCCCCGAATCCAAAGGATGCTTTGGAGCATGACTAACCCCACAAGCATCGTCAACGATCCGACAAATACAGACTTAACAGGAATTAGCTCAATTGGAAATAATGTGTTTTTGATCAGAGCTTTATTGGCAATGACACTACTAACACCCGTGCCCAATGCTTCTGAGAATCCTAAAAAGGGAATTAATCCTGCGAAGATCAATAAAATATATTCAAAGGTAGAAAAACGACTCACCCTGACTTGAAAGATCAAGACATAAACAAAGGCATATAATCCAAGAAATAGCAAGGGATATAAAGCTGCCCAGGCTAATCCTAAAATTGTTCCGGCATAACGAGCCTTTATATCGTGTAGGGTGGTAGCAAGTAATGTTCGTCGGTGGTGATAAAGTAGTTGTAAACCACTAATCATATCGTTTAACCTATTTTGAGACGCTTCTATTCCAATGGCAATAATTCAGCCTGTTGTTCATCATTACTATCAAAGACGAAGAGGCGCAAGTCTTTTATTTCTAAACGCTCTTCAGGCGAATTTGGACTCCAAGTGATGCCAAAAATAATATCTGAGGAATCTTCTCTAATTCTTTTAACAGCGCCATATTGCTTCCACGTGGTGTCTTCTATGGGGGTGCCAATTATTTCCCATTCATCGATTTTATCTTCTACAAACAAAGTAGCCGCTTTAGGGGGTGCTGTTACCTTAGCCCACACCGAGACAAAAACAATTTGGCCCGGTCGGATTTTTAGATCTTCTTGATGAGGTAACTGAGTGATGGGTTCTAGCCCATCACCTGTGTCTTGATACCAAGGGCCAAATTGGATTGTTAAATTAGGATTATCTACCTCATCTGCTGCTGGAATAATCTGAAGAACTTGATCATCTTCTTCGGTGAAATAACTGAAACTAAAGTTTCCATTGTTACCTGAAACAGTAAGCGGAGGAGCTATATTGGATAATTCTTGCATTGGAAATGTGTTAGAGCCTGGCAACCGTGACTTAAATAAAGGCTTTTCATACGAATCAAGATAGCCTGAGTTGACGATGGTAGGTAGGTAGGAGAGAGGGATACCATTTGGGTTGCTCCGTAAAAAATTCTCCGTAATTTGACGTCGCTCGGCGGCATCAGGCGTAATCTTGTAAACTCTAAATCGATCACTAAAAATGAGGACGGCGTTGTCGTGATTATTTAAGTAACGATAGAAGGGGGTTTTATCCCACCAATCTTCGATAAGATACTCTTCAAGTAGGACCACCCCAACATTTAGATCTTGCAGGGCTTGGGCTGCTTCGGCTTCATCTCTCGCCTGGGTGACTGGAAAGGTAACGGGTGAGTACATCAGGATGGCTCGATTATCAAGGTAGTAATTGTAGATAACCTCATCCATCAACAAGTTTTGATCTTCTGGTATCTGATCTACGATCTCTTGGAGCGGGTCAATGTATCCGTGGAAATTGTCTAATTCCCGATAGGGATTGTAGGTTCGCCAACTATTGACAGCCTCATATGCAGAGTAGGTAAAGCCGAGAGCTATAGCGAGTAAACCCAGACTGACAATGATTTTGCGACTATCATATTTGGGTAGGAATATGAGGACTTGAGGTGAGGTATTCGATGTTTGTAGATCATTTTGCAATGATGCCAACCTTTGTTTGGCATCTTGTAAAAAGTTTTGCTTCAGCGTTTCAAGATCATTGTTTTTTCTTGAAAAACGATCATACCAATATCCAATCATAAAAGCGACCCCAATTGCCGCGAATGGATACCAATGAAGAGTGTAGCGACGATTTTCCAAAAACCACCTTGATAGCTCGTATCCCCGAAAATCAAATATGCCTGCGAAGGGTAAAAAGATGAATAAGATCAGTAGGCCCACAAAAGAGATGACGGATGTTTTTGGATTATTACGGAATCGAGACCACAAAATAACGGCTAAAACAGCCGCTACCAGACCAATGATACTCAATTTATAGTCATCGATTGAGAGCAAGAGTGCCATCCGTTCAAATAGGGTCGTTGCCCCATCCAACTGGTTGGCTCTTCTGATTAAAGCTTGCTCCCATAAAACAGTTCCAAAGATGGCTTTCTCCCAGAAAAAGCCCATCTTAAAGAAGGCCCCAGTTTCTAGATAAGCTCGGATGTAGAGGGTACCACTAACTAACATCCCTACCCCCATGGAAGTAGCGACCAGAAACAAATTCAGCCATTTTGCTCGACCCAAAAGACCCCAGAGCAACCAAGCAGGTGTCATTACAACGACCGCCACACCTCCCAAAGCATGCCCCGATAGGGAGAAGGCAGCTAAGATGAAAGGGGGGAGTAACATGGCTGGATGCAATTTGAATCGTAATCTGCCCGGGGATAAGCCAGCTAAAACTGTTGCTAATAACAAAAGAGGAATGATGCGAAATGCATCTCGGTTACTTGCATAAGATATGTCACCAAATCTGGCCACCTGTAATAACAAAATAATGGCTAGACCACCCATCCCTACATACCGAGTCGTACTGGTTAAGGCAAGCATTGCTAATAGCAGGTATATAAAGGGGACTTGAAAAGCGATCCTGACCGCATGATCATGTGGAAACCCCGGTACATCTCCGCCACCTGATAACAGGGCGTGGCTCAGATAAGCTGGGAGAATAAAGTTGTGGGTGCTGTGTCGAATTGTGCCATCGGGGCGTCCGCCAAAGGTGATAACTTCGGACAAGACTCGTTCACGGGCAAAAGGTAGAGCTTGGCCTAAATAAAAGGTCGCATCGTGAGCAGTGATGGGATCTCGTCCGTTGTAGGCTAATTTTGAAATTGTGATACCAACCAAGACGATAACCCCAACATAAATAATGACAAGAAGCCACCGATTTTTTGAGGTACGATATGTGCGAATATAGGATTGCATTAGCCATCTAAAACTTTTAGGTCCGTACCAGATCAATAAAGCGATGGCAACGGCAATGGGGATGATAATATAAAGCCAACGTGATGCTCCAGGTAAGACTAACGCTAGTAATAACATCCACACCCCTAAAACAAAAGGCGTGGCACAAAAACCAACCAAAAATCTAGACAGACGAGGGACCAAGATCAGCCGTGGATAGTGAAGTGTTAAGGCACCTAATGATAATGATATGATTAAAAGCTGGGCAAGGTAAAGAATAACCCAAGTTTGATTGGTTAAACTCATAATAGCATCTCTGTTTTTCTCAGATACGGATACGCATCGTTGACCAAGCGGCGAATTTTAGATAAAAAATGGACGCAATCAGAGCAGTACTGGTCGCGATGGCCGCTCCATACAAACCCCATATCGGAATGAAAATAGCATTTAAGACAATATTTGTTATAACTAACGCTGTAATGAATAGCGTGAAAAAACCAGGATAACCCGCTTGGTTTAATATCCAGCGAAATGGAGCATACCCTGATCCGATAAAAATGCCTAAGACCAAGATGATAAAGATAGGCCAAGCGACCTGAAACTGTTCGTTATCGACTAAAATGTTAACTAAAAATGGGAACAATCCGATACCGATAACAACGACAATAAACATCATAAGATAAACGATTTGTTTGGTTCGCTTTACAATTACGGATAGTTGTTCAAACTGTTTTGTGGTAATAAGTTGGGTCAGCTTGGGATTCATATTGACCAGAACGGCAACAGGTAATTGTAAGAAACCCTGAGCTAACATTGCCGCTAAACTGTAAATACCCACGAGACTGTCGCTCATGAAGTAGCCAACCATCAAAATATCAACCCGTAAATTCACATCTAACAGCAAGCCGCTCGGAAATGCTTTTAATCCAAAAATTAGATGGGTTTTGATCCACTCTGAACCCAAGGCAGCCCATGAAAATGGATATTCTCTAAAAAGGTAAACAAGCAAACAGACGAATAAAATGGCCTCTGAACCTGTAAATGCTAGTGGCAGGTAAACCCCCTGCACTGACAAAATGGCCCCTACTAACACAAATGAAATGATGAAAACATATCGTAAGGATTGAAAGATCGCAAAGGCACGCATTTCTCGTAAGCCGTTTACAGCAAAGAGCATGACCTTATTCATCGCAAAAAACCAGACACCGGGTAAGACCACCAATAGGCCAACAGCTACATCTGGGCTTTCCAATAGATTTGCAATTTGTGTGCGAAGGATAAAGCTCAGAAAACACACAATCAAAGCCAAGATTGCCGTCAAGGCTAAGGCGGCGGAGATTATTTTACTACAAAGCTCCCGATTCTGGGCAAATTCTGAAACAAATTTTAGAACAGAAAAGTATAATCCTCCAGCCGCAAACTGAGACAAAATTGCATATAAGGCAAAGACCTGACTAAAGACGCCCAACACCTCCGCCCCATAATACCGACCGATAACGATATTGAGCAAAATCCCGCTGATGCCCAGCAAAACTGTGCTGCCCAAATTCCACACAACATCACGGCTAAATTTAGTTGTGAACAAACTTTGGACTTGTTGCCTAATCTGAATCATAAATATTCCAAGTGGTTTTCAGATTGTGCCTATGAAAGATCATAAGTCCCGTCCAAAAATAGAACCAAACTGGTGATTGTGGCTAGAACTCTTTCATGATTTGCGGTCATTGACATTTGTTCCTGAAGCAATTTTTGTACAGCTTCAGGTCTGAAAAAACCAGTTTGGCCTAATCGTTGAGGTGAAAGAATGTTCTGAAGCATTGTCGCAAATTGTCCTCCCTGCTGCAACCAAATATTGGAGGGGATGGCAAACCCACTTTTGCGATAACGTTGTGGTTTTTCCCCGTTCAAATCGGTTGGTGGGGGGAAATGCTTCTTGAAGGCGTTGCGTAGTAACACTTTGGGTTTCAGGGGGTGAAATCGTAAATCAACTGGCAGTTGGCAAGCAAAATCAACCAAATCATTATCTAAAAAGGGAACTCGTTGCTCGACCGAGGCCGCCATAAATGCATTGTCACCCCCGACAAAGAGATTGCCTGGCATGAATACCTTGCTGTCCAAATAACTCAAAGCATCAACCAGATGCCATCCTTTGACACGGTCTAAGTGTTGCTGATGGGCCACAAAAGGATCATAGCTACCAATCTGGTTCAAACCTTCTGGCGTTAACAGGCCGGGCCAAAGTTTTGGACGAATAACTTCTTTGAAGCCAAAGAAATTACGGTAGATGTCTGGGTTGTCGGCATCCACAAAGCTTTTCAATTGAAAGCTTAAGGGCAGCCGACTGGCTTGGGCTGGTAAACGCTGTACCGCTGGTTTTATCATGCGTTCACGGACAACGCTTGGGAGCCAGCGATAATACTGCGCGATATTAGCCGCATGAATGGTTGGATAACCGCAAAATAGTTCGTCCCCACCTTGTCCACTTAAAACCACTTTGAAGCCCGACTCTCGAATCATATGAGCCAACTGTTCCATTGCCACATTCATCCATATCGCGTGGGGCTGGTCGAGGTGATTCTGACGCGAGAGCAAGCCCTGACAAAATTGAGCCTCGGAGAAGGTCAGAGTTTTGTGAGGGCTACGATAAAGACGGCTCCACAGGCTGGCTTCATCATCTTCATCGTAGATTTTTTCATCAAAGGTAACAGTGAAGGTTGTTATTTCAGGATGCTTTTCGCTCGCGGCAGCCAATACAGACCGAGAGTCCATCCCCCCGCTGAGGAGAACCCCGACTGGAACATCAGCGATCAATTGACGCTGAACGGCCTGTCGAAACAGGTTTGCCAGTTCCTGTTCAGCCTCTGCCTGACTAATCTGAATTTTCTTTGTGTAGTCGAAATCGTAATATTCTCGCTCAGAAAAACCTTCGGGGGAGAGCATCAAGTAATGCCCTGGCTTTAAGCGACGAACATTTTGATAAATGGTCCACGGATCGGGGATGAAATATAGATCCAGGAAAATGGCCATGGCTTCGGGATCTAGGGTTGGCGCAAAATCAGGCAAAATTTTGAGTGATTTGATTTCGCTGGCAAATGAAAGACAGCCGTTTTGATAGGTATAAAAAAGTGGCTTGACCCCAAAGCGATCTCGGCCAATAATAAGCCTTTGACGATTCTGATCATATAAGGCAAAGGAAAACATAGCATTCAGGCGTTTGACAAAATCTGGACCTTCTTCCTCATAAAGATGAACCAATACTTCAGTGTCCGAGTTTGTGCTGAAGACATGCCCTTTACGTTCTAGCTCTTGACGTAGTTCGGGAAAGTTATACATCTCCCCATTATAAACGACGACAATTGAACCATCTTCATTATAAATCGGCTGATGTCCACCCGCGAGGTCGATGATGCTTAAACGACGATTACCCAAAGCGACTTGGGGAAATGTCACCGATCCAGCGTCATCAGGGCCACGGTGGGTCATAATTGTTAGCATTTGATCGATGTAGGTCGGATCAATCTTTTGTTCGGTACCAATTGTGGCGTAACCCGCTATACCACACATAAATAACGCTCCTCAGTCCGTTGTTTCTTGTCGTTTTTGGATAAGGTTGACCACCATTTCTGGAATTTTATAAGGACGGCTCACCCCTTCCTGAAATATTGATGTGAAATGCCAATGTTCAGGGTCATGCAGTCGCTCATCTAGATTTTGATGCAACGTTTTAATTAATAAGCCAGGTTGTTCTTTCCCGGTCATCCTATAAATTTGATTAAGAATTGTGTAAAATGATCGGAAGCCGTTGCGTTGGAGGGCCTTATTGAAACGATTGTGGCTATACAAGGTGGGACACATAACACTATGAACACCGTTACCTTTGAGAGCCTCGATAAGCTGTTGTAATAAGGTGTCATAGAGAAGGTCTGAATTGCCATCCGCAACCAAATCGACAATCAACGCCATCCCACTGTCCCAATATTCGATCACAGCGTACCCAATAATCTGATCTCCCTTAAATCCTGCAAAAAAATCGTAATTCAGATTTGGATTGTCAAACACACGCCACTTTAGATAACGTGCATCCTTTTTGATGGTAACGCCAAATTCAGCCTGATTTTTGTTCCAAAGCTCATCTAAAGCCACCATATGATCGTCAATTTTTTCGAGCTTCTTAAATTGAATTGCCTTGTCGATCGATCGGCGGCTGATAAACAGGAGCAAGAAAATGTAATTAAAGATTTTTGCCCCAATAATCAGGAGCTGGGCTAAGATTTTATTCCCAACAACTTCTTTGATAATATCGGCAACGAGCTTATCAAGCCCTGCTTTCTGGAAAACTCTTACATAGGTCGCGTAAGGGCCAACCGTAGTATACCCTAATTTTTTTCGAATTCGCCCTGGCAGCCCGCCTGTGGTCGTATACAAAAAATCAAACCGATTCCCGGCTTCTTTTAGGAATTTTTTCTCGTAGACCAGATATAAAATTCTACCCTGATGTTCCGGGTGAATCATCGTATTTTCAGTCTTACCAACTAGAATCGGTTGACCAAACAGCATAAATTGAATCGGGATGAGGCCGTGATGCCCAACGACTTCTTCATCGCTTTGATGTTGAATGACCCAGATACTTCCCTGGCCTTGTGGTGTATTGAGCCATTCCCATTGATACTCTTCAAGCGTTCTGGATCGACCTGTCACTGCATTGTAAAGCCGTACGAGTCGCTCAGCATCGCCGTTCTGATAGGTTCTGCTGCCATACTTTTTATGAACGATTTCGCCCATTAAATATATACCTGATGTTATTCCTTAGCCCAAAATATAATAAGGCCCTGTCGGATTGTCATTACATCTCTCACAGAGTAATCCTCCGGGCCTATGGCTGTCTATTAAAGACAAATTCTTTTTGCACATTTAATTTACTTCAAATATTACTTACTTTTGCTTTGAAAGCCACGCCACAATTTGAGCAACGGTGTCCAATTCTGCAACATCATTGTCTGATATTTCAACATCATATGTTTCTTGAATGGCCAGAAAGAATACAGAAAGGTCTAGTGAGTCGAGCTCTAAGTCATCTCGGAAGGATGATTTATCTTCGACTTTTGCTCCGCCTAAAGAAACCTCTTCTGCTAGAATTTCCATAATTTTATTTTTCATTTCGTCCATTATGAGTCTCCTTGGTATCAGTAACTTTTGTCAGGATCGCGCTGGCCCAGGATAACCCGACCCCGAATCCGCTGATCAGTATGTTGTGTAAGTTTGGTGTATTTAGATAGCTTTCCAACAAGAGAGGGATTGAAGAAGATACAGTGTTACCTACCTCAGCTAGATTTGTTGGTACTTTTTCTGGGGCAATTTTGAGCCGACGTGACATCACATCAATAATAAATTTGCTTCCCTGATGAATTACGAATAAATCCATATCATCCAAATTATGCCCTGAGGCAGTCACAACTTGTTTGATTTGCGGCGGAACAGTCGTCATTGAGAAGTCAAACACGGCCCGCCCATTCATGTAGAGATGATCATCAATGCGCTGCAATGCCTCATATTTGTTTCCCCTTGTTCCAAATGATGCATCTTGTAAGGTATAAATCGGATCTTCGGTTAGCAATGTCACCGTCGCCGCATCCCCAAATAGTAAGGATGTATTTTTATCATCAGGATTGATGATTTTTGAGTATGGATCAGATGTGAATAGTAAGCCATTCTTCAACTTGTTCGCATTCATAAAGGAGGTTGCCACTGATAGGCCATACACATAGCCAGAACAGCCTAGTGAGATGTCGAACGCCGCCACATGATCTGCACAGCCGAGCTTGCCGTGAACAATAGCCGAGGTGTGCGGCAACCCATTGCCATCAGGGTTCTGGGTGCAAACGATAAGGCAATCGATATCTTCGATGGATAGGTCCATTTTTGTAGCTAAGGGTTCGTAGGCTCGACAACATAAATCGGAGGTCTCTTCACCTTCCGCTTTACGGGCTTTACTCTTTACCCCAATTTTGTTCTCAATAAACGCATCATCAATTGAGAATTGTTCTTTTTTATCGTAATTTGATTCCCGTAGGTCGGGAATATAGCTGGCAATTGCCTTTATTCCGATCATCGTGTCACCGCCGAGAAGAAAATATGCCCAATATTTTGGTCATCAACAATAAGATTTGATTTTGTTAGTTTATTGTTATTAAAATTTTGCTTAAACTTTATTTGTAAACTGGAACCGTCACTTGGCTTCAAAACTCGCGACAAATTTACGCCAACCACAATCCATTTTTCAGGACTAACAGGAAAAAGTTTGTTATGAAGCTGTTTGGTCATCGAGACCGCGACCTCGATTGCTGAGTAACCGCTATCTCCGCTTATTGTAATTTCATCGTCATTGATCTGACATAGGGCTTCGATGCGAGCTTCATCAAACTCATAACTCTCGTTGATAGGCTGTTCAGTTTCAAGCAACCAAGCCAATACCTTTCCTTGTTCGGTCTTGACTGTCATTTCAGCCAAAGCTTGCTCTGGTTTTTGTCCGACCTCATCAGGATCTGAGAGTATTAACGTGCCCTGTTTATCTGCAAAACTATGAATAGTAAGCTTTATTTGCCGCAAGGTTTCGGCTGGATGAAGCTCCGTGATCGCCCCAAGTATGCCGTCGTAAAGATCTGGGCCTTGAACATAAGTGCGATGTCCCTTAAAGCGAAACGTTAGCGGTATTGTTTTCATAATTCCTAAATTTCATTGTTGCGTTGTCTAATTTATTGACCAAATCCTTGGCTAACACAACTTCGATGTGTGCATCCTCAGTTAACCAGGCTAATAAATTTTTGTAAAATGATATTTTGGACTTTAGATGGATAGGATGGCTATTAAATACCATCAACCCATTATATGGCTTTAAGATGTCGACCGTTTGTTTAATGACCTCTAATGCCTCATCTTCAGAAAGCATTTGGTCTCGAAAAAGCCCGTCGTCCTGGATGGTTAAAGGTAACTCCCATAAGTTTGTTTCGGGGTAAAGGTAGGGGATGCATACGTCTAGTCCTCCCCGATAATACACATTGGTCTTGATGCTGCTATCATAGCGGAAGCCTAAGGTCGGTAAGACCTTCAACAGGGGTTCAGATATGCCCAAGGCAGGTGCCCTGTAGCCGATCACAGGTCGCCCTAAGCTATCTAAACACCGTCGGATACGATCTGTTACAGCTTGGATATTGCGAAAGCCGATTGCCATATCGTGGGTATCCCCGTGCAACCCTATTTCAAATCCTCGTGTCTCTAACTCATCCAGCCAACCTTGGTCTAAGGTATACGGCCCCTTTGTTAACACATTGGAGGTTGAATGTACCTCATACGCTTCCTCTATACGGATGACCTCTGGCCAATAAGCGGCGCACTCTTGGGTATCAATATCATGCGTGAGACATACCTGAACTGATGGGGAAGCTTGATTTGATGTTTTTGCCAGGCCCGTCACAAGTTGGGTGTAATCATTGGGGCTAAATTGTATGTCATAACTTACCCCAGATCGCCCTCGAAGTTGTTTTAGAATATCGGTGATTAGACGATAAAGAGGATAAGGGCACGCATTAAGCGCATCCGTAAATAGACGTCGAAGAGTTTGTTCTTTTTTCGAATGGGAAAAACGTAATGAGGCTAATATATCCTGTAGCTCAGTTGATGATAATTGTGAGTGAGTACCTACGTTGCTACCGCTCCACACAATTTCTGACCAAGCAATTATAGAGTTTGTAATTTGGTCGCTCACATATTTTCCTGCTTTTTTACCTGATCTACTAAAACCGAAACCCAGTTAACTGGATTATTGTAGTGTACTGTAATCCATCTCGCAAATGGTATCTCAAAGGAACTAACTGTATTTTCGTCGTCCTTTTAACTCTTTGTTACTTTCCATATCAAAGAGCATCGCAAACAAAAGTAACTGTAGGCCAGAAATTGTACAAAAGAGAATGGCAAGTAGTGTAACTTGTGGGACAGATATTTGCTGGCTCCAAATGAAGAAGAAACTCACGATTAATGGAATGTTGAGGAGCAGTAATACACTGCCTAAGGTATAGAATAAGACCAATGGATGAAAATCTTTGATGATATATTTTTGAACGATACGGAAGAGAAATAGCCTGAAGACTAACCAGGATAACTTAACTAACATCGGCAAGGGCTTTATACCACTTTTTTCACCGATATTGTAAACAGGCACAATAGGGACATCACGGACGTGAAAATTATAAATGTTGAGACGAACGAGAAGATCGTTGGGTTGACCATATCGTTTGTACATTTCATCCCAATTAATGGTTTCCAACGCCCGTTTGTTGATTGCAGTATAACCAGATTGCGAGTCAGCAATGTGCCAATAGCCTGAAGCAATTTTTGTTAACATTGATAATCCAGAATTTCCAAGATATCGCCATCTGGGGATAATATTCCAGGCGTCGCCGGTAAAAAGTCGATTGCCCTTGGCATAATCAATATCATCTGTAACCACTGGGTCCAAAAGGGCTGGTAAATCATCAGGATCCATTTGCGCATCGCCGGCCATGACTACGGCAACATCAATGTCATTATCCCGGCACCATTTATAGCCTGAAGCAATTGCCCCACCTACCCCCTGATTGATCTCATGCTCAATCAGTTCGATCTTGTCATTGCCATTTCCATTTTGATAGCCTCGAACAACGTCTGAGGTCTTATCCTTACTACAATCATTAACAATAACAATTTTATCTACATAATCCGGCATCGTTTCGATGACTCGGCCAATCAATAACTCTTCGTTGTACGCAGGTACGACAACGCCTATGGTCTTTTCTTGATACATGTTTTCTCTCACCTTGTTGAAACGAGGGGCATTTTGCTATAAATGGGGTAAAAGCGCAATTCTTCACATATTGTCAAAACAGGGAAGAAAGTAGGTGGGCTATTGTGTCATTGCCTGATACAGTAACAGGCTTTCTCCTGGGGTTAGGGGCTGGCTAAATGTCTGCAGCTCAGCAACTGATCCATTCCACCAATAGTTTGTGCTATCTCCCGGCCAACCAATGGCAAAAAATTCAATCGCGTCCGAAGAGGTTTCCGTATTAGCGGATAGAGCTAATTGACCATCAATATAGAGCTTTTGTTCTCCATCCTGCCAGGTGAAAATGTAATGGTGCCATTGATTATTTGTAATCGTTACATCTGTTGTGCCCAACAAGATATCATTGTATTTGATTCTGATTTTTCCATTTTGATCTAGACGAAAAATATGCAGACTGTTTTTAGGATTAATGCGAATTAATGAAGATTGTGGGTTTCCGTCATCCGTGATCTGTGCCCAAATTGCTAGGCTTCCCTGTCGAAGATCTATACTAA
Source organism: Phycisphaerae bacterium (assembly GCA_028285035.1). The sequence continues at coordinate 90,054 of JANQQF010000038.1, forward strand.
CTGGGGGAGCAGTTAAGGGATCTGTTGTGTCAGACCCAATGATGAATGCAAACGTATTTTGTCTTGGCCCATCTGCAACAGAAGGTAGCTCATTGGCTGATCCCTGCTGTTCCCCACTGGCTACCAATTCTGAATAATCCAATACCATCTCATTATTTATGTTTTCGATTAGGGTTGTCGAAAGGGCCTCTTGTTCTGAACTGGTTAATAAACTCCAACTTGCTTGATTGATATTGAGCGCCTCATGAAATGCCCCTTGACAAGAATTTTCCTGATCATTGAGACAATATTGGCGACCAAGTTTTATGTACAGTTCAGCAATTTGCTCAGAGGCTGTAGTGTCATTCAATTTGGCGGCTTCATTGAGAATGTCGATAGCTTTTTGATAGGCCGTAATACATGTTTCGGTATCACCCATCTGGCATTTGATTTCTTCCAAGGCCACTGATGCTTGAGCCACACGATCATCATTCGTCCCGTTGGCTAATTCTACAAATTGATTAAGAGGCTCAATGGCTTGATCGTATCGTTGGGCTAAATAAGCGCTAAACCCTGTGCCAGCCTGGGCTTCAATATTATTTGGGTCTAAGAGAATGAGGTGGTCAAATATGGGCAAAGCTCGCTCATAATCCTGCTGAACATAATAGCTTTGGGCTAGGGCTAGCCAAATTTTTGCCGCTGCATCTGGTTGCTGTTTATACCAGGTCACTGCATCCTTCACCGCTTCGTTCACTTGTTCTGGTGCTTGCTGATTAGTTGTTAAATAAAATTGAGTAGCCGTATTTTGATATGGGTATGTTTCTAAACTGTAAATGGTATACCATTCGTTTTGATATATTTTGAGTAGTTCAGGCGTTAGTTTGTATGATTTTGGCAGGACCAAATGGGTGGCCCCAAATTCCGTACCAAAGCGTAGTAAGTCATCTGTTTCAAATTCGCGAAATAGAGCTTGCTCCTTTTTGATTAAGGTACTGCCTCGCTCATTTTGTGCTTCTTCAATAGAGATATTGTAAAGGCCTAATACCTTACTTCGATGAGTTTGGATTAATGGATGAGGAATGTAAGCAAACGCGTTTGCTTCAAATGGATATAACCGCCGCCGTAATGAAAGCGTTCGCCATGATCTTTCAGGATTTACAAACACGGCTGATGGCGGCATATGATCTCGGATCCAATATTGGGCCTCTAATCGTGCTGCATCTTGAGGGGATCGCGCCAAAGATTGTACGCTTGATAAGGATAGAAAACTTAAGGCTATGAGGGTAATTGTTACCCAGCCAAATATCTGTCCTTGGGCACTTTTAATAGTCAGGACATCGATGGACCAAGATTTTTTTCGCATCAACCAATTGAAGGTCGTTAAAAAGAGAACGCTTACAATCAAAATAATTTTGATGGATAGGTTAGGGGGTGAACCACGAACACCCCATATTAGGTCTGAAAAAATAGAGGCGACGAGGGTGTTTGACGTAAACGGTAATAGCAAAAATCCGATTAGCCAAATGATAAGAACAAGAGCTGCTATTGCCTGAAAAAATAAGCCTCGGGCTTGGGCCCATTCTATTCGCCAAATTGAAAAATGCCCTTGGGAAAGATCGACAAATAGTAGGCCAAGAATTAAAAGGACGATTAGACTATATCCTGAGGTAGCCGTTAGGAGGACGGCCAAACAAAAAATGCTAAATGTGCTGCCTAACCAATTTCCAGATTGTATGTGGCGAAGCCAATAATGAGCCAAAAGTGGCATAGATAGTAGGGTTAATAGTTGAGGCGTTCGTAATCCTACGAGTCTAATTAGAGTAGGGATTTCAAATAAAATACCACACAGATGTGTTAGGCTGAAAAAAATAGTAATAAATACGAGGGATAACCATAAATACTGATAATCGGTTGCGAATTTATCTCTCCATCGCCAACTTATCAACGCTAAAACACAGAACTTCAAGAGCGTGATCCAGGAGTTTTCCCAGCGGAGAGAGGCTGTTCCCCCCCAGGGATAAAAGTGAGCGTTAGCATACATACCCGCCATTACCTCATTATGAGGTAACGGATCACTGGTGATAAAGAAAAATTGAAAAAGAGTACTTGGTAGGATGATAATTATACAAACTATCGCTAGACTGATTATCTGAAAAAAGAGCCTGTTTATTTTCTTATCGCGCCAAGCTTGCCATAACCAATAGATACCTGTTGTGCTACAAGCAAACAAACCAAGTTGAGGATGTATTAATCCGCTTATCAATAGAAAAATTAATGCTACAGTTGTAGAATTTCTTAGCAGATATGTAAAGGATAGTACAATGAATAAGAATGCTGGTGTAGCTGGCAGGGGACTGAATACGCCAGAAACCCCACCAGCATAATTGGCTAGATTCCAATCCCAAGGTGCAGCCATTAAGGTAAGAAGTGTAGCTAGAAAGGCAGCCTGACGCCGTTGAGTAACAGCTAAAGTAAAGATATATATCGCTAGACCGAAAAAGATACTTTGTAGTAGAGTCAGAATCCAAGTGCTATAGTAAGGATCGATATTTAAGTATCGCCATAGTAAGGCGGGGATTAAAAAAACTAGACTAGTAATAAGCCTGAAGGTTACTGCTAAAGAAACTGGTAAATTGAGGATAAAGTCCCCTTCAAATAAGGTAGGGTTTTTAAATGCTTGGGCATAAAAAATTGGATCATCATCAACGTGAAAAGTGGCCATCTTTAGATCGAAGTTAGCTAGATTAATTAAGCTATAAATAATGAGAAAGATGGTGAATAATAGAAAATCTAGCTTTTGATGCGGTTTATTGTCCATTATTTTATTTTTTCGATGGATGACTGGTTCATAATAATCAACTTCGTCCAACGAGCACAATACCTAAGACAATCAATCCAATGCCAGCCCAACGGCTTGGAGGTATAGCTTCATCAAAAAAAACAAGAGCAACGATAGCGATGAAAATATAACTAGTTGAAAGTAAAGGATAAGCGAAGCTTAAAGGTAGGCGTGAGAGGGCGACAGCCCAAATGATGAATCCCATTCCATAAAGTGGTAGGGCAACCCATATAAGGGGCTGTGTTATAACCTGCCAACTACTATTGATGATGTCTGAAAGACTGCCAAAGGCTAACGGGCCGAGTCTTAACATAGCTGCTTTGATCGCGGATTGACCCACTAGGCCGATAACGATACTAAATATTACTAAAAAGATAGCTCTATTCATGTCGATTTAATCACGCAACATTCTAGGCAAGCAATCAAGTTTAGATGGTAGGTTGGAACTAAAAAAGGATAAAAAGTTTGTTGATGTAAGTTAAACAAACCGCATATCTTTAATTCTGTGAGAATACCCTTTAAATCCCATACATGCTCATATGCAATAATTTTGTCGTAGTTAAGCCCATACTGTTTTTGGAAATACCGACGAGTTGTTACTTCTCGGCCAACATTCCAAAACAGTCCTCCTTCACAAGGCAAAGCGACCAAGAGGCGTCCACCAGGTATTAGAACTCGATGTATCTCGGAAAAAACCTGCGCTAAATTAGTAATATGCTCTAAATTGTATATAGAAATAACAATTTCGAAGCTATTATCTGGAAAAGATAGGTTTAGAGCGTCACAGATGGTACTTCGATCGCGATATGCTTGCCAGAGATCTCTGGAAGAATTTTGGGCGGAGTATTCAGATACAAAATACTCATTGATATCTCCATTGAAGAATAAACCATGTCTACCTGTGCCAAAGCCAATCTCTAATACGGGACCTTTAGAGGTGTGGCGGGCCACCCAAAGATGACCTAGATCTTGGATAAAGCCAACTATACCCTGATAATTATCCTGCTGGAAGTTTGAGGTTAACTTTAGGTATCGGCTAATATCTTTATCTTCTTTTGTGAGGTGCCCATATTTAGCACGTGCTTGTTTCCAAAACATAAGCCAGAGAGATTTTATTTTTTAGGAAAGATGTGGTGAGATTGCTTAAGTTACTAGAGTTTCAGCTTAATCAATAAACTTGGTCACAGCGGGTACAGGCTGGAAACCGTTGGTGCTTTCGTAGGTCTCGTCGCCAAGCCTGTGCCTTTTCACCATTCCATATATCCATAAAGGATTGTTCATTAATGTTGCCTAGTGGAATGTGATAGCAACGCGTGTAAGGAATGACATCCCCGTCTGCGATGATTTGGGCAATAAACCAATTTACCATACAACGGCTGTGACTCATAAATGTAAATGGATCATGGAAGTAGGTTTTGAGCTGATCTAAAGTAAAACGAGGCATGAAGGTTACACGTCGTCGTTGTTGGTCTTTCGCTTCAACAGCCTGAATCTGATTATAAAGAATATCGACATCGACTCGCTGTGGTTGGGCATCATCTCCCAAACAGTTTACCGTTGCCTCGTATTTATCTCCCCATAAGGCATTATGCTGATCAGCCATATCATCTGTCACAAAACTCATATAGGAAAAATTGATTCGATCAACCGGAACATCAACAAGTGAGTCATAAAAATTAACTAGATTATGATAATTTAAATTAAAAATTGTAAAGTTGACAAGAACTTCCGCCTTTTGCCCCCGCCGTTCACAAGCATCCTTAAAGATGCGAATACCCTCAATTGATCGTTCAAAGCTATCTTTACGTCCCCGAATCTGATTATGTAATTCAGGAGCACCATCAATACTTACATTTAAACGCGATAGACCAGCTTCAGCTAATTCCTCAGCCCTTTTGGGTAAAAGATATCCGCCTGTCGTAACACTCATTTTTAATCCGTGATAACGACTATAAGCCACAGCCTCCCCCAGTGGTTTGTACATCAGAGGTTCAGTGCTGGTAATCGATATAGCTGGATTATAAGGGGCAACTTCATCAATAACACTTTTGAAACGATCAATACTAACTTCGTGTAATTTGCCATTGATTCTTAGATTCTTAAAAAAGTTAGACTCTGCGTTGGCCATCCCCACATCACACATTTTACAGTAAAGGTTGCAAACACTATTTACACTCCAATAAACTGTTAACGGCGGACGAGCTTTGCCAGCTGGACTTGTGACAAATGGTGCTGCCTGTAACATTAGACGTGGTAAAGTGAGGCTATTATTCATTCCTGGATGATTTTTTACAGTGAGAGCTTTTTTAAATTCATCAATCATTTGTACACTTCCTTTAAGAAGCTAATATTCTTCGAAGTGGCCTAGTATAGGCACTAATGGGTATTAAAGCTAATTTCTAGGTGAGTTTCAACAAGTTCCTCACTAAATTCTGACCAGTTTAGCTCTTCGATCCAATCCAATGGAACTTGCTGTAACTCCTGAGGTTGAAAATATCGGGAACTGGCCATATGAATTCCAATCGAACGACGGCAATGGAACAAATTAGTTTGACGTAATCGGGGTGGAAGATCTTGCCGCTGATTTATAATCCGATCATTTATGATGAATTTATCAGATTGCAAAATCAATTCTCGTTTAAGAAGGATGGCTATTTTTTTTCGTCCACTCATTAAACGTCCGACGACAATTTTTCTAAACAGATCAGCCACCCACTGATTACGTAACAATGTCATATTAAGTAATCGTAGAATAATTAGTCTTATAGAGGTTAGCTCATCGTGTAATGATTGATAAAAATTGGTCTCAATTAAGAAGCAGTTTGAGCTACTTTCTTTTAATTGGCCTGCATTAGGCATCCGAGATAGCCAAATGTGTTTCACGTCATCTGATTTAAATAAATAGCCACTATCCTCATAGACAAGCTGCCATTTTCCCAGAGTGTTTTTTTTATAAACAATAATAACCCCTCCCAATTTGTAACCAAGATAAATAATATGATAGGGGCGATGAATAATAGTAATTCCAGCTACAGGGAAGTTCGTTTGAGAGGGCGTGCCCTCAATAATCTGTGGTAATTGCTCTGTCTCAAATGTACTAGCTGTAGAATTATTTGAAGATTTATGAATATTGGCTGCTTCATATGCATCTTCAGCGAGGCGTATAGCATTATCAAAGTCAAGCCAAGATGGTAATGGTACTAGCTCATTTTGCCATCCACTCCGAATTTTGTTAGCTAAACTTTGATAGGAAGGCGTATGGATTGCTAATGCTTCAAAAGCAGAGGGATAAATTAGGGCTGTGGAACGAGTCCCTAACATGGGATGTATTGACCCATCAGGCATAAGAATTGCTTCTATGAAGTCGGCCGCTTTTGCACTCACTTGCCATAATTCTTCAGAATTCAGTAGATCAGCACACTTGACAAGGTAACGTAGCGTACGTGTTTGATAGCCAGGATCAGGTCCTTGATATTCCTGAAACCACCCTTCTTCTTCATTGAATAGTGACAACAGCCGATCTAAATAATCTTCGCCTTTGCGTCGCGCTCGATCATCATTAGCGTACTCAGCAAAGAATAACAACTCATAAGCAAAGGAAGCAATGTGATTAGCTATTTCTCCATGTTTCTCATCAACACTAAGCGCAAAATTGACGGCGCGACTGATGATATTATCAAGATGTTGTTGAGAGCGAGTGTTTGTTAGATATTCACTAGTCCGAACATAAACTAGAGTTGATAAAATGTCATAGACAACCCCTGGTGTTCGTTCATAAGGATATGCTTGATCAAAACTGCCATCTGACCGTTGAATTTGAGCGCAATAGGTTACATAACCATCTAACAAGGATGGTAAAGTCGCAGTTGAGCCCATCATTCGGCTATACTCAACAGCTAATTTCACCCCATACTGTAAGGTAGCGTCACTGAAATCTTTGTATTTCCACCCCCAATATGTTCGATCGAAAGATCCATAAGAAGGGGAGGCTGGTTCGCGATTCCAACGAGACCAAACTTGTTTAGCAACTTGTTTAAATTCAGTAATGTATATTTCTGTCATTTGAAGTCAGACTGTCTACTCATAATTTTCGCTACTTTTTCTAACGTTAAATAAAATTTTCTAAAGTCAGCCTCAGAGAGACGCCCCAAAAAAGGGAGCCGAATGGCTTCTTCTTTAAATGTAACGGCATTAGGAAAATTGATTGGAGGATAGTTTCCAAAATATTCATGGGGTAATGGCTCACCTGCTGGTGCACAGTCTATGCTATGGCGACGTAATGTATCCAGTAAGACAGGTTGTAACGAATGCTGTTTTACTCTTATGATTTGCCTAAGATGGATGCTTGTCTCGTCGTAGTATTCAGGTGTTTTAGATATTTTTTGGATAATAGGATTATTCTTGATCAAGTTAGCATATTTTTTAGCCCGATAAATGTCTTCTGTGAAGGTTTTTAATCTCTCTATCCATAAAGAATATATAGTATGAGGTGCTAAGAATTTTCTCCCTTGAATAGTTTTGAGTTCTTTAGCTGCTTCAACCTCTGTTTCAAGGCGTGAGATGAAGCGAGGATATTGACCTGTAAGAAGTAAAGTTCGCACAATCATGCTTTGTAATAGTACCTTAAGAAAGGGGATTTTGTTAGCATAAGTAAAATCAGCAATAGGTAAATGAAAAGCTGAGATGACTAATCCGCCTCCTGTATCTATGCCTTTTCCTAGACCAAAACTATAAATAATTCCATCGGCTTTTTGATACAATGGGGCATCGACTAGTGTTGTCAGACCGAGACCTTGGGCCATATCCAACACTATGTTTATATTCCCAAAATCTTTAGGATACGTCTGCTTCCATTCATCTTGAATATGTCCATATAAGGGAGCGACTATCATTCCGATAGTAGTTTTGTCTATAGCTTGTTGATAATTTGTTATTGGAGGTGTCGGATAAATTGGATCAATATCAATAAATCGGACATCTAAACCTACCATACGAATTGTTAATGGGACGATAGGACATATTTGAGCAGGAACCAAAATAGATCCAGAACCGTACCTCTGTTTGATCTGCCGATAATAAGCTAATAGGCCCTGTCGAGCGTTAATAAATGCATTAATGTGCCATCGATCTTTTGTTATATTCAATGAGGATATAAAAGCACTTTGTGTCTCAGGTTGGTTAAAGGTTGATTGAGTAACAATCCATTTCCACCAAGAGAGTATGTTTAGATTTGGCTGATATCGAGGAATCATTAAGAAAAACTTTCCACACTTAACCAAAATATTTCGTTATCATTGTTCCAGCTAAACGTAATACACTGGTTGGTAAATACTGAAAACCTTTGCGAACTAGGGCATAATGTGGAGCTGAGCTATCTGCAATGACCGAATTGGCTTGGCCCAAAGTATAGGTTGGGATGGTGCGTTGTTGAGCTAACCATTTTTTCTTAAAAAAGAGTAATCCTTTTTGGCTTGGAGCATCGCTGCCAAGATCGAACTCTGTAAAACCCTGTTCAATCAGCCAAGTCATGCAATTAAAAATCATAAAGTCGTTGGGGCGTAAACCTTTGGTCATTGGATTCGAACTAGAATAACCATAGATGCCTGTTTGCTTAAAAAGAAGTAATAGGGTGGCTGCCACTGGTTGTTCTGCTTGTTTTACCACAAATAGCTTTATTCCATTGATTTTACGTAACTCCTCAAACATGAGTTGAAAAAATTTTAATGGAAATGGTGGTAATCCAAGGCTCTTCTGGGTGACCAAGTGCAATTGATACCAATTGGTTGCCCCATCAATAGACTCAGTCATATCATTGAAAGTCAACCCCTGCTTTTCGGCTTGACGAATCATATTTCGTGTTTTTGATCCGATTTTTGACCAAAGTTGTTCACGATTGAGTAAGTGTAAGTCAGTATAGCTATTGACCCAATATAGATTTTCACTAAGATTATTTGACTGTACCAAGTTGGTCGGAAAGGGTGTTATCGTTTTTAATTCTAAATAAGAGGTATTAACTTGTTTTAGGATTTGGCAGGCAGTCCTGATAAGCTCAGAAAATGCTTCCGGGCTAGACCACAATGGTCCACCCCGATCACGAAATGGAATGGCTACAAGGCGACGTGACAAGGGGGATTGAACCAAAAAGAGCGGTAGGCAACCTAATACTTGACCGCTATTTAGATCTTCGGCGATAAAATACCAAGATCGATAACCAAAGCTTTTTTCAAGAATAGTTCCCCAGGCTTTTGTATGATATAGTGTTGCTTTTGGGTGATGCTGGACATAGTTATCCCATCGTTGTGTATCAACCAAACTATCGTTCAAAGAACGTACTGTTACAGTATTGGAATAGTTCATCATTTGATTTAAATATTTTCTAACACCTGTTTAAATCCTTCTCCCCAACCATAATCTCGACTCATCACACGTTGATGCCAAATAACTGTTGCAATCCCTCCTACAAAGCGGATCTCATCAAACCATCGGGACAGTTCAGCCTGTCGCTCATCATCGGTGTACTCACGATAATCGTACAAATGTGAGTCCATCAGCACCATGGGTCTAGCCTCAATTGTCATTGGTTGTCTTTTCTCAAAATCCCAGGGATTGAACTGAAGGGCTGCTCCGTTTCGAAAAGCCGACCGATCATTAAATCCTAAAGTGCTATCTAGTCGTAATCCTACATCTTGTTGGGCTTGCCAAGTATGTAGCCAGCTGAATCGTAGCCAATGTTGACGACAGGTTGTTATTGTTGTGCCTAACGCTTCCTCGACACGTTCAAGCTCTTGAGTCATTAAAGCAGGGTTAGCCCAGGCGTTGAAAGACTGATGAAGCCCTATCTCCCAGCCCTCTTTATGTAACCAGCGTATAAGTTCTTTTAATTTTGGATGATTGGCCTTGTAAGCAGGATCTATTAATATCTGTTGGGGATGACGTCGCCAACCCGTTAAACCACCATAAATGTAAAAACAACTTCGTTGATTATAAGCTTCTTCTAATTGAATGATTTGCTCAAAACACCAATAATTATCCCTACTCAATAAAATTTGATTAGCTTTCCTTAATTTTTGGAATGTGCCGCTTAGGTTTTTGTTTTGTAAATATTTGAATGAATTAAATGTATGAAAGGCAGATTGTTTCAGTCGAATAGCAATGGTTTTGGATATCGTATCAACATCATGAGTAACGGAGATTTTTGTTTTTGGCAACGGCCCAAGGAGAATTTCCTCATCTGCTTCCTGTAAGCGGGAGGCCCATCGTCTAAGAAATAATGCGATACGGTTCACCCAAGCATATTCCCATAATGAACTACTCCAACCCTTTAGGCGAAAACTATAAGAGTGTATTGGACCGTACTGGGATTCAAATGTTCGCTCAGCGAGACCGTTAAGATACCAAAAGGCTACACTAAACCAATCTGTGCGGCACCAAGCCGGCCCTTCACCTGGGGTAATCGCTTGTTGCGGAATAAGCATCTGTCCATTTACCCCTATCTCTGCCGACCATTGCGGCAAGTTAATAAACTGTACTTGAGGTGGAAAAGATTGTAAGTGTTCATATTTTATGTGAGGGATCGGTAAGTTGAGAATAGGTTGGGCATTATTCGGCCAATAACAGGCTAGGGTTCTCAAAATGTAATTACGTTCTTGATCCATTTGATTTCTTCTTGACTTGGGCATAAATTAAGAACCCCATATTTCGATCAAGCCACCTATGAATAAATTTTGGTAATGTGAAAGGTAATGTTCTGACTGGAAAAAAATGTAGGTAAGTATCCTGAATTTCAAAAAAAGGCATTAGTAACTGGATGAACTGCTGACGAGTATAGGATTTTCCTATTGGATTATCTTTTCCATCGAAGATACGTACAACCTCATCTACATCATCTAGGATATAGATATGCTCACGTCCTCGACCAAGGAGGCCTGCCCCAAGCTTTGCTAATAATTTTCTGGGCCAAGCCAATAAGGGCCACGCTCGCAATAAAATGTTTCGATAATAAACCGAAATACTCGCAGTCCCATCTTCATCAAGGATACGAGCAATTTCTCGAATGCAGCCGTGCGTATCAGGTGTATGATGGATGACGCCTTGGCAATTGACATGCGAGAAAGTGCCATCCCTAAATGCTAACATCTCAGCATTTTGTTGACTGTATGTTGCCGAAACATCATAAATTTTGCAACGCTTTTGCGCCAAGATAAGTCCACTGTATGTTAGATCTACAGCAACTATGTTTTGATAGCCCTGTTGGCCGAATATAGTTGTCCACAGGCCTGGACCACAACCGAGATCAAGAACTGGTCCTTTTTTTATATTTTTAGGCAAAATACGTTCATCTAAAGAGCCAGCAAATCCGTCTTCAATGACAGTTTTTAGTTGCTCCTCGAAAAAGCTTTTTGTACCAAGTTCATGAGTTGATTCACCCATCCATAAAGGGTTAGACTCCCAAAAATCCTGAACTTGTTTGACTGTTTTCGACATTTGACTCAGACCTCAACATTATCAGTTTTGTCTTTCGTAGATTCTGCACCCATTAGATAGTAATTGCGAGCTGCCACGACCTCCGTTACAAGTGAGCTTAGGAAGTTCCAAGAAAATAAATAGTCAAATAAGAAGATGGGGCGAAACAACCAAACGGATAAGAAACCCATGTACAGAACTTCCTCTAGATTTTCCGCCAAGTTTTGGGGCCTTCTAGCTAATGCTTCCCCTCGCTGTAATTGCCTACTTTAATTCTTGGAAAAGCCTTAAAGACGGAAGATGCCAAGAGGTGTGTTACGCTTTGAGATTTGCCATCCAAAATTTGGACACTGGCCGCCTGGTTACTGTGAATTGTAACGTAGGTCATCGCAGTCATAGACCTTTAGAAATGTAACGGATATAATGGCAGAAATTATGTAACATAGGTCGTGGCACCCTTATAATCTAAAGACCTATCTGACTTACCCGTCGTCTACGACGTAAAGCGGATAAACGGAAACGATCAACGGCTTGTTCCGGGTTTTGCTGATACAATTTGCGCAAGCCACGATATTGACTGGCCCAGCCACCAAATGGCCAATGATAGAGCAAGGCCATCATAAAATAACCGAGCATTGTGATACTGCCAACCATTTTGCTACTGCTTTGCTTTTTGTCATAACGAAGCACAAAGGGTACTTCGGCAAAGCGGCATCCTAAAATATTTAGCTTGACAATCATTTCAAGGGTTGAGGTGAATCCCAGTCCTTTGAGTTGGATAAAACTATTTCCAAAAATGCGAATGGCGTCTTTTAGCACTTGCCCACGATAGGCTCGAAAACCGCAAGAGTAGTCATGGACACCAGAGATACCAAAGATCATCTTCATAAATAAATTTGCGGCTCGGCTGATGAAGATACGGTATGCGTCCAGCCCCATCTGCCCGCCTCCGGGCTGAAAACGAGAGGTATTGACAACGTCATAGCCTTCGTCTAATTTGTCGAGTAGCGTGAAAATGTACTCTGGCCCGTGGGTATTATCGCCTTCGACCCGAACCACGATGTCACCTGGCTGACAATGTCTGGCCACAAACTCAAAGCCATCCCGCTCCGTTTCACCCAGCCCTCGATTGATTGGATGGGTAATGACGTCGAGGGGTAAGGTTTCGGCATATTTTGCCAGGATGTCGGCGGTTTGATCGGTACTGCCATCATTAACCACAACCATTCGATAGGATATGCCCCGTTTTGTCAAGGTTTCATCTACACTAGGCAGTAAGCTTGGTAATGAGTCTTCCTCGTTGTAGGCAGGTAAAAATATCCAAAGCATGCTCAATTCTCTCCTATCAATTGGGCACAGCGATCGGCCGCTTGCCCATCCCCATAAAGCACGGGATGTGGTCTCTCTAATGAAATATTTTGTACTGAACTCAATATATGGCTTTTGCTGGCGTCAACCAATGTGTTCCACCCCGTCTCAATGGTCTCCACCCACTCCGTTTCATCCCGAATAGTGAGACAAGGCACCTTTAGCCAATACGCTTCTTTTTGCAAGCCACCCGAGTCTGTCATAATCAGGCTGGCTGACTCAGTTAAGGTGACCATATCAAGATAACCCACTGGCTCAATCAACTGTAGATGGGGGGCAGGTGCGAACCCTAGGCGCTCCAAGACCTTGCGGGTCCGGGGATGGACCGGAAAAATAATTGGCGTATCGAGTGTGTTAAATGCGTCTAGAATTTGAGTTATTCGTGCTTCGTTATCGGTATTCTCGGCCCGATGCACAGTGGCAACAATGTATTGTTTTTCAGCGACTCCCAAGCGTTGGAACAAATCGGATCGTCGTTTGTCAGTATGCTGTTGAGCCATCTTTTGGACATCAGCCATGACGTCACCCACAAGATGCACCCCAACTTTTATCCCTTCCGCAGCCAAATTATCAACGGCGGTTTGACTGGGACAAAGCAAGAGGTCCGATAGATGATCAGCCGTCACTCGATTGATCTCTTCGGGCATCGCTCGGTTAAAGCTGCGCAAGCCGGCTTCCACGTGAGCTACTTTGACGTGTAACTTCGCGGCAGCCAGAGCACCGGCTAACGTTGAATTGGTGTCCCCATAAATCAGGACCCAATCCGGTGCCTCATCGAGCAAAACCTCCTCAATCCGCATCAACATTTGGCCCGTTTGCCAGCCGTGATGCCCCGATCTGACATCAAGATTGGCATCGGGTGTCGGTAACCCCAATTCATCAAAGAAAACCTGAGACATATCTTGATCATAATGCTGACCCGTATGCACCAGAATTTCAGTATGATGTTTACGAAGGGATTTACTCACGACGGCAGCTTTTATAAATTGCGGTCGGGCACCGACAATTGAGACGATTTTCATATGGGTTGTGCTTGACGGGACTCTATTGTAGCCCGATGCGTACCGTTATTGTTGGCTGTCAGCGGTGGAATATCTCCTTGACCGATACCTCGGTAGATCAATCCACTTGTTTGTGCCTCAACCGGATCAAATACGTGTCGGCCGTCAATTAAGATGGGCGTCTGTAGCGCATCTTTTAAGGCCGACAGATCAAGATCATAATATTCGCTGTGCTTCACCATCAGGATAGCGGCGTCGCATTCCGCCGCTTTTTCCAATAAATTACCCTGATACTCAGTTACCCAGGGATCGTGAATGACCGCATCAACACCTAACCCACGTAACTTTGCCGTAAGTGGTTGGGTTGGGGTATCGCGTGTATCATCCGAGTCTTCAAGATAAGCAAAGCCGAGAACCAAAACCTTGGTTCCATTTGGATCACGCCCCAATTTTTTAATGGTTTCGATGTACAGGTCAGCCATATGCAACGGCATAGCATTGTTCACCTCACGAGAAGCGCGAATCAAGCGGATCGGCACTTGGCTTTGCGCTCGGAACGCTAACAGCCACGGATCTTTGGGGATACAGTGTCCTCCAACACCCGCGCCCGGTAAGAGCATCTTCCGGCCTGGCGATTTGTTAACCAACTCGCGGACTTTCCAGACATCCCCACCCACAGCCTCGCAGATGAGAGCGACCTCGTTAGCAAAAGCAATGTTCACATCGCGATATGCGTTTTCGGCGGTTTTCACCAACTCCGCTGTAACACAATCGCTAGGATCAAGTTCGGCGCTGACGACGTGACGATACAATTCAATCATTGTCTCAGCCGTTTCTTCGTTCATACCACCCACTACACGGCTGACGTGGCGCAGATTTTTGAGTAAACGTCCGGTCATCACGCGTTCTGGACAGTGGCCTAGGTAAAAGTCCCGATTGACTTGTTTTCCAGAGGTATCCTCCAACAGGGGCAGCACGATTTGATCCATCGTCCCCGGTGCAATCGTTGACTCAACGACTATGAGTGCTTGATCGGGCAACACTGTCCCCAGTTGGCCCAAAACAGTTTTCAAGGCACGATACCGGGGAATATGCTTTTCATCGACCGGTGTTTCAACATTGATAAAGATAATGTCCCGATCTCGAAGATGTTCATAATCGGTTGTGGCTCGAAAATTGTTAGCGGTAACAACCGAATCGAGCAACTCTGGCAAGCCTGGCTCAATGCTTTTGATTGGAGAAATTCCCTGATTAAGCTGATCGACACGATCTTGTAGAATGTCTACTCCCACCACATCAAATTCAGCTTCTGCAAATAGACAAGCCAGAGGGAGGCCGACATAGCCCAGACCGATGACCCCTAATCTGGCTGATTTATTTTCGATTTTGATTTGTAATTCTGATAAACCCACGATAACCCCTCTGTTCATAAATAAATAGTCCCATATCTGCTATTAATGGCATCTAGATATGGGAGGCGATTGTGATTTGTATTACGAATGCCTTACGACCGACACATTTTACTCACCTTTGGTGATTCTGCAAACGATTTAAACCTATTGTGTCCAAATAACAAAAAGAGTGGTTCAACCTAGAACCACTCTTTTCCGCTTGGAAATATCTTTATTTTTGGCTTATAAAATTTCAGCATGAGGACAGCGATGCAAAAATTGACCGCTGCCTTGCTCGGTATTCCACTCATCGCCAATGACGATGCTCTTGCCCCGCAACATCGTGCGCATCGGCCAACCTTTGACAGTCATTCCTTCATAAACATTGTAATCTGTGTTCATATGGTGTGTGTCAGCGGAGATGGTATGTTCTTTCTCTGGGTCCCAGAAAACAATGTCGGCATCAGCCCCAACAGTGATGGTGCCTTTGCGAGGATAAAGCCCGAAGATTTTTGCGGGATTTGTCGCCGTGATCTCAACAAAACGATTGGCACTGTAGCGACCGCCATTTACCCCATGGTGCCACATGACAGCCATTCGGTCTTCGATGCCAGGCATTCCATTCGGAATTTTATCAAAGCTGGGCTTACCCAACTCCTTGCCAGGAATGCGGCCATTGACCCCCCCTTCGAACCAGAAGGGACAGTGATCCGTTGATACGGCTTGGAGTGTGTTATCAGCCAACGATTGCCATAACACAGGGGCATCTTTTGGTTGTCGGACTGGCGGTGAACAGATGAATTTAGCCCCTTCATAATTGGGACGCCGTAAATCATCCTCGAAAACAAACATATATTGCGTACAGGTTTCCCCCATCACGGGCAAGCCTTTCGCTCGACCCAAGGCCAACTGTTCGACCGATTCCTCGCAGGTCATATGGACCACATACAATGGTGCGTTAGCAATTCCGGCCAAGGCGACAGCGCGGCCTGTCGCCTCAGCTTCAACCAAGGCAGGTTGGGCAATGGCATGATAAATGGGATCGGTTTTCCCCTCAGCCAACAGCTTCTGCCGTTTCTCAAAAATGACATCGCCATTTTCGGCGTGAACCATAATGATCATACCCTGATCTGCGGCAACGGTCATGGCTCGGAACAGGGTAGTGTCATCAACTTGGAATAAGCCTTTGTAGGCCATAAACAGCTTGAGGCTGGTGATCCCTTCATCTAACATTGAGGGAATCTCGTCCATCACGTCATCTCGCAAGTCGGTGATCGCCATATGAAACCCGTAATCAATACAGGCTTTGTCTTGAGATTTTGCGTGCCACGCCTCAACCCCCTCCTTGAGCGAGCCACCCATTGGCTGGATAACAAAATCAAGGTGGGTGGTTGTGCCGCCAAAAGCAGCAGCTTTGTGGCCTGTGAAAAAATCATCAGAGGATACGGTCCCGCCAAAAGGCAACTCAAGATGGGTGTGAACATCGATGCCACCGGGTAACAACAGCAATCCTTCCGCATCAATCACCTCTCGGCCCTCTTCGGACAAGTTTTGTCCAATCAGCGTTACTTTTTCATCTTCGATGAGCAGATCCGCTTTAAAGGTGTCACCTGCGGTGACGATCGTTCCATTTTTGATTAGAGTAGACATAGAATCCTCCTTGATTTTTGGTGTATTATAATGAAATCGGGAGGTATTCCCAAGAACACCTCCCGATGCAGTTCTACTTCGTTCTACTTATTGTACCTCGATTGGAGAAAACCCTACTTCTATTCCCCACCTTCACGGAGTTCAACCGTAATCGGTGTGAAATCAGCGCCGACGGTATCGCCACTCAGGAACTTGAGCGCTTCTTCGGCTAGGTCAGTGCGGAAAGCATCGCTTGGTGCTTCGCTGATGACACCACCATCGAGAGAAACCTCAACGGTCTGATCCCACAACGCTTGATCCATAACGCCCAAGCCATTTGGAGAAGGCCAGATCAATTTGTTGATTTCATTCATCTGCCACGTCATGTGACTTTCGCCCAAGGTTGGCCCGTTGCTTAAGACGATGCCAACACAGGCCTCGACGTTGTCGCGGCAGAATTGCCAGCCCTTGAAGGTGCCGGCCAAGAATTGAACGGCCAACTCTTCATTGTCAGCCAGCCAATCGCCATCAACAAAGACGTGATCTTGGAGCATTGCTGTACCAACATCGTTAAAATCGATAACGACTAAATCTTCAGCTATGTACAACTCGCCCGTTTCTGGGTTAATGGCTTCCAGAACCTGAGCGTACTCGTTGTAGGTCATAGCCTGGGCTGAGTCCAACTCGCGGTTGAGCAAGGCCAGCATGTCGAAACTTTGCTGGATGATTTCAACATCATCTGGATTGTCGGGATCGATTCCTTCGAGGCGCATGGCGGCGAACAGTTCGTGTTCATTACCAAAGCCCCAAGTACCAACCCGTTGACCCGCCATATCGCCAATGCTTGGAATCGCTGAGTCAGCCCAAGAGACCATTAGGGTGCCACTCCGTTGGAAGACTTGGCCAATATTAACCAAGTTGGCCCCTTCTTCACGCGAGGCCAAAACTTTTGGCACCCAAGCCACACCAAATTCAGCTTGGCCAGAAGCAACAACCTGCTGCGGCACGATATCAACCGCACCCTCAAGGATGGTTACGTCCAAGCAGTGCTCTTCATAGAAGCCCTGATCAACTGCGGCAAAGTAACCAGCGAACTGTGATTGAGTTACCCACTGCAATTGGAGACTCACTGGGGTCAAGCTATCACATACAGGGGCGGCCATTGCCTCACCATCCATGGCTCCTTCTTCCATCGCACCTTCACCACCACCAGCAACCGGCACATAAGCCCCACCAGTGATCTGGTTCACGGCAATCTTTGGATCAGCACAGTCACCGAGGTCGTTACAAGTGATGTTGCCAGTGATCCCGTCCATTCCACTGGTCGCGTACAGAGCATCACGTAAGGCTTGACGACCAATCACAGTGTTGCCATCAGCGTCAGTTTTAGCTACCGCTTCGATAGCATCAAAGATCATATTAGCCGCATCGTAAGCGTGGGCGTGGAAGGCGCTCAAGGGCGCTTCACCATACGCATCCTGGTGAGCGGCGAGGAAGGCTTCATAAGCACCACCGGTGAAGGCCAAGTCTGGCCCACTGATGTACATACCCTCAGCGGCTTCGCCAGCCGCTGCGATGAAGTCAGGCGAGATCATTCCATCTGCCCCGGCTAAGATTGTATCTTCTAGGCCGGAGATTTCTTTTGCTTGGGTGGTAACAAAACCACCTTCAGCAATGAAGATTGGGTAGTAAATGATGTCAGGAGCACCTGTCGCAATTGAGGTCAAAACCGGCCGCATATCAGTGTCACCCACATTGATCGCTTCTTGAGCGGTGATGGTTCCACCCAACTCGGCGAAAACATCAGCAAAGACTTGCTGGAGCTGCTCAGCGTAGGGGCTACCATCGTGGATGGTGGCCGCAGAGCGTAAGCCCAACTCGTTGTAAACGAACTCAGCCATTACGCGACCCTGAATGTTGTCGTTGTGAGCCGTTCGCAGCAGACTTTCAACGTGTGTGCCTTCCCCAGTCAATGAGGGGGCAGTACAAGAGGGGGAAATCATGGTCAGGCCAGCATCATTGTAAATCGGAGCCGCTGGGGTACAAGAGCTAGAGCAGTTGTGTCCAACCACGGCGACGATGCTGTCATCTGAGGCGATTTTCTGAGCAGCGGTTTGACCGCCTTCAGCCGAACAGCCGCCATCCTCAGCTTGCAACTCGACTGTGTGGCCGGCGACTTCGCCACGATCAGTAATTGCGATTTCAACGCCACGTTGAGAGTCAACACCTAGTGTTTCGTTCGGGCCAGCGATGACCAAAGCAGAGGCGATTTTGATAGAGTCACCCGCTTCGACAACGATGGTGCCCAATGAATCTTCGGCCATTGCGCCATCATCCATTGCTTCTTCCATCGCCCCTTCCTCCATTGCGCCACCACCCGGCACAACTTTTACAGCGATGGGGGTGTAACCTTCACCGGTTGTATCTTCCCCTTCCAGGAAACTCAAGGCTGTTTCAGCTATGTCAGTGCGGAAGGCATCACTTGGCGCTTCACTGATAACGCCACCATTGAGAGAGACCTCAACTGTTTGATCCCACAGAGCTTGGTCCATAACACCAATACCAGCGGGTGAAGGCCAGATCAGCTTGTTGATTTCGTTGAGCTGCCAAGCCATGTGTCCTTCACCCAAGGTGGGACCATTGTCCAAAACAACATTTACACAGTCTTCAAAGTTGTCGCGGCAATATTGCCAGCCTTTAAAGGTACCCGCTAGGAATTGGGCTGCTAGTTGCTCGTTGCCATCTTCGGCCAGCCAGGCAGCATCAACAAAGACATGGTCTTGAAGCATTGCTGTGCCAACATCGTTATAATCGATAACGACCAACTCTTCTGGTTGGAACAGTTCACCGGTTTCCGGGTTTTCCGCTTCGAGAACCTGTGCATACTCGTTGTAAATCATCGCTTGTGCAGCATCAATCTCACGATTGAGCAAGGCTAACATATCAAAACTTTGTTGAACAATTTCGACATCATCCGGATTGTCTGGGTCTAACTCTTCATTACGCAAGGCCACAAAGAGTTCGTGCTCGTTACCAAAACCCCAGGTTCCGACTTTTTTACCAGCCATGTCAGCAATGGTTGGGACTGGATTATCGGCCCAAGATACTTGCAAGGTTCCGCTACGTTGGAAAATTTGCGCGATGTTGACTAAGTCAGCCCCTTCTTCGCGAGACGCCAACACTTTTGGTACCCAAGCTATCCCAAACTCGGCTTGCCCTGAGGCGACGACCTGTTGCGGGACGATATCAACCGCGCCTTCCAGGATGGTAACATCTAAACAAAATTCTTCATAGAACCCTTTGTCTCGAGCGGCAAAGAAGCCCGCAAACTGAGATTGGGTGACCCATTGCAACTGGAGGCTGACTGGGGTTAAACCGTCACACTCGGGCGCACCCATTGCTTCCTCCATCGCTTCTTCGGCCTCTTCCATAACTTCCTCGGCCTCTTCAACAACCTCTTCAGCCACTTCTTCTACTTCCTCAACGACTTCTTCGGCTGTTTCCTGTACTTCTTCCGCCGCCTCTTGGACTGCTTCTTGGGCTTGCTCTGCCGCGCCGCTACAGGCTGATACTAACAGGGCAAATATAGCCATAAACAAAAACAGCAAAAATGATTTTTTACTCATTATCTCCTCCTATCAGATTTGTTGAGTAATACGATTAACCGATTTTTTAGAAAAGTTGAAATATTGACCTTGAATAGACATCACCTCCTTACAAAAAAGTGATTAGTGAGTGGTAAAAAATAACTCTTTAAAAACCCAACAAACTCTATGAACTCTATAAACCCTTAACGAAATGATATGTGCCAAGGCATGGATAAGCGTTCCGCCAGAATAATAATCAGGTAGAGTGCGATCCCCATGATACAGGCCAGGATAATCGCAGCCCAAGCCGAGGCAAAACGAAACAGAGCGGCCTCTTGAGTAATAAATACGCCGAGGGCGATACGAGGCCCCCCAAAATATTCACCGACGATGGCCCCAATCATGCTGAGGGCAGCAGCGACTTTGAAGCCACTGAATAAGTAAGGCAAAGCGTTAGGGACTCGCAATTTCCGCAGAATCTCGAACTCGCTGGCGGCATACGAACGCATGAGCTCCAAGGAGCTTTTGTCAACTGAAACCAACCCCCGAACGGTATTGATCATAATTGGAAAGAAAATCATGATGGCCACAATCGCCATTTTTGAAAATGGATTGTCAATACCAAACCAGTTGTTCATAATTGGGGCAAAGGCAATAATTGGCATCGAATTAGCGGCGATGGCGAAGGGGAGAAGCGCTTCCCGGGTGGCCGTCCAGCGTGCGGTGATGAGGGCGACGATGATGCCTGAAATAGAGCCGATGGCGAACCCTCCCAAAGCCTCTTTTAGGGTAAACCAGCTTGCCTGCAAAATTGGGACGAGATTGTCGCCTTGTGTGAATAATACGATAGAGTCACCTAAAGAAAATTGAAAGAAGGTTGCTTCAAAAATTGGCTCAAGCATATCAGCCGGTGTTTTAACCGGAATTGATACAATCAGTTCATCTGCTCTCAATGTCTTTCGTATCTCATCAACATCTGAGCTGCCATCAGTGGTATCGATGGTAACGACACGGACCAAATTGGACACGATGGCCGAAGGTTTAGGCAGCAAAAATTGCTCAATTTCAAAGACATTGACTAGACCTTCCCACAAGATCAAGATCACGATCAAAATTAAGATAGGGGCTGAATATTTCTGCGTTGATTGGCTCATGTACTTAGCCCTTCACTATGCCTTAAGGCGGCTCGCACTTCATTTTCAAGCTCAAAGAATCGAACTAATTCGCGGGTTTCAGGGTTACGAGGTTGAGGGAGATCAATTTTGATGTCATGCGTGATTTGACCAGGCCGTGCTGACATGACAATCACGCGGGTGGAAAGAAATACCGCTTCGGTGATACTATGCGTGACGAAAATGACGGTTGTGCCGGTCTTTTTCCAGATGTCGAGCAATTCAAGATTCAGACGCTCGCGGGTCATCTCATCCAGTGCTCCAAATGGCTCATCCATCAATAGAATGGAAGGCTCAAAGGCTAAAGCGCGGGCGATGGAAACCCGTTGTTGCATCCCACCTGAGAGTTGCCAGGGGTAGTGGTTGTGAAAATCGCCTAACTCCACAAGATCAAGCATTTCCTTAGTGCGGCGCGCTTTATCAGCCGCCGAATATTTCATCAGCTCCAGTGGTAGCTGCACGTTTTTTGCAACGGTTCGCCAGTCATACAGCGTTGCCGCCTGAAAAACCATGCCATAGTCACGATCAAGCCGGGCCTGTTTGGCTGGCTTATCATTCACCAACACTTCCCCAGTCGTGGCCGGAATCAAATCCCCAATGCTGCGTAACAGGGTTGATTTCCCACACCCTGAGGGGCCGATTAAAGAAATAAACTCATTCGCTTCAATAGATAGGTTGATATCTTTCAAGGCGTGAACAGCATTATCAGTACCTTGACCAAATATTTTGTTCAGATCTTGAATGGCTACAACAGGCTGTGTCATAATCGTTATGTCCAATGCCTCTCTTTTTGTTTGTGGGTCGAATGACCAAATTGAAATTGATTTTACAAGACAGGCGGTGTAATCACTGAAATTACACGTAAGGTTTGGTCACCAATTGCTGTAAGCTGCTTTAACAAAGGGCCTTCAAAGTAAATTGTGTCACCCGCATTTAGCTGATACGTTGCTTCACCTAGCTGGATTTCAAGTTGTCCTTGCAAAACATAAATGAATTGCTCGGTGTAGGTCCGTAAGGGTGCAGCAAAATTTTTTCCGTTTGGTTCTTGTTCATATAGGAACGCCTCCATCCGACCATTGAGGTTAGGGGTCAGGAGTTCAAAGGTGAGGTCGGAGTTTGAACGGTTTAACCTGAGACGTTGGTTGCGACGAACAATTGGGCTTTTGCCATTGTCTTCTACGAGGAAGTAAAAAATGGGTACATCGAGAGCATCGCTGATTTTGCGAAGCGACTCGATAGAGGGGCTGCTTTGATCACGTTCAATTTGACTCAAAAAGCTGGCGGTTAGATCAACTGCTTCAGCCAACTCCCGTAAGCTTAATTTTAACTCCTTACGTCGAGTCTTGATTCGTGTTCCAATTTGCACAAAGCTTGCCTCTTTCGTTCCGTGAAAGCGGAAAAATAGTATCAATCAATCAATCAAGCAACTGCTCCACCCGCTTTCACTAAGGTTTTGCCGTCGCGAAGATATTTACTATTCTTATACTCAACGACTACTTTATCGTATCATTGGGTATAGCCCACTCCGCGAAACACTTAAGCCTCATTGCCTAAATTATCAAATACAATATATCAAAAAAGGTAATTGGTCAAGAACAAATACTGGATTCTTGGGGCATAGATTAACTATGATTGGACAGTTTTGTTATAAATACTTCAATTTTATATTGTTTTTGAGATTATACTTGACAACAGGGTTGAGGAATGTTACTATTGCGCAAATTCTGGATGGCTAAGAAATTTGAGCCTTTGACAGAGCATAGAAAGCGTGCTATATTGCGCTATCTATACACAAGGCTTCATCCCTATTGGTCTTGTGTGTCTTATCCTCACTTTACCCAACCCAATACTAAGGAATGGAAAATAACTTAGACATTTGAGAGCCTACACGTAGCCTTAGAAATGCGAAAGTTATTAAATCCTTAGCCTAAACCCTCTTACACGTTGTTGAGTTATATTCTAAACGAAGGGATGCGGTTATGACGGCAACAAAAACGGAAGTACGGCGCGGTGCTTATTACGACTCGGTTATTTTGATGCAACTTCAGGCGAATCTGATGGACCTGCCGGATGTGTCGAATGTCGGGGTTGTGATGGGCACTGAGGCCAACAAAGAGATTTTAGACCAAACTGACCTGTTGACCCCTGAAGCTCAAGCTGCCAATGCTGATGATTTAATTATTGTGGTGCAGAGCGAGGCAGAAACTGTGGCCTCCGAGGCGCTAACTCAAGTGGATGATTTACTCTCTCGCCGGAAGCACGTTGTCGAGGATGTAGACTATCTTCCGCAAAGTATTGAGGCGGCCACAAAAATGTTGCCAGAGGCCAACTGGGTTTTGATTTCTGTGCCTGGTCGTTATGCGGCCGATGTGGCTCGTGAAGGCTTGCGTTTGGGCAAACATATTTTCCTCTATAGTGATAATGTTTCAGTTGAGGATGAAATTGCTTTGAAGCAGTCTGCGGCTGAAAAAGGGCTGTTGGTGATGGGGCCAGACTGTGGCACCGCCATTGTGAATGGGGCAGGGTTAGGCTTTGCCAACCAAGTCCGCCGTGGCTCAATCGGCGTCGTTGGTGCATCCGGCACCGGGCTGCAACAAGTCACGGCCCGAATTCATCAACTGAGTGGCGGCATCACCCACGCCTTTGGCACAGGGGGACGCGATTTATCCGAAGCCGTTGGGGCGACTACGGCGCAACAAGCCCTCGATATTCTCAATCGTGATTCTGATACAAAAGTCATCGTTTTGATTTCTAAACCTCCCTCACCCGTTGTGGCCGATCATCTTCTACGCGTGGCTCGCAGTAGTGGGAAGCCTGTCGTCGTTAACTTTATTGGTTACACGCCCTCCGCCCAATTAGCCAGTGGCAGCGAACTCTATTTTGTTTCGACCCTTGACGGCACAGCAGAGTTTGCGGTGCAGCTGATGAAGAGCTTGGATAGTGACGTTGGCTCAGGTGCTGAAAAATCTACAGTCAAAAGTGATGACGGTAAAATGTTACCTTTTGCAACCACTCAAAAATATCTACGTGGCCTCTTCTCTGGTGGCACGTTGGCCTATGAAGCCTTGCTTCTCCTACAAGATTATGTGCCAACCGTTTACTCTAATGCCCCTCTGAATAAAGATTATAAACTAGCCAACTCGCTGGAAAGCCAAGCTCACTCGATCATTGACTTAGGCGAGGACGAGTTTACAGTGGGGCGTTTACATCCGATGATGGACAACACCCTGCGTATCCAGCGACTTGAGCAAGAGGCAAGTGACCCGGAGGTTGCTGTCATTTTGCTGGATGTCGTCCTTGGTCACGGCGCGCATCCCGATCCAGCCAGTGAGCTGGCCCCAGCGATCAGGGCCGTAAAAGATAAGGCTGAGGCCGACGGACGCCATTTGGAGATCGTAGCAATGGTGGCGGGCACGGATGAAGATCCTCAGGATATGGCCCAGCAAATCGAGCAATTGCAAGCGGCTGGGGCGCGGGTTGAAACGAATAATGAAATTGCCACGCGTTACGTTGGTGGCATTCTACAAACCCTCGGTAGTGTCAATGCCTTACCCCCCGTTGATATTGAAAACATAAAACAGCCCTTTGCCGCAATCAACGTCGGCTTGGAGACCTTCACCACCAGTTTGATGACCCAGAATAATTCAGTGATTCATGTGAATTGGAAACCTCCCGCCGGTGGCAATGAGAAGCTGATGGGGATTTTGGCTCGAATGAAAAAGAAGTAAGTGGTAATTAGTAAATAGTAATTGGTGATTATGTAGGTTAGAGGATACGCAGTGAGTGCAACGTTTGAGAAGTTACGAATTTTGCAACAAGCAGAAGAGATTGCTGATGGAATTTGGGAGCAGGTAGCTGGTTGGGATGCCTTTGCTAAAGATGTGGTCGGTGGGCAACTAGCTCGTGCCACTGACTCGATTGGGGCAAACATAGCTGAATCATTTGGCCGATTTCACTATGGTGAGAAGCTGCAATTCTTATATTATGCCCGTGGTAGCCTTTTTGAAACAAAATATTGGCTCAATCGGGTCTTAACGCGAAATTTAATGTCTCATGATGAATGTCAAACCTACAGTATTCGTTTGACTGATTTGGTTCGGCAATTAAATGCTTTTACAAAAGGGCTAAAAGCTCAACGTCATAAACACCCCTCAGTTGGTGAAACAACTGTCGATTATATAATATCGAGTGATCCCCACTTTACGCCATCTGACAAATCATTTAAAGATTTTGTTGACTCATCCGATCCTCTATTTGATGATCGTGAGATTGAATGGTTACGAACAGTCACGCAGCAACCAAAACCTTAATTACCATTTACTAATTACTAATTACCCTTTAATCAGGAGGTTTCTATATAATGATCGATATTGAAAAAGCAAATGCCGAAGCTGTGGGCCGTATTATGGATGCTCACCCTGTTCTAGTTGGGGTGGGCAAAGCCAGCCATGTGATCCCTGGAATGCGGGATAATTTATTGCTTCATGCTGGTCCACCGATTACCTGGGAACGTGCATCTGGCCCGATGCGTGGGGCTATTACGGGTGCGTTGATTTTTGAGGGCAAGGCTAAAAGCGAGGCAGAGGCCAAAGCCTTGGTCGAGTCAGGTGAAGTTGAGCTTGAACCCTGCCACCATCATCAAGCCGTGGGGCCGATGGCGGGCTTAACCTCCTCCTCGATGTTGGTTTACATTGTCGAGAATAAAACGCACGGTAACACCTCATTTTCTAATTTAAATGAAGGCTATGGCAAAGTATTACGCTATGGCGCCTATAGCGAAGAAGTGATTGAGCGATTAAAGTGGATGAACGAGGTGCTGGGACCAGTCTTGCACGATGCGATTGTGGCGGCAGGTGGGATTGATATTAAGGCGCTCTTAGCGGAAGCCCTGCAAATGGGAGATGAAGGGCATAATCGCAATAAAGCGGGATCGATTCTCTATCTCAAAGCCTTGGCCCCGCATGTCCCCAAAGTGACAGATGGCGATACCGCTGGGGATGTTCTCAAAGCCATTGGCGATAATGCTTTAGCAGTGCTCAATCCGGTGATGGCGGCTTGTAAAGCGATGGCCGATGCAGGACACGGTATCGAAGGGAGCACGATTGTGAGTACGATGGCTCGCAATGGCACTGACTTCGGTATTCGTGTCAGTGGTATCGGTGATCAATGGTTTACTGGCCCTGTGGCTCAACCCAAGGGGCTTTACTTCCCCAACTTTACGGCCGAGGATGGCAGTGGTGATATTGGCGACAGCACGATCACCGAAACCGCCGGAATCGGGGCATTTGCCATGGCTGCAGCGCCTGCAATCATCACCTTCATCAGTGGTACACCCAAGGATGCTATGAATACCACTTTGGAAATGTACGAGATCAATTACGCCGAACATAAATCATTCACCATTCCGGCCCTCGATTTCCGTGGCACTCCAACGGGTATCGATATTCGGAAAGTGGTCGAAACGGGTATTACGCCACGCTTAAATACAGGAATTGCCCACAAAGATGCAGGGGTAGGCCAAATTGGGGCAGGTCTCGTTCGTCCCCCGATGGAAATATTTGAGGCCGCATTGATTGCGTATGCGGAGAAGTATGGGATTTAGGGAATGGTCATTGGTAATTAGTAAATAGTAAATGGTAATTGTGTAAGCGTAGCGACAATGACTATTTACCAATTGCTATTTACTTTTACTGAAACACCATTGCCTCACAATCTCTCCATAAATCTAACAACAAATACATAAGCGAGGTATTTATGAATCGTGAAGAACTTGTAACAATGATGGCTGAGGCCAAGTGGTATGATTTAACCCAAGGGGTGAGTATCTTTACCCCTCCGAATCCGGGTGAGAAAGCCTTGCAGGTTGAATTTTTTAAGCGAGTCACTGGAGTCCAATTGGGAGGGCAAGGGGCCAATGGTCAATTGATTGAGTGGAGTAACAACACCGGAACCCATCTCGTGGGTGAGCGTGCGTTTCACTCAGGGGCGCGGGCGATTGCCGACATTCCTTTGACGGATTTGATGGGGCAAGGGGTCGTGGTTGATATTTCAGATGCGGTTTCTGACTATAGCCTTTATACACCTGAAATGATTACTGAACGGGCTGAGGTCAAAGAGGGCGATATTCTCATCATCAACACCGGCTACCACAAGTATGGCTGGGATCAGCCTGATGTCTTTGATGAGACGGCCCAAGGCGGCGTGCAATCAAAAGAATTTGGCTATTTAATCCGACACCCCGGCCCATCCCCCGACTTTTTCCAGTGGGCGATTGACATGAAACTGAAGGTTGTGGCGGTCGACTGTGGCAGTGCTGAGCACCCGATGAACACCCCCATTCGCTACATGCACGCTGGGGACTTTGCTAAGGCTGAGGCCAAGTTGCAGGAAACTCACGGTAAATCGTGGGATGAGATGTTTCCGCCCGAAGAATATTATGAATTGACCCACATCACGATGCCGAAGGCTCACCTGCTCTTGGCCGAGTCATTGGGTGGGGATATTAACGAACTCAATAATCAGCGAGCTTGGATCATGATCGGCCCGTTGCCCTTTATGGAGGTTGAATCGGCTTGGTCGCGTGTCACGGCCTTGCAAGCCCCAGAGGGGATGAGTCAGGAAGCATTTTTTCAAGCCATGGAATCGGCTGAGATGTTGGATATGACCTTGCCCTTTAGCGTGCAAACCCCACAGTGGGCGAACTACGTGCCCTTATCCACTGAATACACCAAACGGGTGGCGGGTCACAATTTTGGGATGGGCCGTAACAACGCTACCTGTCGAGCCAGCTTCCATTTGGCCAGCCACATGGATGGTGAAGTTCACTTCTACCCCGCCGGACGGACGATGGGTCAAATGCCGCTTGATTACTGGGTCGGACCTGGTGTCGTGGCGGATATTTCCGACAAGGTCAGCAACTCCAGCGTCTACACCCCGCAGATGATTATGGATGAGGTGGAAGTCCGTGAGGGTGACATTCTGATTATCAAGACGGGCTGGCATAAATTTGGCTGGAATAGCCCCGACTCTGATGAGTTCCGCTATATGATTAAACACCCTGGACCTTCACCCGACTTTGCCAACTGGTGCGTCGAAAGTGGCATCAAATGGATTGGTATCGATTGTGTCGCTGCCGACCACCCGATGAACACGATTCAACGAATCTGGCATCCCAAAACCTTTGCTGAGGCCAATGAAAAGTTAAAGCAGGATTTTGGCAAGGATTGGGACGAGATGTACCCGCTCGATCACTATTATCAAGATATGCACCTCAATCTTTTCCCTAAGGGAATTGTTCATGCAGAAAATTTGGGAGGCGAGTTAGCCAAGGCGAGCAGTGGTCGATACTACATTGCCTGCTTTGTCCAAAAAGGAATGGAATTGGCGTCGTGCTGGGCGCGGTTTGTAGCATTTAAGGAAGGAGAATAGAAAGTGGTAATTAGTAATTGGTAGGTCCGTAAGTGTAGTAACAATTACTAATTACTATTTACTGATCATGAGAGCAGAACTCGAAAATTATCACCATCGTATTGAAGGATCACGGGCGCAAATCATCAGTCTGATTACGGAGCTTTCGGTTGAGGCGTTGAATTGGCGACCCATTGAAGAATCGAAGGCCCATGAGATGAACTCGATGGCGGTCATGGCGACACACCTCGCTGGTGCCGAACATTTCTGGATCGCTGAGGTCATTGGGCGCCGCCCTACCACTCGTGTACGAGAAACTGAGTTTGTGGCTGAAGTTGATGATGCCACAAAGCTCGTGACATTGTTGCAGAAGCAAGCTGAAGTGACTCAAGAGGTGTTAGCCGAGCTGACTGATGCAGATCTGGGTGAGACGCGGGTTAACCAAGATCGCAAGATTACAATCCGCTGGGGCCTTTTGCATGTTGTTGATCATTACGGCCTCCATCTCGGTCATATGCAGATCACATATCAACTCTGGCGCGATGGTAAAGCGTTTGACGCTCCACGCTGGTTTGAGCGGTTGCCAAATATAGAATAGAGAGACCCTTCGTTTAAGGAGTTAAAGATTGGAAACCAGCCTAAACGAAGTGATAATCTCTAGCAAAGGTGAAACTCTATGAAACCACCTCCATTTAAATATTTTGCCCCGACTGGGCTAGATGAAGCACTTGATTTATTGGCTGAACACGGCTTTGATGCGAAACCTCTGGCGGGAGGGCAAAGCCTAATCCCCACCATGAACTTTCGTTTGGCCCAGCCAGAAGTGCTCATTGATTTG
The DNA here is from genome assembly GCA_028285035.1 of Phycisphaerae bacterium. The sequence continues at coordinate 119,728 of JANQQF010000038.1, forward strand.
AATCATATTTCTGAATTGTCCTACATTCGCCCAACAAATGAAGGTGGGGTTTCCATTGGTGCAATGACTCGGCAGCGACAGGTCGAGCGAGAAACGCTCTTGGCTGAGCGGTCGCCGTTGGTGTACGAGACGATGCCCTACATTGCCCACCCGCAAATCCGCAATCGAGGCACGTTCGGGGGTAGTATTGCCCATGCTGATCCGGCCTCGGAACTGCCGGCGGTGATTTCCGTGCTTGATGCCCAACTCAAAGTGCAAAGCCGTAACGGGGAACGCTGGCTATCGGCTTCAGAATTTTTCGTCGATTTGTTTGAAACCGCCCTTGAGCCAGATGAATTGCTGACCGAGATCGTGCTGCCTGCCAAAATGGCCAATACGGGCTATGCCTTTGAAGAAGTGTCTCGTCGTCTTGGGGATTATGCCTTGGTTGGTGCGGCAGGGGCAATCACCCTCGACGCTAGTGGAAATTGTTCATCAGTCAAATTAACCTATTTTAGTGTCGGTCCTGGTCCCGTTACTGCGCATCAGGCGATTGCCTCGCTACAAGGTCAAGCGCCCACTTCAGAGGCTATTGAAGCCGCTGCCGATCTTGCGGCCAATCAAGACATTGACCCTTCTGGAGATATTCACGCCTCGGTAAAATTCCGACGACATTTGGCGAAGGTCTTGGCGCAGCGGGTGTTGACGAAAGCAGTGCAACGGGCGAAGGGAGCGTAAGATGACCGACTTATTTGATATTACTGTCACCATCAACGGTAAAGCGTATGAACGAAGCATCGAGCCTCGTTTGCTCTTGTCCGACTTCATTCGGCACGAATTGGCCTTAACTGGAACCCACGTTGGCTGTGAGCACGGCGTATGTGGAGCCTGCACCATTTTGTTTGATGGGCAGCCTGTTCGCTCTTGCATTATGTTTGCGGTACAGGCTAACGGACATGAGATTATGACTGTTGAAGGGCTTACCCCTGATGCCAGCGAAGAAAACCTGCATCCCCTCCAAGCAAGTTTTCGAGAGGCCCACGGCCTACAATGTGGTTTTTGTACAGCGGGTTTTATGATGACCCTGCTGCCCTTCCTCGAAGAGAATGACAACCCCACCGAACAAGAAATTCGTGAGGCGATTTCGGGCAACATTTGTCGTTGTACGGGCTATCAACATATTGTCGAGGCGGTTCAATTGGCGACGGGGAAAATGGCAAATAATACCTAAAAGAATTATCCACAGATAAACACAGATAGACACAGATATTAATAATTTTTATGATGGGTTGTTTTTATGAGTAACTACCCAAACCAAGAGGTGGCTCAAGAGATTATTGGCGCGGCCTATGAAGTTCATAATATTTTAGGACCTGGGTTTTTAGAAAAAGTTTATCGGAATGCTCTAGTTGAGGAATTGATTTTACGAGGCTATCAAGCATAGATTGAGGTAAAGATACCCGTTTACTACAAAGATAAACTGGTTGGTGAGTATTATGCGGATATTTTAGTAGATAAAGCAATCATTCTCGAGTTAAAAGCGATTAGTGATTTGAACACCCAACACGAAGCTCAATTGCTGAATTATTTGAAGGCAACCGGATACAAAGTCGGATTACTGCTCAATTTTGGAGCCAAACGAGTGCAAGTTAAGCGAAGAATTTTTTGATTTTATCTGTGATCATCTGTGTAAATCTGTGGACTGTTAGAGGAACATTATGGCAACACGATACTTTGGACAACCGATTAAACGAAATGAAGACTTGAAGATGCTGACCGGGCAGGCGTTGCATGTTGATGATATCAACTTGCCGGATATGTTGCACGTGGCCTTTTACCGGAGTGACATTGCCCACGGCCGAATCAACAGTATCGATGTTGAAGCGGCCAAGGAGCGTGAAGGTGTGGTTGCGGTTTATACGGCTGAGGATTTGGGCGATTATTGGCAGTCAGGTCCACTCTTGGTGCCGCCCCCCCCAACCATTGAGCGAGCGACGTTCCATCAGCGGACGCAGGTGCCTTTGGCAAAGGATAAGGTGCGTTTTGTTGGCGAGCCGATTGTGATGGTCGTGGCCGAAAGTCGTTATCTGGCTGAGGATGCGGTGGCGGATATTTGGGTGGATATTGACATTTTGCCAGCGAATGTTGAGTTGGAACAGTCCTTAAGTGACGAGGCAGCGGTGATTCATGATGATCTGCTCTCGAATCTGGCGGCACACGTCATCCAAGAGAAGGGCGATTATAGCTCGATTGTTGAGCAGGCCGACTTGATTGTCAAACGTCGCTTTTCTTATGATCGTGGCACTGCGGCGGCGATGGAGAATCGGGGGATTGTGGCTAATTGGGATTCCAAACGGTCTCATCTAACGCTATGGGATACGACTCAAGCCCCAATTTTTATTCGGTTTATTTTAGCAGGAATGTTGGGGCTATCCGAGCATCAGGTACGTGTGGTGGCTCCGTTTATTGGCGGTGGCTTTGGCCCCAAAATTATGATGGGGTATCAAGAGGAAGTGCTCCTGCCTTGGGCGGCGATCAAATTAAATCGGCCCTTGAAGTGGATTGAAGATCGGCAGGAAAATTTCTACGCCACGACTCAGGAACGCGGCCAAATCCATGATGCTGAGTTGGCCCTGACCAAAGAGGGAAAAATTCTGGGCCTGAAGCAGATATTTTTACACGATACTGGAGCCTACGATCCTTATGGGTTGACCATTCCACTCAATAGTCAAGCCAATGCGCTTGGCCCTTATGCGACGCCAAATTATTATGGTGAATTTACAGCGGTCTTTACCAACAAGCCGATTGTCACGCCCTATCGTGGGGCAGGCCGTCAACACGGCGTCTTTGTCATCGAACGTCTCCTAGACATTGCGGCCAAAGAACTAGACTTAGACCCAGTTGAAATTCGAAAACGAAATTTTATTCAGCCCGAACAATTCCCTTACAATCACGAGATCATCTTCCAAGATTTTGCCCCGCTCACTTTCGACAGTGGTAATTATTTGCCCGGTCTGGAAACGGCGGTGGAGATGATCGGTTATGAGCAATTTATCAAAGAAGAACAACCCCGTTTGCAAGCCGAAGGTAAGCAAATCGGCATCGGAGTGTGCGCCTACGTTGAGGGCACCGGCATTGGGCCTTATGAGGGTGCCCGAATTACTGTTGGTAATACCGGAAAAGTCAGTGTGTCTACTGGCATTGGCACCCAAGGTCAGGGCCATTTCACCTCCTTCGCCCAGATTGTGGCTGATGAGGTCGGCGTTGATGTCCGCGATGTTTATTTGGTGACGGGCGACACCGACCACTTCCATTGGGGGGCAGGTACCTTTGCTAGTCGAGGTGCGGTCGTGGCAGGTAGCGCCATTCACGCCGCAGCCACCGAGGTTCGTAAGAAGATTTTGAAGATGGCTAGCCAAAAGCTGGAAGTGGCTGAGGATGATTTGGAATTGGGCGAGGGCGAAGTACGAGTAAAAGGCGTGCCCGAATCGGCGATCAAATTGGGCCAACTGGCGATGGAAGCCAATCCGTTGCGTGGAGCCGTTGCTCCCGGCACCGAACCGGGCCTCGAAGCTACCTCATACTTCGGCCCTGAAAGCGGAACCACCGCCAGCGGCGTTCACGCGATGATCGTTGAAGTCGACCCAGATACAATGTTGGTTGAGATCAAAAAATACGTTGTCGTCCACGATTGTGGGACGGTCATCAACCCTTTGATTTTGGATGGCCAAATCCACGGTGGCGTAGCGCAAGGCATCGGTAACGCCTTCTATGAGCAACTACACTTTGACGAAAACGGGCAACTCCTCAATGCTTCCTTTATGGATTTTCTTCTGCCTACCTCCCTGGATGTTCCCCACATCGACTCTGCTCACCACGTCACGCCGTCACCCCTCAACCCCCTCGGCATCAAAGGGGCAGGTGAAGCCGGGGCGATTCCTACAGCGGCGGTCTTTGCCCAGGCTGTTGAGAATGCCCTCTCCGCCCACAACCTGGAGATTTTGGAGATTCCGCTGAGTCCGAATCGGTTGTTTGAGTTGGTGTATGGGGTAGATTGAGAATTGTAGTTAAAAAACCTTTTAAGTTAAAGAATTCTTTATAAGTGACCCTGACTTTTGTCAGGGTTTTTGTTTATCAAACGATAGTGCCTGACATTTTTACGAAATTATAGTACAAATACTTGACAATGTCAGATTATTGTGGTATTTTTAATCTACTTAATCGAGATAAAATGAATTACTTTTTGATGTAAAAATTGCATATCAATTCGTTAACCGCTCAGTTTGATAAGACTCTAAGCAAAAGGCAAGTGGAGATGGCAGATCGAGATAAAATACCATCAAATATACCAAAACAATATAAACCCGTATATCAGCAAATATGTGAGTTACAAGATCCAACGGTGATTGCTCAATCTGCCTTAAAACCTATCAGGGAGAGGCTTCAATCATTCGGAAATTCTCCAGTTGAATTTATTCATAAAGTTGCTCAATATCTTCAACCAATGTCTGGGAATTCTATGTTATTAAAAATGGTTGATTGGAATGAGGAACATAAACGGATTAATGAATTGAGCAACGAATTTTCTGAAAATCATAATGCTATTGATATAGCTAAACGAGGTTGTCATCAAATTCTCTCTAAATTAGAGGATGGAGAGATGTTGCAAGAACCCACTGCAGAACTTTTAAAGTCATTCATAAGTAATATATGGCGATCGGAAGTTGAAGAGAATGTTTTGATGATTGATTTGGCCCAAGGCGAGTTGAACGAACAATTTGCCGAGGAATATTTTCAAGATATACAAACCTCTCTTTCATCAGAAACTGAAAGTTTTGTAGATCAATTGACTCGTCATAAAAATGTTAACGCATTAAGGCTGCCAAACCGCAATCAGTCAACTGATCAGTTGTTGGATGTAGATATTATGGGTGGAATAGTTTAAGGGGGCACTGTGGATTACAGCTATATTTTTCCAAGTCTTGCAGAAGATTTCCAGACTATACGGCTAAGTCATTGTAACAGTAAAAAAGACTACGCGATTCAAACCCGTGTTAAGGACCAACATTTAATACGAGGTCAAAGTAATGGATTGCCATCTATTTGTGCGGATTTGATTGATCTTGCGGTAGCTATTTACATTGAAATGGTATACAAGAGACAATTGGCGTTTTTCTTTTGTGGCTCGAATAAAACCTCCTCGCTCTGCAGAGTTAGTCAGGAAATTACCAATCGCATTAACAGATAAACCTACTGAGGTTGCATTATGGAGTGGAGGCTTAGATTCATTAGCTGGTCTGTGTAATCGTATGAAGCAATATCCAGAAAAAGAGTTTATTTTATTTGGGACAGGCAGTAATTTATCTGTCTTGGGTAAGCAAAAAGAAATCGAGTCGGTAGTTCGTCAAAAATTTCCTTATCGAGTTAGCTTAACTCAACTTCCAATAGAATTAAGGTATCCATCTGAACATCCTCCAAAAAATAATGAATTTAGATGTCGAGCATTTGTCTTTAAAGTTTTGGGTGCAGTTTGTGCTCATTTGGAAAATCAACAGGAACTACATATTTATGAAAATGGATTTGGTGCTATTAACTTACACTACACGTTTTCTGAGCTAGGACTTGCTCACGCACGTTCAGTTAACCCTATTTCTTTGTACAATACAGGGCAATTTGTATCTAAAGTGTTAGGGTCTGAGTTTGCTTGTCTGAATCCCTTTTTATTTTGGACAAAGGCTGAGATATGTAACATAATCCCTGAGATTGGCCTAGCAGAGTTAGCATTTAATACTGTTACATGAGATGCCTATCGTCGCCAAGCTAATCAACCCTCACAATGTGGTTTTTGTTCTTCCTGTTTGCTGAGAAGATTAGCGTTTATTAATGCTGGAATTGAAGATAAGACAAAATACGCTGTAACAGATAGTGATCTGAATGTTGCAGATAAACACAAACTCACTTTAAAGCAATGGCACTCCAAATTCATAAATTAAAAAGTATCTTTGCCTCAGATAAGCCTTGGCAGAGGCTACTTTATCGATATGATGAGTTACGAGAAATTCATTCCTGTATATCTAATAGTCGCAAAATTACAGCAATCCCTATTCAAAATAAATTATTAAGGATTTATAAAAAACATATTACAGAGTGGGAGATGTTTGAAAAGAATTTTGATTGGACGCAGAAAAATTTGTTCTCAGGAGCGAGTTCTTATGAACAATTGCCATTCGTAATGGAAAGGAGTTAAATGATGAGCCATAACATACTTGATGTCATTGATCTTAAAAAACTGGGTAAAGAACTTCAACAAGCTCGTCAAAAGCAGGGGCTAACCCAAGCCGATGCAGCCAAAATTATTGGTGTCGCTCGAACTACCCTTACTGCAATCGAAAAGGGAGAACGACGAATTAAAGCCAAAGAATTGGCAACATTAGCTGATGCGTATGGAAAATCAGTGGGTGATTTTGTGCGCTCTCGACCTGAAATAGAGCCTTTTGAAGTACAATTTCGGAGTTCCGTCCTACGCAATTTAGAAAATGATGGTCGAATCACTGATGCGATAAATCTGTTGGAAGAACTTTGTCGAAATTATTTAGAATTGGAAAATTTAACGCAAAAGCCACTCGTGCGGAATTATCCGCCACCTTACCAATATAAAGGGATGCAAATTGAGGCGGCTGCCGAGGGTTTAGCTAGCGTGGAGCGCAATCGGCTTGGTTTAGGTGATGGGCCGATTCCAATTCTACGTCAAATTTTAGAGCAGAGTGTTGGTTTGCGAATTTTCTATTTAGAAATGAAACCATCCTCTAAATATTCAGGTATCTACTTTTATGAACATAATCTAGGGGGTTGTATTGCGATCAATAGTCTGCACAATGAAGAGCGTTGTCGTTGGTCTCTAGCACATGATTATGCCCATTTTTTGGCAGATCGTCATAAAGCCAGTGTGTCGATGCAAGATCAATATCAACGGGTCCCGGAAAGCGAACGGTTTGCCGATAATTTTGCCCGTTATTTTTTGATGCCGACGCAATCGATTCGTCAGCGTTTTCATGCCATGCATCAGGAAAAAGGACGGGTCACGCCAGCCGATTTGCTCAACTTGGCACATTATTACGGTGTTTCATTTGAAGCAATGATTTATCGACTGGAAGGGATGCGTCTCATCCCGAGCGGGGTTAAGGCAAAATTGGATGAGCGCGGCCTTCGGGTGAAAGAAGCTAAGGAGAAACTTGGGCTTGAAGACATTGCTGCGGAGCGGGGTAAGTTGCCGATACGGTATCAAAAATTAGCCGTTCTAGCCTATGACCAGGGGCAGTTAAGTGAGGGACAACTGGCTCAGTTTTTACAGGTAGATCGACTTGACGCGCGGAATATTGCCTTGGAAATCGGTTGGTCGGAAGATGATGATATGATTGATCAAGATATTACGGATTTAATTGCTGCATAGGAGATACAGTTTGACAACTAATATTATGTTTAATCACGATTGTATAATTTTAGATGCCAGTTGTGTCATTATTTTGTATGCTTCTCGACAAATGGAAAATATCCTTGACTCAATTCCAAAAGAAATTTCAATAGCAACTTTTGTTTATAAAGAGGAGGTCCTATCGATTAATGGTGGACCTCCTGATAATGTTAAACAGATTAAAGAATCAATCGATCTACAATCATTAGTCGATGCTGGTAAGTTAAGGATTGTAGACATCTCTTCTGAAGATGAATATGAAATGCAAGCCAATTTAGAGGCAATTTTAGATAAGGGTGAAGCTATTTCTGGTGCGCTTGCAGTTAGTCGCAACTGGGCTATTGCTATTGACGATAAAAAGGCACGACGTTGGTTTGAACTTGAAGCAGATCATATTCAAATCCTTTATTCATTAGAATTGATTAGACATTGGACTAATGTTCAAAAACCTTCGGATGAGATCATTACTCAAGCACTATGGAATGTTCAACATCGTGGAAACTATACTCTCAAATCAAGTCATCCAATGTATGATTGGTGGATTAGATATTTGCCAGAAGAAAAAAGATTTTAAGACTTACTGTATTAGTCTGCTACTTTTAGTCAATCTGCTGATTCATAAAGACAAGATGACTAAGCTTCTTGTAAAATTGACTACAGGGTTACCCGCTAATATGATAGCAAAGGCTTAGATATGAGGTAAAGTATGAAGTCTATAATACTGAACATGTTGTTTGAGATGGAGATGGATTGATGTCATCTGAATTTACAATAACCAGAGATGAAGCGATTAAGCAGGTAGTTGCGCAATTAACCGAGCCGATCCATATTGATGAATTGGCTCAGCGTGTTCTGGCGTTATGGCCGTCTAAGGCTAAAAATCCGCTTCATACGGTGCGTCAGGCTATACGGGGTTGGGAACATGTGGGGAAAACCGTCATTCTTTTGGATCAACATACAGTTGTGCCAATTGCCCTGGCAATGCAAGGTATTGCTTTTCGGGTGACTCCTTCTCAACAAGAGATCGACGAGGGCTGGCTGGCTCTGCAACCGGCCTTTACTCCATTTTTGTTACATAATGAAAATATCTCATCCCTTAAAATCAGTTTTGTTGATGAGGTGGGTGATTTGATTCCATTCAAGCCTATTAATATAAGGGAAGAACGAGAAGGCTTCTTTGGCCGTACCACAGTTGAGATACCCGTTGCTGATGTGGGGACGTGGTATCTAGAGAGGGATGTTGAGCCAGGCGATAGTTTACTGATCACGATTGTTGATTGGCAAACTAAACAGTTTCAACTCGTCCCTGAGCCTGCTGACGTTACAAAACGACAACAAGCAAAGATTCAAGCACGTAATCAGGCAATGGCCGATATGTTATTCGCCTTATTGGAGGCTGCCAATGATGAACGTATTTGGACTCAAGAGGCTGTTTTGACCACATACATGCGTTTAGCCCGCATCGAACCCTATCCAGGTGATCATTGGCTAACCGTGCTTGAAAACGATGGGCGAATGGTGTGGGATGGTTATGAAATTCGATATAGTGATAGTAAATTACCGTTCGAATGGATGCTGCTAGAGTCTGGCACTTCGCTTGTGGAAGAGAAACCTTTCTCCAAAGCTCAGGGTGAGCAAGTTTACCAATTTAAGGCTGCTTTGAAGTATCGCAAGGGGTTATGGCGGCGGATCGAAATTCAGGGTAAACAAACTCTGGGTCATCTGGATCGGCAACTCAAAGACGCCTTTAAGCACGATTGGGATCATATGAGTGGTTTTTGGAAATTGGTACGCCGGGGCCAAGGTCGCCGTTTTCGAGAAATCGAGTTAGGGCATATTGATCCCTTTGGGGAAGGTGAAGCGGCCGATGTTACAATTGCTGGTTTGGATTTGAGCGTGGACCAATCCTTAAAGTATGTCTATGATTTTGGCGATTGGATCGAACATCAAATCACATTGGAAAAGATTGGTGATCCCGAAACTAGGATTGAGTACCCGCGTATCACCGAGCAAAATAAGCCCCGTTATCGCCAATGCCGCCATTGCAAGGCCCAAAATAAGAAAAGTATTGCCACTTGGATTTGTATTGAATGTTGTAATCGGGAACAGACTGATGTTTTAGTTTGTGAAGCCTGTGCAGATGAGCACCACTCTGAACATTATGTGGAGGAGATGATTTATTAAAGAGATGAGGCTTTATTGATTAAAAATAAGACATAAGGTGTCTTGTTTTTGAGATATGATACCCGTAAACATTAAAGGAGATCATACTGATGAAACTTTCGATACCTAAGGCAACTCGCCCTGCGATGAAAGATTATGGCATCAATCAAGAACCAGAAGGTTTACTTAGCTGGCCGTGGGTTAGGGAACGTTTAGCGGCCTCGATGAATTATTGGGTGGCAACAACTCGTCCTAATGGCAATCCACATGTCGCGCCTGTTTGGGGAATATTGTTAGATGACGTGGTCTACTTTGGCACTAGTGTAACGTCTCAGAAAGGTCGAAATCTACAAAAGAATCCTAACATTGTGGTCCATTTGGAAAGTGGCTATGAAGTGGTCATTATTGAGGGGCGGGTAGAGATGGTTAAGAACCAAAATGATTTTGAGCGCATTGCCCCAATTTACGCTGAGAAATATGCAGTTCATGGCTATGAACCTAATGCGGAGGAATTGGCCTCAGGGACCATGTACTACGTTTTGCCCAATGTTGTTATGGCGTGGTTAGAGCAAGATTTTCCAAACACGGCGACCCGTTGGCAGTTTTAAGATGAGGTTGATAATTGAGATATAAGGTGGTTTTTAGGATGCAGAATTTACTGAAATTGTAGAAAAAGAATAAAAAATTTATTTCAATCCGCGTTTTCGTGGCTTATCAATTTGGTCGGTATAGTGCTTTGCCGAATAGGTTTGAGATCAATTATGAAGGTGGGGAAAATTTATGCGTGCGGACCGACTCCTATCAATTTTATTGTTGTTGCAGAAGCATACAAAACTTACTACCGAGGCATTAGCGGTTAAGCTTGAAGTCTCTCAACGGACGATCCAAAGGGATATCGAATCACTGAGTGGGGCTGGAATTCCAGTTTATTCAGAACGAGGACGAAACGGAGGATGGCTTCTTGTTGAGGGCTATCAATCGAAACTTACTGGACTAAACACTTCAGAAATCCAATCGTTATTTCTAAGTGCGCCCGACGTCGTGTTGGAAGCATTGGGGCTTAGTCAGGCCAACCATCGTGCTTTATCAAAGCTCGAAACAAGTTTGACTGACTCACACCGAAGTAGTGTTCGAACGATGCAACAATTCTTACACATCGATGGAGAGGGATGGCGTAAAAAGAAACCGGATGTAAAATTTCTTCCGATTTTGCAAGAGACATTGTGGCAACATCAGAAAGTTATGATACGTTATAAACGTTATGATGAGAGTGTTGTTGAACGAATACTGACCCCATTTGGCCTAGTCGTGAAAGGCATTGTGTGGTACTTAGTCGGCGGAACTCGTGATACAATCCGAACCTATCGAATTGATCGTATCGAACAAATAGAGGTCGTTGGTAAAGGTGATGTACCTCCACAAGACTTTGACTTAGCCGAATTTTGGGAAACGTCAAAACAGGAATTTACAGCGAAATTACCTCGAGTCCCTGTGACATTTCTGGCTGAGCAGGCAGTGCTGAAGCGAATACAACACGCGGGATGGTATTCAAAAATTGAAACTGTTATTGCCACTGATGACCCGAACTGGCATAAAGTAGAGATGGTGTTCAATACTGAAGCAGACGCAATCTCCCTTGCGGCAAGTTTTGGAGGGTCACTGATCCTGATGGAGCCAGAAGACCTACAACAAAAAGTGTTGCAAACGGCAAAGCATCTTATCGAAGCTTATACCAATTATCTAGATTCTTCTTGGCCCAAAGGAATGTTATGAAAGCCGTTGTCTATGAAGCATATGGTCCCCCTGATGTACTTCGACTCGCCGAAGTGCCAAAACCCACGCCAATCGACGATCAAATTTTGATCAAAATTCGGGCGGTGTCGATCAATGGCTCAGATAAGGAAAATCTGATTGGGAAGCCGTTGTATGCTCGCATTGGTGGATTACAGAGACCGAGAAATCCTATTCTGGGGTCGGACATTGCCGGGGTTATAGAGGCGGTGGGGCAAAGCCATACTGAATTTAAGCCGGGGGATGAAGTGTTTGGGGAAATTCCAGATTATCACGGTGGCTTTGCCGAGTACGTCTGCACCCACGGTAAAACGATAATGCTCAAGCCTGCTAGCCTAACCTTCGAGCAAGCGGCAGCTATTCCCCAAGCGGGGACAATTTCGCTGCGGGCGATTCGGGACAAAGGACAGGTCAAGCTGGGTCAGCAGGTCTTGATCAATGGAGCTGGGGGTAGTGGCGGCTCGTTTGCCATACAGCTCGCCAAACTGTATGGGGCTGAGGTGACGGGCGTGGACAATGGCCACAAATTGGACTTTATGCGCTCGTTGGGTGCAGATTACGTCATTGATTACACCAAAGACAACTACACCCGAAATGGTAAACAATACGACCTGATCCTCGACCTGATCGGCTATCGTTCGGTGTTTGATGTTCGACGAACCGTCAAGCCCAAGGGTACATATTTTTTTGTTGGGGGGTCCACAGCAGTTCTTTTTCAGATGCTCATCTTAGGTCCGTTAATCGGGAAAATCACGGGTAAGCGAATTGGTCTGTTAGCGGTGCCGCAGAACAGAAAAGACTTGATGGCAATTACAGAGCTTTGTGAAGCGGGAAAAATTATGCCCGTGATTGATCAACAGTATTCGGGACTAAGTGAGGTTCCTGAGGCACTCCGCTATGTTTTAGAAGGGCGGGCCAAAGGCAAAGTTGTGATAAGTCTAATCGAAACTGTGGATTAATAGGGTTATGTTAAGACAGTATAAATTTTTTCGTAAAATACTGGATTTCCCACCTTGACAAGGCTGAATATAATAGGAGGTCAATTGTGGGTAAGTTCGTAAGCTTGGGCGTAAGTTTACGCTTAAGTTTATGGGCGGAATGTGATGTAGTGGAGGGTGAATGAATGACTTCACCAGATGTTAATAGCAACGCGGCAACAGAGCCGAATGATATTGTTGTACAAGGAACAGCTAAAGATGTTCGGGAGATGTTTGAAGGATGGGGTCGTGATGAGCTAGTTGAATACTCAGTGAAGATGACGCAGGCCTTCTCTGAAGAAAAAGAGGCTGTCCAACGATTAACGACTCGTTATGATGCGACTCAAAATTGGGCATTGGGGATGGCCCTCGTTGAAGAGATTGGGCATAATTTAGCTTCGACTTTAGAGGTGAAAGAGGTCTTACGTCGTTTGATGACTCGTGTGTACACCGCGATTGACGTTGAGGATGGCTCGGTGTTATTGATTGAAGAACCCTCAGGCGATTTGGTCAGTCAGGTTGTTTTGGGTGCGTTATCAGATGATAATAAGCCATTTCGTGTCCCCCGAGGACAGGGAATCGCCGGCGAGGTTGCATTGAGTGGTGCTCCTGTCATTGTAAATGACACGAATAATGATCCTCGTCACTTTAAGAAAATTGATACCGATACAGGGTTTCTCACTCAATCATTGATGTGTGTACCGATTCTGACTCATGAGAGAATTATTGGTGTATTGGAGGTCGTCAATAAAAAGAGCGGCCCTTTTACAGAGCACGACCAGTTTTTGTTGAGTTCACTGGCTAACTATGCTGGCATTGCCATTGAAAATGCTCGTTTGCACGAGGATGTGATTGAGGATCGAGATCGGGTGATTCGGGCTCAAGAGCAGGTGAGCCATCGGTTGCAACGTGATTTGCACGATGGTCCAACTCAATTGGTAGCGGCTATTCAGATGAATATCGAATTTTGTCAAAAGGCGATTCAGCACAATGAGCTTGATATGGCTCGCACCGAACTTGATCATATGCTCGAATTGGCCATGCGGGCTAGCCATCAGATGCGGACGCTTTTGTTTGAGTTGCGACCGCTGGTGTTGGAAACAAAGGGCTTAGTTGCTGCTTTAGAAACGTTTGTCGAGCGGCGTCAAGCGGAAGATGATCACGTTAAGCTGCATCTGAAAATTAAATCTGATCAAGTGAAGGGTGATAATATAAGCCGCTTAGATGGCAAGGTGGAAGCAGCTTTATTTGCGATTGTGCAAGAAGCGGTGAACAATGCCCTAAAATATGCTGAGGCAAATCATATTCTGGTACGCTTGGATGAGGTTGAAGATAAACTTCATCTGGCTATTTTTGATGATGGCAAAGGATTTGATGTCGAAAGTGTTATTCAGGATTATGAAGAACGCGGCAGTTATGGGATGGTTAATTTACGAGAGCGTGTGGCCGTGGCTCAAGGTGACTACACACTCAAATCTGAAATTGGTAAGGGAACCGAACTACAGGTGATTGTGCCTGTTAGCGTGAATTTGCCCGAGAGCAGTGAGTCAGATACCTAGAAGATTTCTAATTACTCCTCCAGAACCTGCAACACCTCCTTTGGGGTTAGTGATACATTACGCCCTGCCCATAGGTTTTGCCTTCCCGACTCTGTGCGAGTGTCCCAATAAACCTCCATCTAGATCAAAAAATTTTGTGTAAAATTCAACGGAACGCTCTAAATTGTGTACCTTGAGATAGGTGTGCCCAATTTTTGTTTGGTAGAGTTTTCAGTCATTGTATTAGCTCCAGTGCTAATCTGATTTTCCCTGTAAGGTACAACTTAGACTTTTTCCCTGAATAAATCTTACACTTTTCCTTGTAGAAGTTATTCGCATAGCCAATAACTTTTTAGACATATTTCCATTCCAAAAATCATCTGGCATGAAGTTCCGGATTATGCTACAATATCGCGCTATTATTGAGTGTATTGATAAAAATTCAGCTTAAGAGACTGTTTTGAAAGGGACATATTGTCAAATGGGTCCAGTCTGTAAGCTCGATTTTGCTTGAAATTTACTCGCAAACGGTAAATATTGCTTTACAAACTGGGCTTTTTGAGACTGGCCCAATCTTTTCAACCAGCTTCTAAATAAATAAGCGTTGCATATTATGGTAACCAATTACCATTGACTATATATAACATCAGGAGCTTTTGATGAGTACTGCAGACCATACTGTGCCTTCCAACTTTATTCGTGACATTATCCAAGACGATATGAAAACCGGAAAATTTGAGCAACGGGTGCACACCCGCTTCCCCCCAGAACCGAATGGCTACCTCCATATTGGGCATGCTAAATCGATCTGCCTCAATTTCGGCTTGGCAGAAGAGTTTGGGGGAAAAACGAACTTGCGCTTTGATGATACCAATCCGGTCAAAGAGGATGTTGAATATGTGGATTCGATTCAAGAAGATATTCGTTGGCTAGGGTTTGACTGGTATGGTGAGCCGCTCTACGCGTCAGATTACTTTGAGCAGTTGTATCAGTGGGCTATAGAACTGATCCAACAAGGCAAGGCCTATGTTGACAGCTTAAGTGCGGAGGAAATTCGGCAATATCGGGGTACGTTGACGGAGCCAGGCCAAAATAGCCCTTATCGGGATCGCTCAACTGAAGAGAATTTAGATTTGTTTCAGCGGATGCGAGCGGGTGAATTTGCCGATGGTGAGCATGTGCTGCGAGCGAAGGTTGATATGAGTTCTGGTAATCTCAATATGCGTGACCCTGTTCTATATCGTATTTTACACGCGACACATCATCGTACAGGTGATGATTGGTGCATCTATCCGATGTACGATTTTGCGCATGGTCAATCGGACTCAATTGAAGGGATCACCCATTCAATTTGTACCCTGGAATTTGCGGATCATCGCCCATTGTACGATTGGTTTTTGGATCATTTGGAGATTTATCATCCCCAGCAAATTGAATTTGCTCGATTGAGTATGACCTACACGATGACGAGTAAACGAAAGCTCAATCAGCTAGTGGTGGATGGACACGTTAGTGGCTGGGATGATCCGCGAATGCCGACGATTTCAGGTCTGCGACGGCGAGGATACACGCCTGAGGCGATTCGAGATTTCGCCGAACGAGTGGGCGTGGCCAAAAATAACAGTGTGGTTGATATTCAACTGCTTGAATATTGCATCCGACAAGATTTGAATAAGCGGGCTCAACGGGTGATGGCGATATTGGACCCACTTAAGGTGGTTATTGAAAATTACCCTGAAGATAAAGTTGAATACGCTGATGCGGTTAATAATCAGGAAGATGCGAGTGCGGGGACACGTAAGGTGCCGTTCTCGCGGGAGATCTATATCGAGCGGGCTGATTTTATGGAGGAACCGTTTAAGAAATTCTTCCGATTAGCCCCAGGTCGTGAGGTGCGATTGATGCACGCCTACTATGTTACTTGCACCGATGTGATTAAGAACGATGCAGGCGAAATTGTTGAGTTACGCTGCACCTATGATCCTGAAACGTGGGGCGGGGACTCGCCTGACGGTCGAAGGGTCAAAGGCACCTTACATTGGGTCTCAGCCAATCATGCGCTTGATGCGGAAGTCCGGTTGTATGAATATTTGTTCACCAATCCTGATCCAAATGATGTGTCCGAAGGAGAGGATTTTACAGCGAATTTGAATCCAAATTCGCTTGTGACCCTGACTGGCGCTAAAGTTGAGCCAAGTTTAGGTGAGTCTACTCCCGGAGATCGGTTCCAATTTTTACGGCAAGGGTATTTCGTGACTGACCCCGATTCTTCAAGTGACAAATTAGTCTTTAACCGAACTGTTTCTTTGCGCGATAGTTGGGCCAAGATGCAGAAGAAGTAAGATAATAGACCACAAGTTTTGGTAAAACAATGATTTTAATTACAGGTGCAGCGGGTAAAACAGGGCGCAGTATTATTCAAGCGTTGTCTAAACAAGGGGCCAATGTGCGGGCCTTTGTGCGTCGACCTGAGCAAGTTACGCTTGTCCAAGAGCTTGGCGCACAGGAAGCAGTGGTCGGTGATATTGCTAACGCAGATGACTATCAACGTGCGGTCGTTGGGATTGAGACGATCTATCACATTGCACCAAATATGCACCCTGCTGAGGTTGAGATCGGGCAAATTGCTATTGCTGCGGCGCAGGCTGCGAATGTAAATCGTATTGTTTATCATTCGGTACTTCATCCACAAACCGAAAAAATGCCGCATCATTGGCAAAAGATGCGGGTTGAAGAGCTACTGTTTGAGTCGGGCCTTGATGTGACTATTCTCCAACCAGCGGCTTATATGCAAAACATATTAGCTGGCTGGCAGCGGATTGTGGAGCAGGGAATTTATCAAGTGCCCTACCCTATCGAAACACGCCTAAGTATCGTTGACTTAAATGATGTGGCTGAGGTGACCGCGACTGTTTTGACAGGCTCGACTCATTCGGGGGCTGTTTATGAGCTCGCTGGACCAGAAGCGCCTAGTCAGATCGAAGTGGCGGAAGTGTTAAGCAAACACCTGAAACGTAAGGTGAAGGCTGAACAAGTTTCCATTGATACTTGGCGGCGGGGGGCCATTAAAGCGGGGTTAGGTGATTATCAAGTTGAAACATTAATCAAGATGTTTCAATATTATGAGAATTACAACTTTTTTGGTAACTCGAATGTTTTAGGTTGGCTGTTGGGTCGACGCGCTACGTCATTTGATCAATTTGTTCAGCGGCAGTAGCTCAAACCAAATCAACGGGCTGATTTCGGACAAAGATGTATTCTAAAATTGTCACAATTAAGAAGAAAACCATTCCTGTTAGCGATGCAAAGAGAATCGTCGCCCATAATCTTTCTGGACCAGTAGCATAATATTGGTTGAAATTCAAAATGATTCGCCCCAAGCCATCGGCAATGCCAGAGGGCAATTCGCCGATGATGGCCCCCACTACGCTGGCTGTGGCCGAAATTTTTAGGGCCGTAAAAATGTAGGGTAAAGCGGCTGGGACGCGCAGTTTCCACAGAATGTCCCAACGGCTCGCAGCATAGGAGTGCATCAATTCAACGGCCGTAGGTGCTGGTGAGCGTAGCCCTCGCAGGGTGTTGATTGTTACAGGGAAAAAGGTTAAATAAGCGGCTATGACCGCTACGGATAGCCAACTGCCTCCCAACCAGATTACGACCATTGGTGCAATTGCCAGAAGTGGCACAGTTTGTGAAGCGACCACGTAGGGTAGCAGACCACGTTCCAATAAATTTGAATGGGCAAAGGCGACTCCCAGGCCAAATCCAAGAAGGCCCCCGATGATAAATCCTGCAATGGCCTCTTGCAGGGTGAAGAGTGAGGCACGGATTAAGATTTGGATCAGTAGCTCATCACCATTGCGTCGTGGCGGCTCAAAAAGCGTCGTAGCCATATCTTGGATATGAGGCATCGCCCGGTCATCCCCTCGGATCGGCAATTCAAATTCACACAACCCAATACTCTCACACAATGGCCCTGGCACACGCTCGTCGCCAACCTTAACTTGAGCTGTACCGACAAGATATTTGCCTGTCGGGTCAGCCAGCAACTTGTATCCTTCCCAAACAAGCGCTAAGACTAAAACAATGAGAAAGAAATAAAGGACCGGTTTGAGCCACTGTGGTAATTTCATGAATTTTGCCTTTGTGAAGAATTATTTTAATAACTCAATGATTGCATATGATCTATTTTAGGCGGTATTGAGCGTTAGCACAATCGTGCCAATTGTAATTACAACCATCATTGCAAGCATTGCCCCGACGAGTGAGAATATGATAGCATGCCAACGGGGGATAAGCTGAGCTGCTTTATTGACGTAATAATTTGATATGAAAAATATAATTAAGAAACCGATCACTTGCCAGAAAAGGGTATTTGGAATGAAAAATAGCCCACCTAATGCGCCAGCTACTAGCCCAACCTTGAATAAATTTTGACGAATTGGGTCAAACGATAAAAATTTTTGGCTGGGTGGTTGCTTAAATCGATTCGAATTTGATCTACGTCGTTTTGCCATTGTACGAATATCCTTTTATGGAATGGTTTCTTGAACCCATTGTAATGGTTCTACAGCAATGCCTTGTAGCCGCAATTCCCAATGCAAGTGTGGGCCGGTGACAAGGCCGGTATTCCCGATGTAGCCGATTAAATCACCTGGCTGAACCTCTTGCCCTATGACCACCGCGATTTGGGTTTGATGCCAGTAACCACTAAATAATCCCATCCCATGATCGATGACCACCGCATTGCCTCGTAAATTTAGGGTGTCGGCTAGAACGACCCGTCCGGGGGCAGGAGCATAAATTGGGGTGCCTATTCCGCCACCAAAATCAGTGCCGCCATGAAAAGAGGTGGCTGGGCTGTCATTGTAACTGCGGCGTGTCCCAAAGTGGCTTGTGATTTGCAATGCATCGCCAAAAACGGGATATTGAAAAGGGCCATCCCATAAGGGACGGGGCGAAACACCCGACCAAACCCCCACCAGAATCTCACGCTCACGGGCGATGAGATCATCAGTTAACAACTGGCCTCGACTTTGATCCAACTGAATATTTTCGGTCCCATAAGGCCCTTCAATAACACTGACATTGACAAATGTGCTTACTTCCGACCCATCAGCTAGAGTTGCTTGTAGGGTGATGGGATACAAGTTTGGCGGGGTCAGGGCGTGAATGGCGATAATTGTCCAGAACTCCCCCGGAGCACGCTCACTAAAAAATAGAGGTCGTTCTTCGAATTGCCCTGTCAATTGGACCGCTTCGGACAATTTGACTTGAGCAATCAAGGTTCGACCTTGAATAATCATCGACTCTGAAAGGTCGACCGTGACAAATGGGTCGGGAAGATCACTAGGAACTGGGGGCTGGGTGGGAATTTGCAGGACTTGGCCAATTTCTAAAATATCAGGTGTTTTCAAATCATTGATTAAGATGATCGCTCCGACAGAAACATTATATTGATTGGCAATGTGGTATAAGGTGTCACCCGCCTGGACCGTATGAGGCTCCGATTGGAGCGGAGGGAGTTCGGTGAGAGGTGGTGTTTCGGCTTCCTCAATTGGATCAGGCGGAATGCCTGGTAATTTGAGTTGTTGATTGGGATAAATAAGGTATGGCGATGCTAAGTTATTGGCAAGAATGATGTCGATGGGCGAAAGGTTTTTGATAAATGAAACTGAAATAAGGGTATCGTCAGGCTGGACGGTATACAAGGAAAAAACATTTTCTAATTGCGGCTCATCTTGAGCAGAAATTAGAGGCGGTGAAAATGGGATTACTAAAGTTGTAATCAATAATATGATTAGAATTATTTTGACCTTGGTCATTTTTATATACGTTGTCTACACATTCTTTATACTCTTGTTGGACCTTACGTCAAAATATTATCATTGTCAATTGTTAGATAAAAGTAATTAAAAAAGCCGCCTTGTTGTGGCGGCTTAGAGGGATTTATTGTCAGGGTTTACAAGGTGGTAATAGGCCGGATGCCTTGATAGATATTTCTGCCACCAATCGTACGAAGTATTAGCTCGGGTGATTTTTTCTGAATTTTCTCATAAATTTCAATCGGGGTTAAGGGGGCATTATTTGTCGTGATAAATGCTCGGAAAATGGCTGCAGTTACTGGGGTACGGGTATCGATAAATTCTGGCGCTTGACTACATTTAGTGTAAGCACAGTGCCACATTGTATCAAGTTCGAAAACTTCGCCCGTTGCTGGATCAACCCAATCAAATGTCTCCCCATCTTCAAAACTTTCCTGACACTCTGAACAAAGATGGCTACGAATTTGACTACGCAAATTTTTACCTTTTGTCTGCCACCATTTGAAATCGATATGAAATTTTGTGTCTAAAGTTGGTTTGACAATTTTTGCCATTAAGAAAAGAACCCTTTGTTATGATTTTAAGCTGGGATCATAGGTCCAATACCCATGATCGACGGGGATAAAGCACTCACGTTCCATGAGCTCTTGAAAAACACTACCCGGTGACGTACGCCGAATAATATTAATCGCGCTATACAATGTTTTTGCGTGAACGGTGCTTTGCGGATTAAGTTTAGATAGTTCTGGGAAAAATCGGCACATGAGATCAAACAGTGATACCTCTCTTGACGCTGACTCTAGCCACAACTTATCGATATCCGTATGATCACGCTCTCCAACAACCATTAAATCGTCGTATTTACAACTAATGGCCTCTTTGTTCATTTGGAAGGTAAGGCTGTGCCCACTTACGGCAGCCATTCGGATCCATTCGCGTTGAGTACGGGTGGGTTGATAATCAATGATAACTTGTAGCGGTTTTTTTCCACGTTTGAGGGTTATGTATGCGCCAGCCGGCAGTTTGTTCTTTGTATACCATTCATCCAAACCAAAAACATATTGTCCATTCAATACACTCCAACCAGGGAATGTATCACCTGTCCGTCCATCAACAAATTCGAAGCGAACGGGGTTATATTGGCTAACCGGGAAAAAGGATTGAGTTTTTGGGGTTAAAGGTAATGTTCCTACCCGGCGATGGGGATAGTTTAAGACAATTGTAACATCATTGATATCAGTTCCCACTTCGGGCGTGTCATCGGGATGGGTTAACTCATCATCAATTTCAATGAGCAAGGCCAGCAGAGTATCATCCAAGATGCCAACATCATATAGTCCTTCATCCCCTTGTAAACGACGTGGTTTATGATGAACCTCTGGTGGTTCAAGACGCTCTAGATACCACGAAGATTGGCCATCTGGGCCAACATCGTGGAAGCGTTCATCTTGATCTAAATGATAACTGATAGAAAAACGCAAGGTATCCGTGATAGATTTTTTATCTGGAACCAATCCCATCTGTTCAATTAAATCATCTGTTGCCATTGGACCTTGGTTAATGTCGATGGCAGCATCAGCAATGTTAAATAGACCTTCCTGGATTTCTGTTAGCAAATCTTTGAGATAGTATTGATTATGATACTCAATGAGATCATCTCGGGTTGCCAGGGCAGTCTGTATCTTTGGCTTAATTGCCTTTTGGTAAGTGGCGTAGATTGATTCGGGTGACATTGAACCATCACCACCACTAAAGCCAGCCTGGTCATTATTAAGCAAATGAGGATGATTGAAGTTGATGACAAATTCTCGAACAATACCAGCCCTTTCGATTTTGACTGCCATAATCGAAATTGTGCCGTATTCTGGATGATTACCTTCTCGAATCTCTTGAACTTGTCCCGTTGCCTGTTTTAACATCGGGAAAACAACGGTATCTCCAACCTCATAATTCTCTTTAGGTTTGTATACTGGACCTTTGTTTTGATCGCGTTGAATTTCTTGCTCTTCGGCCTCACAATGTTGAGTAACGATAGAGATGGCGATTTCATCTAAAGTATACAATCGATTCTCTTCTATAATTTGATTATAGATTGGCTCGATATCTTTGCCGTTAACAGTAAATTGTTTTTGCCAATACGCAAGGGTTTGTGTTTTACGTTGCATCAAGGTGCGAAATGCCTCTTGAGTATAGTTTTGAGGGTTTATTAGACATCTGCGAATTATACTATTTTTTAATAACGTTGACAAATTGTTTTAATTTTGACAACAAAAAAAGAGCACTCGTTTGGGAGGGAACGAGTGCTCTCAATGTTCTCAGATATGGGTGGGGTCCAACATCTGAGAAACCCTGTTGCGTCTAGGAATATGTTTTGGGAAGATTTTTCAGCGTCAGTCAGGCCAAATTTCTTCTTAAAGAAGAGGGTAATTTGGAAGTGGCTGTGGGCGCAGCCACTTGGGAGGGCTTGTGACGCAACAGGTAATTAACTGTGACCAATATAACACAGGTCAATATTCATGTCTGTAAAGATGACGTAAATATCTTTTTATTTTAAGATTGTAAGCATTTCTAAAAAACAAAGCGATAATTTTTTTCTTGGAAAAGCCTTAAGACCATGCTACACTCACTCTTATGTTTAGACCACGTCGCCCCCGAATTTCTGAAGATCCTGAGGCAGCATTGCCCACGGTTAATCGTGCTCGATTAGCCGAGTATACCCGCTTGTTAAGCTATGTTCGCCCCTATCTCAAACGAATGATTTTTGCCTTAATTGCTCTTAGTATTGGTACTGTTCTGGGGCTTGTCATGCCTTTAGTCATACGCAATATGGTTGATATTGTATTCGTTGACCGTAATTTAGCCTTACTTAATCAGCTTACGGCTGGGCTAACAATTATTTTATTGACTCAGGCTATTTTTAGTTTTGCTAATCGATACAATATCGCCTATGTTGGAGAGCGGGTTGTGGCAGATTTGCGTCAACAACTTTATGAGCATCTGACCACGCTTTCCCTGCGCTTTTTTGCCGATCGTCGAACCGGTGAGATTGTGTCGCGGGTAACAAATGATGTTACGACGTTACAAGCGGCAGTGACTGACGATATTGTTACCTTGTTGCAACAAAGCTTGACCCTGATTGGTGGAGTCATTTTCCTCTTCTGGCTTGATTGGCGGTTGACCAGTGTGGTTATCGTCGGGATTCCGATTGTCACCGCAATCATCATTTTTCTTGGCCGTAAAATTCGACGGGCCGCAACACAAGTTCAGGATCGACTAGCAGAGGCCTCAGCCGTGGTCGAAGAGAGCATTGGGGGTATTCGTATTGTTAAGTCATTTGCCCGAGAGGCCTATGAAATTTCCCGTTTTGCCACGAAAATCGAAGAGACGTTTGATGCAGCAATGGAGCGAGCCAGAATTTCTGCAATTTTGGCCCCAACCATTGGGTTTATGGCCTTTATGTCCATTACCATTACAATGTGGTTTGGGGGGTATCAAGTTATTCAAGGCCACCTTACACCAGGTGGTCTCGTTGCCTTTTTGATTTACACAATGTTGGTGGCCGGGCCACTAGCTCAATTTTCTGGCTTGTATAGCCGGTTTCAATCAGCTTTGGGAGCGACTGAACGGCTATTTGAGTTGCTGGATACTAAACCTGACATTGCCGATACGTCAGATGCTTATCCGTTACCAACAATTATAGGACAGGTGAGTTTTACCAACGTAAGTTTTTCCTATGAGAGCAATTTGCCGCTACTAAAAGATATTTCGCTGAATGTGGAGCCTGGCCAAATTGTGGCTTTGGTTGGGCCAAGTGGTGCGGGAAAAACGACCTTAGTCAATTTGATTCCTCGATTCTACGATGTTTCAGAAGGTGTTATCACCATTGATGGACACGATATTCGCGATGTTACTGGCCTGAGTTTACGCCAACAAATCGGGATTGTGCCACAGGAGGCCGCAATTTTCTCGGATACGATTCGAGATAACATTCGATATGGCCGTCTGGACGCGTCACAAGCTGAAGTGGAGGCTGCGGCTCAAGCGGCCAATGCCCACGAATTTATAACACGAATGAGCGATGGGTATGATACGTTGGTCGGTGAGCGTGGGATTAAGCTAAGCGGTGGCCAACGCCAACGGGTGGCGATTGCGCGAGCTATTTTGAAAGACCCTCGCATTTTGATTCTAGATGAGGCCACGTCATCTCTGGATAGTGGCTCTGAAAAATTGGTTCAAGAGGCCCTGGATCGCTTAATGCAATCACGAACTTCGTTTGTTATTGCCCATCGCCTGAGTACGATCATCAATGCTGATTGGATAGTTGTACTAGATGAAGGCCGTATTATTGAGCAAGGAACTCATGACGCGCTTGTCAATCAGCCTAACGGTATGTATCAACGGTTGTACAATATGCAATTTAGAGCTGATTTATCCCCCTCCCCCACCCCGGCCTAAATTTTGAAATTTGGAGACGAATGCGCGGTGCATTGCGAATTGCGAAGGTTGCTGGAATTAACGTTTACATCCACTGGACCTTTAGCATTTTAATTTTTCTAGTCATTTTACAAGGCATTCGTAGTGGCCGTGATACTGCTGGTATCATTTTTATTTTAGCCGCCTTGTTATTGATTTTCGGTTGTATCATCGTGCATGAACTGGGGCACGCTTTGACGGCCTTGAGCTTGAATACACCCGTTAAGCGGGTTGTGCTGTTGCCTATTGGGGGCGTGACCCAGATCGAAAGTAGCCCTGACCGCCCTTTGGATGAGTTGTTGATTTCGATTGCTGGACCTTTAGCTAATCTGGGCCTAGCTATTTTATTTGGGCTGATTGTTTTTGTGGCGGATCGAAATCTATTCCTGGGGTTTTTGATATCCCCAGGCGTTATGATTGACTCAATCTTTTTACATTCTCCATTTGGCCAATATCCAGCTCTGAGGATGTTGCTGTTTCTACTGTTTGCTAACGTTTTGTTATTTGTATTCAATTTAATCCCCACCTTTCCGATGGATGGAGGGCGTATTTTACGGGCCACGTTGTCGCTATTCTTGCCCTATGTGCGTGCAACCCAGTTAGCGATTGCTTTTGGGCAACTATTTGCGGTGAGCTTGATCCTGATCGCGATTAATTATCGTAGTCCAGGGCTATTCTTTTTCGGGTTATTTGTGATCCTTGCCACACTACCAACCTTACTCAATCAACAACGACGACGTAACCGATTTCGTCATCACTTATGATTACAACCCATCTGCTTTAGCTTGAACCCATAAGGCTTCCATCGCCTCTAGCGGCATCTTGGTTAGATTTTTCCCTTGCTCCGCCGCCAGTTGCTCAACGCGCTTGAAGCGTCGCGTAAATCGGGCATTGGTGCCTCGCAGTGCGCTCTCGGGATCAATATCATACCAACGGGCTAAATTAACTGCCGTAAAGAGAAAGTCACCAATCTCTGACTCGAGATTTTCTGCGTCAGGGGCTTCGGTAATTTCCTTGGCTTCCTCGATCAATTTGTCTAAAACCCCCTCAATATTTGGCCATTCAAAGCCAATCCGTACGACACGCTTGGAGATTGTCAGGGCTTGTGAAAGGGCAGGTAATGCTTTGGGAACACCATCCAACACCGATTGAACCTCATCCGTGTGACCTTTTGCTACTTTTTCGGCTTGCTTGATCGCTTGCCAATTGGCGGTCACCTCCTCTGGGCTATCTACTGTAATATCACCAAAGACGTGTGGGTGTCGACGCAACATTTTACGCTGAATGTGCCCGATAACATCTCCCATTTTGAATTCATTGGTATCAATCGCCACTTGGGTGTGGAGGACAATTTGAAGTAAAAGGTCACCCAACTCCTCGGCCAGAGCATCAGGGTCATTAGCATCCAATGTTTCTAATACCTCAAACGCCTCTTCAAGCAGATATCGACGCAAACTTTGATGGGTTTGCTCACGATCCCAAGGACAGCCTTCCGGAGCGCGTAGGTGGGCGATGGTCTCTTGAAAGGTGGCAAAGCTGCTATTTTTGACATCGGCTGGCAAATACAGGGCTGTGTAACCATCAATATCCGTCTGTTGGGCTAATTCTGATAATTTGCAGATTGCTTGTTTTTCCTGTGGACCGCCGGGATTAGTGATTAATGTGACGTCATTGTTGGAGGCGTAAGCATTTAACAGCGTATGCTGAAGCTGCTTAAGTAGAGATTGATGACAATGCGTGATTAATACTGCTTGATCTGGAGCCAAGGGTGGATGATGTAGGTTTGCCACCTGCGAAGCTGTCACAATTTGTAGCATTTGATTGGGAGTAATATTTAGTGCGGTTCGGGCTGCATCCAATAAACTGGGGGCAGGGATGACGTTGAGGGCTAGCTTGTGTTGCTGTGCGGCTTGACGAATGTGGGGATAGAGTAGCTCATCAATCGCCGGATGACCTGGAATTGCTAAATGTATACCCGTTGGGCGTTGCCCCAACTTGATAATTTGAGCAACTCCGTTTTGGTGAAATGCATTCCCTACCACTTCAGTCGTATTTTCTTTTGGTGTTTGATCCAAAACGACCGTTGATAGTTGAGCCAATGGTCTTAGACTGTGGACCTCTGATGCTTGTTCAAGGGCTGTCTTGGTCGCCATTGTCCCCCCATCTTCTCCACTTGGGCCGAGGCCAATTAACGTTATTCCAGAAGGCATAAAAATGTTCCTTATTTTTGATAAATACAGAGTTTTAGTGCGTTGACTTTCATCCTGTTCACTCGTATAATAATCTTCGCATCCCAATCGAGACAAACATAGCGTTTAATTTCGTGACCTATCAGAAACTTTGTTCATTTACTCAAACATCTCCTCACGGAACGTCTGGTTTTGATCGAGCGTCGTTCAACTGGTGAAGTTTTTCACCAAACCAATTATTGATCAAAGGGGAACCCATGAACAGATCCTATACTATTGTAAGTATTGTGTTGCTTATTGTCATGTTAGCCTGTAGCGGGGCTGATGAGATTAGCTTTAGTACCGCTAACGTTTCTGATGCAACATTGGCCCGTGATGAAGCCGGTGATGATCCAACCACAATATTTGAGCAAGATGATAATTTCTTCCTAGTCATCGATTTAAATAATGCACCTGATAGCACTGAATTGAAGGCTGTTTGGACCGCCGTAGATGCTGACGGTCTTGATGCTGATTTTGTTTTAGAAGAGACCGTCGCCACAGGCGGAGACATCTCTAATTTTAGCTTGACCAATGATAGCTTATGGCCGATTGGCGATTACAAAGTTGATCTTTATTTAGATGGTGAGCTAAATCAAAGTTTGACTTTTGCAGTGGAAGGGGATGTATTGGCTGAAGGGCCGGCTGACGAACCCGCTCCAACTGCTACCCCAAAACCACCAACTGCCACACCAACTGAAGAACCTGAAGAGGTTGAGGCAGATCCAACCGCTACCCCAGAAACATCAACGGGTGATTCTTTGGCTGGTAGTGGTGGCTCAAGCAGTGGCGACTCATTAGGCTCAGGGAGTGTATCCTCAAGCGATGAGGTGATTTTTTCTGACACATTCTCATCCAATGAAAATGGTTGGGAACTCGGGGAATTTGAAACAGAGTTCACGATCGATGAGGTTGATATTAGTCGTGGTAAGTATCAAATTACGGTAACCTCTCTCCAAGCCGGCTACGTCGAACGTACACTTCCCGATCAGATTTTCTCCGATTTTACGTTGAGTGTCGAGGCCACACCTGATGACTCGGAAACAGCCTATGCCTATGGCGTTGCCTTCCGTGTTGCCGATGATGGACGTGGCTACACCTTCGAAATCAATAATAATGGCGTTTACAATGTTAGCCTGTTTGATGGGGAATGGCAGCCTCTCGTTGAATGGACTGCCTCAGATGCGATCAATATCGGTGAGATGAATGAGTTGGGTGTAACTGCGGTGGGGGGGAAGTTAAGCTTTAGTGTCAATGACGAAGTGTTAACAACCATTGAGGATGAAACGGTTGAGGAAGGCCAGATTGGCTTGGTTGTTGATATGTTTGAGGCCGATCAAATCGCCTTTGTTGAATTTGATAATTTGACGATCAGTGAACCAGCCGACTCTGCAATATCCGACTCACTTGCTGGGGCTGGGGTTAATGACGAAGACGTTGTCTTCCAATCATATACTCATCCCTCTGACGCCTTCCAATTTGATCTTCCTGAAGATTGGACCTCTATCAACGAGGATGAAACGAGTGCCGCTTTTGCTACACTAGATGGGACCTCATTTGTGGGGGCTGTCTTTGTTGACGCTGGGGTTCAGTATGAAACTGAGGAAATTGAAGCATTTATTGATAGCTTTATCAAGAGCTTTATAGAAAGTTTTGGCGAGTCCTATGAAGTGGTGCTGCAAGAGGACCAACCGGATGGTAGCGTTTATGTCGGGACGGCCTATGAAGGCGAAGATGGAAATGGTGATGCTGATTTCTTCTTTGAACAGCGTGATACGGTTCTATTTGTTCTCTACTTTGTCAGCGAAAACTATACCGAGATGAACCCAATTTGGACAACGATTATTGAGAGCTACGGGGTTGACCCAAACGCTGCCATACTTGCTGCTCCAGCCGAAGTGACACCGACCCCACGCCCCTTGCCCACAGCGACTCCCGCGCCTGCGGCTAATCCCTTTGCCCCACCACCGGGTGGAGCCAGAGTATATCTGGTCAATGAGTACGCCAACGAATTCAACATTGATTTTGGCGATGGTAGCGGTTCAATTCAAGTTCCCCCAGGCGCGGACAACTTTTATCACGATGTTGCCCCTGGTTCATACAATCCAGGTTTAAGTTTACCTGGTGCCGGTGCTGCCAATGTCCAATTTGATATTCAAGCCAATCAGTCTTGGATTATCATCGTGACTGCGGACGCAGGCATCCGGTCAGGGCAGGTTTATCCGTAGAGATACAGTTTTAATGTTTCAGCCATACCCTACTTTCAGGATTTTTGTCAGCCCTCTTGGTGAATGATATAATTCTTGCCAACTAAATGTATGTAGCTTATCTAAAGGTCGGCGTATGCCGACCTTTGTTATCTAGCGACTATGACCCAAATCACGGGAATGCGAAACACAAAATTTGAAATCATTGGGTTAGGCACCATCCTGATCTTATATACCCTTATTGCCTTTGCTCACGCCTACTACGCTCCATTGACCACTGGCCCTGATGAACTGGCGCACTACGAGTACGTTCGTTTCATCGCCGACCAAAAGCGATTGCCATTAGACAACAGTGAGCGTGATGTTGCTAGTTACAAATCCGACCAACCCCCCCTTTATCATTTGGTCGCGGCGATTCCTTCTGCCTTTGTTGATTCAGAAGGCCCACCAACACTCAAACGAGTCGGGGACCACCCTCGTCGCCAACTCATTGAGCGTACTCGCCATTTCTGGGGCCTCTACAACACTGAAGATGAACAATGGCCCTTTCAGGCAGAAATCCTGCGTTGGCACGTTGGTCGCTGGGTGGCTATTGTCTTTGGTGCAGCTACAGTGTTGCTGACGTATTTCATTGCCCGTGAAATCTTCAAAGAATCTGCAATCTCTCAATCCACGAATATTTCAATCACCTCCTTATCCCTAATCGCCGCCGCTATTGTTGCTTTCACCCCTCGCTTTATGCTCACTGGTTCAATGTTAAACTACGAAACAGCAATGGCCTTTTTTGCCGCCCTTTTTTTGTGGGTGCTTATTCGTCTGGCGAAAACGCAACGACAGATGACCTCGGATCATAATGCCTCATCTGACCAGAGAAACTTCTTACTTCTTACGCCTTACTTCCTATTTCCTATTCTTCTGGGCCTCTTCACTGGCCTCGCTGTCACCGCCAAACTCAGTGCCGTTATTCTTCCACTTGAAATCATGATCGCACTGTGGCTCATCAAACGTCATTACACCCATACGTGGATGTGGTGGTGGCGCAATCTGATCATCACAGGGATAGCGACAGTGATTGCGGTGAGTTGGTGGTTTGGGTTTATTGCTTATCAATTTAATACAATCCCTGAAGAAGGCTGGTGGGCGGGCACCCTACGCCCCCTGATTGCCGCCGATGCCAGTGATGCCACAACCAATCGTATTTTTTGCTTGTTAACCGGAGGCGGCGATTGTCCCGCTGCTAAAATCGAAAATCTCGACTCTGGGCCTCCTTGGGAATGGGCCGCGACCACTTTCCGTACCTTCTGGGTCGCTGGTATAGAAGGCCAGCAGCCCCTCGGTATAGCCGGCCTCATTATCGCTTTTATTTTTTGCCTAACCGCTATCTGGGGCCTCATTCACCATTCACCATTAATCCTCCATCTTCTCCTCCTCCACCTCACCATCCCCATCCTCCTCCCGCTCATTCGCTATGCTGTCACCTTCAGCCTCGCTGACACCGCCCAAGGCCGTCATATTCTCTTCGCCGCCGCTCCTGCCTTCGCCATTCTTCTCGTGTGGGGCTGGTCATCGGTTATTCGTCAATCTCCAATCTCCAATCTCCAATCTCTTAAATTGCCAGTCTCATTCCTCCCTGCGCTATTCCTCCTAGTTTGGTCCTTCACCCAACTTTGGACGATGACCTGGGCTTACCATCCCCTCTTACCCGTGCAGACTGCATCTGCGATGTCTAATGATGTCGAAGTAATTCTAGATGAGCCATTGAATGATTATGTAACCTTGGTCGGCTACACTCAGGAGATTAATGAAGATTTGTTGAAGCTAGACCTGATCTGGCGAGGGACTCAGATTAGTCCTGTGGATTATCTAACTGAGGTCACCTTGCGTGATCAAATGGGAGAGGCGCAAACACAGTGGCTTGGCTATCCAGCCAACGGTCGTTATCCCACTCGAGCTTGGGATGTTGATGATATCGTTCGGGATACAATCTGGCTACCATTATCTGGCTTGTCGGCTGGCCAATACAGGCTTGAGCTAAATCTCATTGCAACCACTCTAAATTTGCCAGCAGAAGTCTCTGCTCAACTAGAGAAGCCTTTTGCTTTAAGTGAAGTCGCACTTAGTCAAGATGTACCTGCAGCCTCGCAGCCTCAAATTTGGCGACAAGGGCTTGCCCTGGACTCCTCCCAAACGCTGGGTTATCGCGAAACAATATTAGTCAATCTCTCTAATGACTTATCTGACCAGCCAATTCATATTGTAGGCCCCTTGAATACAGATTATCAACAGACATATTCCTTGACTCGGCAACTTAATAAGACCGTCTTGTTTTCCGTTGGCGCAGATTGGCCGACGGGTGATTATCAGCTTCAAATTGGCTCGGAGGGACAGCTATTCACCAGCGAGCCATTTCATGTGATTGATCGTTGGGAACGCCAATTTTATGAACCGCCTATCACCCAGCGTGTCGAAGCCAATTTTGCCAATCGGATTAAATTGATTGGCTATGATTTACAGGCAAATCGAGCGGCTCCCGGTGGTGGGATTCCGATTACGCTATATTGGCAAGGACTCGATTGGATGGGGACAAACTATACAATGTTTGCCAAACTTTTATCCACCGATCAAATAGTACATGGTGGTCGTGATCGTTTGCCCCAGGAAGGTTATAGTACGCTCTACTGGGCACCAGGCGAAGTTATCCCTGACTCGTTTGGCGTACCAGTGAATGATGACGCTCCTGATGGGATTTACACGGTCAGTGTGGGGTTGTATGAGCAAGTCGGTGAGCAGGCGGTCTCGCTGCCGTTGGTTCAAGATGGGCAACTTTTAGATGTGACGAGTATTAACATTGGTCCGATAAAAATTGGGAATGCGCCAGCCGGCTTTGTCCTGGATGAGGCTGATCCGCAAGTTGTTATCAATCAATCCTTCGGTGATGGCCCGAATCTTACCTTACTCGGCTACGACCAATCACCAATTGCTAATAACCAATTACCAATTACCCTCTATTGGCGTTCTGAGTCACCACTTCCCGCCGATTACACCACCTTTGTCCACGTTCGCAATCGGGCTGGCGAAAATGTGGCCCAAAAAGATCAACGCCCGTTAAATGGGGCCTATCCCACCAGCTTATGGGATTCTGGCGAAATCATCAGCGATGAAATTCTGATCCCATTACCAGAAGGTTTGTCGAATGGGGATTATGAGATGGTGGTTGGGTTATATGATCTCCAAACCCAAATTCGTTTGAACCTGACAAACTCACAGGAAAATGAGCTTAATTTAACAAGGCTGATTGCTAAAAAATGAGTCAAAAAATCTGGCTTCCTATTATTCCCATTCTAATCATTTTTTTTGCAATTGGGTTTTACAAGACAAGCATCTTTTCTCTATCTGAAGGGCCGGATGAGGTCGCTCACTATCTATTCAGCCGATTTGTGGCAGAAAACAAACGACTGCCCCTTGATTTAGAGGAGCGAGCAGAGGCAGGTTATAAGTCCGACTGGCCGCCCTTGTATCATTTGCTGGTTGGATTTGCTGGCGCGGGTATTGATTTTAGTCAACCGCCCTACGTTAAACTGACTCAGGACAATCCCCGATTACAACTGGTCGTTGGCAATGAGAATATCTTGGCGTGGCGAGCCTTAACAACCGAAGATCCTTTGCGTGGTGAACTTTTGCTATGGCATGTAGGGCGTTGGGTTGCGCTTTTGGCGGGTGCGGCAGGTATTTTTCTGATTTATTTACTCCTGCGGCAATTCTTTAGTGAGACAATTTGGCCGGCGCTGGGCGGGACAGCTGTGCTGGCCTGCTTGCCAACCTACTTGAGTGTTAGTAGTGTGGTTAATTATGAGTCTCTTTTGGGGGCAATGCTGGCTGGATATTTTCTTTTGCTTTGGGAACTGGTGAAAAACCCGAATAAAGCCTCACTTTATTTTGCCGCAGGATTTTTGATGGGGCTAGCTTTTTTAACAAAGCCCACGCCCCTCACTGTGTTGCCCCTCATGTTTCTGCTTATCATATGGTTTGCTTATCGAAACAAATGGCCACTGTCTCATACGTTTTATCGCCTTGTGCTAATGGGGGTGGGCCTGATTTTGACCATGGGTACCTGGGTCGGCTTTTCAATCATCTACTTTAATGAGGTCGAAGAATCAGGCTGGATCAGGGGACTATTAAGACCTTTTGCCGATCAATCCGATGAAACCTCGGCCAGATTTATTACACTCCTCGATGATGGTAATTTGAGTGTTTTTACCGACAGACAAGGCCCCAGTTTGTTTGATTGGGGTATTCATATTTTTACCGGAATGTGGGGGAATAGCTGGCTGGCTGGGCTGTTTTTAGGATTGATGATCTTGGCTGTTGTAGGGATCATTCGGCAATGGCCAAAGATGAATGAGACGAGCCGGGTTTGGGTGGTGTTGCTTGCCCTTCATTTGTTAGCATTTATCGTCTTACCTCTAGCTCGTTTTGTGCTTACTCGAGACATAAACACTGGAATGGGGCAACATATTCTATTTCCTAGTGCGGCTGCCTTAATTTTTCTTCTCGTTTTTGGTGTTAATGGCTGGTTGTCCCATATGCGTACCGGACAGCTTTTCCTAGGGGTAGCTTTAATCGGTGTAGGGCAAAATGTTGTAGACCTGGTTAATTACCCTGATTTTACGTTCCCGTTACAAACTGTGCCGATTTCGCAAGCAGAAGCGCCAGTTGCCAAGTTTAATGAACTTACTTTGGTTGACCAAAACTATAATGCAGATCAATCGACTCTGAATGTTACGCTGCAATGGCGAGCCGAGTTGCTGATGATTGAGGATTATCAGACTGAGTTAACCTTGCTGGACGCAGCGAATGTGCCACAAGCGCAATGGGTGGGAATGTCATTAAATGGACGCTACGTTACCCGAGCTTGGTCACCCGGTGACTACATCCGCGACACAATTGCTTTGCCAATTGTTGGGCTGCCGTCGGGCACCTATCACCTGCAACTACGATTGCTGGGTGAGGCAGGTGTATTACCGTTCGAAATTCTTACCGCTCAAACTGATGTGATAGATGCCGACTCCAACGCTCTCCACCTGGGCGAAGTTCAACTATCTCCCGCTCAATTACAAACGGACAATCTATTACAGCTCGAAGATCAACAATTTTTTTATGCCCTTTGGCCTCAATCTAAGGCGGTTAATTTGCCGCTCTATAAAGAATGGGCCACTGTTCAAGTTGTAACTTCAGATATTTTACCTGAGGATGTACAAGCTCAACTTGTGGGGCCTAATGGACAAGCACAAATGCCGATTTCACGTATTGGTCGCGTTGCTACCTTTCATATCCAGCCTGACTGGCCTACTGGCGAATATCAAATTCGTTTTCAAAAAGGGACAGATGATAGTGTTGTGGCACAGGTTGATAGTGAGGCTCATTTGTTTATAGAAACGGATGATCGGCAATTTGAGATCGGCCCTATTGGTTCCCCATTAGCGGCAAATTTTGCGGATCAAATGACCCTGTTAGGCTATGATCTATCACAACGACGTATTGCGCCGGGACAATCATTTGATGTAACGCTTCATTGGCAAGCATTACGATCAATCGGGGCAGATTTGATTACGTTTAATCATTTGGTGGATAAAAATGGGAATATTTATGGGGGGCAAGACCGTAGACCTCGCGACGTGTACAGCACAATGTTATGGGCCCCTCAGGAAATTATTAGTGATCCGTTTGCCGTGCAGGCCAATGCCGATGCGCCGGATGGTATCTACAATTTACTAATTGGCGTTTATCTTCCAGTTGGCGAGTCCTATGTTTCACTGCCACTTGTTCATGATGGACAATTTAGTGAACTAACCCATATCATGATCGGCCCTTTCAAAGTGGGCAATACCTTACCTCAGTTTGTGCAAGCTGAAGCTAATCCCCAAGTTAAGCTTGAGCAACCATTTGGTCATCAAGATGAAATAATGTTGTTCGGCTATGACCAAAATCCAATGACTGACGGTCAATTACCCATTGTTCTTTATTGGCGCTCTGAGGTCCCTTTACCCGTTGACTACACTACATTTGTTCATATCCGCAATCAAGATGGTGAAACGATCGCGCAAAGGGATCAGCTTCCTCTTAACGGGGCCTACCCGACCAGTTTGTGGGATTCTGGTGAAGTTATTAGGGATGAGGTATTAATTCCACTGCCGGACCAAATTTCAAGTGGAGACTATCAAATCATCGTTGGAATGTATGATTTTCAAACAGGGCAACGATTATCGGTGCCCGATAATTCTGCAAACGAAGTGAGTTTGACCACTGTTACGATACCGTAATCTAATCGTCATCATTTTTCTTTATACTGTTTTAGCAACAACCTATAGCGTTGTTGTTCCCATTGGGCGTGGGGCCGATGAGTGGGCACACTATTGGTATGCTCAATTTATTGCCGAATATGGACGCTTGCCCAATAGTGTGGCGGAGCGTGAAGCCGCCGGATATAAATCAGACTGGCCCCCCCTCTATCATCTTGCAGCTGCGGCCATCACTGCCCCCATCGAAACCGATGGTCCCCCAACCTTCAAATATCGTAATGAAAGCATTCGTCGCCAACTCGTGCCTGCATTGGGACCTGAAGCGATTCTTCATACAGAAGATGAACAATTTCCTTGGCAACAAGAAATCTTGATTTGGCATTTAGGCCGCTTCCTCTCGATCATCTTTACTGTAGGCACCCTGATTGTTACCTATTTTGTTGCCATAGAGGTGTTTGACGGAGGCAGAGTAGCAAGTAGCAAAGTAGCAGAGAGCAGAGAGCCTGGAGTGGACAACGGCAAGCCAATCCAAAACAGTCTCCTCCTCAACCAAAACGGCTCCCCCACCTCCAATCTTCCAACTACTCTTGCCTTTTTCACAGTAGCCCTGCTCGCTTTCAACCCCCGTTTTCTATTCACCAGTATGCTTTTTAACTACGACAGTCTGACCCTTTTACTCTCATCAATCTTTTTGTGGTTATCGATTCGTCTACTAAAAGGATATTCATCTCGCTGGTCATTCTGGATTTTAGGCGGTGTGGCCGGACTTGCCCTTGTCACCAAATATTTAGCCGCCCCACTTGTCCTAATTGTCGCAATCCTGGCTTTTCTCAGTCAATCACAACCTGGCCAATCTCTTCTACGCAATACGCAATACGTAATACGTCCAATCGTACAATCGGCCCTTGCCTTCCTGATCGTTGTTAGCCCGTGGTTCGCCTATCTCATCCGCACCTTCAACGAAATCGACACATACGGTCCAATTCTCGGCACCTTGGCTCCGCTCATTCGTGGCGATGGGAGCGATCGGACCGTTGAGGCCCTGTTTGCTTGGCTCAGTGGGGGACAGGCCCCAGCCCCAGCATTTATCGAACGGCAGAGCTACACCGCTTGGCGGATTATGACCGAGTTGCCAACCACGTTCTGGGGTAATCCAATCCAACGCCCCTATCCGCTCAATTGGTTCATCATTGTGATGACCATTGCCACAATTGTTGCGATTATGGGTCTGATTTTATCTTGGCGATCTGCCTCCACTCAACCGCTGTCCCGCCGTATACTTTTGATTCTGACGATATATTGCCTCCTACCAACACCATTTATGCTGATGCGTCTCTTCGGCGCCCGCGATGCCCTTGAAGCTGTCCAAGGTCGCCACATACTCTTTCTCTCTGGGGCTGCTTTTGCCGTCCTATTTGTTTGGGGATGGTCATATATCACTCGCTTCTTGCCGCGTATCATTTACAATTCACTATTACTGATTCTTCTTGCTGGCGCTGTCCACCAACTTATTTTTATGTACCAAGTGTACCCCTCACGGCTACCTGTACGTACATCAAATGAGGCTCAGGCAGCCACAAATTTACCAGAGATTGAGTTGCCCGGAGGGGCACAACTTATCGATTATCACGTCTCAGCAATTGATGATGCGTTACATATTGAAATGGTGTGGCAAGCTGGGACCGAGCCTGCTCCAGAAGACTACCGACTTGAACTCGCTCTCATCGATAAAGCGGGTGAGATACAAGCGAATTGGCTTGGCTATCAAACGCAGGCCCGTTACCCGACACGCGCTTGGGAAGAAGGCGATATCATTCGTGACGAAGGCTGGCTTCCACTGGTTGGTCTCCCCGCTGCTGAATATGAAATCCAATGGCGTATCTTGGGCCAGACTGAAATTGTCCCCTGGCAAACCCTAACATCTTACACAATAACCCAACCTATCTCTACATCTGATGATTGGACTGTTTGGCACAATGGACACCCCGTCTCCCCTCCATCCATCTTATATGAACGCCAAACCATTCAATTCACAATTCACAATTCACAATTCACAATTCACAATTTTAGTGTTCTTGGGCCCGATAACATTCCTCGCTTCCCGACTAACTCAGGCCAAACTTGGGCCAACTTCATCGTTGACCCTGACTGGCCTCCTGGCGATTATGTACTCGCTGGCGATGCAGACCGTGTCGTTCTGCGAGTGCTTGAAAATGATCGCGAATTTGATCGTCCTGAGATTTGGCAACCCCTTGATGTAAATTTTGATAACAAGATTAAGCTGCTTGGATACAACCTGCCTACTCGTAAAGTTAAGGCGGGCGATGGCATTCCCCTCACCCTTTTCTGGCAGGGGCAGGAATGGATGGGCGAAGATTTTGTCATTTTCACCCGTCTGTTGGATAATGCCACCCCTCAGAAATCCTGGGGGGGGTATGATCGAATGGCGCAGGAAGATTACAGTACCTTGTTGTGGGCACCCAGTGAAATTGTGACCGATGGCTTTGCTATTCCGATTAGTGAAGAAATACCCGATGGTGTATACCAAATAAGTGTGGGCTGGTATCGTCTCGTCAACGAGCAAGCTGAGTCGCTGCCTATTCTGAACGCAACGACTGGTGAACTGACGGATCAAACTGCAATCGCCATTGGCCCGATCAAAGTCGGGGGCGCCCCGCCCGGCGTGACCGTATCAGAGATTGAGCCGCATGTGATGGCTAACCAAATCTTTGGTGATCAAATTCGATTGATCGGTGCAGATATTGGACAAAGTGACGCAGCGTTGAATTTAGATCTTTATTGGAGCGCAGTCAATTCTGTTCCCAAAGCATATACTCTCTTTGTTCATATTAGGGATGCAACAGGTGAAACCGTGGCCCAAAAGGATTTGCCCCCCACTGCTGGTGTTTATCCAACAAATTTATGGGATGTTGATGAAATTATTCGAGATAATATGCAAATACCCATTGACCATCTTGGCCCAGGTGAGTATGACATTGTCTTGGGATTATACGATTTTGCGACGGGAGAACGATTGCCTGTCGTAGGTTCGGCAGATGGATCAATTAGGGTGTCAATATTTACAGTGGGGGCAGAATGAGTAGGTTACCACACTTGGTCCTAGTTGGTATTATTCTGGCTTATATAGGTCTTTCCTTTACGATGAGCCATATTGCTAACTTCAATAAAGGACCAGACGAAGAAACAAATTTGGCCTATGCCGAATTTCTGACTAGTCGTGGTCGATTACCGGTGACCTACGAAGAACGGGAACTTATCGGCAAAGACTCAAACTGGCCCGCTTTGTATCACCTCATTGTAGCAAATATTGGTCGCACCATGGGCGTGGATGTTGAAAATCCGCCTCACATCAAAATCTTCTGGGACTCCTTTCGTTATCGAGCCATCGACGGCGGTGAGGAATGGTATTATCTGCGTACTGAAGATCAGCAATGGCCATATATTGGCAAGATATTGATCCTTCATATTGGCCGTTGGCTCTCCATTCTTTTTGGGGTCATTACCCTACTCTTGGTCTACAAAGTCGCTCTTGTCTTGCGCCCCAATCAGCCTTGGCTTGCATTGGCGATTGTGGCTGTTCTAGCTTTCCTGCCCACCTACAATTTCATGAGTTCGGTGATGAACGAGGATACGATGATGGCCGCCGCAACCACATTGTATCTTTGGGTGTTTATCCTGATTTTCAAGCAGCCGAATCAAAACTATTTATACATTCTGCTGGGGTTGATTCTCGGAATTTCGGTAACCATAAAGTATACAACTATCATTCTCCCCCTAGCTGTCGTAATCACTCTGGGCTATCTCGCCTGGGAGCAACGATTTGGCTGGCTTTGGGCGGCACAACGAATTGCTGTGGTTGGCGTGAGCACGATCATTGGTTCAAGCTGGTGGTTTGGGTGGAATTTTTGGTTCCTTAATGAGGTAGAGGAGCGAGGCTGGGTGACGGGCTTGCTGCGACCGATTTTTACAGGGGGGCCAGATATCACCCTATCTCGTCTGGGCTACTACTTTAGTGGTGGCGAAATTGGCTTATCGGCCATTCCCGAGGGCCGTATTGCCGGATCATTCAATGAATGGGTGACCAAAACATTTACCTCATTTTGGGGGATGGGGATTAGTGGGGCTGTCCCCTTATCTCCATACATCTATCTATTTATTTTTATTCTTTTGGGTTTGACGATGTTTGGCTTGTGGCGACTTTGGCGGGATGACGCCTCATCCCAGAGGTGGCTGATCTTACTTCTCGTCCACATCGCCGTCTTCTTCATTTTACCCCTGTTGCGATTTAGCCTAACACGTCGAATCGGGGAGACAGCACAGGGGCGGCATATCTTGATGCCCGCCGCAGGCGCCGTGGTTATTTTAATTGTTTGGGGTCTTAGTCGGGCGTTGCCCAAGACTGCATATCGTTGGGCGATGATTGCAACCATCGCGATTTTCGTGTTTTGGACGGGGGCGCATATCGAGCGCTTGAATAGATTTGTCCCGGAAACATTACCTATGCGCACCACAGCCCAAGCGGCAGAATGGCTACCACAGTCGATAAATGCCCAATTTGGTGAGGAAATTGAATTGGTCAGCTATGAGATTACCCCTCAACCAGATCAAGGATTGCTACAAGTGGCCTTGGCTTGGCGTTCATTAGCGCATATGAACGAGAGTTATTTAGAAAAAATTACATTACTGGATCCGGCTGGAAACGTCATTGCTTTTTGGCAAGGGCATCATAGCGACGGACGTTTACCAACATTGGCCTGGGACCCTGGTGATGTGATCTTTGACCGGCTGGCCGTCCCCTTACCAGATTTATCCGCTGGCGACTATCAACTCCAGATACAACTCCTCAGTCAGAGTGGCCCCTTGCCGGTGACAGTCAATGGAGGGCAAACGCAGGATGTTTTGCCACTGACTAATGTTACCCTTGATACCCCATCTAACTTACCAAAACCGGAGCAGGCTGTGATTTTGGCTGATGATTTGGTCAGTCCAATTGAAATAAACTTTGCTTTGTGGCAAACAGTTGGGCCAGTCGAAACAAACCAAGAGGCGATCTATCGTTATCCTAGCACAATTTCGGTGATAACATCGCCAAATATACAAGTAGTGGTCATTGATCGTGCTGGCCAGCGATGGTCAGCGACAGAAAGCATTGGCCAAATTCATAACTTTGTAATCGGACCGCGTTGGTCGAGTGGTGAAGCCCAACTGGAATTAAGTTTAAGTGAAAATGATGGAATCATCCGACAAGTAACGACTGGTCCCCTATTTTTTGTTGATAATTGGTGGGAACGAGACTTTACCCTGCCTGAAATTGAAAGCCCGCTTGAGGCCAATTTTGCAGATCAGATTAAATTACTGGGCTATAAACTCTCGAGTGCAAAAGTAAAAGCAGGTGAGGCGTTTCCCATTACCTTGTATTGGCAAGCCCCGCTTAATGCAGCGCCCCAAGCAACATTTACCCAATTTAACAATTTCTTGGACAACTCTGGGAAAGTTCGGGGTGGTTATGAACGCAATCCGTTGGAATATTACAATACCTTGCTGTGGGCACCAGGCGAGGTTGTGGTTGATGGCTACGCTGTGCCAGTTGATGAAGATGCTCCTCAAGGCGAATATTATCTCAACGTAGGCTATTATCTGTCTGTTGGGGAAAGTGCTGTCAACTTGCCATTGGTGGTTGATGGTCAGATGACCGATGTTAGTAGTGTAACAATTGGGCCAATTCAGGTCGTTGCGCCCTGAAATTGGATAATATTCTTAAAGAAGATATACTCCGGC
Source organism: Phycisphaerae bacterium (assembly GCA_028285035.1). Next base: position 160,478 of record JANQQF010000038.1, read on the forward strand.
AAAAGATTAAATGTGTCACAGTTTAAGATTAGCGGAAAAACTGTGACACCTCAGGGTTAGCCTATTTTATAAATCTTATAGCAATGATTGGAATTGAAATAATTTTGCTGTGAGAGGCTATATACCTAATGACAGTTGATTTACAATCCCAAAAACAAAAACCATATTTATCCTGGTATTATGAGCTACTTATTCAACTACTTGCGGCGAGCTTGATTTTTTGTCTTGCCTATTTTGCTACGATCAACGTCGCCCGTAGCGACTCCCTATTTACCTTGCTTCTATCTCAAGCGATGATTGAACAAGGAACCATTAAGCTGGATGCTTATCAGAGTTTGATCGACCCCAAATATAACTTCGATTACAATTATCGAGTTGAGCAAGTTAACGGCCATTACTACTATTTTTATCCGATTGGGACCTCTATTCTGGCAAGTCCCTGGGTTTGGATCGCAAATCAGTTAGGTTGGGATATGACGATCCCCGCCCACGAATTTGCGACCCAAAACTTGCTATCGGCCCTTTCCTGTGTGGTAATTTTTGTGCTGTCGTTTAGGCTTTGCCGCTGTTACCTTGATTTTACATCCAGCTTGATAATTAGCCTTGTTTCCATCTTAGGTAGCACCCTTATCAGCACAATGGGGTCGGCCTTATGGAGTATTAATTCATTTGTATTTATTGTGATTTTGGCATTGTTACATTTGGTCCGTTATGATCGCAAGCTCATTGCTAACCCGAACCCTTACTGGCTAGGATTTCTCCTTTTTGCCGCTTATCTCTGCCGCCCTACTGCTTCACTTTTTATAGGCTCTGTCTTCATCTATCTTCTAAGTAAGGATCGTTGGGCTTTTATTAAGGTGGCTTTGGCCGCTTTTGTTTTTCTTATGATCTATACAGGCTTTAATTGGCTTGAATTTGGCCGCTTTTTACCCACATACTATACGCCTGATACGCATCTCACGAATAGCTCCTGGCTTGTGGGGATTTATGGCAATCTTCTTAGCCCCTCTCGTGGATTATTGATTTTCAGTCCTTTTCTGATCTTGGTTTTGGTTGGAGTTGGTGTATTTATCAGCTATCTCCGACATATAACTCTATTCTGGATGAGTGTGATCTGGGTGTTGCTGCATTTATTCATCACATCAGCGAATAGCTTGTGGTGGGGCGGACACTCATTTGGACCCAGACTCTTAACCGATATTATGCCTGCCCTTATTTTGATAACAATTTTGGTGTGGCAAAAAAGCAAGCAAACCTTCACATTGCCTACCCAACGATTTGCTACGGTGGGGTATATATTTTTAGGGAGTCTTGGAATTTTTATCAATAGTTACCAAGGTCTCTATAACCCAGCGACAGACCGCTGGAATAAAAGCCCTAATATCGATACCAACCCACAATATTTGTTTGATTGGACCTATCCTCAATTTTTAGCGTCACCTACAACGTTGGAAACTAGATCATTAGAGCACCAACAAGCCCAATTGCCGCTCTACATCCCTGGTGAGACAATTGATTTTCAAAGTGAAAAAGCCGTATTTTGGGGGTGGACCGAGCCTGATGTAAATTGGCGTTGGACCCAAGATCAAGCTTCGAATATAGTATTTCGGTTAGCTAACAACACAATTATTCCAAATGAAAGATATGTTGTAGAGATTTTGGGTGGGGCTAAAACAGATCAAACCGTAGAAGTTGTGCTTAATGATACCTCTGTTGGACAGTTTAATCTGGAAGCTTTTACAGGAACGCCTCCTATGCCTCAAACGCTTAGCTTTGATGGTCAAGTTCTACGTGAGGATACACTTAACGATCTTGGCTTCCGATTGGTTGGAGGTGATGACCAGCAACCGTCTGAAGAGATGGCTTTTGTCTCTCTAAAAATTTACCCATCCCTTGAACAAGGGGCAGGTATTTACTTTTTTGAAGCTGAATTTTTTGAGACTGGCTTTAGTCAGGCTGAAAAGAGCTGGCGTTGGACCGATGGTCAACAGGCTCAAATTGACTATCCTATGACGATTGTTGAGACAGACCGAACCTACATTTTAGAGCTTACCGCTGGGGCCTTGGACGAACAAGAGATTCAAGTATTTGTAAATGGGACTGAATTGGGTGGAATGATGTTTGCTGGCTTTGAACCGCAAACCCAACAACTTAGCTTGGACGGAACCCTACTTATATCTGAAACTATCAATAAAATTCAATTTTCTATTCCAAATGCGACTAGTCCTGATGGAGATACTCGTCAACTAGGATTAGCATTTGTCTCGGTGAAATTAAATGTTGCTGAATGAGCAAACCAATGATATGGCACGTAACCTGAATTGGTCTACCATGCATAAAATAACCCAAAGCTGGTGGGGAATACTTTTAGGAAGCCTGCTTTTTACCCTATTGATGCTTTTTGATATTATTTTCCCACTCAAAGCCATTATGCCTAGTCGGGATTATGTGCTTCAATTATGGGATTTGTGGATCGTGAATGAAAATATTATTCACGGTCAAAGTCCCTATGTCACAAATTTACAATATCATCCTGTCGGGGCTATTTTGGGGAAGCATGTTCTTAGTCCCGGCTTCTTTCCTGTCACCTTCCTGGTTTATCTTTTGTCGGGAGGAGATGTGTTCTACCCGCTTTATACTTACAAAATAATTATTTTGCTCTCCTACGGCTTAATTTTTTACTTTAGCTATTTGACGTTACGTGAAATTGAGATTAACGCGTGGTCTGCTGTCATTGTGGCTGTTGCCTATGCTTTTGGTGATTTTTATATGAATCACCTATCTCGCATTCACGTGATTTCCGGCTTTTTTATTCCCCTATCAGCTTTTCTTTTAATCAAGCTCTACAAAAAACCATCTTTCGGATGGCTTCTGGCTTGTAGTACTTGTTTTGCGACATCACTCTATTTTACGGAATTTGCCCTATTTATTTATCAGGGCACGTTCTTTTTTGCTATAGGGCTGCTATTGTTACCCAAATATCGGCCTGAAGTTATAGCAAAAATAAAGGATTTGGGACTGGTACGGTTTGTCACAGCATTCCTCGTATCTTTAATAATTATTGTACCGTTTGTGTATTATTGGGTTAACTCTGAGGCTATTCCCCCCAAACGAAGTGAGGCGGTCAAATATTCTTCCAACTTTTTAAGCTTTTTTGTTCCTACTGAACAAGCAACGCCACTTTATGGGACTTTGTTTAACTCAATCAACGAAACAATTACCGCTCAGGAATTGTTTACATTTGGGGTGATTGGATTCGAGGTGTTTATTGGGTTTCCCCTGATTGTGGCTGGAGGAATAGCCCTATTTAAGGTGAGGAACTCATTGGGGTGGTTGTGTTTCATAGGGGCCATTCTTTTCTTCGCCCTGAGTTTAGGTCCGACCTTGCGAGTATATAACATAGACACTGGCGTACCAATGCCCTATGCCTTGTTAGCCTCGATACCCCCTTTTAATTTTGGGCGTAACCCGGTGAGATTTATTGCGTTAGGGTTATTTTTCTGGATGATTTTCGCGGGGTTTGGGTTACATTGGTTGTATACCGCTTTATCCAAGAGATATAGCACAGCCATTGCGACAACAATTTTATTAGTAGGGTTGATCTGGACAATTGCTGAGGTATATACTCCGGTTGAGCAGGAGCCTGTCTATGAGAACCCACCTCAATTGGCTCAAGTGATTGAAGGCCCAGTATTAAATTTGCCATTGGTTTATCACGATGGGTGGTCGCTGTTATATCAAATGTTTCATAGACAACCTGTCTCTACAGGGTATGTATCACGCAATTCCCCCGAACAAAAAGCTCACTTTGAAACCTTACGTGTTTACTATGCGCTATCTGTAGAAGAAAATTCTTGTACTCGGTTTACCGATATGGGCTTTCGCAATGTTTTTGTATGGAATGGGGTTCCTGACCAGGTGGTTCAGGCATTACAACAATCACCCACCTGTACCCTCAATGTGGTCGATTTTCGGCAGTGATGCGACAATTGTTTCCTCCTTTATTAGTTTTCCGACAAAAGCTTTCCCCTTATGGCGGAATGTTTGTTATATTGGTTTTGTATGCCTGTTTGGTTTTTGCTTATAACTACACCATTCCCTTTAGCAAAGGCCCAGACGAGTATATCAACTACCAATACATCCATTTTATTGCTCAAAATGGCCGATTGCCCAAAACAATAGCTGAACGTCAAGAGGCGGGAGTTAAGGCGGACTGGCAGCCGTTGTATCATCTAGCTGGCGGGGTTGCTGCTGCCCCTAACTTAGAGCTGACCCCAACGCTTAAAGTTACTTGGGAACCGGCTACTCGCCAATTAATTGATTTGGTATTGCCTCGAGCTACTTTGATCCGCACAGAGGATGAACGTTGGCCCCAATACGGCGCTTATGCCATTTGGCAACGCGGCCGTTATGTGTCGATGCTTTTGGGGGGCGGTACACTGATTATGAGTTACCTTACTTGTCTATTACTTTGGCCTGGTAATTGGCGAATAGCAACAGGTATCACCAGCTTGCTGGTCTTTACTCCACGTTTTCTTTTTACCCACGCTGTTCTTAGTGACGACACAATGTTAGGGTTTTGTATGGCCCTGTATTTCCTGTGTCTCACCCAATTAGTGTTACAAGTCAAAAAAACTGGTGAAACTCATCTACCTAATGTCTGGCTCATTTTGGGTTTGGGGGTAACAGCAGGGCTGTCCATTGTAACCAAATATTCAACAGTACCAGCCGCTGCCGGTGGCGCCTTGACCCTTATATTTTTGGCATATTACTATCGCTGGTCATATTTTGTGGCCTTACGATCTGTTGCACTGTTTTCGGGGGCGCTTATGGTGGCGATGGGGTGGTGGGTTGCTTGGGTATGGTACTACTTTAATCAGGTACAAAGTTTAGGTTGGGTAATGGGATTGATTAGACCGCTATTACCTGGCACGACCACCGATGATAACCCAACAACAGCGCGCTTAACCGCTTTTTTGAGCGGCCAGTCAGTAGCTGCGTTAGGTGAGGCTCCTGGGGCTGGTGGAAATTTTTTCGATTGGGCGGTAAGCACGTTTAATACTTTTTGGGGAATTATTGTGTTTGGGGCTGAACCTGCTTGGCCCTATCCATATACCATTCTTTTAGGGATGGTGGCTATCATTTGTGGCCTAGCATTTGTCGGTTTAGGGCGTGCTTATTTTCTAGCTGATAAGTCAAAGCGCTTGTTAGGGCATCTGTTCTTACTTCATATTTTGCTCTTTTTTCCGATCCCTTTGCTTCGTTTTGCCCTCTCAGGTCGTCTTAATGATGCTGCCCAGGGACGTCACTTGCTTTTCCCCGCAGGTTTGGCCGTGATGATTTTGCTAATCGTCGGCTGGCAAGCCTGGCTACGCCCAGCTTGGCGTAACAACACAGCTTTGCTGGCTGGCGGTTTGATGTTATTCTGGGGTGGTGCGCATTTAGCGTACCTTCACACTGCCTATCCCGCCCCCCTACCTGTACGTACAACCCCTGAACCACAATTATTACCGCAGATGCAATTGGCCCAACATACTTTTGGTGAAATTTTACGCTTAGATGGCTTCCAGGCACAACAGACCAGGAGCAACGCTATTCTACAGGTTGATCTCCTTTGGCATAGCTTGGATCAGGCTTGGGAAGATTATCATACGGAGCTAACACTACTTGATAGTGAAGGTCATCTTAAACGTCGTTGGCTCAGTCATCCCATTCAAGGGCGCTTTCCTACGCGGGCTTGGCAACCTGATGATACCGTTCTGGATACCGTGCATGTCCCTTTGGGGGGATTAGCTGCTGGTGACTATACCCTACATTTACAATTACTAGGCTGGAATGAGCCACTCAAAACCAATAATGAGACACGTATCTTACTTACCAACCTTGCTATAAAGGAGCCACCTTCTTCTGTTGCTCCAATGTTATGGCAGCAGGGACACGTGGTTCAACACGCGAATTATCGTTATCGAGCGACCATTCCTGTGTCCTCTGACTCAGCTTCGATAGCCTTACTCGGTCCAAATCAACAGGTATTTCAACCGCTTGATGAATCATCTTCTCTGAAACTATTTATGGTTGAGCATAATTGGCCTTCAGGTGAGTATAATTTACAGGTTGATAATGAGATTGATCCATCTGTGGTACTCTATATTGACAATTTTGATACACGTCGTGATGGATGGAGTTTTACGCCTCCTGAGCTAACCAATCTAACTCAAGCTAATTTTGCCAACAAAATCAAGTTGCTCGGCTACGATTTACCGCTACGTCGGGTTAAGCCTGGGGATGCCATTCCCTTGGTGCTCTATTGGCAAGCCTTAACCCAGATGCGCGAGGATTATACACTATTTGTCCAACTGGTGGATGCGAACTTTGAGCGACGTGGTGGCTATGATCGCTTCCCGCGTGAAACCTACAATACCTATCTGTGGGTTCCAGGTGAGGTGGTTGATGATGGATTTGCCGTGCCGGTTGATGCTGATGCACCCTCTGGCGTATACCAAATTCGACTTGGGTTTTATGAACAACAGGCAGACGAGATTAAGACGTTGTCATTGGTTGAAAATGGACAACAACTTGCTGAGACAAGTGTGACCCTTGGTCCAATCAAAGTAGGTGGCCCTCCTGCCTCTTTAACAAGTGACATCCCAGCGATGGAAAATTTGATTGATGCTACATTCGGGGAAGATATTAATTTACAATCGTACGACTTAAGGCTGGAAAATGATAGTTTGAATCTCAAGTTGATCTGGACGAGTTTGGGACAGCCAACAGCAGATTATACTGTTTTTCTTCACCTACGTGATCAACCAGGTCAAACAGTCGCGCAGGTTGATAGACCACCCGCATCTGGGCAATACCCAACGTCTTTATGGGATGTGGATGAAAAAATCGCTGATGAGTTTTTCTTGGATGTGACAACAGTTTCGCCTGGTACCTATGATTTAGTATTAGGATTGTATGATCCGAAAACAGGTGTGCGGCTAAATGTGCCAGACACAATAAATAATAGCCTATTCATAACTGAGGTAGTGGTGGAATAAGATGATCCAAACATTCCCTTCGCCATTACGTTGGGGATCAATCCTAGTATTCGTTGCAGTCTTTGGGCTATGGTTGATTCAAACAAAAACTGTTCACGAGTCGTGGACAGAGTCCACCCGTCTAGCTTCTATACAGGCTTTAGTTGAACATGGAACTTGGCGTATTGATGCCTCGCCCTACGGACATGAAACCGGGGATAAAATGTTGCTCAATGGCCATTACTATTCGGAAAAGCCGCCCCTCTTTGCGGCAATAGGATCAATTTTCTACAGGATATTACATCAGGGCTTGGGAGCGACATTGGCTATTGACGGCTGTCAAGCTAACACGATTTGTGTTTACTACTGGTTGACTATTCTGCTTGTGGGCCTGCCTTCAGCAATAATGGCCGCTCTTTTCTATCGTTTTGCGCTAAGTCATACAGGGCAGGCTAGCTGGGCAGCTATATTGACAGGTTTGCTCTGTTTTGGCACGCTTGTTTGGCCCTACAGCCTTGTCTTTAATCATCACCTACCAGCAGCCATTGCCCTATTTGTCGCCTTTTATTTACTTCAGAGGGAAAACATACCCTTTTTATGGCCTACGCAAGTGGTAGCTGGAGGTTTAGTAGGTTTGGCTGTCATGCTAGACTTGACGTCAGTTTTCGTAGCGGCAGCACTATTTTTTATTGTTGTTATTTACCATCGACGAGCCATGCCTTTGTTTGTCGCTACGGCCTTGATCCCTGGTTTGGTGACCATTTTGTTCAATTATCAAATTACAGGCGGTCCCCTCTTCGCCTATTTCTCGCCAGAAGGCTATGACTTTCCTGGCTCTCCCTGGGGAGATACAGTGGGCGGGCAAAATCCACCAGAACAGCTTTGGCTCTATACGTTTCGGAGTCTTGTCGGGGATCGCGGTCTGTTAGGTTACATGCCAGTCTTAATTTTTTCAATCTTTGGCCTAGGCGTCCTCATCACCAATCGGCGATTGTTTATTTCCCCCTCAACTCGAATAAAGGGTGTAATTATTTTATGTGGTATTCTTGCCCATTTTCTTTTTGTCCTGACTCGTACTAATCATTTTGGTGGTGATGCTTATGGCTGGCGATTTTTTATTCCAATCATTCCGATTTTGTATAGTTTTATCGTTTTTGCTATCCCTGAAAACTTTTCTTGGTCCAAAGACAGTGTATTTAGCGTAACACTGGGGGTGATAACACTCTGGTCAATATTCTCTTCCTATCGAGGCGTACAGGCGACATGGCATTCAATTCCACCTCCTGTTTTTTTTACGCCACAAGAGGCCATTCCCTACCTGGCTTTAGAAACGGATTTAAGCATCCCAACTTATACACAGGATGATTTATTACACGAGCCAAAACGACCTAGAAATTTTGAAATACCAATCACATACTATTCCCTTGATCTTAATTTCAACAATGACATTCGACTATTGGGCTACGATATTACGGAGCAACGGCTTGATCCCGGCGAATTTGTGGAGATTACCTTTTATTGGCAATCTCTTCAGGTCGCCAAAAAAGATTACTTTACGTTTGCACATTTGTTGGCTTCGGATCAAACGCAACTTGGCAGTGCTGAAGGTCGACTACTGGAGGGCTACCCTTTTGTCTTTTGGTATCCTGGTGAGGTAGTCGCTGATCACCGTCAAATTAAGGTTTCTGACGACACTCAGTCAGGCATAGCCTGGTTACAAGTCGGGGGCTATGAGTTGACTTCAGATCAACAAATCAACCCCATGTCGATTGTAGACATACCCGATCAAACAGCTGTCTCGCTTGGGCCCTTTCTGATTGGTCCCTCACCTGCGGTTAGTGAGGCTAATCCCCAGAATTCAGTCTTTCATCAATGGGGGCAACCTAGTTTCATCGATTTGATTGGGTATGACCTTGATCTGGCCCAGCAAAATCTAAATCTAACTTTATACTGGCAGAGCCAAAAAGTAACCTCGGTCGACTACACTATCTTTGTCCATGTTCGTGATCAGGCGGGAGAGATTGTGGCCCAACTTGATCAACCACCACTGGCTGGTCAATACCCTACGACCTTATGGCAGTTGGGCGAAATCATTCCCGATAGAAAAGTGGTTTTGCTACCTGATACCCTCCCTTTAGCCGATTATACCATTTTTGTAGGTCTTTATGATGGTATGAATGGTGAACGACTATACATTGAGGATACAGTGGACAACAGCTTAAATTTAACAACGATTACCCTCAACTGAATAGTAATTTTTTGTGGCTAATCGTTGGGTTTGATTCTTGTCGAAATTTAGCTAATATTGGGTGATTATCTGGCTCTGATGAAAGAGGGGAACATAATCTCTCGCTAAAGTGATAATACTTGAGCCTAAAAATTAATTCTACGGATATAGTGATAACAGAATGAGCTATTGGATAGGCTATAGCCTAATTTTGATTGTTGGCCTAGCAATTTTTATTGCAATCGGCCTCTTCTTATACAAACGACGAAAACAAAACAAACCCATTTTTGGGCAACCATTCATCGAAAATATTTTACTTTCAATTGTGGTTTTGTTTATGACCTTTATGGTTATAGAGGCCTTCTTTAAACTCTTTTTTGCCCAGTCAGATGGCTTTCGCTATACCTTGGCCTCCCAAAACTGGTATGACCGTTATTGGGAAGAGAACTCGCTCGGCTATCGAGATACAGAGTGGACCTCAGAATTGTTGGATGGCAAGATCAAAGTGATGGTGGTGGGTGACTCTTTCGTGGCAGGATCAGGCATTGCCCAGCCCGAAGATCGATTTTCAAATCGGCTTGGCCAGCATTTGGGTGATGATTATGCTATTCTCAATGTGGCCTCACCAGGATGGGATACACTTGATGAAGTGGCTGCGATTGTTGACTATCCATTTCGGCCAGATATTTTGGTTTTCTCCTATTATATCAATGATATCGAGGGGGTGGCTTACGAAACGGGTGCCCAGCGTCCTCAAATTCGGCAGGACCCGCCTGATTGGTTCTTACCTGTTGTTAGAAATTCACACGCTATCAATTTTCTCTATTGGCGGCTCATTCGATTGGGACCGCAGGAGTGGGCGACCATCTATTGGGATGATTGGCTCAAAAAAATTGCAACTGACTCAGAAATTCTATGGAGACAGCAGCAAGAGTTGCTGAGGCTTGTTGAGGGCGCTGCCTCTGAACAAATTCCTTTGTTTGTTGTCGTATTCCCGAATTTGGCCGCTGTGGAAGAGAGCGAATTTATTACCCAGCCGGTGATTGATTTATTTGAAGAACGCAATATCCCTGTCTTTGATGTAAGTACAATTTTGATAGGTCGAGACCCGAGCGACACGATGGTCAACTCTGTCGACTCACACCCTAATGAAGCGATCAATCAAGAAGTTGCAGAAAAGTTGTATGAGATGATTTTGGCTTGTGACACCCCACAATGTCAGCAGGTGATCCAGCCGTGAAAGACCGTATCTCCTTTCGGTCTGACCTCATCCTCATCCTGATTTTAACCCTACTCCCTGCTTTATTTTTCTGGCGTCTTATCACCCCCAACCTCCCCGATCAAATGCAAATCAAAAGCGGTGACTTCACCGAGCAATATTTTCCGCTCCGCGCCTTCACTGCCCAAGAGTGGGTCAATGGTCGTCTCCCCCTCTGGAATCCCTATCTCTATGGTGGACAACCAGCTTTGGCTGATATTCAATCAGGCGCATTGTATCCCCCTCACATTGCCGAGGCCCTTTTGTTAGGATGGGGTGCACCTCTTTTATTTGGTCAAGATATTGGCTTTCCGTTGTGGGCACTCGAAGCTCAGGTAATTGCTCACTTTTCATTGGCGGCGGTTGGCACATTTTTGTTTGCTCGACATTTGGGCCGTCAGGGTGGAGCCTCTCGGCGAAGATCTCGATTTATGGGTTTTATCGCCGCTTTGAGTTTTACCTACAGTGGTTATTTGACTGGATTTCCGGTCCAACAATTGACTATTTTGGAAGTGAGTGCGTGGTTGCCGTGGGTATTATGGGGCGTGAGTGTGGCTCAAATCAAATATCGAACGTTCGGGCTGATCCAAGCGCTGAGACCAATGGCGGGGGGGGCTTTGGCCTTTACTATGGCTATCTTGGCCGGGCATCCACAAACCGTCTTATACATTTTTTATTTGAGTTTGGCTTATGCCCTATTTTTAGGGCTTACTTTGTTTTATAAAACACAACAGGCAAAAAAATTGGTTTCATATTTGCGCCCGACGCTTCAATCTTTTCTTTTGTGGCTCGGCATGATTATTTTGGGCAGTATGCTAGCTGCGCCACAAATCCTCCCAACGCTCGAATTCATAGACCTATCTCTGCGGGACGATCTAGCATATGAGGCTGTTTCGGCTGGGTTACCCTTGAACGAATTGATTGCGATTTTGTATCCCGGCTTTTTTGGTGGATCGCCGGAATATGTCGGTATCGTTTCATTGGTTTTGGGGATCATCGCTTGTGCTCTTGCTTGGCCACGCCGATATAACCCGATGCCACATTTGATTCTGTCTGTACAACCTTTCATTTTATTTTGGGCAGGCTTGGCTTTATTCACACTACTTCTAGCTTTCGGGGGAAATACATTTTTGTATCCCATATTTTATCTGTTGGCCCCTGGCTTTGAGGCTGTCCGACAGCAGGAGCGAGTATTTCTGGTTTACAGCTTTAGTCTGGCCCTGTTGGCGGGGTACGGGACCTTAATGATTGCGGGGCCATTGCCAAAATCTGTTCGGCAAGTCTATGATGCTTTACAACGAAGATTGCGACAGGTAGGCCTCGTTGCCTTATCATTGACTGCTGTCTTTATTTTTGGCTCAACGATGTCAAGCGCAAGAGGAGATGAGGTCAATCTCTTTTTTGGTGTTTTGCGCCATCATATTTTTGGGTTAATTATTTTTGCGGGCATATTTGTGTTGTTTGTTTTGCGCAATCATCGAAACATATCTCGTTCTTGGTGGATGGCTGGGCTGGCGATCTGGCTCATTTTCAACCTTTTTACGGTGAATTGGCGTTTTAATTTAGAGGACCCGTCTGACACCCCGCCATTTAGTTCGACAGCCCTAACCCAATTTTTGAAAACCCAGCTCGACACTGCCCCCGCAGGCCAATCAACCTATCGTATTGTAAGCGGTGGCTTGCTCCCTGATGGTAACAGTGCCGCTTCTGTTTATCAATTTCGTGATTTAACCGGCAACACCCCGCTACAATTGGCTGCTGTGGATGATTTTGTTGCTAGGATGCCCGCTTGGCGGCTGTGGCAATTGATGCACGTTCGTTATATTTTGGCCGATCGAGATATTTCTGACCCTGGACTAAGTCAGATTTTCCAGGAGGGTGATTTACGTTTGTTTGAGATGGGTGATCCTTTTCCAAAAGCGTGGTTTGTCTCTAATATTGAGATTATTCCTAATCCTCAGGTGGCAATTGCCCATCTAGCCTCCGATCAATTTGATTTGCGACAGTCGGCGACGATTGCAGAGGCTATTGATCAGCCTCTAGATGATGTGATTAATGGGGAAATCAATGTTGTTGGTTTCACTCCCACATCTATACAAGTGGAGGTCAGTACATCTGGGCAAAGCTTACTAGTTTTTAGCCAAATTTATTACCCTGGCTGGCGAGCTGAAATTGATGGACAATTCGTCAAAATTCAGCAAGCTAATGGGATTTTGCAAGGTGTTGTAGTGCCGGAGGGACAACATATCATTGATTTGAGCTTCGTACCTACAACGTTCTGGAATGGCGTTTGGATAGCAGCCACTGGCTTGTTATTATTAGTCGTAACCCTAGTATTTCCAAAGCTTGGCCTTGTAGCTGAATCACAAGTAAGGTGAATTTTTCGATGAGCAAAACGCAGGCAACAAATACAAAAGGACGGTTTGGTACCTTTACTGGGGTTTTTACCCCAAACGTGCTTACTATTTTGGGCATTATTCTCTTTCTGCGAACCGATTGGGTCGTCGGTCAGGCTGGGCTGGTAAATGCCCTCATCATTGTTGCCATAGCCAATGTAATCTCCTTTTTGACGGGGCTGTCGCTCTCCTCGATGGCTACTGGTATGACTGTAAAGACCGGAGGCAACTACTATATAATCTCTCGCTCCTTGGGGCTGGAAATTGGCGGGGCCATTGGTGTCCCGCTCTATTTGTCACAGGCAATTTCGGTGGCGTTCTACATTATCGGTTTTACTGAGGCTCTGGCCGGGATCGAGTTTTTTCAAGCGATTGATCCACGTCTAATTGCCACTGGGGTAGCCCTTATCTTTGGCCTTATCGCCTTTGTTGGGGCTGATGTGGCCTTGAAAATACAGTTTGTCATTTTAGGTATTTTGGTGGCAGCCCTGCTCTCCTTTTTCTCCGGCGGCTGGGGCAATTTTATCGAGCCCACGCTTACGGCCAACTACACATCTGGTGTCAACTTTTGGGTCGTATTTGCCATCTTCTTTCCTGCTGTCACGGGTATCGAGGCTGGCACCAGCCTATCAGGCGACTTAAAGAATCCGGGGCGGAGTATCCCCTTTGGCACCATCAGCTCAATTATCGTTACCGCCTTGGTTTACTTTGCTGCGGTCTTTTGGCTGTCGACTCACGCTACGCCTCAACAGTTGGTAAGCGGCACGCTGGTGATGCAGAGTATCGCACGTTGGCCCTTTTTGATTTTGCTGGGTGTTTGGGCTGCGACTCTTTCCTCTGCATTAGGCAGTATCTTAGCTGCACCGCGTACCTTGCAAGCCCTGTCTGACGATGAGGTTGCGCCCCGCTGGATGGGTTGGCAATTGGGCAGCCCCACCGAACCACGCATGGCCGTTTTGCTGACAATGTTCATTGCCGTGGCCGTAATCTGGATGGGTGACTTAAACTTTGTCGCCCCCGTCATCAGTATGTTCTTTTTGAATACCTACGGCATGACGAATCTCTCTGCGGGTATTGAGCGGTTGGTGGGCAACCCCAGCTTTCGTCCCCGCTTTAAAATACCTTGGTATGTGTCAATTCTGGGAGCAATTGGTTGTTATGGGGCCATGTTTCTCATCAACCCCATCGCCACCATCGCGGCCATTGTGATTAGCTATGGTATTTTCTTCTATCTACAACGTCGTGCTGTGGCTCGCCCTTGGGGGGATGTGCGTAGTGGCTTCTGGTTTACCTTGGCCCGCTACGCTCTAATTAATTTGGAACGTCAACAATTTCATATCAAAAATTGGCGTCCCAACATTTTGGTCTTTACAGGTCAACCTCACAACCGAGAGCAGTTAGCACAGGTTGCCGAGTGGCTCATCCAAGGCCAGGGCATTGTCACCTTTGTTCAGGTTTTGGTTGGAGACGTTAGTCAACTTTCCGGTCGAGGGCTTCGTAAAACGGCTGACAAGAGCATCCGCAAATATATTCAAGATCGGCATATGACCGCCTTTGCCGATACACCGATTGTCAAAAACTTTAACGATGGAGCTCTGACCATCGCCCAATCCCACGGCGTAGGAGGACTAGCAACCAATCTGGTGATGTTGGGGTGGAGTCGTACACCAGAGGGACAGATGAGCCAAATGAACCTGTTGCACGATATGGTCCAACTCGGCCGGTCACTGTTATTTTTGAACTATGATGAGGTTCGCAAGTTCGGTCAACAGCAGATTATTGATGTGTGGTGGGGTGGTCGCGGTGGTAATGCCGAATTGATGTTGATGGTAGCCTATTTAATTCGCCAGCATCGGTCTTGGCGCGGGGCTCGTATTCGGCTGATTCGGGTAATTAATAGTGAAGAAGGCCGCGAGCAAACCAAGGCCCATATGGAACAGTTACTCAACAGCTTGCGCATTACCGTGGAGGTTGTGATCATCGTTCGGGAAGACCTGACCCAGCCGATGAGCGAAATTTTTTACTATAACAGTCATGATACAGATTTGACTATCCTAGGAATGCAGGTCCCTGATTTAACCGCCGTGGAGGCCTATCAGCAAAACCTGACCCATCTTATGGAGCAGATGGGGACAGTCTTGTTAGTACGTAGTGCTTGGACTGAAGATCTGTTGGAAACAGAATAGTAACCAATGAGAGCAAGATTTAACAACAATAGTCTTGACAAAAAAGAAATCTATAGTCGTTTTGTATTTCTTGCTGCTGGGATCCAGAGGCTAACTTACGACCTTTAACCCAATCTGCAAGTTGTGTCGGATTGAATCAAAAAAGCCTGCCAACTAGCGCAGGCTTTCACATACTATCATATTGAACATTTAATTTGTTCGGGTGGTCATGCCGGAGAGAATACCTTCTCGGCCTGTAAAGGGCTCACCAATCTGCAAACCACCTTTTTTAATCACAAAACGGCGAATTTCTTTTTGGTGCTTGCTCCCACGCATTTTCATCACCGCCATTGCCCTTTGCATCGCACTATCAACCTCGACATATCGTAACAACATGACTGTGTCAACCAAAAATGGCAGGGAGGCCATTCGCCCTTGTTGCACCTGCAAAACGTTGACGGCCTCATCAAGTAACAATGAGGTCATTCCCTCACGTTTTACAGCATTCACCATCGTATTATAAATCTCGCGAAGTTCAACTTCATTATTTGTCAAGCGTTGGAAATGGGCCGCGCTATCAAGGACAACCCGTTGTGGGGCTAACGTGCGAAGGGTCATACTGAGGTGACTATCTTCAGCTTTAAGACTTTCCAGGAAAACTTCAGGTGAGGTAAAGTGAACTTGTAATAAGCCTTCTTTTTCTAAAGCCTTCAAGTCCCAGCCTAATTGAAGCGCATCTCTGATGAGCGAGGTTGGAAATTCTTCAAAGGTAACAAGCAAGCCCGCTTGGCCAGCTTGAATACCAGCTAAAAGAAATTGAATACCTAAGGTGGTTTTCCCAACACCAGGGGCACCACTGACTAGGGTGGCTGTACCTTCTAAGATCCCACCCCCAACCATTTCATCTAACCCAGAATTTCCAAGGGATAATCGTTTTCTAGGAACAAGTGCTGTCATAGAGTTTCTCTTTCATTAACGATTGTGATACAAAATTCGTCTAAATTTTTGTGGTTTACCTAATTATTATCCCTGATTTGTATTCATTTGTCTAAATGGATGTTAGATTTTCTGTTAAGATGATTAGTTACCAAAATCCCTCTGTTGCCAATTGATTACTTTGATTTGAACAGAATCTCGACTTTTACAGGGGTCGAGAATACATCCTAAGTCTTTAAAGTCAGCCGCGTCACTGTCGTCATCGTCATCATTGGGATCATCAACCAATTCCGGATCTAAGCCATCACAATAGTCAGGATTGTTAGCATAAATGGGATCCGTGGTGAAGAAAAATTGATCGCTGGCCTGTTGTCCATCCTGCAGCACGTAAGCCCACCAAGTATGTGGTCGGGAGGCAGCCCTTTCATCGGTACCAGGCAGCAATAGTGAGCCATATCGTCCATTCCCATCCGTTAATTGGGTGGTGAATTGACTGCCTGAAACACCCACCTCGCCATAGCGGACTTGAACCCCAGGTAGAGGTAAGCCACGGCTATCATTGATGACTCCCTTTAATCCGACATCTGCACAGTTATTTTCGCTAGAATGAGAACTTACGGTAAATGGGAATGGAGTTGGCGTATTGGTTGGTCTAGGCGGTGGTGGCGGTGGAGCTGGCGTATTGGTTCGGGTGGGAATAGGGGTTCGAGTATTCGTGGCTGTTTTTGTTGGGGTAGGGGTTCGAGTACTTGTAGCTGTTTTTGTTGGTCCTGGCGTTTTTGTTGGGGTTAGGGTCCACGTTGGTGGAAAAGATTGGTCTTGGGTTGGTTGGGCTAGTACCTGTTGTTGTTGAGCAACTTCGTTAGCGACAGCTGCGGCAATGGCTGTCGCACGATTTGGGCTGAGCGGATTGAAGGGAATATTTGGTCGAAGATAAATCGTGAGATAACATACGCATGATAAAATAGTCATCCCCAAGACCATTGCTGATAGGGCCGTCGCAAGACGGTCATCAAGCTGCTCCATAATCTTTTTCCTTCTATTTATTCAACCTAATAATTTGTTAAGTGATTCGCAACTAGAATTTGGGTTTCCCGACACTTCTGGTTACTTAGGGTAAATTTTCACAGGCGACCCCATCACGGTCAGGATCGATAGAGTCAGTATTTTCATTCGTGCCGCCCGCCGAAATAAATGCGGCTTGTGCTTCTGCTTGTGTGGCAAAATTATCACAAGATAAAGGTGTTTCTAGTGGCCGATTCTCACAAGCGACCCCGTCTCCATCACGATCAAAGTCATAAATGTCAATGCGTGGACCACCTGTGGCAAAGAATAATCGTTGAGCATCTGCTTGAGTTCGGCAATCTAAACAATTCCGTGCTCGAGTAAAATCAGCGTAGGGGGCTTCACACAAACCAAATTGTGATAGCTCCGTATCAGTAAGTTCAACCACTTGTGGCTGGAAATCAACTTTCTTGATATTAACCGCCTCTTCATCTATACAAGGATCATTGATACACCCAGAGACCTCATCATTGTCATTGCTGTCGTCATCATCGTTTAGCAGTTCATCTTCTAAAATCTGACAGCTTTCACTATCCAATGCCCACATAGGGTCGGTCGTAAATAGGATGGCACTACTTACCTTAACGCCGTCCTTCTTAAGATAGGCAAACCAGTTATGGGATTGCTGAGCCGCAGCCCTATTTGTGCCAGGTATCAGAGTTACCCCATAAGTCTCACTGAACTCTGACTCTTCGGTTAAAAATACGCTACCAGGTACTCCAATCTCACCATATTCAACCTGATATCCGGCAATTGGCTCAAAGGCGGGATCAAGGATCGCATATTCCAGCTTGATATTGGCACAGTTATTTTCACTCTCATCACTACGAGCTACAAATTCAAAGGTGGGAACTGGGGTAAATGTCGGCGGAATAACCGGGCTTGGGGTGCGCGTTGGTGTCGAGGTACGCGTTGGTGTGTCTGTACGAGTTGGCGTAACTGTTGCTGTATCCGAAGGCGTTCGAGTAGGAAAGGGAGTTTCAGTGGCGGTAGGCGTCCAGGTTGGCGGTAATGTCTCTGCAGGTACAGGCGTATCTGTCGCAGTGGGCAGCGTAGATAAGGCAGCCACTGCTCTGCGAGTTGCCTCATCTGGCCTCAAAGGATTAAAAGGAACATTGGGCTGCAGAAAAATTACGGCATAGCAAATACAAGATAAAATGGCTAACCCTGCAAACATAGCCAACAAAACGGTTGCAACATTATTACTTATCCGATCCATCCATCTTCTCCATCAAGGTACTCTATGTTACATCACCCTCCCGTAGGGGGGGAAAATGTAAATAAATCTTGCTCTGCAATTTGAATGATATTTATAAATACATTTAGCTCTGGCTGTGTTTCTCTTAAACGTGCGACAATATCCAAAAGCTGTTTTTTCCGTTGTTGCTCTGGATAGTTTGGATACCGTCGTAGCTCTCCAGCCAAAACTTCTCGTCGTAATCGTTCTTCGGTGGCTTTATCAATGGCTGAAACTTGTGGCAAGGCCACCGCTAAATCGGCGTAAAGCGTGTACAATCCTTGATACGTTTTTGTGAGATCGGCTCTAATTTGCTCAGATTGTTCGGTCCATTCTGGAACTAAATCTAAGCCAAATGCCCCTTTAGAAATTCGATATTTGATTGATAACCATTCGATCTTAGCAAGTGTCAAATCAATTTGACGAGACAATTGCGCTTCAGAAGTTAACTCTTGATTGTAATATAATAATTTTTGCTCATCCTCAAGCAATAAAACATTTTTGAGTGCTTCTTGAGCGGACTTAGGGGCGCTACCTCCCCGTTCTACGTACAGTGCTGCCAACTCTTGGGCTTTGATCCATCTATCCGCCTCTATTTCTTGAACTTGGGGTGGGTAAAATATAACTTCTTTTTCTGGTAAGAGTGCCCCTTGTGTGACAATGAGTTCGATATCAGGTGGATCGGCACTGAGATCGAGGCTAACCCTGGCTAGCTCTCTTTCACCTAATTGCAAATAATTTTTTTGTAGCCGTTCAAAAATAGATCGACGATGAACAATTTGTAAAAAAGGACTGTGAGTTGCGAGGGTGAATGCTTGGTCCAAATAGAATTTTGCTAAGTCCCTTTCTTCTAACTCAATTAATCCTTCTCCAACCTGTATAAATAAATCGGCCCGAGCAAAGTTGATAATATTTGGGCTTAATGTGGCGATTGTTCCCGCCATTTTATAACAAAATAAAGCTTTATCTTGACGTTCCTCAATCTTGTAGAGTGACGCTAATTGTACAAACGCCCCCGCACTTTCTTCATCGCTTAATTCTGGATCGAATAATAAAACGGCTAAAGCGGTTTCTGGTCTGGATTTGCTAATGGCTTCACGAATGACTTCTTCTTCAGGTACACCCCCTAAAGAGGTTAAAGCCAAAGCTGGATCAATTCGATCAGTATCGACTGGTATTTGATTTATCAATAAACTTGGTCTGTCAGATTGAGTTGGATTAAATCCAGTTGTAACTAGAAATATTCCAAGTGCGATAATCAGAATTAGGAATAATATCCCTAAGATACCGACGATGATAATCAGGCCAAGCTGGGTACTGCTCAATCTACCTTGCTTCATAAAAGTATTATGCTCCCCGATCTAATTAAAAAGATCAGGTAACAGTATAGCCAAGTGCTGCAAACTTGAAAACTGTTCGATCAAAAAGTCACACTACTGATCGACAAATTTTTCTATCACACTTGCCGCTCGTTGCTCTCTCAACCAATTTGTAAAAAATTGATCTTTGAGCGCCTGAAGCATCTCTGTTTTTAAGGATCGATTCTCTTCACGATTTTGTAGTTGAATAATATGAAAACCCAATGGGCTTTGAATTGGGCCACTAACCTCATCTGGATTTAATGAAAATGCGATGTCTTCAATCTCTGGTGGAACAAGCCCAGCGCCCCTGGGGAACCAATCTAAAGCCCCCCCACTTTCGCGATTACTCTCATCAATGGTGTATTCTTGGGCTAATTCTCCAAAGTCGACACCGGCTTTTAGCTGATCAATGATACTTCTGGCTGTTTCATCTGTCGTGACCACAATTTGGCGAAGTTGGATTTGTTCTGCGGTATCTGGGATATCTTGGGTAATCACTTCAAACATTTGATTGGCGGTTAATTGAAATCGTAAGGTATCGCGAAACTCCTCGTTAGTTAAACTATTGGCCTCAAGCCAAGTCTCAAATTGAGCTTCGCCGCCCCCTTGTTCAACGCTTTCCCGAATTTTTTCTGCTAACACATCCTCAGCAATAGAAATACCCTGCTCGCTGGCTGCTTGTTCGATGAGCACTTGATCAATTAGGGCATCAAGAACTTGATTATTGATTTGGCGTAATGCCGCTTGCCCTGTTTCACTTTCTAAATCAGTGCCTTGGGCTTGAAGCGTTTGTTCAAATTGGGCAATCTGTTTTTGATAAGTTTTGAGTAAAATTGGCTGGTCGTTAACGATTGCAACAATTGTATCGTTTGATGTTGATGCTATCTCTGTATCGGATACAGAAGCGCCTGTTGTTTCAATTTCATTAGCTGTTTCAGCTTGCGTTTCTGCTGCCGTAGAAATTGGCTTAGGAACATCCTGAGTACAGGCAACAAATATCAGTGAAAAAAATAATAGAAGGATATGCTTCATAAAATTTCTCGGTTAATGTAACCTGTTGTCTCTATTAAGTCTTACAAGGCGTAGTATTATAGCATAACCAAATTCTCTAGCAAATTATACCAACATTATGTAAAAATGCAATAAAACCTTAGTCTTATGTCAATAAAACGCTGACTATAAATGGTTTTCGGTTTTGTAAATGCTGTAGTAGAATTGGCCCACATTAGATATTTTGGCTACCAAATGAAACTTTCTATCACACCAATTACCACTATTGAAGAGTGTCGCATTATTGAGGAGCTTCAGGCAGAGATTTGGCAAAGCACCGATTTGGAAGTGGCTCCCGATCATCTGATATGGACCATTGCTAAAGAGGGGGGGGTCGTTCTCTTGGCTCGCACAGAGGCGGGTGAAGCCGTTGGATTTGGCTATGGATTTCTTGGTTTTACCAAAGATCAACATCTAAAACTAGCCTCCCATCAAGTAGGGGTTTCTCCAGCTTACCAAAATGAGAATGTCGGGTATCAGATAAAGCTAGCCCAACGCGAGGTTGCTTTACGGATGGGGCTTGATTTAATTACCTGGACATTTGATCCGTTACAGGGCCGAAACGCTAATTTGAATCTTCGGAAGCTTGGGGTAGTTTGCAATACATATTTACCCAACTTGTACGGTACGATGCGAGATGAACTGAACAAAGGTCTGCCCAGCGATCGCTTTCGGGTCGATTGGTGGATTGCTTCAAATCGGGTGGCCCAACGGATAGATCAACAGATTATCCCTGTGATTGATGAGACCAAGCATCATATTTTGAACCCCTCGACCATTGTCGCTGAGAATATAGCAGAGCCAAGTGCAACATTTAGCCTTGGGGATGAGGCGACATATTTGGTTGAGATGCCCGTTAACATTAGTTATTTGCGAAAAACTGCCCCTGATGTTGCCCTACAATGGCGTACGCAAACACGTGAAATCTTTCAAACCGCGTTTGAGCAAAACTATGTTGTGACAGATATGTTGCATCGCGGAAATCGAAATTACTTTTTATTAACAAAAGATTGGCAAAAGGACTAACATTATGAAAATTGAGCGGATAGAATTACATCATATTACCCAGGATTTAGTACATCCGTTTCGGACGAGCTTTGGCACGCAGATCGCTCGAGCATCTATTCTGATTGCAGTGTACAGCGAAGGTGTTGTAGGCTGGGGTGAATGTACCGCTTCGGATGACCCTGGCTACTCCTATGAAACGATCCCGACCGCTTGGCATATTATCAAAGATTTTTTGGCACCCGCTTTGATTGGCCAAAATATTGATGACCCCAGGGGAGTGCCCGCTCATTTTGCCAAAATTCGTGGTCATGAGATGGCTAAGGCTGGCATTGAAAATGCGGTTTGGGATTTATTGGCCAAAGCTCAAAACATTCCTTTATCCAAATTTTGGGACGGTCAACGTGATCGGGTTGAAGTTGGGGTGAGTATCGGGATTCAGCCTACCCTACAGGGGCTTTTAGATCGGGTTAATCAATTTGTGGACTTGGGCTATCGTCGTATCAAAATGAAAATCGAACCAGGCTGGGAGATTGAACCGTTGAGTGCCGTTCGTGAACAGCATCCTGACATTAAGTTGATGGCCGATGCCAACTCAGCCTTTAGCCTAGAGCACGCCTCCCTGTTTCAACAGATGGACTCACTTAATCTGTTGATGATTGAACAACCGCTTCATTACGACGATATTTTTGATCACGCCAAGTTACAAGCTCAAGTTAATACACCTATCTGTCTTGATGAAAGTATCCATTCGCCCAATCACGCCCGAGCAGCGATTGGGATGAACGCTTGTAAGATCATCAATATGAAGGTAGCTCGTGTGGGCGGTTTGAGCAATGCTCTGGAGATTCACGATATGTGTGTTGAGGCTGGGATTCAATTGTGGTGTGGCGGAATGCTCGAAACAGGTATCGGTCGAGCCGCTAATCTGCATATTGCCACAATGCCAAACTTTACATTGCCTGGTGATATTTCTGCTACGGATCGTTACTATGCCGAGGACATTGCCGAGCCTCGTTTTGTACTGAACACAGAGGACTCAACGATTTCAGTGCCGACTGGCCCTGGTATCGGCGTTGAGGTGAAGCTTGACCGAATTGAAAAGAATCGTCTCAACTATACCGATTTTGTGGCCTAAACGAACGATACGCGCCGAATGCAAAACATCGAACAAATTCGTGAGCAACTTTTGACTTGGTATGATCACAACAAACGTGATTTACCCTGGCGTGGTGAGACATCCCCTTATCGCATTTGGGTCTCTGAAGTAATGCTTCAGCAGACCCAAGTCGTTACGGTTATCCCTTACTACCATCGATTTCTTGAACAATTTTCAACCACCCAAGAGCTAGCTGCGGCCTCGCTTGAAGAGGTGTTGAAAGCGTGGGAGGGACTAGGCTACTATGCCCGCGCTCGTAATCTGCACAAAGCGGCGATAGAAATCGTTGAAGTGCATCAAGGAAATTTCCCCCGAAGTTATGCCGAATTGCGTCCCTTGCCTGGCTTTGGTGAATACACCGCCGGATCAGTTGCATCAATTGCCTTTGGTGAAGCCGTTCCAGCGGTTGATGGCAATGTACGACGTGTTTTGGCTCGTTTATTTGCTATCGAAGAAAATGTGCAGAAAGGGGCTGGCGCGAAACAGCTTAATGAAATAGCCACAGCCCTTGTCTCCCAGGATCGGCCCGGAGATTGGACCCAAACTTTGATGGAGCTGGGGGCGTTGCTCTGCCTACCAAAGTCGCCCAAATGTTTGTTATGCCCTGTCAAGGAGCTTTGCCAGGCTCGCTTACAAGGGCTTGAACAGGAGTTGCCGTATCGGCCTCCAAAGAAAAGTCTGCCTCACTACGATGTTGTCGCTGCCGTTACTCGCCGAGATGACCAGATTTTGATTGCCCAACGGCCATTGGATGGAATGTTAGGTGGGATGTGGGAATTTCCGGGAGGTAAACAAGAGTCCGGCGAAACCTTGCCTGAATGTTTGCGGCGTGAGTTAAAAGAAGAGCTCGACATCGACATTGAAGTTGGTGATCTGATCACGATTGTTAAGCACAGTTACACCCATTTCAAAATCACGCTCCATGCTTTTGAATGCACTTTAGTTGATGGCGAACCAAAAAAAATTGGCGTTGCCGACTGGCGCTGGGTCACCTTGCCCGAACTTGAAAAATTTCCATTCCCCCGTACAGATCAGAAAATAATTGAACAGTTGAAGCGTTGATTGGATTAAAATCGTAAAACCCCATAAACTCTATGACCCTATAAACTCCAGCAGCTTCCCCAAACTCGCCTGAATCTTGGAGTGTGGTATACTGCCTCGCACTATTGATTTATAGGAGATTGCTATGCTAATTGGCGCACATTTATCAACCGCTGGCGGTGTTGATAAGGCGTTTGGGCGAGCTGTAGAATTGGGTTGCCCTTCCTTTCAAATTTTCACAAAATCAAATCGACAATGGAAAGCGAAGCCACTTGAGCCAGAGGTAGTCGAACGTTATCATCAGCAACAGGAAGAAACGGGCCTTAGCCCTGTTGTCTGCCACGCCAGTTATCTTCTTAATTTGGGGACGCCCGATGATGCGATTTGGAATAAATCAATTGATGCGTTGGTCATTGAACTGGAACGTTGCGAACTCCTGAAAATTCCTTATTTGGTGTTACACCCAGGTGGTCATATGAAGCAAGGAGTCGAGGCGGGAATTGCTAGGGCGGTTGATGGATTAAACATTGTGCATGAACGACTGCCAGATTATCAGGTCAAGGTCACCTTAGAAATTACCGCCGGCCAAGGTACCCATTTTGGCCGAACCTTTGATGAGATTGCTCAATTGATCGAAGGCACGAAACAGAGTGATCGCTTGGCAGTCTGTTTTGATACCTGCCACGCTTTGGCAGCGGGCTATGAATTCCGTGATCCCGAAAGCTATGAAGCGATGATTGCAGAATTTGATCGGATTGTTGGTTTAGATCGTCTCAAAGTCTTTCATTTCAATGACTCTGAAAAAGACCTAGGCAGTCACGTGGATCGCCACACCCACATTGGCGATGGATTTATCGGGTTGGAGCCGTTTGGTTACTTCTTGAATGACCCTCGGTTTGCAGACACCCCCTGTTTGCTAGAAACACCGGTCAAAAAAGACCCTGACGATAATATTCGTAATTTAACCACGTTGCGTAATCTAGTTAAGACAGCCTAAAAACTGGGGACAAATGTATGCAGTTAACCAAAGAGACCTGTACTGGCTGTGGTTATTGTATCTTGGTTTGTCCCTATGATGCCCTCAAAAGTAATGGCTGGGCTGAAGTCATCCCTGAGAATTGCACAGATTGCAACCTCTGTGTGTATGCCTGCCCTAGCGATTGCTTTGTGCCTGATGTCCCGCTCAAGCCCTACAAACCACATCTAAAATCAAATTATGATGTTGTCATTATTGGTAGCGGTATTGGTGGTTTGATGACAGGGGTAGCATTGGCTCAAGCTGGTCGTTCTGTTGCTGTGTTTGAAAAGCTTGGGTTTCCAGGCGGTCGATACACTGAAATTGACTACAAGGGAGCGCCGGTTACGACTGGGGCGTGGACAAATTTAGGGCCAAATAGTCACATTGGACGTTTTTTAACCGACCACGGTATTAACATCGATTACACTTCCCTCGAAGATTTAGGCCTGATCGAACAATATACGATTCGCTTTCCCGATGGGCGGCATTATGCAGGCTTGTTTGACCTGTTAACGCCTGAAGCACGTAAGACCTGGCTTAAAGCGATGTTGGCGGGTAAACGCCAGCTCAAGAAAGATCAAAATGGGAGTTTCCCCACTTTTCTTGATAAAACATCGATCATAGACTATTTGGCCGAATTTGATAGTGATCCCGATTTGCTGGCTACGATTGACGCAATCTCCACAACAATGTCTGGGGTTGGCAGTGAGGCCATGCCAGCCAGCGAGTATTTGCAGATTGCCTTAGATAGTCGCGATGTTGGGCGACAATTTGCGATGCCAAAAGGTGGCGTTCGTACGATTATCAAGGCTTTGGTCACAGCCCTTCGCCAAGCTGGTGGCTCACTTTTTGTCCGCTCACCCGTAGAAAAAATTTTGTTGGAAAATGATAAGGCTACAGGTATTCAGCTTGAAGATGGACGACAGGTCAGTGCTCAAGTGATTGTCAACAATGCGGGTCCACGTCGTTTTGTTAAGATGATTGGACCGCAAAATTTACCCAAAGTTTATCTCGACCAACTTGCAGATTTGAAGAGTGCAGAGTGTGGAGCTTTATTTTGTGCTACGCGAGAGCCTTTGTTTGCAGACGCCCCGATTATGATGACGCCTGATAGTCAGCGAGTGGTAGGCATCTTTGCCCCTACTTTATTTGATCCTGCGCTTTCAAAAGATGGGTTGTATCTGTTCGATGCATTTTTCCCCGTTCATCAGGGGGATCGTACGGCAGAGTTAGAATTGGTTCTCGAAGATATGCGTCGCCTTTTCCCTCAATTTGACGATACTTTGGTGTGGCAGGTGCCGATGTTCTTTGTGGGAAATTGGCCTGGCACTGAGTCAGGACAAACTTTTGGGCAGACTGGTAATCAGCGTCTTGACCCTGTGACACCGATCGAGAACTGTTTTTTAGTAGGATTGGATGTAAAAGGTTCAGGTGTTGCTGGCGACCTAATTCCAATAGGGGTACGTCAAGCTTTGAAGTATCTGGAAGAACAGGCGTTATGGAATTGAGGCATTTGGTTCAATAGATTTTTTCTTTATTGCACACAATTCCTATATATCTAATCTTAATTTTGTGTATAATTGGGATGTTAAGTAAACCGAAAGAAGTTTTGGAAAAAACGAAAATTTGGAATGATGAAAATTATGCCTGAACGAGCCTGTAAATCGGTTTACTTATTAATGATTCGCTAAAATGCACTCAGTTTTTAGCCTGCTTGGACGAGGCTCTAAATTTTTATTTCCCATTACTTTCTGCGAATCACTTAGACATAAAAAAGAGGTTAGATGATGACAAACCTACGACTTGGTACAAAGTTCACTTTAATCTTACTTTTTGTTTTTGTTGCTGGCGTTTTGATCGGTGGCTTAGTCCTTTGGCAGGTGCTACAACGTAATGCTCAAGCCGAAGTAACAACACGTGGGCTTATCTTGATCGAGACAATGAATGCCGTGCGACGATACACGAGTAATAATGTCAATCCCCAGTTGGCCGATGATTTAACAATCGAACCCGAATTTATCGCGGAAACCGTGCCTGGTTATTCAGCCCGAGAGGTCTTTGAAAACTTTCGAAAAAGTGAAGGGTATGAGTCTTTCTTATATAAAGAGGCCACTCTAAACCCAACAAATCTGCGGGATAAAGCTGACGCTTTTGAGACTAATTTGGTTGAACAGATGCGTCAAACGGCAAATCCCGACGAGATTTCAGGATATCGTCGGATGGCGGGTGAAGATGTGTTTTTTATTGCCCGTCCCTTAAAAATTGCCTCGGAAGATTGTCTCGTCTGCCATAGTACCCCTGAAGCAGCCCCAGCTAGTTTGATTACAACGTATGGATCGGATAATGGGTTTGGTTGGCAATTGAATGAAATTGTTGCGGCCCAAATCATTTATGTTCCAGCGGGTGAAGTCTTTAGTACAGCCTTAAGTTCTTTTGGCATTGTGATGGCCATTTATGTCTTGATTTTTGGCCTAGTGATCCTGTCGATCAACTATTTATTACGTCGCTATGTCATCAGCCCCGTTGGCGTGGTGGGGGGTGTGGCGCAAAAGATTAGTACGGATCAAGTCGAGTCAACCGATATTGAGTCAACGGAATTGATACAGGTCACACATCGAGCTGATGAATTAGGGTATTTGGCCAAAGTGTTTCAAACGATGGCCCGTGAAGTATTTGCTCGAACTCAGAAGCTGAAACAGCAGGTTCAAAATCTTCGCATCGAAATTGATGAAATTCGTCGCAAACAGGAAGTAGAGCAAGTGGTTGAGACAGACTTTTTTAAGGATCTCCAGACGAAGGCAGGTGAGATGCGCCGTCAGCGAAAGAGTAAATCCGACTCCGGTGATGATGAGTTGCCAAATCCGGCCTAACTTTGTTTGCTTGTTCACGTTCCATTGGGCATAATATCGGTCGGATTGGACATCTTCTATGACAACACAGCACCAAAATCAATTAGCCCAAAACATTGAACAAAAAGGTACAGAATTTCTCCCTGGACTATGGGTGAGTCAAACACCCGAAGTGGATACCATTACCTGGTCAAATCGTCATATTCCGCGTCATCAAGCGCTTTATTTTTCTTTTATTGCAGCGTTTAGCATTTCTTTATCTTTAAGTTTATTTTTAACGATCAGTCTCTTACGAGATTTGTCTTTTACCAGTGGGCCAGTATTTATTAGTCCGATTGAGTTAGGTATATCGTTGATTTTTATCGTACTCTGCTGGATTTGTGTTTTGTTTACCTCCTACTATCTGATTTCTATCTCTTGGACGGAGACAATTCGGATTTCGGATGAGACAATACAGATATGTTATTCGGGTCTCTTTTCCCCTAAAAATAAGGTGATTGAGGCTAATCGAATTTGGTGTCTTGCGTTTGAGAGAATTGGTAATGAACGTGATCAAGAGCCACGCTTTACCCTAAATCTCTTTGATATAGATGATCGACGACAACTTTTAGCATACTGGATTAAAACAGAGGAGAACTTTAAACTGTTTTTGTTGCTAGAGAAGATTTTTGATCAGCGTCATTGGGATCTGCAAAATCGAACAAGTTATAGCAAAAATTAAAATGGTGAATGTTAAGTATATTGAAGCCCTGGACTACCTTTGTGGTTTAGGGCTTTTATTTTAGGCCAATGTTAAATTTATTTATCGTTCCTATGGAAAAAATAACTTTTATCATTTATAATGAGTAGTATATTTTGCGCTAAAGAGGAAAATTTAGATGTAATACCAAACTTGAGTTTAGAACCTGATGGAGGCGCACGTACGTGTACACGGATTTACAGAATGTGATACCAGATATACCCACCAGCATTGAAGAAAATGAGGCTGCAAAAATAGAGCACAAAGTATTAGTGATTGATGATAATCCAACAAATTTAGGATTATTATCAAATTACCTTAAAAGTACAGGTTATAAGGTTTTATCTGCGCGGGATGGGGAAAGCGGGCTTGAAAAAGCTCAGACTCTACAGCCTGATATTATCCTATTAGATATAATGTTACCAGGAATTGACGGGTTTACGGCCTGCCGTCATCTCAAAGAGAATCCTGACACCCAGGATATTCCGGTGATATTTATGACCGCTTTGTCTGATGCCAAAGATAAATTACAAGGGTTTCAGGTTGGCGGTGTTGATTACGTTACAAAACCCCTTCAATATGAAGAAGTGATTGCTCGTGTTGGAACGCATCTAAACATTCGTAATCTGACTCGCAATCTACAAACTCAAAATAATCATCTGCAAGCAACGATGTCTGAGTTGCAAGCCGTCAATCAAACCCTATCTAAACGCAATATTCAACTAGAGGCTAGCAGTGAAGTTGGTCAAGAATTAACCGCCATTCTTAATGTGGACGAGCTGCTTAACAAGGTAGTTAGTTTGATTCAGACCAAATTCAATTACTACTTTGTTAGCATTTGGCTGCTGGATACAAATAAAGATGTAGTTGAATTGCGAACTGGCATTGGTTTGGCAAAAGTGCGCCAAGATATCCGATTAGATTTAGATGATGATAATATCGCCTTGATTTGGGTCTGTAAACAAGGCGAACCTCGGTTGATTGAAAATCTCCCCCTCGAAGAAGCTGACTCACCCCTTAATTTGTCGGTAGCGAAATCTGAATTAGTACTCCCCCTGCGGACCGGCGAGCAGGTTATCGGTGTCCTTGATATTTTAAGTCAGGATTTTGATACCTTTGATAATGATGATCAAGTCGTTCTCCAGACGTTGGCCGATCAAACGGCAACGGCTCTTCGTAATGCCCAACTGTATGAGGCTGAAGCTCAGCGTCGGCGACTGGCTGAGTCGCTAGAGCGTGTGGGGCGAATTTTATCCAGTGACCTTGATTTACGTCAGGTGCCGCGTCGTATTTTAGATGAATTAGGTGGGGTTGTGCCCTACTTGCGTGGATCTGTATTTTTGCAAGTCGGTAGCGAGTTACAGTGTATTGCTAAAAGGGGATACCCTTCTAAAAAAAGTACAGGGCAGCTCCAAATCACGATTGATGAGGGTGGCGTTTTTCAGCGGATGACCGAGGTTGGACAATCAGTCTTAATTGATGATGTGATTAGGGATGAGGGCTGGCAGCAACTAGATTGGTTACCATTGCATCATTCCTGGCTCGGTGTTCCCTTAATTTCAAAAGATCGTGTTATTGGTATGATTTCCCTGACCCGGCTCAAAGCGAATGCGTTTAGTGATGAAGATATGCATTCGGTGCAAGCTTTTGCCAGTCAAGCAGCAATTGCTCTGGAAAATGCAGGTTTATTTGATGAGATCAATCAATTTAATGAACAACTTGAACAAATGGTAACGGAACGCACCGAAGAATTGGAGCAAGCCTACCAACGTTTGGCCCGCTTAGATAAAACTAAAACAGATTTTATCAATGTGACCTCGCATGAACTACGAACCCCGCTTTCTGTGATTAAAGGTTATACCCAAATTTTGAAAATGCTACCTGTTAACGATGATGTGGAGATTGAGAAGCTCGTCATTGGGATTATCCAAGGTGTGGATCGGTTGCATCAAATTGTTGATACCATGCTTGATGTGGTTAAAATTGATAGCGAAGTGCTTCAAGTCCGGCGTGAACCCACCAATCTTGCTGTGATGATACGCGATATCAAATATAAGTTACGAGATGCCTTAGAACAACGCCAACAGATTCTGACAATTGTTGATTTAGATGAACTACCTCCAATCGAAACAAATCCTGAATTGATGTTCAAAGTATTTTATAATTTGATTGTTAACAGCATAAAATATACGCCAGACGGTGGCTCTATCACGCTCAGTGGCCAACTTGTCGAGCAGGTGGGTGAGGCTAGTCAAGTGGAAATTGTTGTCAGTGATACAGGCATTGGGATTGATGCTGAACATCATGAGCAAATTTTTGAGAAGTTTTATCAGACGGGCGAAATCGCCTTCCACTCAACAGGGCAAACAAAGTTTAAAGGCGGTGGACCGGGGCTTGGCCTTGCGATTGTGCGGGGAATCGTGACGGTTCACAATGGTCAGGTGTGGGTAGAAAGTGAAGGCCATGATGAAGAAAAGTTTCCTGGCAGTCATTTTCATGTACGCCTGCCAATTATCCAACCGATTTTGTAACAATTATTAGCTATTATTCAATATACGCTCATTTTGTCCGAAATCCTTCTTAAAATAGGGACGCGTGTATTTATTTATCCTCGTGTATTAAACATCCTCTCACCTTACTTCAAAATTCACTAAAGTGGTGAAATCTTCCCCATCAACAATGGGTAAGCGTTGACTTGTTTCGAAATCGTAAAATCCCGTAATGAGGCGATAGGTGCCAGGTGATAAGCCTGCCTCAGGCAAGGGAAGCTTGATAGTATCACTCAATTGTTCATTAGAGGACCAAAGGTTGGTCGAATAAAGCCCGTTAAACGGTTTGCTATCCCACCCACTAATAACCTCACCTTGTTCATTCAGTAGTTGCAAAAAGATAGTTTGGGGGCTTAATGTTGGTTGGATCGTGTGCCAATGATACAAAACGGATAGTTGCGTTGCCCCTACCATCAACAGGTCATTCTCGATTTCTGGAATCGTGACCCCCTCAAGTTTGATAAAATCAGCGAAATTAACATGGTGTGGAATGGTTGGTTCCGACTCAACGTTGTCTGAGCCAACCTGAAAAAGGCCAAGTTGAATTTGATTCGCCGTATCGGGTGAGTTTGTGGGATTGGGCGTCAGGGGTAGTCGGTCACCCGTCAAAGGATCAAAAAAGCCTAGCCGAATAAGATATACGCCCGACGCAATGGAGTCGCTCAGCGTTAATTGGTGTTGAGTTGGCAGTAAACCGTCGGGACGCCAGCGGTACATATCCTCGGTTACCCCATCTTCCTCCCATTGATTGAAGGGCTGACCATTGATATCAATGAGCTGAATGAATAACTTGTATTCAAAGGTCTTATTCGTGAGGCTTTGCCAATAAAAATTGAGGGTAATGGTTTCGCCGGGCTGCGCCACGGCTGGTGTAATATCATAGCCATTGAGCCGGATGGTATTGGCCCAAGTTAACTCAATCGTTCGTAAGGCATCTAGAGTGAAGAGATTAGTGATTAACGTCTTATTATCGGGAATTGAGACAAAGTGGGCAATAGATCGATTGAGTTTGTCGTCGAATGGTTGTAATGAAACCTCGGCAAGCATCTCAATGATGCTCAATTGTTCTTCAAATCGAGGGGGCCGCGATACATAGGCTCCGCCTCGCCCTACCCCATCTTTTGTCAATAAAACCATTGCAGATGATTGGGGAATATTGCCCACATAAAGGAGCTGAAAAGTGTCGGGCACAAGCAGCATTTCGAGGGGGCGTTCAAGGGCAGGCGATTGGTTTTTCTGTTCAGGAAATCGTTCATGCAATAAATATCGGGTGGTGGGATGGAGATAGAAATGAAGAGGGATGATAACATCCTGCGTTTCAGTTCGGGCTAACAATTCTTCGGTTAAGTCTACCAACGGCCCGTTGAATTCTTGATAGGTTTCAGGATGATTGGCCCAACGAACAAAGTAGTCATAGCTATTGATGAACAGGGTAAGAATGATCGGAACTAAGATCAGGGTATAGTGACTGGTCGTTAGTGAACGGTGGTGGGGTAATGTGCGGAAGACCCATTGCGCGAGCTGATAAACGCCAAGGGTAACAATTAAGTAATAAGCCGGCAGTAGCCCAATCGGACGTAAAGCGTGAACGGGGGGTGAGGCCAGCAGGGCCGGTAGCCACATGACGATGAAGCTCAATAGAATGAGATGGGTTTCAGGGAAACGGAGTGATTTAGAGCTCAACAGAAATATCAAACCAAACCAGAAAAAGGGGAGCTCTAACCAGCCCAACATGGCTCGACCTGGTAGATGGTGACGATAAAGCTCGTGACCAGCTCCCAGAAATAGCATTGCCGCCTCTCCCAGATGAGCTACAAATTCAGAAAGATTATCTGGGCTAAAGAGAACATCGCCTGTGCGTGATGAAAAGGCATCAGGATTGTTGAGAAAGAATAGCCCAAGCGGAAGGAAGGTTAGAGCGGCGATGATAGCGGTGATGAAGGAGGCGGAGAGTAAATTGTAAATTGTAAATTGTGGATTGTGAATTGTGAATGAAGAAGATTGATTTTTATTGCTTGTTATTGACACGATTATCCAAACAATAATGATACCGCCGAAAATTAGAGGCATTAGTCGGGCAGGCAGATAAGTGTATTGAGCCAGGCCGAGAAATAAGCCTGATAGGACGAAGGTTAGAGTTCGTGAATGCTTCCCCTGTAAAGAGGTGTGCTTTGCTCCCTCTCCCTTAGGGAGAGGGTTGGGATGAGGGACGTTAAATCCTCGCCAGAAAAAATATAGACTCAACATTAGCAAGGGCGGGAGCAGAATTGGCCGAAATCCAGCGCGGCTGTTGAGGAGATGCCACCAGGAGACAGCAATCCAAGCTGCGGCAGTCAGGGCAAACCAACGACGTTGGGCTGAATTTTCTATGAACGGGTGTAAGAATAGTCTAGCAAACTGATAGGTAATTGGAATGGTCAGAACGCCTGCTAAAGCCCCTACCCATCGTACGGCAAAGGTTGTATTGCCAAAAAATGTGGTGGAGAGTAACAGGAGGTAGTGCCACATCGGCTCTCGACCATTATTCCCCACAAAGAAGATTGGATAATTTTCCGTTGTTGCGACCCAGCGGGCATCCATCACATTGTAAGCTTCATCGTACCATAAGCCAGACGGTAAATCTGGCAATTGCCACACCCGTAAAACAAAGGCGATGAAAATGATTATCAGTAAGGCAAGACGATGATATGTCACTGAAGGGGTACACTTTCGAGGCGAAGCTCATTTTCGGGAATGCCTTCTGTGGGCAGGCGTCCGATGTCGAGGTTGTATAACCCAATCACTGGGGTATAAATGTCAACAGGAAGTTGCCCATCAATGGGTAAGATGAGTTTGTCGATAATAATTTCGCCTGGATCCCACAAAGAGGTTGGGTAACGGCCTTGGGCCGGTGGGTTATCCTGTTGGGCTACATTTTGATTGGCCTTGTCTCGTAAATGGAGGAACGTGGTGTAATCCGTAGATATTTGAGCATCAGAGCGCCAGTACAAAGTTATATCCATCGTGGTTTCATTAATTACCAAATCATATCCTAGCAGTGTAATGACACCCCCAAAGGGTTGATTTCGAGGAAATTGGGGCTTTGGATCTGTGATCACAACATCGGGGGGAGGGCCGCCAACTTTGATGGGGCCAACCACAACACTCGTTGTTTCTGTTGGTTGACCTTCGTGCATCAAAGGTAAAGAGACAGGTTCACCGGTTTCGAGCGAATACAATCCTATGTGAAGCTGATATACGCCTGGTGGTGCCCCTGGACTCACTGGAACGGAAAACCCATCATCAACGACCTCCCCATCCGCCCACAAAATTGTGCTATAAAATTCCCGGGGTAATCGATCATACCCACCGAAGGCAACCTGATTTTCATTCAATAATTTATCAAATATGACATAATCCCCTAACACCGGATCAAGACTTTGCCAATACAGGGTCAAGGGGAGGCCACCTCCTGGCTCAGTGCGATGGGTCGGGAGACTGTAACCTAGCAATTTAACCTGATCGGCAAAATTGGCATCAACTTGAGTATAGGGTGGATCTGGAGGGATAAAGTCAAAGGTACGAATATCGTTGGCTACAGTAAAGAGTGGTTCAGTTTGATTGATCTCATCACCCTGCTCCAATTGCAGGTGATAATCACCGCTGGGCCAATCAGCGCCAACAACAAAAATGGCATTGTTGTCATGCGCAACTGATGCCGAGCGAGGGATGTCGTCAGGGCCAATAACTGACCAGGTGATACCCTGATCGATCCGATTTTTTGCAATCCAGGAAATAGGCAAAGTTTGGCGATAGCGAACAGGTGTATCAGCTTCATCAATCCATAGGCGATAGTCAACCTCACCTAACGTTTGGGCTTGGGCAATTGGCTGCCGCTCTCCAAGAGGAATCTGGATAAACTGGTATGGCTCGCCGCGGATTGAGACATTTTCTGCCTCCTGAAGTAAGTCAAGCTCAAGACTATAGGTATCAGCGGGAATACCAGCTAACGGAAGAGGTAGGTGATCTCGAATAACGTCACCTTCATCCCAAGCCCGGGTGGGATAGCGTCCATTGAGCGGATGACTGAGCCAGGTGAAATGCGTTTGTCCGTCCGTTCCCCTGAGATTAACTTGTACTCGATAATTTTCCTCAACCCGTTCAGATATTTCCCAAAACAGAGTCAAATTGATAAGGGCTTGTTCTGCATCTGGCTGAAAGTTGTAACCAATGAGTTCAATCGCTTCACCAAATTGCTGTGGAGTGATTGGTACGGGAATATTGGCTTGATTGAATGTTGTTGTCTGCACGGGTAACGGGTCTGGATAGATACGGGTCATATAAGCATACTGAAAAATCGACCAGATACCTAAAAGCAGAACTGGGGCGGCAATCAGATTATGATAATTTGTTGTCCTATTAGAAGAATCGTTTTCTGATGCAAAGCGTCTGTTTGTAAATGTGTATAAAAGTGTAGCCCAGCCAAAGACAAGGAGAATCGGGATTGATTGAGCGGCAGGATAAAGGATATGACGGCCTTGTCCCGTTTCCAAGACATTTTTGGTCAAGAAGAATCGTAACACTGGGAAGGGAATGAGTAGGGCAAGAACGAGAAACAAAATGGTCAAATTCATTCGACCCTGCCCATCAGTGGATTGCCAGAGTTGCCATAGACCAACAATGGCCCCTATACACAAAAGGGCCATCAGAATGTAGGCCCACGGAAAAAGGGGATCGTATTCTAAAACAGGCACGCCCCAGAATGATTGGAATAAATAGACGAGCCACTCCCTAAACGTCCCCTCTTCGATACCATCAGGACGTTCTTGCCCAGTGAATTCAACGCATTCTCCCAAGAATGGGAGGATGCAGCTTAAAAAGGAAAAAATCCGTCTCATGGCAACATCAGGACCGGAATTGAGCAGAGGGCTGAGCAAACCCAGCATCAGACCATCTTGCCTAATCGTATTAAAATAATAACCAATCCAGCCAAACCACCAGCTTGCCCCAACAATTGTCGCCACCCAATTGACAGCAACTCGGCTCACCGACTGAACCCACGACCATTGCGCCTGTCGGGTTCGCCACCAAACAACCGGGATAAGGATTAAAGGAAACAGCCCCGTACTATATTTTGTGACAATGGATGACCCCGCTATCAAGCCAAGTAGAATGTAAACCCACCATTGGTCGTGTCCCCGTAAAGCCCGAAGGAGTAGCCATATAAAAATGGCTGAGAGCAGGATGAAGAGGCTGTCATCACCCAACATTGAAGATGTGAATAAATAACGCGGCGTAAAAGCAAGTAAGGCTGTTGTCAACACAGCTAGGGTGATTGGAGAAAACCCTAAAATTAAAAAATCTGGCTTTTCTTTATTTTCATCAGGTCGCCATAATAACTCAAGAACTGTGAAGTAGACGAAGACAAGGGCGGCGGCTGAAAATAAAATCGAGATAAAACGACCAATGTGCCAAGCTAAAATACCATCTTGCCACGGCCAACTGGCATCCTCAGTGTAGATGATCAGGCGAGGGTAAAAAATTTTACCCACCAAGCGGCGATGAGCAAACTCGCCCACATCCTTCAGATGAGGCTGCGAGGTATTTAAGGGGCTGACCGTCCAGCCAACCAAGAGGTGATACAAAGGCGGCCAATCGGAACGATACCAAGCCTGTTCGCGTTCCTCAAAGTTGATTGGTAATCGTCCCGACTCAGCAATAAAGCTGATGTAGCGAAAATGGGCCAACTCATCTTCCCCCTGCGTAATCGGCACCATAATGCTGTAGAGAGTTGCAAAGATGATAAATAGCAGGAGAACGATCAAGAAACCTTGATGTGGGAATTGAGAAGTTGAAGCTTGTTCTTTTGATGATTTTGCGCGTTTGTATTTCCGTCTGCCCATAGCTGGGGTATTTTAGTAATATTGCGGGGATTGGGCTAATTTGACGGAGAATTGGAGATAGACTGGTAAAGCGTGGGGCTTTGCAAGAATTAAAAGATTAGCTGCCCTTATTGTTATTATTTGAGTGGTGATTATTCATGGCGACGAGCGCTTCATCAACGTCTTGATAGATGGCAAAGAAATCAGTTGTTCCCGCTAGCTCTAGAACACGATAGACATTATCTGGCAGGCCAACGAGGGCTAAACTCACGACCGTCCGTCTTGTATCGACCAAGGCTCGTATACCTGCCATTGTTAGGTCATTGAGCGCTTCCATCTTCAGAATGACTTTGTCTGCCTTGTGTGATTGAAGGGCTTGGCTCAGATATTTCCTAAACTGATCGATGGCATGTGCGCCAAATCGACCTGACAATGAAAGCAAGATCACATCTTTTTCGACCTGATCTTTGATGTAAAAGTCTGACATAAAGATTGGATTTTCTAAGACCAACTCCAATCCTTCACGACCGATGTGTACATCGGGCACAACGCCGCCCTTGTCATGACTGAGGTATTCTTTGGTTTGTTGTAGAATTTCTTGAATTTCGGCATCCGTGGAAATCGGATCGTGGTGAAAGAGGTAAATATTTTTTACGCTCGCATCGCGAGCCAAGTCTGCTCCGATTAGGGCTGAACTATGGCCCCAATCCTCTTTGACAAATGACTCGCGGACTGAAAACATTGCGTCAAAAATAAGCGCGTCTGCATTCGCATAAAAACTACAATATTTAGCTGTACTGGCATAATCCAAATTTTTATATTCAGCATCGGTGGCAATGACAGCGATTGCATTATCAGCGGCAACCCGATAGGCGTAGGCTTGACCCGGATGTTTTAATTCAGTACTTGTAATTGACGCATTCCCAATTGTTAGCTGCTCTTCCTCATCCAGTTGTTTGAATGTTAGGGTGGAATTGATAAGCTCAAAGGGAAGCGGGAAAAATTGTTGTTCCATCTGCTTGGCCAAAGTTGCGGGCACGTGGTCGTGGATATGATAAATTGTGAAAGCGTTTCCAGGAACATGGAGGGGTTTGAAGAAGGGAAGTCCTTGAATGTGGTCCCAATGCGTGTGCGTAAAAAAGATAGAGGCGTGCCCTTTACCTTCATAGAAGCGGAATTTTTGGGCCAGCTCATTGTCTGGACTCATCAGGGTTTCGCCTAATTCTCGAATACCTGAACCAGCATCAAATATCATTAGCTCACTGTCTAATTCTATAGTGATACAGGTTGTATTACCCCCAACAGTACTGCCGACCAGTTTGTCTGTTAATTCGTTGCTAAAGTTTTGAAGATCACGTTCATCAGTCAAATCAATCTTTTGTTCTCCAGCTTTTTGCAGGGCCAATAGTATTTTCTGTTGTACTTGATCAGGCCGTAATGGTGCAGGTATTGAGCCGCGGGTTCCCCAGAATTTCAGCCGCATGAATTGCCTCTTGTAAAATAGGGTAAGTTGCCCTTGAAAAATTAACGAGTAACACTGTATGTAATGCCCTGATTATAAGATTACGCAATATTGTTCCGGACTTAATGAGGGCACAATTTTAGGAAACCTCTCAATTTGAATACTTAAAAAATTTGAGGTTTGCTTAAAAAGTTTTTAGTGTACAAATAAAGTTAACATGGTAAGCATTGGATGGCAATAGCCTTACTGTCCTGCCCCTTAACGATCTTAAGTGACTTCATTGTCCTATGCATTTCTTAAGAATGATTCATCTATTTATATTAGCTGTAATATAGGCTGTAACTGTTAAAGAATCGCTAATTATTCTTGTCTTGAATTAATGTACTAATGTCAGGCAATACGAAATTAGCATACGGAGCCAAATCATCCACCTTACACAATCCTGATAACACTCCAACCGTTAGACTAACCCCAGCCGCTTGTCCCATCTGGAGATCGACAATGTTGTCACCAACCATAACCGTTTGCTTTGGAGAAATTCCCAACTCTTGACAGATATGGAGTACGACATCGGGCTTCGGCTTGATGGGAACGCCGCTATCAGCCCCCATAATC
Source organism: Phycisphaerae bacterium (assembly GCA_028285035.1). The sequence goes on from JANQQF010000038.1 coordinate 199,493, forward strand.
ATATCCACAAGGTTGGTAAGCTCCCAATTTTCAACCAAACTAACTGTGGGTGCATAGTCATCGGCTGTAGCGATTGCGATCTTTAGCCCGTGCATCCGTAGCGTTTGAAAAAATGTGATTAAATCGGTCAATGGTTTAGCCTCGACAACACTATCTGGGGCAACCCAGGCCGTATTCAGCGCAGCCTCAATGGCTGAAGGGGAAACACCTGCTGAGACCAGAACATCGCGTAGAATATCTTGTAGTTTAGATCCTGGCTCTAATGCCAAGGCTCCATCTGGGGCAATGACACCTGTATCCGGATCAAAATCAAACGCCTTGAAGATGTCAGCAGCCAGGGGAAGATATGTTGCTGCCTCAAGGCGACGGGCTAGATCTCTAGCCCATTGCCCCCACATACTATGAAAATCGATCAGGGTTCCGTCTTTGTCAAAAATAATTAAAGCTGGTTTTAGGGCTATTAATTCGGGATGTAAAGTTTTATTTTGCATTGTACGTTGCCATAATTGGAGAGTTTGTTAGAATGATTAATCTAAATTTTACTTTTTTAAGGAAGCTCCAAGAAAATAAATAGGCAAAAAAATAGATTGAAAAAGATAAATAGATCAAAAGCCTTTATTTTATATAGAAGAACTTCCTTAAGCTTTTTCGTCGAAGTTCGATGCTATCTAGCTGATCATTTCTTGTTATTTTAATTGCCTAATTTAATTCTTAGAAAAGCCTAAGTGATCCATTTTTGATGATTGGATAATAAAATGAAAGCATTTATTATTGGTGATAATGTAAATGAACGTGATTTGTATACAGTGGTGTTACGTCACGTAGGTATAGAAGTCGTGGTCAGTGCTGATTTGAATAAAGTGGTTGAAAATTGGTATAAGTCTTGGGGAAATTTGGTTGTGTTAGCCTCCCATCAATCTGAGTTAGTTGTTGAGCAGGTAAAACAGTTGCGGTGGATGACTCAGGTGCCTATTTGTATTATTGTCGATCAAACGACGGAGGCGATGTTATGTGATCTTCTGACCAACGGAGCCGACTTGGTCTTGGAGCGACCTGTCTCGCCTCGTATTTTGTGTAGTTATGCTCAGGCACTTCTCCGACGAACTGAGGCCGTCCCTACATTCGTTCTGCCGCCGCTTGAGTTGGAAAACCTTCGCCTTGACCCTGAAACACGCACCGTTACTGTCGAAGGGCACCCATCGCGTCGTTTAACCAACCTTGAATTTAATTTGCTTTACGTTCTAATGACCAATCCCGAGCAGGTAATCCCCACCGATATGATTGTCGAACGGGTATGGGGCTACAGTGGTCGGGGTGATCGGGAATTGGTACGTGGGTTGGTCAGCCGGCTTCGTAATAAGTTGGAACCGACCTCAAAAAAGTCCCATTTTATTCAAACGATACCTGGTGTGGGCTATCGATTTCATCCGGACTCAGATGACTGATTTGTCTATTATGGCAATTAAAAAAATTATACAATTTTGATATATTTTGTTCGATTTCTGCACAAAATTTAAACAATTTTTATACCCACTTTATACACATCTCATTTAGACTGTGGATCACCAATACGGTGAATATTTAATCAATCATAACTGTCTAACAGGAGGTGTGAAATGTATTACAACCAGTTCGATATCAAGGTAGCTCAGGAGCAATATCAGGAAGTTGTACGTTCCGTTGAATTGGCAGCCTCTGCTAAACGCGAAGAAATGGATGCAGTCGCTTCAGATGAAGCAAACGTACAATCTTTAGGGTGGAAAACCTTCGTTCAACAGGGTATGCAAACCCTTACAGGTCGCCGGCGAGCTTTAGCTCGTACCCGATAGTGCCCCTTCCAACAAGATCAGCATTCGCTAATCAAATCACCCAAAATCCAGCACATTTTTGAAATTATTGTGCTGGATTTTTTATTTTTATACGATCGTAAAACCTATTATAGCCAACTCAAGATGTTTTGTTTAATTCACACTTCAAAGTGTGGACATTCAATGGGCATATTAAATCCAAATCAGGGCTAGGAAGACAAAGCCCGTGGCTATAGCTCCACCGATGAAGGTTCGACCAAGCCCCTGCCGTTGAGCGTCATTGACGAGTAGGGCCACGATCATTGGGTGATGGCATTGCATCCAAACCACCGTATATGGATATTATTAACGCAACTAATAAGAATACCTTATTCACTTTCAGTTTTTAATGATTTGAGAAGGATTGGCTCTAAATAGCAATCAACAAATGGCTCTTGTGAATTGATCTAAGCTTGGTTATGCTTTCTTTCAAATTGATCTATATTTGAGGGAGTATAAACAATGTCAACCTTTGAAGTCACTTCGCAAAATCGTGTCGTTCGAGTACCTAACCGGGGAGCCTATGACAAAGAGATGATTTATCAAATTATTGATGATGCCATGATATGTCACGTCGGCTTGATACAAGATGGCAAACCTGTGGTTATCCCAACCCTACACGCTCGCGATGGTGATAACGTTTTATTGCACGGTGCCACGACCAGTCGTTTGTTGAAATATGCCCAGTCTGGGCAGGATATCTGTGTAACAATCACCTTGGTTGATGGCTTGGTTTTGGCCCGCTCAGTCATGCATCATTCTATGAATTATCGTTCTGTGGTCGTTTTTGGTAAGGGATATCTTGTTTCTGACCCCGATGAAAAGCTTGCTGCCATGAAAGCTTTCACGGAACGACTGATCCCGGGACGGTGGGCTGATGCACGCCAGCCGAATGAAAAGGAGATGAAGGCGACTTCGATTGTGGCCATCCCAATGACGAGCGCCTCTGCAAAGGTACGAACCGGTGGCCCAGTGGATGATGAGGAGGATTACAGCTTGCCGATCTGGGCTGGGGTTCTGCCAATGAAAGAAAATATGATTGACCCTATAGATGATGATCGTTTGATTGAAGGAGTTGGTGTGCCTGAGTATGTTTCAAAATATATCCAAGCCAAAAATAAATAAATTTTGTAAATCAACCTGACTCTAAGAGCGGTGACTAATAAAACTTGATTTTGTTTGTCACCGCTTTTTTTAAGATAATCCTATCTATAATCTCCTCAAACCTCGCCCTTAATATTAGCAAGATTTCGGTTTTGCAGTACAATATCCTCGGTCTGAGCAGTAAAACATTATGTTTACTGCACCTCAATCTACTCTAACGCCAACAGGTTTCTAATTACTCATGCTTCAAAAAGAAATGCTACTGGGCAAAGTTGCTTTGATAACGGGATCATCTCGTGGTATTGGGCGTGCTATTGCTTTGGAACTCGCTCGGCATGGGGCTGATATTGTTGTCCATTATGTCCGTAAAAAAAGTGCCGCAGCGGAAGTGGTTGCAGAGATTGAAGCTTTGGGCCGAAAAGCCATTGGGGTTAAAGCAAATGTGGCTGAAGCGGATAAAATTGATGCCCTATTTGATGAAATTGAACGTGAATTTGGCCGATGTGACATTTTAGTTGGTAACGCTGCTAGTGGTACGCCTCGTGATGTTCTCGAATTGACGGACAAACATTGGGACTGGACAATGGATGTTAATGCCCGATCCATTTTGCGGTGTGCTCAACGAGCTGTACCGTTGATGGAAAAGACAGGCTGGGGGCGCATCATCAATATCAGTAGCCCTGGCAGTACGCGGGTTCTTCCTCATTATGGGGCGATTGGTCTCTCGAAAGCTGTCGTTGAGTCTTTGACTCGATATTTAGCAGTTGATCTTGCTCCTAAGAATATCATCGTTAATGCCATTTCACCAGGATTAGCCAAAACTGATGCGGTAAATGCCTTTCCCATTGACATGAAAAATGTTTTTGAGCATGCGGCAGCTCGAACTCCTACCGGACGACTAGTTACCCCTGAAGATGTGGCAAAGTTTGCTTTATTTTTATGTTCAGATGCCGCAGAAATGATTGTCGGTCAAACATTAGTAATGGATGGGGGGTATAGCCTCCGCCTCAATTGATGATAAGATAAATTTAGTCGGTTTTGATTTTTATAGGTTGTTTCAAATTGTTCATAAATGTAATGATAACAAGAAAAAACGACCTTCGCTCTAAGGAGGAGTTATTCGATGGCGAAGCGTGAGATACCTGACATTACCTATGCCTCTCCCGAGGATCCAAAATTTAAAACAATTTTGATCCGATCAATTGAACGATTGACGGGCAAAAGGAAAATGGAACGGCTTTATGAGGGGCTATTAGATCAGCATGAACGAGAGATGGTCACTTTTTGGGAGGCTGCCCTAACGCAGCTACAGGTTCAACTTGAGTTTAATGAAGAACAACTAGCCAGAATTCCTAAAACGGGTCCCATTCTATTTATTGCTAATCATCCATTTGGTGTTTTGGATGGATTAATTATTTGTCATTTAGCTTCTAAAGCCAGAGAAAATTTTAAGATCTTAATCAATAGAGCGCTCTGCCAAGTTGACCTTGTTGAGTCGAATATGTTGCCGATTGACTTTGCTGAAACAAAAGAGGCAATGATGATTAATATTAGCTCAAAAAAGAAGGCGATTGAAACGATGCGTCAAAATGGGGCGATTGTTATTTTTCCAGCGGGTGGTATTTCAACTTCAACAAATGCATTTGGCAAAGCAATCGATTTAGAGTGGAAGTTATTTGCGGGGAAGCTAATTCAGCAGACCAAAGCAACCGTTGTTCCTGTCTATTTTCACGGCCAAAATAGTCGGATTTTCCAAATTGCTAGTCAGTTCAGTTTGACTCTTCGGCTGTCATTGATTATTCGAGAGGTTAATCGGAAAATTGGGAAGAAGGTCTTCTTTACGATTGGCGACCCAATCCCTTATCAAGAGTTGGAGGGAATAAAAGGTCGAAAGGAATTACTTCATCACCTACGTGAAGTAACATACTCTTTGTCGGATCGTTATCAGTAAAATTCTTGTTTGCTGCAAATTTATTTTGATTGGCTGGCCAAAGCGTCAGCCTTTTCTTTTCTCCACAATAAAATTGCAACCATACCTAATCCCATTGTCAGCCAATACATTGCGGCAATGTGAATAAAGGTTAAGTTGAAGTAAAAATGGTCAAAGACTCCCCCAACCATTGCGCCACCAATCGCTAACCCATAAGCTAAAACAGGTGTTTCCAAATGGTGTCCAGCCGGCATCTGTCGAATTGTAATGAAAATCAAGACTAAATATGCGACGCCGACAATGATGTATAGGCTGGCTCCAACGAGGCCTATCTGTTGCGCTAATAGCAAATAAACACTGGATACCCCGACGTATAGATCAATATCAGGTGTACCAAAAAAGCCCACACCCGTGAGAGGATAACGGTTGATTAGGGTAAACGCATCTTTATACTCGCCAAAGCGCATTTGTGTAGCCAAATCTTGCCCTTGAATGCCTTCAATAAAGCGGGTCACATAAACCTGGGTTTGTGGCAATACAATGGCAATGGCAGCGATAGCGATCATCAAAAAAACTAATTTCCGATAGCGAAGCACACTGATAATTCCTAATCCAAACACTACACCCAGCAATGCGCTACGTGAAAACGTTAAATATAAGGTCAAGACCATCAAGCCTGAGATGATCAGAAGATATCGTCGCGCCATGATCGGTTTTGAGGCAAATAAATGGGTGACAGTAATGATCGTCAGAAAGACCAATAGCCCTCCCAATGCATTTGGGTCGACCGAGGTTGAGATCGCTCGCATTGGCTGCTCTGGATCATCTTCAATATAGCGCAAAATACCTTCAGTTGGGTATTGAAATACTCGTAATGTTGATAAAATTCGAATGGTCCACACTTCAGGTAGGATATAAAATAAAATTCCTAATCCCGCTGTGCCTCCACCCGCCAGAATCAAAATTCGAGAAACTTGCTCTAAATGTCGTAAGGTTTTGATTTGATTGATGGCCAAGAAGAAAAGCGTAACCGCCAGCATAACCTCTAGAAAATTGCGGGCTACGGTTACATTCAGTCCCCCATAACGCAGGCCAAATATGAAGGTGAAGAAGGTCCACCCTTGGAAAACCAAGATTAACCCGCCTAGAGGGGAAGCTGTAAATGTTTGTTGTTTCCCTGTAAGTAATCGTAAGGCCCAGACAGCGAAAAGCGAACCTAGGACCAAATCCAGGAAGGTTGGGCGAAATCCTATTTTGAAGGGCAAAGCCCCGTAAGGCAATAGACAAATTAAGGATACCAATACGAAAAGGCCGACTTGGGTGCTGCGCAGCATTAAAGTAGCAATTGTTAAGGCCCCAACAATCCCTACAGCTAGAATTGGCCCTAATCCGCCAAATAATGCCCCAACGAGCACCCCGGCTAACAGCATGATGAATATAACGCCTGACATAGCCAGACGAGGGTCATCGGCGGTGATCCAATTTCGTAAAAGATTAACAGCCGGCATTATGGGCCTCCCTCAATCAGCGAAAAACGCAGCCCATTGTACAAAAGGGCTGCGTTCAAGGCAATTTTTATGAGTTTGGAATTAAGGTTTCTTATGATCCGTTTTCATTTTCTTGGATCATATTTGGGGGTAAGGTTAGTGTACCTGTCATTGTCCGTCTTCGGCGACGTTCAGCTTGTTCTTTAGGAATTGTCAACTGAATGGTTGTTCCGTGACCCGGGGCTGAGTCCATGGACATTTCTCCACCAACCGACTCAGTGCGTTCCCGCAGATTAATCATCCCCAAACTACCCCGTTGCTCATAACTACTCATTACTTTATCAACGTCAAACCCTTTACCATCGTCTTTGATAAGAACAAACACTGTATTTGGATCTTCTTTTAACTCAACCGCGATATTCTGGGCCTGAGCATGTTTGACGGCGTTGTTTACTGTTTCTTGAACAATGGCGAATATTGTGCCCTCAACTTTATCGTCTTGACGACCAAATTCCCCATTGGGTAGAGTTACCTGAAGCTTAGTCGCTCCATCAATATCTTTTTCTCGTCGTTCCAGGAAAACTTCAAGAGCAGCAACCAATCCCTGAGTCTCAAGCGCTAGTGGTCTAAGTTCAAATAGGGCTGTACGCAGTTGCTGAACTGAACGTCGGCCCAGTTTTTCAATATTATCAAATTCTCGTTCAAAGTGCATGGCCGCATTTTGAATGTCCCTTTTTAGGGCTTGTTTACAAAAATCCATACTCATCAGAATCGAGCTAACCCACTGAGTTGGACCGTCATGTAAATCACGAGCTAATTTTTTTCGGGCTTGCTCTTCCGCATCAATCACACGATCCCGCTCAGAAAGAACGCTTTGGTGCAATCGAGCGTTATCAATGGCAATGGCCGCATATGAGGCAATAGATCCTAGCAATTTCAAATCCTGTGCGCTGAAATTTCCAGATCGTTTATTCATGACCTCAAGCACACCGATGACCTGTTCGTGTAAAACAAGTGGAACACAGATAATATTTCGAGTAGCAAATTCAACTTGTTGATCAATTTCCTTTAAGTGCCGCTCATCCTTGGCCGCATCCGCAATCATCAATGGCTCGCCACTCTCGGCAACCTGTCCGGCAATTCCTTGACCTTTTGGCACACGGAACGGCTTGATTTCATCGGCCTTGTCACCCAAGGCGATTTGAAAAACAAGATCACCAGTGGTGGTATCGGTTAGCAGTAGCGATCCTGCTTCCGCATCCATCATACTTTCGACCTGTTCCATAATTCGGGTCAAAACTTCATCGAGTTGGAGCGTTGAAGATAAGGTATGGGCCATATCATTGATGACTGCCATTTCCATGGCGCGTCGTTGGCTGGCTTCAAACATGTTGGCATTACGAACTGCGATGGCGGCCTGTGTGCCTACGGCTGAAAGTAGCCATACATCATGATCACTATAAACGTCGGGCTGTTCACTCCAAACAACAATTGCTCCCTGAACCCCTTCACCAATAAGCGCAGGATTTACGATAGGTACGCCCAGCCAAGCCCGGACATCCTCATTATTCATGAAGCTAGTTGTTTTTGATAGATTTGTTTCATTTTGTATATCGGGGATTAATACAGGGGATTGAGTATTTAATATTTGGTCGATTAGTCCTTTTTCTTCATTACGTTTAATAGAAAAAGGCTTTACTCGTTCACCTTGGTTAAAGGTTAACGGAAAATCGAGTAAATCTTCCTGAAAATCGTAGATAATGATACTGAAGTTTGATACATTAATTAAGCGACCACATTCTTTGTAGATCGTCCAAACCACTTCTTTTAGATTTAGACTTGATCCAACAGCGACCCCAATATTGTACAGAGTAGTAACTTCTTTGATTTCACGAGTTAAGCGGTCAAATTCATCAACATCGATGACAGGTTTGGTCCAGGCTGAGGGGATTGGTACTGCATTAAAAATATCTATTGCACCTGAATGCTGAGAGTCTATCATCTTTCTCCAAAAATCCTTCTAACAAAATACGTTTAAACACCTTTTTACATTGAAAAGGGTGAAATTTTTGATAGGATAAAAGTACCAAGATAGTATACATAGTATAGCATAGCTTGGTTTGAATTTAGTTTGAACAAAATAAATTATTAAAATGAATAGAAAAAATTTGCCTAACTGAACTTAACCCTAGTGACTTAAAACCCAATATAAGCCACATCCCAAAGCTAATTATACCACAAATTATGGTAAGTGAATAGTTATTAACGGCTTCGGTGCGGAACTATAAGAAATTCTATATATTTTTGGTTTTGTTTGGGATGATCAGATTAGATGAGGATGATGTTAAAATGAGGTGTTGAATTTGGTTGTCAGGCTAAGAAAATCTAATTCGCATAATCGGCTTCTCAGACTTGTTACCCTTTTCTCCCCACTTAACTTGATCTAGACTTATTGCTCTTTTATCAGACCAATACGATAAGCAGTAAGTAGGTTTTGTAACTCTACAATGTGCTGTTTCATTTCCTGTCCTAAATCGGTGTCCTTGACGCGAATACGAGTAGGGTAACTTTCTAAAAGTTCTGTTTTTGTTTGAATATCTAGCTCATCTTCGATAACAGTTTGAGTTGACTCGAAAGGTTCATGAGCCGCTAGGTGCAATCCATAGGAATTTAATATTAGAGTGTAACCAGCGATGCCTGTTTGGGCCTGATAAGCTTTAGCAAAGCCTCCATCAATCACCAACAGTTTCCCCCCAGCCTTAATTGGGCTTTCCCCCTTCTTGACTTGTACAGGGACGTGACCGTTGATGATGTGCCCAGTATCGGGATTCAAACCAAATGCCTCTAATATTTTTCGGGCCGTTTCTTCACTGTTTTGAAATTGATAATAGGGATTTTTTATCTCAGCTCGGGCCACTTCATCATCAAGCAAATATCGCTCAAATGTCGCCATCTTATCCTTCCCAAATAGCGGGGAGTGATCGCCACACCATAGATACCACATCGAGTCTAGACCATACAGCTTCTGGTCTGGATCTGTAGCAAAATAGCCTTGGCGGGCTAATCGCTCAACACGATCCATAAAATCTCTGGCGGCGAATTCCTCGTCACCCACCTTGAAAGCGCGAAATGATCCATCTTCGTTCAGGGCAATACAACCGTGATACAAAAGGTTACCGTTGTGAACCAGATACATGCTACCTCTTGAGTAGAGAAAGCGGACGTGTTGTTGAAGTTTATCGCTATTGGTAAAGGAGAGCCTTAATCGCTCTACGACGCTTTGCTCTTGCTCGGTCAATTTGTAAGGGTTCTTAGGGTCAATCGTGGGATAATTGGCATCTTTTAACGGAAGATTTCGATCATTTAAACAAATTGTACCTTTCTCATAATCAATCTTATCTAATAACAACCGATCTTCCATTTGATAATGAGGTCGTCGCCGAATAACTTGTCCTTCCACTTTAAATTGGATGACTGTAATTGCCTTATGCATCTGGGCCATCAGCCTTACCTCATTTTCTGTATACTCTGCCTGACCGGACCACTTTGGTCGGAATAGCTCACAAGGATCATCACCATAAACCTCTAAGGCCAGTGAAGCCAGGGGCAATAAGCTGATTGCATAGCCTGTTTCCAACGTTTCTAGATTGGCATAACGTAAACAGAGCCGTGTTACATTGGCCACACACGCGTCACTGCCTGCGGCCGCACCCATCCACACAATATCATGGTTACCCCACTGAAAATCTACGGTAGGGTGGTCCAGCAATGTATCCATAATCAGGTGGGCACCGGGTCCTCGATCATAAATATCACCGATAACGTGAAGGCGATCAATAGTTAAGCGTTGAATTAACTCAGCCAAAGTAATGATAAAATCTTTGGCCCGTCCTGTCGAGATGATTGAGTCGATAATTTCTTGATAGTAGGCTTGTTTATTATCTTGACCTTCTTGCTCATGCAACAGCTCTTCAATGACATATGCGAAATCTTTGGGGAGGGCTTTACGAACTTTGGAACGGGTATACTTTGAAGAAACAACGCGGCAAATTTTGACTAGGCGAAATAGCATCATTCGATACCATTCGGCCTCATTTTTTACGGATTTAAGGATAAGGGGTAATTTACGGCGTGGATAGTAAATCAGGGTGGCGAGACGACGTTTGTCTTCCTCCAATAAGGTATGTCCAAAACTGTCATCGATTTTCCGCTTAATGGAGCCGGAGCCATTTTTTAAGACATGGATAAAGGCTTCATACTCGCCATGGATATCTGAGACAAAATGCTCGGTTCCTTTAGGGAGATTGAGTATAGCGCTGAGGTTAATAATTTCGGTTGAGGCTGCTTGAATCGAAGGAAACTGCTTGGCTAAGAGCTTTAAGTAATCTAAATCTTTCTCACTAATATCCATCTGTTTACCCTGATGCTCATTCATCAAGTTTGATGATCTTAGATTGTTTGTTGACCAGAAAATTTATTGATGATCGGGGGTTAATCCAATACCGATGGATTAGCCTATGGTTAATAAAACCGCGTTTTGGTCCACCTTGTCTCCTGGTGCGACTCGAATAACTGTGATCTCACCATCTCGTGGGGCTTTAAATTCATTCTGCATTTTCATGGACTCTAAAATGACAACAATGTCACCTTTTTGAACCGGTTGTCCTTCAGTAACAGGCACATCAACGACAACCCCTGGCATGGGTGCTTTGATCGTAGCCTCCCCCGTCATTCCATCCGATTGGCTTTTCAGGCCAGCCAGTCTACGGGTACGCTCATCCTCAACAACAACCTCAAATAGGTTCCCACTCATTTCAACGCCGTAGACTTCATCACCCTCATGCAGCCGGACATCATATGAAATGCCCTCAATGATGAGTGAGTACATTGTGGTGTCTTTCATTTGACGCATATCAACTTCAATCAATTCATCATTGATCGTGATTTGTCCTGCTTGATTGATATCAATTGTAAATTGTTCTTCACCAATTTTTGCGAGATATTTCATGATTTTATCCTAATCAAATTCTGATTTATTTTATTTCAGGCGTCGGTCTAGCGCTTCACGGCGCCCATAGAGACGCCAGGGGCTGGGACCACCTTGGTGAAGTAAAATGGCTTGTTTGTTACGCTGGTGAGCGACGAGGGTGGCCGCAATCGCGGCAATCTTCATACGATCCGCATCAGGTGTTTGATTAAGCTTAAAAGTTTGCTCTAAAAAGCTTGTGTCAATTTGGCCAGCTTGAAATCGAGTTGAGTTCATCAATTGGATGTGAAGCGGGATTGTGGTTGTCACCCCAGTGATGCGAAACTCTTCCAAAGCACGACGCATCCGTAAGATTGCTTCGCCCCGAGTTTCGCCCAACACAATCAGTTTCGCCATCATAGAGTCATAGTAGGGGGTTACCTCTGAGCCAAAGTAGATGCCACTATCAACGCGGACGCCTGGACCTGTTGGCGTGGTTAAGCCAACGATCTCGCCGATGGATGGCATAAAATTCAGGTTTGGATCTTCTGCTAAAATACGGCACTCGATGGCCCATCCTTTAACCTGGATATCTTCTTGACTGTAACGTAACTTGCGACCTGAGGCTACCCTGAGCATTTCTTTGACAATATCAACACCTGTTACCATCTCTGTTACGGGATGCTCTACTTGTAGTCGGGTGTTCATTTCGAGGAAGTAGAAATTGCGATCACTATCCATCACAAATTCCATCGTACCAGCCGAGCTATAGTTCACCGCTTTGGCCGCTTCGACCGCAATACTTCCCATTTTTTCTCGAAGGGCTTCATCAACAACCGGAGATGGGGCCTCTTCTATGAGCTTTTGGTGACGTCGTTGGATTGAGCACTCACGTTCACCTAGATGGATCACATTGCCGTGTCCATCAGCTAGAACTTGTATTTCGATGTGGCGAGCATTTTCAATATATTTTTCAAGGTAAACTCGATCATCGCCAAATGATGCAGCAGCTTCACGACGAGCCGTACGAATGGACTCAGCTAAATCCTCTGCTTGATGGACTACTCGCATCCCCTTCCCACCGCCACCGGCAGCAGCTTTAACAAGTAGTGGATAACCAATCTTGTCAGATGCAGCAATCAGATCTTCATCCGTCAAACTTTCATTCATATCAGTGCCAGGGACAAGCGGGACCCCAGCTGCCGCCATTGTGGTACGGGCCGTAATTTTATCACCCATAACGCGAATCGCTTCAGGGGGGGGGCCAATCCAGGTTAACCCAGCTTCAATAACAGCCTCAGCAAACTCAGCATTCTCGGATAAAAATCCATAGCCCGGATGGATGCCATTTGCCCCACTTGCCTTAGCCACTTCTATAATCTTATCGCCACGCAAGTAACTATCGGTTGCAGGTGCATCTCCAATGTAGTGAGCATTTTGGGCCATGCGCACGTGAGGGGCCATCCGGTCTACTTCCGAATATACAGCCACAGCCTCATACCCCAGCTCTTGGCAGGCCCTCACTATCCGAACCGCGATTTCACCCCGATTGGCTACTAATATTTTCTTCAGCATACTTTGCCTCGATTAATTGTGAATACGAACGTTTTACGTTCGCCTGAATAGTCAACTGTGAATGGTGAGTGAAAACGTTGCAACTAACAATTCACAATCAGAAAGATCGATAACTCTTTGTAAATAGAAATTCCTTGGGATCTATAGAGGAATATTACCGTGTTTCTTGGGAGGATTTTCATCCCGTTTATTTTGTAACATCTCTAATGCATTGATAATGCTTGGCCGGGTTTGGCTTGGCTCAATGACATCATCCAGATAGCCCCAACTGGCCGCAACATAAGGATTCGCAAATCGATCCCGATACTCTTGCACTAACTGCGCTCGAAGAGTCTCTGGATCTTCAGCCTCAGCTAATTCTTTTCGATAAAGAATGTTGATGGCTCCCTCTGGTCCCATCACTGCAATCTCAGCCTTTGGCCAAGCCAAATTTACATCACCACGAATGTGTTTACTACTCATAACATCATATGCGCCACCATATGCTTTACGAGTAATCACTGTGATCTTTGGCACAGTTGCCTCAGCATAGGCATAGAGTAATTTGGCCCCGTGTCGAATGATACCACCGTGTTCTTGGTTTAAGCCTGGTAAGAAGCCAGGGACATCTTCAAAGGTAAGTAAGGGGATATTAAAGCAATCACAGAATCGAACAAAACGGGCAGCTTTATCCGAGGCATTGATATCCAAGACACCGGCTAAAACGGCAGGTTGGTTGGCGATAATCCCAACACTACGTCCGTTTAAGCGAGCAAAGCCGACAATGACGTTCTTGGCAAAGTCTGCCTGCACCTCAAGAAAATAGGCATCATCGACGACGGCTTCAATCACCTCGTGCATATCATAAGGTTTATTTGGATTGTCAGGAATAAGATTATCTAACGTGCTTTCAGTTCGCAGGGGATCATCTTTGCAAACAATTGTAGGCGCATCTTCCATATTATTTTGTGGTAAGAAGCTTAACAAGTCACGTACGGTGAACAGGGCGTGTTCTTCACTTTCCGAAGCAAAATGAGCAACACCACTTATTTCAGTATGGGTGCTAGCCCCCCCCAACTCCTCAAATGTTACCTCTTCGTGGGTGACCGACTTAACAACATCTGGCCCTGTAACAAACATATAGCTTGAACCTTTAGCCATAATAATAAAATCGGTAATGGCGGGTGAATAAACTGCCCCACCTGCACAAGGTCCGAGAATACAGGATATTTGAGGAATAACGCCACTGCTCATTGTATTTCGTAGAAATATATCAGCATACCCTCCCAAGCTGACGACACCTTCCTGAATACGAGCGCCCCCCGAGTCGTTTAAGCCGATGATAGGTGCCCCATTTTTTAAGGCTAATTCTTGTACCTTAATAATCTTATCGGCGTGGGCACGCCCTAAACTACCGCCAAAAACTGTAAAATCTTGGGAGAAAACGAACACTAGTTTTTGATCTATGGTGCCATACCCAACGACTACCCCATCCCCCAGAGGTTTTTTGTCGTCCAAGCCAAAATCGGTTGTTCGGTGCGTGACAAAGGCATCGATCTCTTTGAATGAACCTTCATCAAGCAATATTTCAATACGCTCTCGTGCTGTTAATTTGCCTTTGTCATGTTGCGCCTTGATACGGGCTTCGCCACCCCCCTGCTTGGATTGATGCTTCATATCCCGCAACTGTTGTATCTTTGGATCAAGTTCCATGTAAGACTCCTACGAAAATAGGGTTTTGGATTTAGGGGTTGAAGAATGAGGATAAACCAACGCTTTTATCCTTCATTATTGAGTCTAATTTACACCCTCATATTCTAACCCCTTGGTGGGGGAATAGTTTCCAAAAAGCCCAATAAATTTGTTGGACGATTATAACATATCTTAATTTGTGACAAAATTCTCGATAGTTACGTCCATTAGAAATAAAAAAGCCAATCCTCAAAGGATTGGCTTTGGTATGCACAGTTTTAGCCTAATTATGAATTATCTTGCCCGGCGAGGGTTCGATTGACAATCTCGCTCATTTCATCACGCTCTTGACGATTATTCTTTCCAGAGCTGATAGCGGCCTGAGTTGTATCATCATCATCTTTGTCCTGTAGTGCTGCATACGCAACTGCCATTGCCGTTAACATTGGCTCATCACTTGCACTTTGGACAACAAATGTTTCTTTTGGCTTCTTATCTTCTCGGCGTCGTCGATTATTACCTTGAGTTTTTGATGGTTTAACACGTTCGTATCTTGAACGATCTTCTTGAGCACGCTCAGGCCGTGGTTTTGATGATGCTCTTGTATATTCTTCTTCTTGTGGCTTTTCTTCTTTTACAGGCTCTGGTAACAATGCTTTAATCGATAGGTCAATTTGTCGTTTTTTGCGGTTAACACTGAGAACCTTAACCTTGACTGTATCACCAACTTTGAGAGCTTCTTCTGGGTGCTTGATATACTCATGGGTGATTTGAGAGATGTGAACCAAGCCATCACGATCACTCTCAATATCGACAAAAGCACCATATGATTCAAGGCGAGTAATGGTTCCTTCAATCTCAGCTTCCTCTTCAAGGTCTTTGAGCTTTCGTAATACTGGCTTAATCATTGTTAAGCTCAAGCGACCCCGTTTAGTATCAACCTTTTTAACCCAAACCTCAACCTCTTGCCCTTCACTGACGACGTCTGATACTTTTTCGACTTTATGCTTCGCCAATTTCGAGATATGAACCAAGCCATCCTGAGGAATGCCGACATCCACAAAGGCCCCAAATTCAGCAAGGTTTTTGACTGTACCTGTTAAGCGCTGCCCAATTTTCAATGAATGAATATTGGACATATCACCCTCGGCGGCTGGAGACTCAGAGGATTCTTCACTGCTGATATTATCCTCTACTGCTTCTGCTTCAGGCTGCTGTTCGGCAACCGGCTCTGAGACGGTATCCGTTTCCTGATCAGCTGCAGGTTCTGACGAAGTGGCAGTTTCGTCCTCTGAAGCTACAGCTTCCTGCGCCACGGCAGGTTCAGTTTCGGACGCAGGAGGAAGGGTGGCCACTTCCTCTATTGTCTCTTCTGCGACAGTCAATTCTTGATTGCTCATAATTCTCTCCTGGGTGAATGGCTAAAAAACCACAACTTTTCTATAAAATAATTTCGGTTGTAAAAAATGTAACAAACTCGGATTATATCATTGGCCCTATGTGCTGGCAAATAACTTTAATTATGCTAAATAATTGGTCGTCTTGCCAAAATCCGCGTCATTACAGATATTAATATTGATAATTTTAGGGTGTAATTATTTTGGGGCTCAACTCATGAATAGTGTACTTGATTTTTGTTATTTCGCAACATCACGGTCATAGAATGTTGTTACAAACGGAGCGATGGCCATTGCTACCAGTTGTTCATAAGCTGTTTGGCGATTGGATAAGCCATTGGTCAGAATACCGACGGCCCCTTGCTTACGTTTTGTATCGCTTTCTTGAATAAGTTGGTCCATAGCTGGCCCTAATTCACCGTGTTGTTTGAGCAATTTGGTTACTTGGTCTGGAAGGAGAATATGCACCCCGCCACCATACCCAAGTTTCTCGGATCTATCTACAATGACACACCAGGCACAGGTCATAATTCCTTCTGGAGTCTCTTGCAGGCCACCTTCTAGACCAACCCCCAAGTCGGCTTGGGTTTCGATCAGAACACGTTTGGCACGATTGAGAGCACCTTGCCGAGTCTGTTCATCACCCCAAGGTTGTTCAGGAACATCGCTGGCCACCTGACGATAGATAAATTTTGCGGCTGGAAATGCTTGCTGAAAAATGGCTTCAGTTGCGGCTATTTTAATTGGATTTGTTGAGCCGATTCCGATAAGTTTGGTCATAAATATGTATTTTGACTCTGCAGGCAGGTGGAAGACAGTAATAATTGTAACATAGAATGAAGATGTTGCTAAAATATTCGATGCTAACAATGTAAGTTGACATAAAAACCCAAAAGGTTGCTGTAGACTTCGTTCAATGCTATACTGATATGTAGAATAGCCTTACTTTTGGAGGTGTGGAACCATGTTAGACTTGCAGGAACAAATCAATATTGCCCAAACTTACGCGATTATCGGACAAATACATGGTTTATTGGAAGCCTGGTTACGAGAACCCGAACCGCCTGTTGCAGAAATTTTTGATCGTGGTGACTGGGATCGACTGCATCGACGCCAACAAAGGCGGATTTTAGAGTTATTTGAGGAAATTCCCCCCAATCATATTGCTGAGACGATTCGTCGGGCCAAACAAGAAGAAATTCGAACGGGAATACCGATGTTTGAGCAGGGGGGATCGTATTGGCCAGTTTTCTTTTATCAACTAATGATAGCCAATATGAATGGAAAAACAGCCCGTATTGTTTTGCCTCAAGTTCTTAATCCAGAGCGTCCGTTTGTTGTAATGAATGGTCACAATGGGCACTAATCCGACCCAATCTAGTTGCTGACAAGTTACAATCATAAATCACCAATCGAGAGGTATGTCATGTATTTATCCAATTTGACTGTAGATTTGGATGACGCCATCTATCAAGCTGCTCAAAACCGTGCCCAGCGTGCAGGAAAGACGTTAGAAGCGGTGTTAAATGATCTCCTTTCGATTTATGCAAAAGGCGGCACCATTGGGGGGACAACATACACAGTCAAACGTGGCGATAGTCTGGCTACTATTGCCCGCCAGATGTATGATGATCCGCACAAATACCCATTAATTCAAAATGCTAATAATTTAGCCAATCCGGGAATGATTTGGGTGGGTCAAGTATTAATTATCCCCTCGGTTGTTAATGAGCCAGAATCATCACCCACACCTACACCTGAGCCGAGCCCTTCAGAACCACCATCACCTACACCTACGCCCACACCTGCCCCAACACCATCGCCGCCCCAAAGTACACAGCCTACCATCGCCGATTATGCCCAAGCGATGCCTAATGGCTTTCGCCCTAACCAAGCAGGTGGAATGCGTATCATTTACCTCTTCCAGTTAATAACGGGCGGGTATTGGACGGTCAATATTGCAAATGGCCAATGTTCGGTAGCACAAGGGCAAACACCTTCACCTAATGCTGGGATTGGGATGAGCGATGCAGATTTTATTCAATTGGCTAATGGTCGATTGAACACCATTGAAGCATACCAACAGGGACGTATTCAAGTGCGGGGCGATTTAAACTTAGCCGCTCGAGTTTCCGATTTCTTTGGGCCTTGGGCTAATACTGTTGGTCAAACGCCCACACCCACTCCCACACCACCCGAGCCTAAGCCTGATCCTACACCTACACCTGTCCCTGACCCCGAGCCAGAACCTACCCCCATCCCCACCCCCACTGTCACTGAGCCAACAGTTCCAGATTATATCCGAGCGATGCCCACGGGCTTACGGACGGATAGAGCACGAGGGGTTAATCTTGTGTATCATTTCCAATTTCCTGAAAATGGGACCTGGACCCTGTCAATTGTAAATGGGCAAGCCATCGTTCGGGAAGGGCAGACTGCTCCACCAAATGTGACCATCGGAATGATGGGGAGTGACTATATCCAACTGTCGCGGGGGCGTCTTGATACCGTTCAAGCCTTTCAGCGGGGCCGTATCCGCGTTAATGGTGACCTGAACCTTGCCGCTAAGGTGGGTGAACTCTTTGCTCCGTGGGCTACAGCCGTGGAAGGTAATGAGATGGCAGATGGAGGCGACTCATCAACCCCATCCCCGACACCCACTGAGGAAACCGTTAATTCAAGCTTGCTCAACGGTAGCTTTGATGACTATCAGCCCTACATTCGCGATGGGGTGGCCAAATTTTGGAAAGAACCCCAGTTTCCAGAAGAGTTTGGTGCCCACTGGTCCTTAGACTTGATCAGCGAGCGCAAACGCCGCATTCATGTGATGAATAGTGGTGTGTTTGGCCGTTTTGCTCAAAAATATTTTGGCGGTGGTGGTTTGGATTATCACCAACATGGCCGTCACTCCCAGGTGTTGACCTCACGCTACGGATTTGATGTCGTCTTTCGCCAGACAGTCGCCGTGCAATCCGGTCGGGTTTATACCTTCAAGGGAATGATTGTGTCTTTCTTTAAAGGGACAAGCGGTGAACGTAAGGATGGCGTAATTTTCAAAACGATTGGCATTGACCCAACCGGTAGTCGTCAATGGGACAGCCCGAATGTGGTCTGGGGTGAACGAGATGGTAAGGACAATGAATGGCGCTATCCCTCCCTTCGTATCACTGCTCGTGCGAATAAAATTACTGTTTTTATTCGTATTGAAAATACAGAAAAAGATGTTGGCCAGACCGAGCTAAATACCACTCACATTGAGAATTTTACCCTAACTTCATAAGAGAGATGTAGGTTAGATACCGCAGAGGCGCAGAGATCGATAGCATTTTATTTGCTCTGTGATCTCTGCGCCTCTGCGTTGTTTCGAAGAAGTTATTTAGACTTTACAGATAGTTGGAAGCGACCTGCTCCTCATTAGGTTCAGCTCAGCAATACCAAGGCTCGGTTAGATATGGCACAAATTGTTGAGAGGTTGACCATTCTGCGTTTGGAATAGCCTCAACATTATCCGGTACCTCTTGCTGGACTCGATCCCATATCTTTTGGTAAATCGTGATACGGGATAGTTTCGCGTGATTATCGCGGTGTACAATCCGTTCGATATCCTGCTGGAGTTGATCGACTCGCGGGTCGGTATTCTGCCATTGATAGGACAATTTAGCCTGATCCAACGGGCCGAGTAAGCCTCTAACCATCTCCAATTCCAACAACTTTGAGCCTGGCGGGATGAGCAACCGTAAGGTGTATTGAATTGGAGCCACTTGCTCGATCAAGCCCAACCGCGCGATTTCCGCTAGAAAATCACGATAACCCTCCAACGTCGTCCATGGTGTAAAGGCCACAAATGTGGGTACAATCAGTAACCCTAACTCTCGGCAGTTGGCTAAAACAGACTCAAACTCAGCCATCGTGTGGTGTTTATCAAAAATCGTCAGCGTGTGTTCATCAAAGGCTTCAACCGCTGTGGTGATAAATAAACAGCCGGTTTTTTTTAGTATGGAGAGGTGTTTAGCCTGTTTAAGCAGATGCTCTACTTTTATGGTGACATCGTAGGTTAGATGGGGGAATTCCTGATGGAGGGCCTCAACCAAAGGAAGCGCGTGCCCTGGGCCATTAAAAAAGTCAGGATCGCCAAAGGTGATATGCTCTGCTCCCATCGCCACTTGTTGCCGAATATCGGTGAGAACAACATCACTTTGGACGATCCGAAAATGGCCATTGTAGACCGGCACGATAGGGCAGTGTCGGCAGAGATGTTTACAACCCCTGCTGGCCTCTGTATACCCCACAACCTTCTCTTCAGTGGGATTTGTAACCAAGTGAGCATACCGGCCTAGGGCAGGCAGTGAGGTGCGGTCAGGGGGTAAGAATGTTTGTCGTGATAGTGAAATGATTGGCAAACTTGTTTCATCGTGATGCTGACCCATCAATGCTTGAGCCAACCTAACCAAATCTGTTTCAAATTCGCCACCGAGCACTGTATCAACCCCTAATCCCTTCAAATACTCTGCATTGACCGGCGCATACAAACCAAAACAAACTAAATGTGCCTCTGGACTGATCTGTTGAACCTGCTCAATAATCGGCACAGCCATTCGTGTGGCCATATGCATGGGCACATAAATGCCCACTAAATCAGCTTGCTGGATGGCCTCCATTGTGAGTTGATCTACAGAAAGGTCCAAACAAACAACCTCAAATCCAGCTTGTCGCAACCAAGCCGCTGGAGAGGCCAAACCAAAAGGTTGTCGACCCATTTCGTAGGTTGAAATTAATAAAATGTTCATCATTGAGAATACCTTGTTTCAAGAATTGCTTACCGCAGAGACGCAGAGGTCACAGAGAGAATAAAGCTCTGCGATCTCTGTGCCTCTGTGGTTTATTTCTTGCCTAAGAATGAATGTGATTTGAAGAGGCCAAAACAAATCAGGGAACTCAAACGTGAGTTCCCTGAAAAATACCTCAAATTTTAGATTTGGTCCAATTTTATCTCAAACGACCTCAGCGCCTCTGCGGTAAATCTGTCCACTCATCTAATCCTTAATCACTGTCGGTAAATAAATCTGTATATCGGTAGTATCGATCTCTGGATCAGGGTCAGGCACCGTTTCCGCCTCTAGTGAAGCAAAGGTAGCAAACTCGGTCAGGTGGCAAATGGGCACAGTAATTCGATTTTTATCAACCTTGCGCACATAACCCCCACAAGCCGTATCAACCCACTGGCGTTGATCTGGATCCCAATGGTGCAGCGTCAAACTCGCCTCATCCAGTCCCGCCACATCCTCATCAAGATAGGTCAACGTCACTGAAATCGGTTGGTCAAAGGTGAAATCAGGAAGTAGCTGCCCATCACGGAAGGCATCCAGCCGAAATGCATTGGCGGCAAAAACAAAGTTAGGTGGTCCACCCAACGACATGTTAAGTGCTGTAAACGATAGTGTCGTCTCCTCTGTGACCGCCCCGTTCGGTAAGGTGATTTCAACATCCCGCTCATCATCACCCAGGAAACTCAACAAGGTATCTTCATCCGGCTCAACCTGATGGGGCTGGGGCAAATGGTCGACACTACACCAATCAGGCCAAGCCAACCCCTCCACGTCGTTGAACTTATCCGTGTCGAAGCTGCTGGTCAAGACCAATTCTGCTTCATCACCGCTGACATCAATCGCGTAGATGTTAAATTGGCTACTGTGATGCATCCCCGCCAAAAGCAAGCCATCGGGTCGAAACTCAAGTCCCTCGATCCGCCCGCTCGGTAGATCATCCACGTCAAATTCGTGCGTAATCGGGCCGCCATCGGTGTAGCTATACAAATCTTTACCGGCCCCGGCCCACAACTTGGTGCCATCAGGTGACCAAGCCAAACTTTCAGCCTGGAAGGGGCAGAGCACCTCAAGGGTGGCCGTACCTGTGGCTGGATCGATCTGAATGATCCCCCGCCGACTACTTGGCCCCGCTTTAGCAAAGCCCCACAACGTACCATCAGGACGGAAAGCGAGCGCGTCTACCTCTTTGAAACCTTGCCATGTCTCCGTCTGGATCGGGCCAACCAATACCAATTCACTGGTTAACGGATCAAGCCTGAATAGCTCGCTGGTTTTGCTGCCTTCGTAGCTTTTGACTGTATAAAGCTGACGATTAATCGGGTCAATTTCCAAAGCTTCAATATCAGCATTAGGGTAGGGCGGCCCATAAACATTGACCCCACCTTCCAGTGTGGTGAAGTTGACTGTGAATAACTGTGATTTGCTAGAGCCTTTGTCGTGAACGGCATAAAGTTGACAGGTCAAGCCCGCAAAACGGATACGATGACGATCCGGTAGGGATTGATAATGGCCCGCTGCATTCACCGCCCGTGCTTCGACCCACCAAGGCCGATTTAGGTCAGGCATATCCAAATCAAGCTCCCAGTTCGGCCCGTTCAAGGTGGCAGCTTGCCAATCACCATAGCCTTTGAGCCGAACCTCAACGGCGACCGCATCCGCGCTGACTGTACCACTCACCCGCAGCGGGTCTGAGATGACCACCTCGGCCATCATGGGCGTCTCGATTACCGCGACCGGGGCAGTCAAGGTGTTGTACAACACCGCCAAATCGTGATAGAAGCCGACTACACCCACATCTAAACTGCCATTCCCATCAAGATCACTCAAGGTTAAGGCATCGGGCCGATAGCGACTGGCGTAGGGTAGATCGGCGATGGTGTAATCAGCCAAGGTGTGGTCATCATTCTGGGTATAGATGCTCAAGGTGCGCCAGCCCTCATTGACCAAGACGACATCATTCAAGCCATCGTGGTCAACATCGCCAATGGTCACCGCCCCTGGCAGATGGTAGGCTTCATAAACCTGAGGTGGGAGTAGAAGGCCGTAGCCATAGCTATCCTGCACAAAGACATTGAGATATGCCTTCGGACTATTGCCCCCAGCCGTCACCACCAGATCATCCAGCCCATCGCCCGTTACATCACCAACGGCAATGCTGTGGGGCAAATAGCCGCCCGTTTCGGGGGAGAGGGTGTAGCTCTCGCTGAAAGCGCCCTCATCCTGAACAAAAATGATAACCGAATCGGTGGTGAAGCCCGCTCCCCGTAAAGCGGCCAGATCATCGTCCCCGTCGTTGTCCAGATCACCCACGGCTAAATCGTCAAAGCCGCCCGTTTCGTAGGGGAGATCCAGCAGGAAATCCTGCCCCACCGCACTGTTAGCCCACAAGCGGACCATTTCATCAAACGGCGTGATCGCGGCCAAATCATCCCACAGGTCGCCATCAAAATCACCTGCTGCCAACGCATTGGGGGCGGCCCCCAAGTCAATCAGCACGGGGCCTGTCAAGGCCGAGGTTGGCGAAATGGTTTGGGTATAGAAGGCCAGTTGTTCACCTCCAGCTAAGGCCATCACCACATCATCCCGCCCATCGAGATTGAGATCGGTGCGCAACATCGCCTCCGGGTCCGAGCCAGCCGGTAGCCTCTGTTGCTCGGTCAGTGGATCACCCGCCGTTCGACTGTAGGCCAGTAGTTGTTCATCGTTGGCTTCGTCAAAGTAGAAAGCCGTCGCCCCTACCACGTCATTGCGCCCATCGCTGTTAAAATCGCCACTGGCTACCACCTGTGGCCAACTGCCCAACGCGGTGGTGGTGTAGGGCTGCAAATAGGGGAAGAGCGGGGCGGTTGATTGCACTGCAATCCCACCTTCCCCCTGCTCATACGCCGGCGGCATCAGCCCCAACGCCGCTTTGTAGTGCAACGGCGGGTCTGTTGGTTCCTGCGCTGTCGTCGGCTGGGCCACATACAGCCCCACTAGCCCTATCATCACCACAAACACAAGCCCACCTAATCTCAGAAATCGATTGACGTTCATTGCTCGTCCTTTCTCTTTATCTTCCCTCAGCGACCTCTGCGCCTCCGCGGTGCATCGAACCAACCGCAGAGACGCAGAGGTCGCTGAGACATTTTTCATTCCCTCAAATTTAACACCCGTCGTCGCACCCCATCCTTCAGCACCTCGACGTTGAAATTAATCAGCAACCCCACCGACCAGCCACCTAACTTCAAGTATGTCAGCAACTGTGCCTCGTGGATCGGCAACAGACTCTCTACCGCCTTCAACTCCACCACCACCTGCTTCGCCACCAGCACATCCAGCCGATAGCCTGCCTCAAGCTGCACCCCCTTGTAGCTCACGGGCAGAGGCCGTTGTCGTTCAAACGGAATACCCCGCAAATCCAACTCCCGACACAAACACACCTCATACGACGACTCCAACAACCCTGGTCCCAAGCTCCGATGGACCTCCATCGCCGCCCCAATCACCGCGTGGGTGATTTCATTGATGTGCATAATCATTCCCTCTTTCTCTTTCTCTGCGTCCCTCTGCGCCTCTGCGGTGAGTTAATCAGACCGCAGAGGCGCAGAGATCGCTGAGACATTCTCATTCCTTCAAATGCAACATTCGTCGTAGGCCGACCTCCGCCAGGGAATTTATTCCCTGGCTACTTTAGGTAAAAGCCTGCTGAAGCAGACTGGGCAAATAGGGGGCTTGAGCCTCCTTGAACCTACGATAGCGTGGTGGCTTCAGTCCCACGCGAAGGCTGGGACAAAGGCCGCTGCCGCTCAAACGGAGTACCCCACAAATCCAACTCCCGACACAAACATACCTCATACGACGACTCGAGCAATCCCGGCCCAAGCTCCGATGGACCTCCATCGCCGCCCCAATCACAGCGTGGGTGATTTCATTGACGTGCATAATCGTTCTCTCTCTTTTTCTTTGTGCGCCTCTGCGGTGAGCAAAATATACCGCAGAGGCGCAGAGGTCACGGAAATGTTGTATTGAGGTACGTCCCCAACATAGTTACTATGTCTATGTTTATACCCTTCGAGCAAACCTAGCGTTAAATATTATCGCAAGTTTTGTCGTTAATTTAAGAGACTTTGTACGATCAACGTATCGTAGATTATCCGCCTTATGCATCTCTATTAGTTTGTTGTACCCATGCATTGTCCAATACTTGACGGCCTCCGATGCGTCTTCATTGTATCTTTCTTTTTTCCAGAGTTTTACCAGTTCCCAAGTGGCCTCTTTACTTAACCCCATTGCTGCACTAAACATACCAATCCCTATATAATTGACTTCACTTCGTTTATCACACCTATTGTGTTTGGAGAAACATACTTCTGTGTCGTCAAAATGCGCATTCCAAAATGGGGTATCAAATTCAGCCAACCTGAATAAATCTGACACTGTCTGATCTCCCGGAGGATTTAGCTTTAAATCCTCATATATTGCTTGTTCAAGATTACGAAATTGTTGAGAATTAATAGGATCATCTTCTGAAACATATTGGAATATCCCCCCACTCTTGTAACATTTCGAATAAGATGCCCCACCCAAATATGGGGAACAGGCTAACCATCCATGTAAATCAAGGTAACCAATTGGATTATTTCCTACATACCCATATCGATGCAACGTTCGGGGATCACGCACTCGTCCCCGATAGCTATCCTGACTCAACCACACGCCCTTACTCGGATCATAATACCGCGCATAAAAGTGATACAGCCCCGTCTCAGGATCGTACTCTTGGCCCGTGTAACTGTAGCGGGTGAGGCTGGTGGGGGTGGTGAGTTGTTGGCCGTAGTCGTCGTAGTAGACGAGATTGGTGGGGGTGCCGCTGGCGTCGGTGAGGTCGGTGAGGCTGCCCAAGCCATCGGTATGGGTCCAGTGGACATCGCCGGAGAAGCTACGGCTGGGATCGGGCAGGCGTTCGATTTGGGCGATGCCGCCGTTGGCCCAGTAGTAGTAGGTGGCGATGGTTTCGTCGTGGGTGGTTTCGTAATCGGCCACGGGGTCGAGTCCGTTGAACACATATTCAATTGTGAATTGTGAATGATGGACGTTCTTACGGACGCGGCGACCGTAGCCGTCGTAGGTGTAGGTGGCGGAGAGGGTGAGGCTGCCGTCGGTGGTTTGCTCGATGTGGGTGAGGCGGTTTTCGTAGTCGTAAGTGTAGGTGGTGTGTCGGATGGTGTCGTCGGGCAGGGTTTCGATTTCCTCGATGCGGTTGCCGTTGTCGTCGTATTGTAACGTGATGCGTGATGCGTGATGCGTGATTTCGGTGAGCTGGTTGGCTTCGTTGTAGGTGTAGGTATCGTTGATCGCTGTGTCGGGGCGTACGGGGGCGACCTCATCGGTTGGATCGACCTTTTGAGGAACACCAGCCAAGTTCAGGCGATTACCGACCCAGTCGAAGTCGTAATCGAGAGCTTGGCCTTGGTCGGTGTTTGATTCGATGAGCCGATCCAGGGCATCGTAGCGGTACTGTTTGATGGTGGTGACGGGCACGGGGCTGCCGTCACCGGGGAAGGTGCGGAGTTCGGCTATCTGGGTGCGGTTGCCTACCCGATCCATCTGATAGGCAAAGGCAGAGAAGGTGGTCGTGGCCTGCTGGTGGGTCAGATTGACCAGCCGATTGGCCTCGTCGTAGTTGTATGCGGTTGTCGTATCATTGGGGCGGGCGATGGTAATGAGATTGCCCACCGGGTCATACTGATACAGGATTTGCTGGCCGAAATGATCCTCCAGACGGCTCAGTTGGTTACGCGGATCGTAATCATAGCCGACGGGTTGTCCGTTCGGGTACATTAATTCGATCAGGTTGCCGACCGCGTCGTAGCTGCGGCTGAGACTGTGGCCCTGCCAATCGGTGCTGACCAGCGGACGATTGAGGGCGTCATAGCTGGTGCGGTGACAATCCCCCTCGGCCACCAGCCAATCACACATTTCGATCTCATTGCCCGCCAAATCATACCCAAAAATGACCGAGCTAACGTCGGGGTACTCAATTGCGGCCAGTCGGTTTAGAGCGTCGTAGTTGTAGCGGGTCAGGTCGCCATTCCCATCAATCCGGCTTAACAGATTGCCCACCGCGTCGTAGCTGTATTGCCATGTCTGACCCAGCGGGTTGACCTCGCCCCGCAGTTGGTTTCGCAGATCGTAGTTAAAGCGGGTGATGTGATTGTTCGCGTCGGTGATGCCGACCAGATTGTCCGCCGGATCATACTCATAGGTAGTCGGGTGATCCAAGGCGTCGATGACAGCCTGAAGCCGATCCAGGGCATCATAGTGATAGCGGGTGATGTGCCCGTTCGCGTCAGCCATCGCGATGATGTTGCCGTGAAGATCGCGCTCATAAGTGGTGCTGTGCCCCAGCGCGTTCGTCTCGCGGACCAAACGGTGCAGCGGATCATACTCGTAGATGGTGGGATGGTGGTTGGCATCGGTTAGCTGCGTCAAGTTGTAATCGGCGTCATAGCTGAGATGGGTGCTATGCCCCAGCGGGTCGGTAATCTGTATGGGCAGCCCGACCTTGTTGTAGGCAGTGTGCGTAGTGTGCCCCTTAGCATCGGTTACGCTGACCGGATTATCCTCATTGTCGTAGTTGTAAATCGTTTGCCCTGCCAAGGGGTCAGTGACGGTATGTAGGTTATCATTCTCGTCATAGCTCAAGTGGGTGGCAAAGCCCCGGGGAGAGGTGATAACCGTGGTGTTGCCCACCGGATCATAGGCAAAGCGGGTCACGGGTCGCTGTGGGCCGGGTTCACCGGGCACATCCACAGCAGGCTGGCTAATCGCCTTGAGGCGATCCAACACATCGTAGCTGTAATCGGTGCGTTCGTTACGGGCATCAATGACGGCGGTCAGATTGTCCACGGGGTCGTACAAATAGCGGGTCACCGCTGCCAGCGGGTCAATCGCCTGCACCAAATTATCGACCTCATCATACTCATAACGGGTCACCTCGCCACGCGGTCCCGTCACCTGCACCAACCGATCTTCGGCGTCATAGCAGTAGGTGGTGGTGTGCCCCGCCGCGTCGGTCAAGGTGTGCAAGCGGTCCATCGCATCGTAACGCAACTCGGTGCGCTGGCCCAGCGGCGCAATAATCGTGGTCAGGTTGTCATTCGCGTCATACTGATAGGTCGTGGTGGCGTTCTTGGGGTCAATGATCGCTGTCAGACGGCCCGTCGCATCATACTCATAATGGGTGGTAAAGCCTCGGCGGTCGGTCATTGCCGTGCGCCGATACAGCTTGTCGTAGGCATAGCGCAGCCACTCGCCATGAGAAAAATCACGCTCCGCTGTCAGTTTCAAATTTTCGTCATATTGAAACTCACTGACCACCCCCCGCCGGTCGGTGCTATTGACAAGAAGATCATTTTTGTCATATTCAAAGAACGTCGGCTTTGCTTTGGGGTCAATGATCTCGATGATATTGTCGTTGTTATCGTATACGAAGGTGACGGTGTGACTGTTAGCGTCGGTGTAGGTTTCTTCGCGGCTGGTGACGTCGTAAGTTGAAAATGTGGTGTTGCCTGCGGTATCGATGGTCTGCTCTAAATTGCCCTCGGCATCATAGATGAAAGCGGTGGCGTGTGTGTTGGCATCGGTAATACGGGTGGGTTGGCCCCAGGGATTGTACGTAATATCGGTTTCGGCCCCGTTCGCTGCCTGACTATAAATCAAATTGCCTTGCCCATCATAGGTATACAGCCAGGTATGGTTGAGGGCGTTGGTCATCGAGATCATCTGATTGAATTCGTCATATCCCCAGCGAGTCACATCTTCACCATAGCCCTCTACCGCACAACTGGCCAGAGGGTCGTGTCGTTCGGTCAGGTTGCCTTGGTCGTCGTAGACATAGCGGGTGGTGTGACCGTTCGGATCGATCTCAGAGATTAAATTGTAGTCGACATCGTAGCTATACACGGTGGTGTGTCCCAATGGATCGATCATTTCGATCAACCGATATTGGTCATCGTGGAGGTAGGTCGTTTCCAGCCCCAGATTGTCGGTGAAGATAGTGGCGGTCAGGTCTGCTGTTTGGGTAATGGTGAAGACACTGGTGCTGCCGCTGGCATCCACCTGCTCCCATACTCGCCCCTCCTCATCGTAGGTGTTTTTGAGATAGGTGATGTTTTCAGGGTCGGTCGTGTCGGTTAAATAGCCATTTTTGTCATAGTCGTAGGTGATGTCATCACCTCGCGCATTTGTCACCATCTCCAAGCGCCCCTCAGCATAGGCCAAGGAAATGTTTCGGCCATCAACCAATGTCACGCTTTCAAGCAAGTCATCCCCGTTGTATCTGAATTTATAAGGTCGCCCCACCCGATCCGTCACTGTGGTGAGCAACTCATCGGTGTAAGCCAAGCCAAACAACAGGCCATTTCGATCCGCAATTTCCAGTAGTAGACCCGCATCATCAAAGGTGTAGGTCATAAAGTCAGTGGTGGTCAAGGTGAATCCTGTGGCTGTTTTCATCAAGGTGTGATAGATTCCCGCCTCGCCAGTGTAGCCACCACTCCCATCGGGATAAAAGGAGATGCCGGAACCATCCTCCTGCTTAAAAATTACCTCACCATTTGGCAGTTCTGTTAGAAATAGATTGAATGTGTGGGTCCAACCTCGCCCCAAGGGGCCTTTGAAGTGATCTTTTGAGTTGTAGGCCAGATTAAAGCGGAATGGTTGCCCCGGTGCCTCGACGCGGAGTAGTGACTTGAAGTAATAATAATTCTGCGTCCCCATATTGACTGGATCAGCAGCCATTTTCGCTTGATGAACTAGTTCACCGAGATAACGATCCTCTCTGTCACTGGCATAAGCGTTATATAGCGTGATGGGGGGTTCCTCGATGTATAACGGATAGGAGGCACGAATTGAAAATCCATTGTTTACATCAATATTGCGCCACTCCTGTCGTAAAATCGTGGCTTGGTCTGTGGGCGGAGGGATTGTAACTGTTGTTGACAACTCTGCCGAGCCTGTTAAATTTGGGCTGCCATCGGCTCGATGGGTTGAACCAGAGGGTAAAACAGGTGCCATAATAGAAGTTTCCCCAGAGATTGCCCCATCTGTGTCAACCAACATTCTGAACACTTCATAGATGATGTTGGTATCTAACGGGGCGGCCAGGGGGTCTCTCCGGCTATCAGCGTCTTGGTCCCAGAACCACACTTCCCCAACATCTGCTGGAGCAACTGTATAGAAACTCCAATTTGTTAATTCACCCAGCTTTGTTGGCGGAACGTAAACATTGATCGCGTTTTTTGCCGTATCAGCGTAGATGTATCCATTAGCTCTGACCATAAAGGCGTTGAGAATGTTATTTTGAGCACCATCCCATTGAATATCCAGCAAATAACCTTTGTAATCGGGGGACAAATCGGAAATGGTGCCGCTGCTATTGTCAATGAGTTGTGGGCTACTCCAGGCATCTTGCGGCATTCCATCATTGTAGAACGTGTCCAGGAGTGTACCAGAGCTACAAAGATCTGCTTTACCGCTGGGACAATCATAGACGCGAAAGACTGTCCTGCCACCGCTTCCAGGTGTTGATGAATCATAGGGGCTCGTCGGCGTACCAAAGTAACCATCAAAAATCTCGATACTAAAGTTTGTGTCGCTAATCGGGACGTGGATCACTAACTGGATGGGATTATAGGCGGCAAAGAGATCGGGTCCTGGAGCCGAGAGCATCAGGAATTTTTGGGATGTTGGGAGACACATAATATCGGGGAAGCATTTGTTGATCGTCGTTGCAGCCGTGATGGAGATTGAGGCTAAGGCAAATACAGAAAAGTGATCAGTTTCAACCGTTACTTGTTGAGTGCTGTCATTGAGTGTGCTACTCAACCGTTGCCAGGTTGGTGTGCTACTACCGTAATACACCACCTCCAATGTTTCCTCACTCCCCCCGAGCTGTTGGAGCTTGTCTACATCGTAATTAAGTTGCAGTGTCAATGATTTTAAAAATGTTGTTACAGGTGTACCACTAACAGTTTTTGCAGTTAGTTCTACAGTATAAGGCTCAAATACAGTTCCGTTTGCTAGTTGAGGTAAATTTGTTGCTGGTGAAATCGTGATTAAAGTTGGCTCGGAAACAGCCCCGGCTGGTACAGTGAGCGAGCCAAGGCCATTTGGTAGGGCAATGATTTGGGAGGTCCCTGGATCAATCAATACGGTATTGGTGTCTGGGTCGGTAGGTTTGAGTACAATTGGGAAATACAAATTTGTGAGATCAATGGAATGCACTTCTGAGACGGTGGGCGTGGTCTCAGCTTGCGGCGTTGAGGTTGATGGTGGGCTTTCCTCTGGCCCCAAATCGTCAGTTTGGAGCAAAGGGGCAGCGTGGCCAATGGTTACAAATGATAAGGTGTTTCCAAGTAGGCCAACAATAACCAGAATAGTGAGTAATTTCTCGCGATACGATAATGGGGTTGCCTCTCTCATAGCACTCCTCTGTACCTGTTTTGTCTAAAACAACTTCGTTATGACCGCAAAGACATGGCAGAAGTGGGCTTGTAAAAGCCTCAGCGGACTCTGCGCCTCTGTGATTATAAACTTCCTATTGATTTTTAATGGTTGGAGATGAAGTTGAGGATGGGATAAATTTTATGTTGGGTCAGGTGGCAGGGTAGGACTATAGTACTTTAACACAGAATTGTTTGAATCTGGTTTGAATCACTCAATTTAATTAATATCTACAAGAAAAGAGTGAATACTCAATGACCTCTACGTCTCTATGGTGATTTTATCGTAGTTCACTTAAAACAAATTAGAAATAATTTCATAAGCCCCGACGTACGTACCAATCAAACTCCCGAAACTGCTCAAGATAAAGACGAGAAGTATCCTAAGTAATCGATTTTTCCACCAATTGCTAATCGAGTTGATGTCATCAGTGACCGTTTGGAACTCTCGGACAACAGGTGGTGCAAAGTAGGCTTGCACAAACGCAGCGACATAGCCTGCCCCAATGACAGGGGTGAGGCTGGTTATTGGAGCGGCAACAAAGGCCGTAATAATCGTAATTGGATGGCCTAAGGCAATCAGGGTGCCAATGGCGCTAGGAATACCATTTGCCAAAACCCAGTACAATAGATTCCCCCCAGCTGCTTCTAGGCCTTGGGTCCAACCGATATAGAGAATGGACCCAAGAATAATCACGGGAACACCCCAACCGATCCATTTCCAGATGGGTGAAATGGGGGGGATTTCTTCGATTGTGCTCAAATCACTACGGGTATTCGCTTCTAAGGCCTTGGCAATACCATTCATGTGGCCAGCTCCTACGATTGAGACAATCTTTTGTCCTTGGGCTTCGCGCATTTTTTGGGTTAAGTAAGTGTCTCGCTCATCAATGAGAACGGTTTTCAGCACAGGCATCGCCTCGCCTAAGCCTTCCATCAACTCGGTCAACACATCTTGCTCCCGAATACGACTTAGTTCTTCTTCGGAGATTTCATACTCTTCGAATAAACCAGCCACACCAACCGAGAGAAGCTTTATTTTCTCCCATAATGACATGGAGTTCCAGGCCCGCCGCAAGGTGATGCGGACATCTCGGTCGCATAGATCAATAGGAATATTCAACTCTTGGGCCACTTTTGTTGCTTCCAGTAATTCAACCCCGGGCATCATCCCTAGCTGGTCACCCAATCGCTTTTGATAAGAAGCTAAGAGAAGGTTAACGATAAGTGTACTGAGTTGTTTCTTCTGAATGATTTCCTTGAGATCGAGTGACTCCCATTTTCGTTGTTCGGATAGGGCTTTATAACGCTGCTCATCAAGCTCTACACAAACGACATCTGGCTTTTCATTTTCGATAACTTCACGAACTAGATCGGCTGATTTTTGCGAGATGTGGGCCGTACCCACAAGTATAAATTGACGATCATCAATGTCGAGAATACGAACATCATCGGGATAGGTCTGGGTAGACGGGGCTTGTTCTTCCATAAATAGTGACTGTTTCTCCAGCACAAATTTGAGCGTGTAAGATTATTTTAATATTAGGTCATCATAATAAAAACTGAGTTAGGTTTTCCAAACATTAGATTGTTTAAATCTTCAATTTGATTGTATATCTATTTTCTTGGAGCTGCCTTAAACCAAAGTTGGTTGTAAATAGAATTTTTAGATAAACCCAAACCTAAAATACTTAAGCTTGGATATGTTACCATAACTTAGCAGAAAGGAAAGATGAATATGGTTCAAGATAGAGTGCAATTGGGTAAATCTATTCGACGTGCAAAATCTTTGGCAATTGTTCTCTTAAATATTGCGATCGATTTTACCTTATCGATGATTTTTTTAACGCTTGGCGCATTTCTCTTGTGGCAGTTATATCAGTTTACGAAACATGGCCATCCTGTCCTTGTCTTCATTCTTTTTGCTGTTTTGGCTGTCGGATTATCTTCAGTTATGGGATTAATGTTCAATCAGGAAGATAGAACGACGTTACAATAGTCAAAAATGTGGGCTTGTGAAAAATTTTGAAACAATGGCCCTATCGTACTAGCTAAGAAGCGCCTATCTTTACGGTATCTTTACTGCATAAACATAGAAGTCATTGTACACTATGTTTGAATTTCTGTGGTGACACAACCACAACAAACACAACAACTCAATACTCAAATAGTTCTCCTACCACAACTACGACGGCTTATTTTCAGTAATCTATTCTTCGGCCTTATCAATCATCACTTCCATTTCTCATCTACCCGAACTACGAACACAATTTCAACCAGACATCCATTTCATACTCTCCCACAGAAATTCACCATTTAATAATAAAAGTCCTATGAATATTCATAGGACTTTTAATTTTTTATACAAATGGTTAAAATAAATGGGTAGCCCCACCCTATTAAACTTTCTGTCTGATTTAACTAAATCATAAAATAATGTTTGGAGAGTATTTTAATTATGCAGAGTATTAAATCCAAAGTTTACCCTATCTTGGCTCCCTTATTCAAAAATCAGGTTTATACAATGAAGTCTGGACTGGCCTCGGGTCTGAAACGTAGAGGTGGTTTTGGCTTTCTACATAGAGATCAGACACTAACCCTAGAACATCAGTTTTTACAAGATTTAGATTCTAAAGGCAAGACTGTCTATGATATAGGTGGCCACATCGGGCTTATTACGATGTTTTTTGCCCGTAAAGTGGGTGAAACCGGTAATATTGTCACATTTGAACCAAATCCTAGAAATTATGCTGCCATCGTTGATCATATTAAATTGAATAACTTTACAAATGTAAAGGTCATCCCGATGGGGGTGGGCCATCAGAAAGAAACATTAGAATTTATTGTGACTGGGTCGGCCCGAGGAACTGCGAGTGTCACAAAGCAACAGGAATATGATCGACAGGATGCTCAAGTTGAGCTAATCGAAGTCGATAGTTTAGATAACCAAATTGCGGATAATAATTTGCCTAAGCCTGACTTTGTTAAAATTGATGTTGAGGGCTTAGAACTTAGTGTTCTCAAGGGAATGAGTCAAACGATAAGCGATCATAAGCCAGAATTATTTGTTGAGTTACACGGCGTCGAAGATAAAGTAGTTGCAGAGTTTATCCTAAATTCCGGTTATAATATTTATCAAGTTGAAGACCAGATGGACCTTACAAAAGAAAATATTGACAGGGTTCGTGGGCATTTATATGCAACACCGCTTTAATCTTTGAAGCATTGTGATGAGCGAGGATGCCGTCGTCTGGCAAGAAGGAACACAATCTCATAATGGATTTTGAAATTCTGCCAAACTTCCAACGATTTAGTCAACGCAATGATATCTTTAGTCGTTCCTTCTGGGATTCTACCATTCGCTCCAAAAAATCTGACCTCTTTTACACCACCTATCGAAAGCCATTAGCGAGTTGGCGAACCGCTGAGGGTTTTACCCAAAAAGATTATGCTATTCGCAATGCGGCTTGGCATGTGACTGATATTTTTGCGGAAATGAAAGAGGACGAAGATCGTCGTGAGGGCTTTTTAGACGAATTTACGTTGCAACGTGATGGCCCCATCGAGCAGGTCCCTGTCGAGTCCCCCGAAGCGATGAGTGCTGAGATCAAACACATTGCAAAAGTATTTGGGGCGGATTTGGTTGGTATCACTCAGTTGGATGAACGGTGGCTTTATACGTATAAGTACAGTGCTCAAACGAAAACCGAGAAGCCAAATGATTTACCCGAAGGGCTAGACAATGTCATCGTAATTGCTCAGGAGATGGATTTCGATCTTATCCAGACCGTCCCATCAGCTTTGAGCGGCACCGCGACCGGATTGGGATATTCACAAGACGCTTTAGTCCTTCTCTCACTGGCCCAATATATTCGTAATTTGGGGTATCAAGCTTACGCTAGTATGAA
This sequence comes from Phycisphaerae bacterium, assembly GCA_028285035.1. Next base: position 234,691 of record JANQQF010000038.1, read on the forward strand.
TGATACAGCCCTAGCCATACCGTTAGCTATTCAAGCGGGTTTAGGTGAATATGGCCGGCATGGGTTGCTTATCACCAAAGAGTTCGGGCCTCGGGTTCGATTAGGTAAGATTTTCACCGATCTTCCGTTAGCTTCAGATCACCCCATTCATTTTGGCGTTCGTGAATTTTGCGAAATATGTCGTCGCTGTACGGCAGCCTGTCCCCCTAAGGCAATTACAAATTTTATTCCCACTGATGAAATCTATAACCAATCCAATATTGTCGGTGTTCGAAAATGGACGACTGATGCTGAAAAGTGCTTCAAATTTTGGGCGAACCAAAATAGCGATTGCTCAATTTGTGTCCGAGTCTGTTGTTACAACAAAGATTTTTCGAAATGGTATCATCGTTTGGGCCGTCAATTAGCCGGAACATCTTTACGGAAACTAATGCTTAAATTAGAAGAACGGTTGGGTTTTGGCCAACGTCGTGCGCCAAAGTTGTGGTGGGCCGGTGGCTAGTAATAAAAGTGATTTGATGGTTATACCGTTTATAAACCGAAAAGACCTTGAGTAGGCTCAATGCCCTCAAGGTCTTTTTATATGAATTGATTGCCGTGTCAACTTGCCCGATTATTTCTAAACAAGCTATTCCAACACAGTGACAGTAACTGTATCATAAGCGACTGTCCCAGCACTGTCTCGGACTTCCAATTCAATCTCCCATTGGCCAACTTCCTGTTCAATCATCGCTGTTGTTGCTTCAAAAGAGCAGAATGTGTCTATTTGACGAATGACTTTACCGTCATCATAAGAAACTTGTTCAGGTGCGTCTACAATTTTCCATCTGTAATTAACAATTTCGCCGGACGAGGCGCATCCGTCAAAGGTGGGCACTTCGCCCACTTGAATTGAATAATCCAAGCCTGCATCGGCGTGTAGGCTTGGCTCTAAGCCACATCCCGTCAGTATAATTCCAACTAAGAGAATACTTTCCAACAAAATGACATATCGCATAAAATCTCTCCCAAAAATACGATACAACTTAATATTTGTTTGACTTTGCCAAGGTGGTAGCTTCACCTTGCTTCCCTCATTAAAATTGGGTGACTTAATTTTGGCCGAATTTCACCTCCTCTAAGGCACTAAGATGATCCTCCAGACGACGCACTTCTTCATCTATATCGGTTGAGAGGTGCTGATAGTCGGCAACATCATGGGTAGATTGTCCAGTTAAGATTTGGGAATAGATTGTGCCAAGCCGAGAGAGGGTGTTTTCGATTTGAATTTCGGCTCGTTTGGAGGTGTTTTGTAAATGTTCCAAAGCAGCAAGTTGTTTTTGTCGATTGTCTAGCGTATCTTGAAGCTGAGTTTGAATGGCTGGATCTGTTTCTTTGGCTAATCGTTGCTCCAGATCAGCAATTGCTTTGGGAACCTGGTTCCAGTCCCGTTGCAGGATTTTGTCTTGACTAAGATGGTCCAGCCGAGCGACGAGACTTTCTATAGAGGTGGTCCAAGCTTCAATTTGTTGTTGCAACGTATCAAGATGAAGCCGCGAGGCAGGCCCAGACGTGTTTTTGATTGCCTGCTCGATTTGTTTTTTGTAGGTGCGCGTTTGATCAAGATAATCCTGAAGTTGCGTTTTATGAACGGTAATCCCTGCTGCGCCGAACAGTAATTGGGTAAATTGATAAGTTAAGACTGCCCCCCAGACAATTCCAACGAGCCACAATGCAGGAAGAACCACTGTTACAGCCGCCCGAAACCGAAGAAAGATAATTAAGGCCACCATAGTGATTAAATACCATCCTAAATTTTGTAGCCAGCGTTTCCAGCGAGAATTTTGACTAACCACCATTTCCTCCCCAGGTACCAAATTGTGTTTGACTCAAGTACCACTCCACCCAACGTTGTTCTAGAGTTATTGGCTCCTCATCCAGCACATTTTTAACTAACATAGGCCAGTCAGCTTCAGTGAATACGCCGTTTAAAAGTAAAGCTATCTTGTCCCGCCCATAGGCTTCGGTCAGAAAATTGATAAAGATCAATTGTTGTAGCCAAAAGTCGTCGGCAATCGTTGAATTGGCCGCAAAGATATCAGCTAAGGGCAAGGGAGATGTTGGGACGGTTGCTCCTGGACTTAAATAGCCCAAATTCAAGGCCTCATCTACTTCCCAAAATGCAATTGCTACTGCTAAGGATGGCCAATTTTCAATGGGCTGGTTTTGATTAGTGGCTTGACTAATTAATTGAAAGGTCACTTGCTCATACAAATCAATCGCCAAGTGAGTGCTAATTGAACTGTATTGGTCGTCAGGAAATGCTTCGCTAACCGGCGACCTGATTTTGAGATCAGCTGCCTCATTCCACAATGGATTATTTTGCGGAACAATGTTTGCTTCTATTGGTCTGATCTCATTGAGATCCAAATCTTGAGTAAGTTGGGTTAAATAGCTGGCAAGATCCGCTGTGGCCTGTTGTAGGTATGGCTCATCAAAATCATAGTAATTCAAGACAATTGTGTTAATTTCAATCGTTTGCTGTTTGCCCCAAATTGCTGCAATCGGCTCTGTGATACGCCAGTCATCATCTTGGAATTGACGCAAGTATCGCAACTCATATACACCTTGAATCGGCTTTAAGTCGGGGAGCGGATGCGCGGGTAACTCTATCAGTTTCTCAATGATGGGCCGATTATCGTAATCAACGACCACCACAGCGATGGCCCAGTCGCCTGATATCATTAAGCGCTCTAGCCGAATTTCAGTAGGGTTTGGCTGCATATTAAAGCCATCAAGCTGATCTTGCTTCCAGAGGCGCTCAGCTTGGGGATCAAGGAGGTATGCTAGGTAGCCAGACCGATCATTCTGTCGCCACGCTCTAGCTTCTTTATCTAAGAAGGTTTGTATTTCGGCCTTGATCGTCGAATCCGGTGTGGTTAGGGTCAATGGTTCGTCCGGGATATCAATGGGGACATTCTGAAATGAGACAAATGTTGCAGTTGGTGGGGGCGGTGGTTCGCCTAGAGCACAGGCCGTCATCAATAAAATCAAACAAAGGGAAAGTAAATGAAATCGCACAAGAAATCCTTTGATCATGTCATTAAAGGATATGATAAGAAAAGGAATGCTGATGTCAATAGTGGGGGTTTTGGGAAAATATAATTTGTTTGGGATCAAGTTAGGTGACAGAAGATAGATCAATGTCCAGAATGTCACGTGAAGGTCTATGCATTCTGGACATTTTCAATGCGTTCAGACTTTAAACGGCTGCAGCGGAATGATCGCTTCATTTATTTTATGCCCATTTAAGGCCGAATGTCCTGTTTGCTCACTTGTGATGAGTATGTTGATCTTATCAGCTAAAGGCAATACTAATGCCACCTCATCACAGTCGAGACGTTTTGGACAAAATACACAATCCTTTTGTACTTTGCGGGGCAGATTATCGATATGGGTTAGCTTGAAATCTAGTTTGAGAAAGAAGTTAGGTTTACGCGTTAAAGCAAAAATACAAGGCAAAGCCAAAGCACGAGCCTCCTCAATAAGAGCCTCCACGATTTTACGGCCAATACCTTTGCCTTGAGCTGTTGGGTCGATCACCAAAGAACGAACCTCGGCCAAGTCCTTCCATACAATGAGCAGAGAACCCATCCCAACAATTCGTCCATCCATCTCGGCGACAATCCATTCTCGGATGGTCTGGTAGACGTCAGCATCGGTACGAGGCAAAATTTCGGCCTGACGAGCATATTCATTTAACAAAGGCATCATTTGGGGCACATCCCCAATCTGTGCCCGGCGGATTGTGTAGTTGGACATAAGATTATCCTATCGCATCAAGCGTCTTCTTTAACCGTTCAATTAGTAAATCAATCTCTTCTTGGGTGATCGTTAAAGGGGGAAGAAGCCGGACCACATTTGGTCCAGCCACTAAAATTATCAGGCCGTGATTACGAGCTTCGGTAACAATATCCCCGGCGGGTGGTATAGAGACCAAACCCCACATATAACCTTTACCTCGGATTTCGGTGATAAGTGGCGAATCACCCAAAGCCTCACAAAGCTGAGCAGCCAGGTAGCTACTATTTTTTTGGACTTGCTCAAGAAAGGCTTGTTCTTTAATGTGATTAAAAACGGCGCGGGTTACGTGACAAACTAACGGACCCCCGGCAAAGGTACTGCCGTGGTCGCCCGGCTCTAAGGTATCGGCGACCGTTTGAGTCATTAAAATTGCGCCAATCGGTAGACCCCCAGCGAGTGGCTTGGCTAAGGTCATAATATCGGGTGTGAAGCCATATCCTTCATAACCCCACAAACTCCCAGTCCGACCTAAACCGCACTGCACCTCATCGGCAATTAACAACGCGCCTGTTTCATCGCAGATTGCTCGCAGCCCTTGTAAAAATTCTTCGGTTCCTGGTGTGACTCCACCCTCCCCTTGAACGGGCTCAACAATGACCGCGCAGGTTCGCTCGGTAATCGCTTGGCGGGCACTTTCTAAGTTGTTAAATTCTGCGAAACTTACATCGCCAATCAGCGGTTCAAAAGGGGCACGATATTTTTCTGTGGCAGTGACGGACAAGGCCCCCATCGTTCGACCATGAAATGAGCCAGTGAATGAAACGATATTGGTTTTGTCAGTGTGACCGTGCTTACGGGCATATTTCCGGGCAAATTTAAGGGCTCCCTCATTAGCCTCAGTACCGGTGTTGCAGAAGAATACACGATCAGCAAATGACGCCTTGCATAGGTCCTGAGCCAGGAGCGCGTGGGGAGCGGTGTGATAAAGATTAGATACGTGCAGAAGACCCTCTGCCCCCTCTTTAATCGCATTCATAATAATTTCGCTACGATAGCCGAGCGCATTAACGGCAATCCCAGTTCCAGCATCGAGATACTGATTGCCATCCGTGTCGTACAACCAGACTCCGTCTCCTTTTTCGAAGACAAACTCAGGCCGCTTATAGGTTTGCAGGACATACTGTTGTTCTAAATCAATAATTTGTTGCTTATCGATCATTATTATTCTCTCCATTAAGTAATTCGCGAAAACTGATTAGAAATAAGAAAATAAAATTTCATCCAAATAGGTCCAAAATTGAACATATTACAACGAATTATTAATAAGTAAACCGGATTGTAGACCTGTTTAGGCATAATTTTCACTATTTCAAATTTTCGTTTTTTGAAAAGCTCCTCCGGTTTACTTAAGTATAATCTAAAATGATCAAAAACTGTGTAACAGTTTCATTACGGTTTTGTGCAGACTTAATTATCCGAAACAATCGTTGTACCTGTTCCAGCCTTTAAGCCTGCTAAGTTCGTGATTCGTACAGCAGAAACACCGCCAGCTACAGCATTTAAAGCCGACTCTACTTTAGGAATCATACCGTCCGTGATTACTTTGTCCGTAATCAATTGATTAACCTCAGTGGCTGTCAGTTGTGGCAGTAAATCCTCCTCCTTCAAAACACCAGGCACATTGGACACGAAAACCAACACATCAGCCTGCATTTCAATAGCAAGTGCTTGAGCAACGTGATCGGCATTGACATTAAAAGTGCTCCCATCAGCTCCGTAGCAAATCGGCGATAGGATGGGAACCGTTTCGTTATCTAACAATTGGTTGAATACCTCTGTGCGAACAGATACGACTCGTCCCACCTGCCCCAAATCACCATCTGGGTGTTGGAGTTTTTCCGCTTTAATCGCGCCTCGATCAATCCCTGACATGCCAAAAGCATCAACCCCGGCTGTGACTAAGGAGGCAACCAACCGTTTGTTAACCCGTCCGGCTAAAACCATTTTTACAATGTCAAGGGATGCTTCATCTGTCACCCGCAACCCATTGATATATTGTGGTTCAACGCCCAATTTATTTTGTAGCTCCCGAATTTCTTTTCCCCCGCCATGAACGACGATAGCCTGCTCTTTTAGTGAGGCAATTGCTTGTCCCATCCTGTCAATAAAGTCAGGATCATCTAACTCATTGCCGCCAATTTTTACAATTAACATTGTTTAGACTCCATTTAGTAACAATCCAACATCTTTGGTGGATATTGATTACAACAGCCCTTCTGTCTCATCCAGGCTAAACATTACATTGAAATTTTGAACTGCTTGTCCAGCCGCCCCTTTTCCCAAATTATCAATTGATGAACAAATCACAAATTGTCGCGAGTTAATCGGGGTCAAGGAAATTGTGCATAAATTTGTGTTTTGGGTATGAGCGATTGAGGCGAGACGCCCTGCGGTGAGAAGTTGGATGAAGGGTTCGTCTTTATAACAATCGGCATACAGGCTATGAGCTGCTTCATCCGTTAAATCGGAAGCTAGACTCACATAAATAGTGGATAGCATTCCCCGATTAATCGGAACCAGGTGAGGTGAGAAAATTAGCTTGTCTCCCGGCCCATTGAGTTGGTTTATTTTCTCGGTCATTTCAGCGACATGCCGGTGATTTTGACCGATGCTGTAGGGGGAGAGATTCTCATTCGCTTCAACAAAATGAGTTTTCAATGAGAGTTTACGTCCTGCCCCGCTGACACCACTTTTGCTATCAGAGATCAGAGGTGCGGCTGGATCTAACAGACCCGCTTTGAGTAAAGGGTACAATCCCAACAGAACGCTCGTTGGATAGCAACCGGGATTAGCTAACAAATCAGTTTCACGAACCGCATCACGATTGATTTCTGGAATGCCATACACAGATTCACTCAACAAGGCTGGGGCGGCATGTTCAATGTTATACCATTTTTGGTAGATATCAACGTTGGACAATCTAAAATCGGCTGAAAGATCAATGACCCGAACACCTGCCTCATGTGCTTCGATCACTGTTGGCATACTGGCCGCATGAGGGAGACAGCAAAAAACAGCATCAACCTTGTTGAGTGGCGCATCATCTTTTGAAACTAGGGGAGTCTCTACGGATGTAGGATAAATATCAGCCAAGGTTTGACCCGCCGTACTCTCTGAGGTTGCAAATACAAGCTCTGCCTTATGATGTTTTTCCAGAAGTTTAACAGTTTCAAAGCCGGTATAACCACTTGCTCCGAAAACTCCAACTTTGATATGCCCCTTATCTGCCATGATTTGCCTCGCTTTTTTGCAGAATTCCTACAAATTTTGGTTACAAAAAAAAGTCGGCTCCTAATGTCTGGAGCCGACTTTTAAGTCGATGATAGAACAGCCCAATGCGAACTATCCAGACATAGGGTCTGGCTGAGTACGAGGGCTCCTTGGTTGCTCAATATATGTTACAACGAACATTTTACATTCCATACGCTAATAGTAGGTCGAGTTTATCATACATGGAAACGACTGTCAATATAAAATTAAGTAAACCGGAAGAAATTTTGAAAAAAGAAATATTCGAACGGGTGAAATTTATGTCTGATGGTAGCTACAATACGGTTTACTTAATTAATAATTCGCCAGAACTTGCTCAATTTTGGTCTAGTTGGACCAAGTTTGATGATCTTATTTTTACTATTTTTTGCGAATTACTTAGACATTTTTTAGCAAGACCCGACGATAAATAGCCCGGGTTAATCGCGCAATACGTCCCCAATTGTAAAGTAATTCAACGTGCTTAAAGGCTCTTTCCCCACAGCGTTCGCCTAGCTCTGGATAATTTATATAACGCGCAACCCCCCAGCTAATCGACTCAGCGTTGTCGGGATAAACAGTGATACCATTTTCACCGTGGGTTATGATTTCGGAAAGACCACCCACATCACTGACGATGACTGGGCAATGTAAGGCCATTGCCTCAAGCGCCACAATTCCAAAAGGCTCATATAAACTAGGAAACACAGCACAGGTGGCAATCTTGTAAAAGCGATTGCGATCTTCATTGGAAATAAAGCCGACAAAATTTACCCGGCTCGAAATGCCAAGATGATCAACTTGCTGCTTTAAATTGTCTGCCTCAGGTCCTTTTCCAGCGATGATGATGCGCACGCGAGAGCAATTATCCAAAATTGTGGGAGCTGCTTCAACCAACCGATGAATACCCTTTTCATGAACCAAACGCGTCACAGAAAACACAATTAAATCATCGGGTTCGGCATATTTTTCTCGAAATGCCTGTATTTCATCGGCAGTGTCTGGAATCATCAGGTCTGAAATATTTACGCCATTTGGGACGACTTCCAGACGACGGGAGGGAACGTGGAAAAAATTGCGGACTTCATCAGCCATGTAATGGCTACAAACAATGATTTGATCGGCCTCTTGGATCAGATTCCGTTCGGCCTCATCAATGGCACGCTGTAGGTCGTTGCTGATATGACCATGCCCCCGCCCGCGCTCAGTCGCGTGAATTGTTGCCACTAAGGCCGTTTGCCAATTCTGTTGGAGCTCTAGCGCCATGAAGCTCATCAGCCAATCATGAACATGCAAAATGTCAAAGGCATCTGCTAGCTTTTGCGCATAAGGCATTAGGGCCTCATTAACGGCTATTGCTTTGTCGTATATGTTCTGGTCAGAGGTGAAACTTGGGACAAAAACGCGATGAACAGTGATCCCATTTTCTATCTCTAGACCAGCCTCACCTTCATTTGCCACGGGGGTTATGATGTGGACATCAACGCCTTGCCGAGCCAATTCCGGGACTAATTCAGCAACATGCCGACCTAAGCCACCAATGACGTGAGGGGGATACTCCCAAGTTAAAGTAAGTAGTTGCATGATGATATAACCAAAATGTGAAACCGATAAATTATACCTGATTTTTCACAATTTTGGAATTTGTCGAAACCGTGTGCGTTAATTTTACGGAGCTAATCGGACGCCGGGATATTGGGCATCTTTTATTTGATAAATCCAAAGGGGTGGATCAATTCGACGGCCATCTGGATCGAAGGCAATGTCCCCGCTGAGTCCCTTACGTTCAATCTTTCTGATGCTCTGACTGACAGCCACTCGAGTTGGCGTTGCTCCTGTCTCCTTGATAGATTGTTCAATTGCATCAAGCAACACCTGGGTCGCATCATAGGCTAAAATAGCGCGGGGGCCAGGGGGGAAGCCAGCCATTCCTTGATATGCGGCTACAAAATTATCCTCTGTAACGACATCATCAGGGCCTGGCCCTGGTGAGACAAATATCAGACCATTTGCTGCCTCACCTGCCACCTGAATGATTTGACGGCTTCCTGTTTCCAATTGACCAAAGATGTGATTAGGTCTTTGGTCTGCCGAGATTTGTTGTAAATACTCTCCTCCAGCGACGCCATCCATATCTAACTTAATTGCCTCTGCTTGTAGAGTGGCCTCTCTGTCAAACTGGTCGATGTTAACTATTTGCAGATTTTGTTCTTCGATAAATTGTATGAGATATGAGTCTGTCTGATGCTGATTGGCCGCTAGTGACACCAGTCCATCAGACTTCACGTTGGGCGGGAGGCTCCAGGGGCTGCTGACGGCGATATTTGCAGCCTGATAAATCGGCAAAGCACTCAGCGTTGTTTTGGCAGATAAGTGGCCTACGACGCCCACAATATCTGGGTCGGTGATTAGGGCTCTTGCTTGAAGATCTGTTCTCTCAGGGATTTCAAAATCATTGAGGGCCACCAACTCAACCCGATACCCGGCTAAACCTGTTCCGCTATTTCGTTCTTGAATGGCTAACTTGGCCGCAAATAGAACTTCATAGCCAAGTGGCCGATGCAGCCCTTCAAACGGGGCGATCAAGCCGATTTTGATTGTGGACGGTGCGCCATTTATAACAGGTAAGCATCCTGAAAAAAAGCTCAATACAAAGCCCAATATGATCCATTTTTTATAATGGCTTCGCCAACTGAGTTTGCATATCGACAAAATAAATTATCCTCCTATCGCCTCGAAGTTAGCTCTTATTGACGCCAAGAGTATAATATCGTTCTTGAATTTTTAGAAGGGATTGTCATCGAAATGATGATACATTTATCATAAAGCGGCATCAGGAGAGAATGGGCTTCGGGACAAAGCTTCTTCTGATGTCGGTAGTATTACGCCCGCAGCGAATGTAAGGAGATGCTTTATAATGAAAACACGGAAAATTGTATCAATCGGTCTACTTCTGGTTTTAGTCAATCTGGCCTGTGGCCCAAGCTTTTTAGCTCAAACGGTGGCTACCCCCACGGCGACCTCAACAAAAACCCCGCGTCCGCCAGCGACAAATACGCCAGATCCAGCTCAATTTACCTCTACCCCACTGCCAACGGATACATCAACACCAGAGCTAACGGCGACCCCAGTTCCCGTCGAACCCACAGCTACAGAAACGCCTACGCCTGAAGTGCCGACGGAGACGCCCGTGCCTGAAGAACCCACGCCAACAGAGACGCCTATTCCAGAACCTACGGCCACCCCAGTGCCAGCGGAACCGACCGCAACCCCATTACCCACAGACACGCCTGCCCCAGAGTTTGCTTACAAAATTGTTCACTTCAAGGTATTGGGTGATGGAGAGAACAATGGTGGTATTTTTAACAAAGGCGGTCAACACCTTATTTTTCTAACTGTTTTGGATGCAGCGGGTAATGGTGTTGATGGCGCTATCGTTAAAGATGCAAATGGCAGTCCACTTGAGGTGATTACGGGTGATAAAGGGCCAGGAAAAGCCGAAATCAAGATGGATTGGGATCCGTACAAATTATATGTTGCTGCTGATCCTAGTGGACCAACGACTAGCGAAACCTCCAATCAAATGAACAACGCCTTCCCCCATATTCCTGACATTGTTGGGAAACTGGGTTCCATTGATAACGAGTATTCCGTCTGCCCTACCCCTGAAATTCGTTGTGAACCCCCATTCTACAGCGTTCACTTTTCATATGAGATTACATTCCAGAAGGTGAACTAAGCATTAGGTAGGTTTCTTGCTTCAGCCTTGGATCAACTTCTGATAAAGCTGCCTCTGCCGCTCACGAGCCTCTTGTAATCGTGAGGCAGAGACGGCTTGTGGCTCTAAGGTAGTCAGAATTGCAGGTTTGGGAAAGTCAGTCAGCGACTTGTTTTCCAAACCTGCCAATATCAAAATAGCGACACCCCGGGCCGTTGTTTCAACTTCATCTACCACCCATAACGGACGATTAATAGCGTTGGTGATCATTTGCGCCCAGGCGAGCGATGATGTTAATGCGCCACCGCCAGCAAAGATTTGGGCGTCATCGGCCGCAGTTTCGGCGAGTTGATCGGCGATGACGGATAGACGAAGGGCGACACTTTCTAGCGCCGCTTGCAGAAGATCGAACGGGGTGGTAGATAGTCGTAGGCCGTGGATACTGCCTGTGGCGTTCGTGGCCCAGCCGGGGCTACGCTCGCCAGCTAAAAGGGGAAGAAAGGTTATCCCGTGTTGACCTGCTTCACTTGAGCCTAATTTGGCCTCAAGGTCGGCTACATCAAGGTTAAGCGTTTGTCTGGCCCATTGAAAAATGTTGCCCCCTTCTGAGGTCGCCCCCCCCAACAGATGATGCGTGGCACTTACCCGATATCCCCAGAGACCGTCGGGAACCGTGGGATGAGAGGCTGTCGTGACCACTCGCAAGGCGGCAGTTGTCCCTACCGTGAGGGCAATTGTCCTAGGGTCAACTGCTCCTAACCCGATGTTGGCGGCGGCCCCATCGCCCACGGCAAGAAAGAATGGCACATCTTGTAGATCAGGCCAACGTTCTGCATAGTCAGCGACTAAGCCCAGGTTCGGCGTCGAATAATCAGCTAACGTGGGGAAATCTGATGCGGTTCGTTTTAATAATTGCAGCCATCCATCGTCCCACTGCAATTCACCACGATTGAGCAAGCCACTCCAAGAGGCAATCGAATAACTGCAAGCGGTTTCACCAAACCAAGTGCTGTAGCAGTAGGTTCCAAGATCAATCCAGCGAGTGACTTGAGAGGCCAAGTCTGGGTTTGTTTCTCGCAGCCAATGCAAACGGGCGGGATGATAGGCTGTGTGATGAAGACAGCCTGTTCGTTGATGCGTAGCCTGGATATCAATCTGTGTTGCGAGTTGCTTGACCTGATCTGCGCTGCGGGTGTCAGCGTAGGTGTAAATAGGGGTAATCGCCTGCCACTTTTTATCAACACCGAGCATATTGCCCACGAAGGTATCCATCCCGACAGCTCGAATATTTATCGCTTGCGGGTGTTCAAGGATCTCATCGATACATTGTTCGATGAGGTGTCGTAACGCCTCGGCGTCAGCGACTGCCGCGCCAGGTGGATCTGTGGTGAATTGGTGTGAATAGCTGCAGACCGCATTCCGAATCGGGCAGGCCTCATCATCAAATAATAAAGCCCGGATCGATGAACTACCGACATCAATCACCAAAAGAGTCATAATCAGCGTCCTAACCAACCACCATCCACAGGAATAATTGCTCCATTTACATAGTCTGAAGCAGCTGAGGCTAGAAAAATAGCCGTTCCCTTCATATCATCAGGGCGGCCCCAGCGATTAGCTGGGATGCGGTTCATGATCATTTGATTGCGTTGAGGATCTTTGATCAGAGCCGTGTTCATCTCAGTGTGCATGTAACCAGGCGCAATCGCATTGACATTGATACCGCGCCCAGCCCATTCATTGGATAGTGCCATTGTCAAACGGGCGACCCCGCCCTTTGCTGCGGCATAGGCGGGTACAGTGACCCCCCCAGTATAACTCAAAAGCGAAGCGACATTGATGATTTTACCGTGTCGTTGCTCCAGCATAATTTGGCCAGCCAATTGATTCAACAAAAACATCGAGGTCAGATTAACCTCTAAAACGACATCCCAATCTTCAATCGGGAATTCCTCTGCGGGCGCACGACGTTGGATACCGTGATTGACGATCAAAATATCCAATCCACCTAACGCTGAGACAGCCTCGGTAAATGTGGCTTGCAACTCATTTCGATCACTTAAATCGGCTTGGAGAGGAATCGTTCGGACACCGGTGGCTTCACTTAGCTCTTTTGCTGTTGTATTTGTTTTATCTGAGGAGCCAACAATAGCTGTTTCCGCACCAGCTTCAAGTAAGCCTGCGGCCATTGCCTTGCCCAATCCACGACTAGCGCCTGTAATCAGCGCTTTTTTACCTGTTAAATCAAAATAATTCATAGACGGTTCCATTGAAAATGATAAATAGCGTTACATGGGATCAATCGGATAAACCTTGTGCCCCAACCGATGATAGGTCAGGCTAGCCATATCGTGGATGCTTGGCTCAGATACGACGTGGACGGCCCCAGCCCACGACTCGAAGCCGGAGCGAAAATGGGCGGTCGATTTTAGGCCCAAATAGCGCATCGTGCGTGGATCTAGGCCCATACTTTGGGCAAAGGCGGGATCATAGGGCTGCTCGCGCTGGCTGACCAAAATGACGTGGATGCCACCCTGACGAATATAGACTGATGGACCCATTGTGCTCTCCAATCCAGCATACATTGGCCCTTGATAGCGAAAATGACCATCGGATAGCGCCATCACTTCGACCGTCATCGGAATGGGTGGCCCCTGAAGCGGATCTGATTTCCCGCCAACCTGCAAATCGAGCATCGCCCCGACCCCAGCCTGATGACATAAGGCAATCGATTCGAGATCGACGATATAGAGGAGGCACGCATTAGTCAGATTTGCCTCGACAAAGGTTCGCAGTACCCCCGTGCTGTCACCGGGTGAGCCGCCGCCCGTGTTGTCATTGGTGTCGGCAAATATCACTGGATAGTTACCCGCTGCCTTAGCTATTGATAACGCTTCGTGGGTTGATGGGAGGGATAATTGCCAATCGGCACGTCGTTCGAAAATCCAGGCCCCTAGCGCGTCCGCGTGATGCTGCGCCAACGCCTGATCATTGTCGGTCACGACGTGAACGGACGACCCCATCGCAGGCACATCGGATAAATAGAAACCAGTGGCAATCGAGGCGCACACAACCCCAGGCTGGGCCTCGATTTTGTGCAGCTCAGCAATCGCCTCGCGCATCGGTGGGTGTTCGGTCGCCTGGTTCAACCCCCAAATCATTGGCATCCGATGCAGGGCCATTGTTGGACGCAATCCCTCCTGGCACATCCGCCACAGCACCTCGGCACATTCGCGTCCCCGTTCAGCCATATCAATTTCCGGGTAGGTCTCCCGACCGATCAATACATCAGCCATCTCAACCATTTGCTCGGTCACATTGGAGTGAATGTCGAGTTGCACCACAATCGGTATCTTTGGCCCAACCGCGTCCCGAACAGCGGCCAGAATATGTTCGTCCGCATCAAAAATCGCCTCTGGGCCATCCAGATTCCCCACCACCATTGAGCCGTGTAGATCGAGCAACACCCCATCGATGACCCCGGCTTGGGTAATCCCACCCAGTAACATCTGCAAAAGTTCATCAAAGACCGCCCGCTCTGTTGGCGCACTCGGATGGGGTTCACCAAACACCGTTGGGATTGCCTCAAACCCGTGGACTTTAGCCCCTTCGATAAAACCGCCGATTGGAGTATTGGTGTCATTCAGGGTGTCGATGATCTCCTGTCCCTGCAAAAAGAAGTGCTCGTGATAGTTCTCCCAATTTGTCGGAATCGGGGTAAACGTACTTGTTTCGTGGTTAATGCCACCAATCACAACGCGCATTAGATAACTCCAAGAATAAAATCCCTGTTAAGATGTAACCGAGTGTCGATAGAAATCAATCTCAATTGGATCCAACGGTGTATTCCCCAAAATCAGATCAGCCGACTTTTCAGCAACCATCATTGTAGGGGCATACAGATTGCCGTTTGTGATATAGGGGAAAACCGACGTATCGACCACCCGCAGCCCTTCCAGCCCGTGAACTCTCATCGTTGTTGGATCGACAACGGACATCTCATCGGTGCCCATCTTGCAAGTGCAGGAGGGATGATAGGCTGTTTCACCTTCGTGCCCCACCCACTCCAAAATTTCTTCAGGGGTTTGTACCGCTGGACCAGGAGAGATTTCGCCGCCATTAAATTGGTCAAACGCAGACTGGCCTAATATATTCCGAGCGCATTGAATGGCCTCAACCCACTCCCGACGATCGTTTGGGGTGGAAAGGTAGTTGAACTGTAAGGCTGGATAAACGGTCGGATTAGCCGACTTGAGCTTGATTGACCCTCGAACATCGGAGAACATTGGCCCGATGTGCACCTGATAGCCGTGTCCTCCGCTGGGTGAGGTGCCGTCGTAGCGAATAGCAACGGGCAAAAAGTGGAACATCAGATTGGGCCACTTGACTTCGTCATTACTGCGGATAAAGCCGCCAGCCTCAAAGTGATTGGTTGCGGCTGGGCCAGACTTCCACAACATCCATTGGAGACCAACCCATGGCTTGTTGTACCAAACGGTTGAGGGGTAGACGGACACCGGTTGGGTACAAGCGTGCTGAACATAAACCTCAAGATGATCCTGTAAGTTCTCACCAACGCCGGGTAAATCGTGGACAACCTCGATCCCGACAGCCTGTAACTCTGTTGCGTTGCCCACACCTGAAACTTGTAGTAAGTGAGGCGAGTTTATGGCTCCGCCACAAAGGATGATTTCATTTGCATAAAGTTTCTGCCTGGCCCCCCGATTCTGCTGCACCTCAACCCCAACGGCTCGTTTGTTTTCAAAAAGAATTTTGCGGACAAAGCTGCTTGTTTTGACGGTGAGATTAGGCCGTTGATCCAAAATGGGATGGAGGTAGGTTTGGGCCGCGCTCATTCGGCGGCCATTGTGGATATTTTTATCAAAGGCCGCAAAACCCTCCTGCTGGTAGCCATTCACATCTTGGGTGATGGGATACCCCGCCTGCTGGACTGCCTCGAAAAAGGCTTGAAACAGAGGATTTGTAGCTGGACCGCGTTCCATCACCAAAGGACCACTTTTCCCCCGGTACTCATCATCGGGATCAGCGGCTAAGGTGTTTTCCATCTTTTTGAAGTAGGGCAAACAGTGATGATAATCCCAGCTTTCCATCCCGGCATCACTACTCCATCGTTCATAGTCGAGAGGGTTGCCGCGTTGGAAAATCATACCGTTGATGCTGCTAGAGCCGCCTAGAACCTTGCCGCGCCCCTGAAAAACACGCCGATTGTGCATATACGGTTCTGGCTCAGACTCATAGCACCAATCATACCACTTGTTGCCGATGGGGATAGTTAAGGCCGCGGGCATATGAATAAAAATATCCCACCAGTAATCTTTGCGACCCGCCTCTAAAACGAGGACATTTGTGGACCGATCCTCGCTCAACCGATTGGCCAGAACACACCCAGCTGACCCGCCGCCAATGATAATATAGTCGTAACGCTTTTGCATCTTTGCCCCAATATCTTTGATGTCTACTGACCCGGACATAGAAAACTAAACACGATTCCTTGTTCCATGGACCATCTTGAAAAGTTTAGAAAGTTACGTCTGGGTCAGTAATTTATATTGAATAATACCGTGTGGGTAATATTGGCGGAAATTATAGTAGTCTTTTGATACACGAGCTAATTTGTTGACTTATAGTCCAGTTTACACAAATTCTATTTTCTAAACCTTTTAGATTGATGTATCTTTAGGTCTCAACACATTCAACTAATGAAAATAGCGAGGATGTTCAATGCCGATAAAACTATCAATTGCTGCTGAGCGGGTCACTGGCCCTGATGAATTTGAGCGTTATCTTGAGATTGCCAAGGAACGTGATTTGGGGATTGAGGTGCAGGAATTTTATCTGCACGATTTGATGAATGGGGATTGGCAGGGGCGATTGGCCGAGTATCAGACCTTGTTGGATGGCTTTGAGAGAAATCTGTCGCTCCATAACGCCTTCCATGGGATTGAACACCTAGGAATGGCTCCTGATGTGTTGGCTCTGACCAAAAAGAAGTATGACTTTATGTTTATGATTGCTAAGGAGTTAGGGTGCAAGGAAATCATCTCTCACTTCACCTGGAACCCCTATGTGACAAGTAAATATATTCCAATGTGGCAGATGGCTGAGGTTAAATTTTGGGAGCCTTATGTTAATCAGGCGGCTAAAGATGGCTTTGTGATTACGGGCGAAAATACTGCTGAACCTCGTCCTGATCTGCTTAAGCCTATTTTCGATGAGTTTGCTTCAGATCACTTTAAACTCAATCTTGATGTGGGGCATGTGAATTTACACTCAACCGTGCCTGTTGAAGATTGGGTCAGTGCCTTTGGACAAGATTTGGTCTACGTTCATGCCCATAACAATTATGGGGATTATGATGCCCATAATCCGGTGGCAAAAGGTACCTTCAATTTCGACCACTTCTTCAATCTACTGGATAAGTATGAAACCGCACCCCACATCACGACCGAGATTTATGATGATGACTTGCCCAAGAGTTTAGATTATTTGGCTGGTAAGATAGCGGACAGTCAAGTTTATCCAGCTGCCTAATCGAAGCATAAAATAACAAAAGTCTCGAATCAAAAGGGATTCGAGGCTTTTTTGAGAATACTAACAACTATCCCTCAAATGCAAAATTGGGCATCCCAACAACATCGGTCTTGATACGGAACAAACCACCCGCATTGGGATATTTTTCCAAAATATCTTCACCTGTATTGATACGGGCTGTCGTAATATACAAATCCTTCAATTCCGGCCCTCCAAAGGTACAGGCGGTGACATTCTGGGCTGGTATTGGAATGCGTTGTAGTAATTTGCCTGTTTTAGGATCCCAGCGTGTCACACTTTCCCCCTCCCACAAAGCAACCCAAAGCATCCCTTCGGTATCGGTTGTCATGCCGTCAGGAAAGCCCTCTCCTTCGGAAATGGTTATAATGACCCGACGATTGCTGAGTTGCCCCGACTCAAGATCATAATCAAAGGCAACCACTTCTCGGGTAGGTGAATCAATGTAATACATCGTGTCATAATTGGGACTCCAGCCAATACCATTCGAAACGCCGACTTCATCAAAAAGCTGGCGTAGTTGATGATTGGGCTCCATCAGGTAAAGCGCTCCAGTTGTTTTTCCTTCATTATCATCCATTGTTCCAGCCAAAAATCGTCCTTTGGGATCACACTTACCATCATTAAAGCGGTTGCCAGGTAAATGGGTCTCAGGATCAGCCAGATACGTTACCTCCTCGGTTTCTAGGTCGAGCGTGGCTATGCCATTGTCCAAGGCGATGATGAGGCCGCCTTGTGTTCGAGGTGAAAGGGTGCCAATCTTGCGGTCAAGTTGAATGGTTCGACTGGTATCCGTATCGGGGCGATAAATGTGAATTTGTTTTTGCAAAATATCCACCCAATATAGCTGTTGTTTGTCCTGATCCCAGCACGGTCCTTCTCCTAACACTGCTTTTTGATCAACAATCAATTCAACATCAGTTTCCACAATATCCTCTCCCAAAAATCGTTTGCGGGTCACCGTCCGCAAATCTGTATATTCATCAGTTTCATCAACAATATGTCCGGTTAATGTTTCTAGCACATCTTCCAAAGTCACCAACCCGGCGACCCCCCCAAACTCATCCATCACCACAGCGATATGTTGACGGCTTTGCCGGAAGATTTGTAACAGTCGATCAGCAGGTACTTTTTCGGGAATGAATTTGATTGTGCGGGCAAATTCTGACACAGGGTGGTCCATCTTTTGCTCAACCATTGCCGTCAGCAATTCATCTTTTAAGGCAACGCCCAAAACATCATCAACCGTTTCACCAATCACAATCATTCGACTGTGATTTGAGTCAAAGATCTGTTCTTTTGCCTCAGCTAAGGTCAAATCTCCATCAAGTGATGTCATTGCCACTCGGGGCGTCATCATCTCCTCAGCCGTTTTATCATTCATCGAAAAAACACGTTCAATCATTTCCGATTCATCATCTTCGATGATCCCCTCCTGCCGACCAATTCGTGCTAACAATCTAATCTCAGCCTCATTGGTGGTTGGGGAAACTTGGCCTTTGGTAATCGGGGATGTGAGCTTCTCCACGAGCCAGACAATGGGGGTCAAAATTAAGGTCAGGATTTGGACGGGGCGGGCCACTAACAAGGCGATTTGTTCGGCATACTGCTCGCCTAATGTCTTTGGAATAATCTCGGAGAAAATAATAACCAGAAACGTCAAGATTGTGGTGACTATGCCTAACCACGCCTCACCAAGTTCATTAGTGACAATTAACCCAACGACGATTGAACCGACAATATTGGCAATATTGTTGAGCACTACAATACTGGCGATGGGCCGATTCATATTTTCTCGGATGTTCAATAATACCTTAGCCGCTTGACTGCCGCTTTCCGCTAACTGACGAACACGGATAACCGAGACTGAAAATAAAGCAGCCTCTGAGCCAGAGCACAATCCAGATACGAGCAATAGTATAAAGACAGCAACGATGATTTGGATCATTTACAGGTCCATTTTATTTTGATGCTATACAGTTGGTTTACATGAGTTGGAGATAATTTAGGAGAGAGAGGAGACGACCCAAAAAAAAGTTGGTGCAGATATGGTAAATATTCGGTTGCTTGAAAAACGTGGCCGCTCAAAGAGACTCTCTGCGGAGATGTTAGGCTTGGTGCCTAAGTCTAGTTTAGTAAATCAATTGATTTACGTTTTCTAGTATACCGCATAAATAGGGCAAGTCAATACTCATTTTGACTCACTTGGGTCTTAAATAGATTGCCAAAATATTTTGATTACAGTATCTTAAGTAAACGGCAAGAAGTTTTGGGAAATAAGATTTTAGTGTTAGGTCCAAACAGTCTGAAAATTGAGCAAATTTTGCCGTTTGCCTTCTAAACTTGCCGTGAAATTGACAACATTTGGAACTATTTTTGGCTTTTGAGCAATCTTTTATTTACAAAACTTTCTGCCAAATACTTTAGCATAATTTTAGACTGTAGGACCTCGTATCTTACTTTACCCTTTTGTCATTTCAGGAGAAAAAAATGCAATCATCCATTACATTGGTTCCTGGGTTTCGAGCAGTTGGTCTAGCTTGCGGTATCAAACCCTCAGGGAATCCAGACTTAGCCCTAATTGTAGCTGACCAGTTATGTAACGCTGCCGCCGTGTTTACCAAAAATGCCTTTCAGGCCGCCCCAGTTATTTACGATATTGACCTCTTGAAGCGGAATCAAGGCACCTTACAAGCCATTGTTGTCAATGCCGGTGTTGCCAACGCAATGACTGGTGAGCAAGGGATGCAAGATGCGGAAACGATGGCACGTTTGACTGAAACAGCTTGTCAATTGCCGTTAGATAGTGCCTTTGTAATGAGCACTGGTAGTATCAGCCACTTATTGCCAATGGACAAAATTGAACCCGGCATTCAACAGGCCAGCGAGTTAATTCAAACTGATGCTGGGGCTGTTGGGCAAAATGTAGCTGAAGCAATCTTGACCACTGACTTGGTGAAGAAAGAAGCCAGTGTGCAAGCAACAATTGCCGGTCAGACTGTCACGGTTGGCGGAATTGCCAAAGGGAGCGGAATGATCCATCCAAACATGGCCACAATGCTATCAGCCGTTGTCACCGATGCCAAGATTACTCCCTCGATTTTACAATGTGCCTTGCAGAAAGTGGTCGACGTTACCTTCAATCGGATTACTGTGGATGGCGATACCAGCACAAATGATACGGTTGTAGTCATGGCCTCGGGTAAGGCCGATATGCCGACGATAGAAGCCGAAACATCCGCAGAATTTGAAGCATTTTGTCAAGCGCTGACTGACGTGTGCCGAGAGTTGGCTAAAGCGGTCGCGCGTGATGGTGAAGGAGCGACAAAATTGATGGAGATTACGGTGCAGGGGGCGGTCAGTGAAGCTGATGCCGAATTGGCGGCAAAAGCCATCGGAACCTCGCCCTTACTCAAAACAGCAATGTTTGGCAATGACCCCAATTATGGTCGTGCCTTAGCCGCCATTGGCTATAGCGGAGCCGAGGTCGATCCAGCCAAGGTTTCTTTTTGGCTTGATCATATTCAATTAGTTGAACAGGGTGAGCCTCAGGATTTTGATGTTGAGGCTGCAACGAAATGGCTGGAAAGTAATAAAGAAATCAAACTGATTGCTGATTTGGGGTTGGGTGATGGCTCTGCAACCGTTTGGAGCTGTGATTTCTCATACAAGTATGTGGAGATTAATGCGGAGTATCATACGTAAATCTATGATTTCAGATTGACGAATAGGTTATTTCAAAGCAAATAAGTCGTCAATCTGAGCTTCTTCTCTATGGTTATGCCGCAATTTTTTCCTCTTCCAACCAATCATCGATTTTCAACGAAATGGCCTGTGAGACAGAATCCTGCCCCATCGAGATGCCATAAATGGTATCGGCGGCCTCAATCGTTTTACGATTGTGGGTGATGATGATAAATTGGATGTCTTGCGCCAGCGCAGTCAGGGCATCGCGGAAACGACCAACGTTGGCCTCATCCAACATCGCGTCCACCTCATCGAAGATGACAAAGGGCGTTGGACTGATGCGGAGCAGGGAGAAAATTAAGGCCTGTGCGGTCAGTGATCGCTCTCCACCCGAAAGCAGGGCCAGACTTTGCAACCGTTTCCCCGGAGGCCGGGCTACGATATCAACACCGGACTCAATCATATTGTCGGGGTCGGTCATAATCAGTTTTGCTTCACCCCCGCCGAATAACGCTCGGAAATAGCGCTGAAATTCTTTGGCTACTTTTTGGAAAGTATCAGCAAAGGCCTCGGCCATTGTTTCATCGAGTTTGGCAATCACTGCTTTCAAGTCAGATGCCGCTTGCTCCAAATCGTTCATTTGGGTGGTTAGAAACTCATAGCGTTCTTTGAGCTCGGTGTATTCACGAGGAGCATCAGGATTGATGTTTCCTAGCCGACGAACCTGAATTTTCAAACGCTGTACATCTTCTTCCACACCAGGTGGCAACTCGTCCACAATCGGCAGGTCAGACACAAGGGGCCGAATCGGGAGCACCGGCTGCCCTACCTGCTCCTCGGCCATATCTAAATGAACCAAACCTAAATCTTCCTGAATTTGTCGCTGCAAATGATCGAGCTCATCCTGGCGACGGGCCGTTTCCAAGGTGACTCGATTATGCTCAGCCTCCAAGCGACGGAGATGCTGGCGGGCCTGCGTTTCATTTTGGCCCTGCACCTTTTGTGCTTCGTCAATCTCAAACAATCGTTGCTCAATGTTTTGAATGTCGTGTGTAAATTTATCAAGCTGCTGGCTAAAATCTGCCTTTTGCGTCAATAAATCCTGTTGTTGATTGATGAGTGAGTCTCGTTCAACCGCTAAGGTTTCAGCTCGATTTTGCTTACTTTCAATTTGGCTACTCAATTGCTGTCGGGTTGCTTTATGATTGGTTAAGATTGATTGCTGATTCTTCTGACGACTTTGAATCAACGTTACCTCGTTTTTGACCTGACTTAGATCAGCCAGCAAGCTTTCAGCTGAAAAGGCACTCACTTGGTCAGCCAATTCTCGTGCCTTTTGTTCAGCAACCTGTTGTTCTTCGGTTAACTGATCGATGTCACTTTGAATTTCTCCTTCACGTTGGCCTAAATGCTCTAGTTCATTGTCAGCTTTATGCTGAAGCTCCTGTTGCCAACCAATATTGTCGGTCAGTTGGGTTAGGGCTCGGTTGAGTTTGTCTGATACCCCCTGCACCTCTTGCCGACGGTGTTGATTACTTTTCTGTTCATTGTTCAGCGTTGTCGTTTTTTCCTGGACCGTCGTTGTTTCTTTACGATTAGCCTCAGCCTGATCCGTCAAATCCTTAATTTGCCGTTCAAGATCAGCTAGTTGGGCCGGGATTTCTCGCCACTCTCGTTCCCGGGCCAAGAATGTGCCCTGCTTACCACGCTTTCCACCATCACGCCCCCCAGTCACTGCCCCGCCGGAACGCATCACTTCCCCTTCACGGGTTACAATTTGGAAACCGCCGTGCATTGCTTTGAAGGCTGCCCGGGCAGCGGCCAAATCTTCGACAATCAAGGTTCGGTTGAGAACGGCCTCAAGGATTGGGCGTAAGCGAACCTCACTACGCACAAGATTTGAAGCCAGACCAACGACACCTGGGGTATTGGGCACCTTTGCATCGGAGCCACTCCGAATGGTATCCAGAGGGAGAAAGGTTGCTCGACCTTGGCGAGTTTGTTTCAAATGTTGGATGGCTGCCTCGGCGTCTGAGAATGACTCGACGACCACATCTTGTAACCGTCCGCCAAGAGCAGTTTCGATGGCGACTTCTAAATCAGGGGGCACCTCCATAATTTGACTAATCGTGCCGATGATCCCCGATAATCCGGCATCTGATTGAAGAACGGCTTTTACCCCTTCATAATACCCGGCCATATCCATGCGTAGTTTGCCCAAGACATCTTGTCGGGCTTTGAGCGCATCCTCTTGGCGATGCAACTGGGCCAGCTTGTCTCGCAGATCAGTCGCAACCGTTTCCAAACGGGCCAAATTGTCCCGCTGTTGACTTTGCTCCTCGACCAAGCGCAACAACGTTTCATCAAGCCCAGCTAACTCTGATAGCAACTGAGTTTGTTTTTCTTGAAGTTGGCCTTGCTCGATCGTTAACCGAGAAATTTCAGTTTTACGATCCTGTTGCTCACCCAATAACCGCTCGCGTTGTTCGCCCATTTGGGTTAACCGTGACTGACGTTCAGTTAACCGGGTACTTAATTGTCGAACCTGTTTTTCGGTTTGGGCTTGCTGGGCCAGGATTTGTTTTCGCTCTGACTGATGAGCATCAAGCTTTTTCTGAGCATCCTGCCGCATTGTCTCGGCGTTGGTCAGCGCCTCATTAATAGCTGTTAATTCGCTTTCTGCTTGGTTGATCAGATCGTCGCGAGTAGTCAGGCTGATTTGTAACTCATCAAGTTCAACCAGAATTTCCTCTCGCTGAGCCCCGAACTGTTTGGCGCGTTCTTCCCCAACAGCAAGTTGGCGTTGGATCGTTTCAGCCTTAGTTTGTAATTCACTATTTTCAGTGTATTGGGTCCCTAATTTTGCGCGAAGCTCTGTTTGTTCAGCACGTACCTGCCCCATTTCCTGCTCGATGGCCGTTAATCGATTTTTCTGATTCGTGAGAACAACTTCGCTTTCTCCCATAAATTTGGTCGATTCAGTTAGTTGACGCTGGGCGACACGCCAGCGATAGCCATACCAAACCCGAAGTAAGCCATCCAGATGACGCATCAATTGGAGATATTCCTCGGCTCGCTCAGCTTGGCGCGACAAGCGTTTGACCCTTGGTTCAATTTCTTTGGCAATGTCATTTAAGCGAAGCAGATTGTCGTGGGTATCGTCCAACTGTTTCAGTGTTTGGATTCGCTTTTGCCGATGGAAGGTAATCCCAGATGCCTCTTCAAAGAGTTTGCGCCGTTCATCCGCTTGAAGTGACAAAACTCGATCAATCGTTCCTTGTCCAATCACCGTGTATGTCTGACGACTAAGCCCACTACGGGCCAGCAACTCATTGATGTCTTTGAGGCGTACTCGACTGCCATTGAGATAATATTCATTCTCGCCCGAACGATACGCTCGGCGGGCGATAGTGACCTCAGAGAAGTCGACGGGCAGCCATTTGTCGGTGTTGTCAAGCACCATAGTTGCCGAGGCCATTCCCAACCTAGCTCGACCATCTGAGCCGGAGAAGATCATGTCCTCGGTCTTTTTGCCACGGAGATTGCTGTAGCCTTGCTCGCCTAATACCCAGCGAATAGCATCAGCTACATTTGATTTGCCACAGCCATTTGGCCCAACAACTGCCGTAATGCCACCGGCAAAGTTGATTGCAGTCTTATTTGCAAAGGATTTATATCCTTGGATTTCGAGATTTTTTAGTCTCAATGGAAAAATACTCCCGTGAAAACAGTGGATAGTGGGTAATTTCTAGTGCGTAGTTAAATCTTAAAAATACCCAATGTGATAGATGGTTATTTACGTTGTTACGCATGCAGCGTCAAGCGATTTTAACGGTTGCGAAAATATGGGCAAATTGATACCTTTCGCGTATCCAGTCAAAACACCCACCTTTTTAGAAGTTCATCGCAAAAAATGTCTCCTAATATTATTAAAATCGTGAGCTCATAACCCAAAAGTACCAGCCCCTACCGATGTTTATCCGATTCAACTATGTTACACTGAACTTAGCATTAGTCTTTGCGAAGGTTCCATCTAAAAATGGACCACATCCAGGCGGGATGTTTTGTACCTTATACAACATAACAAATTTTTGAATGGTGATGTCAATCATCATCTTTAGCTGCTTCCCGCCAAGATTAGGAAGCAGTTTTTATTTTACTAGAATATTCCGAACTTGAAATCATGTATAAGAGATTTGTAGTTTATCATCATACAAACAAGCTATCAATGAACCGATATCGTGTTGATTTTTGTATGCAAAGTACCCTTTAGACTGTTTGTCAAAATAAGTCATTTAAAGGGGCTTTTTTTATTTTAGAGGGTTGTCATCAAAGGAGTTAAAAAATGGTATGGGAAATTATGTCACTTGATCCGGCTTACGATTACGGTGGTGGTGGCTGCTAAGATTTCGAGGCTTATGATCCGTAATAATATTTGAAAATTTATTGCGGATCACCTTATAGAAAAAATGTGACTCTATTCTACATTAGTCAAGAGCGCGTTGATCTTATTCTGCGTGATTTCTGGTGTATTTGTCTGTGTGAAAAAGTGATCTAGCATTGGCTGAACATCGGAAATCGTGAGGAGTAACTCTCGATTATCCTGTAGATTGTCAATCCCCTCAACAATTTTCAGTGCATCTTCAAGCTGACTAAAAGCCCCGTTTTGATTTTTGACCAAATATTCACCATATGCTGCCCATAACGAAACAATAACATACTCTACAGAATTATTTTTTGTAAAGTATGCCCCTGCATCCGTTAAAACTTGTTGGCTGGCTTCATATTCCTCAAGCTTTAAATAAATTTTTGCCAAAGTAATACAAGCTAAACCCTCCTCAATCGATAAGCCGTTTGTAGCTGCATTAGCTCGAGCTGTTTTCGCTTGGGCCAACGCCTCTGTTAGACTGCCTGCTCCATTGAGATAATATAGGCATTCACCAATTTGAATTTGATTGGCGATTTCCAGGGATTGTACTTGGGCATCCTGAGCATAACCGTTGGATAATTTGTAAGCTTTGATCGCTTCCTCATATGACTTTTGGCGAAAATGAATTTCACCAATCCCTGCCATGGCGAATGCAGCCCGACGGATGGTGTTGATACGCAGGGCAATTTCTAAACTCTCATTGAGTATCTTGAGGGCTTCATCATAAGACCCGGTTTTTCCTAAAATACGTCCCAAACCAATCAATGTGTTCGTCAAATCATTGTCATTGCCTAAGGCTTTCCATATTTCAATGGCCTGACGATAGTGATCTTCAGCCTCGATGAAGTTCGCCTGACGCTCTAAAGAGACGCCAATGTCGTGATGGCACAGCCCTACCAAATATTTGGCGTTGATCGACTCAAACTGATGTAAAGCCATTTGGGTATCGATAAGAGCCTTTTCAATCTGCCCCGCCGTCCCATAGGCTAAGCCTCGGTTTCGGGTGGCCCAGGCAACCAGACGGAGGTCGTTTGCGGCTAACAATTTCAATTGAGCCAAGCCCTGCTCAGCTAATTCGACAGCTTCATTGGCTCGACCCATCATCCTTAACCCGACAGATTGCCAGATTTGAGCTTGAGCCACCTTTTCAGGTTGATTTCGTTTCCCAAACTCCTCTTCTGCCAAACTGAAGAAGGCGATGGCTCGTTTGGCTTGACCAAAGTTATCATTAAGAATTTGGCCCCACCAAAGTAGCAACCGTGGATATTGTTCCAGATAGGTGAAGGGCAGTTTTGAGAACCAATCATTTAAAGTTTTTGCTCTCCCTGCCTGATACAAGGCTCGAAGGGTTTCATCGTCAAGCAAATCAATTGCACTTTCCCACTCTTTGGCCGCCAAATGTGAGTTAATCGTCGCTTCTAACGAGGCTTTAATCGCTTCCACAAACTGGCTACGTTTCATTAACAAATCTTCGGCTGTACGTAATTTATTCGCAATAAGCGCAGCCAGATTTTCGTAAGCGTAGCCCAATCCAGTTGGATCTGTCGTGCCTTGTTCAAGAACAGGTAATCGCTCCCCAAAGCTAAAGTAGGCTTGGTAAGGAATTTTTGTGATTTCTAGAAAATCACGGCGATTAATGTTTCGAGGTAGCCACGTGGTATAGACATCGGCCAATGTTTCAGCCGCCCGGGTCAGCCATTGCTGCGCATTAGCAAATTCTTCGTGGCTATCAAAGCGGCTGAGAATAGGTAATGTTGGCAAGTTAGTTTGCGATGTGTTTAATTGACTTCGAGCTGCTTGAGTTTCTTCAAAGATGGTTACACTCCCTCGCAACCCTTGATCGGTGGCTGTTAGCACTAGCACTAAGAGATCGGGGAGCTGGGTCGTGCAAATTCGACCATTGTCAGTTACGCCGGTTCGAGAATCGATTAGGATAAAATCAAACTTGCGTTTCCAATCCTGACGGAGCGTTTCTATGAATTCAGCCCCATGCTGTTCGGCAAAGAAGATTTCGAGATCAAGCTCACGGACTTTGGAGAAGTAATCCTGGTCGCGGCGTCCAGCACTGAGAAAATAAAGGGGCCGTTTGCTGTTAGGAAGTGTCATTTCAATGAGGGTATCATCAAGGTTAATCGTATCGGTGGGGGCCAAATGCCCTTCGAAAACATCATTGAGCAGGTCAACCACACCTTCTCGTTGCGCAATGGTTTCTAAATCGAGATTTGTGAAGTAATCTTTGAAGAAAAATTCAAGCCCCGGTGCTTCCAGGTCCCAATCGACGACAAGCGTTTTATACCCGTATTGTGCTAGCAATACAGCCACATTGGCTAGGGCCATGGTGCGCCCAACCCCGCCTTTGTATGAGTAAAATGTTACAATGTCTCCCATATCACATCGCTTGCCACAGCTTCTGAGTAGTCTTTGAAATTATATCATTGAAACCGATTGAGATGGGGCGAATGAGGACCAATGTCTTAGGTGTAAAAGGGGCAGTAGTACTATTTTCTTAACTTGCTCATCTATGGGGCTTTTTGTAGAATCGTTTCTTATTATTCTTAGGAGAGGTATACGATGAGACGTTCAGAAATTAATCAAATTATTCGAGAGGCTGATGCATTTATGAAGGTAAATGGCTTTCATTTACCGCCGTTTGCTTACTGGACTCCAGAGCAATGGCAGACAAAAGGCCCAGAAGTGAGCGAAATTGTAGAGAATAATTTAGGGTGGGACATTACTGATTTTGGCTTGGGTGATTTTGGTAAAACGGGATTATTTCTGTTTACGATTCGGAATGGGGGCTTGGAAAACCTGAAAACAGGCCAAGGCAAAACATATGCCGAGAAAGTATTGATTGTGGATGTTGACCAAGTGACTCCGCTTCATTTTCATTGGTCTAAAACGGAGGACATCATCAATCGGGGGGGTGGAAAATTAGCAATTAAGCTATACAACTCAACTGAGGATGAACAATTGGCCCAAACAGATATTACCGTTAGCCTCGATGGCGTAGTACAACACTTTAATGCTGGGGATACGGTTATTTTAGATGTCGGCGAAAGTATCACCCTCCCCACAGGCTTGTATCACGAATTTTGGGGTGTTGAGCAAAAAGTGTTAGTTGGCGAAGTCTCCAAAGTCAATGATGATGCTAATGACAATCGCTTTTTTGAGCCGATTGGCCGCTTCCCTGAAATTAAGGAGGACGAGGCACCCTTACATCTCTTAGTGGGAGATTACAGTCGATATTATCAGCAACCATGACAATTAGTATTAATTCCAGGCGAGTTGCCCCCGCGTTTTCCAGTAAACCTCAGCAGGCTCAACAAGCGTTGCTAAAGCTGTTGCCGCCGTTTCATCCCAAGCTACCTCAAGTGCTCTGTTGTTTGCTTGAAGGTGCTCAACTTGAGCCGCCCCACTGAGCACAACATCGACCCACGGCTGAGCGATAACAGCTGCCAAGGCCAGCGCATCAATCGTTGTATTTAGACGTTGCGCCTCTTGAATAAGCAGATGACGTTTTGTTGTGAACTCAGGGTTATTATTTCGATTAGTCAGCCGTCCATTGGCGACGCCTTCCTTGATGATAACGCCAACCCCCATTGAGTGCGCTGCAGCTAAGACCTTGCCAGATGAAGTTTCTAGCAAATTCCATGTTGCTTGTACACAATCAAACAAACGTACCCCGTCAATCTCAATTTGAATGGCTGTTTCAATGACGACTGCCTGCTGGGGACCGCTGACACTCAAACCAATAATCAGCCCTTCTGTTTTGAGACGTGACAACGCTTGTAAAACTTCTGTGTTCTCTAAAATACCGCTTTCCAGTGTAGCGGAGTGTACTTGATACAAATTTAAATAAGGGCCAAGATGTGTTTGGCTCTCTTGCCATTGCCTTTGTAGTACCGCGAGCGAGTGATCCTTAACCTCGTGTTTTTCGGCCTGAACCTGCCAATCTGCAGTGTAGGTATAGCCCCATTTTGAGCCAATAGCCACCTCCGTTACCGAAATATTTCGACTTGTCAACCAACTGGCCAGGAAAGCCTCGGCGCGACCATAAGAGCGAGCAGCATCAAAGTAGCGGATGCCTGCCTGATGTGCTGCGTCCAACACCGCGTGAGCTTGTGCCTCCATCGCGGCTATCTCATAATTTTGCTGTAAATCATCGCTATGTCCCAGATTGATGTATCCTGGGCGGCCCAATGCCGCCAAGCCTAAGCTAATTGGGGAAACCATCAAGCCAGTAGACCCTAACTGTCGTAAATCCATAGATCCCTCCAGATGTGATTTTCGAAATGATTATACGTGGGCTGTGCTTATCAAGCGAGACAGTTGACAAAAATTTGAATCGCTTGATAATCCCGAGCAGGAGAAATATTATGTCTGAAAATAGTGTTGAATTAGATTTAGAACGGCAAAAAACAGCAAAAGAATATTCGAAACAAAGCCGAATGCTTTCATTGGTTGATTTAGTGCTGGGAACGATATATGTTTTGATTTGGGTATTTAGCGGATTATCCCCTTGGTTACGTGACCAAGTTCATAATATCACGACAGTTACTTGG
This sequence comes from Phycisphaerae bacterium, assembly GCA_028285035.1. The sequence continues at coordinate 264,749 of JANQQF010000038.1, forward strand.
CTCAGTGTACCCCTGTTTGCCTTGGGCTTTGGCTTACCATACAGCATTTTGACGGCTCCCTTAAGTTTTTACAGCGGCTATATCTTGCCTCATCGTTATGGCCAGTCTACGCAATCATTAGGATCTTGGCTATATGATCGGTTCAAAGGGATAGCCCTTTCGGGGGTGTTTGGCTTGCTTATTTTGGAGATCATTTATGCTTTATTAGGGGCCGCTCCTACCTTCTGGTGGCTTTGGATGGCCTTGGTAATGCTTGTGTTCACCGTACTGCTCAGCAATCTTGCCCCGGTGTTAATCTTTCCCATCTTTTTCAAATACAAGCCGCTGGAAAACGAGGATTTAGAAAATCGCCTGACAAAACTGGCTGAACAGGCAGGGACTCACGTTCAGGGAGTGTATCAATTTGATTTGAGCAGCAAGACTGTGGCAGCAAATGCGGCTCTGATGGGGTTGGGCCGCACGCGACGTATTGTATTAGCCGATACGTTGCTGGATAGCTTTTCGGCAGATGAGATTGAAACGGTTTTAGCCCACGAACTGGGACATCACGTTTACAATGATTTGACCACAGGGATCGTAGTGCAATCAACCTTAACGCTGTTTGGCTTTTGGCTGGCCGATTTGGTTATGCGTTGGGGAATTAGTTTTTTTGGCTACGCGGGTTTAACCGACCCAGCGACCCTCCCCTTGCTGATGATTGCCCTCAGTGTGTTTGGCCTAGTGACAATGCCTCTTGGTAACTTGTGGTCTCGGTGGCGCGAAGTTCACGCCGACCGTTATGCTTTGACCACAACCCGCAAACCCCAAGCCTTTATCAGCGCTATGACGCGGCTGGCCAACCAAAATTTGGCTGATGCCGAGCCGCCAGCTTGGGTTGAGTTTCTGCTTCATAGCCATCCTTCAATTAGCAAGCGCGTGGCCATGGCTCAGAGCTTTCAGGTTGATGATTAAGCTTTTGTCACCTTCATTGGACACAAGAATTTATTTTTCATACTCCGATAATGGTCCTGGCTCTCCCTGACAGATGAATCCTCCCCAGTTGCGTGGATCCTCATACCTCTTTTTCTTTTTAAGGGTAAGTTGAGCTTGACGTAAGGCCTCGACCCGCGCTTCACCAGCCAGGATGCGGGAATAGTAGTCGGTCATCAGCATTTGTGTTGGTTTGTCTAGCACTGCCCATAAACTGATCACAAGCGTTTTTGCCCCAGCTAGCATAAAGGCTCGTCTTAGACCGAAGACCCCTTCTCCGGCTTTCACTTGGCCTAAACCAGTTTCGCAGGCGGAGAGAACCACCAAATCGGTTGCTAACAAGTCGATTGCAGCCACATCCTCGCCATTAAGAATAGCATTTTCCGCCTCTTCGGGGAGTGTGCCACCCTGGATTTGAGTATTTGCACCAGCCAAAGCCAAGCCACAGCGGAGCAGTGGATTTTCTAAATAGGTTAATTGAGCTTGGGGAGTATTTGAGCGAGCTAATCCAAAACTCATTGAACGGGTTGGGCTTTTTTCTGTCGTCTTTTGTTGATCTTCAAGATAGTAACCGTGCGTGGCCAAATGAAGAATATAAGGCGAGGCATGCTTTTTTAGTTGACTTTCCAGAGCTTTGGCTCCCAATAAAGGGGTGACCTCCAATAACTCAGCGATTTGCTTCCCTTCAGCTCGTGTTCCTGGTAGCTGGGAAAAGTGAATATTTTCCTGGCTTAGATTTCGTAAATGACGAGGTTGTGGGGGGCTAACAGGAGATTTTGAAACCTGATCTTCGGTTGGAGCTATTTGCGTTTGATTTACCTCTAGATCAAAGTCAGGATCAGCCAGGACAATTGGAGCCGTTGGTACACCTGAAACGGGTGCCCCAAATCGTAAAATATCACGCCCGACCCTAAGGTAGCTAAAAGTATAGATGTCAATTAACCTTTGCCCATCGTTATCTTCTGTGGGCAAAATCTCAAAAGGCAGGCGGGTCAGGTCGCCATCAGGTGAGAGAAACACCCGATGACAATCACCCAAGGCTGGGCGTAAGGGATCAAAGATTTTTTCTCTTAGTTGTTGACCCAAGGCTAAGGCATTTTCGGCTGGGCTCTTCTGCCCTTTTCGTCGTTTTCGTCGGGCCAAACGAGTCTCCTCAACCCCACGTGTTTCGTCCTCACCCGTGACTGTTGCCCGAAAACGAGAGATCAGATCATCAATTGGCTCTGCTTCCCCCAAGTCAAACATCGTGACCGCCTCAGGCTTTTGCGCGGGTAAGACGAAGGCTAGATAACGGGCGGGCTGGGTTATACCCTTCTCAGCATCAAAGCCACTGAACTGCATAAATTCAACCAGCATTGTGTGGGGTGGCAAGGCCTGAGCTATAGCAGTTGCATTGGCAGCCTGCATTTTTTTTGTTAAATTCATCTCCGGAATCTGACGGGCCAGTTCGGCCTCCAGAGTTCCGTATTCAGTCTGCCACCTTCTTAACTGACGTCGGTCAGCCGCCACGTCGTCACTGTTTAGGCCGTCCATTAGCTTGTCGTTAATCTGCTGTCCCAAGATTTTGAAGCGTTGTATCTGTGGGGCTAGAGCGGGATAACGACCACTTAGGAGAGCCTCTCTTTGGGCCAGCGCGCCTTCCGTGCTTAACCCTTTCCGTCGTAGCCACACCTCGAAACATTTGATAATAGCCTCTGGTCTATCGAACATATCTTGGCTTACTAAGGAATACAACAATTCTGTTTCAATTGAATCCTGTTGAGATAGACTAGGCGTTGATGTTCCGAGCCAAAGGAAAAGATCTGACCAATGACCTGATCGGTGACCTCAGCCGTTTTGAGGCTGTATTGTAATGCTTCATCGAACCGCCCCTGACTACGATACAAAAATGCTAAACCGTTTAGACAGTTGGCATAATCTCGGTGATTTTCGCCCACTTTTTTCTGTGTGATCTCTACTGCCTCTTGAAATAGAGGCTCTGCCTCATCGAGTTGGCCCATTTTATGGTACAACATACCTAAACCGGTCAGGTTGGGCACGTAACTTGGATGGGTTTCGCGCCCAACTTTTCGAGCAATCTCCACCGCATCTTTTAACAGGGGTTCTGCCTCATCGGGCTGGTCTCTGCTATCATATAACCTGCCTAGGTTACCCAGACTCAGAGTATAATGCGGATGGGTTTCACGCCCTGCTTTTCGCATAATCCGAATTGCATTTTTTAATAGGGGTTCTTCCTGATCAAGCTGGCCTATACTATCGTACAACATGCCCAAATTAATCAAACTAGCAACATAATCTGGATGACTTTCGTTCAGTGTTTCTCGTCTGATCTTCCACGCTTGTTCAAGTAGTGGTTTTGCCCGATCAAGCTGGCCTATTTGTTGGTACAACGCAGCCAAATTGGTCAGAATAGAGGCATAAAGTGGATGATTTTCGCCGACTGTTTTCCGTATGATTTTCCGCGCCTGTTCCAATAATGGTTTTGCCCGATCATACTGGCCCATTTGTTGGTACAAGGCAGCCAAATTGGTCAGACTAGCAGCATAATCCCAATGATTTTCCCCTATTATTTTCCGCCTGATCTCTAAAACCTCACTATACAAAGGTTCTGCCTCATCGAGTTGGCCCATTGTTTGATACAATAGGCCCAAACCGTTTAGATTATGGGCATAATCTGGATGGTTTTCGCCGACTGTTTTTCGTATAATCCCCTACGCCTGACTCAACTGGGTCTCTGCCCGATCATATTGACCCATTTTTTGGTACAACATGCCCAAACCGTTTAGACTCTTGGCATAATCCAAATGATTTTCGCCCACTGCTTTCCGCAAAATCGCCTGTGCCTGACTCAACAAAGGCTCTGCCTGATCAAATTGGCCTAGGCTATCGTACACGCTACCCAAATTGTATAGAACGGCGGCATAACTCGGATGGGTTTCGCCCATTGCTTGCCGCGTGATGTCTCGTGCCTCGCTCAATAAAAGTTCTGCTTGATCGTACTGGCCTGTGTTCTGGTATAGAATACCCAAGTTGGTCAGACTGGTAGTATAATCAAGATGGGTTTGGTCCAACGCTTGCCGCCTGATCTCCAGTGCTTGTTTCCACAGGGGCACCGCTTGTGCATATTGACTGGTGTTAAAATATATCAGGCCCAAATCGTATAGAATACTGGCATAATAAGGATGGTTTTCCCCTGTTGTTTGCCGCGTGATCTCTCGCGCCTCACTTAATAGAGGCTCTGCCTGACCGGGCTTCCCGATGTGAAAATACAATATACCCAATATGTAGAGACTGTGGGCATAGCTAGAATGGTTTTCGCCCACTAGTTGACGGCTCAGCTCTCTTGCTGCTTGGGCAGGTGCCAGAGCCTGTTGATAGTTGCCTTGCCGCATAAGCTCGTCTGTTTGTTCAAACAAGGAATTCAGTTCTTCTTCTGGCGTACGATCACCAAATAAATGCTTTAGAAATGACATCGTTATCCCCTTTTTATTTCTTTAATCAATCCAACACTTGCTTGCTCGCCAGTGACAAGAGCTTACACGAACTCTCGACAATTTTTAAGCCAAATATTTCAACTAAGATTACTAAATGGGTTGATTGACACTTTTATCGTAAATCTCTTAGGATGGCAAGATTGTACCAGACGGGTAGGAGCCTCGGTGATATACTTTTGGTTAAAATTTTCAGAAGAGTTTATTGTTATGGCACAAGCAATCACAGATCAACAACCCTTATGGCCTGCGTCTAATTTATCCGAATTTTTTGCAGGAATGCGGGCGACGATTCCCCTCGTCATTGGGGCAATTCCATTTGGAATCATATTTGGGACCCTATCCTCAAGTAGCGGTCTCTCGTTTGGGGCCACGATGGCGATGTCGGCCATTGTTTTTGCTGGCTCGGCCCAATTTATTGCGCTTGGGCTTGTGGCAGTGGGGACAACGTGGCCGATCATCGTTTTGACCACCTTTGTCGTCAATTTGCGCCACTTGCTTTATGCTGCGGCCCTTCTTCCCTTTGTTAAACAATTATCTCAGGTCTGGCGCATTCCCCTTGCCTTCTGGTTAACTGATGAAACCTTTGCTGTGGTGATTGAGCGCTACAATCAGCCCGATACCTCTCCCCGAAAGCATTGGTACTACTTTGGCTCGTCTTTATTGATGTATGTGAATTGGCAACTTTGTACCTTTATCGGGTTAACAGTAGGGCAAACGATCCCAAATGCCGCCGCTTGGGGCCTTGATTTTGCGATGCCTGTTACGTTTATTGGCATGATCATTCCGTATTTGAAGAATCGGCCGATGTGGGCGGCTGTGATCGTCTCGGGTATTGTCTCTGTCCTAGCCTTTTCTCTGCCTCACAAGTTAGGCCTAATGTTGGCCGCCTTATCGGGAATCATTACTGGCCTGCTGCTTGAAACGATTTCGTTCAAAGAGGAGGCTGATCGTGACTGAAGTCTATTTAATTGGGGGAATGGCTCTGGTTACCTTCTTGATTCGCTATAGCCTATTTGCTCTATCGGGTCGGATTGAACTGCCAAAGCGTATATTTGCAGGCCTGCGATATGTGCCTCCCGCTGTTCTAACCGCAATTGTGGTGCCAGCCGTATTGATGCCAGGTGGTCACATAGAATTTAGCTACACCAATGTTTATCTAATTGGTGGTATTGTAGCTTTTCTTGTGGGCTGGTTTAGTCGAAGTTTATTATTGACGATTGTCATTGGCATGATGAGTTTCTTTGCTTGGCAATGGCTCTTACTATTTTTTACTTAAATGGCTATAAAATCTTAAAAATTTCTTTAAAATTTTATAGCCATTAAGATTCTTGGTACCTAATCGCTATTGTTGTTAGCTCATTGCTCGTGTTATGCTGTCACTGCTCAGGTAAAAGACCTGGCCAGTGAACCTTGCTCTTTATAAATTGAATTAAGCTGAGATGTGTGTAACGAATAATTGTTTTTGACTGTTATGGTCAAAAATCTCAGCTTTGATGGTTGTCAGAAGTGATTATTTTTCTCGAAGCCATCAAATCAATGTCTATTTAAGCTCGCTTTGGGTTCATTGGTTCTTTGTGATGATTTTTCATCAAACTAACCAATATGGTGCCCAAGCGAGTTTTTTGTTTCAATATATTATTGATTTGTGGAGAAACCTATGTATCAATCCCCCTCAATTATCCGACCACTTCGGATAGCATTACTTATTTCTGTTTTAACCTTGGTTACGTTTTTCAATGCATCAAATCGAGTAGTTTTTGCACAAGAGCCATCAGATGAAGGGGCTCCATCCGAGGGTCCAAATCTTGCGATTGAATTGTCTTCTGCATTTAGCATCGCTAACCTCTCACCAACACCGGTTTTTCAAGTGGGTGATCAATTTCAAATTTCAATTACGGCGCTTGGTATCGATGCCCCAGGCTTATTTGGTAGCCAGTTTGAAATTAATTATGACCCCCAATATTTGAATGTTGTCGAGGATAGCTTGTCCCCAGGTAGTGTAACCGAACCCGTTGTCAACCCTATTCGAGTTATTGATAACGAGGCAGGGCAAGTTAGATTTGCGGCTAGCCGCCAGGGCGATCTTGAAAACCTGACCGGCAATATTGTTTTGGCAACGTTGACCTTTGAAGCTGTTGGTGCCACGGAACCCCCGTCTGGACAAACAACAACTATTGCCTTGGATGATGTTAGATTGGGGGCTAAAGGCGGTGTCTCAATTACAGTGGCGGGTATCGTCGATTTAGCGCTCATAATTCAAGAAGATGACTCCTTGCCAGGTCTAGGAGACATTATTGGCGTTGCAACTGTTGAAGGTCGGGATGCAGATAATCAAGCTGGTCATACGATTACCCTTATTGATGAACTTGATAATGAGATTTTAATAAGTACGAATGATGAAGGTGATTTCTGGTTCGATGATATTTCTGCCGGTACCTACGACATCTCAGCAAACCGAGACGGTTTTCTTGTTGCACGTTGTGAAGACTTAAGTCATGCGGAAGCTACCCTAACCGAGCTATTAGCCGTAAATCTATTAGCTGGGGATATTGATAGTGATGAAGTGATTGACATTAGTGATGCTGTCGCCATAGGGCAGTCTTTGGGCGAAACCGACTCTGTCGCCGACCTGAATGCAGATCAGAGCGTTGATGTGATCGATTTAATTCTTATGGCTACCAATTATGGTCAAACATCAGGAGACAATCCCTGGACCTGTCAGTTACCAGTTTCAGTTCAAGGATAAATAAAATTTATGATTATGAAATTTAATGAATATTAGAATAAAGGAGAGTGATTATGAAACTTTCGACAATCTCAACAAGAATACAATTTATCTCACTTGGCCTCGTATTTGCGTTTGTGCTCATTTTTAGTATGGCTCAAGCGGCACCCCAAGCTCAGGACAGTGGCACGGCTTGGGAGGATCCCACAGCGACACCAACAGCCGATGACGCGACAAGTACCCCTGTAACAGCAACTGAGACGGCAACAACCGCACCTACGGAAACGGTTGATCCAACGGCGACAGCAGAGGCAACGGTGATAGCTACACAAACTGTTGCTGCAACAGCGACTAGCACAACCACCACGCCCACTGCAACCCAAACAACTGTGGCAACAACAACGGCAACAGCTGTTCCCACAGACGACCCTACTGCAACTGTAACAGCTGTCCCAACTGACGAAACCGTTGAACCAACGGCGACAACCACAGTGGAAGCTACAGCGACTGCAACAACCGAACCCACAACTGAACCCACAGCAACTGCTACGGCGACCGATGAACCTACAGCTGACTTTATTGTTGAAGTCGAGGGACCGTCTACGGTTACTGTTGGTGATACATTTGATGTAAGTGTTGTCGCTAAAAACGTCCCTGATCCAGGAATTTTTGGATATCAATTTGAGTTTAATTGGGATGATACGGTTGTAAGCCCCGTCGATGATACGCTGAGTTTGAATGACTCATTCGGATTACAAGCGCAAAGAGATATCAGTACAGATCAGCTTAGTCTCGCAGTCAGTCGACAAGGTGATGTTGATGATTTAGGTGGAGATTTAACCCTGCTCACCTGGACATTCCAAGCTGATGCTGTCACTGACCCAGATGCAACGACGTTTAGCTTAAGCGATTGGAAATTTGGTCGAAAAGGTGGTGTTGTGGTTTTAGTCGATCAGGTTATTGATCTGGATGTTATCATTGAAGAAATCGATGATACCGCAGGGAATGGCGACATTGTTGGTAATATAACGGTCGAAGGTCGTGCCGATGATAATCAAGCAGGCCACGAAGTGACAGCCATAGCAAATAGCACGGCGAGTGATATTACAGATGATGCTGGTGATTTCTGGATCAATGATGCCCCGGCCGATACCTACACGGTTACTGCAAACAGTGCTGGCTTCTTGTCTACAACTTGTACTGATGTTGCTCATAGTGTAGATGCCCTAACCACACTGAACAATACAACTCTCTTGGCTGGTGATATTGACGATGATGGTGTGATTGATATTACAGATGCCACCGCTATTGGTACAGCATTTGGCAGTACTGAGGCCGATGAAGTTGCTAACTTGAATGTTGATGATGAAGTAGACATTCTGGATTTGATTTTGATGGCTGCCAATTATGGGCAAACCTCAGCGGATAATCCTTGGAGTTGTCAATAATAAAGTAGTGTGACGTTAAGGTCCACATCATATATCCTTTCAAAGGTGTGATAGGTTTTTGCCTATCACACCTTTCCCAGAATTTGGAAAGCTCAAATTATTTCTTTGAGGCATAACAATCATGATGAAGTACTCTAAATTAGTTTGGTACAGTTCACTTGTTTTTATTTTAACATTCTTTTCTTCTAATGCTTTAGCTCAGGAAGAGGCTCGCTTATACCTCAGTCCAGTTTCAACCGATCAGGGTAACTTGGTATTTGATGTTATGGCCGAAAACGTTACAGACTTGTATGGGGCCGAATTTCGGTTGAGCTATGATCCAGCTTTATTGATGGTTCAGGATGTCAATTCTAATCAAGATGGGGTGCAAATTGAGCCAGGAACATTGCTCCCTGTTGATCAAGGATTTGTGGTCGCAAATCAGGTTGATGCCACTGAGGGCACAATAACTTTCGCAATGACCCTACTGAATCCAGCGCCACCAGCTACAGGCACGGGGGCTCTTGCTAGGGTTACTTTTAGCCCTCTACAAAATTCGTCAACGACAATTGATGTTGCTCACGCCAAATTAGTTTCTGCTGATCTGCAAACCATTCCTAGTGAATTGATCGCATTTACAGTGTCACCAACACAGAGTGGATCAGAATATGAGGGCGCAAATTCAACGGAGTCTGATTTTCCTTGGTGGATTCTTGCCGCAGGAATTATGTTAATTGGTGGTGGTGTGTTAATTGGATTAATTTTATTTATAGGGCGAGGCACCTCTCAAACGGGGCACAATAGTGTAAATAACGCGCCTCAAGAAAACCGCAATGTATCCTCACCCCCAACCGGGACTCGCCCCAGTGCTTTCAAACAGCAAACATTCCCCCCCGAACCTAAGCCGAAATCATAAAGCCTATATTTTACAATTTAGACTAATCAGTTTAATTGAAAGTGTGACAAAATGTTAAATTTGTCACACTTTTTTTACATATCCATTAAGGATTATGTTATGTTGGATTTTTATTTATTTTAAAGTTTATGTTACACTATTTAATAATGACATAATGTTGTATCTTTAGGGAATTCAAGAAATTGAGAGACAACATATCGTCCAAAAGAGCCAAAAATTAAATAGGCTGGGGCGAAGCGAGTCATTAACGAATGCACTGGATATATGCTTAGTATTCCAAAATTTGTTTTGGAGTCCTTTTCTGGTTTTCTTTTTAAGGAGATAGCCGATGAATAAATTTAAGATAACTAGTCAGTTCCTTGCAATCATTGGATTAATCATTGTGCTTTCAGGATGTACCTTGAATAGATCTGATGATGGGGAAAGTCAAATTGAGGCCTTTTCCCCGTCAAATGGCTCATCGGCAGATTTTGCCCTACAATCTTCAGATGCAATCGTTACATTTTCTCCCGCAGAACAATCGCTTCAAGTGGGAGATGCAGCTATCATCAATGTTCAAGTGGAACAGGCTGAAAATTTATTTGCTGTTGCAATGAACTTGCGATTTGATCCTACGGTTCTGCAAGTTCAGGATGCCAATCCAGAGATAGAAGGTATTCAAATAGGTCTTGGTGATTTTCCAAATCCAGAGGAAGTTTCAGAAAATCGAGTGATACACTCAACGGGCGTTATTGATTATGCGGCGGCTCAAGTGTCAACTGACCAGCCCAATAAAAGCGAGGGCTTGTTGGCGACGATTGCAGTTGAGGCGGTTGGACCAGGTACGAGCGACTTAACGGTTGTCTCGATACAATTGGTTAATGGGAATGGCGATGAAATTCCTACAACCACAGAACGTGGCACAATTTCTGTACAAGTTGACCCTAATCAATCGATAGCAACACCAACCTTAGAGATTACATCCACTGTTGTCATCACTACAACGGAGACGCCTACGACTAATGTCACACCTACAGGTATAGTGATAACCTCAACACCAGTGATTACTACATCTCCTACAATCACGGCAACACATACGCCAACTCCTGAAGTAACAATTACTCCCTTGCCTACACCTACGCCGACAAATACACCATTACCACCCAATACCCAAATACCTTCGGGAAGTACCGTCGGTTTTTGTTATCGTGTCCAAGCCGATGATACTTTGGAGGGGCTTGCAACAACTTATAATACAAGTGTAGCGGCAATTCAAACAACAAATGATCTCTATCCTCCTCAATATATCTATCAAAATCAGGCCCTGTATATTCCCACGCAACTGGGTAGTGGCCCCAATCTTTACGTTATTGAGCCGGGAGATACCTTAAATAGGGTAGCTACAGCCTGTAATCTACCCGAAGATTTTCTGAGCTGGACGAACACCGGATCATATCAATCGACATTAGATTTTACACCGGGAGCGGTTATTGAAATTCCAAAGCCACCATTTCCCCCACCTTCTCGATACCTTTATCCGCGCTCAGGTCCATTTGGGCCGCCATCAGTGTCACCACCTATTTCATATGGTACGCAACCACATTATCGAACCCCTTCATCTTATAATCAGGGCAATTGTGATTATGTCATTCAAAGTGGAGACACGCTCTACAGTATTGGTCGGTATTATGGTATTTCAATCGAGAAGTTGATGTCTGATAATGGCATTACCAATGCCGATCATATTTATGCGGGTCAGTGCCTAACATTGTGGTGGTAATATTTTTGATATACAATCGTGAGCCATCAATCACAAAACTCTAAAAGGCCATCTAATAAGCGTAAATGGTTAAGTGCCGAGCGAATTTTATTATTTGTCGGTTTATTAGGTTTCTCAGTTTTTTTGGCTATTATAGCCTTCTTTTTTGTCCCTATTCTTCGTGACCGTCCCCAACCGGCTGCATTAAATCCAGTATTCCTTGCCCCTACACCTTCCCCCACATTTGCTTTGCCGCCCACGTGGACACCGAGCCCCACGCCAGAAGTTATCCCAACGGGTATTGGCACTCAGGTCGTTGTAGGCGTGCCCACGCGAATTTATACACCTCGTCCTACCTCATTGTCGGGTTTACCCATCTCATTATTTATTAGAACCTCTGATGATGCAGTTATCGATTTGGCTCGAATTATGCAAGGAGAGTCAACGGGCGATTATGAAGCTGCTTATATGGTTGGCTGGGTGGCTAAGAATAGATTGTTACATCCAAACTTTGGAGATACTTATTATGAGGTCTCAAGTGGATTTTTTGGTTATTTGGATGGAGTACAGCCCAATGAAGCATTTATGGATATCGCACGGCGTGTGATTCGCGATCATGATGATCCAACGAATGGGGCCTTATTCGCACTTTCTCGAACAGACATTACAAATTTAGGTGTTCCCCCAGGTCGGGCTGATGTGGCTTTTCATGAGTGGTTCTTCTTCTACACTTGGCCGCTAAATGGCCGGTAGAGGATATCACGCTCTTCAATCATATGTATTAATTTCAAACCCAATCTAGAATTATATTTCTAGATTGGGTATCTTTATTCAATGATTAGTTGTATTTGTAGACGGTATAATTATCAAATTTCATCAAGACATCTTTGTTATCAGATCTAGCATAAATGCCAACCCCTGTACCTGTTAAATGATTGGCTGCATCTTCATTTACGATTCCAACTAAGGTTCCGTTAATGAATACCGAAATTTTAAGATCGGTTTCATGACTAATCTTTAAACTATTGGTGTTGGCAATCCCATATCCCCGCTTAATTGAGGGATGACAGGTTCCACTGGCGATAACTGTGTCATCACCATCTTTGCGTCGGGTGAGTTCCCAATCCCCCCCAGATACACAATCATTTTCATTTGGCTGGATTCTAAATAAGTAATAATTATCTCCCCCTGCTCCATTGATAAATAAACCCAGCCAAGCCTCACTTTCTCCTTCACTGTGATATGCGTCTACTTCAAATATGCCATAAGTTCGATACGGTGTTTCTGGCTTATTTTCTTCCGCTACTGGGGGTAAACAAGTTCGATCACTTGAGTCTAAATCTATCCAAAATTGTTGATCCTGGTGTTTGGTTAAGCAACCGTTGTTACTAAACTCGAGCCAAGGAGTCCCACTACTAAAATCTTCACTGTATGCCAAGGTAATTGTTGGCGGGATACTATAATGAATTGTTGGTATAAATAGGGTCGTTGTTGTTGTTGTGTAAGTAGTTAAATTTTGTACTGAAAGAAATGATGGGGCATTCAAGCTTTGATCAACTTCTTTAACAAATTTACGATTTTCTTGCAACTCTTTTGAGGGTTGTTCGTAGTGATAAATAGGCTGGTTGTCGATCTTTGCATCTGTAATGATTGCTAGCCCCTGAGTTGCTTGATCCCAGACGGGGTGGTTAATTTTAGTCCCTGATAGAATGATAAAGGCGGGTAAAATTAAGCAGACGATTAGTAATGTGTTAAAAAAGTTCTTTAGGGCCAATAAACTTAGCTTTATCATTTTACTCCTCCGTGGAACATCTAAGTTTGAAAACAGTCTTAATATACATACTTAAAACGAATTAATTTTACAAAATCTTGCTTGAGTATTTTGCGATTATAATTTAGCCCAAAATTTTCGGCAAGGCTTATAAATAAACCAATGATTATCTATGTTTTGATAGAATATGGATGCCATTCTATCGATCTTTAGGGGAAAGATTAGATTACATCATACATATTATATTTAAAATCTGGTTAGTTGTGCTATAATAACCTACACTCAGCAACATAATAAAAATGTAACACTAAAATAGTGTATTGTGTTGTTGAGTATAGGTTCCTCGACCATAAAATTACGGGAGACCCAAAATGGTATTATTTTTATTAACATTATTATCGATCATTTCAGCAGCGGCGGTTATTGGAGCAGGAATTTTTGCCTATTTATCGTATAAGGGAGCAAGTAGTTTAGTCACTGTTGTGAATGTATCTTCAGCCTTACCGAAAGCTGTGAAGAAATCGCTGCGTGAGTCTCGACAATATGGGCAATTAATGACTCGTACTTTACAACGATGCCCAGAAGGGCCATTGCGAGATCGTTTGACTTTGGTTGTTAAACCAGTCGATGAGTGGTTAAGTAACCTGACAAAACTTGAAAAGGCTTTAGCTCGATCTTATCGGGAGCGTAATTTGAAACGGGAAATGCGACGTACTGAATTTGAAATTGAGACATTGCATCGACGCCTGCTAATTGTAGAGAAAGACGAAGTGATCTCATTACAAGAGCTGATTGAGAGTAAGAAGCAACACTTGAGTGTTCAAAAAGAGTTAATTACGTTTCAAAAACGGGCGGAGATAAAGATTCATAAGATTGCAACTGATTTAGGGGCTGTCCACGCGGAAATGATGTTGATTGTGGCTAAGGGAGAGTTTAATGAAAATCGGATCAATCGTTTGGATCATAATCTAAAAGAACACGTTTCTAACATTCGCGATATGCTGCATGTTATGGACGAATTAGGCTATAGCAGCAACGCAATGAATTAAATAAAATTAAGCAAGCATTCAATTCAAAGTTGATCTATTGATATTAGATCAACTTTTTTATTTATCAAGCAATAAAACCACCTTATCTAATAAGGTCTTCGCTACCTCAGTTTTCTGCATCAAGGGCAGTTGGGTTTGACTCCCATCAACACCTAGAATCGTGACCCGATTTGTATCAACAGCAAAGCCAGCATCACTGGCACTTACATCATTAGCCACGATAAAATCTAAGCGTTTTCGTTCTAACTTTCCTTGTGCATTCTTTAATAGATTTTCTGTTTCCGCCGCAAATCCAACAGTGATCTTAGGGCCGCCCCCAGCCTCTTTTCGCTTGGCTACCTCGGCGAGTATATCTGGATTACGTCCTAATTCAATCGTTAACCTCTCTGTTTCATCCTGCTTCTTAATCTTTTGATCCGCTACAGATTTAGGGCGAAAATCAGCCACAGCCGCCGCCATAACCAATACATCGGCTTCTTGTGTTTCTACAAGCACCACATCTTTCATCTCTAAGGCGCTGTTTACCGGGATTAGGTTTGCCCCTACAGGTGTAGGCAAATTCACCGTGCTAATCAAGGTTACATCTGCCCCGCGATTGCGGGCGACTTCGGCGATGGCGTATCCCATTTTTCCACTGGAGTGATTGGTTATAAATCGAACGGGGTCAATAGCTTCGCGTGTTCCTCCTGCGGTAACAACAATTTTTTTCCCGACAAGGTCTGCTGTTTGCCCCAGAATCACTTTAGCCATTCCTACAATTTTGTCAGGATCGCTTAGCCGTCCCTGCCCCATTGCTCCCGAGGCAAGTCGCCCTTCAGCTGGCCCAACAAAGGTTACACCCCAGGACTGTAATTTTTCAATATTAGTTCGAGTCGCCGGATGCTGCCACATATCAGTTTCCATGGCCGGGGCCATCAAGATTGGGGCCGGGGTAGCTATAGCAATGGTCGTTAATAAATTGTCAGCGATTCCGTTTGCAATTTTTCCAATGGTATTCGCAGTGGCGGGTGCGATCAGTAATAAATCGGCAGAATCGGCCAGAACAATATGGGGGATATTTTCCCCATCAGGGATGTTAAAGATGTCTGTATATATTGGACAATGGGTCAATGCTTGAAAGGTGAGCGGTGCAATAAATTTCTGAGCGGCTTCGGTCATAACGACGTCTACTTGAGCCCCTCCTTGCACCAACTGGCTACAAATAATCGCTGCTTTGTACGCCGCAATTCCACCTGTGATCCCCAGGACAATTCGTTTGTTTTCAAATCCCGTTTGCTTAGACATAGCTTATTGATTCATCTCCCAGATAAGCCTCAAACCTTCAAGTGTTAACCAGGGATTTACGATTTCAATCACATCAGTTTCTTCTGAAAACATCTGCGCAAACCCACCAGTGCCAATGACTTTGGTACCTGGTCCCAATTCTTCTTTGAATCGGGCTACCAGATTTTCCACAATACCAACATAACCAAAAATTAGACCACTTTGGATGGCATTAATCGTATTTGCGCCAATTGCTTTTGGGGGGCGGACTAAGTCAACACGAGGTAATTTTGAGGTTCGGCTAAACAGTGCTTCTGCGGCAATACCAATGCCTGGTGCAATAGCGCCTCCCAAATATTCGTTGTTTCCAGAGACAGCATCAAAGGTGGTGGCTGTCCCAAAATCAACAATGCAGGCTGGCCCCCCATATAATTGTAAGGCTGCTACTGCATCGACAATACGGTCAGCGCCGACATCTCGGGGGCTATCATATCGGATTTGAACCCCTGTTTTGACCCCGGTTCCAACAATCAGTGGCTTTTGTTCGATAAACCGTTCGCTCATTCGGGCAAAAACTTGGGTTAGTGGTGGAACAACACTGGCCAGGGCTACGCCAGTGATCTGCTTAAAGTCAAGTCCCTCATGACGCATTAAGCCCAGCATAATAATGCCATATTCATCAGATAATCGATCATAATCCGTTTTTATACGCCATTGTTGAGTGAGGGTAGAGCCGTCATAAAGCCCAAATGTAATGTTTGTATTACCAATATCGATGGCTAATATCATCATCAGCTCCCGTGTTGAAATATGCCGCTATTATAACATAAATCCGACTGATTTAAGACTTTCGATGGGATAGCTTCTGACGAATCCATTTCAATACCACTTCCATTTTCCCAGCGAGCCACTCTGGCTCAGGGTGCGCCATCAAGGGCCAAGGCTCCAAATCTTGTGTTTGTAATACAGCATTGGCAGCCTTGATGCCCGTCGTGGAGGCTCGCTCTAAGTACAATGTTGGTGATTGATCATAGACCCAATCACCACACACAAATAAATTAGGCCAAGGCGAAGTGATCGTTAGATGATGACCTAAGGGGCCGATACCGAAAAGCGTATGTGTTGCCTTATTGCGTTGTAAAATTGAATGGATTAATGAGCCACGTAATTCTGGGAAGGCTCGATATGTATCTACGATGACTTGGGCCAGTAAAGAAGCGTCGGGTTGGGCCAACAATTCTGGTGGCCCATAAATATGCATTTCTATGGCACTTCCGCCCGTACTCTGTGCCCATTCCCGATAATCCGTTTGTAGACGATGTAACCAGAAGAAATTGTCTACCATAAAATCACCTGAAACAAGACCAGCCTCGCTAATTCCTTTGGGCTGGGCTGCAAACCACAATCTGATAATGGCGGTTGGAATGCCTTCCGGAAAATATAGATTCTGAGCTTTCTCAGTTGTAGATGAGCTTCCTTTTAACAATTTTTCAGCCGTAGGTGAGTCAACAGCTAAAACAACTTGGTTGGTTTCAAGAACTTTTTGTTGATCTTTTGTTCTATAAGTGATTTGCCATAAATCATTTGCAACCAAGTCTAAATTGGTCACCTGACTGTCAAGTTGTATGTTTGCGCCAAAGCTCTTAGCCACTTCTGTCAGAGGCTCGATAACAGCTGTGCCGCCAGGCTCTGGTAGGTAGTCAAATATCCACGTGTCGCGTCGTAACAAGGTATAAAACCGCAAAAAAGCTATGAAACCAGCGGCCGGTACGTGTTCTGGATGATGGGCCAAAGCATTACGAGCTAACCCCGCAAAAAAGCTCTTAAGGGTAGGGGACCAGCCATCCATAAAATCAGCTAAGGTAAAGCCAGTTAGCGATTTGTGCTCGGCTAGCGGGTCTATTGACATCGCTGATAGGAGACTGCCCAAGACGCGAAATAAGGCCGCAACATCTCGTAAATGTAAAATATTTAAAAAGTGGGGGCGTATAAATAAATGTAGATAATGGAAGGGGGCAGGTACGAAGCTATATCGAATTGCCTGTCCCATGGCTGCTTTACGGATTCGCTGACCTCGTCCAAAAATCCAGGTTTCTTCAAGAGCAGGGACAAACTTTGGCGCAATATCGTGACGCTTGAGCGTATGTTTTAGATTGTGGTAGGGAGACCAAATACCGTGTACCCCATGTTCACCAGCAAAATGCCAGGTTTTTCCCTGGTGCTCGATTTGGACGGACTCGGTATTGGCTAATCGTCCCCCTAATGTGTCAGGATGCGCCTCAAGAATGAGCGGGGTAAGACCTCGCTCGGCCAAATGCAGGGCTGCCATTAACCCAGCAACGCCGCCACCGATGATCAATGGGGAATTTGGAGAGAGTTTGATATGATCTTGGGACACCAGAGAACCTTATTGTAAAAAGCCCCATAGTTATTTATCACTACGGGGCTTAGAAATTTTATTAAATCAACTTGTTCGTGTAGAGACTAATTCTTGCCATTTATTCCATTTGTAGCAACAGCAGAACTACGCGGTTTGACTTGACCGCGGGTCATTGCAATCTTTCCGGTACGCATTACCTCAAGAATACCAAAAGGTTCTAGTACGTCCAAAAGCGAGGCGATTTTTTCAGATTCACCCGTTACCTCAACAATAAGAGCTTCCGTGCCTACATCAACAATGCGCGCTCGATACATTTCAGCCACATCCATAATTTGACCACGTTGAGTAGAATCTGCCGCCACTTTGATGAGGGCTGTTTCCCGAACAACACAGGGCTTGTCTGTCACGTCTTCAACATCAATAACATTGATCATTTTGAGGAGATTGGCACGAATAATATTGCGCCGTAAAAATTGTTCCTCATCGGTTACAATTGTCATCCGGCTGACACCGGGCGTTTCACTGTGGCCAACGGCCAAACTTTCGATGTTAAAATTCCGGCGGCGAAATAGGCTGGCTACCCGATTCAAAACACCGGGCTTATCTTCTACAAGAGCAATGAGTGTTTGTTTCATGATAAAATACCTCTTACATTTCCATATTTTCAAAGCGTGGATGAGGGCGGCGGATCATTGCGTGCAAATCAGCCCCTGCGGGAACCATTGGGTAAACATTGTCATTTTGTTCGACCACAAATTCAATCAATACTGGACCGTCATGTTCTTGAGCCTTTCGCATTGTTGGAATAACATCCTCAAGCTTATCCACACGATATCCTGGCATTCGATAGGCTTCAGCAATTTTTACATAGTCAGGACTGTAAATTGGTGTTTCAATGTAGCGGCTATCATAGAACATCTGCTGCCATTGACGTACCATTCCTAAGTAACCGTTGTTGATGATAGCGATATTGATGTTGGTGTTTTCTTGAACGGCCGTTGCCAATTCTGTAATGGTCATTTGGATACAGCCATCGCCCACAATGACCCAGATTTCCCGATCTTTGACATGGAAGCTGGCCCCAATCGCGGCGGGCAAGCTAAAGCCCATAGTGCCGAGACCACCAGAACTACTCAAGGTATGGGGATCGTCGTGTCCATAATATTGACACTCAAGCATTTGGTGCTGTCCAACATCTGTGACGACAAATGCATCGCCTTTGGTGCCTTCCCAGATTTTGCGGATGGCTTGAGCGGCTAATAAGGTTGGCGACTCAAACTGTAGAATATCCCGCTCATTCGCATCTTCTTCCCAATCCTTAATTTTTGCCCACCACGAATTGCGATCTCGCCCTTCTACACTTGGATTCAATTGACGTAGAACGGTGCCAAGATCAGCGTTGATACCAACATCAACTTTAATATTTTTATTGATTTCCGAGGGATCAATTTCGATGTGAATTTTTTTGGAGTTTGGTGAGTATGTTTTGATATTTCCAGTCACTCGATCATCAAAACGCATTCCACAAGCAATCAATAAATCTGCCTCTTGAATGGCGTGATTTGACCACGCACTCCCGTGCATTCCCATCATGCCCATGTTTAGTGGGTGGCTATCAGGGAAGCCACCTGTCCCCAAAAGTGTTGTAGTTACAGGAATAGTTCCTTTTTCGGCTAACTCCATCAACTCTGTCATTGCCCCTGAAATCATAACCCCGTGTCCAGCCAAAATCACTGGGCGTTCTGCATTGTTGATGAGATCTAATGCTGCGGCCAATTCCTCATCGGTCGCTTTCTCAGGCGGGTGATAGCCAGGCAATTCGATTGGCTCTGTAGGATACTCAAATTCAATGGTGTCATTTTGAACATCTTTAGGAAGATCAATTAAGACGGGGCCAGGCCGACCAGTTCGAGCAATGTAAAATGCCTCGCGAATGATTGAGGCAAGCTCGCTGATATGCGTGACCAAATAGTTGTGCTTAGTAACTGGCAAGGTCACACCAGTCATGTCTGTCTCTTGAAATGCATCACCACCGATGGCTGTGGTTGGCACCTGACCAGTGATACAGACCATCGGTGAGGAGTCCATCATGGCTGTAGCCAAGCCCGTGACCAAATTTGTACCCCCAGGTCCCGATGTGGCAATGGCTACACCGACCTTACCACTGGCTCGAGCATAGCCATCGGCCATATGGCTGGCACCTTGCTCGTGCCGAACCAAAACGTGATGAATTTTGTCTTGATACTTGCTGAGGGCATCATACGTTGGTAAAATTGCTCCGCCGGGATAGCCGAAGATAACCTCGACTTCTTCCCGGATGAGACATTCCCATACAATTTCTGCCCCGGTTTTAACTTCACCCATTACAATCCTCCTAAATATGTTAATTGATTTTGATGGATAAAAAAACGCCTCCCTAACGGGAGGCGTTTGCGCGTGTTTTAATGCAACTTGTGTAGATTAAGCCGCGTTGACAGCACCAAACGCCCCCCTCCAGTTAATAAGGAGGACGCTGCTTACCACGACTACCACTACGATAGATGCAAAAATAAACATAAAGTAACTTTCAATACTTATTTTTGTAGAACGCGGCAATCATAACATAGGTGAATTTATCTGTCAAGACTCTAAAATATTAGAAGGAGCATCAGGATGAATTTCAACCAAAAACATCAATAAAATAGCCAATGTCGCTAGCAATGATGCTGATGCAGTAAGGCAAACGGCCCACAATCCTTGCGTTTCCCATAAAACAGTCGCTACGGGAGAGCCCAGGGTTCCACCTACAGCACCGCCTACGATTGTTAGAGCTAAGACCGTGCCTCTAGCCTCTGGTACTTGCTCAGAATAAATAGGGATCAGAGAAACGATGGCGAATTCGATAAATAGGCCAATTGTAATGAGTACCGTGATTGCAACAAACAGAAAGCTTTGGCTCAGGGGTAATAATAGTAGAAGCAAACTCGTGATCAATAGGGCGATACCACTTCCGCGTTTCTTGCCAATACGATCAATGAATAAGCTTGATATGCCTGCCCCCAAGATTTCAGCAACACCAATGCCTGATTGGACTAATCCCGTTTGAATACCACGCAAACCAAAATCAGCATTCAGCCATATGCCCCAAATGGTGATAAATATTGTTACGGCAAAAAACAATAACGTAGCAACACCTGTGACAGCTAAAACGTTTGGTTTTAGGAGGAGATGCAGAAGATTGCCCCAAGATATGTTCGAAATCGAGCCGGGTTCAACCTTTGGTAATCGGAGCCAAATGATTGAGCTGGTGATGAGGCTGATCAGGCCGAGAATCAGAAATGGACTTTGCCAGCCCCATTGATCAATCAACCAACCCGCTATGGGGATAAAAATAATGGCCGATGCGGCCCAGGAGGTTTCTATAATAGCTAGGGCTCGTCCTCGTTTTTCATAGTGTACAAGATCACTAATGTAAGCTTGTTGAGCTGGGATAAACGCAGCCAGGGCGAGACCAAAAATGATCATAGAAAATGTAGCACCTGACCGACCAAAGAACGCTAACCCTGCTACCCCTAAAGCTTGGCAAAATAATCCTATGGCCATGACCTTACGTCGACCGTAGCGGTCAGCTAGAATACCAAAAAGTAGACTTGACATGCCGGCAAACGTACGAATAGCAATCAGCACACTAAATG
This sequence comes from Phycisphaerae bacterium, assembly GCA_028285035.1. The sequence goes on from JANQQF010000038.1 coordinate 286,155, forward strand.
CTGTTAAGCTAATCCCAAGCCCTTCAGAGATTTGTGGAATAAAGGGATAAACGATTCGTGTGCCGATATCAATCGTAAAGCGTCCCAAAAAAATGACGATAACGATTTGGAGACTTACACCGAGAAAAATATCAATTTTATCTGAAAGCTTTAATGACGCCACGAGGTGCTCAATATAAAAAATTTGAGCAGGGAGTATAGGGTATTCGCTTTGATTTGGCTATTGTTGGCAGCAAACTTGGTCAATAAATTGGGTGCAAATTGGAGACATATCTGGTAAAGGGAGGTTGATTTCTTGCAATGCTAGTGCTAATTCATTCACTGGAAAGCCCATAACACTAGCAAAGCACCCATCTAAGTGAGCGACAGGGGCAAATGATTGATTTTGAATCCCGTAAGCGCCAGCTTTGTCAAGCGGGTCTTTGCTCACAATATATGCCTCAATTTCTTCATCCGTGTAGGGACGCATTTGGACTGTACTGCGGTGAAGTTTTGTCGTCAGGAGAAGACTTTTTGGTGAATGGATATTTAGCTGGTGAGCTAAATAGGCTGAAACTGCAATCGTTAATCCTGAGTAAACTTGATGCGGTTCTTGGCGTAATGCTTTTAACATCAGGCGTGCTTCCGCTTCATCTTTAGGTTTCCCCAAAATTTTGTGCTTTTGAGCGACAATCGTATCGGCAGCTATTACCACAGCTCGGTTGTGAGGTTTATTATTTAGTCGCTCAGATGGAACATTATGTAGCTGTAGAGCAACTGCTCTGGCTTTCATCTGGCTAAGACGTTGAACGAGATCACTTGGCTTTTCATTCGGGAGCGGGGTTTCATCAACATCTTCTTCAGACGATAACGTTGAGGGGGGAATAACAACAAAAGGGTAACCTAGGAGCGCCATAAAATCTTTACGGCGAGGTGAACCAGACGCTAGGATAAAAAAGATATCTTCGATCATTGAGTGTTTATTTCGGAGGCATTAAGCGGAAGATAGACCGAAAATGTACTTCCCGGAAATCGTCGTTTGTCATGACCAGGACTGTCGACCCAAATCCGTCCTTGGTGCGCTTCAACAATACCTCGGGCAATGGGGAGGCCTAGGCCCATTCCTCCGCCCCCAAATGCGGTTTTACTGCTGCTATGATAATTTGTATTGCCTACAATGTAAAATTGATCAAATACTTTTTGCTGTTCTGATCGGGCGATGCCCACTCCGGTATCTTTGATTTGAATTAGGATCCCGTCATCAGCCTCTTTAAGGAATGGAGGTAGCTCATTTTCAATGACGTTAAATGGTGAACGCCAGCCTTTAATGGTAATTGCCCCGTTATCTGGCGTAAATTTTATGGCATTGCTCAATAGGTTCCAAAAAATTTGCTGTAATCGCTCTCGATCTGCCTGAATTAAAGGTAATGATGCAATGTCGACAAAATTAATGCTAAGGGTTCGGTCATTTTTAGATGGACTTAGCTCATCCAAGGCATGTTTAATAACATCGGCAAGATAAACTTCGCCGTAGTCCAACCGCATTTCATCGGATTCAATCAAGGCGATATTTAGAATGTCGTTGACCACTTCACTCAAACGATGAACAGAATGATAAATTCTTGTGGCTAAATCTCCAATGCTACCTTCAATCAAATCATCTCGTTCACTGTCTTGCACGGTTGATTGCATCAAACGGGCGTACCCATAGACCAATGTAATCGGTGTTCTTAATTCATGGGCAGCTAAAGTAATAAAATCAGACTTGATTTTATCAACTTTTTGCAATGTAATGTTTGCAGCCTGAAGCTCGCGAACCTTTTCTTCAAGACGCTCAACCAATTTATGACTGTATTTGCTTAAAAACTCTTGTCGTTCGTCCTGGGTAATCGTATCTTTATGACCATCCAGGTATGACAATATTTGATGGGGGAAACTGTCGACATCGATTGGTTTGGTAATATAGCCGTCACACCCTGCTGCCAGAGCTAACTCACGTTCGCCCTTTGCTGTTCGGGCAGTGATAGCAATGATTGGTACTTTTTTGAGGGGAGCCATACTACGCATACGAGTGGTGGTTTCATGCCCATCCAAACCTGGCATATTGATATCCATAAGGATCAGGTTTGGCGCCGTTTCACGTGCCAAATCCATTCCCTCAAGGCCACTCGTTGCTTCTAATACCTCAAAGTCGTAAGTTGTGAGGAGGCGGTTAACTAGAGATCGATTGGCGGGATCATCGTCGATGTACAAAATTTTTGGAGTAGAGGTCGGTGTAGCTAATGACAAGATGGATTATCCTCTTAATGATTTTTTACAACTGTTATCTGACATCACTGATACGGGCAAACAACTCTTCTTCCATAAACTCTCCCTTTTGTAGCAAAGACTCAACTTTACCAGAGAGGCGTTTATAATCATTATTTGTCAGATCCTTTGCAGTAATCACAATGACAGGGATATTTCGTAGACCTTCATCGGCCTCCATCATATCAAGCACAGCAAAACCATCCATTTCAGGCATCATCAGATCCAGTAGAACCAAATCCGGCTTTTTAGACCGAATTAACTCAATGCCTTTTGCTCCGTCAGGCGCTTCATCAACATTATAACGGCGATATTCTAAAATACGGCGAAGTAGGACACGAGCATCTGGCTCATCTTCAACAATTGCAATATTTTGAACGCGATCATCTAACCGTTCTAATGCAGTTAGGAGTCCTTCTTGCCGCGGAGCAGGACTGTCTAGCTTGGTATTTTCAATTAACTCTTTTTCAAGAGTTTGGAAGCGAGTATGTGAAGCCACACTTTTGCTTTCCAAGATATGTTTTTCAATGGGGAATGTGTGCCCTGATGTATTTACGACAACAGTTTCTTCTGGAGCGATAATTTGCTTTTGTAACATTTGGATCAACCCAGCGCAAGCAACTGCTGCCGCAGGTTCCATTGATAGCCCCTCAAATTGAGCCATATCTCGCATTGCTTTGAATGACGCTTGATCTTCAACCTTTTCAAATGCGCCGCCATGTTTCAGGGCAATCTCTCGCAGTTTCTGATAGGCGGCACCAGGCGCACCTGTCGATAAAACATTGATGACACTTGAGGGATCGGAAACAACCTCGCTGACTTCAAGGCCTTTGTGGAAACTATCAACCATTGGGGCACATCCAGCCGTTTGAATCACAGCAATTTTTGGGATTTTGGAGATAAACCCCATTTGATACAATTCATGGAACCCAGACCAAACCCCGATAGGCCCCATACCGCCACTGACGGCTTGAATGTACCAATCTGGAGCATCCCAGCCAACCCCTCTTAATCGACCTAGCTGTTCAGCAATTTCAAAAGCAACGGTTTTCATTGCTTCACGTGCAGCTAAACTGCGCACACCCTTGTCTACAAATATATTTTTATGCCGAGCAAATTGATTGGCCACCTCTTTAGTTTTGTCGTAAGTACTATCAACTTTGACGACGTTAGTACCATACAGCCGAACCTCTCGTTCTTTTTCATGAGGTACCTTTTGTTCTAAAAAGGCCCATAAACGCATGCCTGATCGAGCACAATAGGCGGAGTAAGAAATGGCAACGTTACCAGTGGATGCAACGACCAGCTTCTTGATGCCCTCTTCTTTCATCACTGAGATAGCCAAAGATGCTTGACGATCCTTGAAGGAGGCGGTTGGACCTTGTCGTTCGTCCTTTATAAAAATATTATAATGGCCGAGCATTGCCCCTAAATGCTCAACCTGTAGAAGCGGTGTCCATCCTTCACCCATACTTACAATATTTCGCTGTTGAAGGAGTGGAAGAAGCTCCCAATAGCGCCACATGGTTCGATCTCGATCTGAAAGCTCCTGCCTCCACCTTGTAGCTGCTCCTTCAAGATCATAAATAGGATCTAGCCATCCACCATCACAATTTGGGCAGTTTGTAATAAGGCCTGAATATTTTTGAGTATACCCACACTTAACACATCTGATAGAGAAATTTTTGGTCACGGTCTTTCAACTCATTTACTATAGTTTGATGACATCTTTTTGTTGAATTTGATTTAAGGCGCGTTGAACATCTTGAAGTAATTCGTTTTCTGTGAAAATGTTTTTATGTAACAGAGCTTCAACCTGGCCATTAAGGAACTTACTTTCTTTTGGTGTTAGATCCTTGGCACTAGCAATAATGATTGGAATGGAGCGAGTTTCTTCTTTATCTTTGAGCGTTTCAACAACCTTAAATCCATCCATTTCAGGCATACTCAAGTCAAGAATAATTAGATCTGGCCTATCTTGTTGGACAAATTTTAGACCATCTTGACCGCTTTGAGCTTCGTGAATGATGTAATTTTGTTGCGCTTCAAGCATGCGTCGGATGAGTAGAATATCATCCGCCTGATCATCAATGACCAAGACCTTTACTTGATCTTTATCATTATTGTGGATATGCTCAAGGGCTTTTAAGAGATCGTCTTCCGTAATTGGTTTGTTTAAGTAACCTGTGGCACCTAATGAGAAACCACGTTTTCTATCACTCACCATACTACAAATAATAACGGGGATAGCCTCTGTCGTTTGATCTTTCTTTAACTCACGTAGTACAGACCAGCCGTCTCGATCTGGCATGAGTACATCAAGTAAGATCGCCGCTGGATTAGCATCTTTAACCTGCTGAAGAATGTTTTCCCCATTGCTAATACCGATTAATTCGTATCCCTGTGCTTCTAGAAATCGCTCATACAAACTAATGACGCTTGGATCATCATCAATGGCAATGATCGTCTTATTATGTTCTTCCAAGTCAGCTAAAGCCTGTTGTAAGGGCATTTCAATTTCATCAACCATATCTTGATTGATGGGGATTGATACTTTGAAGATGGACCCTTGCCCACCTCCCGACTCAACCCAGATTTTTCCTTGATGTAGTTCGACAAAATGTCGGCTGATAGGCAAGCCGAGACCTGTCCCCCCAACTTTTCGAGTGGTACTAGCATCAACCTGAGTGAATTCCTCAAAGATACTTTCGTGATCCTCTTGGGGAATACCTATACCAGTATCTGTCACACTAATCGTAAGCCATTTGTTGTCTGTGGTTGCTTGGAGAAGAACATAGCCTTCATCAGTGAATTTACAGGCATTGGATACAAGATTAAGAACAATCTGACGTAGTCTTGTTGGGTCAGCTTGGATGACAGGAAGATTTTCTTGAACATCCTGTTTTAATTCAACAGGTTTATCTTTTACCAGCGCGATAGCGGTTGACATAACCCCTTTGATAATCGGCTCAATTTCAACATCTTCAAAATTAAGCTCCATCTTACCTGCCTCAATTTTTGAAAGGTCTAGGATGTTATTAATTAATCCCAACAAATGTTGCCCACTATTATGGATTGAGGTCAAGTCAGTTTTTTGTAATTCTGTTAATGGCCCATCAATTCCTTTCAGAATCACTCGGGAGAAACCAATAATTGAGTTCAAAGGTGTACGTAGCTCGTGGCTCATATTGGCCAGGAATTGTGTTTTTAACTTGTCAACCTCTTTTAATTTTTCTGTTGTTTCCTGTTGCTCTTTAAAGGCTCGTGCATTTTGAATAGCGATAGCAATTTGGTCGGCTAGAAGCTCCATTGTGGCGATATCGCTGTCTGAGAAAGCCTCTGGGTTTTCACTATGAACATCTAGAACACCGATTTGTTGGTCCCCAACTTGTAGGGGAATAGCTAATTCGGCTTGAGTATTTGGTAGAAACTGTTGATAATATGGTGTGTCAAAATCAACCGGGTTAGCATCTCGAATTACAATGGGCTCTGTTTGTACTGTTGCTTGCCCAATAATACCTGCACTACCTAACTTAACTTTATAATTTGTTGCGAGTAGTTGTTCACCAACATCTCCGGTGCTCCTGTCTAAGAATGCGATTTGATTTTCCTGATCAATTAAGAATATCTGTACGTGGTAGAAGCCAAATCGCTCTTTAATCAGCTCTACAGCTTGATCAAGCATCTCATCCAAAGCGAGAATAGATGTTGCTACCCGGCCAACATCGGCACTTGTACGTAGCTGAAGGGCACGCTCATTAGTTTCTTCCAGAAGACGATGGTTCTGTAGGATGATGGCCAATTGATCGGCCATTGCGCTGGCTAGGTTAATTTCCCATTCGGTGAAATGATGCTTTTCACCAACAGCATCAGCTCCAATCGCCCCAATGACTTGATCATCAATGATGATTGGTACTAACAATAATGAAGCCACGCCACGTTGTCGATTTATATCTCGCACTGTTTCAACAAGAGGATCATTCATGACATCTTCAATGGGAAGAGGTCTTTTTGTCTCGATGAGACGATCATATGAGGCATTCCCTTCAATAGGAATAACTTGGTTTGTTTTGACTGGCTGGCCATTTTCGAACAAAGCCCTTAAGGATCCTAATTTTCTGTCTTTATCAAAGAACAAAATGCCACCTTGGTTTAGACCAAGCGTTAACAGCATTTTTTCTAAAACGATATGAAACATTTTCTGTTCGTCTTCGGCAGTTACCAAAGTTCGGCTAACTTGATACAGCGCTTCAGCCTCATCACGGGATGTTTGTGTTTGTTCAAACAATCTAGCTGACTCAATGGCTTGGGCTGCTTGATTGGCGATTGCTTCTACAATTTTGACGCGATCTTCTTCCCAAGCACTGTCATTTGTTTCCATTATCTCAAAATCTAAGGCCCCGATTGAAACACCATCCTGCAGATTGAGAGGCGCAGCTAAGGTTACTTGGCTTTCAGTCGACTGATTCCCTTTAGACGGAAGATAAAGCTGGAAAGCTCCCTGCTTGTTCCGTTTTTGTGGCGAAGTGAAAGTTATGCCGTTCTCTTCAGAATGAGAGGAAATGATGATCGGATCTTTTTCGGCAATAACGCGACTGGCAATCGGTGACCACTCTTCTTCCTCGGTTTGAAACATGCCATCAGATGTGAACTGGTAGCCAATACTTTGTCGATGTTTATTTACGAACTCTTCCCACTGTTCCTGTACATAGTACTGAGTCATGTTCTGCATTTCATCAAGAGTTTCTTGCGTTTTTTGCGAAGCAAGTGCAGCAGAGATTGCGTTGGCTAATTGATTAGACATTGATTGCAAGATAGTGATGTCAGCCTCGCTAAAGGCGTTTTTTCGAGTACTTTGCACATCTAACGCCCCAATGACTTCTCCCCCGGCGACAAGTGGCAAAGCCATCTCGGAACGGGTGTCTGGGAGCAATGGATTTTTGTAGTGCCCGCCATCCTCCCCAACATCGACAGCAATTCGCGGCTGTTGGGTCCCCGTAGCTGTCCCAACAATACTTCGACCGCCAACTTCTAGCTTATGCTGCATTGTTAACATTCTTTGACCAACTTCGCCAGTCGAAGCCTGAACAACTGCATATTTTTTGTATTCATCAATCAAGAATATCGAAACGTGGTGAAAGTCAAATCGGTCTTTTATCAGATCAACAGATTGACTCAACATTGTATCAAGATCGAGGAAACGTGTTGCCGCTGCAGATACTTCAGATGCAGTTTGTAACAATGTGGCTCGATATTGAGCCTCCTTGAAAAGGCGTTGATTTTCCAAGGCCACAGCTATTTGTCGTCCAATGTCTTCGTATAAGCGAACCATCTCTATGGGGAAGCTGCGTTGACTACTGTGACAAACGATGATAAAACCTACAATTTCTCGATTACGCCAAATTGGTACTGAAATCAAACTTTCAATCTCCAATTTTTTGTATAAAGCTTTTTCTGACGTAGAAAATCTTTCATCAGTTGCTACTTGAGGGGCAATAACCGTTTGTTCACTTTGATGGAGGTAACTGGTCTCGTAACTTTCTAAGGCAAAACGATGACCACGTTCCATCGTCACCCAGTCACGCGCTGGATTATCCCAAACAGCCACGATATTTAATTCTGTACTGGTGTCAGTCGCTTCATACATCAAAATCGCAGCGCCTCGCTCGGGCTGTGTAGCGCAGATGGCGTCTAATCCTAAATCATAAATAACTTCGGATGTTTCAGCCCCTAACAAATCTTGACTGAGATGTGATAGTGTCTCTGAGTAATACAGAGTTTGTTGTGTCTCTTCAACGAGCTGTAGGTTACGCAGGACAACTGCAACTTGACCAGCTAAGGTTGTAATTTGATTTACAAATTGATGATTGGCCTCAAAATTATTTTGTTGACTGACACAGAGCAAGACACCTAACCAAGTTTGCCCGACTCTTAGGGGCACTGCAAAAATAGATTGAGTGTCACCAAAAATTTGACCAAGATTTGTTTGAGTCGTCTCATTTAATTGAGAGGTAGTAAAAATAGTGGTTTCTTCGGCCTTTAAATGTGGTAAAAAATTATATTCCTTGGCTGTCATAACCCGGTCCATGGCCGATAAACCATTTGTTCGGCTCCAATGGGCTACAACTTCTAATTGTTCGGGGGCACCAACCTCAGTTTGTGTTAAAAGACCAATAACTAAGCTATCTAACCCTACCTCTTTTTTTGTAATTACACTTTCTGCAAGGGCATCTAAGAGTTCTTCAGGCTGCTGAGCGATACTAAACTCGCGTGTCGCATCGTATAATAGCTCTGTTTCTCTCAATGCAGCCTCAGTTTGTTCACGTAACCACAAGTTTTCCAGAATAGCCACAGTTTGAGTAGCGATGCCCTTTAACATTTCAACGTGATTAGGTGAAATGTTATTAGAGTCGTTATAGAAAAATGTTAATACACCACGTAGACTGCTATGGCGGGCACTAAATGGTAGTGCGATTACCGATTGTACGGGATTTAAGCTCTCAAACCGAGACAAATCTAACTCTATTTGTGAGCGATTTTTAATGACAGTTTGTTGGTCTGCTAGGGCTTGAGGTTCCAACATGGGGGAAAGGGTGTTGTAAACAGGTAGGTCAATATTAGTTTCCACATTAGATTTACGCTCTGGAATTGTTGTATCCCAACGATCAAAACCGTCTCGATCTGTTAGATATATTTCACCAAAACTGGCTCCGACCAACGCTGCGAAGCTCAAAATAATTGTTTGGGCCTCTGTAATTGTGCTGGCTTGACTTAAGTTTTGATCAATCTCAACAAGAAGAGCCGCCTGATCCCGCTCAGCTTGAATGGAGTCGAATAGTTCGCGGTTTTCAATCGCAGCGGATAAATGGAGGGCCATCTGCCCAAATAATCCTTCATAATGTGATCCATAAGCCTGTGGTTGGTGGTTTGCTACATTTAGTGTCCCGATCACCTTTCCATCAACGACAAGAGGGGCCATCATACAAGAGCGTAATTTTTGTTTTCCCAGCATTTGTAAATCACGAAACTGTTGCCATTCTTCATCAAGAAAATCACTGACAACAACAATTTTGCTTTGGCCAACAACTACCTCAGATAGTGTGCCTGTAATTGGAACTTGTGGGCCTAAGGAAATTGAATTGTTTCCATCCAAAGCAGCCGCTCTAATTTTTTCTCCATCTGCATCGAGTAATCCAATGCCACCGCGATCACCGGCAAATATCTTTGTCACCATTTTTGCCGCAACTTGGAAGATTTCACCACGATCTCGAATAAGACTTAACTGTCGACTCATTTCATTGAGTTGGGCCAGTCGTTCGGTTTGTAACTCAGTTTGTATAAGCGTTGCCTTAGTTTGCTCAAATAATCTTCTGTTTTCAATAGCAATGATTGCCTGACCGGCCAAGGTTTGATAAACACGTTTCTCTTGCTCACTATAAATGTGTGGTGTACGAGTAGATACAGACAAAACACCTTTATACTCTAGGCCCAAAAACATTGGCGTTGAATACAAAGTTATGGCTCCAATGCCTTCATGCATAAACAATCTGAAATTTTCGTCCATTCGTTTGTCTAACTGGTTGGGACTACTCAAATCTTCAGAGATGAGTGGGTCAAATGGTGGCTTGGCAAAAGATTCAACCAATGGAAACATTGATGCGGTAATCTTTGAGCCTACTGGCAATATTTGATCCGATTCTTTGTCCCAACTTGCGACAATCGTAACTGCTTCAGCTGTCAAATTTTCATTATTTTGTAATATCGCTGGATCCAAAAGTGAGATACTGACACGATCAACATTAAATTCTTTGACGTGGGTCAAGACAACGTTAAAAATTTCATCTAGGTCATTTGTTTCAACAAGTGCTCGACTTATCTCATACAATTTTTGCGTTTCAGCCAAGGCAGCTTCTGTTTTCTGGAATTGCAAAGCATTATCAATAGCCACAGCAACCTGGGCGATAATAGCTTGAGCTACCTGTAGTTCGTTTGAATTGTAAGCTCGATCAGCATCATAGTGCCCGATTTCTAATAGGCCGATAACCTCATTACGGACGAGAAGGGGGAATATGGCCACAGTTAATAGGCCCATCTCTTTATGTCTGGCTTGACGATCAAGTAGATTATCTTGCTGTAAGGTTTCTATTAAAACAGTTGGTTGGGTTAATAGTTTGGACAAACTGGCATCATTTGTCGGGGAAACGTGAGACGCACGATTTTGAAATAATAGTTTGTTATTTTCTCGGACCATTACTCGTTGTCCGATAAATGTATTGGTTGTTGAGTCTAATAAAATTACCCCACCTTGATCAGCCTGCAAATAAATCATCATCTGTTCAGTTAAAATACCGTAGATTTGTTCAAGATCTATGGTTTCAGATAGTCTTTGGCTGGCTGAAAATAGTAGAGATAACTCTTGCGTCTGGGCCTGAGTTTGCTGAATAAGTCGAGCATTCTCTAAGGCTAACGCAACCTGAGTGCTCACCTCCTCTAATAAACGCTGATCATCGGCTGTCCATTCATCTTGCTCTAAATCACTAGCAATTCCCAAAACACCAATGGTTTCACCGTATAACTGAATAGGGGCTACTAACTCCTTAGCTTCTGAATTATGATCATTAGCCAAAACTTCGGTATTCTGTTTAGCGATTGCCAAACGAGCCGTTGAACTGAGTTCATCAGAAACAATGATTTCGTTGTTTCGGTTATAACTGTAACCCACCCCTGAAATGGGATCGACCCCACTTTGGCCGTGCCCAATATCTGTCTGGCGTTGTAAGTTATAAAGAATTCTTATTTCTTGTAGATCGTTTTCTAGCTCTTCAACAGTTTGATTGTGACGGATTGTTGTTGCCATTAAGTGAGCTAGGGTATCCAGAAATTGACGATCTGCTGGCGGGAAACTTGCTGTTTTGTCATGTTGAACTCGAAGAACACCCAGAATGACTTCATCCTCACTAGCAGCTAGTGGCAAGGCAATCTCTGATCTTATTGGTGTTGCCTCTGGTGCGGGCGCCTGTGTGGCATAAGGCCCTTTATGCAAATTTGTGATATAGATGATTTGTTTTTTGCGAACAGTATCACTAACAATGTTTCGGGTTTCAATCGAAAAGATGTCAGGTAGATTTATGATTGTTAAATCAGTCTCGCCAACGGCTAAGTATCGCCACAAGTCCTGTCCATAGGGTGAGAGACGATAGATTTGAGCCGTTTGATAACCTAGCTGAGCATGTAGTGCGTTTAAGGTTGCTTCTAGTACTTGCTCGGTTTTATCGCCACGAGCTAAACCTTGGCTAAGATTTTCAATTATTTTTAGTTGACCACTATGCTTATCGCGACGAGATGTTGTGCGTTGGCTCATTGGTCACTCCTTTTTTGATCATGCTTATCGTGCCCATTGATTGGCGGCAAAAGATTGATGTATGCCTTTTGGCTAGATGTAGCTGCCCTGATTTCTCGGACAGTGGTTTGTAGAATGGTGTCAATATCTGTTGAGGCCCGAACCCTGGTGGTAATTTCTTTGATCAATGCTTCCCTACGCGCTGTTCGTTGACTCTCTTGATATCGCCAAGCATTATCTAAAGCTAATGCTGTTTGATCGACAAATGCTCTTAATAATCCGATTTGGCTATCCTCTAAAACCTGTGATTGATTTTTAAATCCGGCTTCTACAATGCCAATAGGTTTTTGTCGTAACATTAGAGGGGTAATTAAGCGAGTCCAGGTGTTGGCTTGTTTTACCTCATATAAATGATTTTGCAGACGTTCATCCCAGCCAGTAATGATTTGGGTTTGCCCTTCCTGCATTACTTCAATGGCAAGACTTGTTTCCAAAAGCATTTTTTGTTGATGTAATTTTAATTCACTGATCCCAACATTATTAATACTTGAAACTGTATGTTCATTTAGATCAATTTGAGCAAGAATAACATATTCAAAGCCGATAACTCTAGTACACGCTCGGAAGAAAATATCCAGAATTTCATCAACTTGCAGGGTTCCTGATAAAGCTTGGCTCAACTGCTGTAAAGCAATTGTTTCATGCAGCCGCTCTTCAGCTTCTTGTTGAGCCTGTTGGGACTCCTCAAAAAGTCGAGCATTAAGAATAGCGTTAGCGACTTGATCCGCCATAATTTGTAGAAGGGTAATGTCCTCTTGGGAAAAGGCTTCCCGTTGTTCACTTTGAACTGTCAACGCCCCAATGACTTCGTCTCGGCTGATTAAGGGTAGGGCCATTTCAGATCGTGTTTCAGGTAAATCTGGATTTTCAAAATGGACCGCCTCCTGCCCCACATCAAGCGCTATTCTTGCTTCACGATTAGAAACACTCCAACCGATCATTGAGTCTCCACCAATTTGAAGCCGGTGATTTTTTGCGAGTTGCCGACGTCCTGGCTCACCTGTTCCCGCCCGTAACACCGCCCATTCATTAGCTGGATCAATAAGGAATAACCCGACATAATAAAGGCCAAACTGATCGCGGATCAAATTAACTGACTTGTCGATAAGCTCATCCTCATTAAGAATTGAACTGGCTACTCGAGAAACTTCAGCCCCGATTTCTAGTAACGATGAACGCCGTTGAGTTTCTTGCAACAGACGCCTATTTTCCAACCAAATCGTTAGCTGATCAGCCAATAACTCGCTAACCTCTAGATCTTGATCAGAAAATTGATAATTGGGATCACTTGTAGCGACTCCTATAATTCCAATAACATTGTCTTTTACGGTTAGCGGGGTAAATAAGACCGCCTCAATATCATCTTGACTGTATTGATAACCTGCGGTGAGTGGATGCTCTTTTACATTTTCAATAACAAGCGGCTCAGTATTTTTCCTTAAATAATCTGCAATCTGATCTTGATCTGCTAAAAAATTAAATGATGGGATTTCTTTTTGACCATCAGCATAAAACGCTGATACTTCGTGAATAACGTCCTGTTTATCTAATAAAATCAAGCTACCACGTTGTAAGCCCAAGAGATTTAGATACTCTTGTAACACTATTTCAAAAATAGTATCTTGATCACTATGGGCGACTAAAGTATTACTAATGTGATGCAAAGATTGTGTTCGTTTAAATGTAGTTTGTAGGGCGGTTTCAGTTTGTTTTCTTTCTGTGATATCTCGTAAGATAGAAACTAGCCCTGTAATGTCCCCACTTTTATTTTTGATTGACGCGCCACTAATCAGCATATCTAACACTTGATTTGTCTTTGTGAGACGTTTTGTTTCGTAAAGTACCGTTTCATGACGTAACATTCGCTGAAATGCATCTTCTGTTTCAGCTTGACTGTCCTGAGGGATAAAATTGAGGGGCTGTCCCAGTATATCTTTTATTGACCAACCGAATGTTTGTGAAAATGCATCATTGATGTATGTAATATTCCCTTCGGGGTCATACATAACGATTGGGTCTGGTGATGAGGTTAGCAATAAACGATACCGCTCTTCACTATCTCGTATTGTATCTTCAGCGCGTTTACGTTCAGTAATATCTTCGATGGCAATTTGTTGCCCTACAATTTGATCTTTATCATCCTGAATCGGGCGTAGTCGTAAACTTGTTGAAATGACCCGTCCGCTGGCCCTTGTCATCTCTACTTCTTCACCTTGAACTATATCACCCTCAATTAAACGCTGATGAAATCTTTCAGCTTTTGGCTTTCCTAGCGGCGTATCCGCGTACAAATCAAATATTGAGTGTCCAATGAGCTCGTCTTGATTGTATCCCAGTAAATCGGTCGTGCTGGCATTACTCATATAAATAACGCCCTGCGTATCTGTGGAAAGATAAGCAATCGGCGAGGTGTCATACAAATTGCGATATCGATTTTCACTTTCTTTAAGAACGGTTTCCACCCGTTTTTGCTCGGCGAGTGCGATTTGAGTTTTCTCAAATAGATTTGCATTTTCAATCGAACTGGCGATTTGACTGGCGATTGTTTCTGCTAATTGAAGCTCTGCCGTTGTAAAGTCTCGATCTACTTCATCCAAGTCAACACCAATGGTTCCAACCACCTCATTTCTCACAATCAGTGGTACAATCATAATTGCTTCAGTTTCAAGTATCCGGAACATCTCTTTGACATCAGGTGTGCTTAATTCATTAGATGGAGAATATGGTTTTGATACTGCAAATGGTTGACCTTTTTTAATCACCTCAAATGCAGAATCACCTGGTTCGATCGGAATAATAAGTCCTTCGGTACTGTCATTTTTGTGCTGTGAATAACTAGCGATTACTTCTAAGTTGGTTTGTTCATCATTGATAAGTGTTATACCACTACGCCGAGCATTGAAAATAAGTACAATTTCACGGGCGGCGGCTCGAAGCATATCTTGTAGATCCAAAGTTGTTGATACTGCGGCGGCTACTCGATTGATTGCAGCTAATTCTTTGTGTCGATTTAGAATTTCTTGCTCTATACGCTTACGCTCCGTAATCTCTAGTTGAGCTTTTTCAAATAGTAATGCATTTTCGATGGCATTGGCTAACTGATCTGCCATCGTTTGCAGAAAAATAATATCTGTATGGCTAAAGGCCACCTGCTCTCTACTTTGAACCGTTAAGGCCCCAATTGCCTCATTACGATATATCAGTGGCAAAGCCATTTCAGAAGAGGTGTGGGGAAGATGTGGATTTTGAAAATGAACAGCCTCTCGACCCACATCCAAGGCAATTCTTGCCTTTAGATTTGCCAAACACTGCCCGATCATCGACTCTCCACCAATTTCAAGTCGATGCTCGTTGGCAATCTGGATTCGACCAGGTTCTCCAGTTCCTGCCTTTAGAATGGCCCACTCTTTTTCATCATCAACTAGAAATACACCGACATAATATAGCTCAAATCGGTCTCGAATTAGCTTTACAGCAGAGTTTAGAAGTTGATTAACACCTAAAATGGAACTGGCAGTTCTGGCCACATCGGCAGCCGTTTCAATTTGAACAGCTCGATATGTGACCTCTTGTAGCAACTGACGGTTTGATAACAAAACTGATGCTTGGTCCACCATCGCTTGCCAGAACTGTTTCACAGTGTTTGTAAATTCAAATGGTTCTGCGAAATCAATGAGAATAATTCCTATATTTTGCCCCGTTGTTACTAGGGGTAATAAGGCCGTTGATACAGCCCCTCTTTGCCTAAAACTTTCACGTTCATCATCAGACAAGCGGCTATCTGTAGCTACATCTTCTAAATAAGTGGACTGGTTGACTGTTAAACAATTTGCCTCTGGGCTATCAGGCAAATAGAGACGATCACCCGTACGGCGGGTCCACCCTGTTTGTTGTGACCAACGTGCTTTCAATTCGACCCAGATAGGCTCATCATCGACTGACTTATAATAGTATGCTGTAATTTGGCTGGGATTTTGTAGGCGAATTTGTTTGAACAAGGCCGCAAAAACTTGGCGTTCACTCAATGCACTCGCGATAGTTTGACTACCGTTGTACATCATTGCCATTTCATTCAGTAAGCGTTCTCGTTCGGCTTCACGAGCACGTCGTTCAGTAATATCTTGGCTGATCCCCAATAAATATTGAGGTTGTCCATTATTATCAGGAATGGGAATCAATCGGGTATAGGCGATGTGGGCTTCACCGTCTGCCCAAGTTGTTTTATCCTCAAAAGTTAGGGTCTCATTTTTTGTGAAGACTTGATCATCACGTCTGTAAAATTCGTCGGCTAGTTCTTTAGCAAAGAAGTCATGATCTGTTTTCCCAATTACATCCTCAGTTGGCCGTCCTACGACAGCCAAATTGGCTGAATTCATCTCCACCCAAGTATGTTGACGATCTTTGATAAAAATTGGGTCTGGAATATGTTCTAATATTGTTTTTAAGAATCGACTATTATTTTCAGCCTGATTGAATAAATGTGTGTTTTCTATAGCAATTGCTGCTTGTGAGGCTAATAAAGATAAAATATGAAGGTCGTTATCATCAAAGGGATTGGCCTCATCAAAATGTTGTACTTCCATTGTTCCAATGGCTCGGCCTCGTAAAACAATGGGAACATGCATCAAAGCTTTAATTTCCTCATCCATAATTGCTTTAGTCGGAAAGTGTTCCCCAAGCGCATGTTGCGACCATTGATTACCTAATACGGGCTGCTTTGTTTGCAGTACGTGTTGTTCTAAACCTGAAATTTGTCCTTTATCTCTTTTTACAACAGATTTATTGGGAATGAGTGTGGTAGCACTCCATCCAGTAATTTGATCTCGATCAGGATCAATCAAATAGACTTGACTTGCTTCAGCCCCAGTTAGCTGCAAACTTAGATGAGCCAGATTATCAAGTAAGGCGTCGAAATCAAGGTTGTGATTATGTAATTGCAAGTTGATGTTTAGATGACTACCAACTTGTAGACTGATGTGATACAACGTAGCAAGCTGCTCAAGTTGTTCATCAATAGTTGAGAACAAGCGGGTCGTTTGTAAAGCATTTGCAACTTGGGCGGCAAGCGTTTGCAAAGCTGTTAGGTTATCAGGATGAAGAGGATCAACCCGATGAATTAGGATACACCCTAAAGCATCTCCACGGCTCAGGAGAGGCAGGGCTAGCCCGATACCAACTTTATCGGCGGGAAAAAGAGTTGGTTGTTGTCGCAAAATAGCTCGACCAATTGGGGTTGACTCGTCTATCTTGGGTTTTTCAGGGGCAAGTTCAATGGGTAAGCTAGGTTCTGTTTGGGCTTTTCGTTCAGCCTGTTGACCAGTCGCATCAAGTAAATACAAAGCAACCGGTGTTCCGGCAAAGTGTTGCTGAACAATCTCGACCAAATTGGGGCGTAAATGCTCTGGCCGTGAGATTGTATCAGTCACTTCAGCTATGGCTGTCGTTGTATCAAGGACACGATCCTGTTGTTGAATATCTTCGGCCAATCCATGAACTTCTTCCTTTAATGCCGACCATATACGACCAATTTCAGATTGATCATTATCTAATTCTGGCAGATGACTTACCATTTGCCCAAGGTATTCTTCTATTGTACCTAAACGTGTACGCTTTACGGACTCAGTCATATTATAAAATTACTCTTTCTGAGATCGAGGCTGAGGGGCCAAATAAATATTTCCCTTTTCGCTTCCCAAAACACGGCTTAATTCAGTCAATGTTGTCTTTAAAATCGAGTCAATATCTTTTGCTCCACGAATTTTTCCAGTTACTTCTCGAATAATTGCTTCACGTCGAGCGGTTCTTTGACTATTTTCAAATCGTTGAGCATTGTCTAAGGCGAGAACGGTTTGATCGATAAATGATTTCAGGAGACGAATTTGGCCTTGGCGAATACTCACTGCGTTTTTAAAGCCTGTTTCTACTAAACCAATAGTTTGTTGTCGAAGTATGATAGGGGTGAATAGACGCACCCATTCCATGTGATTTTCTAACTCGAATTGTTCTGGATCAAATCGGTCATCCCATCCCGTAATTACTTCAGTCTTTCCAGTGCGAATAATATCGGCCATGATATCTTGACTGTTTAGGGGTTTACACGACAAAGCCAGTTGTTGTTCGCTAATGCCTACCCCTGCAATCGCCCGAACTTCTGTTTCTTCGACTAAAGAAAATTGGACATATTCAAATCCGATAACTTTTGTGCAGGCCTGAAAGAACATTTCAAGAATTTCATTGACATGGAAGCTACTGGCCAAAGCTTGACTAAATTGCTGCATCGCAACACTTTCTTGGAGGCGTGTTTCGGCTTGCTTTTGTGACTCAGCTACATTTTCGAATAAGCGAGCATTTGTAATAGCGTTTGCCAACTGATCTGCCATCGTTTGTAATACCGTAATATCCTCTTGTGAAAAAGCGTTACGTTCGACACTTTGCACTGTCAATGCGCCGATTACCTCTCGTTTGCTTTGGAGAGGGAGGGCTAGCTCAGATCGTGTATCGGGTAAATGCTTATTTCGGAAAAAGTTTTTCGCATCGGCACCAACATCCAGATCAACCCGTGCCTGTCGATGCTGAATACTCCAACCAATCATGGAGCCAGAACCAATTTTGAGACGGTGATTATCGGCAATTTGGTTTTTTCCGGCTTCGCCCGTCCCAGCCTGCAATACAGCCCACCTGCGTTCGTCATCAACGAGAAACAGACCAACATAATACAATCTAAACATATCTCGAATTAAATTTACGGAGGTGACTAAAAGATCATTAACATCCAAAATAGAACTCGCGGCCCGGGACACTTCAGATGCAGCTTGTAATAACGTGGATTTATGTTGAGCCTCAGTTAAAAGTTGCCAACTTTCTAGACGAACACTTAACTGGTCAGCAATCGCTTCACCCATTTCAATATCAGCTTGAGAGAAGGTATGATCAGCTTCGGTGGCGTCCGCTGCAAACGATCCAACAACATTGCCTTGTACGACAATTGGAATAAATAGCATTGAGGTTACATTAGTTTGGCCTCTTGTTTTGTGGCTGTTTTTGATAAAAGGATGGCCTTCTGGGTCATCGATAATTAGGGGCCCAGGTTGCTTTTGCAGCTGTTGGAATACCAAATCTTCTTCAACAGCCAGACTAAACTTGGGCGAAACCGGTTCGCCAGCAATGTAGCGAGCTTGTGCTCTAACATAGTTAGATGCTCGGTCAAATAATGTTAAACTTCCCTGTTGCAAATTCAGCAGATTGAGATATTCACCTAATAAAGTTTCAAATGCGGTTTGTAAATCGTTTGAGGTTGCGAGTGCGTGACTGATACGGTAGAGCGATTGAGTACGCGCTAAGTTTTGTGCGGTATCTAGAATAAGCTGTTCACGCTCTCTTTCTCTTTGTTTCTGATCAGTAATATCATTAACAACCCCAATAATAAAGTCAGGTTTATTCACATTTGATGTTAAGGATAGTGGAATTTTGCGGGTGAAATAAATACGATTTTCCTCCGCAGCATTTAGCATTGGTGCTTCGAACTCTAGGGTTTCTCCCGTCTCAAATATATGCTGATCTTGCTCTCTAAACTGCTTGGCAACCTCTTCTGATCGAAATTCATAATCTGTCTGACCAATAAGGTCGGTCTCTTGTTTGCCAAGCATATTGTTGGCGTAGGCTTGATTCACCACTGTTAATTCGTAGTTCTGATTTTTGATAAAAATTGGATCGGGGATCTGATCAATAATGGCCTTCATAAAGGTTTCACTCTCTTGAGCGGCCTGGAATAGTCTAGCATTTTGAATTGCATTAGCTGCTTGTAGGGCAATCGAATCAAGAAGATTGATGTCTGCTCGACCAAGTCTTCGTCCGGACGTATGGTCATAGACCTCTAAGACACCAATTACTTGATTTCTAAGAAGAACGGGGATTAAACCCAAAAGGGACCCGTTATGCTCTGTTAAATATTCATATTCCCAACGATCTTCTGATAGATCATCAGGATAACAAATTATTTCTTCTTTGGTTGCTAACACTTGTTTAAGTGCGACAAAATCCTCTATCTTATAGCGGTCTCCCTGATCACTTTCAAATGTAGAGTCTGGTCGCACATAGTCGCTAATTGTTTGAGCATAGTCGCCATCAATCAGTGATAGAGCACATTCAGCGAGGTTTAGAGCAAACGCAGTTTCAACGACTAGATTATTAGCAGCGTCTTGCAAATCAAGGGTTGAACCTATTTTTGTGCCAATGCTATAAAGCGTGGCTTGTTCAGAGAGACGGCGTTGGGTTTCATCACGTAGACGGGCATTGTCTAAGGCTACGGTTAACTGATCGGCCAGAATTTGTAGGGTTTCAACATCTTCAGGTGTAAATGCATTGGGTTCTGTACTTTGTACATCCAGAGCCCCGATTACTTCGCCCTTCGAAATCATCGGTAGCGCTAACTCCGAACGGGTATCAGGTAAGAGCGGATTGTTAAAGTGGACTTTATCTTCACCGACATCAAGAGCAATTCGTGGTTCGGCATTGCCTGTAACAAAACCAACAATCGATTTTTCCCCACCCACTTTTAGTTGATGAGGCCGTTCAACCATAATCTTGCCTACTTCACCTGTAGACGCCCGAACTTGAGCCCATTCTCTCTTTTCATCGATTAAGAAAATTGAGACATGATAGTAGCCAATTTGATCGCGAATTAAATCAACGGTACTGAACAGAATTTCGTCAAGATCAGTCATTTCTGAAACAGCACGTCCCACCTGGGCTACTGTCCTAAGCTGTTCTTTTTGCTTTTCACTGGTTTCCAACAGACGTCGATTTTGAATTGTAATGGCAATTTGGTCGGCCATAGCGCGGGCTAGATCGATCTCGCGTTGTGAGAAATGACGATGTGCTTTGACTGAGTCGGCACCAATCCAGCCGATTGTTTCGCCGCTGACAATCATAGGAGCTTCCAATAAAGATTTGACTGGTACCTCTTCATTGAAATTTTGATAATCTGTTAAGCGAGGGTCGTTATCAACGTCATAGCTGGTAAAGGGTTGTCCAGAGAGAAGAATTTGTTGATATGGGATGTTGTCTCGAATACCAAATCGTAATGTTTCAATATCCTGCACTAGACCATTTTGAACGTAGGCTACTAGCTCGCCTTGAAGCTTATCCGTACTTAGTAGGGTGATACCCCCTTGGTCTAAATCAAGACTGTAGAGAAACTCTATCAACGATTCCTGAAGAATTTCATCAAGATTATTTGCGCCGGCCAAAACGCGACCAGCTCGATATAACGTTTGGGTTTCCGCAAGTGCGACTTCAGTTTGTTGTCGTTGGCGAACATTTTCAATGGCAACAATGCTTTGGTTACATAGCGTATGATATAAGGTGAGTTCATGCTCCGTAAAGTTATGAAACTGTCGATACTCTATTGATAAAAGACCAAGAACACGACTACGAGTGACTAATGGGATGAAAGCTATGCTGGTGGTTTCTGCCCGTTTTAAGAATTTTCGATCTGCTTTGGTAAGTTGGGGATCAGTATCTATGTCTGCAATAGAAACAGATAATTTACTTTGAACCAGTTGAGCTAAGATAGGATATTCGGCCAATACGAGGCGGACACCAATTTCTGACTGGTTACGTTTTTCTTTTCTAGTGTCATTGACAAAAACAATTTCACTTGAAGTAGGGATACTATTCGAGTCGAGATCATCACAAAGATAAAGGACACAACGATCAGCACCTGTATTCATCGTTCCTTTAACTAGGGCGGTGTAAACTTGCTGTACCGATGTTGAAGCAACAAGTTGACGACTGATATCAACGATAAGTTGAGTTTCTTGTAAATTAGTTTGTAGGTCGTTTAGAAGAACTGTATTTTCTAGAGCTACAGAAACTTGTGTGGCAAGAGTGTCTAACACATTTAAATCATTTTGACTAAAATGACCTGGGGTAGGGTGTACAAAGGATAATGCACCTTGAAGACGACCACGTTCTATGATGATTGGGGCGCAGATTATACAGCGAACTGTAACTTTTTGATCAGCATGCTCTACAGGTAACCATCGTTCATCTTCTAAAGTATCTATAATAAGCGTTGGTTCTTCATGTTCTAGAACCCAAGCCTCTAACCCTTCAGTTAAGATTTGTCTGACTAATTTTTGTCGCTCAACATCATCCAATCGATTACGCTCTGGATATGTACTACGAATATAAACATCGCCTGTGTCAGTCAATATGTGAATGTTTCCGGCTGTGGCTTCCAGTCGAGGTGCAAAATTAACAGCTGCCGTAGTGATTGCTTCAAAATCAAGGGCAGCACCTAACTCTGCCGCAACCTCATATAAAAGGTTGGATTTATCACGCTCACTGATAATTTGGCGATATTGCTGAGTTTTTGCGATGGCTGCAGCGATAGGTTGACTAAATCTTTGGAGCGCATCGATGTCATCTTGTGAAAGTGTTGCCTCTTTATTCCCCAAAGCGTGTAAAATGCCGATGAATTTGCCATTTGATAACAAAGGAAGAGCCATCTCGGATAGATAAGAGTCGCCGTTACTCCCATTTGTTTTTGGGATATTGACATAGACAGAATTTTTCGATTGGCTGGCTTCACGTACAGCTTTTGGCTCACTGCCATTAATGCGATTGTGTCTTCGCTGATCAGCATGATACTTGAGCCAAGCCTTATTATCATCGACAGGTAAAAAAATTGTAGCATCACTAAAAAAGAAACTACTTTTTATGATTTCTAGAATTTGGACATTAAGGGTGGTTAAATCAAGCGTGGAAGCAAGGATTTGGTTTAGCTGTTGGTTTACATGCAATAATTTTGCTTGATGGTGGATTTGCTCTTGTGCAGTAGCTAATTTTGCAGACAACTCAGCAATTTGGTTTTCTAATTGATTAACTACATCCTGCTGCTGGTTATTCATATGATTGGACCCGAAGTTTGAATTTGGAACTGAACAACGGATAAAGGTTAAGTCTAAGAAGTAAAAGCCTAATTTGTTTTATTACTATCAATATATCAAATGAGTACATTTGATTAGATGGTTTAGGATTGAAATAGACTTCTTTTAGTAGCTAAAATTTAGCGGATTGTTTAAGCTCAAGCGTTTGCTACACATTTTACATTCGCTACTTTCTAGATTAGGGGAATACTAGTAACCTAAATCCCAAATATTATTACCCTGCAAAATGCTAATGATTTGGTCAGGGAATTTGTCTGGATCTATTGGTTTTCCAAGAAATCCATCAAAACCAGCTTCTTTTGTTTTCTCCATTGTGGTCGGATTGGCATCTGCCGTGACGGCAACAACGCGTGTATTCGTAAAACGCTCATCACTTCGCAATTTTGCCAAAGCCTCGTAACCATCTTGATAGGGCAAGTGAAGATCCATTAAAACTAAATCAACCCGAGGCATCGTATCTGCGAACTCCAAGACCTGCCAGCCAGAAGCTTTCCATTCATATCGGCGAACCCCAATAAAAGCCAAGAGGCGGGCAATGAGAACGAGGTTTTGTAGATTATCCTCCACCACCAATACATAAGCATCCTTAGGATCTATTGCTTTTTTCTTCTCTGGTTGTACAACTGCATCTGTCATGAGGACTTACCTTTCAAATAGTGTTCGATCTGTTCGGGGAGTTTATCGATGTCGATTGGCTTGGTTATTAATCCATCACAGCCAGCTTCGAAAACCTCACCTTGTTGCTTTGGGGTAGCATTTGCAGTCATGGCTACGATAGGGATATGTGCAGTGGTTTCATCTTTCTTAAGTTGCTTGGTGATTTCATATCCGTCAATATCTGGTAGATTAATATCGGTTAGAATAATATCAGGAGTATCTGATGTTGCTTTTTCTAGCCCTTCAGTTCCGTTTTCAGCCTCGATGATTTCATACCCCTCAACCATTAAGACACGTCTAACTAACATCATGTTGTCGCTATTATCTTCTATATAAAGCACTTTGGCTTTGCCCATGTGTGTCCTATCTCCTTGCAATATTTCTATCATTGGTTTGCTGACCCCGTGTGCTAAGTATAGCAGCTTTTTACGGGGGATATAGTAGGAAATTGTAGCTACTTTCAAAATGACAATAATGAATAAAATTAACCTATTATTTTCCCGCTACCGAGTTATTTTGGGAAGTAATCATATTGTCAGTAGATTCTGTAGTTCGGAATAAAATTGAGTTAACAAGATTTTGGAGCTGTGCAATCGGGAAAGGTTTCGTCAAATATCCATCTACATTGAGATGGTCAGCTTCATTTTGGACCTCAGGTGAGCCAAAGGCGGTAATTAAGATAATCCCAATTTGAGGGTGTAAAGAACGCGCAACCTCTACCAATGTAAACCCACTGATACCTGGCATTTTTAAGTCAGTGATTAAAAGATCATACCGGCTATAGGTTAGTTTGGTGAGGGCTTCTTCTCCTGAAGCAGCTCCATCTACTGTAATTAAACTCTCATCTTCTTGTAAACCTTGTTTCAAGAAGAATACTAAAGTTGCTTCATCATCAACGATGAGCACTCGTTTTTGTCGATTTAGCCGATTTAGCATGGATTGCTCCTTATAAGGGTAACTATCAATTCTAATATAACATAGAATTCTAATAATGATGGTTACAAGATTGTTACAGTTAAAATTTTCAAGAAAAAGGTCGCTTTGTAGAGGGATAGTAAATTAGAGTGCCCAAAATGGGTATGGAGAAAGTATTTATGTTGAGGCTATTATTTATCTATCATAGCCTATCTATTAATGAGAGTAGTGTCGAGAATAAAATGTATGTAATTTCTTTGGGATGAAAGGGGAAGTGTGTCACAGTTCAAAATTAGAGAACTGGAACCTGTGACCCCTGAAGGGGTAGCGGTTTAGTCCGCTAAAATTTCTCTAAAAATAAATTGTTAAACCCTTAAATAGAACTTATTAAATATCGACCACCGGCTATGGTCAATACATATTGAGGGTTACTGGGGTCTATTTCTAATTTATGCCGTAAGCGATGCACATGTACTCGGGCAATTGCTCGGGCATCTGCCTCGGTTGCCTCATATCCCCGCACTTGCTTGATAAGATTGATTGAGTCTATTGCAGTATCTGGCCGTTTCATCAGAACCAAAAGAATATCAAATTCAGTTGGGGTTAGGTTGATAATTTCTTCATCTCGGTTAACTTGGCGATTAGCGGGGTTAAGGGTTAGATTTCTTATTTTCAAGGTTTGATCGGACACAGGGTGTGTGTTTTCCAATTGAGAGCTATCCTGACGGCTAATACCATCTGCCACGCTGGCTAATAGCTCAGCAGTGTTAATTGGCTTTGTTATATAGTCGTGGGCCCCTTGACGTAAGGCCTCAATGGCCGAGTCAAATGTGGCATACCCGGTCGAAATAATGACGCTAGTTTGAGGTGATTTTTTTCGCGAATGCCGAACAACATCCAACCCGTTCATATCTGTTAATCGTAAATCTACAATGGCAACATCAAAATGAGTTTGATTGATGAGATCAATCGCTGATTGTCCATCAGCTGCTTCCGTTACAATATAACCTTCTGCTTCGAGATGGCGCACCAGAAAATAGCGAAACGTACGTTCATCATCAACAACCAAAATATGGTAGGTCATGTTTTCTCCGTAAAAACTGGCAGGGTTATGATAAATCGCGTACCTTGATTTTGTTCACTCTCCATAACTATCGAGCCCTTATGTTCTTCAATAATTCTCCGTGCGACAGTTAATCCTAATCCGGTGCCCCGTGTTTTTGTCGTAAAAAATGGTTCAAATATATGTGCACGAATATCTAAAGGGATACCTGGCCCCGTGTCTTCCAGGGTAATAACAGTATATTCAGGATTAGACTCATTTTTTTGTGATACGCCTGATACATCAATTTTGAGTACCTCTCTATTCATGGCTTGAGTCGCATTGATAATTAAATTACTAAACACTTGTTCCAAACGCTGCCGATCAACCGGCATCATCGGAATATTGGACCCATAATGAGAAATAATTTTTAGGTTACTTTCATTAATTTGGGATTGACATCGCTGAATAACTGTATCAATAATTTCTGGAATATAAGCTTCAGAAACGCTAAGCTGCAACGGTCTGGCAACAAAAAGGATGTCCTCTAAAATGCGATTAACCCGTTCGATCTCTCCCAAAATCATCCCAGCACCCTCATAATCAGGAGAATCTTTGGGCATTTTTCGCGCAATATACTCTACCCCAGCCGCAATCCCAGCCATCGGATTACGAATTTCATGGGCGACAACAGCAGACATTTCGCCCAAAGCGGCTAAGCGATCTAAACGTCTTCTTTCAGCCTCTAGAGCCTTGATTTCGCTCAAATCTTCAAAGATACCAACCGCTCCAATTGCCTTATTCTCATTTTCCCCAGACATAGGTGCAATGCTGACAGAAATCGGTAATGTTGTTCCATCCCAATGTTGAACGTCCACCTCACGTTGAGCCTGTAGCTGATTGGTTTCAATTGTTTTTTGAAAGAGATGAATTAAAGCATCTGCGTCATTAAGCGCTTCATCAATGGGCTTATTTAAAACTTGTTCTTTGTCTTGACCAAGCATAATAGCTGCTGCAGGATTAAATGTTGTGATCCTTGAATTTTCATCTATTACAATTAATCCATTGGTGACTGTTTTGATAACATTGTCATTAAAAGTGTGTAGCGCCTGTCCTTCTTGATAAAGCTTCACGTTTTCAAGAGTGATTGCTAATTGGGTCGCCAACACCAGGAGAAGATCGAGACTCAGTGGATTAAATGGGCCGCTATGGCTTAGTTCACCGGTTTCAGCTGTTAATAGACCAAAAATTTCTCCCTTAATGATAAGAGGTAAGACAAGCCCAATGATATTTGGTTGCCCTTCTATTTGTTCTAATAAGGTACCCTCAACCAAAACCCCGATGGGGATTGCCTTTTCAATGGCTAAATCAATAGCGGTTGAAGGGATGCGAGATACTGATTTTTCCTCTGGTATGATACAGGTTTCAACTGCTTCAAGCTTCGGAAAAGATGATTGGTCTGGAGATTGGTAGATCAGCCAAGCAAGCCGGGCGGCTTTTGTTTGGCGATGTGCCACCTCTAAAACTCGTTTTACTAAGGTTGCTTCACCTTCTGACACTTGTAAAATTTTATTTATTTCAAGCAATGGCAGAAGTGTTTGTAGTCGGGCACTGTCTCGTAGTAAGGCCCTTCGCTTTAAGCTCTCTTCAATCGCGGCGACTAAATCGTCTGGTTCGAAGGGCTTCATAATAAAGCCTTGGGCACCCAACCGCATCGCTTTAATTGCATCCTCCATCGTTCCATATCCGGTGATAAGAATGACACTTAAATTGGGATCAATCTCCTTAGCAATTTTTAGTAATTCTAAACCGTCAATTTTTGGCATTCGAATATCTGAGAGTAACAGATCAAAGCTCTGTTGCTTCAAAAGCTCTGGAACTGACTCAGATTCTGTTTTCCCTAAAACAGAATAACCTTGTAGTTCAAGAATTCGAACACAAGAATGAACAACACCTCTCTCATCATCAACAATCAAAATTCTAGCTTGATTCATTTATGATTCACATCCTGAATGATAGGAATTTTTATCGTAAATGTTGTGCCTTGCCCAGGGGTGCTATCCACCAAAAGCTCTCCATCATGCTGTTTTACAATATTGTAACTGATCGATAGACCTAATCCAGTTCCCTGACCAACCTCTTTTGTTGTAAAGAAGGGGTCAAAAATCTTGTCTAGATTCTCTATAGCTATCCCCGGCCCAGTATCTTTTATTTGACATAGCAAATATTCTTTAGATTGCTTTTTTATAAAATGTGTACCCTGAGTTTCTTCGTGAATTTCTACATCTTGTCTGGTTGAAATTGTTAGTGTACCTGGTTTTTCGGGAGTATTCATCATTGCTTGAATTGCATTGTTCATCAAATTAACAAAGACTTGTTTAATCTGATTAACGTCGAGCAAGATGGGATCGAGTTTCGAGAAAGTTCTTTCCAATTTGATATACGGGCTGATGGTTTGTGTATAAACTAATGAAATTGCATCTTCGATAAGTGAGTTAATATCTACTGGAAATCGCCGAGGATTATCTGTTCTAGCGAAGTTAAGAAGATTGTGCACAATGCTATGGGCTCGATGTGCCTCAGAATAAATTAACTCTAAATCTTCTTTATATTTCGTATCAATCTTCGTTGTTGAGTTGAGTAAACTTGTGAGAGCAATGATTGTTGTTAACGGATTGTTAATCTCGTGAGCAACCCCAGCTGCTAGCTCACCGACTGCTGCTAATTTCCCACTTTGCACTAATTGATGTTGGGTTTGTTCTAAGCGCCTGATTGTTCGAGTCTGACTTTCATATAACTGGGCATTTTCTATGGCAGTGGCAGCTGGAATGGCAATCGATTGAAGTAGGGTTAAATCCTCCTGATTAAAGCTGCCAGATTTTTTATTGAGAACTTCAAGGACACCAATAGTTCGACCCTTCGTTTGAAGGGGAACACATAAAATTGACTCCGTATGAAATCCACTTCCTTTATCAATATCGGCAAAAAATCGATTATCCATTTCAACATTGGGAACAACTACAGGCTGCCCTTTTTCAGCAACCCAACCAGCAATGCCTTGCCCCAAGGGTAGTCTTACGTTCAGGATATAGTCTGCCCCTTCTCCTGAAGCTGCTGCAAACCAAATTTCACTTGTCTCATCATCTCGTAAGGCAACAGAGGCAGCGGCGACATTCATCAAACGTGTGGTTTCATTTGTAATAACAGTTAATGTTTTCTTCAAATCTAAAGTTGAGGTGATTGCTTGGCCAATTTGGTTGAGGGATTTCAATTCCTGAATGTGCTGGTTGTTGGTATCGTATAGTCTGGCATTTTCAATAGCAATGGCAAGCTGATCACCTAAGGTTTCTAAGGCCGAAACGTGATATTTATCAAATGCCTCAAGTTGAGTGCTTTGCAAGTCAAGAACCCCAATCGCCTTGGTCCCCATAACGATTGGAACACATAATTCGGAACGAACCTCCCGGTTATTTTGATCAAAAATATATCTTGGATCCTGAGCAACATCATTGGCCAGAATCGTTTGGTTGGTTGCAAAAGCCCAACCAATTAACCCCTGTTGCAATTGATGAACTGGATTAGCTTTCCGAAGCTGTTCGGTCTCAATTTCTGTGCTGGCTCTTTGTTCAACCAACCGTGTATTTTCATTAAACAAATGAATAGACACTTTGAAGAAAGAAAAACTACGTCGTATGGCTTGGACAACCATCCGAAGCATAGCATCTAAATTTAAGATTGATGTAGCCGCCTGTCCAACTTGATTAATTAGAGCCAATTGAATAGATCGCTCAGATTGATTTTTGAATAGTAAGGCATTTTCAATAGCCATTGCAATCTGATTTGTTACTGCTGTAAAAAGTGAAAGATCGCGTTCGTTGAAATAGCTTGGCTCTGAATGACCAATAAGATAAACACCTCTAGCCTCAACCCGCGCTAGAGTTATCGGAATAGCTACAATACAATATTCCTGCTCAGGTAGATAAGCGGCTCGAAACCATCTTGAATCTAGTCTCGTGTTTTCCAAAATTGTAGGTTGATTGTGATCTAATACCCAACCTTCGATACCATCATTAAGTAATCTTTGGGCAAAACGCCGACCAGCAAGCCCTGTGAGCTCTTCTTGTCCTGGCTGTGTAGAGCGATAGTAACTGATTTCTTCATTCTCAATAAGCAGCAACGCTGAAAAATGAGCTTCCAGATAGTATGTTAACGTAAGAACTCGCTCAAATAAATCATTGATATTTAGAAAATGTCTGTTCAAAGTCTGGTTTATGCCAAATAGTAAAGTAAGATGTTCCGGATTAGAGGATAAGGTGTCAAAACTAGGGGTAGATGTGGTAATGTACTCCGTTAGTTGCGAGATGATTTCTTCCGAATTTTTGGGGCAGGGTAAAAGAAAAATATGTTGTGCCTTAAACCAAGGCGGTAGCTCATCATCAGCTTGATGACTCAAGATTAAAATTTTTTTTGCTCGGACGAGCTTCGTTGACTTGGGTTGGATTGCGATACTGATATCTACGATTAGTAGATCAATACTCGATAAAAAATAGGAAATCTCATCAATGGTATTAAAAGTTCGTACATAGTGTTCATTTTCAAGTGTTTGTTTTAATAATAATAAAGGCTGATTGGCCCCATCGATTAAAGCAATTTGCAGAGATGACAAAAGATTTGGGGATAATTTAGGCGAGGACTTTAAATTTGTTTGTAACGAGCGTTTGTAGTGAGACATGATGTAGTTTTATCTTGGGTTGAATATTCTAGTGCTAAGAGTATAACACGAGCCTAGAGGGGGTGCAATAGCTTATTTCGATTGCAGGAAGCTGCTTTCTATGAAAGGGGCAATAATTGAAATTTTAGAGGCTTTGTGTTACTATATCCCCAGCGGATTATGTTAACCTAGCTTCATGTGGTCAAAGCGATGTCGACAAAAAAAATCTTACAAGCAAAAATTCAGCGGCTCGAAGAATTACGAAAATACCAATCTTATTACGGCCCTAATACACCCTACCCGGTTATCGTAGAAATCAATGATCTTGAGACAGAAATTAATCATTTGCTTGAACAGCGACAAAATCGTCGGACTCAAAATGTACGAAAAAAGAACAAGAAAAGTATTATTCCGTGGTGGCAATTTTGGCGAATGTCTCAGTCTACATTTGATGCCGTTGTTTCAATTGCATTTGTAGCATTCCTGTTTTTCCTTGGAGCAATTCTTTACACAGTTTATGTAAATAATATACCGGAGCAGTCTGGATCATCCTCAGCGAATTATCAAGTCCTTCAACCAGATGGAGTGCCAACACTTCGCCCAACCTTTACCCCAACTGGTCAAGTACCACAAGACACCGGGGATGTTCCAGTCGCTCAGGTAGCCTCACTTGAATTTGCTTTGCCTCCGGCTGAAAAAGAAGCAACTCAGGTTCCCACACCTGTCCCCTCGATAACGTCAACGCCATTCCCGACACCAACCGAAACGTCGATACCAACTGCTACCCCCTTGCCTACAAATACGCCTCGTCCCTTGCCGACAGCAACGCCCGCCCCACCAACAGCAACCCCTGCGCCTGTTTTCCCCTTCTCAGTCGTTGAGCAAGGCAATCGTATGTTTCAAGGAACATCCTATCATGTGATAACCGTTTATATAGCTATCGTGAGTCCTGGTAATGTACCTATTGGCGGTTATCGGATTGTGGCTAATAGCACAGCAGGTGGTTATATTGAAAGTAGCGAGAGTGATTGGCATTGGAGTGTTGCTAATTGTCTTGATTGTGGTTATATAAAACAGGGGAATCTCAAGCTTGAACTGGGTACGTATGAAGATGTAACCTGGAACTTGACATTGGTTGACTCAAATGGCTCTCCGGTTTCAGATATTTACCCGCTTTCCTATAGTTCAAACCCTGACCAATGGACCTGGGATTTCGTTCTTTTTCGACAAAGATAGACGTTCCTCTTTGGTTAAAATTTTAGTATAAAAAACCTTGACACTTACCTTAAAGTGTTGTATTATGCCCCTCTGTCGTTGGGTTTATCGCAGTTTTCCATATCACGACAATTACAAAAATAGTTTGGGCCGGTGGCGGAACAGGCAGACGCAGGGGACTTAAAATCCCCCGAGGCTTATCACCTCGTGTGGGTTCGAATCCCACCCGGCCCATAATAAAACGTGAAACGTAGCTCAATGGCAAAGCGTTTCACGTTTTATTTTGCATTAAGTATTTGGCAAAAAGTTTTGTAAAATAAAGCATTGTGCAAAAATCGAAAATAGCCTCGAATATCGTCAATCTCGCGCCAAATCTAGAAGTAAACGATAAAAGCGGTCTCGTTTTGAGCAAAAATCGCTAACCGATATTCATTGGTTTTTCTTAAACTTCTTGCTGTTTACTTAAGAATACTTATTTAATACGGGAATGTTTCAAATGACGGCACTACTACTAAAAAATGCTGATGTTTTGGTTACAATGCAATCGAATATGGACTTCAAAAGTAACGAGATTCGGAGTGGGGCAATTTTTATTGAAGACAATATAATTCGGTTGGTTGGGACCACTGAAGAGGTTGTTCAGCAAATAAGCTCAGATGATATATACCGTGATTTGAGCCAAATTGATGAAATTGATGCAACAGGCTGCGTTGTGATGCCTGGTTTGATAAACTGCCATCATCATCTCTATCAAACATTAACCCGTACAATTGGCACGGGGACTGGAAAAATCCTTTTTGATTGGCTAAAATATCTCTATCCGATTTGGGCTGAAATGACTCCTGAGGCTGTATACGTTAGCGCAAAAGTTGGCCTGGCTGAACTTGTTCTGAGCGGTTGTACTACCGTTGCCGATCATTTATATCTCTTCCCTAATGGAAGTAAAATAGATGATGAAATTCAGGCAGCTCAGGAAATTGGCGTCCGTTTTCACCCTACCCGTGGTAGTATGAGTCTTGGCGAAAGTCAAGGAGGATTGCCGCCAGATCGAGTTTGTGATACAGAACCTAACATCATTAAGGATTGTATTCGGGCGATTGAGACGTTTCACGATCCTGATCCCTATTCAATGATACGTATTGGGTTAGCGCCCTGTTCCCCGTTTAGTGTCACTGAGGCGCTTATGCGTGAAACTGTTGATTTGGCTAGACAATATCCACTTGTAAATTTACATACGCACCTAGCCGAAACAAAGGATGAGGAACGATTTTGTCTGGAGACTTTCGGTAAGCGGCCGGTTGAGTATGCTGAGTCGTTGAATTGGGCTGGGGAAGATGTTTGGTTTGCCCATATGGTGCATCCAAATGATACAGAAATAGAGTGGCTTGCCCAGTCGCGTTCAGGGGTTTGTCATTGTCCCAGTAGCAATATGATTTTGGCCTCTGGTATTGCTCCAGTCCGCCAAATGATTGATAAAAACGTACGGGTTGGCTTGGGAGTCGATGGCTCGGCTAGTAATGATGGGAATCACATACTTGGTGAAGCTCGTCAAGCAATGTTACTGCAACGAGTAGGCTGGCCGGGTTTTGAGACCCGCGCTGATCGTTTTGATGCCCGCGAGGCGTTGGCTTTAGCCACGACAGGCGGGGCAAAAGTTCTGCGTCGGGATGATATCGGCACATTAGCTGTTGGACAAGCCGCCGATTTTGTCGCGTTTCGAGTCGACGATTTGGCTCACGCTGGTAGTTTAGCAGATCCAGTTGCCTCGTTAGTTACGTGCGCTCCAACTCAGGTTTGGTTGTCCGTTATCAATGGGCGGATTATTGTTAAAGATGGGGAGTTTTTACCTTTTGAGTTAGGGCCTGTCATTGAACGACATAATCAAATTAGTTTAGAAATGATGCAACGAGCAAACGTGATATAACGAATCATTTGTGAACGTGATGCAAAAACTTAACTATCTTCAAGACAAAAAACTTAGCCCAGTTGATGAATTACGAGCATTGTTGACCTCTTTAGAAGAACGTCAGGTAAAATTAGCTAAGATGGGATCAACTCAGGCTCTGGAAGTGTTACGAGATCTGGATCAGGTTAATGATCTATTTAACACATTGCTCGAAACAGATATAAACCTATTATCTGAAGAGGGGCGTTTTGAAACGATTCAGTCACGAATTCGACGGAATGCACCTGTTTTTTTGCGTAATGTAGGCGGAGCTAAGGCTTTAAGTCAATATCGCCCCCCTGACACCAATCACCGGGAACAGTGGTGGTGGTATATCGACCAAATTGTTGCACAGCGACGAGCCCGGCAACGACAACGATACCTGATAATTATTGCTATTCTTTTAATTATTTTTGGTGGGACATATTTAGCCCTCACCACAATTTTCGCCCCCTCACCAGAGGTTATTGCTCGTGTAGAGGCTGAGAATCAGGCAGACCAATCTGTTCTAGAGCAAGAGTATGATATAGCACTCTCATACATTCAAGAGGGGCTGGTAAAAGTACCCAATGACACAGGTTTGTTAATTTATCAGGGAGTTCTCGCCGGTGTGCTATCAAATACCCAATTGTCTGAGATGAGTTTCAACCAGGCTCAGGCTCAAACCCAAACACGCCCTCTTGATTTTTTCCTGGTTAGAAGTCAGCTGCAGTTACGAGTTAGCCGTTTTGACCTTGCCGAACAAGATGCTCGATTGGTCATTGAGCAAGATGATGCGAATGCTAGAGGATGGTTATTGTTGGCTCAGTCATTACAGTCACAAGATAAAATAGCTGAAGCAATCTCGGCTTATCAAACAGCCAGTGATTTGGCCTTTGAACAGGGGGAGAGCGAAATTGTTGTTTTAGCTCGGTTTGCCCTATCCCAACTGATTGCGGCCCCAGAGGTTGAGTAATAGATGTATCGACATATCAGCTTAGATACCGACACAGAAACGACAGTTGACCTTGAGTTTTTGGTGTTAACCGAAGAAGAGTTAGACCGACCCTATCGTGTTGTCGTTCATAATGATGATGTCACAACGTTTGAATTTGTGATTGGTGTACTTGTGCGGATTTTTGAATTGTCTGCGTATCAAGCGGAGCAGGTGGCTTATGAGGCACACTTGAAAGGCAATGCGCTTGTTCGAACGTTGCCGCTTGAGGAGGCCAAGAGCAAGGTTTTTAAGGCTCAATACGCTGCTCGGCAGCAAGGCTTTCCCCTCACTTTTACGATTGAGCCTGAATAAGCTTATTCATCTGGGAAAACATATTTTTCAATATCAAGTAAGCTGTCAATGACGATTGGTGCGGTAGACGGCTCCCGTCCAGGGCGATTGATAAGTAACGCATCAATGCCAACGTTATTTGCCCCTTCTATGTCATCCACTGGATTATCCCCAATATAAATAATCTGATTAGGGGGGACACCTGCCTCCTCAATGGCGATCTCAAATATTTTGGGATCAGGTTTTGTGATTCCCACAATTGCCGATACGATGATAAATTCGAAATAATCAAAAATTTCCATTTTGGGAAGTAAATCTAATAAATGGGTGCCATAATTTGAAACGATACCCATAGGAACCCCCCGCTCTTTAAGCAAATTGAGAATGGGGAGTGAGTCTGGAAAGAGGCTATCAAAATAGTTGACTTTGAATAGCTCCCACATGTTTCTGGCAATTTCTGGACTTTGTGGAAATAATTCCTCAAAAATTGTTAACCACCAATTATTAACACTGTCATCATCATTCCCTAATCCGACGGCTTCGTGGCGTCGTAGTGATAAGGTATGAAGCATGCTTAATCTAAGATCAGCAGGTGAAACAAAACGATGAGGGCCGTCCACTGAATCTAAAAATTCTTTGAAGGGAGCATCATCTTCAAAGCCGACTAAGGTCCCGCCTACGTCGAAAATAACTGTGTGATAGCGACGATTTTTTGACACGTAAATCCTGTCCTCAATTAGTGGATAAGTATCATATCCTCAAGCTGAGGCATGCTAAAAATTTCCTGAAAATGTGTTAAGTAAATAAGTATCACTGGTTGTCTATTAAAGAAGCGCAACAATTATAGAAGGATATTTTGATACGAACAAGTAGCCTGGATGCTTTTTGAATACAAAAACAAAAGGCCACACAATTTGTGTGACCCTTTGTCGCGCCGTAGCAATTACCCATAAATGGGAGGTGATGCTACGGCGCTGATAATACTACCACTACAATCATTCATTTAGCATCACCTCCTTGAGTTAGGATAGCAAGTGAAAAAATACTTGTTTTTAAGGAGGGCTGATTTTCTTATGCAGTTATTATTCCATAGATCAGAGGAGATGTCAAGGAAATTTTTTGATATCTCAAGTCTGTTTTGCTAATACACTTTGGATGGCACGGGTCAGTCGGCCAACATCAAATGGCTTTGTAATATAATCCTCAACAGGTGGCAGGCCTTGAATAATAATATGCTCATCTTCGTCTGGAATTTTTGAGGTTACAACAATAACAGGAATGTCATTTAATGTTTGGTCAGTTTTCATCATTCGATAAACATCCCAACCATTAACCTCTGGCATCATTAAGTCCAATAAAACTAGCTCAGGCTTATTGGCTTTCATCAGGCTAATTGCTTCATTACCTGACATTGCACTTTTGACGCGGTAACCAGCCATCTCAAGAGAGGCACGAACGAGCTCAATTACAGGGCGTTCATCTTCTACATATAAAATATGTGACATCGTTGACATTTATAGAATCCGATTGTTGAAGGTGGTCTGGATTTCTTTTTACCTTAGCGGTAGTGAGTGTTTCATAGTATACCATAGCTTATCAATTGCCTGCGAATCTTTTATTAATTTTGTATCGTTTGTGATATTATCCACAAACTGGTACAATTTCGCGGCAATTCTTTTTCGTCAAAGTGAAGAAGTAATCGAGCAGAAAGTTAAATGTAGGAAGGATATGAGATATGGCAAAAAGCGGACATAAAAGTATTTCTCGCATAGATACACCTAGCAAAAGAACTCATGGTTGGTATGTCCGAGTCTATTTTAATCGAACAATGCACTCCAAATTTTTTAGTGATTCCCTCTATGGTGATTCTGAGGCTGCACTTGAGGAGGCAATCCGTTATCGTGATGAAGTTGAACGCAAAGTCGGTAAACCCCGTACAGACCGTCACGTTGTGACAGCTAGTCCACGAAATCAATCTGGTGTTATCGGTGTTCAACGTAAAATCAAACGTTCACGCAGTCGTCATGGAAAAATGACTGAGTGTGAGGTTTATGAAGTTACATGGAATCCAGAGCCAAATGTGATTCGACGAACGTCAGTTTCGATTGATCGATATGGTGAGGAAGAAGCCTTCCGACGAGCTTGTACGATTCGACGTGAGAAAGAGCGAGAGATGTATGGTCGTGAGTTGCAAACGGCAATTGCCCAGGAGGCACCAAATAGCGACAAGTAAGATATAAACTTACTACTTTAGGCAAGTTGTTTTATCAAAACAACTTGCTTTTTTGTTGAATTTTACTTGAACCGTCTCAACCAATCAATGGGCAGTAAAAAATAGGCCAGCCAGGGAAATTTGGACTTTGCTACCCAGGGATGGTCTAGGCTAATTTCATTAAGGCTCGGAATAAAGGCGAAGCGAAGGGCTTGCAGTGATTCTTTCAGGCGTCCCTCGGAGAAATTAAGTGCTTTAATTAGATATGGCCCTGGTGGATGAGGGTTAAGGTGAGAGGCATTCACCAGATTAAGATTATCAGCCCAGTCTAAAAATTTGGGAGATAAATTTCTTTGTTGGTCATCGATGAGATAGCGATCAATTGTTTGGGGAAAGTATTTATTGAGCAATACTAGCGCAGGATAAGTAAATCGTGGATCAACAAGGCCTAATGTTATTTCAAGATTAGCCAGCCTTGGGGTTAATCGCGCCAAGTCGACAAGTTGAATTAATCGGCCTTTCCCCTGCCAAAAGTGATATGTGGCATGTACGATTAGATGCAGCCACAATAATTCGAGGCTGGGGAGCAATGTTGTTACCCCAAGCAACTTGCCAGGTTTGGCCGTTTCCCACATATAATTCGTAAGGTCTACAATAATGCCCCCGAATGACTCTCGACAAAATGTGTGTATTTCCAAACCACGTGGATTGTCGGGATGTTCAACCTCAGCCGAGACAACGTCTTGATTATTTGGCTTGATAAATTCAGTGTGTTTCCAATGAACGACATCAGCTCGATAGCCCAAGCCCTCCAATAGACTTTGCGCTTTTTCCATATCAGCAGGATGAATAAGCAAATCAAGATCGGCCATGGGTCGCATCCCCGCAGCCTCATAAATCAAATCAATGAGCAGAGTCCCTTTTAAGGGAATGATGGCAACATTATTTTCCACAAAACAACTCAATATTACCGTCAATTCAGATTTCATCCGGTCAATCCGTTGTGTATTCCAAGAATATTGAGATGCTAACCAGGGTTGGATTGGGTGATCTACCTCTAATTCTACACTTTTGTAAAGGAGTGGTGCTACGCCATGCACCCGACTAGCTACTTTGAAGGCGGCCCAGAAAGGATCATTTTCATCAAAGCTTGGTGCTTGTTTTTCGTTAAGCCATTTTATGAGGGAGTTACATACAATATTTAAATGGTCTTCAGAGGAGGCTGACTGAGGGATGTTTAGTCGGGCCATCATTCAAATAAAGGCTCTAATAAATCTAACGCTTGTTCGATGTTATCTCCAAAATGGAGGCGATAACAGGGGTGGCTGAATAAAGTTTTCATATGTTGGGCATGATGTGGGAGTTTCATTTCTAGACCCGTACACGCTTCAGGCCATCTAGCCTGTAAGGTCTGGGAGCTAATTTTTTCTATTCTGCTCTCTCCATATTTGTTACGTTCAACAAGTAGGATTGCAGTTGGCGTTGCCGAAAAAGTTGTGCTACCAGGGTGAATGCTTTCTAAATTCACTTCCAATTTTAATTCATTGTTGGTTTGTAACACGGGCTGATAGCCAACTAATTCGGGAAACAAGGTTGTTGCATCTGGCAAGAGATGAAATGACCAAGGG
The DNA here is from genome assembly GCA_028285035.1 of Phycisphaerae bacterium. The sequence continues at coordinate 324,385 of JANQQF010000038.1, forward strand.
GTGCCCCACCATCGCTGCTCGCTGCTATCCAGCCAGACAACATCCTCTGCTAGAGCCTGAAAGCGTTGACGGGCTCCTGCATAGGCAAGCGTTGTTTTTCCGCCGCCACTTTTTGCTCGAATCAAAATAGCCTTGTCATTTTTAGCCAACGCTGCCGCGTGTACCCCCATCCAGCCTTTAGCCTCTAGCATCAAAAAGAAAGCAAGCTCCAAAAAATGCCAACGAAAATAGGCTGTATTGGTCGCAATATTTGGTGAAAATTCACCATAAGCCCAGCCTTCGTTTGTATCTGCCTGCAATGTCCCCGCAGTCCCCACCGTTTTGTAAAGTTGTGCCCCATTCATCTCGAAGTTTGGCGCTTCAAGGAACTCATTCTCTATATTCGTCGTAAATAAGCGAAAGTGAAAATCTGGCTCGACTCCATCGCCGACTTGACCAAATCGACTAAATGAGATGTGAGCTGCATCAAGAATAGCCGAACTGTTGGTGATGATCTCCAAGCAAAATCCCATCGGTTGGAATTGAATTATTTTGGTATCCGGTGGATTTTCACTAGGAATAATAATTGGAGGGGATATTGACATAAAATATATTTGGTGGTTATTTTGAAATTTATTGGAATTATATCAGTGATGTATAAAGACGGTAAAACTTATTAACTGTCGTGTTCATATTATACATTTCTTGAGCAACTTTATGAGACTGATCAGACAAATTTTGATAATTGTGTGGATTACAAAGAATGTCTAATACTTGTTGAGCCAGTACCTCTGGTTTGTAGGTAGGTGTATCACAAGCTAAATCGCGAACAACCCCTACAGGCGTGCCTAAAATTGGGATGCCACAAGCCAGAGCTTCTAATACAGACATCCCTTGGCCTTCATGATGGGATGTCTGTATATAAAGGTGCGACTCTTGATAAATTTTAGGGAGATTTGGATAAAAGACATAATCGTGCCAGATAATATTGGAGGTTAGGTCTAACTCCTCGGCCAATGAAATGAGATTCTCCTTTAAAGGGCCTCGTCCTACAAGATTAAGTTTGATATGTGGAATCTGTTCTTTAACAAGACGTAATGTCTGCAACAAAAAGGATTGATTTTTGACTGACAACAATGAAGCAACCTGAATGAGAGTAGGTGTCGTCTTCAAATTATTGATAGATTGGTCATTTTTAGTAGGTCGTTGAAACATCATTGTATCAACCCCCAATGGGGCTAAATGTAATTTGTAAGTGGGGATTTTGTGCTGCTGACACAACTCTATTTGATAGTTTGATCCAGCCGTGACAATATTTGCTCGATTTAAGGCAAAACGGATTGTTTGGCGACGACTGAAAAACCGTTGCGCTCCGTACTCAATTTCTGGAAAATATGCTAATTCACCGCCACTAAGGCTAACAATGACAGGGCGTTTGATCCATTGACCCGCAAGCGCTGCTGAGAAGCCAGCCTCATCAGCCCAAAAGGCGTGCAGTATGTCAAAGGGTGTTTTTCTATGCTGACGAATGATAGCCTGAGCAGATTTGAGCCAAATTTTTATAGAGGATAGTCCAAAGTTTTGTCCGCCACCTAGGGCATGATGGGTAAACCCATCGAAGTGAGACCTCCCCGATTCTAGGGGGTAACGCTGGCTAAAAATATGGAGATCGTGTTCTCTAGCCAAATGACGGGCCAAAGTCAGTCGAGCTGGAATGGCCCAATCTTTAGAATGAGCACTAAATCCCGGGAGTATAAGCGCAATTCGCAATAATTTCCTCTTTACATTTCGTTTAATATGGGGTACAATCGAAAAAATTTAACAGTCGTGTATGTAGCTTAAAAGGAGATGGATTTATGCATTCAAAGATGATTATTAATACCATTGCTAGTGTGGTGGTTCTGCTAATTTTTGTAATATCATCAATTACTGTATTTGCCTTTGTTGGTGGCATCATTGCCCCTGATGTGGATAATACAGTTGAAGCAGCCCCTGTTTTGCTTGAGCCTGCCAGTGAGCCACTTGTCGTCGAGCCTGTCTTAAATGTAACTTCTCACAGCTATGCTGAAGGTGGCGGTTGCTCTTATCATTCGGCTAAAATGCAACAGGTCCACGCGCCAGTTGAAGAAGACATCAGCGATCAGTTATTGAGCCAAGTTAGTCAATAACGAATAACAATACGATAACTGTCAAAAAATATCACGCCCGCGATTAAGCGGGCGTTTTTTATATCTGTTCAGCGTCGAAATTAACAACCATCTCCTCCTCCACTCGATATTGAATCTCGATGGGGTTACAACAGACCTCACAATCCTCGATGTAAGTTTGATTTCCCCCAGATAAATCAATGAGCATTGATATCTCGGCCCAGCAGTAGGGGCACATAAAAAAATACTCTTCTTCCATAAGAAACTAATCCAGGTCAGACAACTCCTCTAGATCCTCCTCTTCAGGAAAATCTGCAATGGGGAGTAACAGATGAAATCGGCTACCGGGACATCTCTCTTCGTCGTGGCCTTCACTCTCAACCCAAATGCGCCCTCCGTGCGCTTCAACAATGCCTTTGGTAATATACAATCCTAACCCTAGCCCGCCACCACGGAATGACGTATCACTACTAGAATGATTTAATACATCATCCAGAACGCTGAATCTGCCAAAAATATGCTCTTGGTTCTCAACATTAATGCCAACCCCAGTGTCTTCAAAAATAACCTCAACCCCTTCTTTTGTCTCTTTACCGTAAATATGAACATACCCATCATCTGGTGTAAATTTGACTGCATTACTCAAGAGATTCCAGAAAACCTGTTGGAGTTGTTGTGGATCCCCTTTCACCATTGGCAGTTTGTTCAAGTCCATAATTTCAATAGATAAATGGCGACCCTGGCTAATCGGGGCCAATTCATTTAAGGCTGCGTGCGCCAAATAATCAACCGAGGTTGGGGCAAGAAAGAGTTGGATTTGGCCTAATTCCACATTAGATACATTGATCAAATCATTAACCGTCTTATTAAGTTGGCCCGATGCATTGAGGATGGAGGTAAGAATGTCTTTCGATGGCTCTACATTTCCGCTTTCATTTTCGGTGAGCAGCAAGTAAGCATAACCGTGAACCAATGAAATCGGGGTACGTAACTCGTGAGCAGCGAGACTAATGAAATCGGATTTAACCTTATCCAGCTTTTTTAGCTGTCGATGAGCCTCTCGTAGTTCTTGATTGGTTGTTTCTAGCTCAACAACTGTACTTTCCAGTCGCTTCACCAGTCGTTGATTGTACGCTTTGAGATATTTATTTTGTTGCTTATCTGTGACCTCATCCCGCTGTCCGAATAAATAAGCCTCAATTTGCCCCGGTAATTCCTTCACATTGATCGGTTTGGCGATGTAACCATTACAACCCGCTGTGATTGCCCGTTCACGATTATCTGATTGAGGGTTGGCGGTTAAGCCAACAATCGGCGTAAATTCTAGGCTGGGCAGGCTGCGTAGCCGGGTGGCAACCTCATAACCGTCTAAAACAGTGACCCCCAAATCGATTAATATAAGATCAGGATACTCAGCTTGAGCCATTCGTAAGCCTGCTAACCCATTTTGGGCAAGCAGCACCTCATAGCCTTTAGCCGTTAGAATCTTGCTAATTAATTCTCGACTGAGTGCATCATCCTCAATATATAAAATCTTTGGCTGTTGATTGACGGACATTACAGCTCCCAATATAAAAATTGATACCTCTTATTATTATAGCAGAATCGAGCTAAAATTCACCTTGAATATTTTAAAATTTGTGAGTTTAATATAAAAACAAAGGGGTTGGCTTATCACCGACCCCTTTGTAAAGATTACTATAAGATTGAGTTGATGAAGAAATTATCCTTCTTTTAAGAAATTGCGTAGAACGGTTTGTAAAATTCCCCCATTTCGATAGTAGTCAACTTCAACCGGGGTATCTACTCGACAGGTTGTGACAAAGCTTTTTGTATTACCCTCAGCATCGGTGTATTTGACGGTTATATCTTGACGAGCCTGTAGACTATCATCAACTTCAATATCAAAGATTTCTTCACCTGTTAGCCCTAAGCTTTCCGCACTGTCACCATCTTTGAATTGCAGGGGTAAGACACCCATTCCCACCAAATTACTGCGATGGATTCGTTCAAAGCTCTCTGCAATCACCGCTTTAATTCCTAAGAGAAGGGTCCCTTTTGCCGCCCAGTCTCGGCTAGAGCCTGTGCCATATTCTTTCCCCGCAATGGCGATTAGCGGTGTACCGTCATTTTTATATTTGATGTTTGCATCGTAAATCGGCATGACCTCGCCTGTTGGCAGATAGGTAGTCCACCCACCTTCTGTGCCAGGAGCCATTTGATTGCGAAGACGAATATTGCCAAAGGTGCCGCGCGTCATGATGCGGTCATTTCCCCGTCGCGAACCAAAGGAGTTGAATTGATGAGGGGCCACATCATGCTCCTGCAAAAACTGCCCGGCGGGCATATCAGCGGGAATAGCCCCGGCTGGTGAGATATGATCAGTGGTAACGGAATTTGCGACCTTGACCAATACCCGTGCTTTTTCAATAGGTTGAATTGGTGATGTCTCGTGCCCCATATCAATAAAGAATGGTGGCTCTTGAATATAGGTTGAAAAATCATCCCATTGATACAAGGCACCACCTGTGACGGGAATTTGGTTCCATCTTTCATTACTTTGCTCAATTCCGTTGTACTCTTTATGGAATGTGGCAGGATTGAGGGCTTTGTCATATTCAGCGGCAATTTCGGCTTGAGTAGGCCAGATTTCTTTCAGCATTACGGGGTTACCATCAGTGTCGCTCCCAATCGGGTCGGTAGATAAGTTAATTTCTGTTGTTCCCGCTAAAGCATAAGCGACAACGAGCGGTGGCGAGGCTAGAAAGTTTGCTTTGATGTAGGGATGAATACGGCCTTCAAAGTTTCGATTGCCGCTCAATACACCTGACACAATTAAGTCACCAGAGTTGATGGCATCGACCACAGGCTCTGGTAAAGGTCCGCTGTTACCGATACAGGTGGTGCAACCATAACCAACCGTGTGGAAGCCTAATTGCTCAAGGTAGGGAGTTAATCCAGCCTCGTTCAGATAATCAGTCACAACTTTGGAGCCAGGCGCTAGACTTGTTTTGACGTAAGACGGCACTGTAAGGCCACGTTCAACCGCTTTCTTCGCCAAAATCCCTGCGCCAAGCATAACTGAGGGATTGCTGGTGTTTGTACAGGATGTAATTGCTGCGAGAACAACCGCGCCGTGACTAATTTCCCCACCAGGTGACCCATTTGCTTTGATCGTTCCTTTTCGATCCAAGTCAGCATCCTGTAACCCAAATCCTTGGGGGCCAATCGGATTGGTTAAGAATGACTGGAAAGATTGTTTCATATCTGACATTGGAATACGATCTTGCGGGCGTTTTGGCCCGGCCAGACTTGGCTCAACTGTGCTCAAATCAAGCTCAAGCGTGTCGGTAAAGTCAGGATCAGACGACTCGTCAGTACGAAAGAGGCCTTGCTCTTTGGTGTATCGCTCGACCATATCAACCAATTCAGCGGATCGGCCTGTTCGGCGCATGTAGTTAAGGGACTCTGCATCGACGGGGAAGAAGCCCATTGTTGCCCCATATTCCGGTGCCATATTCGCAATCGTAGCCCGGTCGGGCAGGGTCATTTGGCTGAGACCTGTCCCATAAAATTCAACAAACTTACCGACGACACCTTTTTGGCGTAACATTTGCACAACGGTTAAGGTTAAGTCGGTCGCTGTAACTCCTTCTTGCAGGGCACCAGTGAGTTTGAAGCCGATGACCTCTGGGGTAAGCATATAAATGGGCTGACCCAACATAACTGCTTCGGCTTCGATACCTCCAACACCCCAACCCACAATACCAAGACCGTTGATCATAGTTGTGTGACTGTCCGTTCCAACTAAGCTATCAGGATAAGCAACAATCCCATCTTCTTCAGGACGAGTCCAAACACCCTTGGCGATGTATTCAAGATTCACTTGGTGAACAATGCCGCTGGCGGGGGGAACAACACTGAAATTGTCAAATGCTTGTTGTCCCCAGCGGAGGAATTCGTAACGCTCTTGGTTTCGCTCAAATTCGATTTCGGAATTACGTTGTAGGGCAATCGTCTGCCCAAATACATCAACCTGCACCGAGTGATCGATAACCAAATCAACGGGCACAACGGGATTGATTTTTTGTGGATCACCGCCCATGCGAGCCATGGCGGAACGCATGGCTGCTAAGTCAACAACGGCGGGTACACCCGTGAAGTCTTGCAAGATAACGCGGGCTGGTTTGAACGGCAACTCGTCTGGCGCAGGTGCTGTTGCATTCCAGGCGGCTAGTTTCTGCACATCTTCTGCCATAACGACAAAGCCGTCCACTTCACGCAGGACGGCCTCAAGTAGGACTTTGATTGAAAAGGGGAGTCGTGAAATATTACCAAGTCCCTCTTTTTCCAACGCATCTAGACGATAGAGATATGCATCACCATGCCCAGTATTAAACGAGGCCCTAGCCCCAAGCTGGTTTTTTCCTGTTACAGTCATAGCGTAACTCCTTCTGATGTATTTTGAAGTCTATGGTAGACAGGTTGAGAGGAATAATGCTTCTATCTACCAGCGATGAATTTGAATTATAAAGACTTATTCTACTCGGGTAGAGTGAATGTGACAATTATGTGGATTTTTTGAATTGATATGAACAACTGATGATGAGATAAATTTGATAATGCGTGAGCTTACACAAGCAAATGCGCTAGTGTATTTTTGAGAATATCGATGGCCCGCAAATATTCAGACAGTTCGATATGTTCATTAGGTGTATGATCAAGGCTACTGTCACCAGGCCCAAAGGCAACGATTGGTGTATCAGGCCAATGAGGGGCGACCACATTCATATCAGCCGTTCCTGTTTTGACCACAAATCGAGGCGCACCCTCAGCTTCACGAATGCTTCGCAAAAAAGCACGGACTAACGGATTTGATTTATCCCCTTTATAGGCCAATTCGCCACCAAAACATTGAATATCTGCGGTCGTTCCCTCAGGCAATCGCCTTTTTAGATTATACAATCTTTGTTCTAAATCTGTTGTGGTGAGGCCTACTGGTAATCGGAAACCAATGCTCAATTGAATTGAACCAAATGAACCTTCATCTTGGTGGACGATGTGGCGAAGTGAAGGTGTGAGTTTGTTGAAGGGGGTAGTAGCCCCTTTCATAATGTTGAATTCTTGGCATAAATTTTCAACCTCTCGCCAAAAATCGACCGCCTGTTCAGCAGGAAGTCTTTCTTCTCCAGCCGAATGGCTGAAAGGGACCCGCATTATGACTTCCATAAGTAATCGACCCTTGTAGCCCAAGGTCACGCGGTCCCAGTGGCTAGGTTCGCCGATAATACAATAGGCTGGTGGGCGCTGATTTTTCTCTGGTAAACGTTGCGATAGGATGTGACGTGCGCCCTTACTAGTAGCAGATTCCTCCTCAACAGCACCTACGACTGTAATTCGCCAATCCTCCGGAATCTCAATTTGAGCAGTAGCCGCGGCAAATGTACAGAGTGGCCCTTTCGCATCAACACTCCCTCGACCATATAAAAGATCATTGTCTCGTTTAATCGGAACTTCACCGGGAAAGGTATCGATATGACCAAGCAGTAATATTTCCTTTTCACCTTTACCTTTGACCCCAACTGCGTTGCCTACCTCATCAACGTGGGCTTTAAATCCCTGCGCGTTCATCCAACCTGCTAAGTAAGCCGAGGCTTTGGCTTCGTGGGTAGATGGTGATGGAATTGAAACAAGTTTGGTCAATAACTCGATGGCTTCATTTGCAAAGGTGGTCATAGTCCCTGTCCTTGAAGGATATGGAAGGATTATAATGGTAACTAAATGGGGCGTCAAAGCGATGCTTAGGAAACTGTCATTTGCGTAAACAAGAAAATTAATAGATCGGTTTGCTTAAATGTCAATATTATATAAAATCGCTATTACACTATTATTTATACATTTATATACATTCGTGTAATACAATTATCCAAGGCAGCATCTTTTTGCCTCGGGTAATTGTAAACGCTATTGCTCATTTCATAGGTGAAGGAGTAACCTTTTGCTTTTTAAACGGACTTGGAATACCTACCCCAACCATTATCAGACACGAGAAATTAAACTGATTGCTCACTGGATTGTAGCTGGACAGAGTGGTGCTGTTGTTGGCCCGCCAGGAACAGGTAAATCGAATCTCTTTGGCTTTCTTAATCACCGTATTGAAGTCTTAAGGTCTTACTTACCAGAGGATCGTACCAGAATTGTAATGGCTCTGGTTGATTTGAATAATCTTCCGAATCATGACCTAGCAACGATTTATCGCATGATTCTTCGGGCTTTGTATGAGAGTCGAACTCAACTCTTAGCGGTCGAGGACCCTCTCATTGATGTAATTGCTACTCTATATCACAAAGTTGCGGGCGAAACAGACCCATTTATTTCCCAAAGTGCTTTACGTGAAGTTTTATTGGCTTTTGAAACAAGTGACATACGATTAGTTTTGATCTTGGATCCATTTGATCGTTTAGTACAAACTGTTGATACACATATTTTAGATAATCTGCGGGGGTTGCGAGATAGCTTTAAATTGACCCTTTCCTATCTAGTTGGGATGCAACGACTGCTAAGATATTTGCGCGACCCCAATGAAATTGGTGATTTATACTCCCTTTTGGATACAAATATCTGTTGGTTGGGAGGAATGTCACCTGAGGATGCCCGATTTGTGGTAAAAAGTGTGACAGGGGCAATGGGGCGACAAATAAATGATGGGGAAATAGATCAGGTAATTGCATTGACGGGTGGGTACGCCACTTTGTTAAGAGCTGCTAGCCTTTGGATTGCCGATAGACCCTCACCTCCGCCCCCGGATCAATGGATTGATAAGTGGCTAGATCAGCCAAGTTTTCAAAATAGATTGCAAGCGTTGTGGCACAGCTTTACCGGTGAGGAACAACAGATTTTGGCAGAGTTACAGGGGCCATATCCTCAACATGTTTTTGAACGGTCGCAAAAAGAGATTTTGCTACAATTAAAAGTTAAACGCTTGTGTGAGTGTGTTGAGACTCGTTGGCAGATATGTAATCCACTTTTAGCCGCATATATTCGTCGTATGGGGTTGATTAGTACAGGCAAAATCCATCATCGACTTGAGGATGATGTTATTCTTCAAGGAAGTCGCAGCTTAGAGAACCAACTGACACCCCAAGATCGAACCCTACTTCTTTTTTTCTTGTATCATCCAAGAAAAATTTTGGAGAAAGATAAAATTGTGGAGGCTTTATGGCCAGAGAGTGAAATCTATGGCAAGGAGCGAGGGGTTGATGATGGGCGTTTGCAAAAAGCGGTGAGCCAACTTCGGCAGGTATTAGAGAAAAGAACAGACGCCCCCCAGTATATTAAAACCGTGCCTCGAGTAGGCTATCGATTTTTTCCAGAGGGGGCGCCCAAAAGAAATGAGGCCGAAGACTAAAATTTATGCTTTAGGTTAATACCTCCCCAACTGCCTCTAACACCGTCTCTAAATCACTGGACTCAATGACCAATGGGGGAAGCAAGCGTAATACGTTCATCCCGGCAGGTAAGGCCCAGACACCTTTTTGCATCAATTGTTGCAGCACAGGTGTCACTTTACCTTTTAACTGTACCCCAATCATTAACCCCAAACCACGCACTTCGCGGATTTGATCTGAGTCAATTTGGCGTAAGGTTTCCATTAACCAATCACCTAACTCAGCACTACGCTGTACCAAATTTTCCTCAGCAAGGACCTCGATAACGGCCCGGCTGGTGGCACAGACCAGGGGGTTGCCTCCGAACGTGCTGCCGTGGGTGGCTGATTTAAAGGCCCCGATCGATCCGTTCCACGCTGTCACCCCCATTGGCAGTCCTCCGCCAATCGATTTGCCAAGCGTGATGATATCAGGCGACAGGTTATGGTGTTCGCAAGCCAGCCACTTGCCTGTACGGCCCACACCCGTTTGGATTTCATCAACAATGAGCAAGGCCCCGCGTTGAGAACATAGGTCACGCAGTTTTTGAAAATATTCTGTTGAGCCGGGGTGTACGCCACCCTCGCCTTGAATAATTTCAAGCATTACTGCGGCGGTGGTATCATCAATCGCTTCGTCCATAGCCTCAATATTTTCATAGGGGACGTGGGTAACATCAGGCACCAACGGCTCAAAAGGTTGTCGATACTTTTTGTTCCAGGTCAGGCTCAAGGCTCCCATTGTACGGCCGTGAAAGCCTCGGTTAGCCGCAATGAGCTTACTTCGTCCAGTGACAAGTCGGGCTAACTTGAGGGCAGCCTCATTAGCCTCAGCCCCAGAATTTGAGGGGTGAATGCGGGCGTTTTGCCACCCTAAACTACATTCGAAGACACCTGCCATTGCTTTCATCCAAAGTGCACGTTGATCGTTGTAAGAGGACTCTTGAGATGCAACTAACCTATCCGCTTGAGCGTGAAGGGCGGCCGTTACTTTTGGATGACTATGGCCCACATTAGCCCAGCCCTGAGCTGCTGCACAGTCGATATACTCATTCCCCTCACTGTCCCACAGTCGCGTCCCTTGTGCTTTGACCAAGGCAACAGGGCGGCGCCCTACACCACCGGAGCTATAAGTTGACTCTAAATTGTAGATTTCGTCGTAATTCATCATCATCCCCCAATAACTGTGCCCTCACCGTTAATCGCTCGGCGGACAGGTTGCTCAACTCGACCATCGGCAAATACAATGCGGCCGATTCCTTGCCCTAACGCTTCTTGAGCACCCATCACTTTCTTTTTCATTCGGTCTTCAGCCACACTCATAAATTGATCAATTTTGGTCGCAGGGATGTGGCGAATGAGACTAGACTCGTCAGGAAAATTCTCTAAAAGACCAGGGACATTACTCAAGATAATGAGGGCTTCTGCTTGAAAAGCAGCTGCAGTGGCGGCGGCGGCTCGGTCACCATCGACATTAATCGCTTCCCCATCATAGCTTGCTGCAGGCGGCGTTAAAACCGGTAGAGCCCCTGAATTGAGCAAGGTATCCAACAACGTTTTATTTACTTTTTCTACTTTACCTGTGTAATCATCGCGAATGACTCGGCGACGGCCGTTTTGGATTACCTTGATCGCATCTTTTCGGGGGCCTTCCCAAATTCGGCCATCTAAACCGCTTAATCCGACCGCATTTACCCCACGAGTCTGTAATTTTTCAACCAAGCCTTTGTTCATTTGCCCACAGTAAACCATTTCAAAAATTTCTAGGGTACGACGGTCCGTACGACGTGATGAAAAACCGCTTACTGAGGTCACAAACTCTGGTGGATGTCCAAGTTGTTCAGCAACTTTATTGGTTAACGATGAACCCCCATGTATTACAATTAAAGGTTGTCCATCTTTGACAAGATGAGCAATGTCATCGGCAATGAAGTCATAATTGATGCCCTCACTCCCGCCAATTTTTAGAATAATCATTCAAAACTCCTGAGAATTTATTAAAGAAAAGCATATTTGATGAAGTATAACATACTTTGAGTAGGAGGTTAAGAGAGTTTCGAAAATTTATAATGTTGAAAAAATGAAAGCTAAGGTCAGGCAGTAAATTTACAAATATGCTAATTCGTAAAAATTTAGATAAGTCCTAAATTTTTTAATATGCTGAGTTTGGCTCAAACGTGATTCAAACTTTAATATGTTAAAGTAAGATGTGGCCTATAAAAGCTTGTTTATACTTTCATTGCATAAATTTAGAGAGAGATTTCGAATAATTAATGCAGTTAAGTATGACTCTGATGAGGAGACGGTAAGGATGATGAAACGACGAATTATCTTTTACATTACATTAATTACGATATTATCAATAGGTTCTAATGTTGGCTTATTGCAACCACAAATAGGCTTTGCAGCAAATAATTTTTCTCGATTAGCTCAGACGAATAATACGATTTGTGGCCCGATGGATGTTGTTTTTGTCATAGATACTACCGGAAGTATGGGCGGGGCGATTGATAATGTTAAGGCTGAGTCAGCGAATCTGATTTCTGATATTGATGACGCCTCCGAAGGTGATTTTCAATTAGGGCTAGTAACATTTAAGAATTATGTAATTGTAGATGAAGACATGGCATCAGATAATGAAGACATATTGGAAGCGGCTATTTTAGGCCTTTTTGCCAGTGGGGGAGTTTTTCTTCCAGAGGCGTCTGATGAGGCGCTTAACACTGCAATTAACGGGCTTGATGCGGATGATCGACCAAGTGGTGGACAGTTCGGTGATTTTGATGGTCTTTGGCGCCCAGAGGCCACCAAAATTCTAATCCTAATTACTGATGCATTGCCAGGTGGATTAGATGATGATTATGTTGAGGGTGTTGATGATAAAAACGCCCACCAAGTTGCCCTTGATGCTGCGGAAAATAGCATTATGATTTCTGCAATCTTTGTCCCTACCTTCTTTGATGATCAGACTGATGACATTATTGAAATTATGACAGATTATGCAGACACGACGAAAGGGAGCTACATTCAGACTGAAAAAAATGGAACGGGTACAGCCGATGCAATCAAAAGTATTATTGAGTCTTGTGGGGGAAGTGGCCCAACCATTGATCTCGGGGTAAATATTTCGGATACACCTGATCCAGTGACGAGCGGAGAAATATTAAACTACACCTTGGCTGTTTCGAATACTGGTGTTGCTGATGCAACAGATGTTGTCCTCACGCATACCTTGCCTGATGAAGTCAATTATGCCTCTGCCACCCCCATTCAAGGAAGTTGTGCCCATAGTGATGGGGTGATAACTTGTGACCTGAATGATCTTCCCTCGGCCGGAGAAACATCAGTAAACGTTTCAGTCACGGTTGATCCATCAGCTGTCCCTGAGATTACGACAAGAGCATCAGTAGCTGCCGCAGAGGTTGACTCAAATGTAGCTAATAATTCTGATTTTGAGATTACTACCGTGTTAGTCCCTGAGACAGGTTCAGTTACGATTTTGAAAAAGACTAACCCAACGATAGATCATCAATTTGAGTTTATGGGCGACTTGGGTGAATTTAGTTTAACTGATGACGGGTCTATGACTTTTTCTAATTTAACGATAGGTGATTATGTAGTTGCCGAGAACCCAGAGATGTTCCCCGATGAGTATTGGGGGTTACTTGGGGTCGAGTGCTCTGGAAATGCTGAACCTATTGTGGTTAATCTCGCTGATACCCAAGCGACTATTTCGGTGCAGGCTAACGAAGAAATTACATGTACGTTCTATAATGAACAGGCGAGCTTCTATATAGAATCACTCATCTATTTGCCGATAATTCTTGCTAAATAACATTGATGTTTTGATAAATTATTTAGAATTTATGGGGTCAATGTAATGCATTGGCCCTATTTTTTTGCTTTGAATGATAGACGACTCAAGACCGTTTCTTCAATAATTTAAGCATATTTCTTTCCCAAAATACACCATCATAGCCCTGAATATTTTGATTATGTTCGGCTTGGTTCAATCTTCTTCTCGACCAACAACAAATTGTGTCGGCAGGTGAGGTATTACATCTTCTAATGATTGGTGAATGGTTGTATTAAGAATCGCCTCAACCAACAAACGTCGGTTGAGGCGAATGAGTTTGGCTTGATAATGCAGTCATTCTGTATCACTTAGCGTGATTGTACGATTACGAGGAGCACGTTTTTTGATGACAACGTTTCTCCTGTGAGATACTATTACACTGGATGCAGTCCTGGGAAAGTCAGAGATGTTGTCTCTTCCCAGCCCATCATAACATTTAGGGCTTGAATCGCTGTTCCTGCTGCACCTTTCATCATATTATCGATCGCGGCAATGACCACGACCCGATTAGCCCCTTCCTCAACCTCAAAGCCAACATCACAAAAATTGGCCCCAGCCAACAATTTAGGATCTGGGTAGCGAAAAATACCTGTTTTTTGTTTGACCAAACGAATAAATGGCTCAGGTTTATATGCTTTTCGATAAATCTTCCACATATCTTTGTCAGTGACTGGCTCGTTGAGCAGGCAATGAGCTGTAACGAGGGCACCTCGGATTAGCTCAATAGATGTCACGGACATAAAAAGCTCAAAATCGTGTCCCTGCAATTGACGTACTTCCGCCTGATGACGATGCCCCGTGGGTTTGAATGAACGGACAGATCCACTGCGTTCTGGGTGATGTGAGCCATCGTTGGGACGAGCGCCCCCTTCGGACGAACCGACTTTGATATCCGCCACCACCTGACCGCCAGCGAGTAACCCAGCTTGAGCCAGTGGACCCAGCGCTAGGTTCGTTACTGTTGCATTACAACCAACCCCGCTAATGTATTTTGTATTTGCAAGTGCCTCACGATTTCTTTCAGGTAAACCATAAACAAATTTGGTGAGCCACTCAGGGGTTGGATGAGGCTCTCCATACCACTGCTCATAGGCAGCCGCGTCGTCCAGCCGAAAATCAGCAGAGGTATCAATGATTCGATCGGCTAAGCCTGCGAATTGCTCGATATGTTTGGCCGCATAACCGTGGGGTTGGGCTAGAAAGAGTAAATCGGTTGATTCCAAAGTATCAGGGTGGGCAAATTGTAGCTCTGTCACCCCGCGTAAGTTAGGATGGGCATTATGCACAAATTTACCAGCCTGACTATTGCTGGTAATTTGTTTAACATTTACACGCGGGTGAAAGAGAAGTAATCGGAGGAGTTCCCCGCCAACATAACCACTACCTCCGACAATGCTGACATTAAGTTTATCGGTCATTAGGTCATAACCTCGGTGATTTCAGACGGTTTTATATCGCCTTTGCCCACTTTAACAACATAGTCAACCACAACATCCGGAATGTTAACCCCGGTCGTATCAATACTGTTCCGAAATTCCATCGTATAGTTCACTTCATTAACAAGAAATTCGCCCTCTTTTGTCTCAAAGAGATCAACCGCAACAACGCCACCGCCTACAGCCTTAGCAGCACGGCGTGATAAATCATCAATTTCTGGCGTTACCGGACAATTTTCGGCGCGTCCACCTCGGGCAGTGTTGGTAATCCAATGTTTACTGTAACGATAAATCGCCCCAATGGTTTCATCTCCAACAACAAAACTGCGAATATCACGTTCTGGTTTATCAATATATTCCTGAATATAAAAAATGGAGTGATTGTAGGTTCCCAAAATTTGTTTATGCTCAAGAATAGTTTCGGCAGCTTCACGGTCATTGACCTTCGATAGCAGTCGTCCCCAAGAACCGATGGCTGGTTTGAGGATAACAGGATAGCCCATTTCTTCAATGGCTTCTAAGGCCGAATCAGGGGTAAACGCTACCTTACAACCAGGGGATGGAACGTTATCCCGAATTAGGGCTGAAGAGGTTTCCAGCTTGTTACCACAGATTAAGGCCACTTCATATGTATTGACGGTAGGGATACCCCAATCATTTAGAATACGTAAGGCATAGAGGGCACGTGAGTGGTTGACACATCGCTCAACCACAACATCATACTTGGTCCAATTGGCTTGGTTGTGTAAATCGAGAATGATTTCACGATCATCAATTATATCAACATCCAGATTGCGTGCTTTGAATGCCTGAATAAGCAATTTTTCTTCAACACGTACTCTGGAAAGTAATAATGCAATTTTCATTGTTGTAAATCTCACTGTATTTGGATTAGAAAAGAGGGGGTTTCATTTGAAATAACTTGGGAAGTATGGACCAGAATGAATACTCCTACTCTGGTCCATGCGTATAATCATTATTTACTGGTGCTTACTCGCCCCAGTCTTCTTCTTCTTCTGGTGCGTTGTCTAAGGTTGGTGGATCAAGTTTAACAACTTCCAACTCGACACCACACTCAGGGCATTGAACAATTTCATTTTCCATGACATCCTCAGGGAGTGTAACATCAGCGGCGCACTCTGGGCATTCTGCCTTTAAACTACTCATTAGAAAAACTCCTTTTTGATACTCGGTAGATTATTATTTATCAAGTCAATGATGTTTGTGTATGAGATTGACTATTTTTCCAGCAATGTAGCTAAAAATTGATCTGTAAATTGTATCGTAAATTTTAGCGTTTTTGCAAATTCCATTCATTATACCCTGTATCAGTTCATTCGCCAATGGTTTTATGTATTGTGATACTTTTTTATTAATTCTAAACACCTTCGCTACTTTCTTTCAGCACACCCTTGACAGTTTAGTCGAATCCCATAGACTGTACGATTACAATTGATCAAATGTTGGCTTCATTTCAAGAATTTGGGACATTCTTGATAATTAGATGGGCTGACTTATTATCTGGGAAGGATAAAGTTGCGATGGTCGATTTATCAATGCGATCTCGTCCACGGCGGAATTGGCGGGTTCTTTTTTTGTCTAGCATCATTTTGATAGGGATCATTGGTTTTGCTTGGCTTCAAGGCTGGTTTCCCCAAAACATTCAG
This sequence comes from Phycisphaerae bacterium, assembly GCA_028285035.1. The sequence goes on from JANQQF010000038.1 coordinate 340,896, forward strand.
GCTACACTTGCCCAGCGGCTGGAAGTGGCTGTCCCCGAGGTTGCTAAACCTATTGTAGCGCAACTTTCTCAAAGTCAGATACAATCCTCCCCCTCATTTGAGACAAATGATAATTTTTCAACACAACCTAAGTCTGATGTGGTCGCCTTAGTTGATGAGAATATTATCGATAATCCAGGCAGTGCAGCGCATACTTTAGATTTGCATTTAGACTCTAGTGAGGATGATCCAATCCCTTGGCCTAATATTGATGGTCGGGCTGATATATTAATCTACGTTGTACAATCCGGTGACTCATTGTGGAGTATTTCTAACCAGTTTGGTCTTGAGATCGACACCTTACGCTGGTCAAATCCTGAGTTGGAACGCAATCCTGACGTTCTTTCTGTCGGTACGGAGCTGGTTATTTTACCCGTGCAAGGCGTTTATCACTATGTGACTGGGGCTGATACTGTCGAGGCAATTGCTGCCTCGTACGGCGTAGCCCCGGAAGATATTACCACTTATCCTCCAAACGGACTGTACGCTCCATACAATTTAGACGTGGGAGCCGGGTTGATTGTCCCTTTTGGGCGTAAAAATCTTGTAGAGTTACCCGTACCGGTTCGATCGTCCGAATTTACTTTGGCGTGGCCGTTGGTTGGCGTGATTACGAATGGGTATCGACCTGAACACAGGGGGCTAGATATTGGGGCGCCCTACGGCTCACCTGTTTATGCCGCTGCAGCGGGAACAATCACTTTTGCTGATTGGGCTGAGGACGGTTTTGGTTTCACTGTTATTATTGATCACGGTGATGGCTTTGAAACTTGGTATTCTCATCTAAAGGGGGCTCTCCTCCAACAAGGCGCCATTGTCGAACAAGGAACGCCTATTGGTGAAGTTGGCAGTACCGGACACTCTACCGGTCCCCACGTTCACCTAGAGGTGCGGGTCAATGGTGAGCGCACTGATCCTCAGGCCTACCTCTCTAATTTTCCTCAGTAAGTTTTTGCGAGTTATAGGAAATTATACTCATACCAGATGAAATTGGCTTTATTTGCCAGCTTTTTTGTGCTAAACTTAAAACTAATTTCATCTTAATAGTTTTGTGAATTCCCTTTGACAGCCAGTATTCCACAACTTTTGTAAAGTGCCTGATATTTGTTCGAGACTCACAAAATTTACAGAAAACGATTTACACAATCGTTTGACAGAAAAGAGAATTTGAATTATTTAAATTGATGCTATTAATTTATTATACCTCTCTTTCGCCCTGCTATAACAATTGAGGCTTCGATGGTTTTATTCATACAGTCATTAACGAAATGGGGGACAGACCGTGCTAAACGCGTTCCCCTGCGAACGATTTTGATCGTGCCGTTTATTGTCCAAATATTTGTAATTGGCGGTATAACCAGTTACATCTCTTTTACGAATGGACAACGGGCGATTAATGAACTCGCTACCCAACTAAGCGACACGGTTAACTCTCGGATTGAGCTACACGTTCGTAACTACCTCGACATTCCTCACTTGATTCATCAAATTAACTCAACATCGGTTGATAATGGCAATCTCGATGTCAGTGAGATTGCTGAATTAGAGACCTTATTTTGGGAACAAGTCCAAGTTTCGGAGTCAGTCGGTAGTATTTACTTTGGTAATGAGCAAGGTGATTTTGTTGGTATCCAAGAGCGGGAAACGGGCGAAACGGTATCGTGGTTTTTAGATCAATCGGTTAGCCCCGTTCGAGAGACACATTTACTTAATGAGCAGGGTCAACGAGAGGAATTACTTGATACGCAGGACTATGATCCTCGCCAGCGGCCCTGGTATAAAAGTGCCTCTGATGTCGGACAACCAACGTGGAGTTCGATTTATCGCTTTGCCTCTCAGGATTATGCGATTCTAGGGATTACGCCTGCTGTGCCTATTTACAATGATGCTGACCAATTGCAAGGTGTTTTGGCCATTGATTTGCCCCTTGCTGAAATTAGTCAGTTTTTGCGTGAATTAGAGATCAGTGAGAATGGTGAAGCCTTTATCTTAGAGCGTTCGGGCGAAATTGTCGCCAGCTCAGTTGAGGAACCCCCCTTTACCACGACAGAGGATGGCTTCGAACGGCTTCAGGCAGTTGATAGTACAAACAAGCTAATTCAACTCACTAGCACGGAACTCGTCAATCAATTTGGTAGCTTGGAAGAAGTCGACCAGGCCTCTCAATCAGTTTTTGAACTGAATGGGGAACGACATTTTGTTCAGATTACCAATTTGCAGGATGGGCGAGGGTTAGACTGGCTTGTTGTTATTGCCATTCCTGAGTCTGATTTTATGAGTGGTATCAATGCCAGTACCCGCTTTGCCATCGGAGTAACATTTTTAGCCCTTGTTTTAGCTGGTGTAATTGGCTGGCTTACCTACCGTTGGTTGGTACGGTCATTGATCCAACTCAATCAGGCGGCAAAATCTTTTTCTGAAGGGCAATGGGATGAACGAGTAGTCATTGAGCGTAAGGATGAATTGGGCGAGTTGGCCACTTCATTTAATACCATGGCCGGTCAGTTGCAAGAATCATTCTCGACATTAGAAACACAAAATCACGAATTACAACGGCTCGACAAACTTAAGGATGAATTTTTAGCCAATACCTCCCACGAACTACGTACCCCTTTGAATGGTATTGTTGGGCTGGCTGAATCAATGGTTGAGGGGGCAACTGGAGAGTTAACCTCCTTACAAGTTGAAAATCTATCATTGATCGTTTCAAGTGGACAACGTCTCAATAATCTTATTAATGATCTTCTTGACTTATCTCAGCTTAAGCATGACAAACTTACCCTTGATCGAAAACCCATTCGATTGGCTGAGTTAACTGAACTTGTTGTAACATTATCAAAACCCTTGATTGGCGCGAAGTATCTCAGAATTGTCAATACGGTGCCTTACAATCTTCCGTCTGTATTTGTTGATGAGAATCGAATACAACAAATTTTGTTAAATTTGATAGAAAATGGCATCAAATTTTCTGACGATGGCGAGATCAATATTTCGGCGAACGTTGTGGGCAATTTTGTGGAGATTTCAATTTCCGATACAGGTGTAGGAATTCCTAAAGATAAACAGGAGCAAATTTTCCTGCCATTTGAGCAGGCAGATGGCTCCATTGTTAGAGAATATGGCGGTACGGGCATTGGTCTAGCCGTGACACGTCAATTGGTTGAATTACACGATGGCGAAATTTGGGTCGAGTCGACACCAAATGAAGGATCAATTTTTACATTTACCTTGCCACTGGCGACTGATCAGCCGGTTGAAGAAAACCCCTCTATTGTAGAGGTAACGCCAGCTTTAGTTATTGAGGAGACTGAATTAGTATCTGAGGCCGAGGTTGAAGTATCAAGCCAACGGGAATTTCATATTTTAGTCGTAGATGATGAGCCAGTGAATCGGCAGGTCCTACATAATCACTTGTCGCTCGATAACTATCAGGTCACTTCTGTTACGGATGGTGTCGAAGCGTTAAAGTTATTGCAGGGCGATGCCTCTCCCTTTGACCTAATTATTTTGGATGTAATGATGCCCCGAATGTCAGGGTATGAGGTCTGTCGTCGTATCCGACAGACGATCCCTGCCACCGACTTACCTATTATCATGCTCACAGCGAAGTATCAAACTGCTGATTTACTCGCGGGATTTGAGGCTGGCGCGAATGATTACTTGGTCAAACCTTTTTCTGGGGTTGAGTTGCTCGCTCGTATCAGAACCCATTTGCAATTGACGGACTTACGGGCATTAAACGCAAGCAAGGACAAATTCTTTGCCATTGTTGCCCACGATTTAAAGAAGCCTTTCCAACCGTTGCTGGGATACACTGAATTTTTGGCCGAGATTGCCGAAGATGCTAGCCCAGATGAGCTACAACGGATGAGCCAGAATATCCATCGAAGCGCCCGTAATGTTTATAGTTTACTAGAAAATCTGCTGCAATGGTCTCGGATGCAGCGCGGGCATATGATCTATAGCCCCATCTTGGTTGATTTGAGTCAGGTTGCAGCCCAAAATATTGAGCTGCTTGAGGCTAATGCGACTGCTAAAAGAATTGCCCTTAATAGCGAGATAACGCCTGGGACAATAGCTTATGCTGATGAACGGATGATTAACACAGTTTTGCGTAATCTGATTTCTAATGCGATTAAGTTTACAGATGTGGACGGGCAAATAACCATCTCGGCTAAACAGACGTTTATAGCAAATTATTCAGAAGAGTTTGTTGAAGTCTCTGTGGCGGATACAGGGATTGGGATGCGTGAAGAGCAGATGGCCAAATTATTTGACATTGGTGAAAATATGTCAACGCTTGGTACGGCCAATGAACAAGGAACGGGGCTTGGATTGTTGATTTGTCATGATATGATCAGACGAAATTCTGGCGAGATTTGGGTGGAAAGCCAATTGGGTGAGGGAACGACGTTCCGATTTACCTTACCGACGACAAATGTGACAACATCTTTGGTGCTTCAAACACCAGAAGTGATGGAAGAGATAAAGTAAAGGACTCAAATAACCATGATACATCGCGAATTTAAGTAAGAGAGGGTTGAAGGAAAATCAAGCCAAAGGGGAGCTGAAGTAGAATGTAAGCGATAAAGCGGTATCGAGACCTCTCGGTACCGCTTTATAGTTCTATGACACCAACGACGTAGGAGTAAAGTACGAAGGTGATCGAGGGAAACCTGAAGGAGCGAGAGGAGAAAGGCATAGACTCGATTATTTCGGTTCCACAAAACCTAGTTTAACTAAGCAGGTCTTTTTTTGTCTATTTCGCCTTCCCTATTATTTGGGATGACTCTTGTTTTGATTTTAGGGTTTTGCAATTTAGGCTATCAATAGCCGAGCTTTGGGTCTGCATAGATTATTCTACGAGAATTTGTAACATTTGGGGGAACAAAAAGAGATTGGGTTGCTATATGACCCCAATCTCTTTTTGTTTATCTCTAATTTTTGAACCTACGCCTTCTGCCCAACAAACATAAAATATTGCCACACACCGCCATAAGCACCGTTGACGTGATGCTCTTTTGCCTCAAATTGTCTGGCTAGTTCTGGCAGCAAATGACCATCCATCCGCACGTGGTTTACCCCCATCCAACGTTTGAAAAAGGGTAATGGGGAGTTGTGAAAATCGGCAGCGGCAATTAATCCGCCAGATGCCAAATCACTGAACGCAGCATCAATGGCTTGTTGCCAGCCCGGATTCATCATTGTTAAAGAGTAGGAAAAGAGAATTAAATCATAAGACTGGTTGTTGGTGATGGGGGCATCATACATCTGTAGGATAAAATTAACGGGTTTGGCCGAGGCTGGCAGCCGTTGTGCTACACTTTTTTTAGCAGTTTCAATCATTGTCGCTGAAATATCAAGCCCATATATCTCGGCATCGGGAAAATGGTCACGTAAATAGATTAGGTTTGTTCCTGTGCCACAGCCTATCTCCAAAATGCGATTGACCGAGGGCAGTTGTGGAATTAACTTGATAACTGCTTTTCGGCCAAATAAAAAACTCCAACGAGTGGCGTTGTAGATCTTCGCATGAAACCGATAATACTGCTCCATTAATTCCGTTTGATTATGTGAATCATTGAGTGCTTCAGATTTACTCATGAAATCACCTCCGCAAAATGTAAGCTGCCATATGTCCCGACCCGATCTTGTTGATGGAGCGGCACAGTTTTTTCTGGGAAGAATTTTAAGCGTTCCTCAGCTTCGGGCGGTAAGAAATCAAGCTCCAATGCGGCAGAACGCAGCAAGATTTTTGTGCCTGGTTGACTGTTCATCAAAATATAATTCCACTCTTCAGCTAAGACTTCTGGGGCATGCCAAGCCAACCAATCCTGATGATCAAGCAGAATGTAATGTGAATAGGGGCCAGGATGACATTTGAGAAATTCGGTAAAAGTTGTGTTGTAGGTATGAATTTTGGTCGAATTTTGACGAAGAAGCTCGAAATTTTCTGCCTTCAGATAGTTAGGGCTACAGGTTTTTGTATATGACCCAGTCAAATAGACTCGCCAAAAATAGTTATCATGAATCGCCACTTCAGTTGAAAGATGTTTCAAACTATCACGCACATATTGCACCAGACCGCCAGGATATTGATCATTGATAAGCTGCATTTGTGGGCGAGGTACGCCAACCATCGCCATCATCATTGGGTGCTTGATGACCCAGCGAATTAACTTATTCCACAGCTTTGGTTCAATTTTGGCATAGATTTCCCGCTGTTCATCTAGGTTTTGAGCTTCAAGCAACTTGTACAACTGGCTCCGAATTTTTTTGTTTGTTTTCAAGAATTGATTCAAGAGCCACGCGACATCGCCAGAGGTGCTGTAATAGTAGAACGATCTTTTAGGTTTTTTATGCTCAAAATATCGAATTTTTTTGTCCCAGAAATCCTGGGCGTAATTGGGCAAGGAGGCTCGTAAACCCTCTTGATACAAATCTCGACTAGCATAGTGATAGCCCTTACCAAACATTGAGTAGATGTCTTCATAGCTGCCGTGCCTAAAAAGCGACAGCTTTAGATGAAGGAGCGCATTTTGGCGAGGGTTTACATCAATAGTGTGAATCTTTGCCGGGGAGTCTAATAGATAGTCCAAGGCATTACAGCCAGCACTGGTAATCATTACCATTTGACTGGTTGAGTCTAATTCAAGCAGTTCGCGATCAATTCGCGGGTCTTCCCAGCAGGTGTTGTAGATCAATCGGTTGCCGTGAATGTTTTTAAAGATCGTATCCTGAGCATGATTAATCAGCTTTTTTCTAACTTTTTTAACAGATATCTTTTTGGTCATAGGGTCCTCGTTGAGGTTTTTATCATTATGCTGATATATGAGAAACTGGATTTTAACACTTTATCCTCAAAGTGCTAATTGTGATCTATGTCACGAATCTTAGTTCTACAGGTAAGTTGATTGAATTGCCTCATATTTCTGTTAAAAATATTTTTTCAAGTTTTAACACTCTCTTTACAATCACTTAACCGCGAATTAAAACTCAATTCTTATAGTTGTCTGTGGTCTGTGTTTGTTGCAGATCTAGCTTACAACATTGCCAAATTTATCCACCTATATTTTACAATGAATGCGTAAAATAAATCTGTATTGCTCGTACAGGTTTGTTTAGGTGGAAATATAGCAATAGTAAACCAACAGAATATTCAAATCAACATTATTAGTTGGAGTAGAAAGAGGTTTTTTTCAAATGCGAAAATTATTCGTGGTAGCTTTACTGCTTGGTCTGTTCTTTGTTCTCGTCGCTTGTGGTTCAACTGAAGCGCCCGTCGAGCAAGCAGCCGAGGAAGTTGTCGAAGAGGTACAGGAAACGGCTGAAGAAGTTGTCGAAGAAGCCGAAGAAGCTATGGAAGAAGTAGCAGAAGAAGCTGAAGAAATGGCTGAGGAAGCTATGGAAGAAGCTGAGGAAATGGCTGAAGAAATGATGGACGATGCGTCTCACAGCGCTGGTGTCATGTTGCCAGCGGTTGATCCGTTGAGCGTAACAGGTGACATCATTTCAGCGGGTAGCTCAACGGTCTTCCCGTTAGCTGAACGAATGGCTGAGCGTTTCCAGGAAGAAGGCTACGCTGATAACATTACCATTGACAGCATTGGTTCTGGTGGTGGTTTCGAGCGGTTCTGTGTTGAAGGTGAGAGCGACATCTCTAACGCGTCACGCCCGATCAAAGACAGTGAAATCGAAAGCTGTGCGGCGATTGGTCGAACGCCGATTGAGTTCCGCGTGGGAACAGACGCCTTGGCGGTAGCGATTAGCCAAGAGAATGACTTCTTGGACAACGCGACTTTGGAAGAGTTGGCTGCAATCTTCTCAACAGCCGAAACTTGGGCAGATGTCAATTCAGATTGGCCAGCCGAGCCAATCCAGCGCTTCATTCCTGGAACTGATAGCGGTACCTTCGACTACTTTGTTGAAGAAGTGTTTGAAGAAGATCAAGAGC